>JAHIVH010000081.1 GCA_018816735.1 Pseudomonadota bacterium | reverse complement strand
TTTCTTTATAATGAATCATAAGTGAGACAGGAGAGGTATATCTGAAAACAGGGAAATACAATAAAAGAGTTCCTAAATCTACTCCTCGGAGATCCTGAGGCAAGATTTATGACTCGAAACGCCGATTCGGCCCTCTCGAAATAATCAAAAATGAGGGGTTTTCGGTCAGACACTAATTAACCTAAATTGCTTTCCTTCAGTTCAGGTTATTGGGCGGCCATAAGAATACTTCCACCTGGACAAATACACGGCTCCTATTGCAGGCACTCGTAGCAACATTGGTGCAAGCATTTTATAGCCGTATGCTTTTCACACTGCTAATTTACAGAGTTTTGATTTAAATCTTATAATTAAGAGATATACACCATCAAATAATAATAAATTTTATGATATTATTTTTCCTGCTAACAAAGGAGAAAATTATTGTCAACACAAAAAAAATATAGTTTATATATTAAAATATTTAGAGAACGATGTTTATTGGTTAGTTTTTTTAAGGGTATAACAACATTTTTCAAGGACTGATTTGATGAAAAAAATATGCTTTACCAAAATCAAATCGGAGTGTGCTTTGCTAAAACTCAATCCGGACTGGAGTTATTGATGATTTTTGTTCAACAGAATCTTTATAGTGATATTTTATTGCTTGCTTTTTTGGGGATAATTTTGATTGCATCATTAAAAAAAATTAACCACACAGTTCTTGAAGACCATGAAGATGGCGAGATTAATAAGATGCAAACCCTATAAGTGGCTTGGATTTTATGCAAAAATATTCCGATTATCCCAATTCCGAAGGGGCCCTTTTACCCCCCCTGGTCAATCTATTCCTGAATGTGGGCAACCCTGGAAACAGAAAAGGAAACGGTCATAAATCGTTCCCAATAAAAATTTCCTGTTGATAGATGGCTATTCGTTCGATATAACGATTGTAAACATTCCGGCATTATCTCAAAATTGATTACCAGAGAGAAAAGCATGCACCTGAGACGATTTCTTTTAAAAAGATTCTTCACAATCATTTTCTGTTTATTGCTTCCGGGATTTTTTTCCGGCATTGCCCATGCCCGGAGCGAATATGCCCTGAAAACCGGAAAAGGATGCATTTTCTGCCATCAACAGGATCTGGGCGGCCCGTTAAAGGTCGTGGGCATTGCCTATATCAAAAATGGTTATCAATATCCCATTCCAAACAGCCTTTTAGAAAAAGCAGACGTTCAGCAAAAGTCGTTTCACAGGATATTGAGGTTAATCGTGGGCTATATTCATATGGTAGCAGCCTTTATATTCATCGGGGCCATCTTCTACATCCATATCTTCATCAAACCCACAAAGATCACAGGCGGCATTCCCAGAGGCGAACGGATACTTGGCGTATCCTGCATGGTTCTCATCACACTGACAGGGATTTATCTGACCTGGTTCAGAATTGACAGGTGGGCTCATTTTTTCAACAATTTATTTGGGATCATGCTGTTCATTAAAATCGGACTTTTCTGTTTAATGGTCACAACCGCTTTGTTTGCGATTACGGTCGTCCATCGGAAAATGAAAAAAGAGGCACAGGCGCAGCGTGCATCAAAGACAGATAAAGAAATCACACGGGCCAATTTAAACCATTTCGATGGCACAAGCGGCAGACCCTCCTGCATCGTTTTTGAAAACAGTCTTTATGATGTGTCGGACAGTGAAAAATGGTCAGAAGGCAACCATTTCAGGAAACACAAGGCAGGCAATGATCTAACGGAAGAGTTGAAAGGCGCGCCTCATGGGCCGGAAGTATTTCAAAACATAAAACGATTGGGGAGAATAGAAGAAGAAGGCCCCCATCATCTGCTGACGTCCACAGGAAAAAAATTTGTCATCATGGCTTATGCCAACATGGTTTATATCTTTCTCATTATTCTTTGCATCAGTGTCTGGCGGTGGGGTTTTCCCTTATCCGGTCCTTATAAAAGCAAAGAAGCGGCTCTATCCGCCCAATCCTGCATCGATTGCCATGAAAAGCTTCAGCCCGGCATTTTGAATGACTGGCGAAAAAGCGTTCACGCCAAAGTCGGCGTTGACTGCATCAAGTGCCACCAGCTTGAAACCACCGCATCTGAACTCGCCTATATGGCGCACCTCAATCACACACTGGTGCCCATTTCGATGGTGGTCAGCCCCAAAACCTGTGAATCGTGCCACCCCAAAGAGGTGAAGGAATATACGTCAAGCAAACATGCCAATACCATTGAAATCATTTGGAAGATCGATAAATGGATGACAGACGGCATGAATAACGGCATCGAACGGACAACCGGATGTTTCAACTGCCATGGCTCGGTTATTGACGTTATGGACGGGAAACCCATACCCGGCACATGGCCCAATGTGGGTGTCGGCAGAAAAAATCCAGACGGCAGCCTGGGGAGTTGCACAAGCTGCCATACCCGGCATAAATTTTCCGTGGCCGAAGCCAGAAAACCAGAGGCCTGTGACCAGTGCCATCTGGGGCCGGATCATCCGCAGATCGAAATTTACAATGAATCCAAACACGGCACCATCTACCATGCCGAAAGCGAAACCTGGAACTTTGCACCTGAGGATGGCAAATGGCTGGCCGGAAGAGATTACAGAACGCCAACCTGTGCCAGTTGCCACATGTCGCAGGTGCGATCACAGGTCGAGAACACCCATGATGTCACCCAGAGACTGTCATGGGAGCTTCAGGCGCCGCTGACCATTCGTCCGGAAGCGTTCAAGCCCTTCCCTTCCGGCACAAGCTGGGAAAAAGAGCGTCATAAAATGGGCCTTGTCTGCATGCAATGCCATTCAGAAACCTGGCGGAACGATCATTTTGACAATCTGGATAAAGTGGTTTCACACTACAACCAGACCTATTACCTGCCCGCCCGGCAGCGTATGGATGAATTATACGAAAAAGGGCTTCTTTCAACAGATGTTTATTTTGATGAAAATCCGGAATGGGAATTCTATGAGTTATGGCATTATGAGGGCAGGCGCGCCCGCATGGGCACGGCCATGATGGCTCCTGATTATGCCTGGTGGCATGGTTTCTATGAATTAAAGCATCGTCTGATCCGGTTTATGGCAGAAACAGATACGTTGCTGGAAAATAACCAGAAAGCCCATGTATATTCTGATTTTCCAGGGAAGAAAGACAAAAAATAGCAGACTATTTGTCAAACCCGTTTAAATTAAACAAGAAAGGGATAACCGTCAGAAAAACGATTGATATCCTGATCGGAACATTTTGCATTTTGAACGATATCTGGCTATTGCATGACGACCGTGATTTTGTTCCAATGGTCGATCGTCTCTCCCTGAACGTCTTGACGCCCGCTTGAATTTGATAGAAAGCTTGCCATCACGACCTGCCCAGCGGCAGAAGAACAATCAATTTTGTGCCATCGCCTTTTTTCGATTCCGCATGGATGGTTCCGCCATGGTTTTCCTTGATGATAAAGTAGGATACGGAAAGTCCCAAACCAGTCCCCACACCTTCTTTTTTTGTGGTAAAAAATGGTTCGAAAATCCTTTTTCGTGTCTCCTCATCCATACCAGGGCCGTTGTCTTCAATTTCTATTCGCACTGAGTCATTTTTTTCCTTCAATACACGAAAGGTAATTCGGGGAGGTCTTCCGGACCCGGCATTTTCCGCCATGGCATAAGCCGCATTTTTGATTATATTCAGGAACACCTGCTGGATTTTTCCTTTCTCACAGGGAACTGCAGGTAGATTTGAATCATACTTCCTGATGATTTCGATATTTCTGAAGTCGTATTTTTTCTTCAGATCATAATCGTTTTCGGCCATTTCAATGGTTTTATCAAGGAGCTTTTCAATGCTTTCCCGGCTGGTCATGGCAGAAGTCATGTCACTCTTCCTGCTGAAAGACAGCATGTCGCTTACAATGGCAGCGGCGCGTCTTCCGGATTCGCTGACCAAATCGATCATCTCTTTTATATTTCTCTTCTCCATATACATACGGATGGTTTGCAAATTGGTTCCAGAGTCTTCTGCAGCAATCGTGTTTGCGGGGATATCCCCCCAAATCCGATTTTTCACGACCTGAACGTTCTGAAGAATACCAGCCAGCGGATTGTTAATTTCGTGTGCCATTCCCGCTGCAAGCCCCCCTACAGATATCATTTTTTCGTTATGGATCATGACCTCATCGATTTTCATACGCTCCGTAATGTCATCTACACGGATGACAGCACCTTGAATCCCGTTTGACACCAGCGGGAAAATAGTCACATCTGAAAAACGCCTGCCACCGGTGGGGATATTTTCAATTTTTCGATCCTTCAGTGGCAATCGGTTCATAATGACCTGACGGATGGTCTGTATCTGATCCGTCAGTTGGGGATATACGTCTGTCAAGCCGCGACCAATTGCGTCCCGGGCTATCTTTCCGGTCATTTTTTCAGCCTCCTTGTTCCATTGGGTAACATTTCCGTTAATGTCAACACCAATCAATACGGAAGGCATGGAATCAATAATATTGTTCAACAGGTTTCTGAGACGCCTCAGTTCTTCTTCTGTTTCTTTTCGTGATGTAATATCCCTGATAATGGTAGACAGATATTCCACTTTGCCATCAGGAGACTGATGGGACATGATTACCTGTGACACAGGCATAATGCTGCCATCTTTTCGTACAAGCGCTGTTTCCGCTTCCCAAACGCCATGACTGATGGCAGTGGGAACGCCTTTTTCCTGAATGATTTTATACGCCCACGCCGGATGCGCGCTTGATATGAAACACTCTTCAATAGCCTTATCTTTTTCCCAACCCAGCATTTTTCTGCCTGAAAGATTAATATAGGACAGCCGGCCGTCAGGCCGGCACATGCTTACAAGATCTGTTGTGGATTCGAGAATCGCTGAAAGACGTTTTCTTTCTTCCACCTGCCGGTGAAGATCTCTTAAGGATGCCTGGAGCTTTTCTGTCATAGAGTTAAATGCAACAGCCAGATCACCGATTTCATCTGCCATGAACACCCGTGCTCTCTTGTCAAGATCACCGCCTTCAATGGCCAGAGCTGTTCCTGCAAGCGCTTCGACAGGTGCGGTTATCCTGTGTGACAGGAACACAGCAACAGGAATAATGAAAATAATACAGCATATCGAAACCAAAAGCAGGTATGTTATCATCTGCCATGTGTTTTGCCTTGAGAATCCTTTGGAATACAGTGCCGCAATGGCGCAGGTATTATCCTTATCCATATAAACAGGGAGAATGCCTTGAAAAAAATCATCCTGTCCCATTGAGATTTCGCTAAAGGCAATATGCGGATCATCCAGGTCATTTTCAGGCATGTTGCTGGAAAAGAGTCCGGTGTGGGATGCTGAAAATATCTGTTTGTCCATCCCCCTGATCTCATCAGGTCCAAGGACTTTTACCATCGTGCCCGTCAACCCGGACAGTCTTTCTTCAAAAACGTGATCCAGATGCTGAACGGCAAAGACAAATCCTATGGGCTTTTCCAGAATGGTTTCCGTATCATGATCGAAATAGGAGAGAAAAATCGGGACATATGCCGTAAGGCTCTGTTGCCCGTCCACATGTTCAAATGCAAGACAGGTCGCCTCCGGTATTTTTTTTTCAAGGTGTATGTCCACTCTTTTTGCATCCTGTATTTCCTGCCAGGATTGATCAGAGAGACGGTCTTTATTTTGTATTGAATTCACGATCAAAACCGGTTTGGGAAACCCCAAGGCATATCCATAATCAACCTTATCGGTGTTACCATATGAGAATGCCACCAGGTCACCTTCCTGGTCATATATTGCGATTTTTTGGGCATCTGATGCCTGAATCATGTTATAGGCCGAATCAGCAAGTTTTCGATAGGTGTCCTGGGTAAAATAGGTATCGGCCATCGATTTTGTTTTGTAGTCTGTCACAAAATTCAGGCCTGTGCTCAGAAATTGCAGTTTCATAACCTGCTCGGTATTGGCCAAAAGCTTTTTCCGTCGCGACAGGAGATCATCCTGGATGACATGGAAAGATTTAATGAGTATCTGCCTGGATGCATTTTCATTCTGAACACCAATGATCAAGGAAACGACAAACATAAAGGAAACCGCGACGATCATGCAGATGGCGATTGCATTTATGATCAGGCTGTTTCTTAATTTATGTTTCTTTGTTGTCAGGTTCATCTTTCATTCCAGGGAGGCATCAATCTGAACCGCCATGCTTTTTGATCAAACGGATAAAACCATTTTTGTTCCCCTTCCCACCATTGATGGGCAGTGCCGGTAATGATTGCCACACCTCTTTTATCGTATTTTATGTCTCCCATAACGGTTCCGCTGAATTCATGATTCGCAATTGCCGCCCTGATGCCCGTTGAATCAAGTGTTCCGGCTTTTTCTATGGCCTCGAAAAGAATCTGGCAAATGCCATAGAACAGCCCGACACTCACGGAATGTTTATTGAATTTTTCATAAAAAAGAATTCCCAGTTTTTTGGCGCCGGGATAGGGGTAGTCTTCAGACCAGAAACCGTCACAAACAACATATTGAGCATCTTTCTCAAGCGCCTTCCAGAATTCTGCCGCCCATGTCCCCTTCCAGCCGTGGAGGTATTTAAGATCAAGCTTGATATCCTTCATCTGTCTCACAAGGGTGATAACATCCGCAGGATTGCCAAACACCAGTACGGAATCAATCTTTTCTTTTTTCATTTTGATCAGCAAGGGAAGATAAACCCGTGTTCCAGGAAGCGCTTCATCAATCAGGAATTCATATCCATGTTCGCTGGCCGCTTTTTTAAAATAACTCCCGAAAAATTTTCCATCAGGCGTATCTTCCATAAGAAGAGCATGTCTTTGGGGACGGGCATCAGGGGCAATGCTGCCCCATATTTCAAAAGGAATGTTAACAGCCTGTTCCAGATCAAAAAATATATTGGTAGCGTATTTGAAATTATTTTCAAGCCATTTGGGAATAAAACATGCGGTTGAATGATAATAGGTTTTATATCTCTCTGCCATTCTGCAACTGGGAATGGCCAGATTGGACGGATGGGCCCCCAGGATAACGTCCACTTTTTCATTTACGATCAGTTTTTCCGTCACTTTGGCAGCGACAGCCGAATCACTTTCATCGTCAGCAATAATGAGGCGTACGGGTAATTTTCGGTTAAACGCTTTAACAAAAATGCCTCCTTTTTTATTGATATCGGCGGAAGCGAGTTCATAGGCCCACCTGATCTCATTGCCTGTGGAAGATTCTTTGCCGGAAACGGAATTCACAACCCCTATCCGTATTTCTGTTCTCTCTTCCGCATGCAGATTCCAGCATATCGGCCCCTCAGGCATCATGACAAAAAAAGCGACAATCAGCCATTTGTGGGATATCGAGTACCGCAATTGATCCTCCGTATTTGTTGGCAGATGATTGGGTTACATATCGTTATGCTTAAGATCTTGATTCAGCGGACAGCCATTGAAAAAAATCACGTGTCTTCAAAATAAATGAAAAACCTTCAAAATGCAATAGCTTATCAGGATAAAAATGAGATTTGAAATTTGAAACCATTTGTTAAACGATACGGAGCTGCCGGGAAGAAGGGTCTATCTCGCCTATCGCCATTCGGGCGATATCTCCTAAAAAGACAACCGGCAGTTGATGTATGGCTGCCGAAGCGGAAAGTGCCTGCATGCACATGGGGCAGAGACAAACCATGGCATCTGCGCCATGATTTACCGCATCATCCACATTTTTCATTTGATCAGGCGCCGGATCCCCCTGCCCCAGCAGAAGTTTGACATTGGCGCAGCATAAGGCATTCCCCCTGTCATATGCCCTATCTACCCGTTTCACACCAATGAGGTCGAACAATTCATCAATGGCATGCTCTTTTTCAGGCGTATGTCTGCTCGCGCATGGCCGCTGGTAGGCAATCTTTATATTCAGCGGTTTGATCCGGCTTTTATGTCCGGTCAAATATTCCACGAGATATTCGGCAAGGTGAACCGGTTTAAACGGAACGGTGATCCCGTAATCCGGCGCCAGTTTTTTCAGCATGGCATAGCAGTCATCATGAAAGCATACCACCTCTTTGGCACCGGTTTGGGCAAGCCTTTTGACCAGGTCTTCCGCGTGATTTTTCTGCACCCCCGCCGCCCCCATGTGGCTGAACAGCACCCAACAGAAATAGGGTTTGCCGCCGACCTGGGGCAGGTTATACATATCCCCCTGAATCAGTTGGGGATGGGTTTTGCCAAATACGCAGGTGGCCATCACCCGGTCATGCTGAGGCACATCTTTTAATTCACCGGAGAAAACATACCTCGATTCAGTTGATGCGATGATATCTTCAGAGGCAAAAGTGAAATATCGATGCTGAAGTTCTGAAAAAAGATCAAAGGGATTGGCGTCTTGAGGACAAATTTCATTACAGGCATAGCAGGTTATACAGTTCTCAAGAACAGCCGTTTTTTCCCCTTTTGCCATCATTTTCATATGGGATATGGCGTCTTCCTTTTCAACATCCATCCACTGGCAGCGTTCAATACACTCGCCACAAAAGTTACACTGATCGGGTTTGAACATATCCGTTACCTCAGAGAAAAATAATATGTCAGGGATTACCGTACAAATCCCGGATTTTTGCTCTCAGCACTTTACCAACCGGTGACAACGGCATTTTATCGGTTAACACCACCGACTTGCAAATTTTATAATTGGCAAGTTTTCCTTTACAGAAGTCAATAATTTCTGCCTCATTCACCGCTTTGCCATCTTTTGGAACGATCACCGCCCTTACAGTACTGCCCCACTCTTCATCCGGAACACCAATCACACACACATCAGATACGTGGGGATGCTCGGCAATGATTTCTTCGACTTCAAGGGGGAACACTTTCTCCCCACCGGTGTTGATGCATTCATTTTTACGGTCAACCAGGCGAAGATCCCCGTCTTCATCGATATATCCCAGATCGCCTCCCCAGAACCATCCGTCTTTTATTGCTTCTTTGGTTTTTTGCTCATCCTTGTAGTACCCCTTCATGATCGTGGAGGACTGGTAGAGGATTTCCCCTGTCTCCCCCTTTGGCACTTCCACGCCCTTGTCATTGACGATTTTCACCTTGACTATCGATTTACCCACCGCCCGGTCTTTCAGATTTTCAGGCGAAACATCGATCCTGAATGTGGTGATAGGCGTCATTTCTGTCTGGCCGAAGATATCCACCATCACGATACTCGGAAATGTTTTGAAAATTTTCCGCTTGAGCGATGTAGAAGCTGCACCTGCACCTGTAACGGCAATTCTGACTGAACTCAAGTCATAGTTTTCACTTTCAGGAGCAGAAACCAGTTTTTTCCAGCCAGTGGGCACATTGGCCAG
The DNA here is from genome assembly GCA_018816735.1 of Pseudomonadota bacterium. GTDB lineage: Bacteria > Desulfobacterota > Desulfobacteria > Desulfobacterales > JAHIVH01 > JAHIVH01. Next base: position 227,519 of record JAHIVH010000081.1, on the reverse strand, counting down.
AAATACAGGCTTCTCCTTTTCAATGGTTTCAAATATCTTTTCAGGATTAAATGATATTTCCTCAGGCAGAAGAAATGTCAGGTTTCCTGTGATGACCCCCAAAAAAATGATCTGATAGGACGCGTCATGAAAGAATGGCAAAGAGGGAATCATATATTTAATGGTCTTTTTGTATGACTGCTTCAAAAGCTGGGGTTTCTGCAGAAGGCTGTTTAAAATATTCCGGGTCATCCCCAGAAAAGTATGACTGGCCAGCATGCGTTTAAACCATTTTTTGTCCACAAAAAATGTCAGGTAATTCATACCCGGTATGGGAATGCCATGGGTTATCTTCTGAATCACCTTGCTGTTGATATTTTCCGCTGCCCCGCTTGCCACAATATGGGCGAAAAGGTTGCTGAACATATCAATATGAGCGCCGTAACTCAACATGACGCCTTTTGGAAAACCCGTCGTTCCACCGGTATAAATCATGACAGCCGTATCATCAAACCCGGTGGCGACTTCCGGATCAATGGGCGCGCCCGATTTTAACAGGCTTTCATAATCAAGGGCCTCATCCAGTCCTTTTTCGCCAAAACAGATCAGATGTTTAATTTTTGTTAATGAAGGGACCGCATTTTCAACAGCCTCCCGCCATCTTGAATCATAAATCAATACGGTGGCATCTGAATGATTCACCTGATATTCGATTTCCCTGGAGACAAACCGGTAGTTCATCGGGGTGGGAATTGCACCGGCGGCTTGGGCGGCAAAATTGATTTCCATAAACTCCGGTGTATTATGAAACATAAAAACAATCTTGTCGTTCTTTTTAACCCCCAATCGAATGAGCGCATTAGACAACCGGTAGGAACGGTCTATCATCTCCCCCCAGGTCACACGCCTTTTGCCATAAACAAGAACTTCACCTTTCGGGTTGCTGGTTCGAATCGTATTCAGATAATTGGCGATAAAATTCGGTGAAGGTTTACCCATAAACACCTCCTTGGTTAATGATTATTATTTATAATACGCCTGAGTTTCTGATACTTTCTATATTCTGATATACCTGTTTTTTCTAAACCACTCGATTGCGCGATCTATCGATTCATCAATAGGTGTCAATTCAAGCCCCAGTTCATTTCTGGCCTTGGCATTATCCACATACAGATATTGAGATGCATATTTGATCTCAGGGGGCGTGGACATGGGAGGCTTGTGGCTGACATGGTCTGACCAGCCTTTCAGGAAATAGGTTCCCGCCTGCAGCAGTCTGGCAGGAATTTTGACGGTAAACCGGTTTTCCCTGCCAACCGCGCCATTTACCAGATGCATAAAATCGGGCATGGTGAGATTCATGTTTCCCAGAATATATTTTTCACCGGTTTTGCCTTTTTTTGCAGCCAATATATGTCCTTTTGCCACGTCTCTGACATCGACGACATTGAACCCCCCATTAAAAGAATAGCGGTTAATGCCATTGCAAATGTCGATAATAATCTGGCCGGTTGGCGTGGGGGCAATATCGTTTGCACCAAAGGGGAATGCCGGGTTGACGACCACCAGATCAAGACCGTTCGCGGCAAAACCGAGTGCCTCCTGCTGGGACAGATATTTGGTAAGCACATAATGATTACCGAGATCGTATTGATTAAAGGGCGTATCCTCATCGCCTGGCTGTTTTCCGGGAGCGACACCCAGGGCCGCGATTGAACTGGTGTAAACCACCCGGTTGACACCCGCTTTCAAAGCAGCCCACAGGATGTTTCTCGATCCCTGTATGTTGACTTCATATATGGACTGCCAGTTTTTCATCCATATCGCATAGACTGCGGCCAGGTGAAAAAGCGTATCCATACCGTTGACGGCCTTTCCCACAGCATCCTTATCAAGAAGGTCACCTTCCATTATTTCAACGTCAAGGCCATCAAGATTCTGCCTGCTTTCGCCAGGCCTCAAGAAAGCTCTTACGTCGACATTGTCATCCAGCAGTTCTTTTACAACGTGCGATCCGATGAACCCGGCTGCGCCGGTAACCAATGCTTTTTTCATTTCAGGCTCTCCCGGAATTGGGGCTTTTATTTTTTCCGGTACAGGGTGACGACTGCTGCGCCTCCGAGACCGATATTATGCTGAAGTCCGACTTTTGCACCGTCCACCTGCCGAACCCCACACTGGCCTCTGAGCTGCCAGGTCAATTCCGCACATTGAGCAAGACCGGTTGCCCCAAGAGGGTGTCCTTTTGACAAAAGGCCGCCAGACGGATTGGTCACAATTTTTCCACCATACGTATTATCACCGTCTTCAATAAATTTTTCCGCGGTTCCTTCAGGCGTCAACCCCAAGCCTTCATACGTGATCAATTCATTGGCCGTAAAACAGTCATGAAGTTCAACCACATCCACATCCTCCGGCCCCAGACCGGCTTGTTCGTAAACTTCATTTGCCGCTGCTGACGTCATATCATAACCGACGATCTTCATGGCACTCTTGTCCTTAAACGAACTTTCAAAATCGGTTATCATTGACTGGCCGGCAATATATACAGCATTTGAAATATTGTGCTTTTTTGCAAATTCATCTGAACAGAGAATGGCTGCTGCCGCACCGCATGTGGGCGGACAGCACTGGTATCGGGTCAGAGGGCCGAACTGATGCGGGGATGCCATGACTTCGTCAACAGAAAGGAGCGTTCTGAAAACCGCTCTCTCATTGTGTTCGGCATGCTTCCTGGCTTTGACAGAAATTTTTCCGAAAGTTTCCGGTTTGGTACCGTATTTTTCCATATATTCAACACCCGCGCCGCCAAATAGCATGGCTGCAGGCGGGGCGCCTTCTTTAGGTTCCTGAATTTCAAACAGTTTTACAAAAAAGGTTTCCATGGGAATGGGTCTGTCCATGAAGGTCGTTCCCAAAGCGCCGGGGGTCATCTGCTCAAAACCAAGTGCAAGGGCACATTCAACAATACCGTATTGAACCGCCTGCCGTGCCAGATAAAGCGCATTTGACCCGGTTGAGCAGTTGTTGTTGACATTAAACACAGGGATGCCCGTCATACCGATATCGTATAGCACTTTTTCTCCGGCACAACTGTCTGCATAAACCCACCCTGTATAGGCATGCTCAATTTCACTATAGTCCACACCCGCATCTTTCAATGCATCCCGAACAGCTTCCTGTCCCATTACCGTATATGGAATCAAGGCCTTTGGTGTTGTAAACTTTGTCATACCAACACCAATCACGTTAACTTTTCTCATGAAATCACCTCGTTTTTTTTTGCATGTTGATTTTGTAAAACAGAACCGGATTTCTGTTTCTCTCACTGTTCAAATTGATTGATTTTATCATCCTGTATAGAAAACCATCAACCGCTTCCTATCAATTGCTTCCATCATATGATGGATAATTGAACCCATTAAAAACCAATGATGGTAAAGTTGTCAAGCCAAATTTTAGAATATTTTCGAATTTAGAAAATAAATACGGTTGCAGAAAAAATGCGGTTATCAGGGCATCGGCCGCAAACACATCACGTAAAAAAATAGAATTACCAGGACAGGCTAAATGCTTGCTTCAATGATTTTCTTTTTTAGAATATCCTGATAACTCAAAATTCGTTCCACATATTTGACCGGTTCATGACCTCTTGCATAGCCATACCGGGTCTGCTTGTAAAATTTCTTTTTCCTGAGCATGGGAAGTGTATCTTTTAATGATATCCATGAAAGCGGATCTTTTTTCATCTGAATGGCAATGTCCTGGGCATCCCGAACATGACCATATCCAATGTTGTAACTGGCCAGTGCCAACATGAGCTTATCATGGTCATCGGGAATATCATCAAATCTTTCATATAATTTATAGAGATACTCGACACCACAACGAATACTTTCTTCCGGGTCAAGTCTGTTTTTGATTCCCATTTCTTTTGCGGTTTCCAAAGTGACCTGCATAATGCCCCGCACGCCGGTTTTACTGACAGCATCCGGGTCAAAATGGGATTCCTGATAGATCATCGCAGCGATAAGCGGCCAGTCAAAACCGAAACGTTCGGATTCCCGTTTAATGACAGCCTCATAATCGGGCAACCGGGTTTCTATCCTTTCGTGGAATGTTCTTAAATCCACATAGTCAAATGCATCCGGATCGATATAGTATTGATCGTAAATTGTTTGAAATTCCCTGCTTTCCAGAAATGTCTCGAGGAAGCGGTTCATTTCCTTCAGGAGCTTTTTATCCTCTCTCCGGACAGCCCAGGATATAGGCTGATTGTCCGAGAGGGAGAACCCTATTTTGATTTCCGGATAATATCTCCGGCAAACCGTGGCTATGTGTGAACCGACGACTGTCATTTCAATCTGCTTTTGTTCAACCATTCGTATCAGTGCCTGTGCCGGGATGTCCCTGTACGAAACAATATTAATACTCCCGCCATTCCGGTTAATCTCTTCCAGAAGCCGGTGATGGGCACTGTCTTCCTTTACATGGACAACCCGTCCGTTTAAATCGTTGACATCTTTTATGCCCGGTGTATCCCGATGAAAGACAACAACCTGATTAACGGTCATGTAGTGCTTTGAAAGGCGGAGTTTTTCCTGTCTGTTATCCGGTATGATCAGACCGGTCGCTAAAAAATCGCCTTCTCTGGCATATAACTCATCCAGTTGTTTGCTGAAATCAGGTGTTTTCACCTGGAGTTCACATCCAAGGTGCCTGGCAAAGGCTTTTGCCAGATCATATTCAAGCCCCATGGGATTGCTGTTGTACGTGTAATAGACTGCAGGATTCCTTGTCGTCAAAATGGTCAGTTTTCTGTCTTTCAAAACAAGGGTCAGCGTGTCCGGGTTGGTGTTAAAGACCGTAAACAGACAACCGGTCAAAAGACACAGAAAGAATAGAATGGTATAAAGTGTTCTTGCTGACATTTTTCTATGATCGCCTCATGCAAAGGTTTCTTTCAAAAACGATACATCGCCGTAATCCCGAATCCGTCACGAACCGGTAAAGGGGCAATCTGAAAGTTGGATTTATCCGTTTTATCGATACTTTCCACAGCAAGATACCCAAGCCACCACCCAAGCACGGTTTGTGACACATAATGCTGATTGTCGTTTATCCTTGAAAAACCGGTAAATGTTGACCCCACATAGCAAAGGGATTTCAAATAGAGATTATCCGTCATTTTGGCAGCGGTGATAAAAGGCACCGCGCCAGTAAATGTATGGCCACTTGCGCTGTTATTGTCTTCACCCGGATGCCATTTGGAATCCCCGCCATCCGAGGGTCTGCCTGCCCCTAAGGCAAACTGCCAGAAAAGGATGGACGGCATGCCTACAAGAAGTGCCCGGAAGGTCTTTCCTCCCCAGGTTCCCGTCCCCTTCATGAACCCTTCATTTTTGAACAGGTATCCGGAAGCGGCGAAGCCCAGATAGACCGGAGTGACCCGTTTCCAGCTTCCGATATTTTTCACTGCTTTTGAAAAGTCATCGGTGTCGTCATCAACGACAGAGTCCTGAACCCAGTCCTGAATGTTCTCATCTGCATCAGTATTTGCAATAATACCGGCAAAACAGAGGCCGATCCCCACTTTTCCAAAATTTGAAAGGGAATAATAATCTTTGAAATCCGAAACAATCAGGTGTGAAATTCTTTTTGATTCCGTAAAGGCACTGCTGTCCGGCCAGGCATTTGGCGGCAACATGAAGATTACCATTAATATGGGAATGGTCCGTCTGTATTTGTTCATCATTTCAAAATTAAAGTAAAATTTTTGTCAATCACGAAACCACTGGATTTCAATGCCACATCTGAAATCCCTGCTGCCTCCCTGTCCCCCTGGATATTCACCGCCATCTGATGTTCGGTATTGATATGCAAAAAACCTTGTTTTGACATGGGTATTTGGAAATATAGCCGTCATTCTGTCAATATTTTTTATGGCAGATCCGATTGGATCCATCAAAACAAGACATATATGGCCGACAGTTTTTGATCCCAGAACCTGAGAGTTGTTTGCCTTGACGCTTCTCTCACCCCACATCATCAGTTCGCCCACGAGTGATCCGGCAATGGGTGTAAAAACCAGATCCTGCATGGAAGGCCTTTCAAAAAAGGCTTCCACACCATATTCATACATGCAGGTTGACATGAGAAAAGAAAATATAAACGCATCATCCCGCTGATAACCCAATTTACGGGCATGGATGTAATAAGCCCCCCCAAAATAGGGATGACCGATAAAATTGACATCATCAGCATCCTTATCCACAACCGGCCCGTCGCCCACTTTATGAGAATAACGTTCTCCCATGACAGCAGGGGAAAGATCCTTGTCTTCCCAATTTGAAAAACTGTCCGGCGACACGTAGAGAACCCCAATGGCTCCTACAGCCATCATGGTTATTGTAAAGCTGTCATCTGCAAGCGCCTGGTATTTGCCAAATGTATTTTGCTCCCATTCGTTCCTGATTTTAAACTCAAATTCCATATCTGCATGTGATGTGGCTGTTTCGTTCAATGCATAAGATTCCCAAAAAGAATGTGTTCTATAGATATCAGCGGTCATCAAATTTGGAGGAATACCTCTCATCTCGTTCTTTGTGGACATATACAGGGAGATGTCTTCCCGATCCCTGGTATTTTTGATCATTGATTTCAGGTTAAAAGGAAATCGGTCACTGGCATCAGCAGACAAGACACATTCTACAAAAGAAAAAAAGGCAAATGCAAAAAGGATAACACACACATCCCATGTCTTTTTCCCTCTATTAAGACAGTTCCGTCTCATCTATAAAAAAACCTCTATCCTGAAAAAACAAAGCAGGAAGCCTTCCGGAATCTGCTGTAAAAAAAATAAAAAATACGGGCAATGGCTTTCCCTCTTTACCGGTTACATATTGTCAAACTGAACGGAAATGCCTGTCTGAATACTGAAGTCCGGTTCAAGCCCATGCCCAAACCCAGGTATATCTTCATTGAAGTCCATAAAAAACTCCATGATTTTCTCCTTTTCGAGCGCTTTACGATACGTGATCGACAGATGAGTGCAATAGGCATTGCCGGCGGAATCCGGATTATTTTTATATACGACTCTTTCCGACGATACCCGAAAGGCAGGTGAAACATACCATGCGCCTGTTTCACCGATATCCCATATTACCCCTGCCATAAAATCGCTTGCCCACTGCTTTACATGAAGATTATCAGCGTTAAAATCCTCTGCGTCAATATCCTGAAAAACAACATCGGCCGCACCTATCAGGTATATTTCGTCTGAAACCTGTTTGGATAATCCGGCAGACAGTGCCGTACCTGTCGTGTCAAACGTCTTCCCGCTTAATGGCATCCGGCTTGTGATTTTTATAGAGAAATTCGGTACCCGTGTGCCATAGCCACCATCTTTCAGGATTTGGATTTTGGCATACATCTGAAACGTTGTCAAAAAAATATCACCGCTTTTTCCGATCACTTCTGTGGTGTTGTTCCCAATCCGGCCATAATACTGGCCATCCTCCGGGATATTTCCAAACCCCATGAATTCATGATAGTTCTTCAGCATATTTGATATCAATGTTTCCCGTTCATCCTGATGCGACCGGATAATCGCACCGGATTCCACGCCATCGCTCAAAAAACGGGCGCCATAGGAAGCCCTTACCGATATAAAACGGCTATTCACCGTCATTCGGGGATCTGACGGGTATTCGACAAAATAGATATTATAATCCGCAGCTGAGCCACAGGCAATTTCAGCCTTGAACCCGTTGATGCACTGATCTTCATTGTTATCGATGGGCTGGAGATAGAGACGCCCGGCAACAGGATTGGGGTTGTATATGTTTGGCATGCGATAGGCCGGGCGCCCCTCATCCGCATATGCCATGCAGGAAACCACCATGCTGATAAAACAAACACTGATGGCTGATATCTTTTTGTTATACGTTAAAAAATACACGGACATGGTGCTTGCATTTTCCATTTCCCGAAATTGTCACACTCACAATATCCCAAAACCGGCTATGTCTATACGTGAATGGGGTCTGTTCATCATCCCCTTCCCTATTTGCTCAGCAGCGCTTTTTAAGGATATTTTAAAAACCATCTTTGCTTTGATTCCTTACCATATTGATCATTTTTATGATATCCCTTTTCTCTATATTGGCTCTGGATATAATTTAATAGCAGTGCTCCTTTGACGGGAATACGCCAGACTGGACTTCCTTTACATAATTCTCAAGACCTTGTCTTGCGATTTTGCCCAGATTTTCATATTGTTTGACAAATTTGGGAAGTTTTCGTTCATTCAACCCCAAAAGATCATGCAGCACAAGTATCTGGCCATCGCAATCCGGCCCGGCCCCGATACCTATGGTGGGGATGGAAATGGACGCGGTTATTTTTTTCGCAATATCTGCAGGGATTCCTTCCAGAACCACAGAAAACGCACCGGCTGCCTCAACTTCTTTTGCATCGGCAAGCAGCCGTTCTTCGTCACGCTGAACTTTGAATCCTCCCATCATATGGAATGACTGCGGTGTGAGTCCGATGTGTGCCTGAACCGGAATGGACGCGTTGGAAATCGCTTTGATGACAGGACTGACACTGGCGCCCCCTTCGAGCTTTACTGCGGCAGCCCCGGCTTCTTTCAAAAAACGGCCGGCATTGGTAACTGCTTCTGAAATACCGGCCTGATAGGACATGAATGGCATGTCTCCGACCACCATGGCATAAGCGGCGGCTGATGAAACAAGTTTTGTGTGATAAATCATTTCATCCATGGTGACAGGGAGGGTGCTTGTTTTTCCCTGAACCACCATTCCCAGTGAATCCCCCACAAGTATGATATGGACACCGGATTCATCCACCATCCTTGCAAAGGGATAGTCATAGGCGGTCAAAGCGACAATCTTTTCTTTTGCCTGTTTCATTTTAAGAAGTTCTGTTACGGTAACGGGTGATTTCATAAGCGTTCTCCTTTATTTAAAATGGCGTGATATATTAATTCCATAAACTTTTGGGGACTCTAATGGCGTCATACGCTGAACACTTGCCAAAAGTCAAGTTAAAAATATACGATTTATAGACAATAATACATAAAATTTTACGATATTAGCAGCAAAATATCATTTTATATACGATTTAACACAAAAATATACCATCGACACGTTTTTTGGTTTTGACTTCCAAACCGGTTCATGCGATAGTTACGGACCTGAAGGAGAAAATGACCAAAAAAATTATATAATAATACCGGAAAAAAGCTTATTTTCATTCGACTTAATACAAGGACACGTCATGCCGGATATAAACGGGAACGCCAAAGCAACCAAAAAAAAACAGATAGACCTGATTGATTCGAGAATCATTCGTATGTTACAGGTTGACGGCCGATTGTCAAATACGGAAATAGGAAAACACCTGGACCTTTCCGAAGCTACGGTCAGATCTCGCATCAAACGGTTGATCGACGAAGATTTTGTTCAGATTGTTGCGGTAAGCAACCCGTTCAAGTTAGGGTTTGAAATTGCCGGGGATCTGTATATTCATGTTGAAATGAAAAAAATTGACGCGGTGCTTGAAGCCCTGAAAGAATTCAAAGAGCTGTGGTATATCATCCTTACAACAGGAAACACCCACATCAATGCGGAATTTGTCGCCAAATCCCTGGAGGAGCTTCATGACCTTGTCTACAATCAGATCAGCAAAATTGATGGTGTCATAAAAATTGAAATTTCCGTTATCATGAAGTATGTAAAGAGAAAATACGATTACGGCACTGCCCTTGATGAGGAGCCTTTTTATGCCGTTAAGAACCATCTGAAAGAAATATAACACGAAAATGACCCATGTACTGCTTATCCAACTGCCTGTACCCCAGCGGAACCTGGGTATACGGACAGGAAACGTCCCTCTGGCGTCGGCTTTATTGAAACAGGCCGCCTCTGATATTAAATCGGTCCGGATCCATATTGTTCCCGAACCGGTGGCATCCTATTTGGGTGATAAAGCGCTTCTTGAGTATATTCTGGAGCAAAAGCCAGATATCATCGGTTTTTCGATTTTCAGCTGGAATATCGAAAGATCCGTCTGGTTTTCAGAAATCATCAAAACCGTTTACACGCCCAGAATTATTTTCGGCGGTCCTGAAATCACACCGGACAATCCGCTCCTGAAAAATGAGGCTATCGACTTTCGGGTATTTGGCGAAGGGGAAGCTGTATTTATCAACCTGCTGACCGATGAAAATTTGTGGGATGAGAAAACAGGATGCGCTTCTGCAGAGACCATTTTCAGGGAATCAAAAAGTCCCTATTTAAGCGGCCTCATCGATCCGTCCATCAATCAACTGATATATGTGGAAACCCAAAGAGGATGCCCTTACAAATGCGGATTCTGCTACTACAACAAAGGCCGGAAAAACATCATTCAGGTCAGTATCCGGAACGTGATGGCCGCGCTCAGATGGGCAAAATCAAATCAGGTGGGCGAACTCTCTTTTATTGATCCTTCGTTGAATATCCGGCCGGACCTGGAAGCATTCCTTATCGAAGCCGCGCGTATCAATGCCGATAACACGCTCGCACTTTCCGGTGAAATCAGGGCTGATCATCTTGATGAAAAAACCGCCGATCTTTATCAACGTGCGGGGTTTACGGGTTTTGAAATCGGCCTTCAGAGCACCAATCCTGATGCGTTATCCGTGATGAAACGAAAAACCGATCTTGACGGTTTTTTAAACGGCACCGCCCTTCTGAAACAAAGAAATATTCTTCCCCGGATAGACCTGATCGTCGGGCTCCCCGGTGATACCTGCGAAGGGTTCAAACACTCTGTAGACTTTATCCACGAAAACGGGCTTTCCATGGACGTCCAGGTATTTCCCCTTTCCATCCTTCCGGGAACGGATTTCAAAAAAAACAGCAAAAAACTGGGAATATGTTTTGACCCTTCCCCGCCTTACACCACACATCATACAAAAAGTTTTTCAGAAGAAGACATGATGCTTGCCTTTGATTATGCAGAATCTGTTTTTGACACATCTCTTTTTCCCTCGCCGGATATCCATATTCCGCTTTATGCATCCGGCCAGTTTAAAAAAAGAGCCTATAAGGATGTCCGGATATCCATTTCTGGCACAGATTACCTGAAAACCCTGTTTCTCTATCCCGGACGATCGTTAAAAGAAATCCGGAAACTTTCCGGACAGGTCACGCATCCCTATCAGGTCATTATTTTGGATGACGTTTCTGACCAGGCATTTATCTCTGAAGCCCTCTTAGTCCTTTCATCAGAAAATCCGTTTACGCCGTTTGAGATCATCTTTGTCAAACCCGGATTTCGACCGGATATCAACCTGTTATTGAATGCGGTTAAACTCAAACGTCCCCATTACCTGGATACTGATTTACGGTTTGTATATGGCCAGAAAGGAAATCGAGCTGTCATTTTCACGGTTTTATCTGATGAAGAGGATGTGTGGTTCACAGGAGAAATGAAACGTCAGGTTTTCTGGTGGAAAAAAGGGCGTTTCCCCACAAAAACCTTGCTTGACGCATTCTGGGAATTCGACGGCATCCTGATTGATACGCCTGCCACAAAAGAATCCTATGTAAAGTGGCAGGATGAGATAGTGCCCCATGTTGACGATCTGGTTGAATTAAGCTTTGCCATGCCTGATCTTCAGAAAAGATGGATGGAAATGACCTGCAAGGAAACCTATTTTACGGAACTGTTTTAAGGTTAAAAAACATGGGATACAAGGAAATCATTCTTAAACTGCCGCCCGGGTATGAGGAAGAAGAACTCCTCAGGGCCATTCAAAAAGAAATCGGCACGTCTGACTTTTCGCATCAGATTATCCATAAAAGCCTGGATTCCAGAAAAAAGAGTAATATCTTCTGGCAGATGAAAGTCGATGTCATATCCAGACATATCTCAGGCGAACGGCCAGAGCCGTCTCCCGGTCTTCAGATTCCTTTCCGGAAAAGAGACAAAAAAATCATTGTGGCCGGAAGTGGTCCTGCCGGTTTTTTTTCAGCTTGTGTGCTGAACCAGGCCGGCTTTCAGGTGACTGTTATAGAGCGGGGGTCTGATGTCATCAAACGGGCCAAAGGCATCAAACAATTTGAAACAACCGGCGTTCTCGATGAAATGAACAACTACGCCTTTGGTGAAGGGGGGGCAGGCACATTCTCAGACGGCAAACTCACCTCCAGATCCAAGCACATCACAAAAGAAAAAACGTTCATGATCGAAAGGTACATAAAGGCAGGAGCGCCTCCGGAGATCGGATATCTGGCGCATCCTCATCTGGGAAGCGATAACTTGAGAAAAATTGTAATAAATCTCAGAAATGACTTTCTGAATGCAGGTGGCCAAATCCTGTTTGAAACCCAATTGACAGACCTGGTCCTGAAAAACGATACGGTCATGGCCGCAATAACCACAACAGGGGAGATAGAAGCAGATGCGGTGATGATTGCACCAGGTCATTCCGCCTATGACACCTATCGGATGCTCATAAAACGCGGCGTAAAATTCCGGACCAAACATTTTGCCATCGGATGCCGGGTTGAACATCCCCAGGAGTTGATTAATGAGGCGCAATGGGGCAAAAAATATCTACCTGGCGTGAAAGCTGCCGAATACCGGCTCGCAGAAAAAAATGGCCCCCTTCTTCCGGTATATACGTTCTGCATGTGTCCGGGTGGGGCGATTGTGCCGGCAACCCCATTCAAACACACGAATATTGTAAACGGCATGAGTTTCTTCAAACGGGATGGCCGATTCGCCAATGCTGCGTGCGTGGCAGGCGTAAGCATTGAAAGACTGCTTCAAAAGGAAACATCTCCTGCCTGCGCCCTCTCCTTTCTGGAGTCACTTGAAGAACGCTTTTTCACGTATTCAAACTCCTACAAGGCACCCTTTTGCGGAATCAATGATTTTATTCAGAAAAAACTGTCATCCCGTGCAGTTGAAACAAGCTACCCTCTGGGACTTGCGCCTGCGCCATTATGGGAGCTTCTGCCACCAGACGTCAGTGTATCCATCCGGGAAGGACTCAAAAATTTCACCAGAAAAATAAAAGGATTCGAAACCGGAAACATCATGGGTCTTGAAAGCAAGACCTCCTCACCGGTTCAAGTGGTAAGAGACAGCCATTATCGTTGCGATGGATTTCAGAACCTCTACCTCCTGGGCGAAGGAAGCGGTTTCTCAGGCGGTATTGTTTCAAGTGGCGCAGACGGTATCAGGGCTGCCATGCAGCTTATTGACAATTCGTGATCGATCTGGTCTAACAACAGACAGATTTGAATTCTTTCATCCTGCGATATTCAGGTCCCAACCCATAACAAAAAGGAGGAAAACCTGAAATGACACACTCAAGAACCATCAAAAAAATCATTAAAGGACAGTCAGTACTGGAAGGCGCCGGTGTCCGTTTACGACGCATATTTGGTTCAAATGACATCCCCGTATTTGACCCCTTCCTTCTCCTTGATGACTTCCGGTCAACCCGGCCATCGGACTTTATCAAAGGATTTCCCTGGCATCCGCACCGGGGCATCGAAACCATTACCTATGTGCTCAAAGGTGATGTGGAACATGGGGACAGCTTAGGGAACACAGGCACCATCTCCTCAGGAGATGTACAATGGATGACCGCGGGAAGCGGAATCATTCACCAGGAAATGCCCAAAGGAGATGAAAACGGCCAGATGGAAGGATTTCAGCTCTGGGCCAATCTGCCAGCCGCAAATAAAATGATGGCACCCCGCTACCGGGACATTAAGGCCGGCGACATTCCTGAAATACAAACGGAGAGTGGCACATCAATCAAGGTTATCTGCGGAAAGACAGGCGATATCGAGGGGCCTGCCACAGAGATTGTGATCGATCCCATATATCTTGATATAACTGTACCTGAAAACACGATTTATGAATATCAAACACAACCCGGCTACACATTTTTCGCGTACATCATCCATGGAAAAGGTTTTTTTGACCTGGAAAAAAAATTCCTTGCAGATAATGGCACCCTTATATTGTTTGAAGATGGCGATCATATCACCGTAAACACCCATACGCTTCCTGTCCGGTTCCTTTTGATCGGAGGCAAGCCTTTAAAAGAGAAAGTGGAGTGGCATGGCCCAATCGTCATGAATACCGAAGAAGAACTTGAAACTGCCTTTGATGAATATCAGAAAGGGACGTTTATCAAGCATAAATAATCCATGAAAGGAGTGCCAGCCCATGCAGACCGAATTTTTTAATTTTTTGAATGTTCAGCCCGAGTATATTTTAAAAGCCGGTCAAACCATCGGAACGATTCTCATTGTAATGCTGATTATGATTCTTTTATTGCGGTTCATCAACCGGATCACGAATATGCTGAGGTCAAGAGAAAAAATTTCCCCTCCTCTGATTCTTATTCTCCGATCCATTCTGAAATGGCTTGTATACATATCTGTTCTGCTGATTATCCTTCAACAGATCGGCATAAAAATCAATAGTCTCTGGACCTTTCTCACAGCAGCAGCAACCATGGTTGCCATCGGATTTGTAGCGGTCTGGAGCGTATTGAGCAACCTTTTGTGTACGCTCATGCTGATTATTTTCAGGCCGTTTCAAATTGGAGACAAAATTGAAATCGTGGATCCGGCCATGACATCAGGTGTCAAAGGCCGTGTAAAAAATATCAATATGCTATTCACCACCCTGATAGAAACAACAGACAAAACCAGTGATGTATGGAAAACGCATATCCCGAACAATCTCTTCTTCCAGAAAATCGTCAGATGCAAAACCGGCAATCACACCTTCAGCCTGGATGAACAGCTCTTTGAAAAGGAGTCACTCCTGAAAGATCACTGACATTCAAATGCCGGGAACAAGGCTTATAAAATAAATTTTCAAGGGGTATCCATTGTATGTCAAAGATACGGATTATATAAAAGATGGGGCCACATGGAAGATAGCGTGGCCCCGTTTTTCTTGTGGCAGAGTGCGTGCCTTACTTTTTTGTTACGGCGTCAATTTCTTTCTGTAACAAACCCATATAGTCTACACTCACTTTGGGCATGCTTGCGCTGCATAAATCAACGAGTTTTTTCCCGTCTTTGGGAGTCTTTTTTGAAAATGCAATATACATGGGCGTCGGCGGTGCAGGCATGGGAAGGATTTTGATTGTCTGGTTAACGCCCAAAAGGCCAGCAATATAAAGCATCGTGTATTGTTGCCTGTCAAACATGGCATCCAGCCGGCCAATATTCAGCTTTTTTATATTTTGTTCCATCCACTTTTCGCCGCCCAACTCTTCTAACGTAATCTTGTCATGGTTGTCATCAATGAGAGGTGTATAGCGTCCGGAGGATGACTTGACAAGCCCGATACGAAATCCTTTAATGTCATCGATGGTGTTGATTTTTGCCAGGGGGTTATCCACACTGACGCCCAGGCTGGGCTGCCCCAGATAAACATGGGTTTCCGGATAATAAAGAAATTCTTCAAATACGGGAAATTTGGGAAATCCTACTGTACCGTCAATTTTTTCGCCTGTTTTCAAATATTCAGTCAGGCGTGGAAGTGGCAGAGGGCCGACCCATTCGACGTCATATCCCATCTTTTTTGCCACTTCATTAAAGTAGATAACGCCCGCTCCCATTGCAGGGCCGCTTTCACCGTCATTGAAGGTATGTGGCGGCAACATGAAGTATCCCATTTTTAGCTTTTCTGAGGCCTGGCTATGGCCGGCAACCCAAAAAAATGAAGCCAGTACGAACAGGTGAATCAATCGTTTCATGACGTTTCTCCTTATTAAAAGGTTGTGGATGATCCTGCTTCAAGAATGGTCACTGAAAAACGCAACGCTGGAAGGGTAAAGACTTGCTCTTATTTCTGTCCCTTATAACAAAACATATGATGTGCGTCAATATGATTAAATTGCTGAGATCGTAACCGATAACATCACCTATGCGGCAACTACTGCCTACCAGTTTTTCGACTGAACCGACCACTTGGGGTCAGATACGCTTAATCCACAGTCCTCTCCCACAAACTGCTGTATGTTTTCCTCTTTATCCTTGAGCATAAAATCCAGCCACAAAACCGCAGCATGGGCGAATGCGTCACTTTTTGGCGTGAAAAATCCAGCCATATGCGCCCCGAAAAGCCCGCTCCCCTTTTCAGAATAATCGTAATTGGCCCAAACAGACGGTATGACATCAGGCACTTCAGCGAAATCTTTCTCTGCCTGGGGATATGCAATGTCTTTGGGTCCACTGTTGACCCACATGACTGGTGTATGAAGATTTAAAAGATCATTTTTAGTCGCGCCACCCATATTTCCGGTGTCAAAAATACCGCTATTCCAGGCCACAACAGTGCTTACACGAAGATCGCCACCAGCATGCAGCGCTTCCAGGCCGCCACAGGACTGGCCCATTACAGCCACCTTGGTGGTATCGATCTTTTCAAAATATTTACTATCCGGCCGGCTGTTTTCGGAAATGGCCCAATCAATTGCATCCAATAGCATGCCCGAGGTTGTAAAACGCCACTGACTGATGCCATTATTGGCGATGACCAGATAATTTTTTGACGCGATTTCACTGAGGAAGTCGGTGAATGCAGCACCAGGCAATATACATCCCCCTTCACCCCACAAAACGATCGGCAGTTTGTCTTCCACGCTATCCAGATCCGTTGGCCGGTAGATGCTGTGATTGGGCAGGCCGGGGTCTTCTTCGAGCGTGACATCCGGGTTGTTTGAAGAGCAACCCGAGATCACGGTTGATCAGTTCTGGATGTGGGTTGCGGAGATGGTAAGGTCACGGCTGAAATCGCAACCCTTCTTCCAGATGGCTCTGTCACCGGTTGTGACAGCTCTACTGCATGATTGAACTGGCATCCAATTCCTTCCCAAATGAGACGTACCCGAACCTCTCTTTCATGCTGGCCGATGCCAGAATGCTGCCTTTCAACAATCAGTTTGATATCGTTTTTTCGAATGCAGCCTTGCACTGGGTCAGGGATCACCGGCCTGTACTTTCCGGCATCAAGAAATGTCTGAAGACCGACGGTCGCATGTTTTTACAGATGGGCGGGAAGGGAAATGCAGCATCTGTTTTTTCAGTTTTGGATAGAATTTTATCAGAAAAAAAATGGCAGGATTATTTTTCCGGTTTTGAATTTCCGTATGGTTTTCATGATCCGGAGCTCAAAACGTATCCATTGGATAAAGACGGAAACGTTCATGTTGGCATGGTCAGGCTTGAAGTTGAGGCGATTAACAAACCCGCATGAGGAACAGGCATCATGCGGTTTCCTTGATGGATTGCACTCTTTTTTTATAAGGTTATCCCTTTAAATTTTTTGAGGAAATCTTCAGGATGATACGACAGTTTGGCCTTTCTTAACCCTTCATCACCAAGGTCCTGTTCACGATTGACACATGTATGACCGGATTTCAGATTGGAAAGAAACATCTGGTTGATGGCCTGATATGACCCTTTGTAATCAGGATCTGCTTTTTCAAAATGGATAAGG
The DNA here is from genome assembly GCA_018816735.1 of Pseudomonadota bacterium. GTDB lineage: Bacteria > Desulfobacterota > Desulfobacteria > Desulfobacterales > JAHIVH01 > JAHIVH01. Next base: position 209,987 of record JAHIVH010000081.1, on the reverse strand, counting down.
ATCGTCTCTTCAGACAGTTCTTCTGCCAGTGTATAGGCAATCATTTTGTTATCAATGAGAAGTGCCCCCCCTGTTATACCGGTTAGCTTCTCCCACCTGTGAAGAATTCGTGAAATCACCTTGTTTTCCGATGACAGGGTTTCCGATGATTCACAATCCCGCCAGGTGCACCAGTTTTCCTGCATATCCAAGGCATCTTGAACCATGTGGGATTGAAACGGCACATATTCAAAGTCATATTTGTTTTTAAACTGATTCAGCAGATTTTTCTTTTTATGATAGCGATTTCCTTTGAGTTCCACGAGATCAGTTATCAAATACAAATAGTCCCAGCTGTCACGATCGTCACAGTGTTCGACAGAATCACCAAGGGAGTCCTGCCACAGTCGGGCCAATACTTCCGGAACGCGCTTGTATTTAACGCGGGGGCCAATCCTTTTGGCAAAAACATCTTTCCAGTCAATAGATTGCCAATCTCCCACAGGTGCCCAATACATCTCTTCCGGTTTTGCCTGTTTGATCCAGACAAGATTATCTGCCCAGGCCCAGGAAAGATCATATTCTTCTGCCCAGCCCCATAAATTGATAAAGCTGTAATCTGATGTTTTTTGCAGACACCTGGAAAAATAACTTAAATACGCATTTTGCTTGTCCAACGATATGGTTTCGAATTGTAACATTTTCACCAAACGATTATATTCTTTCTAAAACTGATTCAACAACACCCCCAAAAAAACCTCCGGTGTCCTTCACAGCCTTTTTCCGAATGGTTGGCCCTTTTTAGTGGCTGGCCGCAATAGCATTGGCCCATTCACATGCCTTTAAATAAATCGGGGGTATATTTTCTTCTGCAATACATAATTCTGCGGCCAGGTTTCTGACAGATTGCCAATCCCCTATTTCGTAACATTTTGATAAGGAAAGATATTTGCTGAGTTCGTTTCTGCCTTTTGTCAGTGTGCTCACTATCTTCGGAGATAAGGGGAGTTTGGCCATGATATCCGCCATAGGCTGATCCAATACAGCATCAATATTGGAAAAAAGACCAATTGTGAACAATTCATCGGCTGGTTCGGCACATTCACTGACACTGGACAACAGTTCGCAGAATCTGGCCCGGATGCAGCAGGACCGAATCAGCTCAGTTGGTTTTACCGTTGTGACCGAGGATAGGGCAATAAGTGAAACAAATCGCCTGATTTCGTTTTGACCCAGATAAACCAATGCCTGCCGGATTGACGTGATTTCACCTTTTCTCTTAAAGAATACAGAATTGATGCAGCGCAACAGCTTGTAGGAAATGGATAAATCAGATTGAACCAGTTTTTCTACCGTATCAAATTCAAAATCCGGCTTATTGACGCTCGCAACAATTTCAAGAAGTCTGAACTGGGAACTCGATATATCTGAGCCTTTGATAATTTCAGGTTTGCTAAAAAAATATCCCTGATAATATTCAAATCCCAATTCGAGAGCAAGGTTGAACTCTTCGTAAGTTTCAACTTTCTCTGCCAGAAGTTTGGCTCCTTGCAAATGGCCCTCAGAAATGTATCGTTCAATCTCATCCGGCGGAGTTTGCCGAAAATCAATCTTAATTATATCCGCCAATGCTATCAGCGGTTTCAGGTCCGGATGAAAAACAAAATCATCCAGCGCCAGCAAGTATCCATTGGCAGAAAATTTTTGGCTCACACGGATTACATTTTCGTTTGGGTTCACATCTTCCAGAATTTCTATGACGGTTGTTTCCTTTGGAAAAAGAAGGGGAAATTCATCAACAAGCAAGTTTTCCGTAAAATTGATAAATGCCCGTTTGCCATTGGTAATCTTGTCGATCCCGATTGTAAAATATGTGCTTGAAAGCAATTTTGAGGTGGCGACATCACCCTCAATATCAGGCATAAAATTGGATAAACCGTCCCGGAAAAGAAGTTCATAGGCGAAGAGTTGCTTTTTTTCATTGAAAATGGGTTGTCTGGCGATAAATGCATCCATCTGAAGCTCCCTGAACGTTACATTTGGGGTTGATTTTATAAGACATGCTGATTGCATTTCATATGGCATTGGGCATGGTGCTGAATTGTTGCGCCGATGTGCCGGATATTTTGTTATACCAGTACTGTGTATAGGTCACCAGTGACGCAATGTCAATCCTGTCTTTAAATGCCTCATTTCATAAAAGAGACGATGACAAATATCCCGAACAGAACGCACCAGAGGTTTATAAACGCATTAAGCAAAAGGTCAGTGATCGATAGGAGGTACATGCCATTTTGAATATTAAAACTGAAATCAAGTAAACCCAGAAACAGGGTCGCCCCAGCGCAGGACATGGAAAGCATCCTGCCTTCAGGCCTGTTTTTCATAAGAAAGAATCCGGAACAGATTAACCCGCCTGCAAGAATAATATCCGGCAACGGAAAGGAACGCTCAAAAATAAAATAACCCTCAGGCGGTTTTTCCGGTGCGAGCCCCCATGTAAAAAAAACTGCCCAGAAAAGAATAAGGCCGGTGGCCGTCACAAATTCAAGCAAAGCTATAATTTTCAGATTTCGCATGATACTGTTCAACTCTGGCTTTAATCCTCAGAGCAAAATTCCAATTCAGCAATATAAGACCAGGCTTTCATGCCGCCTTCCATATTTTTTACATCCCTAAAACCCTTGAGCCATAGGAATAGAGATGCGAGGGCGCTTCGATTGCCGCTTCTGCAAATAACAACCACAGGTATCTGCTTGTCCAGGTCTTTATAATTCTCACCGAGAACCCCGGACTCGAGTGGCATGTTGATCGTACCAGGGATATGGCCATCCGGTATTTCGCCGTCCGCATCGCAATACTCATCGGGTTCGCGCACATCCAATAAAATGATATTTTCACCATCATCGATCATTTTTTTGACTGCTTCAGGTGAAACATTTTCAATATACAGATCTTCACACGCTAAAAAATGAAACGGTAAAATTATAACGAACAGAAATAACCATAAGCTGGATTTAATAGTGTTGAATTTTTTCGATGTGGGTTTCATTTTGCCTCCTCAGGTATTTTTATGAATAAACGTTTAATTATAATCAATGTCCTATGTTTTGAGTACGACCATTAAAATAACTGACTTTAATAAAATTAAGAAGTTTTTTTGCGGAAGTGACATGTGACACATCATCATATAGCTTTGTATTTGAGCCCCATACATTGCCATGACCGACTATTTCTGCATCCGTGACCTGTCCGCTTTCCAACGGATCCATATTCAGTGCTGCTTTCCATACAACAGATGGCTGGCCGTTTATCGGGTGAAAGCAATAGTAAAAATTATAATCGAAAGAAACATTTACTTCCGTATAAACATCTATATGTTTGTTTTTAATCTTTTCCGGTACCGGGATGTACATGGTAAATAACTGCCCGATTGGCGTTGCCCCGGTCACAGCATCGATATCAATATTTTTTTCATTCTCTTTGACATATCGCCAGACAGGCGTTGCCTCTTTTCGTCGAACCCATTTACCCCCAAACTTGACCCATTGGTTTTTCCCTGTTCCTTGTGTCACGAAAACCGTTTCATATGCCAGTTCACCATCATCATTTTCATATGCCAGCCACACGGCAAATTGTGGATATATTGTATGGAATTTATATTTATCCGGGTTGAAAGAGACACAAATGGACAGGTAAGGCTTTTCTGTATCAATATATTCATATCCCCTTTCAATTTTATCCTGGATATGACAGCAGCCAGCACACGAAATAACAAGTATAAAAAAACAAATGGCCGATCTTTTCATAACGCTCCTTGCTTTATTTAATCCACAGAACAATACGCCAATTCATCCATATAAGGCCAGTCTTTCATGCCGCCTTCCCTATTTTTTACATCCCTAAAACACCTTTAACCGGAGAAATATGGATATCATGCTGCTGTGCCCTGCTTTTCCTTTTTTTGCAGCCATAGTGTCGGGTCAATAAATGCCTTCGTATATCAATTTATCAAATCAAGAAGCTCACCAAGGGTGCTGTCAAAAGACTGCGTCAACCCCCTTATTTCATCTGAAGTGAATTCAGCTTCCGGATAGGTTATATTCGTACTGATTCGTCCATTCAAACTCGTGATTGCGACAAATAAGTGATTGATGGTTGCTGAGTCAACAAACTCACTTATCTGAGCATGTGAACCATGGGAATTCAGCTTATCTAAACTTCCGCCAGTCGATATGAAACATGTTCCGTTGATCATCCGTAATTTATTTTTTTTGGCCTTTTTTATTAAATATCCTAAAAAAATTTTCCCCAAAAAACTGGGAAATAGTATTTCAATGAGATAATAGAAAAGCATCTCTTTATTTCTATATCTATTCACGTTTCGCTGTAGCTGTTTATTGATTTCATCAATTAAGTTTTCAATATTATTCCAATATTCCATGTGAACATTTATTTTACTAAACAAGGCATAATTCCCTATTAAAGGTGAAACATGAAAAAATGGTCTTGTATCAATTGAATGATATATACCGATGGTATTTCCTTTTCTTTTCCCATTATGTCCTCGAATAAATGCAAGTGTAAGAGCCACGAGCAGCAATACTGTAACACTACAACCCAATTCCCTTGATTTCTTCTTCACAGTATTGACATCAAAGGGTAAAAAATGTTGATGAAGATTAACCATACTAAATGTACTCGATGGCCTTGAAGTAGAATGAATCACTGAATACTTTTTTTTTTCAGAAATATTGGCCTGGTATAGTTTGAACGAACGATATAATTGTAGAGGAATTTTGTAAAAAGGCCTCTCAATAATGGCAGGCCATAGACTTGGGTTATCAATAGGGAATAATGTCGGGGTATGACCATTCAGGTATGACATGAATGTATCGATTATATGGTGAAAAGATATGCCATCACAGATCATATGATGAATAGATACCAATAAAATTGGCTTGTCATCATCAGGAATGTAGGAAACATGCAGAGGTAGCTTTTCCTGCAAGGAAAATGGCCTGTTTAACAATTCCCTCCGAAATTCAAAATATTCTGCTGTATTGTATTTTAAATCCTGATGAACAGTGAATGCTTCATCAAAAAGGCGGTCTAATTGTTTATCACTGTTGTTTAGAATTTTAATTTGGTAAGAAAAAAAATTTGAAACAACAAGAGAACGAAGCCTGGGAAATATGGCCAACATATGGCGCATCCCCTTACGGATTTCATCAATATCATGCCTTGTGGTAAATTGCAGAGTAACCATCATTCCCATTGCAGGGAATATATCTTCTGATGCAAAAAAAACAGATTCAGACGGGTTCAAGGAAATAAGATTATTTTTATTACACATAATTATTTATATAGGATACGGACACCACACCCGATGCATCTGTCAGTGTCAATTTCAACAACGTTATCGATAATTTTCACAGCATTCATGGGGCATTTTTTTATACATAGACCACACCTGAAAAAAGGTATTTTAGCAGGTCGAGTTCTATTCCCGATTCTGTTTCAGGAAATCGATATGGCATATTTTTATCAATATGACAGTGGCGTTGACGATATAAATCATGATGAGTGTCCATTGGTTTTACCTAAAAATCATATTTATAATAACATTTCATAAAGTGCTATCAGTTAATCCCAAAATCTTTTGCAATATTTATGGCTGAAGTGACCGCATCGTCATGAAGACCTAAACCAAAATAACTGCCACAATAATATGAATTCATTGTGCCATTTAAAGAAGGAAGCTCCTTAATTGTCTTGAATGAATCAAAATCATAAATAGGCGTCCGGAAATATTTCTCAAAATCAATCAGTTCCTTCTTTATCGGGAAATTAGGATGTTGTGTTCCAAAATATTCACTTTTATTTGAAACAGCAGGGCTGAACATCCAACTGCATAATGATATTGAAAAATGTGGATGGCCATTTCTTGTGGATTGAAGACATGTCCACGATTGGCATAGCTCTCTTGGGGGGAAATTGGATTTATCTTTATGGACGACCATCAAACCTTCCTTGTATTTCCATTTTCCAAGCAATCTTTTTTCATCATGGGTCGGATTTTCAAGCAGTGACAGCGCTTGATCCGCATTGCATGCAAAGACAATGAAATCGAAGGTGGATTCTTTCCCATCTTTCATTTTAAGTCTCACGTTTCCATTATTTCTTGCGATGCTCTTTATCTTTGAATTGAAACTTATTTTATTCTGGTAGCTTGCTGCCAGAGCATCCACGTAGCTTTTTGTGAAATTTTTAGGGAAATAGAGGCCTATCATCTGTGGCAACGGCTCAAATTGTCTCATTTTTTTTATTTTACCGATGAAAAATTCAGCAGGACCGTCAAGGATTTCTTCATAGTACATTGATGAAAGCAAGCACAACGGTGCCATAAAGAAAATTTGACCCATTTTATTCAGTTCTGGCATGAGCTTAAAAGCCTCTAACATGGAAAGGTCTTTCAATTTTCCTTCTTCGAATAGGTTTACAAGTTTTTTCATGGCAAAAACCGTCTTGCTGATTGAGTAATCGCGGGCGGATGAGCGATAAAGCGCAAATTTTTGAGCGATTAATCCCTTTAAATTCAGGGGTGTTAGATAAATACCATCGCGGGTTTCCAAATTATGTATGGATAACAATGACTTAGCAGGCTGCCTGACCATTTTGACATTTAAGTGTTTGCATAGTTTAAGAAAATTCTGTGACACAAAACGGCTATACCCGCCAACGGCTATATCCAGCAGATCACCACTTTGGGTCTTGTGAGTATAAGCATTGCCACCAATCCGACTTTCCTTTTCGAATAATGTGATATCATACTTTTGGTTTAATAAATAAGCAGCTGTTAAACCACCGATACCCCCCCCGACGATGGCGATTTTTTTGTTCATCTTGGTCCCTTTAACCATGTCTGCTTTTTTTGAAATTGTCTTCTTACGATAATAAGCATAACATAATAAATATTTATAATATTTCAGGATGAAAAAAAATTACTGGGCACCTCCTTCAAAATAAGTGACTTTAACATAATGAAAAAGTTTTGTGCCAGTGGTCACATGAGAATAATCTTCATATATGGTATCATTCGCGCCCCAGGTATTTCCATGCCCGATTATTTCGGAATCCGTTTCCTGCCCGTTTGCTAATTGATCCATATCTAAGGAGGCTTTCCAGACAATAGAGGGTTGACCGTTTGTTGGATGAAAACCATAGTAAACATTCAGATCCATAGATTCATTGACTTCAGAGTAAACATTAATTTTCTTGTTATTTATATTTTCAGGTACCTGGCAGTAGATTGTAAACAGCGCCCCAATGGGTGTCGCGCCTGACACAGCATCAATATCTAAATCCGTTTCCTTTTTTCTGGTTCCACTCCATACAGGGGTGGCTTCAGGCCGTCGGACCAGGGTACCGCCAAACCAAACCCATTGATTCTTTCCTGTTCCCCGTGTAACAAAAGCAGTATGGTAACCCAACTCTCCATCGTCATTTTCATACTCTATCCAGATTGCAAATTGGGGGTATAAAACATTAAAATGGTATGCGGCAGGATTGAAGGAAACAGAAATAGCCAGGTAAGGCTTTTCAAAATCAATGGTATCTTGTCCTTTCTCCGTTTCACTTTTAAGATCACAACCTACAAAACTCATAAAAATAATCATTAAACCGATAAGTAATCTCTTCATAATACGCTCCTTTTACTATTGCTTTGCAAAAATGCCGTAAACATATGTCTGATATGTTGTGTACTTCCCATTCTTGCAAAGTTTTGACCTGATTTTCTCCACCACTTGCTTTTTAAAGAAATCTGCATCTGTAAACATCTGCATGGCACCTGCTATATCACCGGTGTTTAAAAGCCAGTCCAACATCTCTTCCGGAGTATCGAATGACAGTTCAACAAAACCGTCTTCCATTTTAACAGGAGTAAAACCGTACTTTCCGACCTTCTTTTTGAGTTCTTCGAGGCTTTCCGGCAGAAAACATGAAATATCGAGAACACCCTTTACCATGTCCGGATATTCAGCAAGAATTTCCATGATGCACGATTCTACCTCAATAATTGTGCCCCGTTTACTGACCGCAAGAGCCAACTGGCCATGGGGTTTAAGGGCTCTGTGAATATTTGTGAAAAAGGGGTCCTGGGGGACGTACTCAAGCGCCCACGTGCAAAAAACGCCATCATAGTGAGCGTCAGGGGCCTCTTTCAGGTGCTCGATACCATCCACATTCAGAAAGTTTACGCGTTCATCTTTTATTCTGTTTTTGCAGATTTCTATCATATTCGTGGAAAGGTCAATACCGGTTATTTTATACTCATCATGACCGATGGCTTTCATTAGATTGCTTGTCACGTAACCGGTTCCGCAACCGAAATCGAGGAAGTTCCAAGGCCTTGAATTTGAGGCAATATAGTCAAGATCAACGATTTTATCCGACACAATCCCCATTCTCTCATTCCATTGATCAAAACATTCCGCTGCCATATCATAGGATGCCTTGAAATCACTTGAATCAATGATAGTGACTTTGTTTGTGAGATGCCTGTAGGATATTTTTGAAAGGCTTTTAAACTGTTGCCACAAACTGACGTCCAGTCGTTTGTTGATGAAGTAGTCCCATCCCATCTTTGAATATACTTTAATTTGATCAAGATTCATTAATGCTCCTCCGTATTTTTAAAATTGTGTTACGATCGTGTCATATTTTGTTTAACTGGTTAAAAAATCACTGCTTAGTTTTAAAAGATTCATGGAGTATTCACTGGCTGATGTTGAGTTTTCCCATAAGTTACGTGCTTCGGTGCTTGGAAATAATTTTTTGTTGATAAAAACACCCTTTCTGGAATTGATTTCCGGGTAAACGGTTCCGGCTTTTACAGGGCTGAAATGATTTGAATGCATTTCATTAAGGAAGGCGTCTTCCTTTTCAGGTGGAATCGTAAAGCAGAGTTCAAATTCTCCGTGAATTCCGGATAAAAAAGTTAAGGGCGGTGTACCGAATTCTGCCATCATCATTACGGCTGGATGGCAGATCGAATCAATGGCATCAATGTTGATGGCCACTGAATTTAATCGAAACAGACTGTCTACGGTAAATATAAAACCATCACTGGTATCCATACAGGATGTGGCATATTTTGATATGATCGTTGCTTCCTTTATTCTTGCCATGGGCTTGAAAGGATATTTATCCAGGAGATCAGGAAATAGTAATTTGATCGCGACAAAGGCGTTACCCAAACCTGCGGGACCGGTTAAATAAACAAGATCTCCGGGATTCATCCCTATTCGTTTCATCACACTGTTTTTATCCACAAGACCCAGGGCTGTTGCACCAAGGGCCGGAACACCTGTATTATAATCCCCTCCGATGGAGCCGCATTCGTGTACGTGACAGGCCTCAGCCATTCCTTGAATGATTTTTTCAATAAAATCCTTGTCCCAATCCGGAGAAACCGTCATGGACAGCAACATACCGATAGGTTTTGCGCCAACGGCAGCTATATCACTTAAATTTACAACCATGGCCATCCAGCCCATAAAATGCGGATCTGAATATAGCCCTTCTGTAATTTCCTCGGATATGATGTCTGTCGTTACCGCCAGGTAGTTTGTGTCAAGGCCAACATCAAGGATTTCTGAATCACTGGTATGGGTTTGATTGACCGAATAGGGAGACCGGGGAAGAATTTTTGCAAACTTGCTGATCAGCGCCATCTCGGAAATTTCATTCATCATCTCGTTTACTGACATACAGTTAACCCGCCTTTTATCAATTTTATAGAAACTTTTTTTACCATCCGGACCTCACCGTCCATTTCAAAGGTCGTTTTATCATCAACGCATACGGTAACTTCTTGTGCATTCCATGATTTTGTTTTCGGCTGGTTGTAGAACCGGTGCCTCAACAGATTGAACGTTGAGATAAATTGTTCTGATTTATTCATATTTTCGGACAGGTTAATGCAAAAATAATCACTTTGAGGCGTGACTTCGGTATCGTATTTAAAACTACCTGCAAAATTGGGATAGATAAGAAAACCAAGATTTGAAATTTCTGTATGATAGTTCTGCTTGTGGATCTCCAGTTTCGCTTTAAAATTTTTATAGTTCAAAAATACATGTAAACCGCAATAGTAGATACAACCGTCGACCCACCTGGGCTTCAACCAGTTTGCAAAGGCACCACCGTTGTTAAACGTGTAATTGACATCAGCGGTTGCCCCCATGCTGCCATTTATAATGAAATATTCTGAAACCGATTGACCGGTATCTGTGATGTAATCTGCCTGAGCGACATTGTGTTCAATCGGGTTTGTAAAATCAATTTTTATGGGTATGCCTTTAATCAAATTTGATTTGGACATGGGTTTGTGAAAATCATTGCTTGAGCCCAGTCCGATTGCACCAAAAATGACTTCTTTTCTTGTCGGTTCAGGGAGTCTCATCATTGCATTTGCCAGTGAATGAACCGTCCCGTCTCCGCCACCTGCGATAAATGTTTTTTCTCCTTTCTCAATATGCTCGTTCAAAGAGTCCAATGGATCTTTCGGGATGTCTTCAATGACAATATCAGATCCCATTCTTTCTGCTTTTTTGCAAAGACCATCATAAATTTTGCTGAGTTTCTTTCTGCCGGTGTGATTATTAACAGCCGGATTCAAATAAATAATCATTTTGCCTACCTGAGGTGCTTCTGATCTTAATACGCCTTTCGACTCAAATAAGAAGACGAAAGGCGGTTTTGATATCTTTTAAACTTGCGTCTTTTCGGGTCTTGCCTTTAAAACCTTTTCAAACATGATGTAATTGATCACAAGAAAGGGTATCCACCACGGTTTGAAAGCCACGATGATGACCGAACAATACAATATGAATGATCTTACTACTGTTGCGATGGGGCCGTTTGATTTCTCCTCGTCACGGATGATGTGAAGCTGGATTTGGGCGATGATGTTTAATACAGCCGTAACGATGAGGAGTAAAAGACTTACGTTTGCAGCAAATCCGCCATGGTTCAGCACCGGTTTAATTGCCAGGTAGGTAAAGAGGATTGACAGGCCCGCAAGAATATCACTGTAAACTGCACTGGCAAACCATCCGAATCTGACTTGGAACGTATTGTAATTTGTTGCGCGGTCTGCCGAAATATCTTTGAAATATCCGGCTACAACAAAATTGCAGTACGCGAAGAATACCAGAAGTACCGTGTAAATCATCGGCCAGGACGCCTCGGTTGGCGAAAAAAACGATTTCATGAATTCAAAGTTAGGATCCATCATTCTGCCACCAATGGGTATCATTGCAGCAATCCATGAGTTCCATGGCGGTCCTCCCCACCAGGTTCGCTTGAAAAAGACATAGGTTGAAAGCCCCAGAACCAGTATCAGGCATGGCGCAATAAGCCAGGGATTAATGTATGCCATGATAAGCCCGCCACATGTGATCAGCACAAAGCTCACCATAAATACGGCCCCCTTTGTTATCTCCCCCCTGACCAAAGGCCGGTATGGTGAGGATATGGCATCGGTATCGGTTTGAAATACATCTGTCATGGCCTGGCATACGCCATAGGAAAGAAAAAAAGCCGGAAATACGAATAAAAGATGCAAATAGTTCGTATCAGGAATATGGGCCATACCAACCAACGCTGCTGTTCCTGATATGAACAGGAGATATGGGCGCATATGGATCCAGTATTTTTTCCAGAATTCAGCTTGGTAGACAGGAAAAGGGGTAATTGATGAATGGTTGTCATAACATGTGTCTTTTACGTTCATTTCGAGACTCCTCGTTTAAAAGTATCATAAAGATAATTATCTTAAATTTCTTATAATGAGACCTATGATTTATTGTTTGCTCATTAATCCGCATTCCCTTCCTACGGTGTCGAGCACATTGAGCAAATGATCCATATCCTTCCGGGTATGCGTGCTCATGACGCTGACCCTGATTCGTGGTCGTGTGACGATGGGGAATACTACCGTATTCAGAAAAATTCCTGCCAGCTCAATTTCACGGGAAAGTTTCACAATGTCCACATTGTTTGGAATATATATGGGAATAATGGCCGAATCGGTTTCAACATCAAGCCCGATAGCCCTCATCCCTTTAACCAGATAATCGACATTTTCCCGAAGCGCATCGAACATTTGCGGATTCTCTTCCATGACCTCTATTCCTGCCAGGATCGACGCCACATGAACAGGCGCCAAGGATGCTGAAAAAAGATACGTCTTTGAAAAAAATCTGAGATAATCGATGATGCAGCGTTTGCCTGCCAGGAAACCACCGGTGGATGCAAGAGCCTTGCTAAAAGAACCCATGATCAGGTCTACTTTCCCTTCAAGACCATATAATTCAACAATACCATGGCCTTTTTTCCCGACAACCCCTGTTCCGTGAGCGTCGTCAATGACCAGAAAACCGCCATGGGCCTTGGTCACTTCATAGATCTTGTCCAGGGGCGGTACGTCGCCGTCCATGGAGTATACACCTTCGATGACCACATACTTGTTGACCTTCCCGAGTTCTTCGGCCTTGATCAGATTTTTTTCGAGATCATGGACATCGCTGTGGGCAAACAGCCATTTCTCACCATTTGAAATCCTGGCGCCTTCAACGATCGATGAATGGGCCAGCTCATCCCGAATAATGACATCGTTCTTGTGGACAAGGGCGGTAAGCCATCCCAGATTTGCAGAAAACCCAGAGGAGTAGATCACCGCATCCTCGGATCCTTTCATTCTGGCAAGCGCCTGATCCAGTTTTTTGTGCAGGGTTGTTGTCCCGTTTCCCATGGGGGGGCCACCCAGGCCTACGCCGAATTCATCGATATAGGCGGTCATTTTTCGCCTGACTTCAGGATTGTTGGCAAGGCCCAGGTAGTTGTTGGCACCGAACATCACAACATTCCGCAATTCGCCGGTAACATGGTCTCTGATTGTCATGTTTGTATCGTGAGGAGATACAACTTCCCGCATCACCGGCGCACCTTCTGCAAGATGTTGATGGAATGCAGCGGAAAACAATCCTGTTTTTTCATAAATTGGTGAATTCTCGAGCCGATTAAAGAATGCCATTCCTTCAAAAACAGCATCATTGTTCATTTTGCTGGAACCGTCAGATTTGCCTGAAAGACTATCCGGCAGACTGACTGTTCCTTTTAGCGAATCAATAGCCATGGCCATGGTTTTTACCGTTTGATGCTCGAATATGACCTGGACAGATAGTTCAATGTTGAATTCTTCATGGATCCGTGCGGCCAATTTAGCCGCTTTGAGGGAATCACCACCGAGGTTGAAAAAATTTTCAAATTTCCCGATGTTCTCCATTCCCATGATTTCTTTCCAGAGCTTTATCAGGCGGATTTCCGTTTCAGTCAGCTCAATGCTCTGATCCGTGTTAAGGGATTCACTCATCTGAGAGGCATCATTAGCTGTCACGATGGTTGTGCACCGATTATCCTGGAATAGATTTCGAAGCTCAAAACGTTTTATCTTTGCTGTATGGGTCCTGGGAATTTCTTTGACAGATGCAAGAATATCAATTTTGATACCGATTGTTTTCAGAAGTGCATTGTTGATATGGGAAAGCATGACACAGAGCGCTTCCTTTGGCTCATTGGTTTTGGCAAACAGGATGACACTTTCCGAATCACTGTCCGGGTCCTTGTATCCCAGGGTGGCAAAATCGAGAACAGCTAAACCGGGTATATGGGAGATGGTGTCTTCTATGTCGTTCAGGTAGAGGTTTTGACCGTTAACAAAGATAATATCTTTCTGTCTTCCGGTTATCACGAGCCTGCCATTGATGAGAAATCCCATGTCACCGGTTCTAAGCCAGCCGTCGCAGAAGAGATCTTCATTTGCCTTGGGATTATTATAATAGCCTTTTGTAATCGTGGGACCTTTAAGTTGAATATGGCCCACTGTCTTCTCATGGGCAATGTTATCATTATCATCGACAATACGGATGGACAACCCTTGACATGGGACACCAAGGTCCGGGAGATCGATACTGTTCTCTTCCGATGTGGCGGGTATGATTTTGCTTTCCCGGAAAAATGCATCCTTTTCCACCCGATGAAACATGGGGAGTTCGGACAGCTTTGAGGCGGTAATACCACTTGCCGTTTCTGTCATCCCGTAACCGAAACACATGGCCTTTGGATCAAGTCCGTATGTGCTGAACTTATCAATAAATTTTCTTGCAGCCATAACAGACACGGGTTCTGATCCATTCCCGATCATCTTGATACAGGACAGATCAATACCCTTCATATCGTTTTCTGTGATCTGGGTGGTCAGCCATTTTATGGCAAAATTGGGGCAAGGGATATAGGATATTCTATAACGATGAACCAACCTCAGAAACAGGGCGGGATTTTCGATAAAAAGCCGGGGTTTTATGGTTATCTGGTTCATTCCATTAATTAAGGGGCCCAGATGAAACATGATGATGCCGATGACGTGCGAATAAGGCATCCAGTTTCCCAAAACGATTTCATCAAAACGCATATCAAGATTTGCCGAAACCATATCTCCTTTAATCATCTTAAATGAATCAAGCAGATATTTGCCTGGTTTTGTGCTGTTTAGCTTGTCTCCAATCAATGAACCTGAAAGGCTTTTCTCTATTTTTTTTGAATGATTGTCCCCATTTTTTTTAAGAATCTTTCGGCGAAAAACATTCGAATTAAAGCCAAGAAGAACGGTTCGAAAATCGTTTTCAGGCACATCGGCAAAGTGCATAGCCCCTAATTCCAATGCAGATATAATATTTTTATGGCTAAGCATGACCCCTTTCGGATCTCCGGTAGCGCCTGAGGAATATATGAGAAGGGCTGTATCATCCGGCTTTGGTCTATGAATTTTTTTATCCGGTGGGGAGTTCCATCTCAGGTCTGAAAATTCGTAAACAATCGAATTCTTGAAGTCTTCTTTTTTCCGGTCGGTGATGATGCAGGGATTGTTAAGTGTTCTATATACTCTTTCCAGTCTTTCTCCGCTTTCGATCATTGAACCGTCCTCAGGCGTAGGTAACGGAACAGGAATAAATCCTCCCAGAATTGCTCCCCAGAAGGACGACAGAAATGCAGAAGGATCTTCAATCTGAAGAACGACCTCATCTCCCGGGGTCAATCCCTTGCTCCTAAGCCCTCCCAACACACACTTTGCACTATGATAAAGCTCGGCATAGGTCTGGGTATGGGCCGTTTCATCCGGGTCGATATTGATAATCCCTTTGTCCGGGAAAATGGCAGTTGTCAGTTTAATAACATTGGGAAGCGTTCTGACAATCAAGGGCATCACCTGAAATTTACCGCCTGCAGCCCCTTTGGTAACAGCAGTGAAGGGGGGTGCTGTTTGACCTATAGGTTCGTTGCGAGCAGTACTTATTTGCTTCATATTCGAACTATCAGTCATCATATATGTAGAACTCATATAACCTCCTTAGTTATTCAATGAATTTTCTCTGTTTTTTTTAATTGGGAATCGTTTATTTTTAACCCCAAAATACGCCAGTATATCCTTCCCATTTTGCCGACAGGGCAGATGGTCAGCGGACAAATAATGCATGCCAATCGGGTTATTGTGCCAACCATGAGGAGAAAGGACAAACAATATAAAATAGTGAACCCATACATTTTATATTGCAGGAAATAATAGAGTGGATAAAGAAAGAGTATTCCCCAGAACAAGGTATCGATCCACAGGCCGATGATCATGGATTTATTTTCCTGTTTTTTATGCATAAAAGGAACGAGCTTACCAAAGAAAGACGAACAATTTTTTCCGTAATAAGGGCATCTGGCACATACAAGGTAACGAATTCCGTAAATTTTGATTCCGGCAAGGACCAACCATACGAAAAAATACACATATCCTAAATGAGCCACGCCAAAGGCGCCGATGCCAAAGAAAAAAAGGATCGGTAAAGCCGTAATCTTGCTGACCGTTGAATGCCAGGGGGGATCTTCCGGGCAATGGCAGCCGTCTTGAATAATGAATTTCTGGGAATGATTACCTGTTGGTTTTTCTATCATGGTTTTTTCCTGACACTGATGAATAATTTTTTAATTTTTTTTTGCCCAGTTGAATGATGCATTCCTTTACACATTCTCGGTGACGCCTGCAAGTTTTTCATTTGAAAATTTTCCAACCTCTAATTTACTTGATTTGTCGAATTGTAATATCAGTGACGGTAATAGAAGGAGATCTGCCAATAGCGCCATCATAATGTTAAAAGCCGTTAACAAACCAAAGGTTTCATACGGTTTATATGATCCGAGACTCAAAACGACGAATCCCAGGGCTAAAATTATTGACGTACTGATAATGGACATACCCACATTTTTATATGTCATGAGAATAGACGATTCAACAGACTTACCTGATGCGATATTTCGTCTGAACCATACAATAAAGTGAACTGTATCATCGACATTGATTCCCAATGTAACACAGACGATCATGACTGTTAAGGTATCAAACGGTATTTTAAGCCATCCCATCAAACCGATGGTCAGTAAAATCGGAAGGATGTTCGGGACCATGCTTATGACCGCAAGTTTTATGCCTTTGCTTATATAGACCATCATCAGGAAGATGGTGATACATGCGAACAGGAAACTCGACATAAAACTCTCTTTGAGATTTTCATCAAGAGACATCCATAAACTGCTTGTACCGGTAATAATGTAGGTGTAGTCCTGACCGAGAATCTTTGTAAGATTATAGTTCAAATCGTTCAGGTATGCCTCTCTTTGTTCAAGGGCATTGTTGTATATCTGGTAGGTTATTCTAGCTTTCTTTTTATCTAAAGAAATGAATCTGTCAGTGATTTCCGGATCACCAAGCTCATAATAATCAATGATGGTTTCCTTGGTTTCAGGCAGTGTGTAAAATTGATTGTCATCCTTATTAAAGGCCTTGTTTACCTCCTTAAGATAATTATTGATGGAAAAAGAGGATGAAACGAATTTTCTCTCTTCAAGTGTGTCAAAATATTTCTGAATTTCTTCAATTTTTGCAAGACCCTCGGGACTTTCGAAATCATTTTTTTCAGAGTTGGCAGTAACAACAACTTCGGAGTTCATAGTCCCGCCCAGATTCTCCTCTATAAATTTTAAATCTATGACCATTGGGTTATCTTCTTTAAAGACATTCATGGTGTTTGCTTTAAACGTCACTCTTAAAGTCCCGAATATAGATAATATCACCAGTATGACCGATGCGATCTTGATGAATGTTGCACGTTTTACTGCAAATCCTCCCAGTATGGACAAAAATTTATCTTTTGAAGACTGCTGATCCTTATGAAGTAAGTCACCTGTTTCATTCTTTTTATAAAGCAGCAAAAGTGCTGCAGGAAAAAATGTTATTGTCAGTGCAAAAGCGATCATCGTTCCTATTGCCGTATAAAGACCAAGGACTTGTATGGGCCTTATATTGGCTGTGAGAAATGACACGAAACCCACAGCTGTTGTCAGGCTGGTAAATAAGCAGGGTTGCCAGATCGCTTTTATGGTGCAAACGGTGGAACGGGAAAAATCATTTTTATTTTCAATTAGCTCGTCCTTGTAGTGTGCAATGAAATGTATTAGATCCGCCATTGACACATTGATTAAAACTGCCGCCATTATTGAGGTCACAAGATTGATCGATTCTCCTGCCATGGCAAACAAACCCAAAACCATGACATTGATAATAAGGAGGGTGAAAAAGCATATGGCGTTCAGGGCAAAACTTCTGAATAAGACCATGATCACCACGGCAGAGAGCAAAGTCATCAGTGGAAGCGTAATCGATAAATCTTTGACAGTGAGCGTGTTTTCCTCGGCTTCAAAAAATGGCACGCCGGTAAAATGAAGTTTAAGCCGACTACCTGCTATTTTTTCAGCAGTGGCTTTGATTTTGTCCATGAGAATGAGCTTTTGATTTGAATCACTGTGCTTCGCGAGTTCAAAGGCAATGGCCACTAAGGTTCCGTTTTTGGAAATTAATCGG
Source organism: Pseudomonadota bacterium (assembly GCA_018816735.1). Lineage (GTDB taxonomy): Bacteria > Desulfobacterota > Desulfobacteria > Desulfobacterales > JAHIVH01 > JAHIVH01. The sequence continues at coordinate 191,977 of JAHIVH010000081.1, read as the reverse complement.
CCGACGATACTTTTGTTGCCTAAGACTCTGTCTTTTACAATGGAAAGCGTGGCATCGTTGAGCAACCCTTCCGGAACAAGCTTCCTGTTTCCTAAGGAATCGTCTTCCAATGTGATGGATTCATCTTGTTCTGTAATGCTATAGACCCTATCCACACGGTCTAGTTTCTCAATGTTTTGAGAAATTTTTCTGATAATTTCGATGACTTCGTTTGAGAAAACATGATCATCTTGAAAAATAATTAATCCTAATTCTTCATTGCCAAAAGTATCTTGAAATGCATTGTACTCAAGGAGCTTGGGATCATTATGCCTGAAATAGACATCAGCGGTATGATTGAAAGTGATGTTTTTGCAAAAAGAACCTAGTGCTATGGTCAATAATAGTGTAAAAAGCAATACCGATTTGTATCGGGATACGATCAAACTGATAAAACGGTTCATTAACGGTTATTCCTTTTGATTAATCCATTCTTTAAATTTTTTTATCCAACGACTTTTGGAATCATCCCTCTGATGATCTTGTCCGTTCACGGCGTGCAGGAATTTAACCGTGCTTTCCGATGGATTTTCGATGTTTTTCAATACGTTAAATATCACGGCACGGTATTCAGACGTCCCGGTTTTTTTCTGCCATGTCTGAACAACATTCTTCAGCACTAAGTTCGAAGGATTCGGCACCTCATCTTCGAGGGGAGGTCCTAGCGCGTTGATGGCGTTCATGGCATATTTTCTTCTTTCAGCATAGGGCATGGCGATAAGTTCATCCGGAAAAATAGGCTTGCCCAGATAGTAATCCTGTTTGCAATATCCGTATGGGAAATCGATGGTGGATTCCATTTCTTCAACAGGGAGTCCACCGAAAAATCTTACGGGGATGATGGGGAGATTAAGATTGATGGCAAGGTCTATAAAAACCGAACTCAAAGTTTTCACCGGCTGCCTGCATCTAAATCCCAGCTTGCCTTCTACATGAAGAAAAACAGAAATGCCTTCTTCTGTAATCATTTTTTTAAAATTATCCAGAATAGTAAACATGGACGCTCTGTCACCCTGGTCGAAGTATACGATATTTTTCGGGTAGTTGACTTCCGGATAACTGTAGAGCAATTCGTTTAACGGGCCCATCCACCCCTTTCGATGATCTGCGTTGGCAATGGCCACCATTCTGTTGTCGGTCAGCACCTGTGCGAGTCCGGGAAACAGCATGGATTCTATCTGGACCTGATGGTTTGCAAGATAAATGACATTATTTCCCCTAACAGCCGCAAATTCGTAGGGATCATCCAGAATCACCCGGTTAACGAAGGTCTTGCAAAGTCCCCGACAAAGATCTTCCCCTAACCAGGGTTCGTATCCGATGAGATTCCGTCCGTAGGTAAGAATTTTATCCATGTCAAGACAGGTATTTTGCAGAGAGACAACAGATTTTCCGCTTGCCTTGTCTATAGAAACGGGAAAGCGGTTTAAAGGCATGTTTTTTGAGAATGCTGTTTGCCCGTCGTCAGACACGGTTACCATGGACACAGGAACCCCTATATCCCTGGCAAGGGATTCCATTCCTTCACAATTAGAGCTATTATTGTCACGCTTTATAAGACGGAGTGTTTTTTTCATGTCGTTTGTTTCTGGCTTTCTGGAAGGATCAAATTCACCCGATACAATTTTAATGGATTTATAGTCGAATTCAAAACCGTGTTTGATAGCCGACGGCTTTTTCTCTGTATGATTGGCAAGCGGATAGGGAAAGTAGCCAAGTGGGGAATCCGGCACAATACATATCCCAAGACGCCTGATATGAAGACTCTTACGACCGTCACACGTGGCCACAAGATCGGCAAATACAGTCGGGAAGCGGCCATCCACCAGAATGACTTCTTCGATAAACGCTTCATAGCGTATACACCGACTCGAAGGGGTAACCTGACTACGGCATTTTACTTTATAAACTTCATTGGGAACTGGCTCGAAACGCCAACCATCACGCGTGATGGTAAAGCCCATGGCTGTCAAATAAAATGCAAGGGTCTGCATGCAGGCTTCAACCATAAGGGTTTCGGGCATGCATGAATCATTTTTAAAATGCCCTGTCAAGAACCAGTCATCCGGAGATATTTTGTTTTCAACCCGAATATATCCGCGTCCCCAAGGGCCACCCCTGGGATCAAAACAGGTGACCGCATGCAAAAGACACATCATGCCCGAAGATATACTGGGAGTCTTTGTGTGGGAGGCCAGAATTTCAAATCCATCTCCGAAACACTCATAAGCCCGTCCTTCGGAAAATGCCTTAACCTGATCTTTGGAAAATTGATTTCGGGTGCAGACAACTTCAGGGGGGGCGACAACTGATTCTTCCAGTGACTTGTGCCCCCCTGTCTCAGGCTCCCAGATGACGCCTTTGGCATTCCCGGCTGCCTGAGGGGTGACAAATGCGGCCTGTCCGTTACGCACAGAAAGACGGAGTTCATTATTGACCCTGCAGTCATAGTGAAAGAAGAATATTTGTTGATCGCCTATATTGGCATGTCCATCCAAATGGATCTGATAACAGAGGATATCTCCAACCTTGGGAGGCGCCCCGTAGAACATGAGATCACAGCCGAGCAGACGGTATTCCCGCTCACCCTTGTTTGGTAGAAAATCTATCTCCAGATAGGAAATCAGTATAAGATCGCACAGACCTGATTCAATCATAATCCCTCCAGGCATGTAAATATCATGGAGATACCAGGCATTTTCTGTGACATCAGTCTCTGTCCAAATGATGCCCTTTCCCATGGACCCGGGAATCACGTCGATACCTGTAATCCGGTCTACGAGAAGCAGAGGCTCTTCCGGAAGTCTGGTGTGGGGATCATATTTGTTGTTTGGCTCAAACAGAGGTTTTAACACTTTTACAAAGGACCAGTTCAGATATTTTGCTTCAGGGAAAATATCCGCATTTGAAGCAAAATTCCTGAGTTGGTCCTTAATAAACGACGGGCACTTTGGCTCGATTTTCACGGGGTTTTCAAACTGCCGTCTCAAGGCATCCATGGCGGTGAATTTTTTTTGAGCCTTTGCGTCTGCTATTTTAGCGACCCTTAACTCCGGCTTGGAATTTAGATTTTCCATTCTCTCCTCCGATAATTTCGAGCCCAAACAACAATACCCTGATTGTTACTATATATTATTGCCAGTTACCACCGTTGTGAGCATGACCTTCTGCCCAGCAAAAGGGTATTGACAGTTGACAAATAATTTGCGAATTTTTTCGCATAATTCGCAAAAGCTATTCTTACAGAAATGATCAAGCGCGTGTTTAATGAGAACGCAACAAAACTGGTATTGTTTACTATTTCGATTATCTCTGCGTTAAAAAAGCTCATGGAATCATCCGTACTCCTCCGGTACAGCTCAACCTGAACCATGCATATATACAAACCGCATAAAAGTTAGAATTGACCGCCTTTTCTTCAGCCTGCATCAGTTCTATCATGCAGATAGACAGCGTTTTTCCTGAACAGCCCGCAAAAAGAGACAACTGTTTTCAGGGCCGAAGTATGGCGCCTTTTCAACCGTGTTTGTGTTAATTTTTAATTGCACACATTGCAATACTTCTTGTTGGGATTGAGTCAATCTTATTTTAAACTGTATTGAATTGTCAACATAAAAAAAAATTATTTAACGTTCATTCAGGCATATTTTTATTCAAACTATACACAATAAAAATTTTCGTGGAATGCCATATCAATTGAATAGAATTTAATTCTAGAATATTTCTCTAATCATCTGGCAGACACTTTCAGTATCCGGACAAGAATCATCCCTGTTGTTTGAAGTGTGCATGCTTTTCCGAGCCAACTTGACAACCGGGTCATTTTAATAATTTTAATCATAGGAGGTATGTATTATGGAATCATCCGTATTTAAAGCAGCCGCTGAAACCGTCATCCAGGCAGGACCTATTCCCATCATTGTCAATGAGACACTTCTGGAACTTCTGGAAACGATCATGACAAAAGACCAGGCCCGTTTTATCAATATCTTCGACAAGCCATTAAATCTGGACGAAATCCGGTCTCAATCCGACCTGAAAGATGACGCCCTTGAAGACATGTTGAGCGGACTGATGGACAACGGTATCATTACCGGTATGCCAAGCCGGGGCGATGGTACAGTCGTATATCGCCTGCTCCCCCTCATACCGGGCATGTTCGAATTCACCCTGATGCGTGGCGAAACCGGTCCCAAGCAGAAAAAGCTGGCACACCTGTTCCACCAATTGTTCAACGAACTCGCAGATATGGTTCAAAAAAACTATGACGCCCTTTTGCCGGTTTTTCAGTCCGTACCCGCCCTGACCCGTGTGATCCCGGTGGAAAAAGAAATCGATCAAAAATTTGAAGCTATCATGCCCTATGAGGATGTCAAAAATCGACAAGGATGAAATGGCCATCTGCAATTGCTGCAAATGCTGCTGTGAAACCTTTCAGCTCTATTACCGTGGCAGTGCGCCCACGGTGACATACACGGCTTATCTGGCAAAAATTGACGGGGAGATATGCACAGCCTGCGAAGTATGTGCGGAGAAATGCCCCATGGAAGCCATTGCAATTGATCAGGCATGCGCACACATCGACGAAAAGAGATGTATCGGGTGTGGTGTATGTGCTTATCATTGCCCTGCCGGTGCAGCAGTGCTTGAAAGAACCGGGCAAAGGTCAGTATTTGTTCCTCCGCCCAGGTTTTCATAAAATAACAAGGGGAGGAATAACTGTCCTGTTATCTCCTCCCCTTGTTAAAAAAAAATTCCCGGCTGGTTATTCCAGATTCACATTCGGCACAAGACTCCAGATACCGCATGGGCATGCGCCTTCGCAGAATCCGCAACCAATGCACCGATCCGGATCGACCATGTATTCGAATTTGTCGGTTTCATTCTGTTTTCGCTTGATGGCTGCCTGCGGGCAGATTGCCACACAGATGCCGCAGTCTCTGCACGATCCGCAGGACGAGCATTGGGAACCGCAATGTTTTGTGCCTTCAAATCCGGTGGTTCTGGAATCGAAATATTCCAGGCTGATCCTTCCTTTATTGATGATTGTAAACGTCTCCAGTTCCGGTGGTTTGCCGTTAAACAGATCTGTAATGGCCTGGGCAGCCTTTCTACCCGCACCGATGGCGTCGGTTAAAAGACCTGGTTTTACGATGTCACCAATGGCAAAAATCTTTTTATGGGTGGTCTGAAAAAAGTTGTTTACCTTTACATATCCCCTGTCCAGTTCCACAGTTTCAGGCAGAAAGTCCGTATCCGGCACATCGCCTATGGAGATGACAACCGTGTCTGCCGGAAGAACTTCTCCGGAAGTCAGAACCACGCCTTCCTTTGTGATCTCCTTTGTAAATAACGGCCATCTGAATCTGGCGCCAACCGCTTCCGCATCTTCCCGTTCCTTGCCAAAAGAAGCGGGTTCCTGGACATCGATGAGAAGGATATCTTGAGCCCCCAGTCGTGAGGCCTCAGTGGCCACATCACACCCCACGTTTCCGGCACCGATAATCACGATTCTCTTGCCCGGATCGATGTCATTCTTCTTGGCGCGGGAGAGAAAATCAAGGGACTTGATCATCAACTCATTTCCGGGAACCGGTAGTACTCTGGGTTTTTGTGCACCTGCAGCCACAACAATATAGTCGTGTTCCTTGATCAGCTTTTCTGTATCCTTGAGTGTCAGTTTCTTTTCAAGGGAAACATGAGGGATGACGGATTTCACTCTTTCAAGTTCGGAATCGAGTACTTTTTTCGGTATCCGGCTTTCAGGGATGACGGATGCGATCTTCCCGCCTAGGGTCTTGGCCCTGTCGTAGATCACTGTTTCATGACCATTCTGCCGCAATTGCCAGGCCACAGAAATACCTGCAGGCCCACCGCCAATCACCGCCACTTTTTTGCCGCTTTTTTCAGGCAAAGAAGGCATCTTGGCATCGATGCTCGCCTTTCCCAGAACCGTAACATCGATAGGCGTCATCAATGCATTTTTCCGGGTACACCCCTCCATGCAGAGATTGGGACACAGATAACCGCACACAGTGGCTGCAAATGGCGTATATTGCAAAGACAAATCGATGGCTTCCTCGATCCGGCCTTCTCTCACCAGGGCCCATCTCTTGTTCACAGGAATGCCGGTAGGACAATTCCCCACACAGGGTGCTATATATTTTTCGTTTTCCCAAACCGGCACGTATCGTCTCAATGTACCGGTGGTAATTAACGGAACCTGGCTGTTGTCCATGGATGTCAAATCCCCTATCAGGCCGCCTTTTCCCAGTTCCTTGTTCCAGACAGTCGCTCTGAAAGATGCCATGGATCTTTTTTCCGTATTCCCTTTTTCATGGGGAGACTTGGCGGAAATAAGTTGCCAGTCTTCTTTGACCAAGATGGTATTCACCAATTCCGGCCTATTAATTTTCTCAAGGTAGGCTTTTAGATTTTCTGTAAGCCATGTCCAGTCTTCTTCAGTAATTGGCGTCAGCTTGGCATCAGCCTTGCTGTAGGCGTTACATGGGCCTCTAAAAAAAACTTTTCCGCCGACCATGCCCACAAGCGGTCTGTAGCCAAGGACGTTTTCCGGAGTCTGTGGATTGACACCGCAAACAACGGCAATGCCGCCGGCCATGAATTCACCAAAGTAATCCCCAACAGACCCCATAACAAAAATTTGGGGCGGTTCAAACCGGGGGTTGCTTTTGGTCATGGTCATGCCACGGGCGCCGATGTTGCCTTTCACATAAATTTTTCCCTGGGCCATGGCATTGGCAAGGCCGTTTCCGGCATGGCCGTGAATGACAATCTCGGCGCCGGCATTGAGCCATCCCACATCATCCGACGCAGGCCCCATGATTTCTATTTTCGTGTTGGGGAATCCCAACGAGCCGACGCGCTGACCGGAATGTCCCGTAATTTTAATATGAACGGATTCATTACCTGCCTTCCAGAGCCTGCCACCGATACCATGCTGTCCGAATGCATAGATTTCCAGATAACGTTCTCCGGATGCTACTGCCTGTTGAATTTTTTCCTCAAGGATTCTGGATTCCAGACGAACGCCGTCTTCTTTTCCTGATATTTTAAAAACGTTTTTGCTATCCATATATGTCTCCAAAGCGACGAAACATTCTTATTTTTTTTACTGATCAATCGCGGCCTAAACGACATATTTGATCTTGAGTTTATCCGCCACATAATAATCATCTATGCCCAAAGCATCAGCCATGCCTATGGGCAGAGATGTTGATCTGCCCAGAGGAGCGACAATCTTTTTCAGTTCCGTGTCAAAACTCAAGAAAACATCCACAATACGCTGGGCCACATCTTCCGGGTTGAGTCGTCTGTAAAGACGGGGATCCTGAGAGGTTATGCCTTTGGGGCACAGCCCGACGTTGCAGATATTGCATCGATCGGCTTCCGATCCCAGGCATCCTGCGGCTGCCTGCATGATGTATTTACCGGTTTGCACGCCACTTGCTCCCATCAGAATCAACGCAGCGGCATTGGCAGCAAGGTTGCCGGCTTTTCCCACACCACCACCGGCGAACAAGGGGATCTCATTTTGTTTGCCAAGGGCCACCAGATTCAGGTAGCATTCCCTTAAATTGCTTGCGATGGGGTGCCCCATGGTATTCATGGATACGTTAAAGGCGGCGCCTGTTCCCCCATCCTCCCCATCGATGGCAAGCCCTGCAGCATAGGGATTTCGAGTCAAATTGTTCAATACCGCAAGAGACGTGGAGGATGCTGAAATTTTGGGATATACCGGCACTCTGAATCCCCAGGCCATATACATGGACTGAATCATTTTTGCCACAGACTCCTCGATGGAATATTGGGTCTGATGGGTTGGCGGGCTGGGAAGGCTCACCCCTGTGGGCACCCCTCTGATAGCTGCGATCAGTTTATTCACCTTATACCACATGAGAAGACCGCCGTCTCCGGGCTTTGCACCCTGACCATATTTGATTTCAATGGCGCAAGGGTCGACTTTCATTTCAGGTATGGCGTGAATAATTTCATCCCATCCAAAATATCCTGAAGCAATCTGCAAAATCACATATTGAAGGAATCTGCTTCGCAGCAACCGGGGCGGGCAGCCGCCTTCACCGGTGCACATGCGGACCGGCATGTTCAATTCCTCGTTCAGGTAGGCAACCCCCATCTGAAGTCCTTCCCACATGGTAGGAGACAAGGCGCCAAAAGACATACCGCCTATGATCAGAGGATATATTTCCCTGACAGGCGGAATCCAGCCGTTTTCGCGTAAATGCTTTAAACTGTCTTCCGGCGGAAGCACTCTCCCCAGGAGCGTTCTCAGCTCAAATTCATGACGGCCCGCATCGAGTGCAGGATCAGTCAGCATGGAAATACGGATGAACTTGATTCTGTCTAAAACACCGCCGACCACATTTCTTCGCCCGCCTCGTTTTCGGGGTTGTCCCCCCTGGTTGATGTGATAATCGAGTTTGCTGGGCTCATCCGTTTTCATGGGAATGATGGCGTCGTTTGGACAGACCATGGTGCACATGCCACACCCCACACAGGCATTTTCCGGTTCTGTCTTTTGTCTGATACCGTGGAATATGTTGTGTGAACTCGAAGATGCCTGATTCACGTCGATATTGATATTCATCACCCTTTTTCTGAACACACCCAGCCTGATGGCGCTCACCGGACAAATGGCCGTGCATTTGCCGCACAGCATGCATTTCTCCTTGCTCCACAAGATCTGCCAGGGCAGATCTTTTGTGCTCAACGAAGATGGGCCAATTTCTCTGTCTGTTGACATATTTTAACCTCCTTACGATCAGGACCAACTATAACCGTGTCCAGATGCATTGGTTGAAAATCTTTTGACTTGTCCCGATCCGGTATAACTGCATCCAGGCCGCATATTTCGGAAGAAAACGCATAAATCCCCGGACGGCCGCCAACAACTCCGGGACGAAGTTTTTTTCTGTCCTGGGCCATGAAAAGCGTATGATCCGGAATGCATCCCATGACGCAATTGGGCCCGTCTATGATCAGCCGTCGGCAGGATTGTTTCAACTGTTTTAAAAACGCCGAATTCGGGTGTCTGTTAATATCCTCCTCCTGAAGGGGGGTGATCACATGTTTGTAGGCATCCAGATCCAATCCGAGTTTTTTAATTGTATAATGAAGGATATGCGTAAAGACTTCCGAATCAGACTGAAAACCGGTATAGCCCGGAAACCCGCGGGACATCAGGAATTCCTTGATCGGGATGAATGCCGTGTTCTCCCCATTGGTCATTGTGGAATACCCTTCCACAAAAAACGGGTGGCATGCATACAGGTTGATGGCATAATTGGTGTTCTGCCTTCCCTGGGCCATGATAATTCTGGCCTGAAGCTCCGGTTTGTCAAGTTTGAGATACTTTCCAACGGTCATGGGATCGCCGATTTCCTTGATCATGATCACATCCGGCCAGAATGAAAACACAATCATATCATCCTTTTCTGCACCCATTTGCCGCAGTTCAAGCCGGATCAGCATCAATCTCTGACCTCGCTCCTCAAAGGTCAGGTCATCCCATTCCTGGGGGTATTCATAGGCTCTGATCAGGTAGACATCCCTTGAGGGTGTACCTTCCGGCGGGTCTTTTGGCACCCGGATGGACAGCTTGTATTTGGTCATGAAGCCCAAGTCCATCATGTAATTGTCCAGACGTTTCAATCCGTCTTCCGTAAAAATTCCGGAAAGGATGGGGGAATCCTTGATTCCCTCAAAAGGACCGCCAAGATCACGCAAAAACAACCCCACACCTGAACCGTCATGCCCTTCACGCATGACATCGAGAGCTTCCAGAGCAACCATTGGCGATAACGGTGTTTCGCTGGTTACCGCAAATAAACGACACATGATATATATCTCCTTCTAAACTTTACGACCGTCTGAATAACCTTAAAAAAACAAACCATTTATGTTGTTTTCCCCGTTAACCAGCGGTTATATTTGGCCATTCGAAAAGGCAACAGGACTTATTATCATACTTTTTTCTGTTTGGAAATTATTAATATCCATTTTATAAAATATTCTGAATGCCCTGGCCACCAATAAAAAAACCCGGACTGTATTGCCACAATCCGGGTTTCATGGTGATTCTTAGAAATAGCGACAAACAATTTAACCGATATGATCGAGAACAATCTTCAAAATGCGTCTGACAGGTTCGGCAGCCCCCCATAAAAGCTGGTCGCCCACGGTAAAACAGGTCAGGTACTCCGGTCCCATATTCAGTTTTCGTATCCGGCCCACAGGTACATCTAGCGTACCTGTTACTGCTGCTGGTGTCAGGTATTTCAGGGTATCCGCTTTATTGTCATCAATCACCCTTACCCAGTCATTGGCACCTGCAATGTATGATTTTATTTCTTCAAGCGGGACATTCTTTTTAAGTTTGATGGTCAATGCCTGAGAATGGCATCTCATGGCGCCAATTCTTACACAAATTCCGTCAATCGGTATGGGGATTTTGGTTTTCAAAATCTTGTTTGTTTCCGCATATCCTTTCCACTCCTCTCGGGTCTGGCCTGACGGCATGGGCGAATCGATCCAGGGTATCAGGCTGCCTGCAAGAGCGGCCCCGAATTGAGCTGTGGGAAATGCATCATGCCGCATCCTGGTGATGACATTTCGATCGATTTCCTCGATAGCCGATTCAGGATGATCGAGAAGCCTGTCACACGATTTTGCAATAACATCCATCTGTGATACCAGCTCCCGCATATTTTTAGCGCCTGCGCCAGAAGCCGCCTGATAGGTCATAGACGTCACCCATTCGATGAGTCCCTTTTTAAAAAGTCCGGCCATCGCCATCAGCATCAGGCTCACGGTGCAGTTTCCCCCGATATAATTTTTAATACCGGTTTCAAGAGACTGTTTAATGACATCAAGATTAACAGGGTCCAATACGATGGTGGCATCATCTTCCATACGAAGCGCTGATGCAGCGTCGATCCAGTAGCCAATCCATCCGTTTCCCCTTAACTGGGGATACATTTTTTTGGTATAATCACTTCCCTGGCAGGTAACGATAATGTCCATGTCTAACAATTTTTCCATGTCATATGCATTTTCAAGCGGTCGAACCGGCAAACCCACATCCGGGCCATTCTGACCGATCTGAGATGTTGATGCAAATATGGCATCAAAACCTTTAAAATCATTTTCAGCTCGCATTCTTTCCATAAGAACGGATCCGACCATCCCCCGCCAACCAATGAATCCGACTTTTGCCATTGTTTTCGTCCTTTCTCAATCAATAGTGAGTATACCGCCAAATAAGTTGAGCGTATGTTGCGTATAAGAACCGTTTTTTAATTCTACCGTTTTATAAATGCAAGATAAAAAACTGTCTTTGTTCATGTATTCAGGGATTATTTTCCGTAACCGTTTCAAGTATGGTGCCATCCGCCCTTGTCACTGTGCCCGTACCTGTAATCTGGTCATTCTCCCAGGTGCCTGTAAAAATATTGTCATTGGGATATTTGTAGGCACCGCGGCCATGTTTCAGACCGTTTTTCCATTCGCCTCTGTATTCGGAACCATCCGCATACAGATATACGCCCTGGCCATCACGTTTGCTATCCCGCCATTCACCTTCATATGATCCGCCATCACTATACTTCATGGTTCCCCGGCCACTCATTTTATTATTCTTCCATTCACCGGTGTAAACAGACCCATCCGAATAGGTATATGTGCCTGTACCGTTCTGGGTCCCGTTCGACCATTCGCCCACATACTGGCCGCCCTCACCTCTGGTATAGGTCCCCTTCCCATTTTGCTTGTCCAGAAGCCATGCACCTTCATAGATACTGCCATCCGAATAAATATACTTGCCCTTGCCGCTTTTAACCCCGTCTATCCATTCGCCGGTATAGGAAGATCCATCACTGAATGTATACGCGCCCATGCCATATTTTTTGCCATCCCGCCACTCACCATCATAGACTTCCTGATTGTCAAAAACATACTTGCCCCTGCCGTGGGGAACACCCTTTTTAAATTCGCCGGTATAGGAGTCGCTGTTTTCATAAACTATTGTGCCATAACCGTTTGAACAATTTCCCTGCACGCATTTGGCGTGAACCGTATGGCAGGCCATCATGACTGAGATGGCGATGATCAGGCATTCATAACATAATATCTTCTGTTTCATAGAATATCTCCATTATTAACCTTTATAGTGAATATAAATAGACTATCTATCGAATCACCTGTTTCAAAATTCTTAAAAAATCTCTCAGAACATCCTTTTCCTGAAGCTTGATTTTAATTTCCACGCGTCTTGCCTTGTCGCACTTTTCATCTGTGCAGTCTTCCGGAAAAAGAATGTCTGTATAACCGGCAGTGATGGCCTTTTTCTTGAAAAGCTCTCGATATGTATTCATGGCAGGTTCATCCAGAAGAAAGCTGTAGACCTTTCCCGCCCGCTCTCTTGATATCTGAGGGTTCATCTTTAACGTATCGACCTTGTCGGTGTGGCCTGAAATCTCAATAATATCTATTCGTTTGACAAAATCCGGATATCTGTTGATAATCTCGAAGTACTTGGGCACGGCCTGACGCAAGAGCTGTTCGGCTTCTTCTCCCAGTTCTGTCTCAGCAAACCCGAAACGCAAATGCTGATCACTTATCACAAGAGCACCTGTATTACAATCGACCTCAACATTCTCGATATTCCTGAGTTGGCTGTCGTGACAGATATCATGAATGACCTTTTCCCAGTCCCGGACAACCTTGGCTGGCTCAATCAGCCTTTTCCCGATATCAAGAAGCGTGATAGACATGGTCAACGCAAATATCATGAGAAGCCCTGCCATCAAATCACTGAATGATACCCAAAAATTCTCTGCCACAGGTTTATCTTTTGTGGACCATGATGAATGTGGCCTGATTTTACCGGCTGAAATCATCTGTTCATCATCCTTTTCAGAAGCCCTTTACGGGTTTCTTTTCCTGACAGGGTTGACGTTTTGCCAAGTTTTTGAATTTCATCAACATATTTTACCATTTTATCAGATGAATGAAAAATCTGATTTAATATTTTCAAAACACTCTCGCTCAAATCGGTTGAGATATAATTCAGTTGATGATCAATGGCAGCAATCTTGTTCAGGATGTTTTCATTTCCCATGCCATTGCCGTTTTTCTCAATTTCCTCAAGAATTTTTTTCAGATTGCTGATGTTGCCGTCCAGTGAGATGATCGGCTCAACAATATCCATATCCCTTCCTTTGATTTTTTCACTGAGACCTGAAATATTTTCGCTGAACTCATGAATGGATGTTATGACGGGCCCGTCCTTTTCGAACATTCCCATACTGTTTTGAATTTTGGAAACGATATTGTCTGTCAATTTGGAAAACTCATCAACAACATTCCTGTTCCGGACCTCAAATGACTCTTCACTCTGGTTCATCCGGGAAAGCATATTATCAAACCAGTCCTTATGCTTGACGGATGAACTGTTGATCCGTTCAGATATGATGGAAAGTTTTTCTGAAATATCCAATGCCTCCCTGATATCAGATACAAGCATCTGACTGGCTTTTTCCTTGAGGTCAACCAGCATATCCTTCTGATTTACCATGGCATCAACGATCATATTCAGCACGGTTTCAATTTTGGTTAACAGAAGCGGCATATCGGCAATATGACCGGTAAACTGTCCAAGAATACCTGTGAACCGGTTAATGACATCATTGACTTTTGTCTCAAACTCAGCCAGGACTTTAGTAAAGACATCACTGAATCCGCCGCCCATCTCTTGTACGGATGTTCGAATGCCGCTGACGGACTTCTCAATGTTCTTTGTGATACCGGTCCATGATTTTTCAAGTTCTTCCCGCGTTGAGCGGATGGCATTCATCTGGGTTTCAATGGCAGCAGAAAGGATCTCATGACCTTTCATGGCTTTTTCTGCAGAACTTTCCATCATGCCCGCCGCTTTTGTGATAAACGTGGTCGAATTCTTAAACTGTGTTGCTATCGTTTCAAAGGATTCGATGGTTGCGCCCAGTATTTCGCCGGCTTTTGACGTTTTTTCTATCAGCTCACTCTGGCTCTCAAACTGTTTCTGAAGTTTTTCATTAAACTCTGCTATTTTCTCCCGCGTATCCACCTGAAGGTTTGTTGTCTCAGAGATAACATCCCGCAAGCCGTTTAACTGATCCCTGAACGTCAAATTCAGATTATCCACATATTTGGCAAGAATTTTTTCTATCACCTCGGACTGCTTTTCCTGAGTACTCCTGAAATGATCGGTGATAATTTTCTCTGTTTTTTCCAGATTGGAATCAAACCCGTTGAACATCCGTTCCTGATGCTGTTTAAGCTCGGCGCCATTTTCCTTGAGCATTTGATTGATATCATGGAATATAGGAACGATATTGGTTTTTACGGACTCGCCAAAGGCGACCCCCAGCTTATAGCTCATTCTCGATGCGATTTCCTCTGGCAAATGGGTCAACTGACGTGAAATTTTATCCTGGGAAGTCCGGTAGCTATTTGCAAACCATTCACTGGTATGGCATGGAAATAAAGGTTCTATCTGGGCATCAAGCACCAGGACATTTTTTTCAATACGGTTAATCTCAAACCGGTGGATCAGGGAAAAAACAACCGAAAGAAAAATTCCGGCAAGGGATGTCAGAAAGGCAAAGGAAAGCCCGTTAATAAGCTGGCCAATCCCATGCTGCAGTTGTTCGATATGCTCAATATCAAGCCCTTTCAACCCCAAAACAAGGCCGTAAAATGTGCCAAAAATCCCCATGGCCACAAAAATTCCGGGAAGTGCATCAGCCACGCGCTGAAACCCGACAGCCTCAATAACCGTATCCGGGGTCAAAAATTCTTTCAGTTTAACCGGCATGGATGCTTTTTCTTCATTATCCGTCCGAAGATCCTGCCAGGTGCCTGCATATTCCAGAAATAGCCTTCTTGCCCACGCCGCTTTATGAAACAGCCGGGACTGAACCTTATCACGAATTGTCTCAGAATCCGCCTTTACCCGTTTAACTTTATACAAGTAGATATTGGCCATAACCAGTTGTCCCCAGCGGCCAAGGAGTGGCAGAAGGCAGAGTATAAATGCGGCAATGAACAAAATCATCTGAAAAATAATAAAATTGATTGTGGCGGTGCATATGCCGTTGGCGCCGTATTGTTGCCAGATTTCTAACAGAGTTTCGATCATGTCACATTCCCGGATATCGAAAAGAAAAGTTTATAAAGCCTGTTTGTGATCCACATGCAGGGTTAATTGGGTATTATCATCTTCATTGTCATAATAAAATCGCATATTTTGAGAATTTATTTAATCTTTTTTAAACTTTATTGAGATGATAGTTAAAAATTACAGAATATATAAAAGGTACGTTCTTGTATTCCGTACAGGGCCACAGATATATTTTAATTGACGTTTCAGATATTTATTAATAATTAAACAATATCTGACGATTGTTATGTTCAGTTAATTTCTCATAGTATGATTTTTTTTTCAATGTATCTGATAATTATTCCATCCGAGGAAATATATGAAATCACCAAATTTGTACCTTTTTAAGAAAAAAATCAAGCTGATTAATCGATATTCTGCCATTTGTGCGAGTTTGTTTTTTATTGTAATGACGTTCTGGGGATGTGGCAGCACCACACTCAAGGCATCAAAACCGGACCGGATTACCGGATATTTCATGGACAAGTCAGAATCCAATAAAGGAACCATTGTCATCGATGAAAAAATACCCATCAACGACTATAAAAGGCTTCTCTACATCCAGCCGAACAATCAGCATTTCATGAATGACAAGGCACAGGACATAGACACTTTTGCAAAAAATATGGTTGAAAGCATCAATTTCTTTGATCAGGTCGCAGATCAGTCTGAATTCAAACGGCTCCTCATCAAAACGGGAATCGCCTATAAAGTTTCGAATATTTCCGATCTTATCGGCCTTTACCAGGTTCAGAAACTGTTTGGCAACTATCTGGTTGCCGCGCTTGATTTCAAGCTGACCGCCCCTCACCTGGACGGCACCAACAGTGTTGCAAACTTGAAAATCATCGATCCGTCAACCATGAAAATTGTCTATCATGTTGAACACCGGGCGTTTGTGGTTCATGGCTTTGACCAGCCCCTGTTATTCCCTTTATTTAATTCGTTAATTGATTGGATTAAAAGGAATTCCGTTTATTAATCCCCTTTACATGATTCCCAGCTTCTGCCCCAACGTAAGCCCCAATTTTTCAAATGATCTCATGCGCCAGAAATTGCCTGCATTTTTCACCTGATCCAGGGATGCGATCATGTCGGCAAGATATTCACCCATATGAGAGAAATAATCCGGCTCCCTTCTTTTTTGGAAATAGGGACCTGAAAACAGCTTCATCAATGTTTCGAGTTCAATAATGCCTTCTTTTCCATTCTTTTTCAGCCCGTTCCATTTGTCCAGGTGCTCTTCCGACCGGAAGAAGTTCATTGTACTTCAGGAATAGGGAATATTAAAAATCCATCTGCCAAACGGAACGGAAACATGCCCGATCAACCCCTTGGGGTCTTCTGAAACAATTTTGCCATCTTTCACCTCAACGCACACAGGCTCACCACAATCCAGGCATACGGAATCAATTTTAACCGTTTTCCCCGGAAACAGCCAGCAGACTGCCAGCGATTCAAATGCTCACTGCCCAAACCACTTTTGTTCGCCATCGACCGTCAGCCGGTATTGAGTCGGCAGATTGTTAAACGGAGCAAGCGAAACAATGGTATCGGTCCGGGGATAAAGCCAGCCGGGAAACCCAAGGGTCGAAAAAAGCTTATGCAGGTGTTTTCTCCCCTCTTCCGGCGGCACATCCAAGACGGAAGCGATCTCCGTGTAGTGCGGCGCCTGACCGGTGGCGATCATTTTTTCGATGATGATGTGAAACGTCTGATTCAACAGCTTGGATTTGATCATGATTTTTTCTCCTCTCCTGTCAGTTACCAAACAAATTTTCAAATTCCCTATCGTAATAGACAATCATATTCTTCCAGGCAAATCGTCCCATTGAATCCGAGAGTTCCTGACGCTTTTCAGCATAGGTCCGTTGATTCATCAGAAGATCTGCCAGTTTCCGGTCCATATCGAATCTGTTTCCATACATAAAATCCCCATGAAATTTCCGGGGCAGGATTTCAGGATAGGAAAGTCTTTTGGGTAAAAGCGGCAGGCAGCCATATCGTATGGCCTCGACAACAGCCATGCCGAAATTTTCTTGTAAGGCCGTGCTGATGACAATGTCTCCTTTTTTCAACCACTCAATGTATTCGTGTTTGTCTGCCACATAGCCGAATTGCACAACCCGGCTGCCATACCGTTTTTTGGCCTGGGTGAATTCATCCTGGTATATCGAATGATTATCTCCCAGGATAGCCAGACGAAAATCAAGCCCATTTTCCAAAGCCTTATCTATGGCGGCAAAGAATGCCCTGGCATTTTTATCATACCCCCATCGATGATTCCAGATAATGAGCGGTGTCATTGTATCATCTTTTTCATAGAGATCCACTTTTTCAGGAAATCCCACCCCCGGATACAGAACATCGGATTTTTCCACTACCCTGTCATATGCCCAATCGGGTTGAAAATCCGGAACCTGGCTTACAAATTGACGAATGCCGTTCAGAAAACGATCAAGATGTGTTTTGGAATTAAATAGAATTTTATCCGCCAAAAGAGCAGTCGTTATATTGATGATGCCAAAATGAACATGATGGTTCCTGTCCGGAACGTCCGGATAGGTGATCTGGTTTTCATGAAAATACACAAGAACCGGTGGGCAATGCATTCCGGCAGAAAGGGATTTAAAATCAGAAAGATTCATTAAATCCGTTACAATCAGGCCGTCATATTCAGCCAGATTATGAATCGCATGTGAGAAATAGAGTGACGCCCCCCGCATACGCCACTGCCAGTTTCGATCCGGCATCGTGATCAAATCTATATCGTGATTCGAATGGTCAACAAGACCTTGGGCAAACTCGCCATGGGAGCCGCCAAAAAATGATTCGAGAAACAGGAGTTTCATTGGTTCCCTGTACGTTCTGTTTATTCGAATAAAGAATAAATGGCATTCGGTTGGGATGGCAACCCGAACTCTGTCAAAAAATCAGTAAAAATATAGTCGAAGATTTATTCAATATATGATTATTAAGGAAATATCAAAATATAAAAATTCCGTACTATTTAACACATGAACTCTTTAAACCGAAAAGCGGATAAACATGTTTGAAAAAAAAGAATACAACCATGAGGTTTTCTCAAACCTGGAAATTGTTGGGATGGATCATTCCGGGAAATTGTTTACTGACTGTCGCTTTGAAAACTGCCATTTTGAAACGGTTGTTTTTAAAAACATAATTATGGAGCACTGTGTTTTTTCGTCCTGCGCCATTATATTGCCTGACATGACAAATGCAGCTTTTGATGATGTAACATTTGATGACTGTAAAATTGTGGGGTGTAATTTCAGTACAATCAATAATTTCAATTTGTATCCAACGATTTACGGCAAGCAAACTTTAAAAATGCCTCGGGAAAATCGATCCGTGCAGCAATAAAATTAAAGGCGCATCATTTTCAACCGTGTCAGCCATGGAATTAATAAAATATTTTGAAATCAAACTGGTATGATGGGTGTCATCAGGCCCTGAAGTTAAAAAAAGTATTGCCATCCTCAAAACATAGCTTTACAGTTCAAAAAAATTTCAATTCCACCACCTGAGTGTGATAAAATTGGATACCCACAGTTTTTAAATGCTTGATTGATTCGGCAGGTTGTTTCTTTGTTCAAGTGAAGGTCTGAAATATCATTCAGGGTTGTTCTTCGTCATGTGACCCTTAACATACCAGGGTGATTTAAATGAAAATATTAATCGTAACTTCAGGAATATCTTATTACCATGCAAGTATGGGCGACTCGGATAGTTACCTGAACGCAAAAGCCAACAGAGTGCCTGATCAACTGGCTCACCTGGCGGCAGCCCTCTCTGAGGAGGGAGTGAACGTGCATGTTGTTACGCCCAATTATCGCCGTATAATCCATGGCGAAACAGATAGCCTGATCGACGAAGATCTGCGTGTCTACAGGAAGGGTGGAATACCGGATGAGCGAATCCATTTAGTGAATGATCAACATTTCGTCTATCAAAGGGACAGCCAAACCGGGAACCTGAATGATAACGCATTTATATCATTCGCTTTGCAGCGGGAGGTCCTTGGGGAAATTATACCCAAGGTCAAACCGGATTTGATTCATTGCAGTGATTGGCTTACAGGATTAATTCCGGCTGCGACGCGGAAGAAAAAAATACCCTGCCTGCTGACATTGCATAACATGCATACGTATGAAGCAACACTCTCCGATATAGAAAAAAGTGGCTTGACAGTAAAGGATTTCTGGCAGCATCTCTATTTTAAAAGGATGCCCAAAAATTATGGTGATGCCACAATCAACAATGCTGTAGAGTTACTTGCAAGTGCCATTTTTGGCGCTCATTTTATCCATACAGGCAGTAAAACATTCCTTCAGGAAATCGTGACAGGTCGGAACAATTTTATTCCGGGCCATATTGTTTCCGAGATTACGAACAAGAAGCATGCTGAGTGCACTGCAGGAATCCACATCCCCTTGAATCCTGAATGTGGTCCGCAATCGGTTGAGCATAAATATGATGCCAGGGACCCGTTACCTGGTAAACGGGCAAACAAGAAAAAACTGCAATCGTATTGCGGTCTTGACCAAATGGATTCAGCGCCGTTGTTTTTCTGGCCGTCACGACTGGATGCTCAGCAGAAAGGGTGTCACTTGCTGACAGATATACTCTATGAGATAATTGACAGATTCTGGAAAGACAATCTGCAGATTGTCGTCATCGCTAACGGGATATATAAAAGGCATTTTGAGGATATTGTCCGGATGCACAGTCTTTCACGGCGGGTTGCAGTAAGAGCGTTTGCCGAAGACCTGTCGAGACTTGCGTATGCTGCGTCTGATTTTTTGCTTGTGCCATCATTGTTTGATCCTTGCGGATTCACCGCCATGACCGGCTTGATATATGGTTCACTGCCAGTCGCTCATGATACGGGAGGGTTGCATGATACACTAAAACCCCTTCGGGTCGATCATAACGACGGTAACGGGTTTCTTTTCCAGGTGCATCATGCCCAGGGTTTACGCAGTGCAATTGAACAAGCAATGCATTTTTATCGATTACCGGTTGAGAAAAAAGCCCAAAATATCAGCCGGATAATGCAGGAAAGCCAGAAGACGTTCCGTAAGGATGGCGTTGCCGGAAAGTATATTGATTTGTATAAAAATATGCTTGACCGGCCCCTGCTCAATACATTTTAGCCGGGCCAGCACGGTCATGAACAATGACTGGCACAGCCGGGTGTGGAAGCCTCAATCAATCACGAAGACTAAGGTGATCAAATGAAAATATTTCTCTCTTTCCACTATGACCCGCAAAATCAAGGTCAGGAGCAGTTTGTATTCCGTGTCAGCTATTATCTTCGAAAGCAAGACGATATGGAGCCCTATTGCTACACCGGGGATTCCAATGACGACCAATGGCGGAATTCTGTCGGACGTGCGGTGATGAAGTGCGACAAGTTTGTTCTGTTTGTAGGACGGGAAATCGGACAGGCCCAGATAACTGAGGCAAAAGCCTTTCTGAGAGAACACGAAAAAACTATTGGAAATGATGCGCTTTCCGTTTTCTTCAAAAATGCATGTGCACTGCCAAACGAATTTTTTCAGTTTAATTCCGGTATAAGGGTAAATCAAAGCCTTTATGACCTTGGCAGGGATGATCTTACAGATAACCAGGAGGACGCATTTGAAAGCGAAGCCCAGCGGTGTGCCCGGGAAATCCTGAAGCATATTTTAAGTCAAAGCACCAGTGACAGGCAGAGATGGATACCTGCAGACGGATTACCGATAGGGTATCCATTTGGTTATGAAAAAAAAATCATCAAAGAATTTATAAAAGGCAATGGGCGCTTGCTATCCCCTAAATATCTTGCAGATGGCTGCCCGATCAAGTGGCCGAAGATTAAAAAAATGGGCACACCAAACTGCCCGAATCCGATTCCAGTATCTGAAATAGGAGATTACCGGCAGTATGCAAACTGCATTATCGTGGATGTCATGGGCCGCAATCATGACGGATTGGGTACTGGTGGCTGTTGTCTTGCAGCAAGGAAGTTGACATTCCCGGAAGCTGGCCCGCGTGAAAACCTTTTGTATGCTGACAACCGGAACAACTTGACCGTCGGCATTGTGGTTTCCGGTGGAATTGCACCCGGCATCAATGCGGTCATCGCCGGAATCGTCCAGCGGCATTCATTATATGACAGGGGGATTCCGTCCAATTTAAACATCTATATGTACCGTGACGGATTTGAGGGCATACGCACAAGACGCAAATTCGAACTTAGAGAATCCATGCTGATGGATCAGTCGACACTGGGCGGCAGCATGATCAATACATCCCGTTACGACGAACTTCTTGAAGTCAAGAACCGGGGAAAACGGGAGGGGC
Source organism: Pseudomonadota bacterium (assembly GCA_018816735.1). Classification (GTDB taxonomy): domain Bacteria; phylum Desulfobacterota; class Desulfobacteria; order Desulfobacterales; family JAHIVH01; genus JAHIVH01. Next base: position 170,328 of record JAHIVH010000081.1, on the reverse strand, counting down.
TGCTCACCGAAGTCGTCCGGCATCTGGAACATGACCAAATAGACATCCTATACGTCATAGGAGGCGATGGAAGCATGCGGGCGGCACACGCCATCTGGACTCGCGCTCAGGAGATGTTCCGGTCCGATGATCCGAATCGAAAAATACACAAACAAGTATCGGTTGTTGCCATTCCAAAAACAATGGACAATGATGTGTTATGGGTATGGCAGTCATTTGGCTTTTTGTCCGCAGTTGAAAAGGCCAAGGACTTTATTGTCCAGTTGAATACCGAAGCCAAATCAAATCCGCGCCTTTGCATTGTCCAGCTCTTTGGTTCTGATTCGGGGTTTGTCGTCAGCCATGCGGCATTGGCAAGTGGCGCCTGCATGGCAGCCTTGATTCCAGAGGTCAATTTTACCATGAGAAAACTGTCGGCCTACATCACAGAGAAAATGAAGATGAAATACAGGGATCGGGATATACAAAATAACGGTCAAAGTCCCTATGGTTTGGTACTTTTGGGAGAAACAGCCATTCCCCAGGATGTCGAACATTACATCGATAATCCTTCCTACCCTGACCTCGGCCTGGAGGAAGAAGAAAAAGAAGCCATCCGGCGGTTCATGGGTTCCTCACTCCTTTGCAGGGAGGACATTCGCAACTGGCAGGGTCTGGCTGATGCCATTTATAACTCGCCCGAAGGTTCACCGGGCAAACGGATCCTGGACTTTATGCCAATTGAGGTTAAAGCGATATTGGGGCACGCATCAGATCTCGGCAGCAGCAGCTCCAGATTATTGGTCTTGTCCGCAATCAACCAGATGTTGAAGCAAGAAGAATTTTTCGGAAGAAAATATTTCAGGGATATAGCTTTTACGACGGAATTGAGAGAAGTCGAGGATATCCTGCAGCATGTGAAGGAAATGACGGGAACAAAAGGCGCCACGTGTTATATGGGAGAAGATATCAAGTCTCTTGTCCAGAAGCTGATGACAGTGCCCATTTCCTGCGAAGCAAGAGAAATAGTGAATCTTCTTGAAAAAAAGAGTCACCTGGAGACTCATTCGTGGACAGATATACCCACAAGAGATGATAATTTGACGCTTTTACAGCGGCTGCGCCAGAGACTCATCGAGAAATTCAACCGCTTGCTGCTGGAGGTCGTGTTTTCAGACGATATTATCGCAACCGGGCCGTCAATACAAAAAAATCGCAGGGTCCAGGGACAGACACCGGATGAACTTCGCTCAGGCGGGTTGAAGATTGTTTCACGCGTGCTGAAACAAGATATACAAAATTTGGATGATCCTGACAGGTACTGGCACAAATACAGGGTGTTCGTAAATGAGCCCCGGCATTTGATCCGTGCCATTGCACCAAGCGTTTCAGATGTCATCTTCGGGCAGAGATTGGGTATTCTGGCAGTGGATAATGCCATGGCAGGCTACACCGATTTCATGGTCAGCCAGTGGCTTACCGAGTACGTGATGGTACCGCTGAAGCTGACGGTTCTCGGAAGGAAGCGTGTGCCCCATAACGGTATTTTCTGGAAATCTGTTCTTGCGGGAACAGGTCAGGCGCCTGACATGATATGATTTTGCCTCTCTTTTCATGTGAGAGCCGTCAAAATAAATGGGGGCAAATAGGGGAAAGGGACTGAAACTGTCGTCTGATCGTTCTCCTTACAGACGGATCAGGCTGCCAGCCCTTTTAAAACGTCAGACGACGCTCACTGACTGAATTCCCTCTGCAATATTTTCCATCATGCTTTCAATTCGGCCTTTTGTGGCAAGAACTTTGGGCAGGGTAGCCACGATTTCAACCTTTTGACCGCTGCCTGTCAACGCAATAAATAAAGGAAACAGATTCAGGCTCGGCGGAATAAAAAAAACGGTTTCCGGGGTGAACCCGCCACCGGTATATTTATCAAGGGGGAGTCGTCCCAGATTTGAAACGCAGGCTGAGCTTCGGTGAAGGCCTGTTTTCATGCCCCTGGATATTGCCCTTGTAATGAACGTCTCATACATTTTTAAAGGCATATATCTGGTAATTTTATCTTCCAGGGTAAATGCACCATCTTTTTTTTCTGCAAGCCTTTTGCTGATTAAGTCAGACAGACTCCTGACTGTTGTTCCTTTCATGACATTTATGACAAAAACATTTGATAAATTATTTGTGGTTTTCGTTCCTTTCTGACGTGGTCTTAAATCGACTGGAACTCTGATACCGACATTTCCTTCCGAATACGTCCAGGCTTCTTTTGCAATGAGCAACATCGTTTGAGGTAAAATCTTTTTAAATGTTCCTTGAATCGTTTTTCTTTGCCATATAAAATCGCCATTATCATCACCATCAGCTTTGCCTGTGGGTGCGATATAGGTCGTTGATGCCGGTTTTGGTGTTGACGAAACCATATTTAAAAAATGATAATCCGAAACTGTCGGATCTGAGCCGATAACGGGTTCGTTCCGAAGCGCCCTGAATATATCGTCCACCCAGGTCAACGTACCCCGGCCATCCATCACGGTATGATTTGTTCTGAATGCGATCCGTAATGGTGCTCCATTGATAATTAAGACTTCACATGTCGGCCCATCATAGGGAGGGAGCAAATCCAGTAAAAAAGGGGCATTATCCGGTCCCATGCCACCCCAGTATCTTCCATCGACTTCTCTTACTTCAGGTGTTATTCCGGAGTCTATCAATCGCCTTCCGCCTGAAAATTTTTTGCATATATAGCGGCTCCCCACATTTGCATCTGAGGCTTTTTTTACGGCATTCTGCCATTTTGGAATATCAATCTTGCCGATACCTTCCATAATCAGCTGATTGTTATAGGATTTGGTTATATTGTCAGCAGCAACGAAAAACCGTGATGTTATGGACAATTTTACTGTGGGCTTTTTATTCATGTTCATCCTAAAAAAAATTATCCTGGCCGGAACGTCAGTCAGGTTCACCATTATCTGCGCATAGCTTTAAAACGAGATCAAGGACCTTTTCAGGAAGACTGTCAAAATGGCGCATAATCATAAAATTTGAAAGGCTCATCACGAATGATCCGTTTATTTGGTTCACATACATTTTATACTTGACAATATAATTCCAGAAAAAGATCTGTTATACATGATGGAGCTCTTGAGACAAGTTTTATCCAATACAGATGAAAGGAAAAAGTGATGTCAAATTCAACAGGTAAACGCATCGGATATGCCTGTGCCTATACGCCGCTGGCGCTTATCGATGCAGCTGGTTTTGTGCCGGTAAGGGTTCTGCCTGAAGGCGATTTTCCGGATCAGGCAGGTCATCTGATGCATGACAATCTGTGCCCTCATGTCAAAAAAATTCTGGATCGGGCACTGGCAAACGATCTTGACCATATAGATGGTATGATCTTTGTCAATTGCTGTGATGCCATGCGCCGTCTTTCTGATGCCTGGCAGGTTGTTTATCCAAATAACCAATCTATTCTTCTTGATTTACCCGTAAATATCAGCCCGTTGTCCATTTCTTTTTTTGCACAGGATCAAGGCTTTTCAGCATTTCTGAAAGCGGCGAAGGAGATGATGTCTTTCTGCAGATGGCCGAGGGGCTTCTTTCCAAAACGCCTTGTTCCCGGATGCTGGATCCGGACAATCCCCTTAAAATGGCGGAAGGCATTCTTTCAAGAGCAAAGGGCATGCAGGTGAAAGGGATTATCGGGCATACCCTGAAATTTTGCGATCCGTATATCTCAAGACTGCCCGTCGTACGAGATGTGATGAGAAAATCCGGCATGCCCTTTCTGTTGATCGAAGGAGACTTATCGCTCCGCGCAATTGAACAGCAGCGGACAAGAATTGAAGCCTTTATCGAAATGCTGAACGGCAAAAAATGATGGCATCGTAAGAAGCCACGTGAAATAAAAGGAGATAATATGTATTATTTGGGGATTGATATCGGCAGTCTCTCCTGTGACGCCGTCATTGTGGATGACGCAGGAACCGTTCTTTCAACAGCCGTATTTCCCACAGGCGCACAAAATCATGTGGCCATCGAACGGGCCACAGCGGAAGTTGTAAAGAATGCCGGAATTTCCCGGGCTGACCTCAAAGGGACAATATCTACCGGGTATGGCCGGGAACGTGTGGACACAAGACTTGCCTCTGTCACGGAAATCACTTGTCATGCCAGGGGAATTCATGCACTTTTCCCTGATGTGAGACTTCTCGTAGATATTGGCGGCCAGGACAGCAAAGCCATTTTGCTCGGGAAAGAGGGTAAAGTCAGTGATTTTGCAATGAATGACAAATGTGCAGCCGGAACCGGTCGTTTTCTGGAGGCAATGGCAAGAGCGCTCCAAGTGGATATTACCGAACTTGGCGAGCTCGATCACGGCGCTGTAAAAAATATCACACTCAGCAGCATGTGTACGGTTTTTGCCGAAAGTGAGGTTGTGTCTTTGATTGCGAATGGTATGCCCGTGAATGAAATTGTAAGAGGACTCAACCGTTCCATTGCCACGAGAACCAAATCCCTGGTGAAACGGGTTTCTCAGGATTTAAACGGATTCAAAATCGCCATGTCAGGCGGTGTTGCCAGAAACGGAGGTGTAATAAGGGCATTAAGCGATATGATGGATTCGAAGATCCATATTCCTGAAATACCGGATACAGTCGGTGCATTAGGTGCGGCCCTGATTGCAAGAGAGCGCTCGTGATAAAAATGAAACCTGTCTCATGGCAATTTATTGAAACGATAATGTTCCGGCTGGTCATCAAGACCGGTCGATAATGGGGAGGAAAAAATGAAACGGGTTGTTATCGTAGGCGGTGGTTTTGCAGGTTTAAATGCAGCCAAAACTTTGGGAGGAGAGGCAGACATACACGTCACCCTGATCGACCGTAATAATCATCATCTGTTCCAGCCGCTTTTATATCAGGTGGCCACTGCCGGATTAAGTCCTGCTGAAATTGCTGTGCCGTTAAGAAGTATTCTTTCAGCTTTCCGTAATATCGAAGTGCTTCAGGGAGAAGTGATACAGGTTGATTTTAAAAATCAGACTGTCATGACAGACTTTGGGCCTGTTGAATATGATTACCTGATTCTATGCTGCGGCTCAAAACATGCCTATTTCGGAAATGAATCCTGGGAGGCATTTGCACCGGGCCTTAAGACCATAGAGCAGGCCATTGAAATCAGAAGGCGCATTCTCTATGCATTTGAACAGGCAGAACGTATTCACGATCCCAATGGCCAATTAAAATACCTGACATTTGTCATTGTGGGCGGTGGCCCCACAGGCGTAGAACTGGCCGGCGCCATAGGTGAAATGAGCCGATTCACGTTGAAAAAAGATTTCAGAAACATTAATCCTGCCTTGACCCGGATTATTCTGATTGAGGCAGGGTTGAGGATTCTGCCTGCCTTTAGTAAAAGTCTGTCTGACAGGGCAACGAGAGATCTGGAAAGTCTGGGAGTGCAGGTATGGACCTCACGGAAAGTAACCCGAATCGATGAAAACGGTATTGATATCGGAGAAGAACGTATCACAGCAGGTACGGTTTTGTGGGCGGCAGGCATCAAAAGTGAGGGATTGAGCAAAACGCTGGGAATTGAACTCGACGCCATGGGGCGCGTTATCGCCCAACCTGACCTCAGCATCAACCGCTATCCCAATGTTTTTGTTGCAGGAGATCAGGCCAATTTTTCGCACCAGGAGGGGAAACCCCTTCCAGGAATATCTCCTGTGGCCCTTCAACAGGGGATATGTATTGCAAAAAATATTTTAAGGGAAATAAATGGTCTTCACCGAGAAAATTTTCACTATGAAAATAAAGGCCAAATGGCAACCATCGGGAAAAAAAAAGCCATTGCAGAAATCGGGAAAATAAGATTGAGCGGGCTTTTGGCGTGGTGTATCTGGCTGGTTGTGCATATTTACTACATCATTGGATTTAATAACAGGCTGTTTATCCTTCTTAAATGGGCCACTTCCTATATCACAAACAAAAAAGGCGCCCGCCTGATCACCAACTTCAAATGGCGGTTTTACGAATAACCGATTGTGACTTTCCTTTCAATTTCAACTTGACAGACGGTTTGATATTGGATACGGAATAGTCAGATATTTTCCACCCGTTAAATAATTTAATTACATTGCAATTAAAGTATTGCAGGCACAGAAAAATGCCTCCTCTTGTTTGTGCTTTTTTTTAACGGCCTGAGTTTTTTTAATCGTTATTTTTATATGAATGGATGAAGTTTAACACAAATAGGGTGATACTTTTACGTTTAGAACATAAACCATGTTTTTTTAAAAAACCCTGCTTCCAACACAAAGGAGGATCGCATGGATCATCAACAAAGAGCCCCCCATTTTGTTATTGCATTTATCTTTTCCCTGCTCACCCTATTTTCATCAGGTTGTTCCACAAAGCTTATGTTACGGGGGACAGCCAATGTTGTTGCGCCTTTTATTCCTGTGGCAGTCGATGACATGATGCGGGGTATTGATGTATCCTATAACCAGGGAATATATGCCCCCCCTGGTCTTATCGCGCTTGCTGCGGGGTTCTCAGAAGTATCCCCTAACAATTATACACTTGCCTGGTCTACTTCTCAGGTTTTCGTGGCTACGGCAGGATATAATGAAATGTATCGTCCCGAATATGCCAATGAACTGGCATGGCAGGGTTACAGGTTTGGCATGCGCTCACTGATGACTCATAAAAAATTCCGTAAAGCGATCGAATCGGGAATGCCCGTTGAAAAAGCCGTTAATATGCTTCCCAAAAAATATGTCGAGGGACTCACCTGGACAGGTATGAGCCTGGCATTATGGATGATGATGAACATCGATGATGTCATGACCATTACCTATGCACCTGAAGCAAACAGCATGATCAAACGGGCATGCGAACTTGATGGGGCCTACTTTCATGGCCTGCCCTGGATGCTCGATGCGGTTTTCAGTGCCATGGCCAGTCAGATGGTTCAGGGATGCGGATTTGAAAGGGCTCAGGCATCCTATGCAAAAATGAAGGCGGTCAGTGGGGGAAAACTTCTTATAGGAGATGCCTTTTATGCCCAGATCTATGCTGTTGCCATTCGGGACAGAAAGCTTTACGAGGATCTGCTGCAAGGCATTTTGGATGCGCCAGATGATATTCTGGAAGGCCACGGATATTACATAACAACTCTGGCAAAAGGCCGGGCAAAATATCTTCTTGAACATGAAGTCAGTATTTTTGAAAATATGGGAACCATAAAGTAATATTATAATTTTTTCCGTTCCAAAATGTTTATGACACGTTACAATTTCAGGCAAAACATTCACTTCGGAAAAAAGCTGTCTCAATCATCTATTGATTTCAGAGAATTAACACGTTCTCTCTGTCAATTTGATAAATCAATAATGTCTTTATGTTTAATTTTTTTACAATTGGGCCGAATTTCACCCTTGACAGAGAGGTTGTTATTGAGTACCGTTTCCCCTGTTTTCCAACTGTAAAAAATAAAGTTCTTTTTTAAAAATCTGAACGAGATGCCAATTTACGAGGGTTTATAACCAAGGTTTATTTATAGTCTGAAGAATGAATCTGTTTCAGGCGTAATAGTGAATTGCAGGATTCTATTGCTTCTGCCGCCTATCAGATATGGCATTTCTGGATTTTGATAAAGATATCTGTCATAGAGGCGGATTTTTATGTTCATAATCGGTACTCGGTTTATAAAAAAAAACACGGGCTTTAACCATTTACTTGAAATTAGGATGCAATCCATCTTTTACATAAAGGGAAAAGACCACCATGGCATTTCCCTTAGGAGCAAAGTTAAATAAATGTAGTAGTAATTGGAACCAATATTCAACCTTAGGAGATGATTATGAGACAATTACGGTACCCCGCCCCAATGCCTGTCAATAAAGGCCTGCTTTTTTGCCTGATGCCCCTGCTCATGTTGGGAATTTTTTTAATAATCGCACCCTCATCCGTTCTTGCAGAAGAAGACAATCCTCCGGGATTCGTTGAAACACTAGACAAACTGCAACTTACACCTGAACAACGCGCGCTGGCCATCGCACAGAAACGCTGGGCAAAAGAACTGGGGATCGGTTCCACCCAGGAAGAAGCAGATGCACTGATCAAACTACTGGAAAATCCCGGTCGAATCAAGTTTGCCTGCATGGCGCCCATGGGAACCACATGGGCCAAATACATCCGGGAAGTACCGAAAATTTTCAAACAAAGAGCTGGCAATATCATGGATATGGATGCCTATATCGGACTGTCCCTCGGGAACGACCCGGATTATGTCCGAAAAATGGCTACAGGTGCTCTTGAATCTGCTGGCATGACCAGCTGGGGTATGAAATATGTATCAAAGGAAATGGGGGTGTATGAACTGCCTTTTCTATTTGATACCTATGGCGAGGCAGATTATGTCCTGAAAAAAACCTGGCCATACTTTGTGGAAAAATTTTCAGAAAAGGGATTTGTCCTGATACCAACCAGCTTTGAAGTCGGTTTCCTCCAGATGTTTTCCACAAATACGATTGTAAGAACGCCTGAAGATCTGAAAGGCACCAAATATGCAAGCTGGATGGAAGATGTTGAAGTGGCGACACTTAAAAACTTTGATGTCAATCCGGTCGTCATCACCGTTATGGAAATCCCAAGCAGCCTTGCTACCGGCGTTATCCAGACAGCCTCAGCACCCACCATGTATATGATTGGCGCACAACTGATGAGCTTTATCGGTAAAGGCGGGGGGTGCTCCGGTATTAACATGTTCTACCCGCCTGGCGGTCTGGTCTACATCAAAAAGAACATCGTCAATGCAACCCTTATGAATGTGCCAAAAGGGGATAGAAAATATGTCATGAAGTACGTAGACAAAGCCATGCTTATATTTAATGACCTTTTAAAAGACGAGATTGCACCCCAACTGGCCACGGAACTGCGGGCAGGCAATAAAAAACTGATTGCCGATCTTCAGAAAAAGGGAATGAGTCTTTATATTCCCACTAAAGAAGAAAGAGAACAATGGAAACAGGCCACCCGTCCTGTCTGGGATCAGCTTGTAGGCAAGGTATACTCCAGAGAGATTTTGGATGACATTCTGAAAGCAAAAGCTGAATATCGCGCAGCTCACCCTGAAGAATTTGAAAATTATGTTTGGGTCCCGTGATCAGCGAAGTAAAAACTATTTATATTGGAGATATGGCATAAATGAATCAACGATGTAAAATGAAGAATTCCTGGATAGCAATCATTTTTTCAGTCATCCTGGTTATGTCCTCGGGATGTTCTACCAAATACATGTTAAAAATGACAGCCAACATCGCCTCCCCGTTTATCCCGGAAGCAGTTCATATGACCATGGCAGGTACCAATACAAGCTATGGACAGGGCATGCATGCCATGCCCGGATTGATTGCCCTTATCGGCGGTTTTTCTGAAATCGCCCCTGATAACTATACCCTTGCCTGGTCTTCTTCCCAAATTTTTGTGGCCACAGCAAGCTATAATGAAATGGCCCGAACCGATTATGCCAGTGAGCTGGCATGGCAGGGATATCGATTCGGTATGCGGTCTCTGATGACGCATAAAAAATTCAGAGAGGCCGTTGAAGCAGGCACACCGGTTGAAAAAGCGGTCGAGCTTCTTCCCAAACGTTATGTGGAGGGGCTCACCTGGACGAGCATGAGCCTGGCCCTGTATATGATGATGAACATTACGGATATCATGTCATTATCCTATGCGCCGGAAGTGAACTGTATGGTCAAGCGCGCATGCGAACTTGATGGCACATACTATTACGGTGTACCATTAATGTTAGACGCCGTGTTCAGTGCAATGGCCAGTGAAATGGTTCAGGGATGCGGTTTTGAAAGAGCAAAAGAATCCTACGCCAAGATGAAGGAGGCAAATCAAGGAAAACTGCTTCTTGCTGATGCCTACTGGGCGCAAATTTATGCAGTGGGCATACGGGACAGAAAGCTGTACAGGGAACTCCTGGAAGGCGTCCTGAATGCGCCGGATGACATACTTGAATATCAGGGTTTTTATATCACCACTCTTGCAAAAGGCCGTGCCAAATGGCTCCTGGCGCACCAGGAGGAAGTTTTTCAAAATATGGGGACAGTCAGATAAACAGGACAGGCATTATGATAAAAGCAATAAAAACAGGTTTTCTTAAAATAGACGGATGGGTGGCCATGATCGAAGTCATAGGCCTTTGTATCACGATGACTTTTTTGTTTTCTGTGGGGTTCTACCAGGTGGCAAGCCGTGAAATCGGCGGTTCCGGAGCGGTATGGCCAGAGCACCTGCTTAGATACTCCGTTCTAGTGTTGGGTTTCCTGGGAGCCAGCCTCGCAGTGAGAGAGAACCGAAATATAAAGATTGATCTGCTTACGCATGTTATCGGTCAGAGAGGGGGCGGCGGCGGAAGAGTGTGGCAAATTACTGAAGGATTGCTTTATCTCCTGGCTACGGGTATTTCCTTTTTCATGGTCGATGCCTGTATTGAATACATTAAAGTTGAACAGATGCTTGGTATGCCGATTCCCAATACAGTCATTCCGGCCTACGTAATATTCTACTTCCCGATCGCCTTTTTTGTGATCAGCGGCATCCGTTATTTGTTTTACGGTATATTTAAAATTATCGGACAGAACATAGAAATGGACCCGAGCGAAAATCAACCATCCTAACATCCGGGGAAATGACAACAGGAGCAGCATAAATGAACAGCGCTTATTTTTTAGGAATATGTTTTGCAGGTTTAATGATACTGGGGCTACCGCTTTATCTTGTACTTGGATTTGTATCTCTCTATTGTTTTCATTTTCTGAGTCCTTCCGGCATTATCACCATCGTCACCGAATTCAATAAAATCGTGGCAACACCTGCCATGGTGGCCCTTCCGCTGTTTACTTTTGCAGGATATATTCTTTCCAATACAAAAACACCGGACAGGGTGGTTAATCTCGCCAAAGCGTTTTTTGGATGGATGCCGGGGAATTTAGGAATTGTTGCTATCCTGACAAGTGCCCTTTTTACGGCATTTACAGGAGCAACTGGCATAACGATCGTAGCCATTGGCGGGCTTCTTTATCCCATCCTTATCCGGGCAAAATATCCGGAACGTTTTTCTCTGGGCCTCATTACCACATGCGGTAGTGTAGGACTTCTTTTTGCCCCAAGCCTGCCGATTATCGCGTATGGTGTTATTTCAATGGCAGACATCAACAGTCTTTTTCTTGCCGGTGTATTCCCAGGAATTATCCTTATTGTCATTCTGTCGGCATATTCAATGATTGCGGGTGGAAGAGAAGCATGGGCGACAAGAGAGAAAATAACCTTCAGACAGATGCTTGGCGCTGTAAACGAAGCCAAATACGAAATTCCCCTGCCTTTTATTATTTTGATCGGTATCTATGGCGGTATTCTCTCCGCATCCGAAGCATCTGCCATTACAGTCGTCTATGTGCTCATTGTTGAATTTTTAATTTACAGGGATATCCCCTTAAAAAATCTGCCGAAAGTCATCAAGGAAAGCAGTCTGCTTGCAGGTGCCATTCTCATTATCATTACGATGGGTCTGGGTGTAACCAACTTTATGGTAGAGCAGCGTGTTCCGGACCTCATTGTCGAACACATGAGCCAAGTAATTCACAGCAAGATCATTTTTCTCCTGGTTCTCAATATATTCCTTTTGATTGTGGGTTGCCTGATGGATATTTTTTCAGCGATCATCATCGTGGTCCCCCTGATTGTCCCGGTTGCAGTTGCATATGGGGTTGACCCCGTTCATCTGGGAATTATCTTTCTTACCAATCTTGAAATTGGATATATCACTCCGCCTGTGGGCCTGAATCTATTTATATCAAGTTTCAGATTCCAGGTACCACTCGTCAGTATTTACAGAAGAGTACTGCCTTTTTTCATCCTGTTAGTGTTTGTGCTGATGCTCATCACCTACTGGCCGGATTTAAGCCTGTATCTGGTTCACAAATATGGTCCTGTGCAGCAGGCATCCATGGAATCCATTCTGCAGTATTAGTCTTAATTTTTATAACACTATAAAGAGACGCGCGCGGGAAACTAAAATCCCGCGCGCCAAAAAATCCAGTCACACCTTCAGGTAATATACTTTAATTCACATTCTCCATTATCATCTTAATTCAGATTCTTGATTCCCGATGCCCGCTCAAGTTCAGCCAGTGCAATCATGTAACCATATATGGCATTGAAATAATTGGTATTGGCCTGAGTTAAAAACATCTGTGCATCAAGTATATCTGTTGATGTTGCCACCTGCTGCTCGTATTGCAACTCAGTGATACGCCAGTTCTCACGCGCCTGACCCTGTGCTTTTCGAGCTGTTTCAATATTATTCTTCGCAACCTGAAGTTCCATAAAGGCGTTTTGCACTTCAAGACGCACACCATTTTCGATAAACCTGATTTTTGATGCCATGGCGTCATATGCATGTTTTACTTTTGCCACCTGAGCCTGCGTTTTCCCCCATTCAAACAGGGTCAATTCTGCCTGTACAGACAGGCTTGCATTGCTGGCATGGCTGAAATCATTTTCTGTTGCAAGCGCATCTTCACCGCTTTGTTCATATCTTCCCACCAGAACCACTTTGGGAAAATAACTGCTGCGAGCGAGTCTTGCGGACAATCCAATGCTTTTGAGCCCCAAATTCAAGGCACGCATGACAGGACGTTCTTTTAAGGCTTTTTCAATCAGATCTTCATACGTGGCAGCAAATTCGGGGACGCATTCGATATCTTCAATCATTATATTTTTTTGCATGGGCTGATCAAGAAGAAGATTCAATTGAGACAGAGATATATCCACGACCCCTGCTGTTTTTACTTTATTTTGCAAGGAATTGGCCAGCCCGACTTGTGATTTCAAAAGATCGTTATTGGGGATGAGTCCCTGAACATGAAATTTTTCTGCATTATCTGCATGGGCACGAAGAGAAACCACAGATTCTTCTGCGGTTTCCAGAAGTTTTCGATAGAGCAAGAGTTGATAATAGGCTTTCTTTACATCACGAATCACGTCCAGAACCGTTTGTTCCTTCTCCATCCGTTTGATGTCCCGGCCCAGATCTTTCAATTTAAGATTGGCGGAAAGCCCAAGTCCGGTAAAAAGCGGTTGAACGATATCCGCATGCCAACTGTAAAATGTTTGATGGGCAATGGGCATGCTGCTGCCTTCACCTGTCTTCATGATAGGCTGTTTTTCCATATCTGTATAGCCATAGGCTGTATTGATTTTAAACATCATATCTGCCCTTGCCATCCGATAGTCCTCAAGCGCGTCCTTTTCGTATGCCTCCTGCTCATGGATACGATGATTGGTATTCAGCGCCTGACTGACCGCCCCTGACACTGTCAGCACACCCTGTTCTTCTGCAAGTGAAATATCTGTGGTTATCACCTGTATCAAAAGAAATATCATAATAAAAAACCGGATGAATTTAATACGTACCATAAGACAAACTCCTTTACCGGAATATAGGTAAAATTTTTCAGGTTTAAGATAAGATCTCTTTGTGCCCATCCGGATGAATGCCAAAAAACATGGCATAAAGAACCGGAACTACAATCAACGTAAGCACTGTGGCAAACGTTAGTCCGCTCATGATGGTCACACTCATGCCCGCATAAAATACATCCGTGAGTAACGGCAGCATTCCCAGCACGGTGGTCATCGCGGCCATGACCACCGGCCTCAGACGACTTACCGATGAATCGAGGATCGCTGCATAACCGGGTCTTCCTTCTTTTATTTCCTGGTCGATCTGGTCGATCAGCACAACCGCATTTTTGATAAGCATCCCGGAAAGACCTAAAAATCCCAGCAAGCACATAAATCCAAACGGTTCATTGAATAAAAGCAAGCCTGCAGATACGCCAATCGTAGCCAACGGCAGGCACAGGAAAATGATGATCGTCTGCCGGATGGCATTGAACATAAAAATGATGGTAACCACCATGGCAAGAAAGAAAATCGGTATCATACGGAAAAGGGCCTTCTGGGCATCACGGGATTCTTTATATTCTCCACCCCATGAAAACGTATATCCTTCAGGAATTTGAATAGCCTCTATTTTATCCTTTACGCGTTCTCTCAAGGCACTGGCATTTCCGGCCAATGGGTCACACATGGCTGTGATCTCCCGCATGCGGTTCTTTCGATGAATAACCGGATCTTCCCATCGGGTGCGAACATCTGTTATCAGGCGGCTCAGTGGCATTGTCTGACCGGTGAGGGGACTTATGATCTGTGTATTCCTGATATCACCGGCGCCTTGTCTTTCTTTTTCCGGAGGCCGCATGATAATTGGTATCAACCGGTTGTCTTTTCTGAAAAGACCAATCACCGCACCTTTGAAATTGGCTGCCAATGCCTCCTGAATCATGGGACGGGATATACCTGTCCGGCGGGCAAGGGCCTCGTCAATTACAGGTTCAAGGATTTTAACCCGCTGACGCCAATTGTCATGAATATTTACGGCAAGTTTATCTTCTGCCATAATGGACTGGGCTTTTTCTGATAAACTGCGAAGCACGGACGGATCATCGCCATAGAATTTCACCTCGACTTTGGCTCCCCGGTCCGGTCCCCGTGAAAATTTTTTGAGTTTGAATTCAGCATCGGGGAAATTCACCGTCAGATAATCCCGAATGTGCGGCAGCAGGCTCTCGATTTCACGAAAATCATTTACGGTTACAAGGAGTTGGCCGTAACTGGAATTTGGCATTTCAGGATCATACGTCAAGATAAACCGTAACGCCCCCTGACCTGTAAATGTGGTTACATTTTCAATTTTTTCCTGTTTTACCAGCCAGTCCTCGATTTGTTTCAGATCCGCTGAAGTATGCTGAATCCGGGTACCTTCAGGACGCCAGTAATCGATCATAAACTGAGGTCTGTTTGAACTTGGAAAAAAACTTTCTTCCACAAAGCCAAACCCCGCGATGGCTGCTGCGAGTAAACCGATGAGAACCGCAAGTGTTGAAAGTCGTCTATGAAGGCAATAGTCTAAAAACCGCCTGTAGAATTTAAAAAATGGTGAATGATACGGATCAGATGATTCTCCACCCTTTGGTTTTCTCATAAACCGGACACAGAAAAAAGGGGTTAACGTAACAGCCAGAATCCAGCTTAAGCCCAATGAAATGGCCATGACCATAAACAGATGATTCAGGAACTCGCCCGTCGTGTTTTGTGAGGTGCCAATGGCCGCAAATGCAAGAATCGCCACAAACGTTGCACCCAAAAGAGGCCAGGCCGTCTGTTTGACGGTTTCTGCAGCGGCATCTCTTCGTCCCATTCCCTGTTGAACACGCACAAGTATGCCTTCTGTGACGACGATCGCATTATCCACCAGCATGCCAAGGGCAAGTATCAGCGCACCCAGGGAAATCAACTGCAGTGTCACATGCATGACATGCATCATGATAAATGTTCCGAAAATGGTTAACAGAAGAATGACTCCCATTAACAGTCCGCTGGATATCCCCATGGTGACACATAAAACAGCAATAACAATAATGACAGCTTCCACAAGGTTGACCAGAAAATCATCTATGGCAGTGGTTACCGTGTCTGACTGCAACGCAATCGTATGAAGGTCCATGCCCGCAGGCGCGGTACGCATCAATTCTTCTATCTTCTCTTTAACCGCTTTTCCCATGACAACCACATTTCCGCCTTCAACCGTTGCAATACCGATACCGATCGCAGGCTGGCCGTTAAACCGCATTTCCCAACGGGGCGGATCCAGATAACCGGTTTTTATGTCT
Source organism: Pseudomonadota bacterium (assembly GCA_018816735.1). Taxonomy (GTDB): domain Bacteria; phylum Desulfobacterota; class Desulfobacteria; order Desulfobacterales; family JAHIVH01; genus JAHIVH01. The sequence goes on along the minus strand of JAHIVH010000081.1, from coordinate 154,529 downwards.
GCAACATCTCCAATACGGATCAGATTTCCTGGTCCGGTCATCCGGACCAGAAGTTCTGAAATATTTTCGGGTTTTACAAGACCGCCTGTGGGACGAATCCTTACATAATCATCTCCAGTATCAAGCTGTCCGGCATCGACGATCTGGTGCTGCTGGTTCAAGGTATTGATGATATCCCCCAGACTGATACCCATGGCAGCTATCCGTGAACGGGATATTTCCAGATAAATCACATCCGTCTGGTCGCCCCAGAGTTCAACGCTGGCCACATCTTTCACCAAAAGAAGTTCGCGCTTGATCACATCTGAGAAGTCTTTCATTTCGGAATAACTGAAACCGTCACCTGTAAGCGCATAAAAAATGCCGTACACATCCCCAAAATCGTCATTCACCACCACCCTATCCACACCCGGAGGAAGACTGGATTTGGCATCATTGACTTTTTTTCTGAGTTCATCCCAGATTTGCGGCATATCCTTGCTGAAATAGTTGTCTTTGATATCCACATAGATAATCGATAACCCGGCCTTTGACAGGGACCGGATTTCCTTGAGCTGGGACAGCTGCTGAATGGCCGTCTCCAGTGTATCGGTCACTTCTTTTTCCACTTCTTCCGGAGTAGCCCCCGGATACGTTGCCATGACCACGGCCGTTTTAATGGTAAAGTCCGGGAATTCCAGGCGTCCCAATCCCTTATAGGCCCATATTCCACCCGCAACAAGAAGAATGGTAACCACATAGGCAACAACACGCTTTCGTAATATCCAATCGGTTAAAAACATATGATGCCCCCTTAATCTCTGTTTTCCAATAAACGGACGCTCTGATTTTCTCTAAGAAATCTCGCGCCAGCAGTTACAATCTGCTGGCCGCTGGCAATACCCTCGGTGATATAAACCCTGTCATTGTCGATACGCCCTGTTTTTACTTTCTGTTTTTCAACTTTAAGCGTCTGCGGATTGATTAGCCAGACACAGGATGATCCTTCTGAATCGATAAAGACTGCAGCAGCAGGCACAGAGAGAAGAGGCGCCGCATCCTTGTCAGCAATCGTGATGATAACGGTTGCTGACATCCCGGATTGAATATTAAGCTCGCGGGGCAGTTCCAGGTTCACGGTTAACGGATAACTTTGATGATTGAGCATTGGCTGGCTGCCGATTTCTTTTAAAGATGCCGGGTATAATCGTTCAGGATAAGCCTCAAAGCTGCATTCCAAACCGATGATCCGATCCTTCTCGATAACCAGTTCCTCATCGACAGTAGTCCCTACTTCAATATGAGAGAAATCGAGCAAGGTGACAACCGGCATTCCCGGTGCTGCAGTTTCATAATTTTCAATAAAAATCTTGTCTATGACGCCATCAAGCGGCACTTTGAGGCATGTATCATTGAGAGCGTCCCTGGCTGCTTTCATATCTGTAAGCAGCCCTTTTATCTTGGCTTTCATGGCATCCACATCCTCCTTCCTCGCTCCGCGTCGTCCCTTTTCAAGAGACTGCTCAGCAGCACGCACACGGGCCTCTGCCATGTCAAAGGCAGTCTTGGCACTGTCGAATGTGGCTTTGGCAGCCGCTTTTTCAGAATACAATACGCGATACCGTTCATAATTCTGCTGAATCTCAGCAAACTGGGCTTGGGCGGCACTCAAATCTGCCTCCAGAAGTGCGACATCCTCCGGTCTGGCCCCTCGCTGCATGGCGTTCAAAGCGGCTTGCGTTTCTTCAAGGCCTGCGTCAAGACGATTGACCCGGTTTTTATAATCGCGGGGATCGATCTTTGCAATAATATCCCCTTTTTTCACTTTCTCTCCTGTGACAACATTCATCTCGACCAGCGGCCCGCCAACTCTGAATGCCAGTTTCATTTCACCGGCCGGCTGAACGATCCCGGGAAATGTTCTTTTGATTGCATGATGGGTTTCCTCGAGACGCATATATTTCACCGGACGTATGGCAGAGGATTCTTCTAATGATTGACTGTTGTCATCTTTGCTCAAACGACCCAGCACCAGGCCGATCCCGATTAAAACTATTACACTAGCACATGTCACGATGATCCATTTTTTTCTTGTCATATCGCCTCCTATTGATTTAATTTCCTGACCCCGTCTTCAACCCATATATGATGACTGACAAGCCCAAAATTTTCCAATACTCTAATCAGTTGAAGCCCCATGGGACTTTCTTTTCCAAAATCTTTATTTTCCCAGCAAAGATGAATACTTAAATCCGTGTCTATAAAGCCATGAATATACCATTTGATATAAACCAGATACCTGGCATGATCCGGAATCATGTTCTTTAGTAAATCAATGACTTTTGCCCGTTCACCTTGATTGCCGGACCGTAAGTTGATCATTTCAATCCATCTCATATCATTGCTCCGTTGTTTAATCATAAATATCTGTAAAATTCCTTTTTAACCATTTTGGTGTGCAGCCGGAGTAAAAAAATGAAACTATCCGGCCAGGATTGTATTTGATATAGCCAAATCCATGCCAAAGAAAAAAAAGCTTCAATTTCAAGTTGTTATATATTTTGACAAGAAAAACTTTCATATTTGAAATAATTATCTTTTAAATACAACAGTTATTTGATATTGCTTTCAAATAAAACAGATATGTTGCGTTAAGGAGGGGTCATGAAGATCGTTTTTGATGAAAATGAATTTTTCCGCCAAGCCACGCTGAGAATCTGCGGCAGTCTCAATTTTGAAACTGCTATCAGACGATGCTTTGAATATATCAAAAATTATCTTCCCATTGACGGTATCTGTCTTGGAATATATGAACCGGATTTAAACATGATTCGAATCAACACCTGGATCGGACCGAAGAATCTGAAAAAACCGGATAATATTATTAAGGTTCCGGAAACGTATTGGAAGCAAATTAAAGCCGAATTGGCATCACAAAAAGGGATCAGAATCATCAATGACCTGACAGAAGAAGAGCCTTTTGCCCTTGAAATGATTCGCCGGATCTGGAGTGAAGATGGATCTGTAATAAGAGTAGACCTTCAGATTGAGGATGAAAAAGTCGGCGGTTTAAGTCTTTACGCCACGAAAGAAGTCCATTTTACAGAGGAACACGCCCGTCTGATCATGCTTCTTCACGATCCGTTTGCCATTGCCCTCTCCAATTTGCTGCGCCATGAGGAAGTTATTCGACTGAAAGACCTTCTCTCAGATGAAAACCAGTTTCTCCATCGCCAGCTCCATAAGATTACAGGAGATACGATTATCGGTTCTGAATTTGGGTTAAAACCGGTCATGGATATGGTCCGCCAGATCGCACCGCTTGACAATCCGGTATTATTGCTGGGAGAAACCGGTGTGGGAAAGGAAGTAATTGCAAATGCCATTCATTATTCCTCACCCCGAAAAAACGGCCCCTTTGTTAAAGTCAATTGTGGGGCCATACCCGAAAATCTGATTGACAGTGAATTGTTCGGCCATGAAAAAGGCGCATTTACAGGTGCGGTCACCCAGAGAAGAGGGCTGTTTGAACGCGCTGACGGTGGCACGATTTTTCTGGATGAAATAGGCGAACTGCCTATGGCCGTTCAAGTCAGACTGCTTAGAGTCCTCCAGTATAAAGAAATTGAACGCCTGGGAGGTGACAAAGTCATTTCGGTTGATACAAGAATTTTTAGTGCAACCCACAGGAATCTGGAACAAATGGTCAAAGACGGCCTTTTTCGGGAAGATCTCTTTTTCCGTCTCAATGTTTTTCCGATTATGATTCCGCCTTTAAGGCAGCGTAAAGGAGACATCCCTGCGTTGGCCTATCATTTTATCGAACGAAAATCAGGAGATCTGAAAATTCATAACCGCCCTTCCCTGTCAACCGGAGTTGTCTCAAAACTCCAGGACTATCATTGGCCCGGCAATGTCCGTGAACTGGAAAACATGATGGAACGTGCGTTGATCCGGAGTCAGATCAGGGAACCCAGGGATATATTATCACCCAATGACTTTTTCTTTCAAACATCGATTGAAACAGCACAAGGTCGCCCTGCATACACCGGTCAGTTTCTATCTCTTGATGATGTTATTACCGACCATCTTCGTTTCACGCTTGAAAAAACAAAAGGCCGCATCGAGGGTTCGGGCGGTGCTGCGGAAATATTAAACATTCACCCCAGCACCCTTCGCGGTAAATTAAGAAAACTGAATATTCCCCATGGAAAAAAAAAGTAGCCTTGAATATCAACTACAAAAACACCAATCCGTTGTACTGCTCCTTTCCCATCGTTAAAAATATTTTTCCATATGAGAAAGTGAATAGGCAGCCTTCATTTTTGCAATTTCATTTAACATCTGCATTCCCTTAAGCACACCGGAATCTGTTGCAATAACGTTATCCAAAAGTGCTTTGAATTTTTCTCTGTCATTATGCAGAGAAACGAGATAACGGGCTTCAAAAAGGTCTACAAATAGAAAATGTCCGTTATTATTTTTTCTGACCATGTCGAAAAGTATTTTTGACTGTTCAGGTCCGCAGGAGGCATCCAAAAGTTCGGGCATTACAGACGCATAGGCTGCCATGAAAAGATTTCCGAGACCGTCGTAGTAGTTTTCATCAAGCGCAATGGATCTTTTAACCATAGCGATACAGGGTGCAAGAACCATCATGGATGTGGGGTCATCCATATTAAGCATGGCGTTTAGTCCTGCGGCAAGGGCTGTCCACATTAAGGTTCCTGTATATTTTCTATCAAGAACGCCTACCATCTCTGTCACTGTCTTTCCTTTTTCAATTCCTTTTCTGAATGTCCTGTTCGTTTTAAGCGCACGCAAACCATATTCATAACCAGTATTATAAAGGACAGAGGCGTACTCCTTGTTTTCATCTTCCACACAAAGCCCAAGGGCCACATAGAGAAATGTGGCCTGGCTCAATGCATTCCTGTTGTCCCCGGCCACTTCGGCCAAAGTAGCCACGAGAAGAACGGCCGTGGGGAGTCCTTCCCGTGCGAGCTGAGCACTTTTCATATCCATGATTTTATTGATAGCAGTATCAATCACGGGTGTTGTCGCCTTCCCAAGAAATGACCTTCCCAGACTGGCACACCCTGAAAAACAGATCATGGCTGCCATTATCAGAATTAACGTATTTAATTTAAGTTGTTTTTTCATTTTCACTATCCTCGCTCGATTAAAGTCACTATTTTTTTATTTAATCATATTTCCAATAAAATCATCCGCTGTCCTGTCACATCAAGCAGGAACAGACTCAACTGCGGCCAGTAACTGATAATGAGAAGTGCTAAAAAAAGAATAATCAGCGCCGGAATGACGACTCTATAGAGCTGCATCACAGACACATTGAATCTTAAGCTGGCTACAAAAAGATTCACCCCCACAGGTGGCGTGAGATATCCCAGTTCCAGATTCGCCAGGAAAAGAACCCCAAGATGAATCGGATCCATATTGAAAGTCTCTGCAACAGGTGCAATTAAAGGCACCACGACCACGATGGCTGAGAACATATCCATCATGCAACCCACGATCAGAAGGAAAATATTCAAAACCATGACAAATGCGGTTTTACTTCCAATATGATCACTGATGATGGTCATAATCAGTTGGGGAATTTTCTGATCCACCAGAAAATTGGTCAATCCCAGAGCCGCACCCAACACCAGAAGGAGAGCGCCTACGGTGACCATACTATGAACCGTTAGCTGAAATAACTTTTTAAAAGGGATCTCCTGGTAAATGAAACATTCCGTGAAAAGGGCATAAGACACAGTCACGGATGCAGCCTCACTTACCGTGATAATACCGCCGTAAATACCGCCTACGACAAAAAAAGGGAGTGGAATAAGCCATTTGGCTTCCCATGTGGCACGTATAAGTACTTCTTTTGAAAATGGTGTTGTAGGGATATGATGTCTGGCCCCATAAAAGATACCATATAAAATCAAAAGTCCCACAATCAACAGTCCGGGTATGAGGCAGGCAAGAAAAAGTTCAGTGATATTTGTTTTGGCGATCATTCCATAAATGATGATAGGAAGGCTGGGCGCGAATAGAACGCCTGAACTGCCGGCTGCGATGATAAATCCAAGGGAAAAAGATCTTGAATAGCCTTCTCTTATGAGAGCCGGAAGAAGGATACCGCCTATGGCAATGATCGTGACACCGCTTGCACCCGTCATTGCTGTAAATACGGTAGAAACCACCACAGCCGCCACGGTCAGTCCTCCGGGAAGCCAACCCAGCATGGCATTTGACAGATTGATCATTCTGGTGGAAGACTTGCTCTCCGCATAGATAAAACCGGCAAAAATAAATAGCGGTATGGCAATGATGCCGGGCGCATTCGCCAATCGGCACATTTCGACAATCGGTGTAGCCATACTCTGATGTGCAAACAAATAAAAAAGAAGTACCGCTCCGCCACCTATGATGGTAAAAAGGGGAGCACCAAACAGAAAAAAAAGAATGAAAAGAAAAACCAATCCTGCAGTAATTGCAACACTCATCATATTTTCCAGAATATTATAAAATTAATTAAAAATATGTTTACCTGACCTGACTATTTTTCGTTCATGATACTTTCCGAATCATAGGTAATGGTGGGAGACGATCTGCCGGCAAGGGTATTCACGATGTGAGAGAAACAGGAAACGATCATCACTACAAAAGAAAACGGCACAATCATGCGTAATCCCCATACTGGAAACCATTTGAAATCATATGTAGGGTACTCTTTAAGCATCATCACATATTCGATGGACCCGATGGCAAGCAGGGCACAAATCACCATCTGAAAAACAGAAATAGCGATTTCGATCTGTTTTCTTTTGTATGGCGTGGACAACATATGAGAAAACACATCAATTTTTATATGCTGCCTGTATTCCGTGGCAAGGGACGCGCCCAGAAAGGCAATCCAAATCACTCCATGTCTTAAGAAGATATCGACCCACATATAGCCCTGATCAAAGATGTTTCGGGCAATCACCTGCCCAAAGGAGATGATAATCATTGAAAAAAGAATTAGAAAAAGGAGTGCTTTCTCGATGACGATAATGACCCGATGAAAAGCAAACAGCCCATTTATAAAATCATTCATTTGTCCCGTTCCTTTCGAAATGAATCCAGATGGCCCAACAACTTATCAAGAAGTTCTCTTGAATATAGTTTTCCGGCAAAATAATCCCATGTTGTCTTGGCTTTCTCTTTCATAACCTTTTCATTTTCAGGTGACAGATGGCTTTCCTTGGCACCATATTTAATGATGGCATTTAAGCATTTATCGTTATCGCTTCTTAAATTTATTGCGATTTTAGCTTCAATATCGGCCTGTTGTTCGAAAAATCGTTTTTTGTATCTGTCATCCAGGGCATTCCAGCGATCGAGCCCTATCAGAATAACGGCGGGTGAGTATCTGACATTGATGGGATTGACATATTTTACTTCAGGATACATTTGTGTGGCGACGATATAGAAGGCTGGTCCTATCATGGAATCTGCAACACCTTGCCGCATGGCAGGCACGGCTTCTGCGACACCCACAGGTATCGGATTTGCACCAAGGGTTTCCAGAAATTTTTCTTCCACTTTACCATACCATGAGCCGAATTTGGCCTTGCCAAACTGTTCAAGCGTATCTAAGGCATACTTAGTCGAATAAAACTGATCAAATCCCTGATCGTTCCAGGCTGCCAATTTATACCCATATTTTTCGTGCAATTTTTCAAAATCTTCCCGCATCACTTTTTTGATATAATCCACTTCTTCCCAGGATTTAAACATGAACGGCAGTTCCAAAATGGACATTTCAGGACAGAATATCGTTGCAGCCATGCCTGAAATCCCGGTTCCCTGAATCTGGCCCAAGCGCATCTTCTGCTGATAATCAGCTTCATCTCCCATCACGCCCCCCCAGTAAACATCAATCTGGATGGTATGCTCGCTCCCCTCTTCTATGGCAGGAATCAAAATAGAACGAATACTATTTCCTAACCCGATTCCCTTTGGGGCAATGGTCGCGAATTTCCATATTTCCGGCTTCACTTCTGTCGCTGCCGCGTGGATCGACACAGGGACAATTCCCCCTAACGATATAAGCAACGCAGAAATACTAACTATCCTTTTAGTTAACCTCCTCATCCTCACATCCTCCTTTTGATTTTTTACCAACGTGGTTTCTAATTTTTTTTGGATATTATATTTTTGAAAAAAATTTTAAGGTAATATGACATAGCGTTCCGATGTATGGCATACTATCAATCCTTTTTCTATGCCCGCAGAGCCATACCATCGAGCATCAGCAAGGAAACGGAATTCATCCATCTTTGATACGCCGCATCCTTATCTTCAGCATCCAATACTGCCTTGCAGCTGACAAAAATCATTCCGTTAACGGCTTTTGCGATCACTTCCGTATCCAAATCGGGCCTCAGAAAACATTTATTGACGCCATTTATCAGGTACTGTTCCGTATACAGGTCAAACAACTTTATAGCGTTTTCTAGTTTTTCATTTAAAGTGGCGTCCACCCCCAACAGCTCATAAAATGCAATTCTGAAAATGCGTATATCTGTCATAAAAATATCGAACAGGCTCTTTCCGATCCTGTTGAGCTGGGCACGATAATCTTCCAGACTGTTTGATTCTGTGGGGGCTTCTGTTGTGACCATCTGGCCAACGTGTAAAATGAGATCATCTGCAATGGCATTAAAAATATCGAATTTGCTCTTGAAATACCTGTAAAATGTGCCATGGCCAATTTTTAACAGTTCAGCAATGTCTGATATTTTTGTTGCATGATATCCTTTTTCTGAAAACACCTGAATGGCAGCCTCAATGATATCAGACCGTCTTTGATTGATTTTGTTTTCATTCATCGATCCATTCTCCTTTCAAGAATGACACATCATTCAGTAAATCATGTCCCGTTAATTTGCAACAGGTTTTTTAAATATACGGGGTTTAATTTTGTAACAAAAAAGGATGACGAATCAGGCCAAATTCAGCCAGAAAATAAAAGTCAGCGCAGAAATGACGGTATTGATGGAAATGGCGGCAGCCGCGAAATCCTTATCTCCATTCATCTCTCCTGCCATCACATAAGTGATTGTTGCCGTGGGTGAAGCGAGGATAATTAAAAGCGGGAGATATTCAACCCGGGAGATATGTGTCAGGTAGCATATGGTAAATGCAAAACCGGGAAGCAGAATAAGTTTGATAAAACTCGTAACCGCCACAAGCGTTATATGCGTTTTCATTGTATGGAAAGAAAGAGAAGCACCAATGATGAGGAGAGCCATGGGGAGTCCCATACCGCCCAATATATCGAGACTTCTTGTGATGATTACCGGAAGGGTTATGGAATAAAGGGAGAAGAAGATGCCTGTGGCTGAGGCAATAATCACAGGATTGAACATAATCTGAGTGATTAAAACCAGACCGATGCGCTTTCCTTTGAATTTATCATTGTTTATAGATAGGATAATCACTGAAAAAAAATTTTGCAGTATGATGATGAAGCCGGCAAACATGCCTGCGCGGGCGAACCCATCACTACCAAGAAAATAATAAGATACAGCAAAAGCCATATATCCGATATTGCAGTGAAACGAACTCTGGACAAACGTTCCGACGCGTCCTTTTTCAAGTTTTAAAAGCCATCCGAGTCCCCATGCCAGAAGATATGCCGCTGTCATTGAAAAGAGGCCAATGAAGAGGACATCTGCATTGAATCTTTCATGAAATGAAGACCGAGCGATGGCCCTGAAAATCATTGCGGGAATGGCAAAATAAAAAACCAGTCTGTTTGCAGCCCCGATGAAATATTCAGGAAGGAATTGTCTCTGGCGAGCGACCCAGCCAAGGGAAATAATGGCAAATATGGGGATAATGGTATTCAGGATATCCATTTAAATACGGAATCCTTTTTATTGATAGTTCAGTTATAAGCTAAAAAAGCTGCTCCGAAGAGCAGCTTTTTTTATTCTTCAATATCTACTGTACCTATGATTTATTCGCAAAGCTCAAACAAGGCAGCCGCGCCCATACCCCCACCGATGCACATGGACTCAACACCATACTTGACACCGAGTCTCTGCATGTTTGCAAGAAGGGTTGCCGCAAGTTTTGAACCGGTGCATCCCAGAGGATGACCAAGAGCGATGGCACCCCCATTGATATTGATAATTCTATCCGGGCTGTCAAATGCCCAGTTTTTCCTGTCCGCAATTCCGATTTGTCTTGCGCTGTATATACATTGGGAAGCAAATGCTTCATTGAGTTCCCAAAGTCCGATATCAGAGGCTTTCAAACCGGCTTTTTCAAGAAGCTTTGGAACCGCATAGGCTGGCCCCACACCCATTTCGTCAGATTTACATCCTGCGGTTGTGTAAAGCCTCAGTTTTGCAATCGGTTTCACACCATATTTTTTCACCGCATCTTCACTCATGATAACGCTTGCGGCCGCACCATCTGTTGTCTGTGAAGAATTCCCGGCCGTGACAGACCCCATGGCGGCAAACACGGTTCTCAATTTGGCAAGCCCTTCCATAGTGGTTTCTCTTACGCCATCATCAAAATCCTGCATTTTCACTTGAACCTTGATAGAACCATCCGGCTGTTCAATATATCGTTTAGCAGGGGTAGGCACTATTTCCGTAAAAAGTCCTTTTCTCTGGGCTTCTGCAGCTTTCATCTGGGAATGCAATGCGAACTCATCCTGTTCCTGACGCGTCACATTATATCGGTTGGCAACGTTCTCTGCCGTGATACCCATGGAAATATACATCTCCGGATCGGTTTTGGCAAAATCCGGATGAGGGCGTGGCAAATTACCACCCATGGGAACGATACTCATGGACTCACAGCCACCTGCCATCGTGACTTCAGACCATCCCACCATCACGCGCATGGCGGATTGTGCGATGGATTCAAGACCTGAAGAACAAAATCTGTTGATAACAGCCCCTGAAACCGAATCCGGGAATCCCGCCATTTTAACAGCAATTCGGCCAAGATTAATGCCCTGTTCTGCTTCCGGGAATGCACATCCCAGCATGAAATCATCTATTGCTGCCGGATCAAGATTGATTTTTTCTACGACGGCTTTCATGATATGTGATATCAGTTCTTCCGGCCGGGTTTGTGCAAAGGCACCTTTGCCTCTTCTGCACCCAGGTGTTCTTAAAGCACTTACTATATATGCATCTCTCATAAAGTTGTCCTCCTGAATTTCTTTATTTTATGAAGGTATTACATTAACAACGGCTTGCCTGTTTTAAAAATATGCTCAGCCATTTTCTGGGTATTTTCCGTTTTCCACAACTCAACAAACGCCTCTCTTTCCAGATCAAGCATATATTGCTCGGAAACCAGCATTCCCTGTCTTGCTTCGCCACCTGATATGACATAGGCAACCTTTTTAGCGATCAATTCCATGTGTGGCGGTATAAAACTGCCTTGGGACATATTAAACATTTCGACATAAATCATTCCCTGAGCTTCTCTGCCCATGACCGGTATTTTGGTCTTTTTGGGCGCCACATACCCATCATCAACCATTTTCAATACTTCTTTTTTGGCTTCACCAATCAGGTAATCCTTGTTAAATACGATTCTGTCCTTGGGACCAAGGAAACCGTTATTTCTTGCTTCCGCAGCTGAGCCAGATACTTTTGCCTGGGCAATCGTCAAAATTGTGGGGACAAAATACGCACCATAATCAGCAAGTTTTACAGATTTAGGAACGCTTTCTATAATTTTTCGCCACAGGTTGGTGCACCCCCCACCTGCAGGAAGAAGACCGGCACCTATTTCTACAAGCCCCATAAACAAGTCAGAGTGGGCCACTATCATGTCTGCAGCAAGGCATGTTTCTGCACCACCACCAAGTGTCATGCCATAGGGCGCAGCAACAACGGGGTATGGTGCATATCGGGTACCCATGACAACTTTCTGGGCATCTTTTATAAACTGATCAATTTCACTGAATTTGCCCGCCTTCGCAAGTTCACTCATATATCCAAGATCGCCACCTGCGGAGAACGCTCCGGGCATGCCCGGCGCCTGATTGCCGATAACAAGGCCAACACCGTTATTTTTAACATATTCGCCAGCCTGGGCATTAAAATCAACCATGGCTCTGTTTACAGCATTCATTTTGGTATGGAATTCAAGGCAGAATACGCCATCACCAAGATCAATGAGAGAAGCCGCTTCATTTGACATGACTTCTTTATTGTCTGCCTTGAGATCAGCAAGAAAAATCATCTTTTCACTGAGAACGAGATCTTTATAGCTTCCGGATACAAAATCAAAGTACTGTTTTTTGCCATTCTGAATTCGATAAAATGTTTCATTGCCGCCATCTAACATTTTCTTTACATTATTCGGAATGGGCATTCCGTCTTTTTCCATTTTGGCGACAGATTCCCTGACGCCCAGATTATCCCAGCTTTCAAACGGGCCTGCTTCAAGAGCATACCCCCACCTCATGGCGCTATCGATTTCAACGATACTATTTGCAATTTCAGGAATTCGGTTGGCTGAATAACAGAAAGTTCTTGCAGCCAGCTTCCATGCAACCTGGGAGAGTCTTGAGTCATCATAGAGGATTGCTTTTTGTTTTTCGGCAAGGGTTTTCTTTTCTTTGGCTGCCTTAACGACGTCCGGAACTGCTTTTCTGTCAAACTCAACGTATTCGCCTGTCTTTATATCCAGAACGAGTTTGGATTTCTTCCATGTGGCAGGATCGACGATCGATTTGTAGAAACCGCCTTTTTCCTTGGTTTTATTACCCAACTGCCCGTTTTCAAGCATCTTCTGGATGAATTCGGGTTTCTGGTAAATCTCCCTTCTCTCATCGTTTTCAAGCAGTTTATAAGAATTGTCCATCAAATGGCCCAATGTGTCCAGGCCGACCAGATCGGTCAATGCAAATACTGCTGTTTTTGGCATACCCATTGCCGGCCCATATATGGCATCAAATTCAGGAATGGTAATATCTTCGGTGAGAAGAAGCTGGAAAGCCTCACCGATTTGCCCTACGCCGATACGGTTTCCGATAAAATTGGGGGTATCTTTTCCCCATACAATGCCCTTGCCCAGTACTTTTTCGCCCCATGAAGCGATGAATTCACAGACATCTTTTTTGGTATCCGGTCCGGCTACAAGTTCGAGAAGCTTCATATAACGGACTGGATTGAAAAAGTGCATGATCAGAAAATTTTCTTTGAACTGCTGGCTTCTTCCCTGTGCCATTTCTTTAAGAGGAAGACCTGATGTGTTCGAAGCGATAATCGCTCCCGGTTTCATGACCTTTTCGACTTTTTCAAAGAGTTGCTGCTTTATTTTCAAATTTTCCACAACAACTTCTACAATCAGATCACAATCTTTTAACTTGTCAATGTCATCGTCGAGGTTACCGGTCGTGATCAGACTGACGTCATTTTTCTTATCCATGAAAAGCGGTGGTTTGGATTTAATGGCGCCCTGAAGTCCAGCTTCAACAATTCTGTTTCTTGCTTTGGGATCATTTTTTTCCTCATCCTTCAAATTGAATGGGACAATGTCCAAAAGCAGCGTTTCCAAACCTGCACCCGCACATAGTGCAGCAATACCGCCGCCCATGATCCCGGATCCAATTACGGCTACTTTCTCAATCCTACGTGTCATAAAAACCTCCATATTAAATATAATAATTAATAAAATATTAATCGCAAAGTTAATTCAGACCCAATCTACCGGTACACATGCAAAACGAAAATTGCTTAGAATTGAGGCTGTTAGCAAATAGTTGAATTGAAACGCCAAAATCTCACATTTGCCTAAAATGAGGGAATATACTCCAATCATGATGTTGTGTCAAACATTATGTCATAGCACAATATTTAATTTAATATCAATATGTTAAACAAATTCGGCCCAACGGTCATGATGACTGGAATTGCAGTGGCAGAGAAGAGGCGTTTGTCGAATCATTTAAAAATTTGCTGTAAAACAAACGTGTTTAAACCCAAGGCATCTTTACGTGGATTTCTCAACGAGCATCCCACCCAGAAAAAGATCGAACATGGTGGAAATCGATTGCATGATATCTATTTTTTCCTCAAGCACAACCAAACGGAAAACAAGATCCTTTACAGCACCAAATATACAATAGGAGGCAATGACCGGATCAAGTTCCTTTTTTATTTTTCCCTTTTTCTGTGCATTTATATGAAACTCGGCAGACATCATAACCAGTTTAACGTAAAATGTATTGATTTTTCCATAAAGCTCATGATTGATGCTTGAAATATCTCTCAACACGATTTTTAAAAACTGGCCAAAGCCTTTTTCCTTGAGAAGGATCTTCGTTACATCCAAATAAATCTTTTTGATATCTTCAATCGATTTGTCCATGGAAATATCAAGGACCTTGACGGACTCATAAAGGATAGTCAGATATTTATCGATAATCATTTCGAGGATTTCAAGTTTTCCGCTGAAGTGGAGATAAAATGTTCCCTTGGCGATACCTGCAGCAGAGATGATATCATCCACTGACACTGCGTGATAGCCCCTGTCTGAGAACATTTCGAGAGAAAGCTTCATAATATCCGATTGTCTTTTTAATCCGTCTTTTCTCTTTTTTTTCATTAATATTTTTTTGCGTGTTATCGTATTTTCAGTATCCGGGTATCAAATCAATTATTCAATAGTTACGGATCAATGCATAGAAAATATTTTGGAATAAATCAAGGATTGAAACACTTTTTTTACCGGTTCGGTAAACAATACCGACAGGGAGAGAATAAAATTTTCCTTGAATTTCCATGGGGTCTGTTCAATAAGAAACTATTTAAAATTAAAGCAGTCTTTTCCCCATCAACATATTAAATACCCGGTCGGCCCCGGAAAATGGAGATTTTATGGAAAACTATGATATATCCCTTCACTACTCTGACAAACCATCTGCACTTGGCTGTTATCTCAAGCTTGTATCCGGTCGACGAAAAGGCCTGAAACCTGGGGAAAAATTGCCCTCAATTTTCGCCAGATGGCCGGACATTACCATTGATCCTGACAATCTGAAGAACTATAATCGATCCTGTGGCCTGATCCATTCAGAATACCTGCCTCCTCTTTACCCGCATATTATTGCAGCACCAGTGCATCTCGGCATGGTCAGCCATCCGGCATTCCCGCTCAAAATGATGGGTTCCATTCATTTAAGCAATCACATCCTACAGCATAAAAGAATAAAAGTATCTGATATTTTAAATATTTCTTGTGTTCTTGGTGATAAACGCAACGTGGAAAAAGGGCTGGAGTTTGATATTCGTACGGAGGTCAGACTCAAAGATGAACTGGTTTGGGAGAGCATTACAACCGCTTTGATACGAGGTAAATTTGGAGAACCGGATGAGCCGTCCGAGCGATCCAGGCTGTCAGCTGCTGAAGGCGCATCCTACCTGACCCAATGGGCGGTGCCTGCCGGTACCGGAAGGCGCTATGCCAAAATCACAGGAGATTTTAATCCCATTCACCTGTTTCCGGTTACAGCCAAACTTTTCGGATTTAAAAGAGATATCGCTCATGGCATGTGGACATTGGCCAATGCTGCGGGACGCCTCAATGTTACGATCAACGATGCCCCTGTCAAAATTGATGCTGCTTTCAAAGGCCCCATGTTCATGGCAAACACGGCAGAGCTTCATGTAAGCCCCTATGATTCCGGCCAGAAATTCGATGTTTTCTGTTCCGGAAATCCAAAGCCGGTCATATGCGCGGATTTAAAATTTGTCGAACCCGGCACGACACTTTAACAATAAACGTATTGACGCTATGACTTCACCACAAGGAAGGGCACAGAGAAAAAGATTGAGATTCCATCTCTGTGTTCTCAGTGCCCTCTGTGATTAGCAAATGATATGATTCACCGTGAACCACCGAGTTTGCGAATAATCGGTTAACTCCCTGAAATCGCACTGGCGCGTCCGAGGCCAGATCCGCCATGATCATAAATAGCCGACGGAATGCCCGTGCCAGTTGACGGGTAATAGGTCTCAAGAAAATAGTCGAATGCCCGCCATTCTTTCAGTTCCTGAACACCGGCATCTGTGGAAATATCTATCCTGAAATTCGCATAATCATTTGATGAGATGGGCATACCGGTTTTGTCTTTTGGAACGATTTCAAGATTGTAAGAAGTCGCCAAATCCATCAAGCTTAAAATATAAAGATTAACGACCAAATGATAAAGTGTTGTTTCATCCGTCAGGTCAAGTTTTGTACCAGAAGTAACTGTATTTAAGTCAGATGTGTCACACATGTATACATCGGTAACTTTTGAAAAAAGGGCATTGGAATCGTTATAATCATACCGGATACCGGACAAATTCAAATAAACATGCCCCCCCATCAGCGGTGCGGCACTTACAGAAACTTCGCATATATTTCTGAGCTCCTTGGCAGTTACATACACACTCATCATAGGGTAACCAGGATTTGTATCGCCATAGGGTGAGCTTCCCAGCGGCAACGCATTATAGACATCGGAGAATGTAATGTTTCCTGTTTTACCTTGATAAAGGTTATCCCGGATCACACCAGTTGCAATGACGCCGACTGCATAAGGTTCATTATCCATAGCATCGAGGGCACCTGCAGCCGCACGAATCGCATCTGCGGTCAGATTGCCAAATCCGGTTTCCTGAAGTGATTTCATCTCAAGATCAAAACCGGTTTTTGTGACAATTGTATCCGGACTCATACCGATATCGTTTAATGCCGTGCTTATCATGGACTTATAGCCTTTAACAACATCATCCATGTCTTTGTCGCCTGCTACCGTATCATCAACCGGTATCAACTCGAATTTATGATCGGTTATTTTTTTCTGTTTTTTATTATAGGTGATATCAAGTCTGCTCAGATAAGAGCCATATTCTCCCGGAGAAAAAATAATCGTATTTGAGGCACCTTTAATGAACGCCGTCGTTGTCGCAGTATGCTCATGACCGGAAGCAATAATATCGATCCCGGTAACATTTTCCGCGATATCCGAATCCTCACCTGAACCTGCTGAACCAACACCGGTATGAGAAAGGAGAACGATCAGATCCGCACCACTTGATTTCAGGGCATCCACCTTTCCCTGTAAAAAGCCATAATCGTGATTGAAGGTTACCGGATCAGCAAGAGGGGCCACACTGTGTGCGCCGATTCCCAAAATCCCCAGAATCCCCACTTTCAAGCCATCTTCGACAGTTATGATTTTATTCTCAACGATCGTACCGTTGGTAACTATCGCTTCTATGACATCATCCTCAGAATCCAATGGGTCTGTCACGATATTGCTTGCGACAATAGGCACGTCAAAGCCGGAGGCCATACCCGCGTCAATCAGATCAGCAAGTCTGTCATTTCCCCAGTCGAATTCATGATTTCCCAAGGTAATGGCATCATAATTCATTAATTTGAAAAACTTGAATGCAATGGGATCAGAAGCGGTCATGTCATAAATCGTACCCATTAAAAAATCACCGGAATCAAACAACAAAACCGGTTGATCATCAGAAGACGCATCGCTTCTGATTTTTTTTATCAGTCCGGCCAGTCTCGCATAACCTCCCATGACGCTGTCATTATCGGTTGAATCAAGTGGCGTATAATCGGATTGAGGGCCATATCCGGCTGCGTGGTGATGAACGTCCGATGTCTGGAGTATCACAAGAGATACGGTATCGGCATTGTCTTTATTGTCATTATCATCATTGTTGCCGCAGCTTACAATAAAAGCAAGCGTTATGAAGATGACTGTGATTTTTATGAATAAACCCATCATGTTGTTTTTGGATGCCATATCTGTCATATCTCCTTTTTTTAATAGGTTTCTTCAAACGTTTTGTTCTGATTTTCCCTTTAGGTCTCAACTCTTTTTTCAAGGCTGTCACCACGGTTTTTCAGTTCCGGGCTATCGGAACCTAATTTTTATGTCAGTAAATATCATTTTACTTAAATCGTAAAGACGAAAATAGATAAATATATATTTACAAAATTTGACATTTGTAAAAAATAATTGTATAGAGTGTCAAATTTTTTGATCATATAAGAAAATAGTGTTTACTATAAAAAACACAATTTAATAATTCACTTGATTCGTGTTCGACGAAATGCTAATTTCTTTCTATAACAAATTATTGACGAAATATAGTTCAGCAATTCCCTGACTAACTATATAACACTCATGAAAGGACAAAAGGAATGGGTAAATCTGAAAAAATTTATTACGGACGGATGATACCTGAAGAACTCGAAATAACTGAAGGATTATACGAGATCAATCATCATGAATTTCACACGATAAAAGACCGGAACGGATTTGATTATTACAGAGTGGATATCCAGCATGCAAATCTCAATAAACTACAAAAAATCATACAAGGATGTGAAGCTGTTGAAAAGGCATGCTGGTCGGCCCAGGAAAAATTTTATGATTACTTTAAATCAAAAGATCTTCTGATTTACGTCGTAAAGGACGAAAAAATCGTGGCCTTCCAGATACTCTCTTACTGGGTGATAGATCGATATATCCTGTTTAATTTTGATGAGACCATGGTAATCAAGGAATTTCGCGGAAAGCATCTTGGTTTCTCCCTTTGTACTTTATCTTCCCGAACGCTCTATATTAAATTTGCACCCCAGAAAAAAATCAAATATGTTCTCCTGAGCGAAACTCCAAATCCACTTGCCATGAGGGGAATGTACAAATATAGATTTCTTTTTTTTAACATGGTCAATACATTCAAGCCAAATGCAGCGCTCTTGATGATCTATAAAAAACTTTTGGCACTAAAAGAAATGACACTCGTCAATGAGGATTATCCGTTTGTTTTCAAAAAAATGTTTCCCGGCTCCCTGCCACCTCACAACAAGGAAGTCAAGCTACCAGACACCATCCAGAAAATGATTCCACCGGAAGCTGATTTCTACAACCGGGGTGATGCATTCGTTTTCATGACCATTTTTTCAAGACTGTCATGTATCCCAGGCATATTCATGGCTATGGTAAAATTCTTTGGCAAATCTTTTCTGAGTAATTCCAAAGTCGGCCTGATCAACAAGATAAAATGGGAAAAGGAAGAGATTCAGAACATCAATATGATTTTGATGGGGAAAGAACCTGCCTCCTGAAAGTGAATTTACAGGTCTTAAATATCGGTATGATAAGCATATTAAAAAAAAAATTGGCCCAGCACCTGCAATTGAAACATTTCCTCATTACCGGGCATTCGAGAAATGGCTTTTATCTGCTTTTAAAAGCTTACAATTGGGATAAAGAAAGTGAAATCATCATTCCCGCATTCACATGCTCGATCATACCGATGACAATTGAGCTTGCAGGAAACAAATACGTGCCTTGCGATGCTGAAAAAGATGGCTTGAATATTGATCCGGAAGAAATAAAAAAAGCAATCACGAAAAATACAAAAGCCATTTATGTTGTGCACACATATGGCAATGCAGCGAAAATTGACACGATCTGCGAAATTGCAAAAAAACACAACTTGATCGTAATAGAAGATCTTGCCCATTCTTTGCTTTATTCCTATAAAGGCAAAAAACTGGGAACCTACGGTGATTTTTCACTTCTTTGTTTCACCAAAAAAATCATCAATTTCGAAGGAGGGGCTGTCGGAACGAACCATACAGATATATACAATAGAATGAGAGCCCTTCAACTGAAATATCATTCAAAAAAAAACTTTGATTATAAAGATGTACTTGAAAAATATGGCAGGATTTATGGTTCTTATTGGGAAAGCAAATTTCCGTTTTGGATCGTATGGTCAAGTTATATTCAATATCTGATTTATATGGCATTTTTTCATAAAAAAGTGTTTGACGAAAAGCAATGGTTCAGGGTAGACAATAATAAATTCATCCCATCGAAAATCAGTGCGTTGATCACAGCTGGACAGCTTGATCTGCTGAAAACAAGAAATAAAGAAATGGATTACCTGAAATTTAAAAATAAATTTAAAAATAAAATTCAGGTTTATGATAAAGACCTTGGAGAGGATGATACGCCGCCAGCATATTATTCCGGAACAATTATTAAAGATAATTTCTTGCTGAAAAAGATATGCATACCAACATGGCGGAATTTCAATCCTGTCGGGAAATACCCGAGAGCGGATTATCTCTATACGAATTATAAAATTTTTTCTAAAATAATAATGTACCTTTAATAATTATCTGATATGGAGATATAATATAGTCGACTTTATCTGATGGACGCGTAAAACAAATACAGATTTTAAAACAGTGTTTATTTCGCATTCACCTGGTTGACGACTACTGAATCATCTCTTGACAATAAACATTGTTTATGAGATTAATGAAAATAATATACTATGATAATTTTCAGGGCTTCAGGTATTGCCGACTCAGGTGATACAGTTATTTTTAATGTATAATAATCACGATTTTACTCTTTATGGGGGAGAAATGAAACATTCAAAATTATGTGCAATATGCCTTGTTTTATTTGCTGTCATAATTGGAACGGATTCATATACTGACGCTTGCGATGTTGCAGTTGTTTCAGGAAGAGTCACGACGAATGGCAGGCCGGTTATATGGAAAAACAGGGACTGCTCTGCGGACTGGCATCAGGAGATAAAATATTTTGATGCAGTCAACAGCAACGCCGGAGGGTACCTGCTTGTCTACAACTTTGATGACATTGCCGAGTACAATAATGGCACGCCTGTAAATCCATCAGGAGGAATCAATAAATCAGGGTTTGCCGTTTCATGCACCTCGGTATATGAAGATTTCAATCAGATTCACGAGGCCTATAACATAAATACCGATCTCATCCGTCAGTCCACCCAGGAATGCCGGACAATTGACGAATTTGAAGATATTCTCCTGAAATGGAAAGATGAGAAACCGGATAAAGTGATCAGCGGCAACTTTGTTGTGATTGACGCATACGGCGGAGCTTGCCTTTATGAAGTTTATACCGGCATGAATCTGGCACTTGTTCCAACAATTATGTTTACACGCTGTGATGCCAATACCGGAGAAATTGTTGAATACAGAAACGGTGCCTATACCGTCCTGGTTCCGGGAACGGGTGACGAGTTTATCGGTTTTTTCAATCAGGCAAACAACAATCGGTATTCGACTCTTATTCTTGAAGATATCAATCTTACCTTTTACGGAATATCCCTCGGTCTTGCAGATGGATCGACCCTTTTTCTCAATCTGTTTGTTGAATATATCCTGGGTGGAATTCTCGATATGGGCACGCCTGATACCATATCGGGGAATGGGGTTACCATTCCTATCAACTATGGTGAAGAAAGAAAGGAAAGAGCCACAGAGGTTCTCACACAGCTGGCAAGCGAAGGAAGGTTGAACTACAGAACAGTTTTAAAAGAAGTCTCTGAGGATGTCATTGGAGACCAGTCCAATCATTCCACAAGCAGCGAAGAAAATTACAGCACAACATATTGTATCAGTCGAAATCAAACCCGGCTTGGAATGGTCGTAGATGGTGTAAAAGCGGGTGATGATCCGGCTTTAAGCGTATTCTGGTGTGCATTGGGAGAACCTTCGATAGCTGTTTTTGCCCCCTATTTTGCGCATGCGGAATCAACCCATTATTACTCCTGGGTTGACGGCATTGGAATAGATGGCAAGTTATGGAATCTGAATGCCACAAGTATGCTTACCCGGATTTCCAACAGAAGAGAAGCCTATGACAATCTTATTTATGACAGCAATACCGGAACTGCCATGTCAGGGATGGATACCCGGCTGATGAATAAACTCGAGCTCTATAAAGCCCAGACCTGGATCACCCCCCTTGAAGATTTCGTTCTTGATAAAGCCGATGCCTATCTTGATAAAATGAGAGCCGGGAATATTGATGTTACGGCAGAAAATTTAAAAATCTTCTCTGATTATTGCGTAGAATATATATATAAAAACTATAATGAGGCTTCAACGAGCTTTTTCCAATGGCAATTTGTTGAACCGTAACAGAAAAAGAATAATCAAAAAGACAGACAACCCCAAATGAGCCATGCAGAAACAAATAAGATAGCTGATAATATCGCACTGAAGCTTACGCCGCATATTGGGAATAAGACATTTGTTCATTCCAGACTTATGCCGGCAATAAAAAATATCCTTCCCTGGATTGCTGTATTTGCGATATTTTCTTATCTTTTCTGGGATATTGACAAAACGCAATTTTTGACATCTCTGTCCTATGCCAATATCTATACCTATGTTCCGGGTTTAATCGTATTCGGCATGATCGCGTTTCTTCTTGATACGCAAAACCTATATGCTATTTTTAATCACTTCAAATATAATATGAAGTTTACGGATATACTCCCCATGCGAGGCGTAACGTATTTGCTGATGATTATAAATTTCAATCTGGGCATGGGCGGCATTTTATACTTTCTTAAAAGAGATCAAGATATATCAATCAAAAGAGGCACCGGACTGATGCTTATCTATAATACAGCCACTCAGAACAGCCTTTTTATACTATCTATCATCGGATGCCTGATAGCTCCCCATTCAGACATCATCCGGAAAATCCTGATTTTTTCCATCATCTGTGTCAGTGTCAATTTTTTATGGGTAGCCGTACTGAAGAAACTGCCGGATCGTGGCAATTTCTCCAAGTTTAAAACTCTTGCCTGGGTAAAAGTCTATCACGAAATACCATTTAACAGTTATCTCCTGATCACTTTTTGGCGGTGCGTGTATTATTCAACTTTTATTCTATTCTTTTATCTTGGGGTCCGGGCATTCAATATGGCGATCCCGCTTCTCCTGCTTACGGCATATGTTCCGATTATTCTCCTGATTATTAGCCTGCCGGTAACGCCCTTTGGCCTTGGAACGTCCCAGGCTGCGATGATATTATTTTTCAAGGATTTTGGTTCAGAAGCCAATATTCTGGCTTTTGGCATTACATATTCTACTTCAGTCATAATTATTCGCGGAATAATTGGATTGTTTTATCTTAAAAAATCACAAGGTATACGCTCTATCAAGAGAGGTATTCAAATGGAGAATGCAAATGAAAAAATTTAATTCAATCATTATTATACTTTTTGTGTTTGCAATGGTACTCTTTTCCTTCGGATGTGACACGCCAGCCCCTTCCGAAGGTAATGACCCTGTTGATGAAATTCCTGTTGATGAAGGCGAAATCAACGCTCCTGCAGATAATGTGAAACTTATTTTTGCCGGGGATGTCATGCTTGCGAGAAACGTGGCTAAATCCGTTGAAAAAAACGGGGGTGGTAATTATTTGTACCCGTTTTCTCCTGTTGCAAGTTATTTAAACAGTGGTGAAATCGTATTTGTGAATCTGGAAGGCATGATTTCAAATACAGGGACACCTGACCTGTCCAAATTGCCTTTAGGACCATGGTTCAGGGTTGATCCTGCAGCTATCAATGGATTAACCGCTGCCGGTATTGATATTGTATCAATTGCCAATAACCATGCATTTGATTATGGTCGCACGGCATTTGAAGACTGTATGACAAGATTGCAATCCGCCGGAATAAAATATTGTGGCGGCGGTTTTTCAGGAGAAGATGCCTATGCACCCGTAATTATAGAATCCAAGGGAGTAAAAGTCGCATACCTTGCATATACCAATCACGGGACAACAGCCTACAGGGCGTTAACCGAATGGGAAAATCCCAACCCGCCTTATAATCAGCAGGAAGCCCGATCAGGTATGTGCTGGCTTTATATCAAATGGCTTGAGAGAGGGATTTATGCTGCACGGGAACAACAGGCAGATATCATCGTTACCTCCATTCATTTTGGTGAAAATTATGAAAAATTGCCAAGCAGTGCCCAGGACCGATACGCACATCTTGCAATTGACAGAGGCGCAGATCTGGTGATCGGACACAGCCCCCATGTCACGCAACCCATTATGAAATATGTCAGTGGCTACATCGCCTATTCTCTGGGCAACTTTGTTTTTGACCAATCTGAAACTTACAATGAAGGCGTAACCAAAGGATCAATTTTTGAAGTCAACATCAATAAAAACACCAAAAAAATATCAAATGTTAAGGAAATAAGAACAAAGATTGTAGAAGGTACCTGGCAAACAACATTTGAATAAACCGCATCCATACTAAATTTGATCTGACAGCCACCCCAATTTAAAAAGGTGGCTGTCCGTTAAAATTCCGTCTTGCTGTACAGATAAAAAACTCCACATGGAAATAAATACCCTCCTCACCGGATTGATCATTTTTTTCGCAAGAATCTGCGATGTATCCATAGGCACTGTGCGTACGATTATAACGGTACAGGGAAGGACGGTTCTGGCCTTTTTTCTGGGTTTTGTCGAGGTTGTCCTATGGATACTGATCGTAAGCACCGTTGTTAACAAAATCAACGATTCCCCTATTCTGATTCTCTTTTATGCCTTTGGTTTTTCAACCGGCAATGTGGTCGGTATTCTTGTTGAGCGCCGTCTTGCATTTGGCATAATGATTCTTCGCATTATATCCAAAAAAAGCGGACACGAACTGGCAGATGTCCTGAGGAAAAAAGGCCAGCCTGTCACAATTTTCACCGGAGAAGGCATGCAGGGACCTGTTATTGAATTGTATGTTGTTTGCCGAAGACGCGATTTAAAATGGATGTTGCCTCTGATCCGCGAAAAAGATCCGGATGCCTTCTACATTACTGAGGCTGCCCGGGATGTCAGCAAGGTTTTGCTGCCTTTTGCCCAACCCCGGACCGGCTGGCGGGCAATATTAAAGAAAAAATGACATATATTGACAGCACCTTGTATTTTCTATACTATAAAACGCTAATTCAACATCAAACCGAATTTTTCGCCATCATTTTCGGATAAAAAAATCGGGTCCCGTGATTATATGCCGTAGATATCCCCAACGTTTATGTTGAGCCCGACTCTCAATCATTGAAAGAAAAAAATGCTGAGGCAGACATGAAAAACTTCGCCCGGTCAAAAATCGTAAAACGTCTGTTATTAAGCTTTTTCGCTCTCATCATTCTATTTATGATCTGCGGTTTTATATTTCTTTCCGATGCCAATAAAATGGCAACGTTAACACGCACCATTTACAATCATCCGCTGGTCGTATCCAATACCTCACTCCTTGCCAGTGTGGCTGTCATGAAAATTCACCAAAACATGAAGGATCTGGTTACAAGCGAATCGTCATCTGAAATTGCTGATCTTAATAAAAAAAATGACTCCAATGAAAAACGTGTCTACGACTGCCTGAACACCATCAGGGAAAACATACTCGGACAAGAGGGAAAAGACCTTGAAATACAAACACGGGCGCTGTTTTCACAATGGAAGCCCATTCGTGAAAATACCCTTATGCTGATCCGGTCCGGAAGAAAAAAAGAGGCTTCCAAAATCATCAAGACAATAAGTGCAGACCATGTGGAGAAGCTCGAATTACAGATGAACATGCTTTCAGAGTATGCTTTCAGAAAAGCATCCGGATTTATGAAACACACAGAAGATGTAGAAAAAAACATTATCCGGAGAACCCTTCTCCTTCTGGTCTCAGGAACTGTTTTGGCCCTGCTGATCGCCTTTTTTACCATAAAAAAACTTCTTTCCATTGAGACAGAACTGAACGAGGAAAGAAACCGCCTGGCCATCACCATGCACGCTATCGGGGATGCCGTAATTGCCACTGATCGTAATGGCTGCATTACCCTTATAAATGAAGTTGCCGGAAATTTAACCGGATGGATTGATAAGGATGCCTTGGGCAAACCTCTTGGAACCGTTTTAAATATCATCAATGAATATACAAGGGAACCCACAGAAAATCCAGTCTCAAAAGTCATAAACACCGGCCATATTCAGGGCCTTGCCAACCACACCTTGCTGATATCAAAAGACGGGAAGGAGTATAACATTGATGACAGCGCTGCTCCGATTTTGGATGAAAAGAATACGCTCCTGGGCGTTATTCTGGTCTTCAGGGATGTCACCCATGAAAAACAAGCCATGCGCGAGCTGTATGAAAGCCGTGCGATTCTCCAGGCAGCCATGGACAACAGTCAGGCAGGTATCGTCATTGCGGATGCACCCACAGGAGAGATCAGATATGTGAATCAGGCAGGCCTCATGATACCTGGCAGATCAAAAGATGAAATCGTAAATAACATAGATATCGATAAATATGTGGCCAGTTGGCGGATTTTTCATTTTGACGGTACGCCGTATATGCGCGATGAGGTCCCTCTTGCCAGAGCGATTCTTTATAATGAGACATGCAGCAGGGAGCTTATTTTAAGAAAAAATAATGGAGAAGATCGATATGTGTTTATAAATGCCGCTCCTGTTAACAATCCTGAGGGTGACGTTATTGCAGGAATTGCTGTTTTTTTAGATATTACAGATCGAATACACGCAAATATGAAAATCATCGAAAGTGAAGAACGCTGGAAATCGCTTTCCCAAAGTTCACCGGACCATATTCTCCTGCTGGACAGAAAGTTAGACATTCAGTTTGCCAATTCAGCATCTCCCGGACTGACAACAGATCAGCTTATCGGAACAAATATCATCTCCTACATTGAAAACAACCAGCAGGCGAAAATTAAAACACTGCTCGAAAGCATCTTTGAAACCGGACTTCCGGCCAATTACGAAACATCCTACATCAGACCGGACAACCAGATTGTGTACTATGAATCGAGGGTCATCCCCAGAAAACTGTCCGGAGATATTGTCGGCCTGACCTTAAGTGCCAGAGACATAACCGACAAGAAACGCATGGAAATTCAAAAAGAACTGCTTGAGGCAAAACTTCGCCAGGCCCAGAAAATGGAAGCGATAGGCACGCTTTCAGGCGGAATCGCACACGATTTTAATAATATCCTGGCTATTATACTTGGCAATGCGGAACTGGCTATGGAAGATGGTTTGGCAAGCGATTCCCTGCAAACCTATTTGAATGAAATCAAGATTGCCGGTTTGCGGGCCAGACAAATGGTCAAACAAATATTGAATTTCAGTCGGCAGTCATCTCTGGAAAAGGAACCGGTAAACATTTCCCAGCTTGTGATCGAATCTCTGAGACTGATACGGTCTTCTCTTCCGACCACGATTCATATCGATCAGGACATCCCGTTTATATCAACGGTAATTATGGCAAACCCCACCCAGGTCAATCAGGTGCTCATGAATCTCTGCATCAACGCTTCCCATGCCATGAACAATGAAGGAACGCTCAGTGTCAATCTGGAACAGATATGGCTTGGCAAGGATGATGTCAAAATTGCAGAAGATTTAAAACCCGGAAATTATGTCCGTTTATCTGTAATTGATACCGGACATGGCATTTCAGAAGACATCGCCAATAAAATTTTTGACCCGTATTTTACCACAAAAGAAACCGGAAAAGGAACCGGGATGGGACTTTCCGTTGTATATGGCATTGTAAAAGCCCACCAGGGAGCCATTACCCTTTACAGCGAGGCAGGTAAAGGCACAATCTTCCATGTATACTTGCCGACAATTGATAAAAAAATCAGAGAAGACACGGCATCTCCCAGCCCGACTCCCAGAGGCAATGAACGAATTCTTCTGGTTGATGATGAGGAGATGATCATTCGCATGGCAGAAAAAATACTCACATCTCTCGGATATACTGTTGACAGTTTTCAGGAACCTGAAAAAGCGCTCCGGCAATTCCAGAAAACCCCTGATCACTATGATATGGTTATAACGGATATGACCATGCCCGGTTTATCGGGGATCAGGCTTTCTGCCGAGCTTAATAAAATCAGGGCAGACATACCGATTCTCCTTTGCACGGGTTACAGCGAAAAAATAAATGAAACCACAGCCCATGACTACGGAATCAGTAAATTTCTGATCAAGCCCATTACCAAATTGATATTTGCAGAATCCATAAGGGAGGTGCTGAAAAATCGCCAATCCGTTTCATGAGCCAAGGTCTATCACCCGCACCCGCAATCACACCCCCCCCCACAAGAGGAGTCGACCCCTGCCATGGCTTTGACAATTTCATGATTGTCTGCCTGAGAAATTTGCGTGACCGTTATTGCCAGACAAACAGCATTCTGATGCCCCGTAATATCATGAAACTGACAGGCCAGATGAGAAAACATGTCATGAAAATTTGACGGGTTCACCTGTACGGCAACCTGTTCACCAATTTTTTTGCCGAAAAGTGCATACTCAATCCCGGAAAGCCCTGAAGACCCGATGCCAAAGATAAAATTTATCTGAACCGGTGTTGCATCAAGGTCTATATTGTCCACAGAAGATCCTTTCCATACATCAAGACCCACTTTCATCAGGTTGTTAATTTTTAATTGTATTTCCATAAACCTGTTATCCTTTCAGAAATCATGCTATAACCATTATGAAAAAACCTTTGACACGAACCGGAAACCATGAACCTGTTATCAAAAAAATCGTTTAAAGACAAATTAAATACCTGGTACATTGCCAATAAAAGAAACCTGCCATGGCGGGAGACAAAAAATCCCTATCATATATGGGTTTCGGAAGTCATGTTGCAGCAAACCCAGGTCATTACCGTAATAGACTATTTCAACAGGTTTATTGACTATTTTCCGGACATCAAAACCCTTTCACAGGCTGACCTTCAGGCGGTTCTGAAACATTGGGAAGGATTGGGCTATTATTCCCGAGCCAGAAATCTTCACAGGGCGGCCAGGCAATTAATTGAAGACAATCGGTTCGATGTGCCGGATACACCTGAAGAATTCAGGAAACTCATGGGGGTTGGCGATTATATCAACGCGGCTGTGCAGAGCATTGCTTTTGGACACGCGCTTGCTGTTGTTGACGGAAATGTCAAAAGAGTTCTGTCCCGCGTGTTTATGATGGATATGCCGGTGAATCAATCCGGCGCCCACGCTGCGTTTTATGATAAGGCATCCTTGCTTCTGGATGAAAATGATCCGTCCACTTCAAATCAGGCAATGATGGAACTGGGTGCACTTGTCTGCAAACCGAAACGTCCGTTATGTGGAGCCTGTCCGGTATCAAGATTCTGCAAGGCCTTTAAAAACAAGAGAACAGACGAATATCCCAAACGTGTGACCCCTCGAAAAATTCCCACGCGCCAAATGGTAGCCGGGCTTATTGTTAAAAATGATCAATTTCTGATTGTTCAAAGGGAGGAGCATGGATTTTTAGGTGGCATGTGGGAGCTTCCTGGTGGCCCAGTAACTATTGAATCACCTGAAGAAAGTCTTGCAAGTGCGGTAAAAAAACGGACTGGCATTTCCGTGACTGTAACAGCACACCTCACTCATGTAGGCCATGCGTATACGCATTTCAAATTAAAGTTATCCGTTTATCTCTGCCATCCGGTTTCACCTGTGACACGATTAACAGCCGATGCAAACAGGACATGGATTCATCCAAAAGATATCCCCGAATATCCCTTTCACAAAGCCATGCACAAATGCTTCCCGAAAGTGATCGACTATTTCAGGAAAGCAAGCTAAATGATCTCAAGGTGTCATGACATATCTTCCGGGTGCGTCATAAGGGAACTCATTCTCAAGAAAATTTTTTATTTCAGGCGGCGCTTCCTTCATACCGGAATGCCCGGAAAGCCATTGCTCCCATGATATCCACCATGAGCCGTCATTAACCGGCGTATCTTTAAACCATGCTTCAGGGGGCCTATAGCAATCTTTTTCAATTGATGTTGAAATGCGATAATGCCGACCCGGATGTCCCGGCTCGCTGATGATACCCGCATTGTGCCCGCCACTTGTCAATACAAAGGTGATGCTTTCGGCATCTGACGCCAGATGAAATTTGTACACTGATGCCCATGGTGCGACATGGTCTTTTTCAGTTGAAACAAGAAATACAGGCACATGGATATCTGATATGGCCACAGGCCTGCCACCTGCCAGAAATCTTCCTTCAAAAAGGTCATTATTCAGGAAAAGTTCCCGTAAATACCGGCTGTGCATTTTAAATGGCATTCGGGTTGTATCCGTGTTCCATGCCATCAGATCATTCAAGGCAACGCGTTCACCGATCATGTAATCATGCACGATTCTGGACCAGACCAGATCGTTGGATCGAAGTATCTGAAACGCACCGGCCATCTGCCGGGTATCCAGATACCCCTGGCTGTTCATGATGTCTTCCAGATAAGTTATTTGTGAATCATCAATAAACAGCATGAGTTCCCCTGCCTCAGTGAAATCAACCTGTGTGGCAAGGAGGGTCATTGTTTTTATCCGATGATCGCCGTCTCTTGCCATGGCAGCAGCGGCGATGGCAAGAAGCGTTCCCCCCAGACAATAGCCTGTGGCATGGAACCTTCTGTCAGGCATCACTTCCGAAATCATATCTGCTGCCTTCATAATGCCAAGGTTCAGATAATCATCCATATCTGTTTCACGATCTTCTTTTCCGGGATTCTTCCAGGAAATCATAAAAACAGTATGTCCCTTGTCGACCAGGTATTTTACAAGTGAATTTTCAGGAGACAGATCGAGGATATAATATTTCATGATCCAGGCAGGTATAATCAAAATCGGCTCATGATATACGTCTTCCGTTACCGGACTGTATTGAATAAGCTCCATCAGCCTGTTACGGAAAATGACCTTACCCGGCGTAATCCCCAGATTTTTCCCGACTGTATATGCCTCACTTCCGAATGGTCTTTCACCTGACACCTGACGCTTGACATCTTCCATCAGGTTAAGCATCCCGGAAACCAGATTCATGCCCCCCTTTTTTACTGTCAGATTGATCACTTCAGGATTTGTAAACGGATAATTGGAGGGTGAGAGAATATCGAGCATCTGTTTTCCAACAAACGAAACCACGTTTTCATGATGCGGTGTAACCCCTGGTACGTTACTCGTCATATCCTGCCACCATTTTTGCACCCCCAGGAAAGATTTGTAAAGTGTCCGATACGGTTCCTTCTGCCAGGATGGTTCCTTGAATCTTACATCCCATAAGGTTCTCTCTTTTTTTTCATGTTTGCCATGAAAAAAAAGTTCCGTATTTCGTCCAGCGATTTTTTCGATTGTGCGAAACATGGAAAAACTGGTTTCCGTGATTTTACCGGGAGAATTTGCAAAATGAAGATACCAGTCCAAAAAAGCAAGAGAAATCGCCACAGGAGAAACGTTAAACATGGCCCGGCCTTGCATGGCATGATATAAACTGTCGATGTCTCTTAGAAGTGTTTTGTCAGTCATCTTTTCCATAGGGCGTACTCTTTGAACCTGTATTTATTTCGACAAGTCATGTCTCGGTTTATCAACATTCTCTTTTGATATATTTTTTATTTTGAAAGATTCAACAGACTATGCCGAAGTTTTTTTTGTCCTTCAAACAAGTAATCCACTTCATCCTTAAGAGCGGTCTGCAAGGAATTGGCAGCCTTTTCAAATGAATCTGCAAAATAGTTGTAGTCCATTACAGATTCAAACATATCAAATGGCATTTTAAAAACGTGACTGGATTGTCCTGTATTTTTTTTTAATGCGTCGAGGATGCTCTTGTTGGTCGATAAAATAGTGCCACATAACTCGAACAGCGGATCATAGGCTCTGTGAGTTGCCTCAACCATTAACCGGGGCATATTCGGCCATTCGTCAAACATTTTTTTCATGGTGTTGATTGAATTCATTTCCATTTTTCTTCTCCTCCTTTTAAAAAAAATATTCATAATAATTAATGGGATCAAACCGCTTCTCCATTGAATATCTGCAATTCAGGTGCGACCTGCCTCAGATCAATGGTCATTTCATAAGCATGCGCGTCCGGTGACCTCGTCATTTTAAATCCCAGCTTTTTACTGAGGGCAATCATGGTGGTATTTTCATAAAGCACGAGTCCATAGATATCGTATACCTGTCTTTCTCTTGAAATCTGAAGACATTTTGTCAATAGTGCCGCCCCTATCCCCTTCCCCTGCCATTTATCAGCCACAACAACCGAAAACTCGGCCTTTTCTCTTCCTGGCATGGTGATGATCCTGGAGACACCGAGCATTTTTTCAGTGCCACCGGATTCAGTGATGGCAACAAGCGCCATTTCCCTGTCGTAATCTATCTGGGTGAACCGTGCCAGCATCCAGTGAGACAACTGCTTTAAAGGACTGAAAAACCGGAAGTACACCGACTGGGGAGACAGATCATAAAAAAGGTCTGTTAATAGGGATGCATCCTCCGGACGTATGGGCCGGACAAAAAGTTTTTCTCCACATTTAAGCGTAATATGGGATTCAAGGCCATTGGGATAAGGACTGATGACCATATGCGCAGGAGATTTCGTACCGGATGGTTTTAAAATAATTCTGGCATCCACAGCGCACGCATTTCCGTCTTTAATGGTCAGGGGGTTGATATCCATTTCAGAGATTTCAGGAAAATCGGTAACCAGCTGGGATATACGAATAAGAATCTCCTCCAGTTGCATCATATTGGCGGGTTTAATATTCCTGAACCCTTTGAGCAGTTTGTATATTTTTGTGTCTGTCATCAAGTTTCTGGCAAGAAGGCGATTCAAAGGCGGCAGAGAAAGCGCCTTGTCCTGAAGTACTTCAGCCATCACGCCCCCCATACCGAAAAGAATCACCGGTCCGAAATCCTGATCTTTTTTGGCGCCCAGAATCAGTTCAAAATCAGGCTTGCCAAGCATAGGTTGAATGGTTACCCCATCTATCACTGCATCGGCTTTATAGTGACGTGCAGCCCTCATGATATCGTGATAAGCCTCCCTCACATCCGCTTCATTTAAAAGGTTCAATCTCACACCATCTGCATCGCTCTTGTGCGGGATATCCCTGGAACAGATTTTCATCACCACATTAAAACCAAAACCTTTGGCCTTTGCTACCGCTTCTTCCAAAGATATGGCAAATTCAATTTTGTTCACAGGGATACCGTATAGGGAAAGGAGTTTTGAGGCTTCGATTTCCGTTAATACGAATTCGTTGTTTATGATTTTTTCTGAAATGAGAAGATCTGCTTTTTCATGAAAGAAATTGAGCTTATTGGGCAGCCTGGAAGGAATTTCCTGAAGCATTTCGATATTTTTTGTAAACCGGTAAAGGTCCATAAAGGCCCTGATCGCCCGTTCCGGAGAATCAAAAGTAGGAATACCTGCCCTGTTGAAAATATCCCTTCCCTTTTCGACATCTTTTCCACCCAGCCAGGAAGTAAACACAGGCATGGGAAATGATTTCAACTCATCGATCAATCCTTCAGCCACGGCCGAAGGTTCAACAAGAGCGGTTGGCGCCAGCATGATCAAAAGACCGTTTAATTCCGTGGCCCCTTTGAGGACCTTTACGGCATTACAATATCTTTCAGATGATGCATCCCCGATGATATCGATCGGGTTCCCCCTGCTCCAGTGCGCCGGAAGAATGGCATCGAGTTTTTGAACGGTATCAACCGACAGTGTGGCCGGTTCCATCTGGTAATCATTCAATGCATCTGCCGCCATGACACCCGGCCCGCCGGAATTTGTGAGAATACCAAGGGAAGGACCAGCCAACCGGGGGCGCCTTGATAAAAGCTCCGCACAATCAAACAGCTCTTCAAATGTTTTTACCCTTAAAATACCGGCCCGTTTGAACGCTGCATCATAGACGGCATCTTCACCGGTCATCGCCCCGGTATGGGACGCGGCCGCTTTTGCCCCTGCTTTGGATCTGCCGGCTTTAAAAACGATTATCGGTTTTATCCTTGAAACCGCGCGGGCAGCGCTCATGAATTTTCGAATTTGCGTGAGACTTTCAATATACATGACAATACTGCTGACTTCCGGATCACAACCCAGATAATCAATCATGTCGCCAAAATCAACGTCCAGTGTCGATCCAAGGCTTACAAAATAGCTGAATCCAATGTGTTCCTTGACCGAAAAATCGAGAATCGACGAACAGATCGCCCCGCTTTGAGATACAAATGCCAATCGGCCCGGTTGAGGCATATATCTGGCAAAACTGGCGTTTAATCCGGGTTTGCTGCTGATAATCCCCAGACAATTCGGCCCGATCAGGCGCAAACCCGAATGATTGGCTTTTTCAAGGATGTCCATTTCAAGCGCACGGCCTTCCTCTCCGGTTTCCTTTCCGCCTGCAGAGATGATAATGGCGCCGCCAACCTGGGCATGAGAACATTCCTGGATAATGCCCGGCACGGTTTTGATGGGCGTTGCAATCACTGCAAGATCAACTTTTGTGTCAATCGCTGATATGGATTTTACGGCTTTATAGCCATTAACCTGGGTTTTATTGGAATTCACAGGAAATATGTCTCCCTGAAAACCCGAGCTTTTTAAATTATTCAATATCACGGAGCCAATGCTCCCCTCCCGGTCGCTCGCCCCTATCACAGCCACATTTCTGGGATTGAAAATCTTGTCCATGTTGGCAATGCTCATACCTTTGTCCTTTCTGATTTTCTGCCGGTTTTATAATCAAATGCGATGGCCAACCGCTTTCTTTTGCATTTTTGTTATTCCATCTGCTCGTTCTCGAAATAGAGCAATGGACATGCCACAGGCCATCCCCAGTTTTTCAATTATTTTTCATCATGAATTCAAACTATTATAAAAATGCACCTGCGATGGCCACCACCACCGGCACGGTCCTTTGTTTTTTCTTTTTACAATTTGTCAAATATCTTTGGGACTGAGTTGATAGACAGCGTCTTTTATAAAAATGCATCCAAGACAATTGATTTTTAGGAAGTTTAAGGATATGTACCTTAATTTTAAGAGGAAGATAGTGTTTCCTCACCATCTCCGGTAAACGGACAGGTGAACTCAATGATGACAGATTATAATACAGAACAGCTTGAAACCCTCGACATGATCGTGAACGTTTTGCCGCGCATGCCTGAAAAAGAAATCATTGAACTGAAAGACAGTGCATCGGATTATCTTCAATTCAGGCAGGACATGGCCTCTTTTTCAGACACATACCTGGCACCGTTATGCAAAAAAAAATGCCATGATACAGGCCTGAGTGCCTGCTGCACCAAGGATGGTATCATCACTTATTTCACGGACATGGTTTTAAATGTCCTTTTTTCAGATGAAAAAAAAATCTCCATACTAAAAAATACATTATCCCGGTCAAATACACACACCACATGTGTCTATTTATCTGAAAAAGGATGCTTATGGACCATTAAGCCGATTGTATGTGAAATGTTTTTTTGTGACTGGCTGATTGAGGAATCATCCGTGACCGATGCATCTTTCGCCAGACAGATTGAGGCATTCAGAATCCGGCAGAAATTGTATACCTGGCCGGATAAACCTGTATTTTTCAATACAGTTGAAACCCTGTTCCTGGAAAAAGGGATTGAATCTTCTTTGATGTATTTTCATTTCAGTCCCGGTTTGAAACAGATCAAGAAAAAAGCAGGGGTACAATAACGTGTCGCAGCAGATAAACGCCGTTGAGCGTATTGCCGGGCAGGTGCGAAACGTTTTAAGATCAGGTTTTCACCTGGGGCCGGATGTTCTTTCGTTTATTGAATCCACGTATGCCATATCCCCACGGCATGTGTGTCATCATTTTTTTGACGTCCTTAAAACCATGGAAGAGCCGGATGATATTGTTGAATTTATCGTTTATCCGGATGAAAGGGTGCAGATGCTTTTTGAGCCTGTATTCGAATCCATCGGCGTCATGTTGCCTGAAAAAAACGACGTTCTTGCTTCACTTGTGGCGTCTCCTGTCTGTGCCAGCATTTTTCTGCCTGAGAAAAACGAACCGATAATGATCGATATCAGCAAACCGGTTCTTGAGCGTTTCATCAGACGATTGAACATGGGGCGCGCCATTCATCCCGCGCTTCAAGATGCCTTTGATTTTTATGATCCTTCGGAAAAACGGTATCGCACCGCTGTAAAATTAAGAAACAGCAGATTTGCCTATACGGATAACCGGATTGAAGTCCTTGTTCAATTTTTAAACCGGTTTCCGGCAGATGATCCATCCTTCTTTGATGCCCTTGATTTCATGCTTGAGTTTTTTACGGAAATAAAAGATGAATCGGACATCATGGATGCCCTGATCACAAAAAAAAAAATTCTGAATCACCATATTCAGAAAGCCGAAGCCATGGAAGACTGTTTGTCAAAAACAAATGTGGAAACATTTCTGCTGTCAGGGAATCGGGTATGTGGCATCCATGTGCCTTCCGCACAGAATCACATTGCCATGATCCGGTCAATTCTTTATCATGTTTTTAAACTGTTTCACTCAATAGTTGAAGATGATACGGTCATGACGGTTGAGACTTATGACAAACACTGAAAAACATAACTTTTTTATCCTATCATAACCATGGACAGAACTGATGACCAGACTGAATGAATTGAAACATCCTTTAGTGATTGCGCACCGTGGGTTCAGACAAAAATATCCGGAAAACACACTCGTTTCCTTTGAGGCTGCGGTAAGGGAGGGTGTTGAAATGATCGAACTGGATGTGACGCTTACACAGGATCGAAAAATGGTAATCATTCATGATGATACACTTGACCGGACCACAAACGGCAAAGGAAATGTCAGCGATCACCCCCTTTCAGAGTTGAAAAAACTCGATGCCGGAAGCTGGTTCAGTCCTGGCTTTAAAGGAGAAAGATTGCCAACCCTGGAAGACGTGCTGGATGCTTTTGCCGGCAAAGTCGCCATCAATATTGAAATCAAAAAAAGCGCCCATGAGCCCTTAAATCCTTTGGACGCTATCGAAAAACAGGTTCTTGATCTTTTGGAAAGGAAAAATGTAATGGATTCGGTTCTGATTTCCAGCTTTGAAAAAAATGTTCTTTTCCGGATCAGAGAACTGAATGCCCATGTGCCGATATCCTTTCTGACAGAAATCCCGCCATATGATGAAATCACGGGAATACTCAAAAAGTTGTCCGCCTATTCCTGGAATCCGGACTATCGAACGATCCTCTACGCACATGTCCAGAAAATGCGCTATGCAGGATTCCATGTGATCCCCTTCACCATCAATACACCGATCATTGCCAAAAAATTTATAGAGGCAGGCATTCACGGTTTTTTTACGGATGATCCAACCATCATGGCATAAAAAATCGCAGGGTAACCTCATTTGCCACACCAACTTGTTTTTAAACAAATCCTGATAATTATCTTCGAATTTAGAATAATGTTATTTTACTGAATCTCATTCATATTTATATTTTAATTCATTTACATATTGACATTCATGACCATCCTGAATAAGTAATCAATCGTTTCATTCAGTCAGCTCGGGGTATTTTAGACGGTTTTTTCAGATAGAATGTTTGGGAGGTGTGTGATGAAGTCCATGTTGGAAGGTATCCGTGTT
Organism: Pseudomonadota bacterium; assembly: GCA_018816735.1. Lineage (GTDB taxonomy): Bacteria > Desulfobacterota > Desulfobacteria > Desulfobacterales > JAHIVH01 > JAHIVH01. The sequence goes on along the minus strand of JAHIVH010000081.1, from coordinate 117,113 downwards.
ATTGATTTTACTGCAAATGTGTCCGGCCCTGCCACGACCGCCTTTTTGGCGGATATGGGGGCTGAAGTGATAAAGGTTGAAAAACCGGGCCTTGGTGATGATGCCCGGCTGTTCCCCCCCTATTTGAACGGTTTTTCAGCACCGTTTGTCGTGATGAACCGTGGAAAAAAAGGAATATGCATTGATCTGAAAAAACCGGAAGGCATTTTGCTTTTCAAAGAGCTGGTGTCTTCCGCAGATGTCCTGGTGGAAAACCACAAACCCGGAACCATGGAAAAGCTGGGGATCGGTTATGACGAGTTGAAAAAAATTCACCCCCGTCTGATCATGCTGGCCCTTTCAGGATACGGGCAATATGGCCCGCTTGCCAACCGGCCCGCATATGACTCCATCATTCAGGCCATGACCGGTTTGATGGCCACAACAGGGTTTCCGGATGGTCCGCCTACCAAAGCCGGCCCCATCCTTATAGACCTTTCCACAGCCATGCAGTCGGCCTTTGCCATCTGCGCTGCACTTTACGCCAGGGAGAAAACCGGTGAAGGCGAATATCTGGATGTCTCCATGTTCGATGTCGGGGTCAATCTGATGGCGGGTACGTGGACAGATTATACGTTAACCGGAAATGTCCAGCGCCGCACAGGAAACCGGTATCCCTATGTAAGCCCGTTTGACACATATCCGGCAAAAGACGGTTATTTTATGATCTGCAGCGCCGGAGATGCGACTTTCATACGTATTTGCGATGCCATGGGTTTGCCCGAACTTAAATCTGATGCGCGTTTCTCAAACCTTTTTGTCCGAAATGACAATGAACCCGCGTTAACTGAAATCATTCGAAACTGGACTAAACAACATACCACAGCCGAGCTTCTGGCGCTTTCCGTAAAATTTGATTTTCCAGGCGCGCCTATCCTGGAGGTTGATGAAGTCATCACCCACCCGCATACCATAGCCAGGCAATTACCCGTGGATATCGATCAACCGGGCAGAGGAAAAGTCAATATTTACGGTCCGCCCACCAAGGCCAGAAACCATGAGATCAAAGTCCGCGGCCCGGCTCCGGAACATGGCCAGCATAACCGATGGGTACTTGAGGAACTCCTTAAAAAAACGCCGGATCAGATTGACACGATCATGTCTTCAGGCGCCATGGGATAGCTTGTGCAATGAGCCAGGTTTGAGGGTAAGGGACATATGATTGGAAATAGCCTAAAACCATAAAAACACGTTAAACATGTGTCAACATCTGCCTGAAAATTTTTGGGTCTTCAGGATTTTTTTGACACAGCAACCTGAATTCGATTGACCACTTCCATGGCTGCCTTTGCAACCACCGGTGTGCATTTGCGGCTGAAGTGAGTGATATCAGCCGCTTCAATCAGAATAATGGTAATGCTTTCCGGGATTTCATCGCCTAGGACCATTTGGCCGGTTCGCAAGGTTGCTCCCAAGGTAATAGCATGAGAATTTACAAGACGATCTGACGCAAACAGGGCTTCCGGTGTAACTTCAATAATAGTTCCGGGATCAAGGCCAAGCTGACACGCATCGACGATGATGGCTTTTTGGTATCCCAGGATTTTATCCAGGACTTCGAAGCCGACCGAGTAAAGGATCTCGGTAGCCACCGGCGTGTGGCTGGCTTCCAGAGCTTCGACCACATCAATGCCCACACGGTCGTCTTTTAACAGAGGATTTCCTATACCTAACACAATGCATTCTTTTTTCTTTGTCTCTGGCAGACCGGTTTCGGTTGTAGGCTGCGTGAAGGACAATTCGGGTTGCGGCACTTTCAACAATAGATACTCCTCATAGCCTTCCTTTCGTTATTATCTTCAATCTTCCCTGATTTTTGGCACAAACGAAGCGCCATCCCTGCCCTGCTGGTGGGTGCCGGGCCGGGGAGGCGCTCCAGGGAGTGCGGTCTTTTTTCTGCGTCTTAGTAATTCCTGACGGTTTGGAACAACTCACCGGTATGCCGGAATATATTGGCTTCCAGAGGCATGCCGCCGCCGGTCACGGCATGGGTGGCACAAGCCAGACATAGATCATAGGGCCGAAAAGCCATTTCCACACAATTGAGCAGGCCCTCACTGACATTGCCGTTCTTGATAAAATGTTTGGCAGCTTTTCGCACGGCCAGGTTTATCGGGCCTTTGTTGTGGGTGGTAGCCACAATGAGGTTTGCCCCTGTGACGATTCCCTTGTCATCGGTGGTATAGTGATGAATAAGGGTGCCACGTGGTGCTTCGATGATCCCGACGCCTTCACCTGTTACCGGTCCCATTTCCTGCCATGTTTTTTCTCCGGTGATCTCCGGATCCTGAGATAATTTTACGCATTTTTCAGCGGCATTCAGCAGTTCGATGGCACGAGCCCAGTGATAGGCCAGAACCTGGTGCACCGGTTTTGCTTTAAAGGTGTCGAAAAACTGTTCATACGCCGCATGGGCCAAAGGTGTATCCATACCGCTTGAGATGTTGAAGCGCGCCAGCGGCCCCACACTGTACATACTGGTGCCCTCGCCCTCGACAATGCCTTTCCACCCGATTTTTTTCTGGTACGGAACCTTGAGATAGCTCCATGGCACCACCCGTTCTGAAATGTAATCCAGATATTCCCTGCCGGTAAAACGGGCAACTTCATTGCCGTTAACATCCACGATTTTTTGTATCCCGTCATAATAGGCAGGTCGATTCTGTTCATCCACCGTGCCCATGTACCCCACTTCTACCCGATACATATCGCCGGCGACAAGTTTCATTAATTCCGGATTTTTAAGCACCACGTCTTCGAATACTTTAAGGGTCAGCTGACCGAGTTCAACCAGCTCCTTTGACCAGTTCTCGATATTCTGGCGTTCCTCCTCGTTCAGGCGCTTGGACCAGCCACCGGGTAAAGCAGCGACCGGATGATTAGGCTTGCCGCCGAGCAGTTCAAATATTTTAACGGCACAGCCGCGTTTGCGAAGCACTTCACGGCCAAGGTCGGCCCCGACCTTTTGAATCAGACCGACGATATTTCTTTCCGCTGCCGGTGCTTCCGGGCCGACTACAAAATCCGGGAATCCCAAGGCATAAAGAATAACCGCATGGTCTTCGACATAATGGGCGTTATAAAACAGCTCCCTAAGTTTACGGCCCGTGGGTGGCGGTTCTACACCATAAATACCGTCCGAGGCTTTCATGGCGGCCATGAAATGGACGGCCCGGCATACGCCGCACACTGTCGAAACCGTTCGCGGCACCTCTTCAATGGGCAGGCCAACCAGAAACTTTTCATAGCCCCGAAATTCGACAGTCTGGAAAAATGCTTCCTCCACATTGCCTTCGTCATTTAGAAATATGGCAATTTTCCCGTGACCTTCCAGGCGTGTGATGGGATTGATTTCAATTTTTTTCACGATTTCCTCCAAAACAATGCTGATACCTCATGAAATATTCGACGTATACAGGTAGCGGTAGGTTCACTGGCCTTTTATTTTACGGCCCAACAAACTCGCCGGTAAAGAATAACGATACATCATTTTAGCCATGTCAGGATATTTGGCCACCATACGTTCGGCCACCTCCTCATTTTCCAGAATCGCGCCGATGCTGCTCAGGGCCTGAGCGCCAAAATCGGTCACACCCGGCATGGGACCACCGCAACCCCGACAGGGAATATTGACTTTTGGGCAGGAAGCATTACAGTCTCCCTGAGTAACCGCTCCCAGACACAGATACCCCCCTTGAAGCAGACACTCCTTTTCTTCCAATACCCCGTTGCCGTCGACGACCCGCTTGACTTCTGTGATTGTCTTCCGATTAACCTGCTCATTTGCCGGATTCCGGTCGCACACATCACAAACTGCCTTGCCGCCGGTCAACCATGATCCTTTCGCTGGCAGATTCCCCTCGACAATGGCGGTAACCAGCTTGGCCACGAATTCATGATGGGGAGGACAGCCGCCCACCATATAATCCACAGTGACCACATCGGTAAGCGGCCGCACCCGGTCACAAAATTCCGGCAGGGTCAGTTCATACTTCCCGTCAACCACACACTTGGGTTGAGGATAGATACCCTCCGGGTTATCCGTGCTCGGCGAATCAATATAGGCAGTATCAAAGAGAGCCTTCCGGGGGTGTAAATTGGCCATGCCGGCAACGCCGCCAAGGGAAGCACATACGCCAAAAGCAACCAGTACTTTTGCTTTGCTTCGCAGCACTTTGGCCATGTGCTCGTGTTCACTCAACCGGATCATACCGTCCACAAACGCAAGATCGATGGATTGGTCCGGCATGGCTTCCAGATCCTTGTATTTGACGTCTGCCACTGTTGGCGCCCAGAATACGACCTCAAGGTGATCAAGGACATCCACAAGCGATTCCGACAAATCGACCAGGGACATTTCACATCCGGCACATCCGCCTGTCAGCAGAAAAGCAAATTTGATTTTATCGGCCATTATCTATTCCTTCCATTTTACATATTCGCCGGGGGGTGAAAAAGAGCGTTCCTTCTACCCGCCGGAAGTGATTATGCTGCATTTTCTTCTACTATCGTGTTGGGACCCAGTTTTATCAATTCCTCGGTAAACTCGCTGACCACGTCGGCAAATTTCTGGCCTTCAGCGCCGGAAATCCACTCCAGGCGGAACCGTTTTGGTTCAAAGCCCATATCAGCGATCATTTTTTTCAGCAGTATCATCCGGTTGGCGGTCTTGCGGTTGCCATCCTTATAATGACAGTCACCAAAGTGACAACCGCCCACCAAAACACCATCAGCCCCTTTTGCCAGGGCATCAAGTATAAACTCAGGCTTTACCCTGCCGGAGCATGGCACACGGATCAGTTTGATGGTGGGTGGATATTTGCAACGCAGGTTGCCGGCCAGATCAGCCCCGGCATAAGTGCACCACTGGCAGGCAAAGCCAACGATATTGGGTGTGTATTCCATGGTATAATCCTCTCTCATTGTTAATTCAGAAGCCGCTGTTTACTTTGAATGCGTACGATAATCTCATCACGCGGGGTTTCACTGATGGCGGCCACTTGAGCCGGATCAAGACCCTGGCAAAGGGCCAGCAGCTGGGTGTAGTAGAATACCGGAATGGCAAAATCGATCTCACCCTTATCCCGCAGCAACTTTTGGGCATTGTCAAACTGCAGATAACACGATGAACAGGTTGTAACGATCATATCCGGGTCGATTTCTTCTTTCATGCTCTTTAATTTATCTTTCAGCGTATCCAGAGCCCTTTCCTGGTTGGTGCTGCGCATGGCACCCATACCGCAGCAGGATTCCAGGCGGCTGTAGTGGGGGGTTTCAGCCCCCAGGGCATGGCATAGCTCTTTCAGCATGGTGGGGAAAAAAGGATTTTTTTCTTTTACTTTCATCACGGCTGATGGCCATAACAAATGGCAGCCGGGCTGCACCGCCACTTTCAGCTGCCTTAATGTATATTTTGCAGAGGCATTTATTTTCTCGACGCCTATTTTGTTATGCAGCACATGAGCGACGTGATAGACCTCTGATGATCCGCTGTATTTTCGATCCGCTTTCGAAAGCAGCCTGTTGACTTGCGCTTTCCGTCCCGGGTCATGATCGAGCATATGCTTTGCCTCAGCGAGAATGCCAAAACAGCTGTTACAGCCGGTCATGATGTCCACCTGCTCGGATTCGGCCAGAGTGATATTACGACTGGAAATGGCCAGCCAGGTATTGATATCAAAGGAAGGCGCTGTCCCCCATGCCGGACAGCATGTGGCGCCTTGAAGATCCACGACTTCCACTCCCAGGTTCGGGAAGGTCTGACGAAAACTCTGTTCTATGTCTGGCGCATTGAAGGGGATATTGCACCCGAGGTACATACCAAATTGTTCCATATTTTATTTCTCCTGTTTGCGGGACATCAGGTTTAAAAAAATTCCCAACTCTGCCATGGGACTGTCGTCCAGTATCTTCTGAAGTTCTGCCACTGCCTTGGGATCACCGATCGATGTGGGCGGGGTTTCAGGCAGCCCCACTTTTTTCCGCAATTCCTTTGAACGTTTGTTGTAAACGGCATGTCCTGTTTCATAAAGACTCATCAACGGTGTAAAGGCAGAAGTCGAGATGGCCAGCTCTTCTGCCTGAATCCGTCGAAAGGCAAACACCACTTCAGACGGTTTGACATCCCGCGGACATATTTCCGTACATCGGTTGCACGCCTGGCACGCCCATGTGGAAGAATCTTCGAGGATTTCCTCCATATAGCCTGACTGCAGCTTTTTGATCAGGTTCTTGCAATACAGGCTGAAGCCGGCCCGGGCCACCGGACAAACAGAGGCGCAGGCGCCGCACTGCACACAATTGAGCAGTCCTTCGCCGCCCATGGCGATAACTTTTTCCGCTATGCCTTCTTTATCCATTTGTGTAAGATTTACGGTTTGCATATTTATTCTCATCTTTCCTTTAGCGTGGTTGGTCGACAACAGATCCTTTACGATTTCTTTTTGGGGCCACCTTCAGCCTTTGCCCATCAGGCAGCACGGGTCAGTGCTGCAATCTGTGACAGAATCTGAACGTCTGTATACCCGTGAAGCAAAATGGCTGCCGAAGGGCATGCTGCCGTACATACCCCGCAGCCTTTGCACTGGGTAATATCGATCATTGCCCTGGGCCGCCCGGAATATGTTTTCAATACGATGGCATTGTAGGGACAAAGGGGTGTGCAGATGCCGCAACCGGAACATTTTTCGGTATCCACTTCGGAGATGGTCGGATCGATGCGCACCTTTCCCTGACACAGGGGAATAGCTGCGGCTGCGGCTGCGCCCTTGGCCTGGGAAACCGTATCGGGAATATCTTTGGGCCCCTGACAACAACCGGCCAAAAAGACGCCTTCTACAGCGGTTTCAACCGGTTTTAATTTGGGGTGGAGTTCCTTGAAAAAACCGGCACCATCAAAAGACAGTCCTATTTTACGGGCCAGCAGCTTGGCTGTGGGAGGCTGTTCCATGGCCGAGGCCAGGACAACCATGTCGGCATCAACCTCTATGTTTGACCCCAGATCCACATCATAACCAAGGACCCGCACTTGATCTGCAGGCAAAATCTCCATGCCGCCCACCTTGCCCTTGACAAAAGTGATGCCCATATCCCGGGCACGGGTATAGTATTCGTCGAAATCCTTTCCCGGGGCACGCACATCGATCACGTGCATAAATATCCGGATATCCGGATATTTTTCTTTGATCAAACGGGCCTGTTTGATCATGTACATGCAGCATACCCGGGAGCAATATGTGTGATGGCGCACATCGCGTGAGCCGACGCAGGAAACAAAGGATATGGTCCGGGGTTTTCTATGGTCTGATGGACGCAACAACTTACCGCCAGTTGGGCCAGTAGCCGAGATTAACCTTTCCATCTGCAGGGCTGTGATGACATTGGGCGAGTCAGGCGCATATTCAGGAAAATTTTCTTTTTCCATCACCTGGTAACCGGTGGCTACGATAATCACACCGACTTCAATATCCCGAAGGGTGCCTTCTGCCGGCAAGTGGTGGCTCCGGTCAATGGCACCGGAGGGACAGGCCTTTTCGCAGGCAGCTAAAACCGGCTGACCTGTTTTCTTGCTGATTCTGGGTTCCGTGCCCAATTTCCGTCCGGCGCAGTTGATGCAGACACTCATATCCACCACTGCCTTTTTGGGTACGGCCTGGGGAAAATGAATATAGGCCGCCCCCCGATGATCCATACCGCCGTTGAATTCATTGGCAGTGCGAACCGGACATGCTTCGGCGCAGGCACCGCACCCGGTACATTTGTTCCAGTCCACGTAGGTTTGATTCTTGCGAATCCTGACATTGAAATTGCCGATATACCCGTTTACATCTGCAACTTCGCTGCAGGTTAACAGTTCGATATTGGGATGATTGGCGGCTTCCACCATCACCGGTGTCAGAATGCAGGCCGAACAATCGTTGGTGGGAAAAGTCTTGTCCAGCATGGCCATGGCACCGCCAATGGACGGCTGTTTTTCGACCAGATAGACTTTATGGCCCATTTTAGCCAATTCCAGCGCCGAAAAAATCCCGGCAACACCACCGCCAATCACTAGTGCGGCAGGTGTTACATCGACAAATTTATCTTCCAGGGGATGCAGATTGGCGGCCTTACCCACTGCACTGGCGACAATCCGTTTGGCTTTCGCTGTGGCACCGTATTTGTCATGGGCATGGACCCAACTGCCCTGATCCCGGATATTGGCCATTTCAAACAAGTACTTGTTCAGACCTGCTTTTTCCAGGGTGGTTCGAAAAATCGGTTCATGAGTGCGCGGCGTGCAGGCCGCGACAACCACCCGGTCCACCAGGCCGCTGGCAATATCCTGCCTGATCATTTCCTGGCCGGGGTCCGAACACATGAAAAGATTACGACGGGTCACTGTCACGCCGTCCAACTGTTCGGCATATTGGCGCACATCTTCAACGTCAACCACACCGGCAATGTTTTCACCACAATGACAGACATAAACTCCGATCTTGGACATTTCTACCTCCGATGGTTGGAACACCATAAATATTTTCCGCAATCCTAAAACAGCCGGATTACCTTGTCTGAATGAGACCGCATCTCAGCGGACTGTTGTTTTTTAATTGTTGAATGGGCTTGCACCTGGGCAAATGTCTCACCAGCGAACTGCGGGTTGTCCTCAATTCGGAATTCCCTCAGGGCAATGCCTTTTGCGTCACTAAACGCCGCGCGTCCAACAGGGGTACGCACAAAGACGGTGGTCCATTTTTCAGGAGCCCCTGCCCCGCCAAAAGAAAGGTCCGCATATTCAGCAGTATAGTCCTGGCAATATTTACAGGCCGGACGAAGCATGAATTGCAGTTCATCCACCGGGATCCGGAGCGTGGAGCCATCTTTCAGACTCACCTGCAAAACATCGCGCAAGTTGATGTCAGCAACCGAATCCCAGGAAAATCCGCCAATTTTTTCCAGCCGATTACGTTCTTTCTCTCCAAAGTCAAAGTTGCCGCCGCAAAACAGCCCCAAGGCAATATGTACGGTTTCCGAAGGTTTAAGCTTCAGTACCTGCATTTTTCGAAGTGCTTTTATCTGGCAGGGCACGCCCACAAACGCAATGCGTCGAAGCCCTTCCCGGGTTAAAGGTTTAAAGGCCTGAATGGAAGGAGAAAATGTGCTGTACCGGTTTCCGAGTAAGGACATTCCGGAACTGGCATCCAGATAAGAGCCAGCTGCTTCCCAGATTTCCTGGTGCGTCCGTGCCAGATGTGGCTGTTGTTGAAACAGGCCGATACGCCGTGTGACGATGGCGCCATCGATACGGCCGGTATCCAGCAGATGAAGCAAAAGTGCGGTCACGACCCCGCCATCACTTCCCCGGGTGCGGACATCCTTATCATGCGCACAGGCAACGCTGATATCCAGAACACGGCCCATAGGAGCGCTCCAGCCAACAAGGTGGCGGGTTTCATGCTCGAACATGTCCCGTGATGGGCAGATCATATAGCAGATGCCGCACTCGATGCATTTATCCTGATCAATATACGCTGGCCGTCCGTTTTCGTCGATCCCCAGGGCACCGTAATTGACTGAACTGCAAAAAGAAACACACCCGCCACACTGATTGCATTGCCCGGTGTTTTGCACTTCCTGAATTAAATTTGAGAATGTTTTCATTTTTATCCAGTATGTGATCTATTATTTAGGAAACGTCCCCGTAAATTTTATAAGACGTTCCATAGTTATGAGAAAGCGGTGACAACAAGTATTACAAAAATCGTACCAATCGAAAAACATATTGTAACATTTTGTATTTATAAATTAAATTATCAGAAAATGTTCATGGCGGCCGAGGTTGTCGGAATGAGGAACCTATTCCCCATCTTTCATTATTACACGCATGGCGTATCGAGTGCCAATGTGTAAGTGATTAAAAATGATGGGGAAATATTATTTTGGGGTAATGAATGCACAAATTGGGCAATATATTGCCCAATTTTTAAAATGAGGCCAGCCTATTTTTCAGGAGCGTTCAGACCGAAGCGCGTCATTTTATTAAACAAGGTTTTTCGATCTATTTTCAATGCAGTGGCTACCTTTTGGCGCTGCCATTGGTGCTGATTGAGTGCAGTCAGAATCAGGTGCTTTTCATAGCGCTCGATCCGTGTGGCCAAAGTCCCCTCTGCAGAATCTGCTGCCATACCTGCAAAATCGTCTTTAAGAACTTCTGATTGGGGCGCGGTTCGGGTCTTACCTATCAGATCGATTCGTTTTAGACTGCAATACCGAATGATGACATTCTGCAGTTCACGCACATTGCCCGGCCAGTTATAGTCTTCCAGTTTTTTCATCACCTCGCTTGTGATGGGAGGCGGTTTGTCCTTGGCCGCATACAGGTTTAAAAAATGTTCTATCAAGAGCGGCAAGTCCTCTTTTCGTTCTCTGAGGGGAGGCAACTCAATCGGCAGAATGTGAATGCGGTAAAAAAAATCTTCTCTCATCATTTGTCTGCTGATCCGCTCTTTCAGATCCCGGTTGGTGGCGGCAATGAATCGCACATCTGACTTTTTTTCCTGACTGGCCCCAACGGGCGTATAGCTGCTGCCTTCGATCACGCGCAGCAGTTTGACCTGCATTTGAAGGCTGATTTCACCGATTTCATCCAGAAAAATGGTGCCCTTGTTCGCGGAATCCAGATATCCGGGTTTATCTGCCAAGGCACCGGTAAACGCACCTTTTTTGTATCCGAAAAATTCACTTTCAACCAGATTTTCCGGAATCGCCCCACAGTGTACCGGCACAAAACGATGGCTCCGGCGTTCACTCATATCATGAATGGCCTGGGCCACCAGTTCTTTGCCGGTGCCGGGTTCTCCATATATCAAGGCAGTGGCTTCAGTGGCAGCCGCATTCAGAATGTTCTCGTAAACTTGCTGCATGGGAGCGCTCGCACCAATGATCTTGCCAAATTTGTTACGCGTCTTGATTTGTGATCGAAGGATGATGTTTTCCCGGCGCAGGGTAGTCGCACTCTCCCGCAAGGCCACTTCAGCAGATTTGCGCTCATTAATATCGTAGATCATCGACAGACAGGAAACCGTGCCGTCCACATGCTGGATCGGCGAGTTCATGCTGTAATACCAACGCTGATTTTTAGGATTTTTCGATTCAAACCGAACTGTTTCTCCTTTCTGAACCCGGTCCATGACGCAAAAAGAACACGGCGTCTTTCGACGATGAAGCGTTTCAAAACATTTGAGACCCAGCACATCGGTATCACCTGGTCGGCGAAGGTGATTGTTTGTGTAACTGAGGTGGTAGTCTGCGGTAATGACATAGATTTGACCTTCAAAAGCATTTAAAATGGCGTCCAGCTGGGCTTTTTGTTCACCGAGCGCCAATTCGGCTGCCTTGATGTGGGTGATATCCACCATGGAGCCTATACTTTCGAGAGTATCCGGAATGGCATCAATTTTGAGAAGCACGTTTCTGAAATCGCCACTTCGGTTTTGTATCCTGCAGGAAAGCTCTTTGACGCCCTTATCCGAGGAAGGAATGCATTGGCGCTGGTAATGGGAGAGTTGCGCCTGATCATCAGGATCAATAATGGCAGCCAACCGCAAATGGCCCTCCACTTCTTTTTTGGAATACCCGGATAGCCTTTCAAATCCTGCATTCACCAGGACAATCGTTGTATCTTTCTCCATAATAAAGGTAGCTGTACCGGTTTTTTCAAAGACCGTATGGTATCGGCTCTGATTTCGACCGAGAGCATGGAGGATGCCTTGCTTGTCAGCCAGTTTATTTTCACAGTCAGTCAGTTGTTTGCGCAATGCACGAATCAAAACCCGATTATCTTTTGCCTTTTTTAGCGCCATGCCCTCATCATCATCTATGCGATGCGATTTGTCGCTCATTGAAACCATGTATCCCCCTGAGGAAATAAATTCTCCTCCAAAAGACCAGAAGGAGCATTCACGATTAATCCCTACGGGGATATGTCTCAATAATCTTATGCCCGCCTGAAATGGCCAGCGTATCGTTGGACCCATCCTCAATCATCATGGCACGGGCATCTCTGAAGAGTTTTTCAATCAGATACTCCTTTGTCAAACCGTTACCGCCAAAAATCTGGACAGCCTCATTGGCCACATCAAATGCCGCCTGCGTGCCATGGACTTTTGCAATCAGGGAATATTCTTCTGCAGGTGTCGATGTATTCTGGTTGTAGACAAACGCTGCCCGGCTGATGGCCCGGCTGGTTTCAACTTTTCGTAACATATGAAACAACTTGGATTGGATAGTCGGGTATTCAATTAGGGCCTTGCCGCCCTGGACCCTGTTTTTGGCATACGCCAATGCTTCCTCAAATGCAGCCCTGGCCACACCTGTACCCACGATTCCCATAAACGCGGTTGTGGTGGAAAGCACAATTTCCAGAAGCGCTTCATATGCTTCAGGGCCTGCAATAAGATATTTACCAGGTACACGGACATTATCAAAAAATATCTCTCCCTGGTTCAAATCCCGCTGGCCGATCTTGTTGAGTGGCGCCCCCTTTTTCACTCCCGGCAGATCAAGGGGTATGGCAAAAATCCCACCACCGGCATGCCCCATGGACTTGTCAATCTGGCAGAACAGCGCACAGTGGGTGGCAATGGTCCCGCAGGACACCCAGGATGATTTCTGACCGTTTAAGATATAATCATCACCGTCCGGCGTGGCAATGCACTGGGACGGAATACTGGGATCACTGAAACTGGGGTGAAACGGCATCAATGTATCTGACCCATGATCCGGTTCTGTAATGCCCCAGCATCCGATAAAAGACACATCCCTGTTTTCACAATAGGGAATAAGAATTTCTTCGACCATGGTCTCTTCGGGAACCATGGCTGCGCCAAATGCCGGGAAACTGGACACACCAATCGCAACAGTCAGTCCCACGCTTCCCCAGGCAAGCTCTTCAAAAACAATGGCCTGCTGAAGCGGGCTCAACCCCATCCCGCCATAGGCATCCGGAATAAGAATCGAGTGATATCCAAGTTCATAGCTCTTTTTCATGAACGTCCAGAACGGCGAACCTTTGGCAATGACCTGTTCCGGCGTCATTTCATCCAGCTCTCTGGCAATGGGACGCATCACTTTTCTGGCAAACTCATTGGCGTTGGCTTTCAACATTCGATCTTCTTTGGTCAGGTTAATATCCAGATCCAGGAATTCCATAGAATCACTCCTCCTTCTTGTATGTTAATGTCTCAAGAATTTTTACCCATTCAGCTTATTTCAGGGGAACATTGTGTTTCCTGCAAAACTCAGGAAAAATTTCATAAACCGGTTTTAATGCGGGCAGCATTTTCAATACCTTGGGAATCGGGCCTTTGGATTTAATTTTGCGGGTTGCCAATGCCACCGGAAGGGACAACTGTTTTGTCCAGAATTTAACAATCGTATCTCCGGAAAGCTCCATTGTGATCACCGCATCCCTGTTCGCTTCCTTACCGGTGACCACATGTTCCGCATCCACAAAAAGATAGCCATCCGGATCGGTAATAATGTATTTATAGGTCACGTCATTCTCTTTCAATTTTTCACCCAGACTCGATTCAAAAACAATGTATTTCCATAAATCTTCCAAAAATTCATACATATGGCTGGTGTCTTTAAATAAGCTCATACCGTCCTCCCTTTATTAAATATTTGTATGTTGTGAAACCATGAAAAAAAAGCTCTGTGATGCAATTACAAAAATGCCTTGCAGATGCACGTGCACAATGTGCCAGTGACGTTTTTTCAGGCATCTCCGGAACATTCTGCATTTTATTAGATGAAAGACAGGAATTTCTTCAGAAAAAAAAGTATGTCAAAAAGGTGGATTGGTGTCAATGACAAATGATTCTATGAACGACATTCAATATTCGTATTTTTATACACAATTGATTATAAGGACCAAAACTTATGAAAAGGCACACCTGTTATTGCTTAATTTTTTTGATCGTTTTCTCTTTATCCGGATTCCTATCCTGTGATGACGTCACCGTCAAGGCTACCAAACGGACAACCACATATGGCGATGTCATCGGGTTTGAGGATGATGAGAACAGTTATGCCTGGCTTGAGCCGATAGGTGATTTCCGGTGGAAAGCTTCTGTCCCCGCCGATAAATGGAGCGGTACCCAAAAAGCACTGGAATTTTGCTCGGAGTGTACGCAAGTGCGAGATATGTTGGCCTTCACCGCAACCATTTTCGAAAACAACAAAACCATTCTCGGTTCAGAGGACTGCCTGTATTTAAAAATATGATCACCGCAATTTGATACTGAATATAGACCGACAGGCACATGAAGGCTGCCCGTCATGTTCTGGATACATGGTGGCGGCAACTATTAAATTTTATTCCATTTGAATATAGAAACACAACCGTGTTTCAATCCAAAACAAACATTTTTATAAAACAGAACAGACCAAAGAGATAAGGCGTCTGCCGTGTCATTATCCATAGAGACTGAAATTCAGGTAACATTTTGTGCAAAACATAAAAATAGCTAAAACATTTCATTTATGCATTTTAGCTCCACACGCGCTTAAAAGATTATTACCTGAAATTTACTTCCCCCATATTTGAATAATATTCATATAAATATAGATAGATAAAATATACCTTGACCGTGATGCCCGATTTTGCCATATGAGAATATCCTGCAAAACATGAAATTAAATTGAGATACATTTCATTAAAATCAATTTATTTTTATTAAAACAATTCATGGTAATCCATGAGGAGGGTCTTTATGAGCAACGTATCGGAAGCCAAAGCAGCGATTCCGGCAGTATTCCCTACCCTTGAAACGCTTAAAAATTTTTCGATGAAAAGTTACAATACCAAAGCACTCGATTCCTTTATTTCATTCGCCGCAACTGAAGGTGTCATCAAACAAGCGGATTTGGAATCTTTCACGCAGTTCATCCGGATAAATGAGCGCAGCCATTCAGCATGCTCCCCGCCTAAAGATCTGAATCTCGAAGAATTTTTCAAACGAAAAAAAGAGCTCTTAAAGACGAATCATTCAGCACGGACAATGACGGACCGGATAAATGCATTGATCCAATCATGTAAAATTGAGCTGCCCAAAATAAGCAATACCATGCTGACACGACTTAAAAAAGAACCTGCAGACACCTCCCATAAACGAAACACCTTAAGGAGCCTGGTATTCTGGATCGGATATGAACGCCCAGGCCTTGATCCGTCCTGGAACTATGAAACATTCCTGAAATTGTGCAATGAAGTGAAACAGAATGTTGACTAATGTGTCCTGATCAACGATATCCGTGCTGTTTTTTTTTATATACCCAAAGAGGTTATCCTTTTTAATGGAGAATCATTGGACATCTGGTGGATAAAAGGACTCTGGAGCTACATTTACTGGGATTTTATCCCTGCCATGCTGGAAGACCCAATTATGCAATCCCACCCGTCTTCTCTTGACTACCTGAGCCAATTGCTGCTTTTCCCGGAACAGCTTGAAGAACGGGTTCCGTCAAATGCAATCACGCGATTCTTTTCTTTTCCTCATCATTCAATGCTGGGAATTGAAATTGCCAAAACGTTTTTTTTCAGACGGCGGTTCTTCGAGGCCAATGAAATTCTTCGCATCGTGCTGAGCATCGATCCCAATAACCTGAATGCAAGGTCCCTTCGCATGGTCATTTTCAGATGCATTGCTTCAGAAGCACCATCATTTCGCGTTTCGGATATTCAGTTCAAACGTGCTGAGAAGGAAGCCACATACATCCTTGAAAACGGCGGGTTTCTGGATGAAGATTTTTATTGCGAGTATGGTGTGATAAGCCTCACAAAGGCGGTTGTCACCTTAAGACGACTGAGGACAGAGGCCGTAGGTGTTGAAGCACAGACAGATATTGCCCAATCAAAAAAAAGCATATTAACCTATCAAAAAAAAAGCGGAAGAAATTTTCGAGAAAGCCATGAGGGTATCAGCTACCGGATACCGGTCGGTTTATTTGCTTTGCAGCACTCAGATACTGGCCAGTTTGTTAATGCGGGATCAAATTCTTTTTACACTGCCTGACAAGCCGATAAGCTGTCCTGACAACGCAATCCGGGAATTCGGGAAAGATATGCTTGTTTCGCTCATTTTTTTAAGAACGAGACTTCCGGCAGAAGAACAAAAACTTTTTCTGCATCAGAATGGTCGGAGTATTGACAGTCTCGAAAAAAAAGACCCTGGCGATTTACTGGAAATGGATATATTCGAGTTGCCGGTGATGATGACCCTGAATCTGTGAGGCTGTTCTATCGAAAAAATGGCCCGTTGAATGGTTTTTTGTTTTGCATCGACGAAAAACCATTCAACGGATACGCCAAGGAGAGGAAAGGTTATTGTTGCTTCAATTCAAACCGGATTACAACGTCAGTCCGCTGAATTTGCAATGATAAAATCGATCAAGGGCTGAATCACTTCGTTTGGCCGATGCGACGACGTATTCGCCGACATGAACATGGGATCCATGTGATTTGCACCTGGTATGATATAATCTCCCTGAGGAACCAGATCGCCCAGCGGGCCTGTGCTCAATATGCCATTTCCGCCGACAAACTCTACTGACGGCAACACGCCAACCATGTCCTTATGGAGAAAATTGAGACCGTATTTCGGCCCATAGGAGAATGTCGCCGCAATCATATCCATAACCGGACGGAACGGGAAGTACCACTCCACCAGATTGGATGGGCCGATATGAAGTGCTCTGCAGAAATCGTGCATATCCGACATTTCTTTTTCAGTGGTAGTATAGGTCGTTTTTCCATAGATATCCATAAAATTTTGATCATCTGCATTGCCGATTTCGTCAAAATCCGCCCAGGAATAGAGCGGGCCTTTACCTGCGCTATCTGACACGCCTTCGTCTGCAGGAATAAATAAATCTTTGGATACAATAGTCGCACTCAGCATATCTGCCAGCTCCGGAATGGTTTCATTGATCTCCTCAGGTAAGGGGAAGTCCTTTTTAACAACCGGTCCTCCCTTCAGGAATCCCAGGCTTGCCTGAATCATCCCCACAGGTGCAAAATTGTCGTCGAAAAAAGCGCCAACCAGTGCTTCGTAGGTATATCTGAAATCCATCATAGACGGCTTCTGGATCATGAACTGACAGAGCGTTCTGGAATGCATCAGTTGTATGGTTGTTCTGACATTGGCATTCATGGGAATCTGATGAATAGCGGTAAATTCGTGATCCGGAAACCAGTCCCCAAGATATCCGATAAATTCGGTAATCGCCATAACTTCGCCATCAAAAAACGGAAATGGCAGAAGGGGCGGCATCCAGCCATCATCAAACCCTTGAATCGCCGCGCTATATACATCTTCTGTCATGTCTTCCAGATATACGGCTGTAGAAATGGGCAGCATCTGGAGAACCGAGTCTGCGATCGTGGCCGACGGTGTCACTGAAGAATCAAATGCGAAAAGGCCGGCACAATTCATATAGCCGGCATCATCCAACGTATCCGGATCCCCATCCAGATCCCAACCTGCAAATACCGATGTGTGAATACCACCCAGGGAATGGCCGCCTACAAAGACTTTCTGTCTTCTCACCTCAGGATCAGGCACCATGGTCTGAATGATTTTAAACATGCTTTCCGTGTTCATCTTCAAACCAAAATCAACCAGATAGGGGACATCCTTGTTTTTCAGAAAGCCGTCAAAGGTTTTGCCGTCCGGTAATGCCTCATTGTAATAATAGTATCCTAAAGCCAGGTCCACGATGGCGTCGTGCTTCTCTTCCAGGGTATCATATGTTTGACCGTTATACGTCCCTTCATAATAAATATTATCCAGATAAGGTTCGGCAGAAGTGTCTTCAAGGCAGTTGGCCCGACGATCCATGGCCCATACTTCCAGATTGAGATGATTGTATACCTTTGCAATATAGATCAAATTTCTTGCTATATACTCAAATCCATTTGCCCCCTCAAGAATTCCAGGGACCATTAAAAGAAATGCATCCACGTTTTCGGAACTAACACTGTCTTCTGGATTGTAGGAAACATTTTTCAGTTTAAATCTCAAAAAATTTATATAATCACATGCTTCAGGCGGATTTCCATGCTCTGCGGGTGCAGGAGAATAAATCTTCTCCTGAGTCATTGAAACGAGGTCGTCAACATCGTTCTGGGTAAAATCAAGTGCGGCTCTCTCTTTTGCAGGTTCAGGTATGGGAGGAAATTTTTTAGACAGATCACACCCCATAAATCCCATCACAGATAAAAGGCAGACAAGGGTGATGATACCACCTGGCAGTTTACCCTTATTCAGAAATTCCATAATCATCTCTCCTTAAAAAATTATGAATCGATAGGTTGAGCCAGTTGCAAGCCGTTCCCTTTTTGCCCGAAATCGTTGTCTGGCAAAAAAATAATTATCCTTAAAATGATATATTACTTCCATCAGCCCTGCCAAGGTACCTATCGCCTTTCAAAAGAGCGGGCAGTAAAGGAAACGTCTTGTAACTGGCTAAAATAGAAGGCTTTTTTTAAAAGCAGCCCCCCTATCATCCTATTACATTCACTCCCCCTTATTTTCGATGATGAAATCGATCAACGGCTGCATGACTTCATTCTCACGATGCGAAGACGTATTAGCCGACATGAACATAGGGTCCATATGGTTCGCTCCCTTGATTTGTCTTCTCACGTCTGTATCGGAAACGCCTTCTTTTGCCTGAACGAGTTCGATCATCGGCATTTGACCGGCCATATCGCCATAGAAATAATTCATCCCGTACTTATGCGCCCATGATGCACCAATCGTATTCATGTCAATCACCGGACGTAACGGGAAATACCATTCAACCAGATTGGACGGGCCTTGATGCAACGCCCGTGCAAAATCATGAATGTCGGAAATCTCATTTTCCATGGTGGTGTAAGTCATGTTGCCAAAGACATCCTGAAAATCGGGCTCTTCCGCATTCCCGATCTCATCAAAATCCGCCCAGGAATATAACGGCCCGTTCCCTTCTTTATCCACAGCGCCCTCATCTGCAGGGATGAACATATTTTTCGAAGACACCATCATGCCCATGCTATCTGCCAGCTCAGGATTGGCTTTTGAAAAATCCGACGGCAACGGAAAATCTTTTTGAACCACCGGGCCACCTTTCAGGAACCCCATGCTGGTCTGAATCATGCCCACAGGCACAAAATTATCATCAAAAAAGGCCCCGATCAGTGCCTCATTGGTATACCGGAAGTCTTTTATTGTCGGTTTCGCATTGATAAACTGACTGAGTGTTCGTGAATGCAATACCTGAAGCGTGGCTTTGAGATTACTGCTCATTGGAATCTCGTCAAGAGCGGTGGCTTCATGATCCGGAAACCAGTCACCCAGATATCCGATCATTTCCGTGGTGGCCATCACTTCGGCATCAAAGAACGGGAAAGGTAAAAGTGGCGGCAGCCATTCTTTTCGAATCGCATCCACGATCTGAAGGTACGTGTATTCATCCATGGCATCCAAAAGAGCAATGGTCGAAATCGGCAGTTCACTGGTCAGCGGATCACGAATCGTTTCATAGGCCGCAACCGAAGAATCGAGAGCGTACAATCCTGCGCAATTCATATAGCCGGCATCATCCAGTGTAGCAAGATCACCATCCAGATCCCATCCGGCGAAGACTGCTGTATGCATGCCACCCATGGAGTGTCCGCCCACAAACAGTTTCTTTTGCCTTGCTTCCAAATCAGGAACCATGGTCATGGCGATTTTGAACATGCTTTCCGTATTCATCTTCAGACCAAAATCCGAAAGATAGGGCACATCTTTATTTTTGAGGAATCCGGCAAATTTTTTACCATTGGGCAATGTTTCGCCATAATAATAGTATCCCAATGCCAGATCCACAATGGCATCGTGCTTTTCATCCATGGTTTCAAAGGTCTGGCCATTGTAGGTGCCATCATAATAGATCTGTTCGATATAGGGTTCGGCAGATGTGTCTTCAAGACAGTTCGCCCGCCTGTCCATGGCATAGACTTCAAGATTGAGATTATTATACACTTTCGCAGTATAGATCAGATTGCGCGCAAAATATTCAAATCCGTTTGCGCCTTCGAGAATGCCCGGTACAACCAAAAGGAATGCATCCACATTGTTCATTGTGGAAGGAACTTCAGGATCATAGTCAATATCTTTTAACTTGAATCTCAGGAAATGCACATAATCACACTCTTCAGGCGGGTCGCCATTGTCGGTCGGCGCGGGCAAAAATATCTTTTCCTGGGTCATGGACACTAGTGCATCCACGTCTGCCTGCGTAAAATCAAGTGCAGCACGTTCCTTAACCGGTTCGGGGACGGGTGGCGCATCCTTTGTCAGGTCGCAACCGGTAAAACCGTTCAGAGACATCACCACCACCATTATCATGATCCCTGTAAAACTATTTTTAAAAATGCCTTTCATATCAACCTCTCCTTCATAAAAAAATGCCGTTTAACTGCTGAATGAAAAAAGTCTCTAACCAAATCAGAGGACCATTTTCCCCATATGTTGGCCTGCACCAGGAAAAATGAACCATGACCTGTCAGCGACCATTTTCATGCATCGCATTTTATCTAAAAATACGGAAAATAATTCATGTTTATATTTGAAACGAATGTTCGATTTAGAAAACGATACTGTAGGTATAACTTGTGAGTCAAGTATTTATTAGACTTGAATTGAAATATATTTTTATGAAATAAAAACGCTGTTTTGAAACATATTATTTGAGGGGTTATTATTTTGTATATATCTGTTTTTATACAATTATTGATGATGTTGGCATTTCCGAATCCGATGCATGGTCAGTCAAATATTTTTTTAAAAAACGTAACTGACCTTTGCTGCATATAGCCACCAATATTTAGCATTGGTGCCAGGATTAAGCTCCAGATTCAGATTTGCTGCCCCATCGAAATAATGGGTTTCGAGCTTTATAATCCAGTTGTCATTGATATCGAATTTCAAGGAAACAGCAAAATCTTTCTGCCAGGAAAGATAATCGACCTCACGCTTACTGCCATCCCTGTCATTGGCATCCACAAAAAATTCGCCGTAGTAAATGCCTGCTTCAAAAAATGGCAAAAACCGATATGAAACCAAGCCATAATAACCAAGTATATCTAGTGGCGCCAAACTGGTAATTGTGAACTCGGGGAAATAAATATTGAAAATACCTGTTGTTTTTAAAACTTTATACTCATAGGCAACGAGCAAGTCATTCCATGTGAATTCGATTGATCCAATATATTCTTCAATATTTCTTGTTCTGTTATCCATAGCCGTCCCTTCAGGCACCTCAAAGAGCCCCCCCGATATACCGTCCCATTTTTTCTTGTTTTGAGTCACGCCATCTGCTTCTATTTCCGTAAAGAAGCAGGTGCCGCCTATCCTCAAATGGCTGGATGGATCGACCCACTGAAGCGAATAGGCCAATATGCTATCAAGTCCCACATGCTGAATATCAAACAATGTCTGCGATATATACTTTGCCGTTCCGCCATCCGTGCTGATATTTTGTGTCCCGACAAGCGCCTGATAGGTAAAATTACCTAAAAAATCTGTTGTGACGTCACCATATATACCCACCCCATGAATGGCATTCGCCGAATCCCTTAAATTTTCATCATAAACAGCTGAAGGAAGAAGGATGCTCGTCCGGAGGATGTCGACATCCCGGGTTTCATGGTAGAAACCTATCGGTGACTTAATTTTCCCGGCCCGTAGGCCCAAATAGTCCTTGAATTTGTAATCCGCAAAGGCCCAGTCGAGCACGATCTCATCATTCCCTATTGGGCCCATGTCCCGTGCAAAAAACTGCATGCCTATCTGCAGCTTGTCTGTGGCTTGCATTTTAAAATTAAGTCCCATCTCATTGAACTGAAATGAACCGTCTTTTGATTCTGCCAGATAGTTGTTGCCATCTGATTTCAGATACCCCTGGGACATGAAACCATGAATTTGAACAGTATCATTTGCATAAATATTCCCTGTAATCATCAACCCTGCCAGAACCATTATCATTTTCACGTATATTTTTTTCATAATACCCCCTGGTGTTATTTGCCGTCTCAATCTAATCTGAAATGGTAAGTACTTTTACATCACCTTTAGAGCCCTGAACGACATATCCGATGGCACCACTTGTTTTGGTTACAAAGTCGATGACCTCCGCATCTGTGACAAAAGTTGGCGGAAGCATGCCTTTGCCTGAAAAAAGCATGTTCCGCCAATAATTTTTAAACTGATCCGGACTTTTCTTGATGTATTTTTTTAAAAAAGCGACATGGGTGTCTTCATTTTTCAGCACGGCAAAAATAATTCTCCGGCCATCATCCCATTCTGATTTTTTTCCAATAAAAATATTTTTTATGTCCGTGCTGGTTAATGAATTTACAGAGACATCCTTATTGGCGACAAACGATATCTTATCCCCGGCATATGCAAAGGGTATCATGAAATAAAAACACAAATAAGAAAAAAAGGCGGCAATGAATCTTGTCCTGCGGTATTTGCTTACACGTGTCATCATAACCATCTCTCTCCTTGTATCAGAGGGCTTTATAAAACGTTCCTACAGGCTGTTTGTTCGTATTTTCAGTTCCCGCCCCCGTCGTCTCACTCAAGTTGGCATAGCCATCATCATTCCATAGGGAGGGGCCGGAATACAAGGTTTTGTACATAACGAAGTTATATTGCATAAAATCGCTGTGATGTTTTATGTTTTCATTGGGCAAAAAAGAAGAATAAAAAGGCAAACGCATATGTTTAGTGACTCGGAATAAAAAAGCCCTGGCCGCAATCTGGTGGTGCCTTTTGGTTCACATTGGGTATTTATTCCGAGTTTTTCAGTAGTCTGTTTTACTTATTTTTTTTAACCTGATCTTTTATGGGTTTATCTTTTTCATTGGTCTCTTTTTTCGGTTCATCAGCTTGCAGATTACTCTTGCTTAATTCTCTTTTTAGGTCACTCTCCATTTTTTTGGGCTCAGAAACCTTTACCTGCTGGTCATCATTTGATTTGGATTTTGGTGATTCAATTTCGCCAGAAAAAAAGGACTCGACTTTGACGAAACTGTCATCGATTGATTTTTTAAATTCATTCTGACCATTTCTAAAAGCCTGTCGCCATTCATCAAGAAACTTGCGCCCTTGGTCTGGGATGGCTGCGTTGCTCGTTACAAATGAATCGACAATTTTTTCAGATTGTTCCTGAATTTTCAAAAGCGTATTGTAAGTAGTGTTAAAAGCATTTTTTTGAAAACCGAGGATTTGTAAACCGATTTTAGATGCGTTCATGTCTTTGAATATGTCAAGATTTTTAGTGAAATCAAAAGCCTTCATTGCATCAACATTTTTCAATATATCATTCATCATGTTCTGCATTTTTCTCTCCTAAAATATGGGTTAATATGATCGTGGCAAATATGAATATATCTGCCTCTTAATAATTTATGTAACAAATAAACAGGCGCAGTATTCATTGGGTTATTCTGTTCTAAAATAGTCCGACTTTACGGTGTGAGATGCATCAATGCCTTTTCAAAAATAGGCTTACAGGGTCTTGCTTGATAAACTCACGTATAATAGATGTAGTTTATTGTCAAATAAAAATATTGCAATGCACAAATCGGCACACCTCACAACCCCAATAGGGTTTTTGTTTCAGGTGACGGAACTGGTTTAAGATCGGCCTTTTAGTATTCCCAATTACCGCCGGTTGGGAGGAGAGTTCGATCAGAACCGGTGTGGTTTCTCCGGAGGGGATGGACGTCGGAAGCGTCCAGTATTTTTCCCCATCATAATCTGCGCGGAATTTTTAGTTTCCTGCAGGAATGATAAAGGATGTCTTTCCCGATACGTCCGTATTGCCATAGACAGAAAGGTAACTGCCGGTTTCGGTGAAGAGATAGACCCGGACGTTTTCCATAAGTGTGCCAGACTGAACGACCATGCCGGTATACGTTTAAAATGGAATAGACGGTACATGGCGGTTTCTCCTTAGAATTTTCATCGGGACAACTACTTTTTGCATTTAAAAAGTCTTCTGACCTGACAAGCGCGTCTGTCTCTTCAGGAAATCGGAACCGGCTGGCGTATGGATGAGACATATATAAAGGTAAAAGGAGAATGGTGCTATTTGTACAGGGCTGTGGATAAAGAGAACAGCACCGATATTGAAATTCGGCAAGTGAAGTATCTGAATAATGTGGTGTAACAATTGCCATCGCGGAATCAAGCGAATTACAAGGCCCATGCTCGGATTCAAGGAATTTTATTCGGCGAGCGTGACGCTCAGGGGGATTGAGCTTGTCCGGATGATCCGGAAAGGCCAGATGGAAAACGGGAATAATTCTGTCCAGACTCCGGCAGAAATATTTTACTCGCTGGCCGCATAATTTCAGGAACTGAGGCGAAATTCGGCCTTGTTACGAAATTTGCGACAAAACCCGCTTTTGTGTCAAATTATAAAATCCTGTTAATATTTTTATTGACAAACGGTCCCAGATATTATTGTATATAGTCGACTATCGACATAATTAAAAACAAACATGCATGCCTTTTCGATTTGGGAGAAAATGCAGATGGAATCGAAAACAGACGAACGACGAACATTTATTAAAAAAACAATTGCCGCCCTTTTCACCATTGGATCAGGTAGCCTTTTATATTCTGTCATCCATTATTTTTCACCAAAGCAAATTCACATTCAATCAAAGAGAGGCTATGCAGGTATTTTTGATGCGGAAACAAACAGGGCAAAAAGAAAAAATAATGCCTTCCTCCCTGTTAAAACATCAGATGGCCATTTTGAGATTGACCTGAGTAAACTGCCAGACGGTGAATCTGCATTCATGTCGCTTTCAGATATACCTGTAATCGCTGTAAACCGTGGGGATAATTACCGGATATTTAATGCCACCTGTACACACCTTGGCTGTCTGGTCAAATGGGACCCGTCAGGCAAGCGTTTTATCTGTCCCTGCCATGGAGGGATATATAATGAAGATGGTGAAGTGGTTGCCGGTCCGCCACCCGCAGCTATCAAGGAATATAAAACAGAAGTTTCAGGAACGTTTGTGAAAATAATGGTTGCCTGAGGACTTGAAAAAAAATCAACGTAAGGCGAATGATGAACAGATTTTTCCCAACCCGGCTGGTTGATGGATTTAAAAATAATATCCGGAAATCAGATGAACTCAAACATAGCGTTTTAAATGATGCCACTGTTGCTCCGGACAGATTTTGGGATGTTCTGTCCTATACAGGCACGATATCGGTTTTTCTTATTCTCATTCAGGTGGTAACCGGGCTTCTCCTTCTTTTTTACTATTCTCCGAATCCTTTAAAAGCCTTTGAATCTGTCATTGCCATAAAAAATGAAATCCCGAACGGATTCTTGTTTGTCAATCTTCATACAATCAATGCCAAATTGATTGTTCTTGTTCTTTTCATCCACATGTTCAGAATTATGTATGTCAGTGCCCACAGAGGGCCAAGGAAGAATCAATGGTATACAGGTTCTGTTCTGATGACGCTTATGCTGGTTACCGGATTTTCAGGATACCTGTTGCCGTGGTCGCAACAATCCTACTGGGCCTGCGTCATTGGAACTGAGGCTATCCGGACGGTACCCCTTGCAGGTGATTTGATTGTTTATCTCCTGAGAGGTGGCAAAGAAGTGGCCGGGCCGACCCTTTCCATTTTTTACATGCTTCATATCATCTTTCTCCCTGCAGGGATAATTGTTTTCATGTGGTATCACATCAAGAAAGTCTGGCAGACCGGCGTGGCGGCTCCGCCGGAGATGATCGCCGGAATCAACCCTGAAACATGTGTCGGGTGCGGCGTATGCGAAAGGATATGTCCGTTTTCGGCCATACGCATGATGTCGGGTACCGGCAGCAAATCAATGCCCGAAGTTGATGGCGGACTCTGCAATGCCTGCCGTCTCTGCCTTGATAAGTGCCCGACCCAATCCATTACACTGAAATCCCAGTCCGGCCCCATGAAAACAGAGCCTATTTTCCCCCACAATATGCTCCACCGGATGTCAGCGACTGTGGTTACAATCATGATTCTATTTGCAGGCGTATTCTTTTTTCATGGCATGCTCATAGAAGACAAAATACCCGCAGATCCTTTTATCACACCGGATCGTATCAAACCGGACTGGTATTTTATGGGTCCCTATCAGGTATTGAAAATCATGCCTTCAGAATTTACAGGGCTCCTCTCACTGCTTGCCATTTATCTTGTCTTGGTATTTCTGCCGGTGATTGATAAAAAAGGGCCCAGAGATCCTGAAAAACGTCCTCTATACATTTTGCTGGTAAAAACATCAATTTTTTCATTCATCATATTTACCATATGGGGTTTTTTATCATAAATGAAACGCGTCGTGCTTATATCAATTCTATTTTGTTTTGCCGACCATACACAGGCGTCTGATTCACTTTTTCTGCTGCAGGACAATTGTGTACGCTGCCATCTGACCTGTGAGGCCCCTGGAAAAGGTATTTCTGCCGTCAACTGGAAGAAAAGCGTTCACTTCGGACCAGATACCGGATGTGCAGACTGTCATGGGGGCAACAAATTTCTTGCCATGGATTTCAAAAAGGGACATATGGGCCTTCCTGACGGTCAGGAAATCAATGATATGTGCGGCAAATGTCATATCAACGAATATAAAAACATGAAAAGCCGTAAAAAATTTATCCATAAAACTAAAAAAATTTGCGAGGCAACCTGTGTCACCTGTCATGGCTATCACAATACCGGTAAGGCAGACCTGTCTGTTATCAATCAAAAGAATTGCGCGACATGCCATTCATTTGAGAAAGTTATTCCACTGGAAAGTGTTGTGCATAGAATTCAGTCAAAGATTAAATTGATAGAAGAAACAATTGCCGTCCGTTCAGAGGAGCACTTCCCTGTAACCGTTCCCATCCGGGATCTTTCAAACGCAAGGACCAATCTTGCAATTTCATTTCATTCGTTAATGTCTGAAGAATTGTTAAATTATCTCAATAATGATCTGATGGCATCCCTCATGGATATCGAAAACAAGATGTCAGGCACAGCACCCGGGAAATGGCTGTTTCAGGGTATGATGATCCTCCTTTTTCTTTTGCTGTGCCTTATCCTGATTAAATACTACCAGATGATTGTTCTACCTTTTTCAGGAAGCAATCGTGAAATCAAATAATGAAACAACAATGGCGTATCGTGTTCAATCCATGTCAATAAAAAAGGAGAAAAAAATGTCTGAAGAAAATCAAAAGAAATCAAAGATCGTTATCCTGGCTTTTATTTTTTCAATCGCAGCACTTTTTCTTTCAATTCAGGAAAGGTATTCAACAGAAAATGCGGCGATCACATCCATTAACCGGATGATTACAGACAGAGTGGTCCCTCAAATCAAACGGTCAGGCAACTATGAAAACACCCGGACGATCTATGATCTTAAACATGTCAGCGTGACGTTGGCCCAGATAAAGGAAACCAGTGAATCGCCCGAAGTACAGACGCTTGTGGATCAGATTCAAAAACAGATTGAAGATCTGTCTGTCAAGCTTTTTGTTAATGAATAACGGATACTGTTTCACCTAAAACACCATCTTCTTTCAAGGAGGTATAACATATGCCTGAAGATATTAAAAAATCACCCAACTCTGAAACGTCACTGTCACGGCGTCAATTTATCAAAACAAACGCGGCAGCAGCGGCAGCAGGTGCGGCAAGCATGGCACTTCCTGGGTGTTCAGGCAAGAGCGTGCTCGATGAGGAGTATCCGGATATTCCTGAAAACAAGGTCAATCTTCCGCCAAACGGAAAATCCGTATTGATTCTGGGCGGTGGTTTCGGAGGCATGCATGCGGCCTGTGAGCTTTTGGACAGGGGGTTTGATGTCACAGTGATTGAAAAATCAAACATGCTGGGCGGCAAATTGAAAAGCTGGAGAGATCCCTCATTTGGCGTCCCCCCGGAAAACGACCCGGATTTCAAGGGATATCCAAGAGACCATGGCGCACATGCGGTGTGGGGATTTTACAATAACCTGAGAGAATTTATGGGAAGACATGGATACAGGTTGTATAAAATTCCACGGGAAGACACGACCATGTACAATTTCCTGAACAAGGACGGCCAGGAAAACACCATAGGGTTTCCTCCGCCTAACCTGCCCGGCATGTTTGGAGAAATACAGCGATGCTACAATCTTCTGAATGATTTGTCCAGATTTTCAGCTGAAGAGGAACGTATCGGAAAATATCTTTTAAAAATGATGTCCTTTGATTTCGATGATGTCAACCAGCGAATGTATCTGGACAGCATTTCCTTCCCTGAGTGGGCCAGATCCATAGGCATGCCGGATAAGCTGATTTATCGGCTCTTCGGTCCATTGTCCGAGATGGCCATGTTTGATCATATAGACAATACTTCCGCACTATACACACTCATGCTGCTAAACCTTGCGGGTGGTTCTTATGATGATATGTGCATCGATATTTTTATGCATCCTCCCGGTGAAACCTATGTTGCGCCTATCGAGCAATATATCAAGTCCAGAGGCGGGAAAATCATCTACAACACACCGGTCATTCGGGTCAATCATGTCAACGGGAAAATCAAGAGCGTGCTTGCAGGAGATGAGGGCAGTGTTGACGGTAGTAAAATGTGGAAATGCAGAATATGCGGTTCTGTATTCAGTGCACCGTCAAAACCAAACCGATGCCCGGTTTGTGGCGCCCCTTCAAGCCAGATATTTGCGCTCACTTCAGGTCCGCCCAAAGAGTACACTGCAGATTACTATGTGGTTGCCATGGACAGCCCCGGAGCGAAACAGGTGATCGCCAAATCCAATCTCACCGGGTCTTCTTATTTTGACAACATCATGAAACTGGAAAAGACAAGTGTATTTCCCGTCAACCTCTGGTATTCGAAATGCACGTCCTGGGAGAAACGGTTTCCCGGTTTTATGGACTTCATGCCTTCAGGTTTCAAGCTTCTCGGCGTCACTCTGAACTGGGCGCATGATGGCATTCTAAACGGCAAAAAAGCCTGCAGTCAGGTCGTTGTCCCCGACTATCAGCAAGACTATGTAAACGATAAAATCGCCGTTATCGAAACCCAGATTGCGGATACCAAAAGAGTGGAAAACATGAGTGATGACATGATCGCGAGACTGGTTCATGAAGAATTGAAAATCGTCATGCCTGATCTTCCGGATCCGACAGACTATTATGTCAACAGATGGGATACCTATTCGCCTCAACTCGTTGGATATGAAGCCATAAGACCCCCCATTCAATCACCGGTTGACAATCTGTTTTTCATCGGTGACTGGGTTAAAACCGATCATTTGAGTGTATACATGGAAAAAACCAATGTATCAGCCAAAATGGTCACGAATATACTTGTTGAAAAAGCCGGCCTCAAAAAAGGAAAAATCAAAATCCTTCAAAGCGGTTCACCCAACAAGTTGTTGGATTTATGCCGGGTTGTCTTTAGCATCTATCCATGATTTTTTTTATCACCGTTATAATATATCTTCACCTTCAGGGGAAGCTCTCTTTGATTGTCTCAATTCATCAAGAGACTTCCCCCTTGCCTGCTTGTCTTTTAACCATTCACTCATTTAACCAATCAACCTTTTATCATTAACCATTTATCCTGCGCTATTACCTCTTGGCCGCGCTTGACACTATGGCCTATTTACGATAATGATTACTGTCTGACTACTATCATTAACCCCTAAAATACTGAAAGGATACCACATGACTGAATTTAAGTTTCGTGCTCCGGATGAATTTCGAAAAAATGCCTGGATGAAAAGCATGGATGAATATCAAGCCATGTATGATAGGTCTGTCAATGACCCTGAAACATTCTGGGCAGAAATGGCGGATCAGTTCTACTGGGAAAAAAAATGGGAAAAAGTTAGAGACTATAATTATACCCTCTCAAAAGGCCCTGTATATATAAAGTGGTTTGAAGGCGGAAAGACCAACATCACCTATAATTGCCTTGACCGGCATCTTGAAACACGCGGCGATCAGACAGCCCTCATCTGGGAAGGCAACGATCCGTCTGAAGATAAAAAAATCACTTACCGTGAACTTCATGAAATGGTCTGCAAATTCGCGAATATTCTCAAAAAGCAGGGTGTCAAAAAAGGAGATCGCATTTCCATATATATGCCCATGGTCCCGGAACTTGCCATTTCCATGATGGCATCAGCCCGAATTGGGGCCATTCATTCGATCGTTTTTGGCGGTTTTTCTGCAGAAGCGCTTGCAGACAGAATCCTTGACAGTCAATGCAAAATTCTCATCACCACAGATGGTGTCATGCGCGGTGAGAAAGCAATCCCTCTTAAAGAAAATGCAGACACAGCCATGTCGATCTGTAAAGGGAACGGGCATAATGTGCAAAGCTGTTTTGTTGTCAAACGAACCGGGACACCGGTTACCATGGAAAAAGAAAGGGATTTCTGGTGGCATGATGCCATGGCGAATGCCAGCCCGGATTGTCCGGTAGAATGGATGGATGCTGAAGATCCCCTTTTTATTCTATACACGTCCGGCTCAACAGGCAAACCCAAAGGTGTCCAGCACACGGTTGGCGGGTACATGGTCTATACCGGTATTACCTTCCGGTATATTTTTGATTATCATGAGGGTGATATCTACTGGTGCACCGCCGATATCGGTTGGGTGACCGGCCACAGCTATATTGTATACGGTCCGCTGTCCCAGGGAGCAACGAGCATCATGTTTGAAGGCATTCCCACGTATCCTGATCCGGGACGATTCTGGGCTGTTGTCGACAAATGGAGGGTCAACCAGTTTTATACTGCCCCTACGGCCATACGAGCACTGATGGCCCAGGGCGAATCGTGGGTCAACACGTATGATCTGTCAAGCTTGAGATTGCTTGGTTCTGTCGGTGAACCGATAAATCCTGAAGCATGGAAATGGTATTTTACCCATGTCGGAAAGGAAAAATGCCCGATTGTCGATACCTGGTGGCAAACGGAAACAGGCGGGGTATTGATCACACCACTACCTTACGCTATTGACCAGAAACCCGGCTCTGCTTCCCTGCCCTTTTTCTCAGTCATTCCGGTTGTTCTCAATGAAGAAGGGAAGGTTCAGGACGGCCCGGCAAAAGGCATTCTTGCCATTAAAGAACCCTGGCCCGGCCAGATGAGAACCGTTTATGGCGACCACCGGAGATTCGAACAAACCTATTTCATCATGTACGACGGATATTACTTCTCGGGTGATGGGTGCAGGCGTGATGAAGATGGTTATTACTGGATCACAGGCCGTGTGGATGATGTCATCAATGTCTCCGGCCACCGCATGGGCACCGCAGAAGTGGAAAGTGCGCTTGTCAGCCATATGGATGTGGCGGAAGCAGCGGTTATCGGCTATCCGCATAACATCAAAGGACAGGGAATCTATGCTTATGTCACCCTGAATGTTAATGTGGCGGCAACTGATGAATTACTGAAAGCACTCAAGCAACACGTCCGGAAAGAAATCGGAGCAATCGCAGTGCCTGATATTATCAATTTTTCTTCTTCTCTTCCCAAAACACGTTCCGGCAAAATCATGCGCCGAATTTTAAGAAAAATCGCCACTGATGAATTTGACAGTCTGGGAGACACATCGACGCTTGCCGATCCCAAAGTGGTAGACCAGATCATCGATCAGCATAAAAAACTCAAAAATAAAAATTGAATTATTAAACGAAACAATATATTTTACATGCTTAACCCGGCTAATTGATTAGCCGGGTTAAGCCTTCACAATCAGTATATAGCAGACACAGGTTCACAAATGCCAAGAAAGTCACCCCATGGGAATTGCAAATATTAAAATTCAGACAAAATTAATTGTTATTGCATGTACGACCTCTGCCATGTTCTTGTTCCTGGGAACGATTCTTATCAGGGATATATCGCAAATCAACAAACATTATCAAACAAAAGACCAGTTAAATCTGCTTTCCAGAGAAATGATGCAACTGGAAATTGATCATCTTAAATGGGCGCAGCATGTGGCTGAATTTCTTTCAAACCCCGACTTGAAACATTTGGATGTGGAAAAAAATTTTCATCTATGCGGATTTGGCAAATGGTATTATGGCACCGGCAAAAACGAAGCGGTTCTGTTGCTTCCGGCGTTAAAGGAATTAACGGAAAAAATCGAAGCACCGCATAGAGATCTTCATGAATCCGCAATTATTCTTGAAGATACATTGGCAAAAGGAGAAAACAATTATGAAGTTGCTGTCAGCCATTTTGAAAATAAAACAAAAAAATATTTGGCCGATGTACAAAAAATGTTGGCAGAAATCAGGCAGATAGCAGACGAAAAATACACGGAAACCGAACAACAGGCAAGACAAAAAACAAAAATGATCTACAGCTCAGCGATTTTCTGGGTTATCCTTTTTACGATTGCAATTATCGTGATGATCCTGCTGCTGTCCGGCTCCATCACCCGGTCTATCAAAGCAGTCAACCTTCTTCTGAAGGAAATCGCGCAAGGGGAAAGTGACCTGACAAAGCGTCTCCCTATGGGAAAAATCAACTGCAGTGCTGCCAAAAAATGTGGCCATAAGGACTGTCCGGAATTCGGCAAAGAATCATCCTGCTGGGATACAGTGGGATCAAACGCACCCGGCGAAATCCATTGTCCGACCATTTTATCCGGAAAACTAAAAAGCTGCAATGAATGTCTCGTCATGCAAAGTGTTATTCGAACTGAAATGGATGAGCTTTCAGCATGGTTTAACACATTTATCGGCAGAATTTCACATATCATTAAACAGGATAAGAATAATGTTGATATTCTATTGAATGCCTCAGAGGAGCTTTCATCCACTGCAACAGAACTTTCAGCGACAACAGAAGAAATGAGTGCACAATCAAATGCCATTGCAGCATCTGCAGAGCAATCTTCAGTCAATATGAACCATATTGCCACTTCTTCAGATCACATGTCGATGGCCATTGGGAATGTAGCCGCTTCTATTGAAGAAATGACAGCGACCATCAATGAAATCGCCAAAAATTGTCAAAATGAATCTGATATTTCCGAAAGGGCAAATGACAAGGCCCGAACCACAACAGAATCGATTGCCCTACTGGCACAAGCCTTTAAGAATATCGAAAACGTTGTTAGTATTATCAATGATATTGCAGACCAGACAAACCTTCTTGCATTGAACGCCACCATTGAGGCAGCAAGAGCAGGAGACGCCGGGAAAGGGTTTGCCGTTGTAGCAAATGAAGTCAAGGAACTTGCCAAACAAACCGGACAGGCGACAAAAGAAATCAGCGGCCAGATTGAAGCTGTCAGAAAATCGATGAGTGAAGCTATCGGTGCCACTTCTGAAGTAGGCAAAAGTATTGAAGATGTCAATATGATCTCCCAGATGATTGTCAGTGCAGTAGATGAAATCGGGATTACCGTCAATGAAATTGCAAAAAACATCAGTAGCGCAAGTGATGCGGCAAACGCAGTATCTGAAAATATAAAAGAATCGTCTCAGGGCATCGCTGAAATTTCAAACACGATAGCAGGCCTTAGTCAGGCAGCAGGTGAAACTGCAAATGGTGCGAGTCAGATTGAACAAGGTGCGGCAAGACTATCACAGCTCGCCAATAAACTCTATGAGAATGTTGAACAATTCAGGGTTTAAGCAGTAGGACCTTCCAATTTATGAACCAGCCGAGAACCGGTATATTTAGAAATCTAAACGGGTATCTTTTGCCCTTCCCCCTGTGTCAGGGTAGATATCACCACGTCTCCCTAGCTAAAGGGAAAAATGGTGGTATTTCTTCAATGCCTATCTTCAACTCAAGTACGCCCGGTCGCGAATCTTTAGCGTAGTAGTCTTCAAGTAAAAATTTCATTTCAGTCGCATCTTTTGCCTGCCCGTGCCATAACGTGTTTGAACTGTCCAAACCAGACACGACCCTGTCTATATTGACATCGCCATACTGGGTACATGTAATCCGATTTTCAAAAAAATGCCGTTGCCTTGATGTACACATCCCGTGTTGGCTGTTGTTAAAAAACACCCAAAGAATCGGGAGACGCCATTCAATGGCGGAATGAATTTCCATACCTGTCATTAAGAATGCACCATCTCCGCTTATAACCATCGTTTGGTTTTTGGGCTTTGCCAGTTGTATTCCGATTGCTGCGCATATCGCATATCCCATTCCTCCCATACCTAATGCCACGAGTGACCGTGTGCCGTCAGGTATAGTCAGGTAGTGTGCAGCAGCTGCAGCGCAATTGCCTGCGTCAAACAAAAGATTGCCGTTTTGTGGAATAAAAGACTGAAGGATTGTCAGCGCCTCACTCTGTTTTAATATTTGTTCGCCGGTATTTAATTCAGGAGTCTTTCCATAGCTATATGTTTGCGGTTTGTAATGGGTATGTTGAGGAAGTTTTTCCGGATTAAGTTTTTTAATCAAATGATTTTTGTTTCCGTTAAGATATTTTAGCACTCTATTCGGGCATGCGGTGATCGTGTTTACATCCAAGTGTTTTGGAGATGAACTGGTGCAGGTATTGATTATATATATGTTCTTGGATAATAGGGTTGTTTCAAAAGGGGCTCTGATCATCGCTTCCAGTTGGCAACCCAGGACGATAATAAGATCACAACCGGATAAATAAGTGTGAACCGATGGGAGGCCTGCCGCACCCACAGTTCCCAGAAAGTTGGGATGATTATTGGGGTATGCACCTGTTGCGCCCAAAGTTGTCGCCACAGGGATGCCCGTGAAATTTGAAAATTTGACCAGCTCGTTCTGATTGCCAACCTCTGGCCCGGCGAATATAACAGCAGACCGGGCATCGTTGATGGCGGAAACAAGTGATAATAACTCTTTTTTTGGCAGTTCATCTTCGATTTTAAACGCTGATAATTTTGATGGCCACCAGGAAGGCCTGGGTGATACTTGCTGTTCGATAATGTCTCTGGGAATTAATAGCGAAGATGGGCCGGGTCTCTTGCTGAAACTTTCTGTTAACGCGTGAAAAAGCTGTTCCCAAAAATGTTCCGCAGTAAGTTCAATAACGCATTTACTAATGGACTGCCATAACATTTTTGCATCAACGGTCAGGCCATTGCCAGAAGCATCCTGAAAGGCACCTTGTCCGGTTAAATAAGATGGAGGGCATCCCACGATCGCCAACAATGGAACGCCGGATGCACGGGACTCTGCCACGCCTACAGCCATGTTCATCATACCGCCACCTGAAGTACAACAGCAAACACCAATCGTATCTTTAAACCGGCTATATCCATCAGCCATAAACGCTGCGCCAATCTCGGATTTGCAAAGACGATTTGAAAGTTTTCCCTCTCCCAACCTGAATACCGCGTCGTGCAGGTTTTCGATATTCGCGCCACTCACACCAAAAAGATGTTCAACACCTAAATCCCGGAGCGCCATGACCATAGCATCCGCAAGGGGCATTTTTTGATTAACTTCAATATTAAAATTTGTTTTATCGTACATAATGAATTCCCCAACGGCTTTATATTTCGCATTCATCTGACGGTCATATTTTGTTTTTTTGCCAATGCACCACTGCAGCAGCGGTAAAATCACCGGCATGGGAAAATCCACCGAGAAGAACTTTATCCCCGGATTTGATAACCCCAGTATCAACACCACGTTCGAAGCAAATGGGGATTGCCGCGCCAAATAGATTTCCATGCTCATCAAACGTTTGAACCTGTTTCTCTTCCGGAAGGAGCATAGACTCTCGCCAGTTACGTAAAAAAATCTTATTGGGCTGATTTGTGACTAAAGCACCAATATCCTTATACTCGATATGTGCCTTCGCCATTGCCATGTGTAATACTTCCGGAACCAGTTTGTTGCCCCGTGCGACAATTAAGGAGATTTTTGACTTATTGAAGTCAAGGTTAAGCGCAGGAAATCCGGGCTCCCACCATTTGCGGCCATCTGGAGCAATCGGAAACATATCTTTGGCACTTTCACCATGAACGCGTGTAACGATAGACATGATAGGTGAACTGTCATCCGCAACGATATAGCCAACACCACAACCATCACCCGGAACAGCGGACTGAGGCAGCTTACGATTGTCAGGCAGCGCGAAAATTCTGCCGGCTGCAGTTTGAAAGTTGCATATAAGAGCGCTTTTAGCATCTGAACTGTTTATCAAGGCGCGAGCAAGCTCCATCATAAAAATAAAGGAAACACAGCCACCGCTTTGAATGTCATAAATAAATTGGGGATTAAGGTTTAAAGCACCAACAATAGCTGCGCCTACGCCTACAAAAGGGATATCCGGTAATGTGGCATTTGTGATAAGGATATCGACGTCCTTTTGCAGATTGATATTAATTTTTTCCGCAAGGCGAGATAGGGCGATTTCCGCCATATCGCAACAGGTTTCATCTGGACCGATATGATGCCGGAATCTTGTCGAACGAAACATGGAATGCGTTTCAACGCCCGATTCATTTATGAAAAAATCATTACCCACTATTTTTTCCGGTAGATAACTGGCCACAGATATGAGGCTAACAGGTTTCATTATCGTGTCTCCTTTCCCGTTAATCCGGCATTATCCCGGTTGTGTCTGAACTCAAGAATTTTTTTAAGATTTTGCATTTCGATGGTATGCCCGGCATAGAACATATCCCAGGCGTCGCCGACCCAACCATCGCGATCTTTCGGCGCTTTTTCGGGAAAGGGGTTGTTGTCATAAAAAGGATGGTGGCAATTGGTCCACAGCACCACAGACCCCGGTTTGTTTAGTACCAGTTGGGCCGGGACAACTCTTATCAGATAGATCATCCACAGATGGTCACCCTGGTCCCAGGCGCAATGATAGTCTACTGTCATCGCTTCTTTGTTTGCCACTGTTTTGCAATAGCATTCGGTTATCCCGCCAATAGCATCGTTAAAGACCCAAATATCATCCTTTTCTGTTTTTTTCATATCTCTGGTACTGTAGGTCCACTCTCCAAGATGTTCGCAGTCTGCAAGATATTCAAATATGATCTCGGGTGGGCAGTTGATATATTCTTCTATTGTGCAATAAGGGCCATAAATCTTGTCATGGGGATAAACAGCATGTGTCATCTCCATGCACTTTTCTTGCATGCCATCTAAATTTACATTTTCTATCCGAACAAGATCCGGGATATTCGGTATGTCAGTATTCTTAGCCACATTCCCTCCTTTTTTTGTCTTCAGGCCACAGCC
The DNA here is from genome assembly GCA_018816735.1 of Pseudomonadota bacterium. Taxonomy (GTDB): domain Bacteria; phylum Desulfobacterota; class Desulfobacteria; order Desulfobacterales; family JAHIVH01; genus JAHIVH01. Next base: position 79,757 of record JAHIVH010000081.1, on the reverse strand, counting down.
GGAAACTCAGTTGCAGGCATTAGCGCCACCCAAGATTATTCATGCATATATGAATATCATGTTTTCCGGTTTTTACCGGAGTGGCGATAGTTTTTATGCAATCCTCAATAAATCAGTTTGAAGCATCATCAATTACAATATTCATACCAGAGCCAGCATCACAGAATCGCGTGTGTTTGACGGTGCAGAAATGCTTAGCGTGTATAGAATTATACGACACAATATCATTCGTTTACATTTTTGCCAATCCGCAAAGGAATCAAATCGTCCTGATTGATTAATTGGGGTTGCACGGGTGTTTTTGCGAATATTTGAGACATTAATGTCTCGTGGTGATCACATGAATTTAATCCAGTATTTAATCTGTATATGAATAACTGGCATATTTTCGCTGAATAACACGTCAGCTCATCTATTGACTCATTAACCAGCCAATCGTCCGGAAAAAACCCACGAAAGCAGCCACACCTATCGCCAGTATACCGTAAGCAGCTATTATCATACCGGCATTCATCCTTTTAATTTGTGTGCGGTCATTCACTTTTGGGAATTCAGTTTCAGGGGCGTCAACACCAAGGAATTGACAAAGAGGCCCCCATCCCTGATCGGCAGTAAAGATCAGTAGATTTTCGGGCGGAACCTTGGTCTTTATTTCTTCGATATGCCTATGATAGTCAGCTATCGCTGAATCGCGATCCTGCATTGTCCCTTTATGGTTTCGTTGCCAAACTAATCTGTGCGACATTTCTCCAAGTTTTCGTATAAACGGTGAAATAAATCCAATTACCTTGAACTGCCATTTGGCTTCGGAAAAATAAATGGTATCCATGGTGCTTTCGTACCATTCTTCAGCGCCTATGGGGTGCATCGTCAGAAGAATCTTAGCCTCAGGATACGCCTCCATCAACTCTTGCCAGACACAGGCACCGGGATTATCAATTGTCGCATTATAGTTTGCAAATACTTCCTGCCAATCGTGCTGGCTTCCTGGCAGTGATCTGGCAACATTCAGCCAAAAATCAACATGTTTTCTATTGGCTTTATTCTTAATGACTTCGATCATATGGTAACAGGGAAATCCCAGAATATTCAGGGCAACCTGAGTTGACATCGTACCTGTGCGGCCATACCCTACGCCAATTATTTTTATTGTCATTTTATATTACCTATCTTGAAACTGATTTGGTTTCCATCCGCAAATGGTTTTTTTGCACAATATCTTCGTCAATCGGCGCTGTTGCCTGTGCGATGCAGTCCAATAGGTCTCGGCGCAACAGCTTGCTTTCCTTGGCCTTGCACAAAAATTCACATTTGAAAATTGGAAGCGCTTTTAGGTGCCCATCATTTTAAACTGCTGTACCTATGAAGCAAGCGGCTTTACCTTCCCCCTCTGCTGTCTTCGCATCGGAATCGATTGCAGAATTGCCGAATTTATCCTTTCCGGATGCCTGCAGGCGGTTGTAATTTGCATCAATATTTTCTTTGACGGAAACAGGTATGTTGAATAAAAGCGTTACATCCCTGTCGCGTTCAGTACCTCTTCTCATATCCGGGTAGGCATCCGGATCTGAGAGTGCGGTATCGATGCATTCCTGATCGTGATGTTGAATCATCCGGCAAGACAGTGTTCCCGTACCATTGTTATTGTCGAAGAGTTTAATTTTCCGCCATTCCTGGGGATACTCGATAATGGAACAGGTGTTGATGTCCCAATAGCCGCCTGTTTCTGTTTTAATGGCTTCGATACGGTTAAAATGCGTATGACCGTTTATGTGGGCGATCACATTTTCATAAGCGCAGAGCGTATCTGAGAATGCTTTCCTGCCGACAAATTTTGAATTGGATGTGTTACCCACAAGCGTGCTGAACTCTTTCGGGCTGTGATGGGAAAAAACAAGGCAGAGCTTATCAAAATGGGCTTCGATGTCTTCCTTCATCCATGCGAACTGAACTTTATCCACCACGCCCAGGGACATGGTTTCGAGTTTGACACCTGCTTCTGAATTGAAATTTGCTGTGTTGAGGACAATGCAATGAACTATCGGATTGGGGTCAAAACTGTAATATCCTTCTTTGGGAAAATCCGCCGGCATGGCCTTGAATCCATGCCAATCAGGCGTTGTGAGCGTATCCTGGTAGATATCTATCGATTCATTCAGATCGGATAGGGCTTTGGCATCAGGAGACCCCAGCGTGTCAATCAGCTTTCCTATGAGCAATTCACTGTTAAACGTGCCCATGTACTCCACATCGTGGTTTCCTAAAGCAGCATACCAGGGAACATCAAGTCCCTGGGGGGAGATATCGGCAACCAGGCCATGCCGTAATCTGTCTTTGTAATCGGAAGGAACGATGCCATCTGCGATTTCCACAAACCATCTCAGCTCATGTTCCAGGTCCGTATCGGTATGGTCACCGGTTGTAATCAGAAAGTCAAAAGGTTCTATCGCGTTTTCTGAGTTAACAGACCGGATGACGGCATCCCAGGCAAGACCGGTAAGATGATCCTGAACTCTTGACGTGCTCGGAATGGCATCGAGAAGCGGGCCTAGTTCAACAAGGCCTAAAAGCTTCAGATTTTTTGCCCTTAAATAATGATCCGGATCAATGATATGGACATCTGATACCTGTGCGATATTAAGCAGTGTTCCTTTAAACCCGCTCGTCATCTCCGTGAATGGAAAAACAGCCAGATCGTTTCGCTCGACAGGCAAAAAAGACATATCTCCCAACACGCTCACTGGATAGATTATTGCAGCAACAGAACACAGGCTTGAAATTTTCAGGAAGTCCCGTCGGGTCAATGATGAAATCATTTTTTTCGGCATTGATTTGGCCTCCGCTTTGGGTCAAAAAAATCAAACCCCGAACAACTCAACGGCATTCCGGTATACGATTCTTTCCTGTTCGCTGTCCGTAAGTTTGAGTCTCATAAACCGCAAAATATCCTTTTCCGGGTCAGACCAGGGATAATCGCTCCCATAAAGCACTCTGTCCGGACCAAACCTGTTGATCATTTTAACGAGGGTGCCGTCATCATATGGCGCATTCCCTAAAACAAAAGACAAATCGGTAAAAAGATTCGGGCATGATTCAAAAAGGTCCATAAGGCGGTTGCTATGTGGATAACACAGATGCGCAACAACGATCTTCAATCTGGGGAAATCCCGGCAGACGGCTTGGAAATGCTCTGGCGTGCAGAATTTTCCTTCCAGGTCATCTCCGGATAGACCGCCATGTGAAATGACAGTCAAGTCATTTTCCTGGGCCAGCTCGTAGACAGGATAATATCCCTTGTCTGAAGGACAGGTGGAATTTGCTGCAGGATGAATTTTCAATGCCGTAATCGCATCGCTTTTCATTGCAGACAGGATATGTTCTGTCATAAAGGTTTCATCAACAGTTGGGTCAGCCGCGATCACAGGAGTTATGTACTCATGTTCCCGGCCAACGGAAAGCAGCCATTCATTAAAACCGGACAGGCGGGATTGCAATTTCTCTTCAAGCAATAGTTTATTTTCTGTTTTTTCAGATGCCTTCAAATCTGCAGGCCATTTTGCCATGGCGGCTTTTCTCATTGAGGCAATAGGGATCACGGCCACAGCAACAATTCTGTCAAGAGGGCTCCTGTCAACAATGGGAATGGCTTCTCCCAAAGCACCTGTAAATCCGGCCATGGGAACGCCGCCCTGAGCAAGTATCCCCGTCTGTTCATTTTTATATATGTGAAAATGGCTGTCGATTACTTTCAAACGTCCCTCCTCTTTTAAATAGTTTAAACCGGTTCCCGCCGTAGCTGTCCCTCTCCTGAAAATCCAAACGTGGCATACCAGGCCTTCAGTTTCCCGTAACTGATTTGAAAATCTTTGCCATTTCCCATTGAAATCGGGCTTAAACTGAGAATAACATTAAATATATCTGCCTGGCGGCAAAGTTCAACAAGCATGATGCTTCCGTTTCCTATCTTTTGTCTGAATGAACTGATATGGTAAATATGCACGCGTTCCTTTTCGTTTTCTGTGACAACTGCTATGGCAATAATGCCAATGGCATGTCCGTCGACATCTTCAAAAACAAAGGGAAATAGTTCGGAACAATTCTGATCATAAGCCATACTGACAGGAACCCTACCCTGATACTTTTCATACATATGGCTAACAAAATGTTCTTCCTGACCTATGATTTGCAGTATTTCGTTCATCTTACTCCCGAAAGAATAAGTTCTTTCATCCCGTCAAATTTTCCCAAATGAGGGGTCAGTGAAATGGCAATGTGATTGTATTTTTTGCGGGCATCATCGATTAACCGAGGGATATCGTTAACCACATGACTTCCTGCGGCAATAAAATAAGGCACGACAATCAATTCCGTAACACCTTTTGCCACCAACTGATCAATCACTTCCGGTACGAGTGGCGTGGCAAACTGAATAAAAGCAGATGCCACAATATCAAAGGTATCGCGTGCCTTTTTTTCAAGTTCCGCCGAAAGACGGATAATCTCGTCATTTGATTCTTTTTTCCGGCTGCCGTGGGCGACAATTAACAGCGCTTTCATATATTCTCCGGCTGTTTTGTATTTTTTTTATCCTGATCGAAATTCATTTCGATATCGATTTCCGTTCCACCGGTGTTAAGCAGTTTGGCATTTGGATATCGCTTTTTAAACACATGAATCATGGATATATTTTTTCGCAGCACACTTGCGATAAACCGCTTGTAATTATTTTCTATGGCAATTTCTCCAAGCACACCCAAAAGATAAGAGGCAATTCCCATTCCCTGAAAATTTTCGTGAACGACAAAAGCGACTTCAGCAGTATCATCATTGACATAGGCATATGATCCAATGGCAATGATAGACATGTTCCCGCCTCTTTTCGTAAGCCCGATAATGGAAATGTTCTTCCTGTAGTCCACATGTGCCCATTGCTTTTGAACCATCTCATGAGAAAATACCCTCACTTTATGAAAAAACCGGGAGTAAATGGTTTCTTCCTTCAACGAGTAGAAAAAATTCCGGGATGAGAATTCATCTGAAGGCAGAATCGGTCTGAACTCGACATTTTTTCCATTTTTGAGTTTGAGGGAGCTCTTGTATCCTTCCAGAAAAAGAAGATCCTCCTGCTGGGGTGTGAGCTGATCCGAGAAAATATAATGATAACTTTTGGCCGTTTTTATTAACCAATCCCGGAATTTGGGATGGGCGATCTGAGTCAGTTCCATGACCCGCTGATATATCCCCTTTCCCTGAAGCTCTGCGATACCGTATTCGGTAACGACAAAATTGACATCACCTCTTGTGCTTGCCACACCGGCCCCCTGACTTAAATGGGGGACGATCCTTGAGATTTTGCCATTTTGAGCGGTTGACGGCAATGCAACGATGGAAAATCCGCCTTTTGACATGGCGCTTCCTCGCAAAAAGTCAACCTGGTCGCCAATGCCTGAGTAAAAAAAGTATCCCACTGAATCCGAACAGATCTGACCGGTCAAATCGACCTCAAGTGCAGAACTGATAGACACAAAATTATCATTCCTTGCAATGACAGTGGGATCGTTCACATATTCGGAAGATCTGAAATAAAACATGGGGTTGCTGTCCACATATTTATAAAGCTTATCAGAACCCATACATAGTGAAGCCACCACTCTTCCGGGAAGCAATGACTTTTTGCGGTTTGTAATGACGTTTTTTTCAAAAAGGGGTAAAAACCCGTCTGTGATAACCTGGGTATGAATGCCCAAATCTTTTTTCTGATCAAGATACTGAAGGATGGTATCCGGAAGCTGGCCAAAACCGATTTGAAGCGTATCACCATCTTCAACAAGCTGTGATACGTAGTGCCCGATCCTTTTTGAAATATTTTTGTCCCGCATGGGCAGGTGATTTTCAACAATGGGTTCTTCATATTGGACAATATAATCGAGTTCATCCACATGCACAAAGCTGTCTCCCCAGGTTCGGGGCATCATGGGATTGACCTGGGCGATCACCAGTTTGGCATTTTCCATCCCGGACCGTGTGATATCCACTGAAACACCCAGACTGCAGTAACCGAATTTATCAGGTGGACTGACCTGGATAAGTGCCACATCAAGCCCTATTCTATGCCGGGCGAACATGCCGGGCACCTGGGAGAGATACGCTGGGATATAATCGATTTTTCCTTCAAAAGCGGCTTTTCTTAATTGCCTGCTGATAAAAAACAGTTTAATGGAGAAACGTCTTAAAAAGGATTCATCATCAACGAACTGGGCAAGGGTATAGGATAACATCTGATAAAGAATGATGTCCTGCAGGGACATTTCATTGGCCATCGCCCGGATAAGGTGTTGCGGTTCACCACACCCTGTTCCCAGAAAAACCCGGCTGCCGCTTCTAATCTTTAGCACCGCATCTTTTGCTTCCATAAGCTTATGACTGCAATTGGATTGCAGCCAGCTGGTATAATCCATTTAATTCCTCCTCGCAGATAAACCTCTACCAGATATCAATTGAACACAGGGATAATGGTTGAATGTGAATATCGCATCAGACACCATGCCTGTTATTTTTTAAATAAATGACCGGTCACATCCTTAAGCCATTTCATTGCCGGTTTGTCAAACTGAACTTTCAGATAAAGGTCACCGGGTGCACCTTCATTTTTACCGTCTTCACCCATTCCGGACAGCCTTATTTTTTGACCTTCTCTGATGCCTGGCGGCACGGTGATAACCAGTTTTTTTGATTTTTCTTTTAAATAATAGGCATATGGGCCGCCCTTTTTCGCCATTTCCTTTTCGATGCGGATACTATCATGGCGATCATTTCCCTTTTCAGGAAGTTTGCCCCCTGTCATTTTATTCAGAAGATAACGGACAATTTTTCCAGATACACCAGATGGCTTGAATTCAGGTAGACCTTGTCTGTTTTTGTTCCCAGGGAAACCTGAGGAAAAGAAAAACCCTTTTGCATAAACGCCTTTTTTGTTGAATTCAAAGGAATGGTAATTTTTTCCATAAACATCCTTGAAAAGATCATCAAATCCTCTCAAACCGAATGCTTTGGCCATTTCTTCAATAATATGATTGATATCAGATCCTTTAAAGATATCCTGATCAGAATAACTCTGTCGGAACCGGTCATGGGCGCCCGCCCCGAGCTGGGTTTTCAGGGAGTCGTATTCTTTCCGCCTGGAAGGATTTGAGAGGACGGCATATGCCTCATTTATTTCCTTCATTTTTTCAAGGGAATCAGGGTTGTCCCTGTTTCTGTCCGGATGATATTTTAACGCCAGTTCTCTGTAGGCGTTTTTAATTTCAGACGCGCTGGCTGATTTTTCAATATTTAAAACCGTGTAATAATCACGTTGATGCATGTTTAATCCTCTATTTTTGATCCCATGAATCGATTTATACAGACCTTATCCTTTAACCGATTTAGGTCTATGGATCAAACATAATCGGAACTAAACAATATACAGCCCATACCCTCTCGCAAGCAATACCATGGGATGAGTGACTTTTTTATCATTTCCGAATCCGGCCTGGATGTATGTCCGGCAGGATGGACATTGCGTAACGATGGTTGTTGCAGCGGTCTGACGGATGGCCCGGCATTTTTTATCCCGCATGGCGCCGGAAAGTGCTTTGTATTCTGTAAAAAACATGCCGCCGGCGCCACAGCAACCATTATCGTCATCCAGTATCACGTACCTGGCCTGATCCACATTTGATAAAAGCTTCACCGGTGCGGTCATCAGATCTGCCATTCCTCTTGCATGGCAGGGGATATGATAGGTATAGGTTTCTTTGAGTGCGGGGAAATCATCTGTGAGGCCTGTCTGATTCAGAAATGACATCACATCGGTTATTTTTAAAGATACGGTTTCTGCGTGTTGCCGAATGGCATCTGATCCATCAATGATGGTCAGCGATTTTTCCTTAAGGGTCATGAAGCAGGATGTACAGTCTGTAACAATATAATCGGCATCTGTTTTGGAAAGGATGTTGATATTGATTTTCATCATCTCTTTAGCTGTCTCGATATCGCCTTCTGAAAGTGCAGGAATACCGCAGCAAACGAGCCCTTCCGGCAGGGTGATTTCAACACCGTTTCGGGAAAGCACCTTCATCACCGCATCACCGGTATCCGGATAAAACGCATTTGTGGCACAACCGGCAAAATAGGCCACTTTGGCCCGTCTTTTACTTTTTGGGGCGTAGGTCCCCTGATACATATCCGAAAACGATTGCCGTTTTATCTGAGGCAAGTCCGCCATATCCAGGCCCATTTTCGTGGCAAATGCCCCTGCTCTTCTGAAAAAATCGCTTTTGCCACGCTGCGCCATGATATGTTTCATTATCTGACGTTTGAAAAAAGGTGAGCGTTTCCCCTGGTATAGATTATACCGGGCGGCGATCACGATATCGTCTACAGGTACGCCGGCAGGACAGGCATTTTTGCATTGGGCGCACAACAGGCATCGGTTCACAATTTCCTTGACGCGTCTTGTTACCGGCAGATGATGATCTATTAAAGATTCCTTGATAATCAACAGTCTCGACCGGGCCACATGGGTTTCCAGCAAGTCTTCCTTAAACACCGGGCATACGGCTTCGCAGAAGGCACAATGGGAACATTTATCTATCAAATCCTTGTAGTCAACGATGTCCATCATCAAACGCTGTCTCCATCTATCCATATCTTTCCGGGATTCATAATACCTTCGGGGTCAATGGCTTTTTTAATTGACTTAAAAAGCTCGATTTGCCGGGCGCCCATCTCCTGCAAGATAAATTCCGCTTTATGAATGCCGATGCCATGTTCACCTGAAATACTCCCCCCCAGCTCAAGGCCGCATGCAACAATCTGCCGGATGGCATCCTGTGCCTTTTTTTCCATCTCTTCTGAAACGTCTCCCATCAGTACGGAAGGATGCATGTTTCCATCACCGGCATGACCGCTCACGCCGATGGCAATCCCAGTGGACGCGGATATTTTTTCAATCGATTTTACGAATTCAGGAATACGGTTTCGGGGAACCGTGACATCTTCCACAATCACTTTTTTCACGAAAGACAACACCAGCGGATACAGGCTTGATCGGGCTTTCCAATAGGAGGCCGCCTCTTTTTTATCTTCCACCACCCGTATTTCCATGACATCCACATCTTCACATACATATTTGATACGTTTGGCATCTTCTTCGATCTGAACGGGAAATCCGTCGATCTCTATGAATAAATAGGCTTCGCCATCTGCTACGATCGGAGGTGAAATAAGGGTATTCATGAGTGCAATTGCGCCTAAGCTCAAAAACTCAAGCATGGACGGAATGATACCGGCAGCGATAATGTCGGATACAGCAATGGCAGCCTGCTCGGTTGTGCGACATTTGACAATGATTGTTTTTTTTGCCGCCGGCAGGGGAAGAAGTCGTGTCGTCACTTTTGTGATCACGCCCAGCGTGCCTTCTGCGCCAGTCATCAAGTGCGTAATATCATAGCCTACGGATTGTTTCACACAAGAGCCGCCGGTATGGATAATCGATCCGTCCGGAAGAACCACCTCAAGGCCCAGGATATAATTACCGGTGGTGCCGTATTTCACACCTCTGGGACCGCCTGCGCGTGTCGAGACATTTCCGCCCAGGGTGCAGACCGACATGCTCTGCGGGTCAGGAGGATAGAAGAGATTCTCCTTTTCAACCTGTTTATGGAATCTGGCAAGAACCACGCCTGCCTCAGCAATGGCTGTCAAATTCCCTTTATTGATGTCAATGATGCGGTTCATCCGTTTGATATCAAGAACGATTCCGCCTTTTATGGGTGTGCTGCTCCCTGAAAGGCCGCTTCCTGCCCCTCTGGGAACCACCGGAACCTGATGTTTGGACGCATACGAAACGATTTTTGATATATCTTGAGGGGTTAAAGGAAGCACAATTGCATCCGGTTTCCCCTTAATAGATTGGTGGGTCGCATCTGAACAATACGCCAACAAATCTTCAGAATCAGTTTTGACGTTGTCTTTTCCAATCTGTTTTTTAAGATCTCTTGCTAATCCGTTTTTCATCGTTTATTCCCATTGGGTCCCAGGCCGAATTTTGAACAGCAAAAAGTTTGATAATGCTGAATACATATCAACCATGCCGAACTTTACGCAGGATCAATATAATGTCAAGTGAAAATATGCTCACATTCAAAATGGACAATCAGGTCATAATCGTTTTAGAATAACCAGGGTCACGTCATCATCTTTCTTGTAACCGGCCATGGCATCGAGCAGGCTATTTTTAATATTTTCCGTTGGCTGGTCTTTTTGCTGACCTAAAATGTCCATTAATTTTTCCGTGCCGAACATCTTCCCGGTGTGCGGCTGTTCTTGACTGTCCGCTTCCATGGCCTCGGTAATCCCGTCTGTATATAAAAGCATAATATCGCCTGTATCAAGTTTAATCGTGCTATCTTGAAGCATGCCAGTGATATCATCGGTCATACCGATCCAGATACCGCTGCTGGGAATGGTTTCGACTATATTTGCTTTTTTCCTGTAAATCAGAATATCAAGGTGAAGACCGGCAAAGCGAAACCCGCCGTTTCGATCTGACACGAGTGCGGTGATGGTCATGTATTTTTCTTCACCCAGCCGTTTCACATTTTCCGTGATAATGTTATTAACTTTTTTTATGATATCAGATGGTTTACCATCCGGAAACGATTGAATGGCCGTGTGCAAAGACGTTTGCGCCATCATCATGACCAACCCGGAAGTGACACCGTGCCCGGAAACGTCGCCAATGATAATCCAGTCGTTTTTTTCTGTATTGATCACATCATAATAATCACCGCCCACATCATCCGCCGGTTCCATAAAGGTGGTGATGTCATATCCAACAATTACCGGGTCATGCACCAGGAGCGATGTCTGGATATTGGCGGCAATGTTCATTTCCGTCTCGAGTTTGGCAGCCTTTTCCCGTTCGGATAACAGTTTTGCATTTTCTATGGCAATGGCCACCTGGGTGGAAAATACTTTGATCGGTTCAAGGCGTTCCCTGGTAAACGCGCCTGTGGCAAGATGATTCTCAAGATAAAGGATACCGGATATTTTTCCCCGGTGGACCATGGGCGCGCAAAGAACTGATCGGGACTGATTCTGGACAATGAAGGAGTCTCTGGCAAACTTGATATCTTCCTGGGCATTGTTTAAAACAACGCTCTCCTTGGTCTTATAAACATAATTGACAATCGAAGATGACAGCGCCTTTGAATCTTCGACAGGAATGGATTCCGTAATCTCAACATTATCCACATTTCCACTGGCCTGGATATGGAGTTTTCCGGTTTCTTCGTCTTCCAGAATCAGAAAGCCATTGTATGCCCCCGCATTCTCAATGGAAAATTTCAATATATTCTTCAATAACCGGTCCAGATGCATTTCACTGGCAAGCGCCTCAGAAATTTTGACAATGGAGGATATATCCAGGCTGAGCACAGTTTCTTTCTGTCGGCTATGCTTATCTTTTCCTTCTGAATCAGTGTCTGATTGTTCGATAAATGATAGGGTAAGTTCCGGATATCGTTTTTTAAGGTCTTCTACTTTTCCATCCGCTCCCCAGAGAGAGTAGTACTTCAGCGCATCTTCCATATAAATTTTTGCAAACCGGTCTTTTTTCTGTTTGAGGAAAAATTTGGCCGCACATTCACAAGCCATGGCAGCATCGTTAATATACTCATATTTTAACGCTCCCTTAATGGCGTTATCATAAAATTCAATGGCATTGGGATCATCATTCAAAGCCGTGATTTCCGCTTCAACCAGATCAAATTTATGCTGAAAATTCATCGGTGCAGAACAGGCCCATTTCTGCATTTTCTCTTGATTGCCCTTTGCCTTTGCCAGTGCATGTTTTTTTTCGGTTGGATTCATCCCTGGATAAGCAGCCAGATGGAGCAATGAGTCATAAAAAACATACATGGGATAGATATGATTTTCCTTGGGGATTGAGCCGATATGCATATATTTTTCAGCTAAAACGCTTCTTTCCAAGGCAAAAACGTAATCGTTAAACATATAGGCGGCAAACATCTCATGCATGTAGGTGAGGGCGATCAGGACAATGGCATCGGAGGTCTCGAGAAGGGGTAAATACTGTTCTGCATTTAGTATGTCGCCTGATATTCTTGCTGGATTTTCAGAAAAACCCATCAGATTTGATATCTGTTGCCTGTAGAGCTGAAAGACATACACTGCAATAGGATAAAGCATCTGAGTGGCCATCACTGTTTTAGATGAAAAATCTTCCTCCAGTTCAGCAAGAGGCATGCCTGTATAAAGCGCACCGCCATACATACTCAGGGAAATCCCTGCGGTCTGTACATCTCCATATTGATGAAGCGATTTCTGGTACGTTTCAAATAACGGATCAAGCATTTCTCTCATGTGTTCTTTTCTAAACCGAATAAAGCCATGGTAAAAAAACAATACCGGCAGTCTTGTTTTTTCATTGGCGCAATGCTTAAGCGTTTCCTCAATCAATATGGTGCCTGTTTCAATATCGTCAAAATAGGCACATAAAATGGATGCAAGACTGGCGTTACCAATGGCCATGTCATAGGTCTGCCCATATTCGATTGTAATCTTTAACCGTTCAAAAGCGGCAAACGCATTCAGATGATAGGAAGTGGTCATCAACGGGAAAATGATGCTTTTCAATATCCGCATGGCCATCATTTTATGTGGGTCCGTCATTTGAGGCAGTTTATAAATTGCTTTTATCCGCTCTTTTGTCAAATGCGTCTTGATTTCCAAATAGGCCTTATCGAGCATTTGGCGGTCAATATTTTCCGGGAAATGAATGCCAAGCAAAGCAAGAACTTCCAGCCCGGCTTGCCGGGCGCCATTAAAATTATTTTGATTTGCATAGGATAGTAATCGTATTTCATAAGCCTTTTCCTTATCAAGAACATCCCTGGCATTATCGATCACTGTTTGAACGGCTTTTTCCATTTCATCTGTCTTGTATGAACGGTATGCAGATATGGCCGATTCGTTATAAAGTTTAAGTGTTAATGAATACTTTTCTTCCCAGCTGTTTTCCGGTAAAAGGGCAATTCCTTTCTTGATATAGCCTAACGCCGTTTCAAATCCGCCGGATGCTGATGCTTTTCTGGCAGCTTTTAAATTGAGCGCTGAAAGTTGATATCCCTCTTCTCTGGACTTGAGTAACCCTCGCCCTGAATTCAAATGAGTGGTGATGTACAAAACCTTTCCATCCAATTCCTTTTCAGGGGTTTTCTTAAGAAGGAAATGGCCGATTTTGTAATGCATCAATTCCTTTTCCTGTTCGGGCAGAAGTGCGTAAGCAGCTTCCTGTATCCGGTCGTGATGGAATCGGTATTCATCACCGTATAAGGATACAAGACCTTCATCTATGGCATGAGATAATCGTTGAAGGGCGTGATCCACAGACGTATTCAACATGATGGCCAGGGTTTCAAGATCAAACCGGTTTCCGATGGATGCACAAATTTTAAGAATTTTCTGGGTATCATCAGGCAGGATCTTGATCTTTTCCAGCATAAAGCGTACCACATTATCTGTAACCTGCATGCCTTTGATGGCATCCACATTCCATTTCCATCCGGTATCCGGATACTGGACGATCATTTTTTCATTATAAAGGGTTTTTAGAAACTGATTGATGAAAAACGGATTGCCATTGGTTTTCTGATGGATCAGTTCAGAGAGTCCATGGGATAAGTTTAAGTCTGTGTGTAGTAAATTTGAAATCAGCTGATTTGCGCTGGTTACATCAAGGGGATTTACGACAAGATCATTGATTTTTGTACCGGATTTTTTAATTTTTGAAAGTGTCTGGCGTAACGGATGGGCGTCATCCACTTCATTGTTTCTGTATGTTGCAATCAATAAAAAATAAGGAATGTCCTTATCGATCAGCAATCGTCTGATAAGGGCGAGGCTTGCTGTATCCACCCAGTGAAGATCATCTAAAAACATCACTAATGGATGTTCGTCCTTTGAGAATACCGTAATGAAATTCTTGAACGCCTGGTAGACGATACTTTTGGTTTCCGTACCCTGTAGATCGGATTCATCTTCTTCACTTCCCATAATCAGGGACAGTTTGGGGATCAGGTTGGTCATGAATTTTCTGCTGGCGCCAAGAGCCGTTATCAAGTCTTCTTTCCATTTGCTGATCCGCTCACTGCTCTCCGTCAATATTTCATTCACGATTCCAAGAAATGCCTGAATAATGGCATTGTAGGGTGTATCCCGTCGGAATTCTTCAAATTTTCCGGTAATAAAATAGCCCCTTTTGGCAATGACCGGTTTATAGATTTCCTTGACCAACGCAGATTTACCGATGCCTGAAGGGCCGGATACCATCATAAGTTCGGTAGCACCATTGGCCACACGATCAAATGTTTTAAGGAGAGTATCCACTTCATTTTCTCTTCCGTAGAGGACCTGGGGTATCAAAAATTTTGTAGAGATATCCTTCTTTGCAATACCAAAGGTCTCTATCCGGCTGTTTTGTGTCAACCGGGATAGACATTCCTTTAAATCGGCAAGCAACCCGAACCCGTTCTGATATCTTTCCTCAGGCGTTTTCAATAGAAGCCTCAGAATAATATTTGATACCACATCAGGAATAGCGGCATCTAATTTGGATGGAGGCACAGGTGTTTTTGCAATATGGGCATGAATGATCTCCATGGGGTCACCGGATAAAAATGGCGGCGTACCTGTGAGCATTTCGTAAAATGTAATGCCCAGTGAATAAAAATCCGTTCGATAATCAAGGGTTCGATTCATCCTCCCGGTCTGTTCCGGAGACATATATAACAGGGCGCCCCTGATGACTTCGGGATTATAAAAATCCGCATATTCACGAGTCAATTCCCGTGATATTCCGAAATCCGTAATTAGAATATTGCTTGTATCCGGTTGAATCAGAATACTGGCAGGTTTCAGGTTTCTGTGAATGATATTTTGCTGATGCAGATTGGCCAGGGTTTCTGAAAGAGGAATGGCCACTTTCAAAAACCTCTTGATATCAAACTGTCCGCAATTTTTTATCTCTTCGGCAAGGGATATGCCATCAAAATAGTCCTGAACAATGGCCAAACCATCGTTATATTCCGTTACATCAAGGATATGGGAAATGCCATCCCGGCTGAACTGTTTAATTCGCTCTATCTCCTGTCGGAATCTGGCGATTTCCGTTACAGATGGCATGCAGGTGTGTAATACCGTAATGATTACATTTTTTTTGTCCGTTTTATGGCAGCCTTGATAAATATCTGCATGCTTGCTTTCAGATCGCTTCTCCTGAATCTGATAATCAAGTATGGTCTGCATGGCATGTTCCTTCGTCGTGTATGATTTTACATAAAAACCGGATATCGTTTGTTCAACACAAAAAACCTGTTCAAGATGTATATGAAAAATGATGACTGAAAAAGACGGTTAATGTATGGCAATAAATGATCGCCACCGGGATTCAGTTGAAAGCCAGTATAAAGAAGATGGACTTTACTGTCAATTAATGTATTTACTGATATTTAGTCTGAAACGGTAAAGCAGCACGGTCCCTCATTCCGAATGATAAATCTCCTGTAAAGAATAATTGTCATTTTAATAAAGAGCATGTATAGTCCGCTCTTTAAAAACTGAGGAACAAACATGCATCAAAAAAACAATGATAGCCCTGTCCGGTACGATACCGAGGATATATTAAAAAGCATTAAAGTTTTGGAACATCTGATTGAGAACAGCGAGCCGCTTTCCATGTTATCCGATGACCAGCGGATATCTTTATTGACAGCAGCTGGCAGGCTTTCCCGCCCGGATAGGCATGAAATCAAAAAACGAAGAAAAGATAAAAACAAAGCTATCCGCCAACGCATCATCGACAAGGAAAGGCATGCCAGGGCGGCAACCGGCATTCGAAGTGTCAGAACAGCACCGGTGTTTAAAGTACCGGCCCAACTCAATAGTCCGGATTCAAATGTCAAGACCGGAGAAAACAGACTTCATTCCCCCAGGAACTGCTATGTCTGCAAGGAAGAATATACCCAATTGCACTTTTTTTATGATGCCATGTGCAAGAAATGTGGTGATGTCAATTATCATAAACGATTCCAGACCGCATCTTTAAACGGGAAAGTCGCCCTGATCACAGGTTCCCGTCTGAAGATCGGGTATCAGGCCGCCCTCAAAATGCTGCGTGCAGGCGCCCGCGTGATTGCCACAACGCGATTTCCTGTAGATGCAGCCATCCGGTATTCGTCAGAAGATGACTTTAATATTTGGGGAGACCGTCTGCAGATTTTTGGTCTGGACTTAAGACACACACCCAGTGTTGAGATATTTACGAACCACATTAAATCCCATTTTGATCGACTCGACATACTGATAAATAACGCTGCCCAGACAGTGAGGCGTCCGGCCGGATTTTATGCCCATCTGATGAAAAATGAAAATATGCCTGTTGAGTCGCGCCCTTTGAATGTTAAACGTCTCCTTGACAATCAGGAAATCCTGAAGGAACAGTTATTTTCCCTGTGCGGGGATAATTTGTCTTCTGCCACATCTGATCTGCCGGTCGCTTGGCATGGCGTGGAACCGGGCATCGGACTTCGGGAATCTTCAAAACTGTCTCAAATTCCTTATAGCTTTGATACCTCGATTGATACAGACGCCATTTTTCCAAAAGGAGAGCTGGATATGGATCTGCAACAGGTGGACTTGCGACAGACAAACAGTTGGCGATTGCGCCTGGGCGACATTCAGACACCTGAAATGTTTGAAACCCATCTCATCAATGCAGTGGCGCCTTTTGTTTTATGCAACAATTTAATCTCTTTGATGAAACGTGACAATACCGGTCAAAAGCATATTGTGAATGTGACGGCTATGGAAGGGAAATTTCACAGATTCAAACAATCATCGCGCCACCCGCACACCAATATGGCCAAGGCTGCTTTGAATATGCTTACGCATACGGCTGCCGAGGATCTTGCCAAAGACGGCATCTTCATAAACGCAGTGGATACAGGCTGGGTGACGGATGAAGATCCTCTGGAACTTTCCAGAAAAAAGCAGGAAATGCACGATTTTCAGCCGCCGCTTGATATTGTCGATGGGGCGGCTAGAGTATGCGACCCTTTTTTTGACGGGATGGCAACAGGAACGCACTGGTCCGGAAAATTTCTTAAAGACTATCATCCGATCGACTGGTAAATGGCCTTTTTTATCGCGCTAAGGCCAAAGGCAAAATGAATCTTTTTCCTTGACTCATGATTGCACCCATAATAGCTTTGAAAGGCTTTTTTCACAAATAACCCGCTTACAAACAGTATAAAAGTTAATAATTTTATGGCAATTCAATCGGTCAACCGTGCAATAGACATTCTTTCACTTTTTACCGTTTCCCAACCAAGACTAGGAATCACTGAGATCAGCAACAGTCTGAATTTATCTAAAACAACTGTTCATGGGCTGATAAAAACGCTTGCCCAAAGAGGATTTCTGCAGCAGGATCCTGAAACCCGAAAATACAGTCTCGGGTTTACCATATATGAATTCGGCACCCGGGTTTCGGAAACCCTAAAAATCAACCAGATCAGCTATGGACATGCGTCCCGTCTTGCTCAAAAAACCGGTCAGACCATCCGTGTGGCTGTCTGGGACCTGGATACCATTTTGATCACCCTGAATGTGTCTTCAGATCTGCAAAACCCCTATTCACAACCATCAGGAATCAGGGTTCCCGCCTACTGCACGGCTTTGGGAAAAATAATTCTTGCCCACCTTCCGGAAAAACACCTGAGCCGATATCTGAAAAAAGTTGAGTACGCTGCGCATACGAAGCATACCCTGACAGACACCAAGCTTCTCCTAAAAGAGCTGCAGACCATTAAAGCCAAAGGATATGCAGAAGACCGGGAAGAACGTTTTTTAGGAATATCCTGTGTCGCTGCCGCCATCTTTGATCACACCGGCCTTCCGTTTGCCTCCTTGTCCATATCCGGTAATGAAACCCTTCTAAAAGCCAAAAACCTATCTGAAATGATACATGACATGAAACTGACTGCCACCGAAATTTCAAGAAACTTCGGCTATATTCCGTCAGCCGTATAGCCCCAGGACTTTTTGCTTGACATATATTTCCATGGTATCGTATGTTTCAAATTGTCATATCGTGTTCAGTATTATCGAATTTTGAATGTAATACATTCAGATAAGGAAACTCACGCATGAAAACTTCAAGCCCGGGATCACTTAAAACCGATATTCAGGATAGAGATCTTTGTATCAATTGCGGTGCCTGCACAGAACTCTGCCCGTATTTCAAATCATACAAGGGCAAAATAGCCATGATCTTTAACTGTACGCTTGGACAGGGAAAATGTTTTGCCCATTGTCCAAAAGCTGAAGTTGATCTGGATGAACTGTCCCTGTTTTTTCATCAGAAACCCTATGACGGTCATCCGCTGGGGCACTTCAAATCGATCCATGTCTCACGTGCAGGGGAAACAATGGCACGCGTCCTGTTTCAAAATGGCGGAACGGTGTCTTCCCTGATTTCCTGTGCTCTCAATAACGGGGTTATAGATCATGCCATTCTGACAGACAAAAACGGCATTTTGCCCGAACCAAGACTGGTAAATACTACGGAAGATACCCTTCATTGCGCCACATCCAAATATCTGGCAGCACCCACACTGGGCGAATTGAATAAGGCCATGCAGAATAAATTAAGTAATATCGGTCTTGTGGGAACCCCCTGTCAGATGATTGCAGCAGCGCTTACACGAATGAATCCCATGAATCAGGACGGTTTCAAGGATCCTGTTTCCCTGTCCATAGGGCTGTTCTGCACCTGGGCGCTTGATACCAGAAAGTTTATGACTTTTATTTCCTCAAAAATGGAGATCAGGGACATCAAGCGAATGGATATTCCTCCCCCGCCTGCAGGTATTGCCGTCATCGAAAAAGACAGGGAAATTATAAACATTCCTCTTGAAGACATTCGACCTCTTATCCTTGAAGGATGCAGCGTCTGCCCGGATATGACCGCTGAATTTTCAGATATTTCTGTGGGGACATTTGAAGACAACCCGGAATGGAACACGCTTATCATCAGAACGGAAAAAGGAGAGCAACTTGTTGAAGATGCCTGTAAAAAAGGATATCTGACCCTTTCCGACTTGCCTGAAAAAAGCCTTGACCATCTCCTATCCGGTGCAGGAATGAAAAAAAAGAAGGCTATTTTGAAAGCCGGCACCGAAGGCCTGATGAATACCCTGGATAATAGCAAACCGGCTGTGTTGAGAATGCCGGAATCCCTGATAAAAACCATCACCAAATAAGACCTGGAGGAACCATGTCTGACATAAAAAATGACGCACCCCCCATCCGGCATCTGATGATGGGTAATGAAGCCATTGCAAGAGGGGCGCTGGAAGCCGGCTTAAGAGTGGCGGCCGGATACCCGGGCACGCCTTCATCTGAAATTATTGAAACACTCGCCAAACAGGCTTCAAAGCACAACCTTTATGTTGAATGGTCGGTGAATGAAAAAGTGGCCATGGAAGTCGCCGCGTCCGCATCATTTGCAAACATCCGGTCCATGTGCGTTTTAAAACAGCCCGGATTGAACGTGGCAGCAGATTTTCTGCTCCATCTGTCAGGATCAGGTACACGGGGAGGCATGGTTATCGTTTCTGCAGATGATCCCGGCGCTTTATCAAGCATCAATGAAGGGGAAACACGGCCTTATGCAAAACTGATGGAAGTTCCCTTGCTTGAGCCGGGAGACTTTCAGGAAGCAAAAGACATGACCAAATGGGCCTTTGAGCTTTCTGAAAAAATAAAAAATGTGGTTATATTAAGAACGGTCACACGACTGTCCCATGCCAGTGGGGATATTGTCATGGGTGAGATACCTGAATTTACCGGAAAAGTCGAATTCCGCCATGAAGGATTCATTATCGATCCTATGGAGGGTGCGGTAATGAGTGCGCCTGTGGAATATAAACACACCCTCCAGCAGCAAAAACTCGCTCAAACGGTTGACATATTTGAGTCATCACCCTTTAATATATACAATGGACCTGACAAGCCGGAATTGCTTATCATCACAAGCTCTATCTGCAGCCTTTACTGCAGGGAAGCGGTAAGCCTTTTAAACCTTGAAAAGCGGGTAGGTATCTTAAAAATGGGGACCACCTTTCCCCTGCCCCCCCAATTCATGAAACGCCACCTTTCCCTGACAGACCGGATTATATTTATCGAAGAAGTCCTTCCCTTCCTTGAAGATGAAGTAAAAATACTTTGTGCTGAAATGGTAAAAGATATTGGCATTAAAACGTTCTATGGCAAAAGAGACAAAACCATACCCATGGTAGGAGAAATGAATGCCGACATCACTCTGAAGGCACTTGCCGATCTTATGGGGATGACTTATCAGGGTGCCCCGGAAGATTATAAAAAAAAAGCCCAGGAACTTTCCTTTATGAAAACGCCGGGCAGAGAGCCGACTTTTTGTCCGGGTTGCCCCCACCGGGCCTCCTTCTTTTCCATTCATGAAGCATTGAAACTGGATAACAGGCATGGATTTGTCTGTGGAGACATTGGCTGTTATTCCATGGCTGTTCTCCCTTGCGGATTTCAAAGTATAAAAACCCTTCATGCCATGGGGTCGGGAACAGGCATCGCAAGCGGATTCGGACAACTTAAAAGATTTGGTATGGATCAGCCTGTATTATCCGTCTGCGGTGACAGCACGTTTTTTCACGCAGCCATGCCTGCCCTTGCAAATGCCGTACATCATCAGTCCAATATTGTCATGGTGATTCTGGATAACAGCGGTACGGCAATGACCGGTTTTCAACCCCACCCCGGATTGAAAACCAGTGCGGAAGGAAGTGATGCCATTGGCATTGACATCCCGTCCGTATGCAGGGCTATGGGCGCACATGTAACGATTTGTGACCCTTTCGATCTTGAAAGCACTAAAGAAACCCTTCTCAACATGATGGATGAAAACAAAGGGGTAAACGTACTTGTGCTCAAACAGGCCTGCGCCTTGAGTCCTGAAAAAAAACAAAAACAAAAATATGACATGACCATTGATGAATCTCTATGTCAGGGTGAATCCTGCGGCTGCGGTCGAATATGCACCCGGATTTTCTGCTGTCCCGGCCTGATCTGGGACAAGGATGCGGGGAAATCGAAAATCAACCCTGTCACCTGCGCCGGTTGCGGCGTATGCGCGTCTGTCTGTCCCAAAGGCGCCATATTAAAAAAGGAGGTTTGAAAATCATCATGAACACACTATCACTCCAGCATGATCCGTTTAATCTCATTATCACCGGTGTTGGCGGTCAGGGAAATGTTCTCGGATCAAGACTTGTGGGCAACATGCTTTCACGCAAAGGATTTTCCATCACCATCGGAGAAACATTTGGCGCCTCCCAACGGGGCGGCGCTGTCATGAGTCATATGAGGATCTCAACACACGGAAATTTTTCGCCACAAATTCCAAAGGGACGTGCCCATATGATTGTTGCACTGGAACCGGTTGAAGCCATACGCGTGCTGGTGGATTACGGGAATCCTGGTGTCCGCGCAATAGTAAACACCCGCCCGCTTCATCCGGCAGGGGTTATTGCCGGCAATGTTTCCTACCCATCCATCGACGAACTTCAAAAATGGACCTGTGAATTATCTGCTCATGCATGGTTCATGGATGCGACCTTCGAGGCCATGAAACTGGGAAATCCCATTTTTGCAAACATCATTATGGCAGGTGCTCTGGCAGGAACAGGGACGCTTCCGCTTCAACGCAAAGATTTCCAGACAATCATTAACGAACAGTTTTCATCTGAAAAAGCAGACGTGAATTTGAAGGCATTTGATATCGGATACAAAAGGGTTGAACAGGAGATGGGTTGAATGATTATACAGGCTGAAAGGGCTCGATCCATTGAACCATTCAGCGGTTCAACCCTGCAACCAACAAACCCATTGACATTAAATGTAAAATATCGTTTCCTGTAGCGTCAGATAACGGACAGCATCACGAATTCGTCTTTCATCAAATCAGGACAAAAAATGGGCATAAAAACACGGACGCTTATCATCACGGTTATATACGAAGACACTGAGGATACAATCGAAGGGTTCAGCGTGAACGGATATTTGTACTTTTAACCCATGAACAGACACATTTTAAAAATCACATTTACCATTATTATTATTTCAGGGATTGCCATTCTTCTTTCTGCAAGCAGCATCGGGCTTCAGGCAGAACGGGTCATTTACGACACAAATACGCTTTATCTCTCCTATTCGCCGCCGCCTTCAGATATCATGATCGTTTCCATTGATGACAATACGTTTGACCTTGTTTCAGAAGAAATGAACGGTCTTCACTGGCCCTATCCAAGATCATTTCATGCAAAAGTATTGAATCATCTGTCAGAAGCCGGTGCAAAAGCAGTTTTTCTCGATATTATTTTTGATATCCCGTCAGGGTTTGGTGAAGAAGATGACTTTTCTCTTGAAGAAAGTATTATAAAAATTCCCACGGTTCTTGCAGGCGAATTCAGTGATACGAAAATCATTCCGCCGCTATCCTGCTTTATGGATCACGGTGCGTTTGCAGGCAACGTTTCAGTCCCTGTGGATATTGATCATTGCATCAGAAACATGCACAACAGCCGAACCCTTCCTTCCGGATTCAGAGAGGCGCTATCCTGGTTTTGTTTCGGCATATTCAACGATTTCCCCTTAAAATCGTCCTATCATGAGCCCATTCCAACGGTGGAGCAGGCGCTTTTTGCCATAACGCACCCGGATGAAGAGCCGCCAGAACCCGGTTTTATTAATTATTTCGGGCCTTCTGGAAGCATACCCTCGGTTTCATGGTTTGAAATCTTTCAGCCTGAATTATTTGCCATTAAAAAAGAGCTATTAAAAGACAAGGTCGTCTTCATCGGTAAAACCAGCAGTGCATCCATCACCCCGGACCGGCAATCGGATATGTTTTCCATTCCCTGGGGCCATGAAATGATGCCCGGCGTTGAAATCCGGGCCAGTGCCTATGCCTCACTCACAGCTGGAAAAATTAAATATTTGATTTCACCAGTGATTTTTCCATTTATGTTCATAGGCTGGGTCTTTTTGTTCAGCCTGACCATGATCAACATCCATGCGCCTCTTAAGAGTTTTCTTGCCCTGATCGGCTTTTTGATTGTTTTGGTCACTATCAACATGGCACTTTTTTACTATCACCTGATCACGCCTTTTATGCCTTTTCTCTTTTTTAGCATCACCTTTTATGTTTTCATCCTCGGGAAACGGTATCTGCAAGAAAGGGACAGGCATCTTCTGACACGCGCCCAGCTTTTCCACTATATTCCGGAGCGTGTGGCCAGGCATGTCATGGAAAATCCGGCCCAGCTTGCCATGGCCGGAGACAGGGCAACCATTACCCTCCTGTTTGCAGATATCGCCGGTTTCACGACACTTTTGGAAACACTACCGCCGGAATCGATCATTCCCATGCTTAAGGAACATCTGAAAGTCATGACAAAAGCCATATTTGACCATCAGGGAACTTTAGATAAATATCTGGGAGATGGTATTATGGCGTTCTGGGGCGCTCCGGAACATCAGGAAAATCATGCTGATCTGGCCCTTAAAGCCGCTATGGAAATGCTCCGCCTGCTCGATGATGCCAATCGTAAAAGAAAGAAACAGGGGATGACCGAACTCCATATGAGAATTGGCCTTCACACCGGAGAAGCAGTTGTCGGCAATATCGGCTCAGAATTATTTATTGATTACACCGCCATAGGTGATAATGTCAACACCGCATCCCGGGTTAAAGGTGTATCCCAATATTTTGATGTACGGATAAGTATTTCCGGAGAATGTATTAACGCACTGACAGAAGAAATTCCGGATACGGTTTTTCCCATGGCAAGAGTGGCTGTAAAAGGCAAAAAAGAGCCCATCAATCTATACACGATTTCTCATAAATTATTTGTTGATGCATACAATGCCCTTTACGAATACCTCAACTTGCTGGATCGACATGAGTTTGAGCAGGCAAAAGTTAAGCTTAATAAAATTCTTGAAAACTATCCGGGTTTCGGGCCCGCATGTTTTCATTATTCCAAATTCATGAGCCATAAAACACCCCTGCTGAATGATACAGATCAACCGTATTGGCGCCTTGAATCAAAATAATTTCTGAAAGGATTTGCATTGATTAAGAACAGTCTGAAAACGAAATCCATTACAGGATATGCACTCATTCTCATTCTCCTTTTGATTGTAGGTGGTATTTCCATTTATGAAACCGGTGAATTGGGTAAAAAAGTTAATTATCTTTCAAAAGATGTTGCTGAAAATGTCAAACTTGCAGACGATATCAAATCAGGAATTTCCGCCATGCGGCTTTCGTGCGAAAAATACCTGAACACCCTAAAGGAAAATGAGCTTGAAGCAGCTGAAACCGAAATCGTAAGTGTCCTATCCCTTTTCAAGACAGCGGAAAAACGTACAGCAAACCTGAAAACGCTTGAGACAATAAGAGCAATGAATATTTTAAGCGTTAAATATATTGCACAATTCAGAAATGTCGTCATACGCCACACCGCAAGAAGCGCTACCCGAAAAACACTTTATGATATAGGTGACCGGGTAACGGCCAGCCTTGATACACATATACAAAACAAATCTGAAGAAACCGCCAGTGCGGATCTGGGTGACATATTAAAACACTTTCTTAAAGTGCGTATCCTTGTGGAACGTTTTCTGGCAACGCTTGATCATCAATATTCGGAAGCAACGTCTGAAGTACTTGAAAACATTCTTGACAGTTTAGCGCCAGGAGACAGGCAGGATATCGAAAAAATAAAATATGACGTGGAAGAATATCTGGATACCTTTGAAGGGCTTGTAGCTGTATCATTAAAAATGGAAGAAGACATTAAAGAAGATCTGTTCCCGATTGCACCTCAAATAATCAACCTTGCCCGGAATATCACTACAGAAGGCTGGGACGAGATGGAACAGGCCCGGCAGGATGTTGAAAAAAAAATAATTACAACCCGGACAAAAATAATCGGCATGATTGCCTGTGCCGTGATTCTGGGCATCCTTGCAAGCTTTTTGTCTGCGGCGTCAATCATCAAACCCATATCCTCTGTGATCAAGGGCATCATGACACTGACAGATGGCGATCTGTCCACAAGACTTCGCATCTCGTCCAAGGATGAAGTCGGCGATCTGGCAGGCAGTGTGAACCAGTTTATTGAAAAACTGCAAGGAATTTTTCTTAATCTGTCAAACAATGCAAAAACGCTGAATCAGTCATCCGAAAATATGTCCCACCTGTCAAGCACTATGGCTGAAAGCGTTGAAGCGGTCTCCGAAAAAACAAACAGCGTCAGCAAGGCTGCAGAAACGATGAGCAGGACCGTTCATACAATCGCATCCGCCATGGAACAGACCGCACAAAATGTCAATATGGTGTCAGAAGCCACGCGCCAGATTACGGATATATTTTACGAGATTGCTCAGAAAACGGTAAATGCCAATACAATTTCAAATAATGCCGTGGATCAGACCTTCAAAACATCCAAAATGGTTGAAGAACTGGGAGAATACGCATCGGAAATCAATGAGGTTACGGAGGTTATTTCAAACATTTCAGGTCAGACCAATCTCCTTGCGCTAAACGCCACGATTGAGGCGTCCCG
This sequence comes from Pseudomonadota bacterium, assembly GCA_018816735.1. Classification (GTDB taxonomy): domain Bacteria; phylum Desulfobacterota; class Desulfobacteria; order Desulfobacterales; family JAHIVH01; genus JAHIVH01. The sequence continues at coordinate 53,964 of JAHIVH010000081.1, read as the reverse complement.
GGCAGGTGAATCCGGAAAAGGGTTTGCCGTGGTTGCCAATGAAATCAAAGAACTGGCCAGGCAGACGGCACAAGCAACCCTTAATATCAAAAAGAAGATTGAGGATATTCAATCTTACACATCAACGGCAGTGACAGAAATTCAAACCACCTCAACAGTCATAAACGATGTCAGCCATATTGTCGAAATGATATCAAAAGCCGTAGATGAGCAACTATTAAAAACCAGGGAGATTGCTGAAAATGCATCCCAGGCATCCAAGGGTGTTTCGGAAATAAGTGACCATCTGCTGCAAAGTTCAACAGCCGCAGACGATATTGCAAACGACATATCAGCTGTCAATGCATCTGCGGACATCATGCTTGAAAGCAGCTTTAAAGTGAAACAAAGTGCCGAGGATCAATCCAAACTGGCAAAAAAATTGAATGAACTGATTGCCATATTTAAAACCTGACGTCGAGAAAATGAGTGGATGGAAAGTTGAGTCAATACCCAATTACACGTTGACCCAGCCTATCAACCGCCAAACTCCGCGACCTCCCAGCCGCTATCTTTTTCGCCACGCAGTCCAGAAAGCCCGTGCCACATTTGGCGCAAGTCCTGCAATCAAAGATACCCATCCTGAAGGTGGTTTTTTGTATTCAGGCACAGCCGTCATCCGGACAGCATGTTTTTTATTGCAGGCTATTGCGCACAACCCGCATCCAACGCATCGGTCGATTGAGTGACCTGTGGTCTTCCCCTTTACATCCACTGTAATTGCACCCATGGGACAGGATTTAGCACATTTTCCACAATAATCGCACGCAGCGCTGTCAAATTCCGGAATAAAATGCGGCGGGGCGATCATGCCCGGCATATTGAATTCACTGACCGTTCGCATCATGTGGCAACAGCACCCGCAACATGAACAGGAACCCGCAGGCCCTTTTCCGGATTCCTCATTGAACATCCAGCTTACAAGGCCGCTCGCTTCGGCTTTAGCCTTGATATCAATGATTTCTTTCTTCTCCACCCGCCTCATCATGCCAGCATTTATTAAAGGAAAAGCAGCCATTCCAAACGCAGTGCAATTTTCAAGGGGTCGCCCACATTCCCGTTCCACAATTTTTTCGGTCATCCGGCACTGGCACATGCCAACGGCAAAAACATTATAACGGTCAAGCACTTCTTCGAGTTTGTCCGACGGCCAGGCAACTGGCAGGGCACTGATGCTTTTCATAACAGGAAGATAACGGACTGCGGGGATAGGAAATTTTATAAAATCCATGAGATATCCTGTTCCCCAGAGTTCTTCGAAAAGCACGGCAAATGTTTTGTGCCAGTCTGTCAAAGTATCCAGGCTTGGCCGCATCAAAGCCATTTCAAATGTTCCGGGTACAATAGGCAGAATGTCATAAATTTTTCTGTTTTCCCAACCATGCCTGACGATCAATCGTTTTTCAGTTGCCAACCGGTCAAGAATCTCCCGGATTTCATTAACAGGCCGGTTTTCCAATTTTGCAATTTTTTCTGCAGTTTTACCGAGGGGATATGCTCTTAGATGCCTTACAACACTGGCCTCTTCTTCGGTAAACATATGTTGAACCAGAGAAATCAGTTCATCACATATGGGAGGCCCGATAACTATCGGATTGCTGTAACATTTGGCTGTATCGAGGTAGGCTTTTGAAATTTGGGGATAATCACCGATGTTTTTGTAAACAACCGTTTTGGGTTTTGGGTTGCATGGGCCGATAATGCCTGAGTTGATCTGAATAAATCGATTGGAATATTTTTGTTCCTTTTCCATAGGACCCTCCAGTCTTGTATTAAAGCGGTTATCCCCCTATATCATTGCTGAATATAAAGGGCTAAAGTGATGATGAACCCTGAAAACAGTTGATTATTTTCCTGAAACATTTCATTATCGATTAACAGATCGAATTATGAAAACAGTACACAGTCGACTATTATTAAAAACCATAGCATCATTAAAATAATAATTCAACGTTTCTGTCATTCGAGGCACCATGAAAATCAAAATCTTAACGACCGGAGGGACGATTGATAAAATCTACTTTGACAAAAAGAGCGAATATGAAGTCGGTCCCCCATATATTGCCAACTTGCTTTCAGAAATTAATGTAAACCTTGAATATTCAATTGAATCCCTTTTCAGAAAAGACAGTCTCGATATTACGGAAGAAGATCGGGTCAATCTGCGAAAGAAAATCAATGAAGACAAACATAAAAAAATCATTATTACCCATGGTACGGATACAATGACAGAAACAGGCATGTTTTTAAGTGGCATCAAAGGCAAGACCATTGTTCTTACCGGTGCCATGGAACCTGCCAAATTTAAAACCAGTGACGCTGTTTTTAATATAGGCTGTGCAATTGGCGCAGTACAAACCCTTTCTCCAGGAGTTTATATCGCAATGAACGGTCGCATATATTCTCCATTTGAAGTAATTAAAAATCTTGTTACCGGCAAATTTGAAGAAATTGTCAAAGCATGAGAAAAGTCTCGCCTTTGTCCTGCAAAAAATATAAATGCGCAAAACAAAAAGTGCTACAGGAGGCAGAATGATAATCGGTATAATGAAGGAAATAAAAGCGGAAGAAAACAGAGTTTCCATGACACCGGCTGGCGTAGAAGTATTAAAACAAAATGATCATACCATTCTGGTTGAAAAGGATGCAGGGATAGGAAGCGGGTTTGGGAATTCCCTTTATAAAAAAGCAGGCGGGATAATTATAGATACACAAGAAGAAATATACGAAGCAGCAGATATGATCATGCATGTCAAGGAGCCGTTGCCATCTGAATATAAACTGATAAAAAAGGACCAGATTATATTTACTTACCTTCATCTTGCCGCTTCTGAAAAACTGACGAAAACACTGATAAAAAGTGGTTCCATCTGCATAGCGTATGAAACGATCCAAAAAGCAAATGGCGCGCTGCCACTTCTTACACCCATGAGTGAGGTCGCTGGAAGAATGGCCATACAGGAAGGTGCAAAATATCTTGAGATGTCCCATGGGGGCCATGGTGTTCTTTTGGGTGGCGTGCCGGGTGTGGAGCCAGGAACCGTACTCATTATCGGTGGTGGCATCGTTGGCGTAAATGCTGCAAAAATGGCCTGCGGTCTTGGTGCAAAAGTTTACCTTGTGGATTCGAATCTGGACAGATTGCGGTATTTAAGCGATATCATGCCCCCAAATTGCTTCCTCATGATGTCCTCCACACCCACCATCCGCGAACTTGTTGCCAAGGCGGATGTTATCATTGGTGCGGTTCTCATTCCCGGTACCAAAGCCCCAAAGCTGGTAACCCAAGACATGCTATCACTGATGAAAAAAGGAGCGGTCATGGTCGATGTGGCCATTGATCAGGGCGGCTGCTTTGAAACCTCAAAGCCAACATCCCATTCCAAACCCGTTTTTACCGTGGATGGTATTGTCCACTATTGTGTAACCAATATGCCAGGCGCACTTGCCAGGACATCAACCATGGCACTGACCAATGCCACCCTGCCCTATGCCCTTGAAATTGCAGACAAGGGTTGGCAACAGGCCATTAAAGAAAACCCCGAAATCCGAAACGGTGCCAATATCATCAGGGGAAAAATCACTTACAATGGCGTGGCCGAAGCCTTTGGAATGGAATATACGCCAGCATTGGACATGATAAATGATGGTGACAATCAAATCATCAAGTTACCAGACAGGACATGAAGACGGTATTCTTATCCTTTTCTCATCAATTGTTTCGAAAGCCCGGTTTCTTCTACCAGGTGACATTATAATCCCCTGTGTCCTCTCCGCCTGATCCATCATTATTGCCGCCATTGTTGGCAGCGATTGCGGCCGCTGTGCCTGCAATGATGGCAACGCCAAAGGCCACCCACCATTTGTTTCTTGAAAACCAGTGCCGGGTGTCTTTTTTATCCATATCATCTGCTGGATAATCGAGTTCTTCTGATAAAATGAACTCCGGAGATTTCTCGGTGGCCATGGCAGTGTTATCAAACAAAGGAATATTAAAAACGGTGACATTCGTAACATACATATTGACGGTGAAAAAAATAACCCAATAAGACAGAATTTTTTTATAGTGTGTCATAATCGTTTTCTTTCTTTTATTTGTAATCCTTTTTTAACGTTTCCTTCCATTAAAAAAAAGATTGCTGCATTTCCATTTTTGTTACCGGTTTGGCGTTGGTTTCAAAAGTTTGGTTTTGGTATGTTCCGGTTTAGGCCTGTCTATCGCGTTATCAACGGGTTCCGGCGGTACGATTACGTCCTTCACGGCTTTCCCTTTTTTCAAGGCAAACATTTTTGATGCAACCGGTTCATCATCCATATAGAGATTTATTTTCCAGTTTCCGGGGAATTTTTCAGCTTCCTTGCCTTTTATGCCGAGTTTGTGAAATGCGGTTACACTTTTCATGTATTTGTTTTTTTCTGCTTTTAATTGATGGTTGCCCGTTGAATAGTATAATTGGTTATCCGGTCTGATCCATTCCCACCTGAATTTATGCTCACCGATAAAATTTGATATTTGCATGGATGCACATATTTCTTCATCATTCATGCTAAAAGAATCGTCGCTGCCATGTATCTGAACCTGACGGTTCGCTTCATGTATGCCTTTTGAAAGCACCATGGTCTTCACGATCATGGAAGGCCGATTAATACGATTGACTTTTGGCGCACATGAAACCAGTAGAAAAATCGATGCAATTGCAATGACTGTCATGGCAAATGATCTTTTGTAGGCGATCCGCATTTTAAAGAATCCTTTTATTCCGGGTCATATTTTCTAAAATAAACCTGCTGTAATCCTGCGGCTATTCATATCATTTTTTATGGCAAATACTCCAGAGGCATCCAGGCGTAATTTTTTCTGGAAAGTAATACGCCCACTTTTCCGCGTTCAGGAATGGGTTGCTCCAGAGAAAAAAAATAATGAATATCATTATCCGATATATTATATAAAAACCGTTCAGCACTTTTATCCCAGACTTTGTCTTTAAGCACCTTCTCCTTGATAACACTGTCGATATACATGATCCGTTCTTCCAGATATTTCCTTAGAACTTTTCGAAATCTTTTATCACGGACATTATCAAGCAGCTGATCTATTGTAAGACGCAAAAGTTCGGTATTGACCGGAATGCCCGTTTTCTTTTCTATAAACGCCGCGATCTCCTCATTTGGCGCGAGTTCATCTCCGGTTAAAGCTTTGACAACCATAAATACAATCTGCCTGAATTTATCTTCTGATTCAGGGTAGTAATACATGGCCGCGTCCGACATCTCCTGCATTTGCACTTTTAACGATTCAAGCTGTTTCCGGGTGATTAACACCTTCTCAAAAAATTGATTATGATCGCAGGCATTTTTAAAAGGGACATACCCGATGTCACAAATCTGAACTGCATTAAACACGTCCGTTTTGATATGATACCGTTCAAGCAGTTTTTGAGTAAAAACACCGGTGTAAATCTTGCCCAATATGGACGTACTGTCCCTCACACCCGCCAGTGCCGTTTTTATCACCGAAAAATCAATGAGTATATCCTTGAGGCCTGATAAAATTTCTTCATCCGACCGGCCGTATATTTTTTTCAAACTGCCTAATCCCTGATTATTCTGCTTGATATCAAGGACCTGCCTTTCAAACATTTCATTGTAAATTCTCTTGTTTTCAGAAATATTCACCTGAAGCGCGAAAAGTGAGATCATATTTTCCTTCAGTTTTTGACCAATCAAAGGGGCGCTGTACACCCTGTCCTCAGGGTACTGGTCATATTGATTATGATTACCGTGATCGCCAATCAGCAGTATATACTTTTCTCCTTTTATTGATTTATTCCATGAAAGCTGCTCGATCGTCTGGTCAATACCATGAAACATCGCTTCCGGAAAAGCCCCGGCCCCATTGTCATTTCTATTGCTATACACGCGTATGGTGGAGATTCTGTTCTGTAGTTCGACGATATCCGAACTGAAATCGCTTTTTGCCCTGAAAATTTTATCACCATCCGGATAATCTCTATAGACGCAAACTGCAATTTCGGCTTTTAGCTGCCCTTCTGCTGATAATTCGCTTAAAAATTCCTGAACTGCCTTTTTGACATTTTCAATATGCTCTCTCATTCCACTTGTCGCATCAATCAGAATTGCAATCTGGATGGCATTCATGTTTAAAATTTGCATGATCTGATTGCGGGCCGCATCAACCTCCCCCATGTCCGCTTGTTTACCACCCGTTCCAAACGCACTCCCGATATAAGCAATTTTATAGCAAGGTACGGGATCGTTTAATTGATCGAGAACCGGAAACCGATTGGCATAGTAGGGAAGCTCGTTTGACGATTTGCTTTCATTAAATACAGGGGCCATGCCTTTGATGGCCAGATCTGTCGGCTCAGCAAAAATCTTTCCGGCTTCACATTTCAACCGTTTGTCATAATTCGTTTTGTCAAATTCAACCCCCACAAGATTATTCCATTCAATGATGTGTTTTTTATCTATCCACCCGACCAGCACAGCGTCGGAATTTCCTTTTTCCATTCTGTCTGTCCGGCCGACCAGAATTGAATTTTCAGCTGTTCCATAAATGTATCTGATTTCAAAAATGGTAATTTTCCCTAAATAAGGCGCCTTCAGGGAAGGGCTTGAGAAATAGCTGATATCGGATACGATCAATCCGCTCGCGTCCGGTCTGTTAACAATGAGTGCCTTTTGGAAGAGTTTGGATCCGGGCAGACGTTTTGCTAAAATATAATTCGATGGGGACGTATTCTCCAAAAATGATTCATGTGCAGAGATAAATGCATTTTGGGAATCAGAATATCGTATTTTGTAAAATTCACCGCTTTTTTCCAGCTTCTCAAATGATTTCCCAAATAAGTTGTCTACCGGGTTTATTTTTGATGAACCGGTAGCAGGCGATTCATATAATGTTATATCCGAAGACGTGATTGTCAGGAAATCCCCGGCAAAAACATTTGTAACCATCAGATACAACAAAATGCCGATGGAAATGGCAACCCCTTTCATTGTATAAGACTCCTTTCATGTTGAAATAAAAGTCTATGCATCCCGCATTAGCGTTATGGGCTTCCGGGACGTAAACTGAAATATAAAAAAAATAAAAAGCAAGGTTAAAACCAAATATGTTGAACCGTAAATATAAAATAACCAGGAGAACGGCACTTGCAGCCGGTCATAACTGATGACGCCATCAGATTGCATGGCACCGACAACTTTTAACATATTTCCCTTAATGATCATTTCATTGATAAGGTTTTCAATGATGTACCGATAAACAAACAGCGTCAAAACCAGTGTCGCAAAAAAAATAATGATGGATTCGCATAGGTAGAATATTTGAAAAGACCGTTTCCGCATGCCATATGCCAGGAACACGCCTATTTCCATTCGTTTTTTATAAATGCTTCTGTAAATCGTGATGCCCACAAAAAAGGCCGCCATAAGGGTCACTGCCGCAATTGAAAGCCAGACAAAAATTTTGCTCTGATTTTTAATCTCGTCCAAAACAGTAATTTTATTATCGACCTTGAATGCATCAATGAGTTCGTAACATCCCATCTGGTCTGATATTTGTTTAATTTTTATCGTATCATAAATGGACTTTGGATATATCTTTATAAAAGCGATGGGGGGTATTTCCTCGTCAATCGATTTTTTATAATTTTCAATATAGAATTCTTCCCTGATCATCATGGTTTTATTAAAGGGAAGCTCGGAATCCGTCAAGTAGACAGGGATTTTTTGATCCCCTTTCCGGATATTAAAATTGTTAAAGCTGATCGTCACATAATCTGTGTCTTTTTGATATCCAAATGATACGGCACGATCTCTTTTTAAAATGATGCCCTGAAAATTATTTTTGTCCGTTATGAAAGATAAGGAAGCCGCCTTTGTAATTTCCTCGATAATCGGATCAGCGCGTCTGAACGTGATCGCGTTGCTGTTGCTGCTGAACATCTTCCTGTTCATGTCTTTAATAAATACTGTTGAATAATACACAGGCGTAATGAACCGGATGGAGTCACCAAGCGCTTTTTCCAGCTGTTTCACGTGACTCAGGTTGAGTTCCCCGATTTTTTCGTTTGCCCTGATTTCAAGGAAGTTAATTCTGGGGTCGGAAAGCTTCAGTTCCAGATATTTATGTGACGCATAGCTAATTTTAATAATGGAGAACAAAAATAGAATGACAAATGATAAAGAAAGGACAACCACTATAAAATCAACGGTTGGCAACAGGACATTTTTAAAAAGATCATTATATGCGTATAAAAAGTAATATTTAAAAAGTTCTTTCCAATTGGCACGCCTGTCATCAAACCGGAAAATAGCAGTGTCAGGGGAAAACGATTTTTCTGCATCCTTATCTTCAGATTTCAAATACATCATGATCGCATCAAAGGATTCGAATTTATGATCCGTGGCGTCCAGTTTTCCGGACTTGATGGTAACAATATAATCTGCATAATCCTTGACCAGATGAATATCATGGGAAACCCATAGAAATGCCGTCAGGTTATTGTTGTCATCTTTTATTGCATAAGAAATTTCTTTTAAAATACGTTCAGAATAGATTTGATCAATATTACTGGTAATTTCATCTCCAAAAAGCAACGGAGAATTCTTTAACAACCCTCTCATAATGGATGCCCGCTGCGCCTGCCCGCCGGACACTTTACTTGAGAACCGTTTTAAGTGTTCGCTGATATCAAGAACATTGCAGGCGTTTATGAATTTTTCCTCGGAAACAATCGTTCTTTGCCTTGTAAATAAAGGCGTCTTTATATTGTAATCCAGATTAAGGTTGGGATGAAGATAATGCTCCTGAAAAATAAAACCAAACACATGCCTTCTGAATCTTCTTTCATCCAAAATCTCTATGTTACCCGATGAATCGACTCTTTCAATATAAGGGTGTGTGGAACTGCCTCGATAAGAAACATTGTATTGATATCGTGGCAAGTGGAACTCGATTTTAGGCGTCATCCCTTTAATGCCGACATCGGGATGATCAATCAAGCTCAGAATATTCAACAGTGTGCTTTTACCCGATCCTGACCAACCCACGATAACCACGATGCCTTCCAGCGGAATCGTTATTTCATCAATATCCAGTACTCTTTTATGTTTATATGTTTTGTAAATGTCTTTTAAAACAATTTTGCTTTTACAGAACATCATCACTCCGCCGTTTGGTCGTGTTAACTCATTCGTTAAACAAAACATCCCTGGATACAAAACAATTCAATTCGTCTGATAGCTCCTGACAGGGAGCACGCGCAGATCTTCCGATTCACTTCTATCACCAATCGCTTTTGAATTAAAACAAAAGTCAAAATCAAATGCCTTGGTTCCTTGCGTATCTACTGACCACACACTGCAACAACTCAATTGAATGCAGTCTGACAAACGCATGGCAGGACATGACGGGCAGCATTTGGGTTTAACACCTTCCTTGTCATTTTTATAAAGGGTAGAAAGTTCATTAACAGTTGGCATACGCCAGTTTGTATGTCCGCCTCCCTGATAATTATCACAATATTTTTTTGCATTCTTCCAGTTAATGTCTTCTCCATTATCCGAATCTGCCCACATAAGATTATTTTTAGTATCAATAACAACACCGTTGGTGTAAAGAATGAAATAATCGTCATGCCGGACGATTTTCGGTTTATCTGATGGTTCCGGAATATTTTGCACTGCTGTATGTGGTGGAATTTTATTAACAGTAATTCGATTGACCGGATCAGCACCATCCTTTGACACCTTAAGCACCTGCCCATTATCCATAAAAAAAACAGCAAAAAATATATACAATACCCCAAGAAAAATGCCTAAAATAACCCCCCAGGCTGCAAACTTCAAATTCCTTAATTTTTGGGCACGGGCAAAAGAACGTTCGTCTTCGTTTTGACCATATTTTTTTGATTTATTTACCACTATACGATCCGTTTATTTTTTTATCGTTAAGGAGTAAAACTGCCTGCTTTACCAATTGTTGCGTTTCGAATTCTATTTTTTTATCGTTTCAATATCATAGGGTGCTTATTGTGATTTCGATTGTATCGATGTCTGTTGCACCATCACTGTCCGTTACCGAGAGGATTATTGTATGAGGTCCAACGGAAAGCGTTGAGATTGATACGGATGTGCCTGTTCCCAGCCTGCCATCAAGGTTTGATGTCCATTCGAGACTACTGCCGCTCAATGTGCCGTCTTCCCCATCTGTCCCGGTGCCATTGAAAGATACTGTTTCTCCTTGCGCATACGTACTGCCGTTTGCCGGGCTGATGATTGCAGCTACTGGCGGCGAATTGGGCGCCTCAATAATGACCTGAATCGTATCGCTGCCTGTTGCGCCATCTTTGTCCGTGGCCGTGAGGGTGATGACATGGGTACCAAGGGTAAGCGAAGAGCTCGATACCGAAATGCCTGTTCCCAAATTACCATCACGGCTTGAGTTCCACGACAGGCTACTGCCGCTCAATGTCATGTCTTGTGTATCTGTCCCTGTTCCGTTGAAAGATACCGCGGTTCCTTGCGTATACTTACTACCATCTGGCGGGCTGCTGATATCAGCCACCGGCGGTGTATTGACATATATTTCTATTTGAACAGTTTTAAAGTCACTTGCACCATGATGATCCGTTGCCGTAAGGGTGATGGTATGGGAACCCACGGAAAGTGTTGAGCTTGACACGGATGTGCCTGTTCCCAGGCTGCCATCAAGGCTTGACACCCATGCAAGGCTTGTTCCGCTCAACGTGCCATCTTCGGTATCAGTCCCGGTGCCGCTGAACGATACTGTAGTACCCTGCTTATATTTGCTGCCGTTTGCCGGGCTGGTGATCGTGGCAACCGGCGATGTATTGGCAGCTATCGTTATATTAATGTTATCTGTGCTGGTTGCGCCATGACTGTCGGTTGCCGTCAACGTGATCTTATGTTTCCCCAATGAAAGCGTTGAAGTCAACACTGCTATTCCCGTTCCGATTCTGCCATTTATGCTCGATACCCACACAAGACTGTCTCCACTTAATGTGCCGTCTTCGCTGTCTGTTCCAGTCCCGCTAAATGTTACTTGATCTCCTTGAATATAGGTGCGGTTGTTGGCCGGGCTGGTGATATCTGCAACCGGTGGTGTGTTTTCGTTTATGGATATATTGATGGTATCACTGTGGCTTGCACCGTGACTGTCGGTTACAGTCAATGTGATGCTGTGTAATCCAATGGAAAGCGCTGATGTTGAAAGGGCCATATCTGTTCCCAGGTCACCATCACGATTGGATGTCCAGACAAGGCTGTCTTCAATCAATACGCCATCTTCCTCATCTGTTCCGGTCCCGTTCAATGTGACCATGGCCCCTTCAGTATATTCGCTGCCATCTGGCGGACTGGTGATCGCAGCTACTGGCGGCATGTTGGCTTCAATTATCACCTCGATACGGGCACTGTCGTTTGCGCCTCGACCATCGGTTACCGATAGTGTAATCTCATGTGTGCCAATGGAAAGTTCCGATGTTGCCAGGGAATTGCCTGTGCCTATCTCACCGTCACGGTTTGATGACCACACAAGCTTTGTTCCAGTCAATGTGCCGTCTTCTGCATCTGTCCCGCTGCCGCTGAATGAGACTGTTTCTTTTTCAATATAAATGCTATGGTTCTGTGGGCCTGTTATTTCAGCAACTGGCGGATTATTGGCTGGTGGCAAATCTGCTTCTACAACAATATGAATTCTGTCCATGTCACTTGCATCAACACTATCGGTCACTGTCAGCGTTATCGCGTGTGTGCCAGACGAAAGAACCGATGATGACATGACAACCCCTGTACCGAGCCAGCCGTCCAAGTTTGATGTCCATACCAGGCTGGCCCCGGTCAAAACGCCGTCTTCCCCATCAGTGCCTGTTCCGTTGAAGGATACAGGTGTTCCTGCAAGATATGTGCTGTAATCAGCCGGGCCGGATATATGTGCAACCGGCAGTGTATTTTCCTTTATGACGATCACAATGGTATCACTGTTATTTTCACCGTCACTATCCGTGACCCTGAATGTTACTAAATGCGTGCCAGTGGAAAGATCTGATGTTGAAAGGGACGCGCCCGTTCCTAACCTGCCGTTACGATTCGATGTCCATACCAATTGGGTGTCGTCAAAAGTATCATCTTCGATGTCCGTTCCTGTTCCGGCAAAAGCTATGGTTTCTCCTTCGATAAAGGTACTGTTATTCGGCGGGTCGGTTATTTCAGCCATTGGTGGCGTTTTTGAAGCAATTGTTATCTGAATGGTATCACTGCCGGTTACACCGTCACTATCTGTTGCCGTGAAGGTTATCTGATGCGTCCCAGGTGAAAGAGATGAACGTGAGACAGATTCACCTGTTCCTATCTTACCATTACTGCTCGATGTCCAAGCAAGACTGTCTCCGCCCAATGATCCATCTTCGTTGTCCAGGGCTGTTCCGCTGAAAGATATCATATCCCCCTGAGTATACATGCTGCCATCCGTCGGGCTGATGATCTCTACAACCGGGGGGGAACCGATGATGATCTTTATCGTGTCAGTGTTTGTAGCGCCATCACTGTCTGTCACGAGCAGTATGATAAAGTGTGCGCCCTCTGAAAGCATCGAACTTGAGACAGTTTCACCTGTTCCTATTTTCCCATCAAGGTTTGATGTCCATATCAGGCTGTCTCCGTTTAGGATTCCGTCTTCGCTGTCCGAGCCGTTCCCAGTGAACAATACAGTATCGCCCGGCGCGAAAATGCTGTTATTCATGGGACCGGTTATGGTTGCTGCCGGTGAACGATTGTCCACCAGTTCCATGATGATATCACTGCTATACGCGACATTCCCTTTTGTTATTGTTATTCCGGTATCTTCTCCCTGATATACGACTGTCTCCGATGCGTTGAGCGCCGTTATGACACACCGCCTGTTCGTTCCCACAGGGATGCCTGTTATCTGGCCGCTATGGAGGGAACAGGGCCATTCGCCACCTGACAGGAGCATGTTGTTTTCATCATACATAACGGCTTTTACAGTTATGATGCCTGAACCTTCACAGTCTATGGCTATTCCTGCGACGACCCTTTCTCCGGATTGCGAAACATCCTCAGGCCAGTTTACGGTGAATGAATAGGAACCTTCGTCAGGTTCATATCCATCGTTTACATTGGATATATCGTCAGAACCGCAGGATATGAAATTCAGCACCAAAAGAAATACAATAATCATCCGTCTAATTATCATAACGCCCCCTAAAAGCGTTTGTGTTTCGCGATTTATTTAGCAGCGATTTATATAGAAGTATATATTCAGATGTTAGTTCTTTTACATAAAATCCCAAAGAAACAAATATAGTTGGTCTGTACAATCCGAAGTCCTATATCACTTTCTTCGTTTTGTAAAACAAAAATATAGATAGGGATATGTCCAGGCAAATGGATTTTTTTATTGTCAAAGCAGATAAAATGGTTCAAAAGGTATGGTTTGGTGATTTAGAACATAAAACGACTCATCCAGGGCTTTTACTTAAGGATGGGTGAAAACGTTCAGGAGAATGATTAGGTTATGATACATGACAGTATTGAAAAAGCAAAAGGCGACAAAAAATCATGTGGCACATCGCATGGTCAGGATACACAACAACGGCTGGTACAGGAATCACTCGCAAAAATCAAGCACAAGATTCTTGTGATGAGCGGTAAAGGCGGTGTTGGGAAAAGCAGCATTGCTGCCAATATTTCCGTTCTTCTGGCCCAGAAAGGATATCAGGTCGGGCTGATGGACGTGGATGTTCATGGGCCGAGCATTGCACAGATCATGGGGTTGAAAGGGTTGCTGGATATCACGCAGGACAAGCGCCTGATTCCTATTTCTTTTATGGAAAACCTGAAGGTTGTCTCCATGCAGTCTCTCATGCAGGAAAAAAACCAGGCCGTAATCTGGCGAGGACCGGTCAAGGCCGGATTGATTCATCAGTTTATCGGAAATGTCAAATGGGGCAATCTTGATTTTCTGGTTATTGATTCCCCGCCAGGAACCGGTGATGAGCCGCTGACTGTGGTTCAGGCAATCAAGGATGCCAGAGCCATCATTGTGACGACGCCACAGGAAGTGGCTTTGGCAGATGTCAGAAAATCGATCAATTTCTGCAAAACAGTCCATATCGATCCGCTTGGACTGGTTGAAAACATGGGTCCGTTTACCTGTCCGGGATGCCACACAAAAATCAGCCTGTTTAAAAGCGGTGGCGGAATAAGAACCGCCGAAGAAATGGATATTCCTTTCCTGGGCACCCTTCCCTTTGAACCGCATGTGGTTGAAGCCTGTGATGATGGGAAACCCATTGCCGGTGAAACAGAAAAAAGTGAATTTACAAAGGCACTGGATCAGATCGTGGACAATATTATCAAGGTGATTTAGACCGTTTAATCCTATAGTGATCCGTCAAAAACGATGACACCTCCGGGACATCAGGTTTCCGGAGGTGTTTTATTTTATGGCGGCAAAACCGGAATTGGTGTATGTCCAATCTGGCAGTTAACAAAAGAATTGGAAAAGTCTAATCCGTTTTTCAGGTAATGGTATTGAAGTTTAAACGAAAAGTCATCGCGCTTGAATCAAGGCTTAACGCATGCCGGAATGTAATCACACTGGGTGTGAAGCCCAATTTCTCCGATTATGGCAAAGAAACAATTGCCATGATTCAGGATTCAGAGCAAATTTACTATCCGTCTTCTTTTTATGCGGGCTTGTTTGAAACAGGAAAAAAATTGATTTTCCCCAGTTACCAGACATATGTTTATGCCCAGGACAAAATAAAACAGACCGCACTTTTTCAAACCAGTGGCCTGCCCCATCCCCGGACCCGATTTTTTTATGGGTGTCGTCAGAAAAAAAGCATCAAAGCGCATTTTCAATTTCCGTTTATCGCCAAAATACCCAGAGGTTCCGCGCGGGGAAAAGGTGTGTTTCTGATCAAAAATGACAATGAACTCGACACCTATAATGCCCTTACCCATGTATCGTATATTCAGGATTATCTGAAAGCCGATCAGGACATCCGTGTGATCTGCATTGGGGGTGAAGTCATTACAGCCTACTATCGTGTTGCCGCCTCAAATGATTTCAGAAGCAACATATCCTGCGGTGGCGCGATAACAGATGAGCCGGTTCCCGGTGAAGCCATAGAACTGGCCCGTTTTGCAGCCCGAAAATTCAGATGGAACGACTGTGGTATCGATATCATCCCGTTTGAAAAAAAATATTATATTATTGAAGCAAATATGAAATATGGTAAACAGGGTCTGAAAAAGAAAGGAATTGATTATTTCAG
Organism: Pseudomonadota bacterium; assembly: GCA_018816735.1. Taxonomy (GTDB): domain Bacteria; phylum Desulfobacterota; class Desulfobacteria; order Desulfobacterales; family JAHIVH01; genus JAHIVH01. Next base: position 38,572 of record JAHIVH010000081.1, on the reverse strand, counting down.
ACTCATGGAGCAACTGATCGAAAATGGAAAGATCTGATCAATTACTGACAGATATTCGAAAACAGCTGGATGATAGTGAAGACACCCGGTTATCTCCCTTTGCCACCCCAAGCCGCAAAGGCGTCAGACGAAAAACAGAAACCATGATAGAGACCGGTTACCGGCAGACTTTCAGTGTGGATGCGGACAGAATATTAAATTCTCTGGCATACACCCGTTATATAGACAAAACCCAGGTGTTTTCTCTTGTTAAAAATGACCATATTACTCACAGGGTGCTGCATGTACAGCTTGTTTCCAAAATAGCACGCACCATCGGCCGTTTTTTAAAACTGAATGAAGACCTGATTGAGGCCATTTCACTGGGACATGACATTGGCCACGCACCGTTTGGTCATGACGGAGAACGTTTTTTGTCTGACCTGTGCATGACTTATCTGAATGAACAGTTCCACCATAACGCCCAGAGTGTGCATTTCCTGGAGCATGTTGAAAAAAAAGGGACTGGCTGGAATCTGTCGCTCCAGACTTTGGATGGCATTCTCTGCCACAACGGAGAAATCCACGATCAGTATCTCAAGCCGGTTACCGGAAAAACATTCCAGAGCATGACCACTGATATCAAAAACCTGAAACAGGGAAAAATCAAATATCTGACCCCCATGACCCTTGAAGGCTGTGTCGTGCGCATGGCAGATACCATTGCCTATGTGGGCAGGGATATTGAAGATGCCATCCGTCTTGATCTGATAAAAAGAAAGGAACTTCCGGATTCATGTAAAACAACGCTTGGGGATACCAATGGCACCATTGTATATCATCTGGTCACGGATCTTTTGAAAACCAGCCACGGGGAAAACCATATCGGTTTTTCAGACAAGACTTCTGCTGCATTCAAAACCATCCGGGATTTTAATATGGAACGGATATATATGAACACACAGCTTAAAAAATTCAACAGCACGATAAGGGATCTGTTTAAGGTCATGTTTGAAACCTATTTGAATGATATCGAGTCAGAAAACCGGTCCTCTGACATTTTTGTTCATTTCCTGAAAGACATGTCTGCCACCTATATGAACACCCATCAACATGAAGAAATCGTACGGGACTTTATATCAGGCATGACAGACAAATATTTCTTGCGGTTATGCCCGAGGAACGTATTGACCGAGAGTATGATTGCCTGACAAATGATGTATCAGGAAAGGATATACAGGCACCATGTCTGCTCGCCGTCTCTCTCTTCCTTCAGAGTCGCTGTAAAAGAAACCGACCTCCACATCCAGGCCGGGAGGATACTCGAAAAAGAAACAACGGCCAGCATCATCACCCACAGAAACGAAATTGAAACCTGTATTGAGCGCTATCCGGACATTTTAACGTCCCTTTCACCTATCCGGATCAAAGCGCCTTTGCCCCGCATCATCAGGGAGATGTTCTCGGCCGGCGAAAAAGCAAATGTCGGTCCCATGGCAGCTGTTGCCGGTGCTGTGGCAGAACATGTATGCCGTGACCTGCTCTCCTTTTCCGATCAGGTCATTGTTGAAAATGGCGGTGATATCTTTCTTAAGGTCGATCATCCGGTCACCATAGGTATTTTTGCAGGCGCATCCCCCTTAAGCATGAAAATAGGATTAAAAATAAATCATCCGGGCGAGCCCTTTTCAATTTGCACCTCTTCAGGAACCATCGGGCATTCATTGAGTTTCGGAAAATCGGACGCGGTTTGCATCGTCGCTTCAAGCGGCGCACTTGCTGATGCTGCCGCCACCTCCGTTGGAAACAGGGTTTCTTCGGAAAAAGATATCAGACACGCCCTTTCTTTCGGTCAGACTATCGAAGGGGTGAAAGGGATCTGCATCATAAAAAACTGTGCCACAGGCTTTTGGGGTGATCTTGAGGTGGCCCGACTATAGGAAAAAAAGGTTGAATTTTATTATGGAAAAGAGTAGGAAAAACAGGGTCCGGCATTAAAGATACGACTATTTTGCCCATAGTTATTTCATCCTCGCATTATCGGCGCAAGCAACCTTTTCGTTGATTTTGAAGAACATGGAAAAAGATTATGGCATTTAAAAATACCCTGATGTATCATCAGAAACTGTTTTCGGATTCCAATTAACCTGTTGACGGAGAAACGATATGAAAAAAATTAAAATAGGTATCTTCCTGATCTTCGTGATCTTTTTCGCACTTGTCATCTATCAGAATCTTCCCTATCTGGTAACCAAACATGCACTGATCCTCGATTTACATTTCGTAAATTATTTCAATTTAAGTTTCATGGATTTTTTCAACCACTATGCATTCCCTGAAATTGAAAACGGCCTTTATTTTTTGGGTTGTTTTTTAGCCGGGTTGATCCTTGCCTATATTTCCCTGCTGAAAATGTTATTCAGATCCCGAAGTACTGTTAAAACACTCAATAAGTCCATCAACGAAAAACAAACAGAAATCGATAACCTGAACGACAGTTTAAAAAAGGCGGAAATGGCCTCAAATAAGGCTATTCCTGAAGAAACGTCCGGAGAGAAAACCGAAGCCTGATTTTTATTTTGTCATTGATATAAAAACATATGTTTCCCGATGACGCAACCTAAGCAAACGCCCATGATGGCACAATACATGGCGATCAAGGAAAATTATCCTGACGCCATTTTGTTTTATCGCATGGGAGATTTCTATGAAATGTTCCTGGACGACGCCAACGTCGCCTCAAGATTACTGGAAATCACCCTGACGTCGAGAAACAAAAATAACGATGACGCCATTCCCATGTGCGGTGTGCCCGTGCGTGCCGCAGACGGTTATATCGCAAAACTGGTCGCCAGAGGAAAAAAAGTGGCTGTGTGTGAACAGGTTGAAGATCCGGCCACAGCCAAAGGACTTGTCAAACGGGAAGTGGTTCGGGTGGTGACACCTGGCATGATTCTGGATGAAGCGCTTCTTGATGAAAAATCCAATAACTTCATCCTTGCCCTGATTCTTCTGCATGACCGGGCAGGACTTGCCTTTCTGGATATTTCCACCGGCACTTTCAGACTGACTGAGTCGGAGGACATCTATGCCATTCTTGATGAAGCCACACGAATCGACCCCAGTGAGATCATTCTGCCTGAAGATGCGGAAAGTGACAGTTATTACATAAAGCTTCTTAAAAAATTCAAAGAAAAATCTGTAAGCTATATTGCAAAAAAAGAATTCGATTTTAAACGGGCAAAAGAAACGCTTTTGTCTCAGTTAAATACCCGGTCACTTGAAGGGTACGGCTGTGAATATCAAACTGCAGGGGTTGCCGCTGCCGGAGCCCTTCTGTCTTATGTTCAGGACGCCCAGCTTCAGTCCATCAGTCATCTGGTGTCTCTTGAAACCTATTACCTGGGGAATTACCTCATTTTAGATGACTTGAGCTTGAGGAATCTCGAACTGATCAAAAATATCCAGACCGGTCAGAAAAAAGGCACGCTTTTTGGCGTACTGGATCAAACCGTGACATCCATGGGCGGCAGGCTTCTTAAATCCTGGGTCAGATACCCTCTGTGCAACCGGGAGCTTATCCTCAAACGGCAGCATGCGATCAAAGAGGCGTTTGACAAACCCTTGGTCAGGCAGGACATCCGTACCTGTTTAAAATCTGTTTACGACCTTGAACGGTTGGGCAGTAAAATTTCAATGGGACGGTGCAATGCTAGGGATCTTGTGGCCTTTAAGCATTCACTCCTTGCGTTACCGGATATCTGGTCTTTTTTGGGTGAACTGTCTTCCGATCTTTTTGTGCCGGATTTTACCATAAACGAATTATCCGAGCTCGCCATATTGATAGACCGGGCCATCAGGGAAGACGCCCCGATGACCATCAATGAAGGCGGTATTATCAAACAGGGTTTCAATAGCGAACTGGATGAGCTCATCCTGATCAGCAGGGACGGGAAAAGCTATATCGCAGAACTGGGGGCCAGGGAAAAAGAAAAATCAGGGATAAATTCCCTCAGGGTAAAATACAACAAGGTTTTCGGATACTTTCTTGAAGTCCCCAAATCGCAGGGATCGAATGTTCCGGACAGTTATATCAGAAAACAGACCCTTGTGAATACCGAGCGGTTCATTACAGATGAGCTGAAAAAACTGGAATTCAAGGTCTTGAATGCCCAGGAGCAGAGAGGGAAACTGGAATACGACATTTTTAACGGCATCCGCCAAACCATTTGTGAAAAAAACAGCCTCATCCTTCAATGCGCCAATTTTATCGCCCAGATAGATTGTCTGTCCACCCTTGCTGAAATTTCAAGCCTGTTTGACTACTGCCAACCTGAAATCAACGAAGACGGCAGAATCCGGATTGAAGACGGCAGGCATCCTGTGGTGGAAAAACTGATTACAGGTGAACGATTTGTTCCCAATTCCATTGATATGGACAATGAAAACCATCAGGTGCTGGTCATTACCGGTCCCAACATGGCAGGGAAATCAACGGTTCTCCGTCAGGTTGCCATTATTACAATCCTGGCGCACATGGGTTCATTCGTGCCTGCAGCGAGTGCATCCATATCTCTTGTGGACAGGATTTTTACGCGTGTGGGCGCACTGGACAACCTGTCTTCCGGCCAAAGCACATTTATGGTTGAAATGGAAGAAACCGCAAACATCATGAACCATGCAACCGACAAGAGCCTTGTCATTATGGATGAAATCGGTCGCGGTACAAGCACGTTTGACGGTTTATCCATTGCCTGGGCTGTAGCTGAATTTCTGCACGACCTGAACGGCAAAGGGGTTAAAACCCTGTTTGCGACCCATTATCATGAACTCACAGAACTCTCCGAGACCAAACCCAGGGTCAAAAACCACAATATTGCCGTAAAAGAATGGAATGACACCATTATTTTCTTACGAAAACTGGTGGATGGTGGTACAAATAGAAGCTACGGCATTCAAGTGGCACGACTTGCGGGAATCCCTCACTCCATTATTGCAAGGTCAAAAAAAATTCTCGCAAAGATTGAAAATGATCATAACCGGATTTCCTTTAAGCCGGAAATCAAAAAAAAGTCTTCGTCCGGCATCAAAGAGGAAGACCATCAACCTTTTGTGCAGATGAGTCTTTTCCGGAAACCGGAAGAAATAATTATAGACAAACTTCATAAACTTGATATTTCAATGACAACGCCTTTGGAGGCACTGAATATTTTAAGCAAACTGAAAGACAAATTAAAAAAGATCGACAACGCCAATTCATGATTCAAAACAATACAGCCATCTGCCCTGCCAGGCGAACCTTAAACCGGAACATATTCAACATCATGACAAGGTTGGTTTTAGTCTCAACTCTTTTTTTGATGCCTCTTTTATACATACCTTCATCTCATGCCGGAACATCTTCCGAAGAAAAATATTTTGCGGCTGAAAAACATCTTGCCCGGCTGATGAACAGCAAAGCCAAACAAAAATACAGGGAAAACTGGCTAAAGTGCATCGAAAAATTTCACGATGTCTATAAAAGCGATCCAAATGGACCTTGGGCGCCAGCCGGCCTTTACAAAGCAGGGACCCTGTATCTTGACCTGTACAGCATATCGTGGCTGAAGAGCGATGAAGAAAAATCCATTGATCTGCTTGAAAAAATAGTCAAAGATTATCCCAAAAGCAGATACCATCTTGAGGCTGCAAAAAAATTAAACGGAAGAACACGCACTGAAACCGTCGCGTCATCTGGCTCAAAAAAGCCCAAAACCATCAAACCCAAGATAATCAAAATTCCCCTTGCTCCGCTACCGTCACAATCAGCAGCACCGGATGATATTGAGGCGATCATTTCGGATCAGAACGCAAACGATGCAGAGAATGACATGGGTGATTCGGTTGATAATGTTCCATCGGCCGCGGGCAAACAATCTGTGGTGACGGCGTTGAGATACTGGTCCAATCCCAGCTATACCCGCGTTGTGGTTGATACCGATGGAGAGCCCAACTATTCCCATCATATGCTTAGGAAGGACCCGTCCATCAATAAACCCCAGCGATTATTCATCGATTTTGCAAACAGCCGGATCGATCCATCGCTGAACCGTCAGATACCGATTAATGACAACCTGTTGAAAAATGTAAGGGCTGGTCAGTATACACCTGAATCCGCAAGAGTCGTCATTGATATCAAATCATATGACAACTATAAAGTCTTTACATTAAGAAACCCATTCAGAATCGTCATTGATGTATGGGGTAAAAAATCCATAAATGGCAAAAGAAACAATGCCACACCACCGCCTGTGGGAAATCAACCCCCGCCGCCCCATCTGCCTGCAGGCTCCCTTGCCCAGCAGCTTGCATTGGGAGTAAAAACCATTGTCATTGATCCGGGGCATGGCGGAAAGGACTATGGCGCAAGAGGTTACCTCAAAGGGGTTCATGAAAAACATATCACACTTGCGCTGGGACTCAAACTGGCAAAAAAAATCAGGGAAACCTTGAACTGCGAGGTCATCATGACCCGGACCGATGACCGGTATATTACCCTTGAAGAACGGACAGCCATTGCCAATACCCAAAATGCGGATCTTTTTATTTCCATACACACAAACGCTCACAGAAATGCTAACGCTTATGGTATCGAAACCTATTTCCTGAATCTCGCCACAGACGAAGCTGCCATATCCGTAGCCGCAAGGGAAAATGCCACATCCACAAAAAATATCAGCGACCTCCAGTCGATTCTCGATTCATTGATGCAGAACTCCAAAATTAATGAATCAAGCAGACTGGCCGGGTTTGTTCAGCAGACCATGACATCGAAAATGAAACAAGATTACAGCAAGATCAACAACAAAGGGGTCAAACAGGCGCCGTTTTACGTATTGCTGGGCGCCCAGATGCCTGCTATTCTTATTGAGACATCATTTATAAGCAATCCCAGAGAATGCAAACGATTGACAGATGTCAAATATCAGGAGTCATTATGTGACGCTATCATCAACGGCATTAAACAATATATCAAAACAACCAATCCGACAGCATTGTACAATCCGGATACACTAAAATCGAGAAGCTGACAGATTGCAACCGCCATATGGCGGCATTTTTTTTTCAATCTTCAAGATAAGAATTTAAATTTTCTGCTATTTTCTTTACGCATATTGCATGTCAAAATTGACACATTTGAAAAGTTGTGATTATGTAGCTTGAACAACGATCAATTTGCTTTAATGGTATTTCATAATCCTGATTATTTTTTATCATGTTTTTACTGGCGGGGACGGTTCCTGACAACGTTTTAGCCGAAAGGAGCAGTGATTCATGGAAGTGATTGTCGGTAATTTGCAATTGTATCATATCCAAACCGGCTTTTCCGAAATTTACAAACAGATCCATGACGCAAACATATCCGTGCTGGGGGAAGTCTCCAAACTTTACCCGGACACCCATATCATCTTTTATGAAGTCTATGGTGACCTTGCGCTTCTTCATGAAACCGACAATCTGTTATCCACATTCTTTAAAAGTTTTGAAATCGTTGAAGGAAAAAGCCCGGTTAACTCGTCACCCATTAACAACAAACCCAAAATTCGTGCTGACAAAAAGGAAGTTCCGCTTTCGGTCTCGTCTCTCAGTCTCGTTTCTGTGGATGATCCGGATGGTATTCCAGATACTTCCGGCGAAACCATATTAAAGATCAACTATCCTGTTACCCGTGATGTCTTTCATCAGCTGAATGAAAAATTTACTGTAATCGCAGATGTGGTCGATTGTGATCCCGAAAATCTTCTCGAAAAACAATTATACGACAGAATCAACAAACTGGATACGCTTTCCAAAATCTTACTGATCAAAGTTTTGAGAGGTGACGCGATATGTGGATAAAACAAATTGCCATTCATGGCTTTGGAAAACTAAAAATTCATGAACTCAATCTGAAAAATGATCTCAATATCATTCATGGGCCAAACGAAGCAGGCAAAACCTCTCTTGCGTGCTTTATCATGAATGCACTTTCAGAACCTGGGGAAGAACTCACCCGTTATGAACCCTGGGAATATTCCGAATTTGGCGGTAAGATCATTTATGATACAGAAGCGCTTGAAATTGATTTTTTCAACAGAAACTACACCCCTCCCTTTAAACGAAAACTTCTGGAATCCATTGGCTACCTTTTTGAAAATGAAAAATTTGATATCAATGACGGTGTTGATGGGACGGTCGTGGCAACCCTCAAACGAAAAATGGAAGAAACAGACACCGGACGGGTATTATCCCTGACTATTGACAGGATTGACAATCTGATCTCGGAAATCCCTGCCCAGATATCTGTAACATCCGAAGAGTTATCCGCCCTTGAAAAAGAAATCGATAAAAACAAGACAAAAATTTCTGACTATAACCGAATCTTCAAACGGAAAAAAGAACTGAACGAAAAAATTCATAAAAAAGAAGCAGAGCTTTCCGAACATGAGAAGATCTATGAAAAGGAAACTGCAGGTTACATTTATGATATCAAGCAGAAAATATCCGACATGGATAACGAACTGGTTGGGTATCAATCCAAATATGAAGATTTGAAATGGGTTGAAACAAAGTCCAAAGAAGGGCTTTCACGCGTCATTCACCTTGACAATAAGGTCAAGGAACTGAAAGGGCTGTCGGAGAATACCTCAACTATTTCAAAAGACCTGAAGGGAAAAAAAGGAAAACTCAACACCCGCCTGAATGAAACATTTTCGATATTGAAAATAAACTCTGCCGAAGAACTTGAAAAGGTCTACCTGAAAATTAAAAATATTGCCTTTCTTAAAAAAATGCTGAACCAGAAAGGAAAAATCAGGGAAGAATACACGGAACCGGTACCCAGCAACCCCTTGTGGGAATTCTATTCCAAAAATCCCAACGTTCTTGAAGATGTTGATTCGGCAGACAAGAATACGCAAAAAATAAAGGAAAAACTGGGCAAGGAAATTGAAACGGTCCAGTCAAAATTAAACAGCATCAATCCAAGGTTTGTGACATCAAAAATATTTGCCTTTATCTTTCTTCTCGTAACTGCGGCAACCCTGGTTGCCAGAATTGTATATTCGATCCCCAATAACGCACTTTACATGGTCGCAGGCATCTCTTTTCTCTGTGCCATATTTTCTGTTATTTTGTGGATCACTTCCGGCAAGGAAAGAAACAAGGCTATCCAGATGATGCTGGACATGGAGGAATACAGCGCCAAAAATGCCTGGTACAATACACCCGAAATATGGCAGACACTTAATAAATATGGTATCAGCACAACAACAGAACTCAGAAAATCATATATCGAATATGTCAATCAGGCATCCAAGGCAAAAGACAAGTCTTCTGACCTGTCACACATCCGCCAGATAGAAGAAGAACTTGAAAACACCTTGAAAGAGTTCCATATTAACAACGATTATCAAATTTCAATCGACTCTTCGATTGAATTTATCGAGAAATCCTACAGTGAAGCGCAGGAGCTTCTGGCCAGCATGATTTCCATGGATGAACAGTTGAAAAACCATGAAGCCAATATGTTCAACTATGATAACGAAATCAAAAAAGTGCAGATAGAGCTCTCTGAAACACTTATTAAACTCGGTATGAACATGGCCGAAGTCAACAGCTTTGAAGAGACATTAAGCTTGTATCAGGATACCAAACTCAAGTGTTCGGAACTCTCAAATGAAATAAACCATCTCAAGAATAAAATTGAGCTGAAATATATTCCTGAAAAATTGAATATATTCAACCGCAACGTCAAAAATGCAAAACGGGATCTTATGGATCTTTCCGAGGATCTGTCTTCTGTTTCAGAAAAGCTTGACCAAATCAAAATCGATTCAGCGCATATTATATTGCTTCATGAAAAAAGAGATGCCCAGTTAAGAAAACTTGAAACACTTAAGGCAACCCCCAAACGGCTGTCCACGATCAAGGATCTCTCCAAAAAACAGCTGAACAGCTACATCGGAAATTACGGCAAGCAGTTCAAAGATGAGTTTACGAAGACATTCAATAAAATTGTTGACCGGAAAGTACCGGTTTCCATAGAGGACAACCTGACCATCCGGCTACCCATCAATGGCAGGCTGGAAAATCCGGAAACCAACCTGAGCAAATCAACCTATGACCAGATGCTTTTTTCCTATAAATTGTCTTTATACAAAACCCTGGCCGATATCAACATCCCGTTGATCATTGATAATGCGTTTATGAATTATGACGATGCTCGGCTGAAAAATACCATGGAAATCATTGCCCAGGAATCCAAAACCAGGCAGATTATCATACTTTCAAGCGATAAGCGGCTGAAGGACGCCTATTCGGACCATCTGATCCATTTTGAAAAGATTTTGAACTGACAGGTAATGGTTGATCCGTTTTCACGCTTGGATCATATTTTCAAGCGTTTCTACAAATTGATCTTCGGTCATGTTTTTAATTTGGCCAATGGCATTTTCCACACAGGGAATTTCGATATGATCCGCCTGCCCCCAGGCTTTTGCGGTTTCCAAATCTTTCAGCCCAGTGGTGAAAAGAGCGCTTTTTGCGCTATAGGTCGTATCTCTTAGTACCATATCAAACATCTTTTTTGTAAGGGGCCATTGTTCGGTAAAGAATGTTTTTCCGGAACTGGCGTTGATTACCCGGGCCATTTCATCGGGTTTGAGACCTTTTTTCTGTCCCAGACTTAACGCCTCGATCACATTCACACCGACAGATATGCCGATGACGTTATTGACGAGTTTCATGGCAGCACCTCGTCCAAGATCGCCCATATAAAAAATCTTTTCCTTATCCCCCATGGATAACAGCACGGGTTTTATCCGGTTAAACAAGGCCTTCTCCCCTCCTGCCATAAGAGAGAGCTTTCCTGCTTCTGCAAGAAGTGGCGCACCGCTTACCGGTGCATCAAGAATACCAGTCTCCGTTCTTCCCAAATCATCCAGTGTCTTCCGAAGCGCTATGATTCGATCCGGAGATACGGTACTCATGATGACCAATGGCGTTTTCGAATGTTCAGGGAGGATGTTCATTAACGTCATCACCACATCTTCAACCTGTTCCATGGTATTTACCATGATGATCACGACATCCACATCGTGAAATAGTTCCAGGGAATCACAGGCGATTGCCCCATACTCCGAAATTTTGTCAAGCGCTTCGCTATTCCTGTCATGGGCCTTGACGGTAAATCCATTTCGGACAAGTGATCTGGCCATTGGTGCACCGATCAATCCCACACCCACAAAACCGATTGTACGCAAATGCGAAGGAACCGGTTTTTCGGCAGATTTCAACTGTTGTGCCAGATTCTGAAACCAGATGGCTAAAGACAGATCCCCTTCTATCACGATTTTGCTGCTTAAAATACCCTGGGTAAAGGCATCCTTGTCTTTTGATAGAAGCACGGAAACCGCATAATTCGAATCATTGAAAATAATGGATAAAGAAGCGTTTTCGTTAACCACAGGTCTGGATGATATCCGGCCGTTCCGGAACTCAAAGTGCCTTGCTGTTTTTTTGTCTTTGGTCAGAAGTTGAAAAACAATATTTTTTTCACCGACCATCTTCCGGAACGAGTTGTTTTTTTTGTTTGCCCGAATGAACAGTTTTGACAAGATATAAAGTAACAGCTGAAAATGCATATGATCCTCTCTTTTTTTGTTTTTAAAATCAACCTTGTGTGACGCGGATCTCTCCGGTTTGACCGTCAACATCAACCCTGTCTCCAGTCTTTATCTTTTCATAAATATCTTCCGGTCCATATTCAATCACAGGAAAACTTTTGTTAAACCACACGTCACTTAAAACAATACCTGAAACAAGGAGAGAATCCGCCTCCTGCACAATGATGGCAGAAGGTGCCCCACCGGTTGTGATAATCTGCAGGAGAAGCAATCCTGTGCCTGTGGAACCGATACAGGCGGGGAAAACAAGCACACGGTTCTTAATCCGTTTGTAAAAAAGCTCATGATGGCGGTCCATGATCACCGAGTTCATGTATGGCAGAAAGCTCGGGATTTTGGTAAAGGCTGCCGTAAAATTAATCGGCATTTTTGTAACCAGTGCCGTACCACTGCCTAAACCTTTGATAATCGGTTTGCCTGTAAACATTTTCATGATTTCACCCCGCATGCCCTGAGGCAGTCCTCTTTTGTTCCGTAATCGGTTCCAGCCAGATAGTAAAAGCATTTTGCTGATGATGTGAGCATATGCCGGTTTCCCCGGCGAACGGTGAATGCCGCAACCGGACAGTGATCATAGAGTTTTACGCCTGCGGCTGTCACTTTTTGCCCTCTGTCACTTTTTTCAAATTCGGTTTTAGCCGCCGGTGTCATGCAGAAACACGTTGGGCGTTTTACGCTTGCGCCATTGAAATATCCGGCAAGATCATTAGCTTCTTCAAGTGTCATATGGGGGCAGCCGAAAACAACCGAAGTGGTCTTTGAAAGATCTTTTGTCCGTAAATCATCAATGTCTTTTTGCGTGATGGTCAAAATTTTTTCAGGTTCTCTGTCAAAAATTGATTTCATGTCAGGTGCTTCCGGGGTAAGTCCTTCCACATGAAAAAGCGCAACCGCGCCAGATGCCGCCATGGCGCCTCCCATATTTTTCAACGCCACACGTGTGAACGGGTAGTGTTCTATCACAGGCACCTTATCCACTACTCTCTGGCCAATGATAAACCCCAAGGCACTTGCATCCATTTTATCGATTTTAAGCTTAACGAGAATTTGTCCCCTTCGATTTTCATCAAGCATATACCCGAATTCAGGTACATAACCGGTCACGGCTGAACAGATATCGATCATCACCGAGTTTCTGTTCGTTTTGGCGCCCAGGACCGAATTTGCATATTGCACGGCACTTGATTCTGCCCAGGCAACGGGTTCTCCTTTAGACGGGACATTGACCCCATCGTAGCATGCACATGAATAATTGGGTATGATGCCCATTTTTTTAAAACTGTTTTCCAGGAATTGCTGCTTGTTCATCACGACCTGATTAACCATGTGAAGACGATTTCCCGGTCGTGGATTAACGGTCGTCGGCACCTTGACTTTCAGCCCGTCCGTTACGATTCGATTGATAATATTGTAGTAGGATTTGACAGCAAAAATTCCAAAAGAGCCCGCCACATGGGCGCTCGTGATTTCGACCAGACGTTTAGCCTGGAAGGCATCACCATAATTGACAAGCGTTTTCATGGCCAATGACATGACTTCACCGGATTTGCCGTTAAGCATGTTTTCCTGTTTTTCATTTAATTTCATTGTCTGGCATGTCTCCTTCTTTAATACTTCCCGCCTGAATTAGCGGGGCTCAAGTCCCTTAAGGGTGAAATCGGTCAGAAAATTTAAAATCCCGTCGATATCATATCCGGGCTCAAGATTCATGAATAAGGCCATAATTTCAATAAGACCGATAAATGAATAGGCCACCAGTTTTGTATCCACCGGTCTGATCAATCCCTGATCGATCGCTTTTTGAATATCCGCGGCCGCAGATTCACTCAACGACCGGTAGAGCCCGGAAACCTTTGTTTTTGCCCATTGATCCTCTCCGCCCATTTCCGCACGAACGAGAAAAATGATCTCTTTATATTTCTCAAAATGATCGTAAATGGCGCGTCCTCGACGGGTCAACCGCGTCAGGATATCGGTCTCGCCCTGAAGGAGTTTTTCTCTCTCTTTGCTGATATACTGAATCAGGCTATCGACGACATCATTGTAGAGTTCGCGTTTATCTTTGAAATAAAAATAGAACGTTCCTGTTGAAATGTTTGCTTCGTCGGTAACATCATTCACTGTGGTGCGGTAGTACCCTTTTTCTGAAAAGACACGGATGGCGGCACTGAGTATGTCTTCTTTTTTCTTTTTTTGCGTTTCAGTAAAAATATCTTCATTCTCTTCAAATCCGTCTGATTCGCAGCGTTTCAACGCTGACACCCTCTGTTTCAACTGTGCCAGTGAAAGGTTCTCGGACTTTTGGAATTTCCGGATTGCCGACAGCAAATGGATATGGCGATCATCATAATAGGCCATGGTTCTTCCGGTTTTGACCGGTGGAGGCAGCAGTCCCCCATCAACATAGAAACGGATTGTTGTTTTGGGAACGCCGGTGGCTTTGACAAGCTCGCCGATTTTCATGAATTTTTTAGCGTTCATGCCTGTTACTCCTTGGGTCAACTGAAAATTGCCAGGATAGATACTCAGTATTAAAATGAATATTCTAACGCTGTGCATTACATCCATTGGGTTGTTATGTCAAGAAAAAGAATAACCGCTGGCTTTTGGCCAATGAAGAAATATCGGAAGATAGTCAAAAAATTCGAACATATGGGAGAGACATGTCCGAGCTGTCTGCTCAATTGAAGAAAATGGTTTCAAAATTCAACGTATGATCTCACCCTGTCTGGACATACGAAGGACCATCCCGGATCAAACAGATGATCCGGGATGGTTATCAGAAAAACGTTAAACGTTTAAGGTTTAGATGTCATAGTACAAGAAAAATTCGTGCGGATGCGGTCTCAGTTTCACGGGATTCACTTCATTTTTTGTCTTGTAGCTGACCCAGGTTTCAATAACATCCTTGGTAAACACATCGCCTTTTAAAAGGAATTCATGGTCTTCTTTTAACGCTGTAAGAGATTCTTCAAGAGAGCCGGGGGCGGAAGGGATTTCAGCCAGTTCTTCCGGTGGCAGATCATAAATGTTCTTATCCAGCGGATCGCCCGGATCCATTTTATTCTGGATACCGTCAAGAACGGCCATAAGTATGGCTGAAAATGCAATATAACCATTGCATGACGGATCAGGTGTCCTGAATTCGATCCGTTTTGCTTTAGGTGATGATGAATACATGGGGATGCGAATGGAGGCACTCCGGTTGCGGCTTGAATAAGCCAGATTCACAGGTGCTTCAAAGCCTGGAACAAGTCTTTTGTAAGAATTGGTAGTTGGATTGGTAAAGGCGCAGAGCGCTCTGCAGTGTTTTAAAATACCACCGATGGCATATAACGCGTCCTGGGAAACACCTGCGTATTTGTCACCGGCAAAAAGGGGCTGGTTCTCTTTCCAGATGCTGATATGGGTATGCATGCCAGACCCATTATCCCCAAAAATCGGTTTGGGCATGAAAGTGACGGTATGTCCATGACGATAAGCGACGTTTTTGAGTATATATTTGAACCAGACAAGCTGATCTCCCATCTGGAGAAGAGGTTTGAACCGCATGTCAATTTCCGCCTGACCTGCAGTGGCCACTTCGTGGTGCTGGCATTCAACATCAATCCCTATTTGTTGGAGAGTGAGAAGCATTTCTGTTCGCAAATCCTGAAATTTATCTGTTGGCGGAACCGGAAAATACCCTTCTTTAAGTCTGGGTTTATAACCCAGGTTTGGTGATTCTTCCCTGGCGGTATTCCAGGTTCCCTCAACAGAATCTACTTCATAAAAAGATACATTTTTCTGAGAATCGTATCGAACATCGTCAAAAATAAAAAATTCTGCCTCAGGGCCGATAAAGGCCGTATCACCGATACCGGTTGTTTTCAGGTAGTTTTCCGCTTTTTTAGCGATATTTCGGGGATCTCGGGTATATGGCGCACGGGTAATAGGATCGGCAATATTTCCGATTAATACCAGAGTCGGCTCCTTGTAAAAAGGGTCCATCGCAGCCGTACCAGGATCAGGAATGACAAGCATATCGCTTGCGTCTATGGGCTGCCAGCCTCTGATACTTGATCCGTCAAACCCATACCCGTCTTCAAAGCTTGATTCATCAAGCTCACTCATCGGTACCGTAAAATGCTGCCAAATTCCCGGAAAGTCCATAAAACGGATGTCCATTGCTTTTGCGCCATTCTTTTTTGCGAATTCGATAACTTCCTTTGGTGTCATTTTAATTCTCCTTTGTTGTTTTCATTCCTTCAAGGAACTGATGATTCTTCATCCTTTCAATAAACGTGTGATTCATCTGACTTCGAAATCTTATATGATTCGAAGCCCACCCTTTTTTTTATTTTACAAAATCCGAATGGACCAACCCATAGCCATGCTCTCCATGAAGAGACTGGTCCAATCCTTCTATTTCTTTCTGCTCATTGATTCTGAAACCAACCGATTTTTCAACAATATAATAAATCAGACATGTACCCAATACGGCAAGCAAGATGGTCGCCCCCATACCTTTCAATTGAATCATAAGCTGGTCAAATGAATTCCACGAGCCTCCGTTTGCAGAAGCAGCAGCTGTCATCCAGCTTTTCCGGATAAAAAAACTCAAGAGAAGAACGCCCAGACCGGAACCTACTCCGTGAATGCCAAAACAATCAAGGCTATCGTCATAGCCCAATTTCCCTTTGGCATGGAGAGCCATGTAGCATACAATTGAAGATGCTGTCCCTAAAAAAAGCGCTCCCGGTGGTGTTACGACCCCTGCAGCAGGTGTTATGACAACAAGACCGGCAAGAATACCTGAAACAAACCCCAGAGAGGTCGCCTTCTTGTATATGATCGCTTCTATAATCATCCATGTCAGTGCACCACTTGCGGCAGACACCTGGGTCATGGTCAACGCGCGGGCCGTATCAAGGCCACTATGAACGGTTGAACCCGCATTAAAACCAAACCAGCCCACCCATAGGAGCCCCGCCCCCATCATTGTCATAACCATATTACTGGGCAGCATGGGTGTTTTGGGATATCCTTTTCTTTTACCCAGTAGAATGGCTATGACCAAAGCACTTACGCCTGCGGACACATGAATAACAAGACCGCCTGCAAGATCAATTACACCGGCTGCGCCTGAATTAAAAAGCCATCCGTCCGATGCCCATATCCAGTGGCATAACGGGCAGTAAATCAGAAAAAACCATAAAGCGATAAAAAGGGTATACCCTTTGAAATATACTCTTTCAGCAAGCGCGCCGCTTATCAGCGCCGGCGTGATAATGGCAAATTTTCCCTGAAACATGGCCAATACATACTCAGGAACACCATTTACGATACTATCATCAATACCTTTCAGAAAAAAATAATCGCTGTTCCATCCTATAAAACCACCCAGCGTGCTCTTCCCAAATGTAAGCGCATATCCAAATACGGTCCATAAAACGCCTATGAGTGCCATAGCCACAAAACTATGCATCATGGTGCCAAGTACATTTTTTGTTCTTACAAGTCCGCCATAAAACATGGCGAGCCCTGGTACCATTAATAGGACAAGCGCTGTAGATGTGAGCATCCAGCATGTGGTTCCTGTATCTATCGCACCACCGCCATCTGCTGAAAATGCCTGCCCACATGACATCAGAACAGTCAGACCGGTAATAAGTCCATACGTCTTCCCTCTCATTTAAAAATTCCCTCCATGTGATATTAAAACGCGTCAATAACAGATGTGTGATCATTTTTTGATTCCCCGAATCAGATTGCCTCAGTGCCTCTCTCACCCGTGCGAACCCGAACGGCCTGCTCAACAGGCAAAACAAAAATCTTGCCATCGCCAATCTTACCGCTGTTGGCGGCATTTGCGATGGTTTCGATGACCTTTTCTACCATCTCTGCCGCTACCACAATTTCGAGTTTGATTTTTGGAATGAAATCTACCTGATACTCGGCACCCCTGTAAATCTCCTTGTGCCCTTTCTGCCGGCCGTATCCCTTGACTTCAACGACAGTCATTCCCTTTATACCGATTTCGTTCAATTTCTCCTTAACTTCGTCAAGCTTGAATGGCTTGATAATCGCTTCGATCTTTCGCATGGTTTATCCTCCTGTTTTAGTTTTTTTTTACAGCTATCCTGATATCCGGTCCTTAGCCTTTATTACTCTATTTTGTCTCCAGGATATTCAGAATATCACTCTTAATCCGGTCTGTTTCTTCCCGGGATTCGATTTTATCTCCGGAAAAATTCCTTACATAAAAAATATCGACGACCTGGTCTATTTTGGTAGCGATTTTCGCCATATGAATATCAATACCATGTTTAAACAGCTCATGGGTGACACTGAACAACAACCCAGGATAATCATAGGCAAACACTTCTATAATCGTATAGAAACTGGAACTGTCATTATCCACATTCACGCGAAGGGGTCTTTTGCTCGTATGCCGCTTTTCTTCTTTTCCTTTTAAAATCCTATCTTTGAGTTTTTCTGCCAGATTGATTTTATCTGATAAAATATCAAGAAGACGGTTTTCTGTTTTCTGCCAGTTTTCATCTTCAAAGATCTTATCTTTGGGCGGTGTGACGTGAAACACATCAATGGCAATACCATTTCTCCAGGTGAATACCTGAGCATCCAGGATATCCAGACTGTTCAAGGTAAATCCGCCTGCGATCATGGAAAAAAGCCCATTCCTGTTTTTCGCGCAAATGGTAACGATTCGTGTATTGGACGATTCGTCTTTTTCAACGTCAAGCACAAAGGGTTTATCACCCAGCTTGCTGTATAAACCAATATGCGCGTTGATATCTTTTGCCTCCACATACAGAAGATAGCGTGGTGTCATCACTTCAAATGAGTCAGAAAATTCCGGGCCCGATGCATTGATCCCTCTCAGGGACAGTAATTCATTTTTTTTCCTTGCAATGATCTCCGTTGCTTCCGGTGTGGCCAGCTCGCCTGTCTTGAGGATCTTCAATACCTTTAAAAACAGATCTCTGACCAATGAGGCTGTCCAGTCATTCCATGCTTTTTCACCTGTTGCCATTGCGTCTGCGACGGTAAGCATATATAACATCTTTAGCTGGTCTATATTGCTGATTCTCCTTGCAACGGAAATAACGGTTTCCTCATCCTGGATATCTCTTCTGGTGGCGGTTTTAATGAGATACAGGTGTTCGCCTACAAGAAATGATACTGTAGCCACAAACGCTTTTGGATAAGCAAATCGTTCAAGAATGTTTCGAGCCTGTATCATGCCGCTTTCTGCATGATTTTTGGAAGGAAGGCTTTTACCAATATCATGAAGGAGACAGGCCCAGAGAAGTATCCGTCTGTCTTCCAGTTCATGATACAATTCATGGAAAAGCGCATGACCATTAGCCTTCATTCCCAGTTTTTTTGCGGTTTCAACCGTTTTTAACGAATGTTTGTCAACAGGATAAATATGATATGAATTGTATTGAATGAGATTCTGAATCCCTTTTAATTCAGGAATAAATTGCGTCAGAAATCCGGTATTCATCATCTCATTTAATACGTTGTAGTCACTTGAAACCGTCAGTAAAATTTTTTCAAATATATTGACAATCGAAGGATCATTTCGAAATTGACCGGAAATTAGATAATCCAGCTCTTTAATAACACGTTTTGCCGGTGCACTGATGGGGATGGACAATCTCAGACTTTCCTCAAAGATGCGAATCATCAGTTCCGGATTCTTTAACACAGCCTCAAGAGAAACAAAATCCAGCATATTTCTTTTGGTCACAATAATCCCTGAGACTCCGGAACGTTTGCCTAAAATACCTCTCCCTTTTTTCTGGAGTTTCAAAAACCCCATCTCTGACAAAAATACCTGGTGCTGCTGTTTAATACAGGCCATATGTCCATGAAGTTCTCCCAGAAACAACTCCACAGGCTGCTTACCGTCTTTTTTCACAATCGTTATGACATCAGCTATTTCCTTCTGGTACTCCATGTATAGCTGATCGCATTTTCTACCGGCAAGATGGTGGAGTCTGTTTCTCACCGCATGTAAATATGAGACCGAATCTTCCAGTGCTTCAAATTCTTTCTCTGATACATAACCCAGATATTCCAGGTCCCGGGGCTGTCTGAGATCGGATTTGACGCGCGCAATCCACAACATGGTATGATAATCCCTCAGGCCGCCCTTGCCTTCTTTTAAGTTGGGTTCAAGAAGATAAGACGCATCCCCAAACCGGTCATGCCTGCCATTAATATCCTCAACGATAAGCGAAATAATTTTTCCAGAGCGGGATCGAATCACCTTGCGTCTGAGATGTTCCATTACCTGGACAAAAAGATTGGACATACCGCATATAAATCTCCCGTCAAGAATAGCCATCAGTGTTTCAATGTCATCTCCGGCCATCCGGATACATTCCTTGACGCTTCGCGTGGAATGGCCGACGTCAAACCCCGCATCCCATAACGGGTAGACAATCTCCTGGATCAGGGCTTCTGCCTCACGGGGAACACTGTCTTTAAACAAAAACAAAATGTCGATATCAGACCCAATGCACTGCTCACGCCTGCCATAGCCGCCTAAAGCCACAATGGCGTAAGGGTTTTTTATCATCCCTAAGGCCAGTCCGACCTGACTGTTCTCATAGCTTTCACGAAAATAGTCATCAATAAGGAGGGATAATTTATCTGTGAATGCCTGTTCCCTCTTGTCAAGAAAAGATGAAATCAGGTGCTCTCTTTTTATCAGAAGGTTTTGGGAGATAGATTCTTTAACATTTCGATCTGCCCCGGCAATTATATCTATTTGTTCAACACCTGGCATACTGGCCTCTCTTTGCTGATAAGCCTGTTACACACAAAACCAAAACGAAACACTTTCGTTCGGATGTTACCCAGATGAATAGCAAGTCATATGCCATATTTGCAAATTTTAAATAATTATATATTATAACAGTATATTATAAATTAAATTATCTCCAATATTCTATTCTTAAGTTACGTTTTTGTAGTTTTCAGAATAATTTTTTTTCAAATTTGTTATTTGCATGCCAGAACGGTTTGTTCAAAAACAAAAATTCAGAAATGAAAATCAGTCCATAAGTTCGGCTAAAACACTGTACTTCTGTTTTATCTCACGAATCAGGTGGTCATAATGAAGCATACGCTTCATTGATCGGACAATAAGGTAAATGCCCAGAACAAGAAGCAATAAGTTCAGGGCCGTTAAAGGAAGCAGAAGATGCATCACATGAAAAACATCGTAGTATTTTGATGTGGCGATAAGAACGCTTAGCACCGACAGCGGTAGTGCCAAAACTGCGATACCTGTCCTCAAGACGGACAATGACGTACGCTTTTCGGCAAGAATTAATTGGACCTCATTGATAATGATTGAGTTAACCTCAAATTGCTCGGTTTTTTTTTCCAAGGCAGATGCTCTTTAAAATCATTTGAAATACAGGTTCGTTGGTGGATAGCATTTAAAAAAATGAATAAATTTTTGCAATATTAACCGATTTAAGTTCCGCCACGCAAGTTTTTTTTAAGGATGAATATCCTTTATACAAATCGCAAGAAAAAATAACCCTTATTTTTTCAAGCAGCAATTCCAGGTTAACCTGAAACATTCGAGATAAAAAGGGGGCGCGATTATTTAGAAATTGCAAATTGGGTTATTCCGGATATAATGGCCTTCATTCATCCCGTGTTGCTGTTCTGATAAAAAATCACTCAGGATCATACCGATTTGAGATACAGACTGATCGACCATACAGCTGACGTTGGTGTCCATATTTTTGGTCAAAACCAGGAACGTCTTTTTGAGAATGCGGCAGAAGCCATGTTTTCGTTAATGATTGAGGGCAGTGTCCAGGACAAAACGGAAACAGTTCAGATAACCCTGAGCGGTGATACGCCTGAAGATCTTCTCATGACTTGGCTGAGAACATTACTGTCGTTATTCAATGTTAAAAATCTCATAGTCCTCAAGACAAGAATTCATTCCATTTCAGGTAATTCGCTTTCTGCAGATTTGACCATCACGCCTTTTGATGCAGCCTTGCACAGCATTCAAAATGAAATCAAGGCAGTTACCTACCATGGATTGACGGTTGAGAAAAAAGATGACAGGTGGTTTGCCCAGGTCATCTTTGATGTTTAAAAAAATCAAACAGGTGACTCATGAATTTGATAGAAATTGACCCATTCCGATGGGAAATTCCCAAAACAGGCAATATGAACGTTCCGGGAAAAATTTTTACAAACCAAAGAATGATTCAGGACATTTCAATCGAGGAAGCGATAAAGCAGGTGGTCAACGTGGCGACACTTCCCGGGATTCTCACTGCATCCTTTGCCATGCCGGATATTCACTGGGGATATGGTTTTCCCATTGGTGGCGTTGCGGCTTTTGACTGGCAGGAAGGCATTATTTCACCTGGCGGCGTCGGCTATGACATCAATTGCGGCGTCCGTCTGGCCGCATCCAGCCTGATCGAAAAAGAAGTCCGGCCACATCTTAAAGCGCTCGCCGATGCACTGTTTCAAAATATCCCCTCTGGTGTCGGGTCCACAGGTTCTGTCAAACTGACAAAACAGGAAGAAAAAAAAGTGCTTCAGCAAGGAAGTGCCTGGGCAGTTAGACAAGGATTTGGTGAAGATTCAGACATTGTCAATACGGAAGATGGCGGGTGCATGAAAAACGCAGATCCAAAAGAAGTCAGTGACACCGCCATGGAACGGGGATTAAAACAACTGGGCACTCTTGGGTCTGGCAACCATTTTGTTGAAATTGGGGTGGTGGATGAAATTTTTGACCCTCATATCGCCCATGTGTTCGGCTTGTTTGAAAACCAGGTTACACTGATGCTTCATTCCGGCTCAAGAGGACTCGGTTATCAGGTATGTGATGACTTTCTTTTCTTTATGACCCGGTATGCCAGAGAGAAAGGGTTCAAGCTTCCGGACAAACAACTTTCATGTGCACAGATTCAGTCTGGAGCCGGTCAAAGATATTTTAATGCCATGGCGTGCGCAGCCAATTATGCATGGGCCAACCGCCAGATACTGCTCCACAGGGCAAGGGAAGTTTTCATGCGTGTGTTGGGAATAAGCCCCAATGCCCTTTCCATGAACCTTGTCTATGATATCTGCCACAATATCGCAAAAAAGGAAACCCACACGGTAAACGGAAAAAAAATGACAGTTTGCGTTCACAGAAAAGGCGCTACACGGGCGTTTCCCCCCGGCCACAATGATCTTCCGGAAAGATATAGAGAGACAGGCCAGCCCATACTTATCCCCGGTGATATGGGAACCGCTTCATACGTTCTTTCAGGCACAGAAACCGCCATGCAGGAGACATTCGGCTCAACCTGTCATGGTGCGGGAAGGCGCTTGAGCAGAAGTGCGGCTAAAAAAGCAGCCCGGGGCAGAACGATTCATCTGGAGCTTGAAAAAAAAGGTATTTCGATCAGATGGAAAGGGAAATCCACACTTTCAGAAGAAATGCCGGATGCGTACAAGGATATCACAAATGTCGTGGATGTGGTCCACGGTGCGGGCATTTCCAAAAAAGTGGCGCGACTCAGGCCGATTGCCGTCATCAAGGGCTAATCTCAGCGCAGGACTATTCCAGACGAACGATCTTGCCGCATTCATCCTGTGTGGCCAGGGAAAGACGCGTTCTTGTGTTATTAAGCGCCTGCCCCACCATTGAAACCGCTTTTTCAGGTGTGTTGTTTTCCTCACTCAGATGTGCCAGGATAATCTCCGAAAGACCATCATGTCTGATTTCCGAAACCAGGTTTCGGGTATCTTCATTGGACAAATGGCCGGTTCGGCCCTTTATCCGCTGTTTCAGGGGCCAGGGATATGATCCCTTAATGAGCATTTCCGGGTCATGGTTGGCTTCGAGTACGATCAGGTTACATTTTGCCAGATGTGTCTTTACGACACCTGTGGCAATGCCCAGATCCGTAGCAATACCCAGTTTAAAACCGTTATGCTGAATTGTAAATCCCGAAGGTTCCTGTGCATCATGGGAAATTGAAAAGGGATGGCATTTAAGCGTTTTGATATCAAAGGATGACCCACAGTCAAAGTTTACGACTGTTTTGAGTTTTCCCAGCCTGGTACTGGCTGCGGCCATGGTTTTGGCACTGATATAAACCGGAAGATCGAACCGCCTCGAAAGGACACCGACACCTGCAATATGGTCTGCATGTTCATGGGTGACGATAATTGCGTCGATATCCCCGGGAGAAATATTCCGTGATGCCATTCGCCGTTGGAGTTCAACACCTGAAAGCCCGGCATCGATCAAGATGGTTGTGGAACCGTTTGAAATATAAATTGCATTTCCTTTGCTGCCGCTTGCGAGCATGCAGACGGATATGCCATGCTCCGTATCCGTGCACTCTTTCAGCGACGCCTCGTTATTCACCATCATGTATATCTTGTCCTTTAGCGCAGTAAGTGAATGGATCGAAAAGTGACCTGGCAATACTCATTTCTTTATTTCCAGGGCATCACGAATGGTTTTTCCAAGTTCCCTGATCTGAAGCGGCTTCAGGACAAAATGCCGGATCCCAGCTGAAACCAGTTTTTTTTCCGCAATCCTCTTGTCATAACCGGAGCACAGAATAACAGGAAGTTCAGGTCGGATGGCATGAATTTTTTCAATCAGATCGATACCTGTCAGGTCAGGCATTGTCATGTCGGTAATCAAAAGATCAAATTCATCAGGTGCTTTTGAGAAGATATCAAACGCGTCAACACTGCTGGTCAATGCAGTGACGTGATATCCCATGCGGTGAAGCATTTTATCTCCCAATGCTGCCAGATTCTTTTCATCATCCACAAAAAGAATACGCTCAGCGCCTTGCTCAATCGGCAAAATTTCCTTGTGCACGCGGTCAACTATATATGGAGAAAGGGGCAGGTAAACGTGAAATGTGGTGCCGACACTTTTGATACTCTCTACCGTTATCGCGCCATTATGGCTTGTCACGATACCATGAACCACAGAAAGCCCCATACCGGATGCCGTGCCGATTTCCTTTGTCGTAAAATACGGATCGAAAATACGGCCCAAAATATCTGTTGCCATACCAACGCCATTATCTTTGACGGACAGCCTTGCATACAGGCCGGGCTCTAAATTTGTTAATGTTTTTACATCTTTTCGGGTGAGATTCACTTGAGAAAGAGATATATCAATCACGCCGCCTTTTTTTTGGGCCAGGGCATGGGATGCATTGGTGCAAAGGTTCATAATGACCTGATGAATTTGTGTGGGATCTGCTTCAACAGAACCGTCTATCTCTCTGATATCACTTTTTATGGCTATTGTTGTGGGAATAGTTGCCCGGATCAGCTTCAATGCTTCATTTACGATTAGCTGAAGAATAATGGGCTTCTTCTCCTGAGTGGATTGCCTGCTGAAAGTGAGAATGTGGTTAACCATGTCTTTGGCGCGATGCGTTGCCCGGAGAACCTGATCCAGACTATGTTGAACCGGATTTTCATCTGCCAGTTCCAGCTGTATCAATTCGATATATCCCATGATCGCAGCTAAAATATTGTTAAAATCGTGAGCAATGCCGCCAGCCAGGGTTCCGACAGCTTCCATCTTGTGAGCCTGCCTTAACTCACCTTCCAGCTTCTTTTTATCACTGATGTCACGAACCAGGGATAATCTTCTTACAGGACATCCTTTTTCATCCCGAATCAGCCATTTCCTGACAAGCGCCGGAATGAGCTTTCCGCTTTTATGGATATATTCCTTTTCATATTCTGAAGAATACCCTCTCTTCATGATCTGATTCTTGTCTATGTCAATCTCCATTAGAGTCCACTTTGATGGCGTGAGCTGCTGAAACGTCATGGTTTTTATCTCATCAAGGGAATATCCCACGAGATTCAAAAACGCCGGGTTGGCGTCTTCAACCCTGTCATCCAGTCCAATGAAAAAAATGCCGTCCCGGCTCGTGTCAAAAAGGCTCCTGTACTTTTTCTCTGAAGACCGGATAGATTCTTCAGCCTTTTTTCTTTCTGTGATATCCTCAAGAAGCGTATATATCTGGGACGGTCGTGAATCATCCGAGTGGAAAAGCGGTATGGAACTGACACGAATCCAGGTCACGCTGTCACGATTAGGGCTTTTAAATCCCATTATTTTATTATCGATTCTTTTGCCTTGCCCGATGGCGATACTATACGGATGGTCTTTTACCGGAAAAGACAAGCCGTTTTCATGAATGGGTCCCCATTCGGATTTAAGCGGAAAATATTCCTTTATTTCCCCAAACGGTACGCCTAAAATATTGGCCGATGATGAATTGGCCGCAATCACTTCCCCTTCCGAATTCTGATAAATAACGCCCATAAGCATGGTTTCAAATAATATCCGGTGACGCTCCTCACTTTCCTTTAAGGCTTTTTCAATTTTTTTTCTTTCGGAGATCTCCTCGTTCAAAATTTCAAGGGAGCGATTGAGCTCAATGGTTGTATTCTCAAGCGAGACTCTCTGTTTGTGAAGCTCGACAAATATGCTTACTTTTCGCCTTAATATGGATACTTCAAAGGGTTTGATCAGATAATCCACAGCCCCTTTTTCATATCCTTTGAATATGAAGCCGTTATTGGTGCTGACCGCTGTGACAAAAATAATCGGTAGATTCTTGTATTTTTTGCTTGCCCTTATTTTTTCAGCAGTTTCAAAACCATCCATCTGGGGCATCTGGACATCTAAAAGAACCAGGGCAAAATCGTGTTTGTCAAGTTGGGAAAGTGCTTCATTTCCGGATGTTGCCTTTATGATATTCAATTCTGAATCTCGTAAAAGCGTCTCAAGAATAAAAAGATTTTCGATTCTGTCATCAACAGCAAGAATACTTGTTTTCTTTATGTCAGGCATGGTTGTCCTCATTATTTATCTAAAGACTTCAATACTATAGAAAAAACGGGTAGGTGTCAATTTTGAAATCAAAATATTATGAATCGCCTGGCTTGCAATTTTAAAACTCAGTGATTATAATCACTGTACTATGAAAGAGACAAATGAAAAAATACCGGACCCCAAAGAGATCGAAAAAGAAATTGGTGAATTTTTGAATAAAAAATTCGGCGGAACAATAAAAGTTATTGCACCCAAACTTCAACCGGATAAAATCACACCGGGCAAAGAAACAAAAGCTGAAGACAAAAAAAAACAGATAAACTTTGACATGAAGCCGGAAGAACTGGTCGCCTACCTTGACCAGTACATTGTCAAACAGGATAAAGCCAAATCCGTCCTTGCAACCAAAATATGCACCCATTTCAATAGAATCAAATACAGTGAGCGTATCGGGCAGGACAAATTTGAAGCTGCCGGAAATATCAAAAGCAATATCCTTCTCGTGGGCCCCACAGGTGTGGGCAAAACCTATATGGTCAAGCTGATCGCCAAAAGAATTGGCGTGCCGTTTGTCAAAGGAGACGCCACCAAATTTTCAGAGACAGGATATGTGGGCGGTGATGTGGAAGATTTGGTTCGAGACCTGGTTCGAGAAGCAGATGATGATATCAGTCTGGCCCAATATGGCATCATTTACATCGATGAGATTGATAAAATCGCATCTTCACGAAACCTGATCGGCGCGGATGTGTCCCGAACCGGTGTTCAGAGGGCGCTTCTAAAACCCATGGAAGAAACCGATGTGGAAATGAAGGTTCCCCATGATCCCGTATCCATGATGCAGGAGATGGAGCGGTATCACAAGACCGGTAAGCGCGAGAAACGGGTTGTCAACACCGCCAATATTCTATTTATTGTCAGTGGTGCTTTCAACGGTTTAAATGAAATCATCGCCAAGAGAACATCCGATCAGACCATTGGTTTTGGCGCAAAAAACGACAAGTATAAAAATCCATCTGAAATTCTGTTCCAAATGACCACTGAGGATCTGATCACCTTTGGTTTTGAATCCGAGTTTGTTGGACGGCTTCCGGTGAGATCCATTTTCGAAGAACTGAATGAAGACGATCTTTATGAAATTTTGAAAAGCCCCAACAATCCATTAATTTTAGGCAAAAAGCTCGATTTCGCATCCTACGGCATCAATATCAAATTTGACAACATGGCCCTGTACCATCTTGCAAAGTTTGCCTTTAAGGAAAATACAGGCGCCAGAGGGTTGGTCAGCGCGATTGAAAAGGCACTTCTTCCTTTTGAATGCAAGCTCCCGTCTACAGACATCAAAAACTTCCCTGTGACAGAAATGGTCATTAAAAATTCTGAGGATTCGCTTTCTGACCTTCTTGATGAATCAAACCGGAAAAAATGGGATGACATGCATCTGTCGATTGCCGAGGATGAAAAACATTATATTAAAAAATATATCGAAGCCAACTGGAAAGCGCTTTCGATCAAATACAAACTGACGCTGTCTCAATGCCGGATCGATCATGTAGCTTCTTACTATTGCAAGCATGTGACAAATATAGGGAACGCCATAGACCGGGTCCGTGACTATTATGACGATATTAAAAAAATTGAACTCTCTTTTTTTAAGAAACATGACGTTAACCTTATCCTGGAAGAAGACGCCATTGATTACGTGATGGCGTTGTTGATCAACACACCGGTTTCAAATGAAGATATTGAAAACCGGCTCACAGAAGATTTCAGTGACGGGTTGAAGTTCATTCGTGAAAAAATCGGAAAGAACCGTTTCTTTTTGTCAAAAGAAGCGCTATCTGACCCGGACATGTTTTTCACCAGCCTGTTTCAAAGAGAATTCAGTCAACCGGAAACACTCAACAATAAGGATCTGGTCGAAAAAATACAATGATTGGAATATCAAAACTCTATTGTGGTACGGTTGAACCGTCCGACGCACTTCGCTATGAAAGACATTCCGGCAAACTGCCATCCCATCTGCTGCAGTTTTCGGCTGACAAAAAACCGGTTGTGGTATGGAATATTACAAGACGGTGCAATCTTAAATGCATTCATTGTTATGCCCATGCAAAGGATATGGCTTTTGAAAACGAATTGACCACCGAAGAAGGCAAGGCGATTATTGATGATCTTTCCGAATTCGGTTCTCCTGTGATTCTGTTCTCAGGTGGAGAACCCACGATGAGAAAAGATTTGCCCGAGCTTGCCGAACACGCGGTCAAAAAAGGGATGCGCGCGGTCATTTCCACAAACGGGACACTCATCACTGCTGAAAAAGCAAAAATCCTGAAAGAGATCGGCCTGTCTTACGTGGGTATCAGCCTGGACGGCATGAAAGAGATTCATGATCAGTTCAGAGGGGTTAAAGGCGCATTTGAAAAAACCATGGATGGCATCAGGAACTGTCAGGCCGCTGGTATCAAAGTGGGTTTAAGGTTTACCATCAACAAAAAAAATGCATGTGATGTTCCCCAGGTGTTTGATCTTCTGGAAGAGATGGATATCCCCCGGGTATGCTTTTATCATCTGGTTTACACGGGCAGAGGGTCGGATCTGATTGATGAAGATTTAAATCATGACGAAAGCCGTAAACTGGTGGATCTCATTATGGACCGAACCAGAGACCTTCATGACCGGGGAAAGCCCAAGGAAGTGCTGACTGTAGACAATCACGCAGACGGGCCCTATCTTTATCTTCGAATGAAACAGGAAAACCCCGAAAGAGCGAAGGAAGTCCTTGAACTTCTGAATATGAACGAAGGAAACAGCACTGGCCTTGGCATTGGATGCATCAGTTGGGATGGTGAGGTTTACGCCGATCAGTTCTGGCGGCACAAAAGCTTCGGTAATGTCAGGAAACGGCCCTTTTCTAAAATCTGGACCGATCCTGAAGATAAATTTCTTCTTCAATTGAAAGAAAAGAAAAAATATGTTACGGGCAGGTGCAAAACCTGTTCCTGGCTTTCCATCTGCGGCGGTAATTTCAGAGTTCGCGCTGAAGCCATGACAGGCGATGTGTGGGCACCTGATCCAGCCTGCTATTTAACGGACGAAGAAATCTCAATAAAGGAATGATCTCATGTTTTTCCCGGATTATCGCGCAAGACGCATGAGGGCCTCTGAAACGCTTCGAAGAATGATGCAGGAAACCCGGTTAACAACGGATGATTTTATCCTGCCCCTTTTTGCCATCAATGGAAAGGACATTAAAAACCCGATCGAATCCATGCCGGGTCAGTTTCACTTATCCATTGACCATATTGTCAAAACGGTAAAAGAAGCCCGTGATTTAAATATCCCTGCAGTTATGATTTTTGGCATTCCAGACAAAAAAGATGCGCTTGGCACAAGTGCATATGCCAAAAACGGCATTGTTCAGCGGGCTGTGAAGGAAGTAAAGAATAAAGTTCCCGATATCACGGTTATCACGGATGTATGTCTGTGCCAATATACCGATCACGGCCACTGCGGTATTCCTGACAAGAAAAAAATCGATAACGACGCATCGCTTGATCTGCTTGCAAGAACTGCTGTATCCCATGCTGAAGCAGGTGCTGACATGGTCGCCCCTTCGGATATGATGGACGGCCGGGTAGCGGAAATCCGTGAAGAACTGGATGAAAAGGGATTCGAGGATATACCGATCATGTCCTATGCCGTCAAATACTGTTCCGCCTATTATGGGCCGTTTCGGTCAGCTGCCGATTCCGCTCCCAAATTCGGAGACAGAAGAACCTACCAGATGGACCCGGCCAACTCACGGGAAGCCATCCGGGAGGCGACCATGGATGTTGAGGAAGGAGCGGACATCATCATGGTAAAGCCAGCACTGTCCTATCTCGATATCATCTCAAGCGTCCGCCAGGAAATAGACCTCCCGATTGCCGCCTATAACGTGAGTGGCGAGTACGCCATGATCAAGGCTGCAGATAAAATGGGATGGATCGACGGTACAAAAGTGATGATGGAAACGTTGACCTCAATCAAACGGGCTGGCGCGGATATGATTCTGACGTATTTCGCCATTGAAGCTGCAAAAGTATTAAACGGATAAATTATGGCACCTCATCATCACCCGCATCCCTATGAGCAACATGACGCGCATCCTCATGCCGCAAAAAAACCCGGAGAGGCGAACTTAAGACTCGTTGCATGGGAAACCACACGAAGCTGCAACCTGTCCTGTGTTCATTGCCGGGCAGCAGCACAGCTTGAGCCTTACGAAGGCGAACTTGACACAAAAGCGTCATTAATCCTTCTCGACCAGATTGCACAAGTGGGAAAACCGATCGTCATCCTGACCGGTGGAGAACCGCTTTTAAGAAAGGATATTTTTGAAATCGCATCCTACGGCACGGGAAAAGGCTTGCGGATGGTCATGGCTCCCAATGGCACGCTCATCACAAAAGACTCTGCCGGGAAAATGGCTGAATCAGGCATCAAACGAATCAGCATCAGCATCGATGGGGCGACAAAAGAACGCCATGACAGATTCAGAGGCGTAAAAGGTGCATTTGACGGTGCGCTTCAAGGCATTGCCCACGCAAAAGAAGCGGGCATTGAATTTCAGATCAATACCACCATCACCAAGGCCAATCTTTCCGAAATACCCGAAATCCTTTCCCTTGCTGAGAAACTCGGTGCAGTGGCCCATCATATTTTTCTTCTGGTCCCCACTGGACGGGGCAAGTATATTATCGATCAGGCCATCGATGCCATGGAATATGAAGATACGCTGAACTGGTTTTATGATCAGAGAAAGAAAACCCCTCTCCAGCTTAAAGCAACCTGCGCGCCCCATTACTACCGGATCTTGCGTCAACGCGCCAAAGAGGACGGGGAGAAAATATCCTTTGAAACCCATGGACTCGATGCGGTTACCCGAGGGTGCCTTGGCGGTATTGGGTTCTGTTTTATCTCCCATGTGGGGATTGTCCAGCCCTGCGGTTTTCTCCACACCCCTTGCGGAGATGTGACAAAAACCTCTTTTGCCGATATCTGGCAAGCCTCTGAAACGTTCAAAAATCTTCGGGATTACAAACTTTACGAGGGAAAATGTGGTGGATGCGAATATATCAAGGTCTGCGGCGGGTGCCGTGCAAGAGCTTATGAAGCCACCGGCAACTATTTATCCGAGGAACCTCTCTGTTCATATCAGCCGATGATTTGAATCACTTGAAAAATATGTCCTATCTAATCAGCTATCAATCACTGGAAAAATCGTATCAGGATCTCCCCCTTTTCACGAACCTGACCCTGGGATTTTCCGAAGGCGAAAAGGTAGGGCTGATCGGGGCGAACGGCTCAGGCAAATCCACACTTTTAAAAATATTTGCAGGTGAGGTAGAACCGGATAAGGGTGTCCGGTCCATGAAAAAGCATACACGGGTGGTCTACCTTCCCCAGATAGACAAATTTGATGATGAAAATAGCGTGGAAGATGCTTTGTTTTCGGCCATGTCCGACATGGTACTTGAAGAGCACCAGAAATATACGGCCGTGCAGAAGACAATCGGTTTGGGTGAATTCACCAACCCGGACCAGAAAACAAATTCTCTTTCAGGGGGATGGCGGAAACGGCTTGCCATATGTTGTTCCCTGATCAGGCAGCCTGACATTCTCTTTCTGGATGAACCCACGAACCATCTCGATATTGAAGGCATACTCTGGCTTGAAACCATACTGAAGAACGCATCGTTTTCCTTTGTTCTCGTAAGTCATGACCGGTATTTTCTTGAAAACATCACCAACAAAATTGTCGAACTTGGGCGTTTATATCCTGAGGGCTGTCTGAAGGTGAACGGCAACTATTCCGAATTTGTAAGGAAACGAAGCGAATTCCTGAAAACCCAGAAAGACAAAGAAAGCGCACTGGCCAATGTGGTCCGGCAGGAACGGAACTGGCTGGCGCACGGACCCAAAGCAAGGACAACCAAGGCAAAGTTCCGGATTGAAAAGGCGGCAATGCTCGGCGAAGAATTGAAAGACATTCATCACAGAAATCAGCAGAACAAAACCGTTGAATTTAATTTTGATTCCACGAATCGAAAGACCAAAAATCTTCTTGTGGCCACCAATATCGGTATAAGCATGGGAGGGGCGTCTTTGTTTAAAAATCTCTCCTTCAAACTGAAGCCAGGCACGAGAATCGGCCTCCTTGGACGAAACGGCTCCGGAAAAAGCACATTGATCCGCATTCTGGCCCAAAGCATAAAACCGGATGAAGGCGCGATCGAAACTGCAGACACCTTGAGAATGGTGACCTTTGACCAGAACCGGCAAAAGCTCGACCAGGAAGCAAAGCTTCGGACAGCCCTGTCTCCCGCTGGTGATGCTGTGGTTTACAGAGATAGAAGTGTCCATGTGGTTACCTGGGCCAAACGGTTTCTGTTCAGCCCGGATCAACTTGATCTGCCTGTGGGAAGACTCTCCGGAGGCGAGCAGGCCAGAATCCTGATCGCCCATCTGATGCGTCAGCCGGCAGATATCCTCCTTCTTGACGAACCCACAAACGATCTTGACATTCCTTCCATTGAAGTTCTTGAAGAGAGCCTTTCTGAATTCCCCGGTGCGGTCGTTATCGTCAGCCATGACCGGTTTTTTCTGGATCGGTTGACAGACATGATCATCGGGTTTGACGGCAAAGGTAACGCCGGCATTTTTGCCGATTATTTCCAGTGGCTGGAGGCATGCGGCACCCGGAAACCGGAAAAAAAAGAAGCAAAACCCCAGCCCGCAAAAAAAGCGCCCACATCAGCAGAAAAAAAATTCTCCTTTAAACATCAGTATGAGCTTGATCGCATCGAAGAAACCATCCTCAAGGCAGAGGAAAATGTTTCCCTGCTTGAAGAAGATGTTCAGAACCCATCCATCATCAATGATCCTGTCCGCATGAAACTGTGCTGCGAAAAACTGAAAGATGCCCAGGAAAAAGTGGAGCACCTCTATGCAAGGTGGCAGGAACTTGAGTCCTACAAAAATCCATAACCGTCTTTAAAAACATGTATCGATTGATTTTATTGGATCATTTGATTTCCATTACATTCACATTATCATGGGGTGTAGAAGAGGAGATATACCCAATCGCGCCTTCCTCCCTGCTCACATAATCGATCATATCTGCCTCGGTTCCAAGAGACTTTGGGGGATAGCCGGTCCCTGAGACGATAACCAGTTTCCAAAAAGAAGAAAACTTGGCTGGTGTTTTGTCTACAAATTCATTTAGGAATGCTTCATGGGTAGCCCCTTCCTTCAGTACCGCTGTCTTGATCATCTGGCCATCATCCCATTTTTTCTTTTTTCCCAAAAAAATCAAATTCACATCCCCTTTTGTGAAGGACGTTTGCTTGACAGACTTGTTTGCAATCAGAAGCACATCGCCAAATGACGTGCCATATAAGCACAAAACCACAGTTATATAGGAAACAACCCGTTTCATTATTTTCATTTTTCTCCTCCAGTTTATCTGTGCAGGATGATCTAGAAATTCAAGCTTGTTTTAATGGCATACATAATCCAGTTCTCTTCAGCGCTGTCCTTGGGATTGGTGGCTAAACTGACCTGCCCAAGTCCGTTAATGAAATGGGTTTCTAACTTGACGCACCAGGAATCTGAAATATTGAGTTTTGCGCTGACGGTGGTCTCCTTCTGCCACGCGAAATAATCCGGATAACCTTTATCTTCAAACACAGAACCATCCTGATCGTTGGCATCCGGATAAAACTCGCCATATGAAACCCCCAGTGAAAGATATTTATTGACATCACAGGATATGGACCCGTAATAGCCTATCATTAAAACATCTTCGATTGCAGACTTGTCTATTCCCGGAATTTCCAGGCCGCTATCGATTCCGATATGAACGCGCATGTGTTCTGCTGCAAAAATAAACCTGCCAATATCATACTCCACAGATAATGTGCTTATTTCCTTGAGTTTAATATCCATGTCAATGTCAATGACAGTATCCGGTTGTTTTCCTGTCTGGTCTGGAATTGTTATCGTGCTGGTGGCGCTTCCTTTTCCGATCATATCGATCAAACCGATTCTCAAACCGCTGATTGGCGTATTCCAGACCAGCATTCCCCCTTCAAAATGGCGAAGCACCATTTCAAACGAACCCATATCCTGGAAAAGAGATTCAAACCCCTGGTTTAAAATTTTAAATTTCTCTATCAATTCGATAATGTAAAGCGTATTCTCCGACAGTGGCAACGTACCAAAGAAAAATTCGTAATCGAGATAACCCAACGGGCCCACCTCCGCCATGCCATAGAGACTGCCGCCATAAATGGCGACGGTAAATTCCCTCAGCCCCTCCTGATAAAAGCTTTGCGGCAGTATAATGGATGTTCTCAGCATATCAGCGTCCCGTTTTCGGTTGTATAAGCCAAAGGGGAGCTTTAACTTGCCTGCGCGAAATCCCATCCAGTCGGTATATGTATAACTAAGCGACGCCCAATCAACGATCAACTCATTATTGCTGAACTCGCCCATATCCCTGGAAAAGAACTGGATACCAAACAGGAGCTCATCTGTCACCGGTACCGCAAAATTTACGCCGATTTCATTGAACTCGAAGCTGCCCTCTTTGGTATTGCCGAAATAGTTGTTGTCAAAGGATTTCATATATCCCTGACTGACAAAGCCGTGCATGGCAATGTCATCCTGGGTAAAACAAAACCCCGGATTTGTGATCACGACAACCGATACTACCATTGTTAAAATACCAATCCATTTTGTCCTCATTTTTCCTCCTTGTTTGGGGGGGTCACTGCTCAATCAATTGCATAGAGAATCCGAACATTTCTATGGTAACAATCCATGCCCATGGTGTATCTGTAAGCGGCAACATCGCCTATAAACCTTATATTTTAAACTGTTCGACGATTTTCATGAGCTGACTGGCCAGATCAGCCAACTGCACAGCGCTGGAATCCAGATGTGAGCTGTTTTCATTCATTTCCGTCATCTTGGTGTTTACATCAGAAATATCCTTGGATATGTCCTTGGCCACATCTGAACTTTTAGAAACATTCTCACTGGTTTGTGAAATCTGACTGGACGTACTGACTACTCTTTTGGAAATTTCCTGCGTGGTTTCAGCCTGTATTTCCATAGAATTTGCGATCTCAACGACAATACCGTTCACTTTATGGATCGTACTGGAAATATTTTCATTTTCAGATACCGTACTCTCGATGGTCTGTTGAATGCTTTCGATCTGGTTTTTTATCCGTGTGGTTGCCGCCGAAGTCTGACGGGCCAGTTCTTTTATTTCATTTGCAACAACGGCAAAACCTTTGCCGTATTCACCTGCCCTTGCAGCTTCAATCGTTGCATTCAGGGCAAGCAGGTTGGTTTGGTCGGATATCTCGGTAATCACTTCTGTCACTTTCCCGATTTCCTGAGCCTCTGCGCTCAGGCGGTTTATTTTATCCGATATGATGCCGGAGCCTTTTACACCGCTCTCTGAGATGTCGCGGGCATTTAAAGAATTTTTTGCTATCTGATGAATGGTGGATGTCATTTCTTCAGATGCCGATGAGATCTGGTTCAAATTTTCGGTTGCCGTTTCCATGGTGCCTGAAATCAACTCCAGATTTGAACTCATGTCGCGAACCGCCGTGGAAACATTGCCGGATTTTTCAAGCGCTTTTTTCGATGCCATTGTCATCGCATTGGACAGACGTGAAAGTTCCTCTGATGACATATTGAGATTTTCCGTATTATTAAAAACATCTGAAACGATCGTATGGAGTTTTTCAATAAATGTGTTAAATCCTCTTGCCAAATCAGCCATTTCATCCTGCGTTTCAATATTGATCTTCTTTGTGAGATCCCCCTCTCCTTCTGCGATGTCTTTTACGCTGTCAACGATGACCTGAATGGGTTGTGTGACGGATCTCCTCACAAGGATAATAATCGCAATCAGCATAACGATCATTGTCAAAACAACGATGGTCAGTTCCACCTTAGACTGCTTTTGGGCAGACAATTCCATTTGTTTACTACTCAGGTTCAAATCCTGAGCGATCATTCCCAACAGGGTTGATGCATCATTCATGATCCCTGTCTTCCGTTGCGCCAAATCGATCGATTGGGAAACGATATCCTCACTGTCATCTTCATTTGCAAGAGCCGAATAAACAGTCCTGGCTTCCTGGGTGTATTGAATGATTGTTTCTTTTAACTGTTGGAGATAATCCAATGTCGCCTTGCTGTTATAGCTGATTTCTTCCATCGCTTTTAATGCATTAACCGCAGCCTGCATTTTACTGTCTGCGTCTTTCACCATTGATGCTTCTCCGGCAACAGCAGAATCCTGGTATAATTTCATTTGCATGGAAAGATTGGATGTAAATAGTTGCCCCTCCGCTAACGACAATGTAAAACATTTGGCGATAGCATTATATTCTTTTTGAATTCTGATCTTTGAGATTTGTGAAATAACGGTTGTGGTGCAAAATGAAATGAAAAGCAATGCGATACACAGCATGATCTTTTGAGAAATTTTTCGAGGAGAAATCATTTTGAGCAGATTCATCAAGCAAGTCCTTTCAAATGAAAAATGCAGCAAAAAACTTTATGGCAAGTGTTTTGATCTTGATAACTCTAATTTTTCGATTATAAATAGACAATAAAGAGAACCTGTATTCTTTAACAGGTTTATCAACAAAAATCAATTCACAAAATGAGTCAGCTTTCCACCCTGTTCCGTCTTGATAGAATCGCATCCGGATCGATTTCTCCCAGATTGTTGAACACATAATCGGGTTGATAGGGAAACCGGTTCATGATTTCCCTGGTCGTTACGCCGGACAGGACCAGACAGGTGGTCATTCCGGATTCCAGGCCGCCCACAATATCCGTATCCATCCGGTCTCCGATCATGAAGCAGTTGGCCGAATGCACCCCCAGTTTTTTTCGCGCCAAAAACATCATGGCCGGGTTGGGTTTTCCCAGAAAATACGGGGCAACACCGGTAACCTTCTCTATGGGCGCCACCAAAGCGCCGCATGCAGGCACCGGTCCTCTTCGGCTGGGTCCGGTCAGGTCCGGATTGGTGGCAATGAATTTGGCGCCTTCCTGAATCAGCAAGGTCGCTTCAATGATCTTGGCATAATCATATTCCTCGGTTTCGGCAATAATAACATAATCCGGATTTTTGTTGGTTGTTTCAATACCTGCTTTTTCAAGCTCATCGAAAACGCCTTTGCCGCCAATTACATAGGCTGAGCAGCCATTTGGCCTTTGGACTTTAAGAAAGCTCACTGTTGCCATGGCTGAGGTATAAAAATAGTCTTCCGTAACATCTATTCCGATGTTCAAAAGGCGATCCCTCAATTCCAATGGGGTATAATACGAATTGTTCGTCAGAAACAGGAATTTGAAATTCCCCTGTTTCAGCCGGTCCACAAATTCTTTGGCCCCGGGAATTAATCTTGAACCGGTGTATACCACACCGTCCATATCGAGTATAAATGATTTCTGGTAACTTCTGTTTTCCAAGGTGATTTTATCTCCTTCAACGCATCCTGTTAAAAATCTATGAAAAATTACATTATCATTTAATGATTGTTTTGAAAAACAGAAACTGATATGAATTCTTCTTACATTATTTTTTGCCTTTTTTAAATTAGCCGACAATTAATCAGCTGCTGCCCCGTGAATGCGCATTTTTTCTGTGTCCACTGTCGGCGGGAAATCAATACCAATCATTTAAGGGAGGAAGATCATGAAATCTTTGACCGGCAAAACGGTTGTGATTACAGGGGCGGGATCTGGTATCGGGAAAAGAATGGCCGATTATTGTGCCACCAAGTTTGCTGTGGTCGGCTTTTCCGATGCCCTCAGGATGGAAATGAAAAAATTCGGGTCAAAAGGCGTCAAAGTGACCTGTGTGTGCCCGTCTATTATCGATACCGGCATGTTCACAGGGTTCAAGGCCCCGCTTCTGAAT
>JAHIVH010000080.1 GCA_018816735.1 Pseudomonadota bacterium | reverse complement strand
CGAGCTTAAACCGTGAATGGCCCGGGACACCAGTTCTTTGCCGGTTCCGGTTTCGCCAAGAATCAAAACGTTCGTATCTGTACCGGCAATTTGTTCAATTTTGTAAAACACGTAATTGAGTTCGTTGCTTTGACCGATAATGTTCTCGTGGTTGTATTCCAGTTTGATTTCTTCTTTCAGATAGGCTCTTTCCGCCTCCAGCTGGTCCTTTAATTTTTTAATTTCGGAAAGGGCGGTTTCTGCGGCTTGTTTTCGCTTTTCCGCCTCTTCTTTTGCGACGACAAGTTCGGCTGTTCGTGCGCTGACAAGCTCCTCAAGATTTCTTTTGTAATATTCACGCTCGGTCACATCCTCGATGGCCAAAAGGATCAGCGGCGTTTGGCTCGATTGTGTGTAAATGCGTTGGGCGTTTAAAAACAATATTTTTCGACCGACAGTCTCAAAGGTATGCTCCACTTCAAAGTCATTGAACAGGGAATTTTCCGGAAGGATATCTTCAAGCAATTCTCGGAGTTTTGGGATGTTCCATTGCCGGTTACCAAGGTCATATATTGATACTCCCACAGTCTCGTCCGGTTTGACACTGAACGTCTGGTAAAAGGAATGATTGGCTTTTACAACCCTCAAATCAGAATCAAGCACAACCAGAGGTTCACGAATCGAGCCCAGAATATTTTCAAACACTTCCATAGAGGATTTTTCTCTTTGTTTATTGTCCCATACGTCTTAACCATTTTTGTTTGTTATATCTTCAATCTTTGTGCCAGATTGCCAATTTTAAGGACTACGTCACCCATCACTCTGATATTTATGAATAATGCGTTTGAAAATGGTTTTAAAGGGGGTGGCATTTACGACCTTAAAAATAGGTCATATATAACCAGTGGTCATATACGACCTATTTAGAACAAATATTTGGCCACTATGTTGAGGGTTGTGCCTCTCGCAACTCAACCAAGGCGTTATCCATTCCCGGCATCGCGTCATTCCAGGTTTCCCCGAAGGCTGTAATCTACATGACTCTCCTGCCTTGTATGACACTGACCAGTATTGTGATAACGGCAACTACAAGCAGGATATGGATGAATCCTCCTATCGTGTAGCTGCTTACAAGTCCTAAGATCCAAAGGATTAACAGTACTACAGAAATTGTCCACAACATTTGGTCCTCCTTTCATCCGACATTAAATTCACTTTCGGCTTAACCAATTCAGCGGACAGTCGAAAGTGATCTTATGTGGAAAATTCATTTTACAGATTTAGTTTTTATTGGATACGGTTCTTTCGATGGTCATGTTGTTGATCACCTTATCTACACCGTAAACGTCGCTCACGATTTTTGTGGCCAGATCCTTTTCAGCAGTGCTGGCGGCTTTACCCCCCAAGCTGACAATACCTTTTGTCGTTTCGACAGTGGTACTGAATCCGCTGGTTGATCGATGATACAGCAACGTTGTTTTTACCAGGGCCGTGATGGACGCATCATCAATCGATTCGCCAATGGCATCGATCTTTTCACCCATCGTTTTTTTTTCCGGTTTCATTGCAACAGTTGATACGGTCATATCATTTTTAACGGTTTTGACGCCATCCACATCCTTGACGTATTCGGCTGTCAGATCTTTTTGGACCTTGCTGTCTGCTTCGCCATTCAAGGTAACGATGCCATTTTCTGAGGAAACCTCAGTTTTGGTGGTGCTTACATTCCGATGAAAAAGCAGTGTGGTCTTCACTTTGGCAATCAGCCACGCGTCACTACTCTCATCAGATGCGTCACCTTTAACTTTTAGTTTGTTATCCACGCTTTTAACGCCTGGCAAACTCGCAACAACCTCTCTAGCCAATGATTTATGGGATTCTTCTGAAACAGTCCCGGTTAAATCGACTTGGCCATTTTGGGATTGAACCTTAACATCATCATCCTTTAGGTAGGTTTTGAACACATAAGACTTTTTTGCGGATGATTCGATGCGATTATCGGTGTCAGATGCAAACAGAGGGACGGTGGTTGAAAACAAAAATGTCATGCATATTATTAGTACTAAACGATAATTTCTCTTTTTCATAGTTTTATTTCCTTTTGTTGGCGGGGTGTTTAAATGAAAGCATACTTCCTATTTATGTATGCCGTTTCTGATCCAAGCGGTTTATTTTTATGGCCATACTTTACAGTAGCAATTGTCATTCCAATGCATGAGGAATGTAGGATTTTTGGCAAGCAGGAAGATATGGTTTGATGAAAGTGATCTTTAATACTGGGAGAAAGTAATTAATTAATATTTTTAATGTACCGCTATAATCTGCCATCCATCAAACAAATGAGGCTAAAAAAAAGGTTATCGGCCACCACATGGTTTCATATGACCAATTTTATATGCATCCTGATGTCAAATTACGGGAAGTGTTTATAGCGCTTGAGGATTAAAAATAAAGTGATTATATATTATTGTGTTGTATGAAATGAGAATAATTATTTTTTGACCGGCACGAAAATTGAAAATCTAATTGATAGAATTCAAAATTCAGCTCTTTATCAAGGAGCCAAACAATTTAGTGGGAGACAAGAAAATGGCACGAATTTTTAAAACAACATTATTTCCACATGTATTTGGGCAATCGCGTTTGACCTTGCGGCAAATTTTTATTGTGGCCCTGGTTGCAGTATTCCTTTACCAGGGCCAGGCGTGCACCATCGAGCAGGTTAAGAAGGAGAAGTCCACCCAAAGCAAGGCAGATGCGCTTGAAAAGAGTGCATCCGCCAATGGGGATAAGTCGATGCCGAATGCATCTGACAGAATTACCAGGAAAGAAGCCCAGGCTGTCGACCCCACAGGCCAAGAGCCTATGGATGAATCAATCACCTGTCTCGCCCGTTCCATCTACTGGGAGGCCAGAGGCGAGGATGTTTCTGATATGCAAGCAGTAGCCAATGTGGTCATGAACCGGCTCGCCCATGAGGGCTTTCCAAACACAATTTGTGGCGTCGTCAAGCAAGGCCAGGAACGGGGCGCTTGCCAATTCTCCTGGTGGTGCGACGGTCATTCGGACGAAGTAATTGAAAACGTTCTGGATCAAGCGTCCTACCAGCTCGCAAAGGAGATCGCCAGAAAAGCCCTGAACAAACAACTCCCAGATCTGACCGATGGTGCCATATATTTTCACCACAAAGGTGTCAATCCGAATTGGGCCAAGACATACATCATGACATTGAAAGTGGGGGGGACTTTTTTTTACAAGCCTGTCGGAGACAAAGCGAAGTAGGTTCAAAAAAACGAGAGGCTATCTGTAACCCCTCGCGTTGATTTCTTCTTTGGCATCAGGGTTTGCCTGTTTA
Source organism: Pseudomonadota bacterium (assembly GCA_018816735.1). GTDB lineage: Bacteria > Desulfobacterota > Desulfobacteria > Desulfobacterales > JAHIVH01 > JAHIVH01. The sequence goes on along the minus strand of JAHIVH010000080.1, from coordinate 4,715 downwards.
CGGGATCGCCTTATCTTCGGTAATCTTTTCGCTCCCGCAAAAAATTGAGAATCTGTTCGGTCAATGCCAATCCCAAGGTCAGATTTGAAAGGGTTCGGCACACCCCACGCCAGGCACCCTGAACCTCGATATGGACCATACTTCGGCGTAAGTCCCCACATATGGCCAACCGGTTCTTGGCCTCTTGGATATTTTTCAATTCTTGGTCGAGAAACATGTTGTATCCTTTTTCAATTCGGCCAGGCTCTGGTCAAAGGCAAAAGATTTTCGTTTCAGAAGCCGGCGCAACAGGATAAAGACAGCCATTCCCGCTATCAAACTCACCATTGCCCCGGCAGCGAGTCCGTAAATCCGCCATTCGGGTGTCAAGATATAAATACCAGCCAAAACAAGCAGCAATAAACTGAGAAGGGAAAAGACCGTACCCATACATACCAGGATTATCGTCTGGACAAATCGGATTTTGGCCTCACGCAGCTCCAAAGCGAGGAGTTCCAAGCGATCCTGGAGAATTTGGGCGGCTATTCCGCCCACCCGGCCGGCAGTCCCTTCTTTTAATCCGGAAATGATTCGTGACAGTATATCCATGCTATTTCCTGGACATGATCCAGCCCATGAAAAGGCCGGTTATGAAAGTACCGCCGATGGCATAGTATGGCTTTACGTGAATGAACTCGTCTGCTGCCTGAATCTTTTCTATGAGCCGGTCTTCAATCTCACCGTACTCGTTTTTTGCTGATTCAAGACGTTCCATAAGCGCTGCTCTGGCTGATTTGACTCTGTTGTCCATTTCTCCGGAAGTTGCGTTCACGAGCGCATGGGCATGTTCTATGATACTCTTCATTTCTTTACTCATCGTTTTGGACGTATTTTGTGTTTTTGACATATTATTCATTTCCTCATTGTTGGGGATAGCTTGAGGCTATCGGCGAGTCTCGCTCGATAACAATCTCAACGCGTCGGTTATTGGCTCGTCCTTCGGCTGAAGCATTATCCGCTATGGGATGGCCCTCTCCCTTTCCGAGCGTTTGTATACGGTCAGCCGGATAACCTCTCTTCACGAGAAAATCACTTACGGCGCTTGCCCTGCGTTGCGAGAGTTCTTGATTGTATGGCTCTGACCCCATAGAATCCGTATGCCCTTCCACAGTGAGGTTGCGCTCACGGACTGCTACCAGCGCATTGGCAATCTGTTCAAGCTTTACTTGCGCAGAAGGTATCAAAGTCGATTCGTTGGACCGAAAGAGGATACTTCCGGAAAGCGTGAGAACCAATCCGCGTTCCTCTTCCTTCAAAGCGGCAAGCTTGCCCAGTTCGGCTATCGCGATGGCTGTTTTCTTCTCGGAATCGATCAAGTCCTGTTTTCCCTGTTTTTCGATTTCAGCGCGTTTCATTTCGGAATCGATCAAGTCCTGTTTCCTCTGTTTTTCGATTTCGGCTCGTTTCACTTCGGAATCGATCAAGTCCTGCTTTCCCTGTTTTACAAGCTCGGTTTGTCTATTCTGATAATCGGTATCCGCGTTTGCCTTTTTTTCTTTGTCAGCTGCCATTACACCAAATGCTCCCGCCAGTTCAGCCTTTCGTTGGGCGACGTAGGCAAGATCCCTCGTTTTGTATGAGTTCTTATCCTTAATGAATGATTGTTCCGCCAGTTCGAGCGCCTCTTGCGCCTTGTGTAATTCCGCGGGCGTAAGTTTTGCCGCCGGCCCCTCGCTCGCAGCCTCAAAGGCTGAGCGGGCATTTAATAGTTCTTTTGGCGGTAGGGTTGCGCAGCCTGCGAAAAACGCGCTGATCATAACGAGGATTAAAAATTGTATCGTTTTCATAAATAAATAGCTCCTTTTTTTGATTATAGATTTTCTTGACGGAGTTGGCTGACCCGGGCCATTGCTTTTTCGGCCTCCAGTCTCTCAGCCTCCCCGTGGGAGAGCGTTACCGCAAGTTCGGCGTCGGCATTGGCCCTTAACAGCATTGACGCGGCCTCTTCATTTTCTCCATTCTTGGCCAGCCCTTCAGCTTTTGCCAGTTGCTCTTTTGCCAGTTGCAAATGAAGCGCGGCTTGGGGCAGATCAGCAGCCCCAACCTCCTCGGCGGCTCTGATACCCGATTTAGATGTTTCCGTGCGGAATGGGACACTCGCGCATCCCACGGTGAGTGCCATGGCCACAATGACCACGACGAACAGTAAATTTTTAATCTTTGATACGTGTTTCATTGACTTCTCCTTTTTGTAATGTCCGAATTTTCGATTAAATTTTCGACTTTTTTTGACACTGTTGAAATGTTTTCAGCAGGCGCCTCAGGTGCGAGTAATACCGCAATCCATTGTTTACCTTTATTGTTTTCGAATGCAAACCTCAGGGTCAAGGTCAGCGGTATACTCAAAACCATGCCAACCGGACCAAGCAGGCTTCCCCAACAAATCAGCGAGAGAAAGACAACCAGCGTTGACAGCCCGAGCCTTCTTCCCATGAGCCTCGTTTCAATCACATTGCCAAGTATGAAATTAACGGCTATAAATCCCGAGGCCGCCATCAAGGCGGCACCTATCCCTAATTGGATAAGTGATAGAAAAACCGGGGGGACGCCAGCGATTGTTGAACCGACATTCGGTACATAGTTGAGGAGAAAAGCCAAAAAACCCCAGAGAATGGGGAAATCTACCCCGATAATAGACAACCAAACGCCTATTAGAATTCCCGTGATCAGACTGATGAACGTTTTGATGACCATATAGCGTTCGATCTCGCCCACGAACTTTGTGAACTGAGGAAATACCTGCTGGGGATGACCGAGAAATGCGCGGAGCTTGACGGGAAAACTTGAGGCCTCGAACAGGATGAAGGCTACGGTGAGCAAAATGACGACAATATTCGAAAGCGCCGAGCCCAACTCCGTGAACAAGTGGGCGGTAAGGCTCATCACCGCTCCTGGATTGATGAATTCAACGATAGCCTTGTCCATGCTCCGGATGCCTTTGGTCTTCAAAAATGACTGGAATGCGGAGATTTGCTCCTGTATACGCGTTTGATAGACAGGCAATTCATTGGAAAAACTGTTTATGGATGCGCCTACAATCCCACCGATAATCACCAGGGTGGTGACCATAAAGGCCACTACGATCAGTACCGCCATAGCGGAGGGAATGCGCTTCTTCTCAAGCCAGAGTACAGGCGGCGTCCCGAGCATCGCAAGAAAGATGGCAACAAGGAAGGACACCATGACCGACTGCGCCTGTTTGATACCCCAGATGATGATCACGAGCGCTGCCGCGATAACAATAAACCGGATTCCGCTCAGAGAGTTGCTCTGTTCAGTCATACGTCCATACCTCTTCTACTTGTCCACAACTTTCTTGATCTCGCTGATCTTTTCTTGAACGTGGCCGTCCAAATTTTCGGCTTTGCCTTCACCTTCCAGGCTGCGATTCTTAAATACTTTTCCGACGACTTCCTTAATTTTACCTGTCATTTGGTGCATCTTGCCTTCTACGTTGTCTTTTGTGATTGATTTCATGGTATTCCTCCTGTTTGTTTCTGGGTTACGTTACTTTCTTTAGTTGGCTTTGGTTCCTTTGATGGTCATTTCGTTGTTCACGCTTTTTACGCCATGTACGTCGCTTACAATCTTGGTGGCCAGATCCTTTTCAGCCCCGCTTTTGGCTTTGCCACTCAACGTGACCACGCCTTCTTTCGTTTTTACAGTGGTTTTTAGGGCGAGGGCGCTGGTCGAGCGATGATACAGCAACGTCGTTTTAACCAAGGCGGTCACGGAGGCGTCATCAATCGGTTCGTTCATGGCATCCGTTGTTTTGCCCATTGTTTTTTCGTCTGGCTTTATTGCCGCAGTTAAAATTGTCATCTTATTGTTAACGGTTGTGACGCCTTCCACATCCTTGACGTATTCGGTTGTCAGGTCTTTTTGGGCAGTGCTGATGGCTTCACCGCGCAAGGTAACGGTCCCATTTTTTGCGGCAACTTTAGTTGCGGTGGCGTTTACATTCCGATGTAACAAAAGGGTTAATTTCACTTTGGCGATGAGCCATTGATCCGTGTAAACGGCAGGGCCTTCGTCTGTTATTATCAATTTATTGTTCATGCTTTTAACTCCGGGCAGATTTGCAACCGTTTCCCCGACCATTGATCTGTTGGATTCTTCGGCAACAGTCCCTGTCAAAGTGACAACGCCATCCCTGGACTGGATGTTAATGTCATCCCCCTTGAGGAAGGTTTTGAACACATAAGACTGTTTTGCAGATGATTCGATGCGGTCATCTGTCTCGGATGCGAAAAGATGGTGGCTGATTAAAAACAAAGGGACTACGGTTGCTATCAGTTTTAAGCGGTTCAACTTTTTTTTCATGATGCTTTTCTCCATTGTATCTATTGCATTACTTCAATCTTTGTGCCAGTCTTCCAACCCTCTGGACGGCGTCTCCCATCATTTTGATTTATAATAGGAATTCGATTAAAAAAAAGTGTTGCAGGGCTGTCCTTCACAGAAACAAAAAGGGTCATATATTACCAAGTGATCAAATATGACCTTTATTTTTAAGAATGGGGAAGATGGATCAGGGTTGTTTGATATTGAGCTTGCGCATGCGTGCGCGCAAGGTGCTGCGGTCCAGGCCAAGGATTTCAGAGGCACTGTTTTTTCCGCTTACTTTCCACTGGGTTTGTTCAAGTGTCTGGATAATATAGTCCCGCTCAACCGCT
>JAHIVH010000079.1 GCA_018816735.1 Pseudomonadota bacterium | reverse complement strand
TATCTTTTTGGGAATTCATTAACGATAGGATAGCCCAAAATAATAATATTCCTCCCTTACCAGATCTAATGGAACTTAAGGCTGCTATTGCCTCGGCATAGTTGCGTCTTTTCTACCACATACTTTTTGAGATGTTACGAAAAAAGGCTGTCGGAATATCCCGGTATCCGGGAGACCGCCGTGATGGCCAGAGAAGCTCTCCCCGGAGACAAACGGCTTATCGCTTACTATACAGCTGACCCGGACGACAATACAATAGAGACTGAGCAATTGCGTGCCCATCTGATGAAACTTCTCCCGGAATACATGGTGCCTGCCGCCTATGTTAATCTTACTGAATTTCCCTTGACCCAAAACGGGAAACTGGATCGTAACGCCCTGCCGGAGGCAGATGGGGCTTCCTACGCGACCCGCGGTTACGAGCCCCCTCAGGGTGTCATCGAAACCAGACTGGCTGACATCTGGGCAGAACTTCTTCAACTGGAACGGGTCGGGCGTCATGACAACTTCTTTGATCTGGGAGGGCACTCCCTTCTTGCGGTCAGAGTCTCCAGTATGCTCAATCAGGCAAACATCGAAATGACCGTTGTTGACTTATTCCAACACCCAACGATCAAACAACTCTCCTCCTGCTTGCAACATACCAAATCCGCAATGGGAGTGAAGGGAAGCATTCCGATTCGAACGACCGGTTCACAGCGACCGCTTTTTCTGATTCACGAGTATACCGGCCTGGACCTCTGGTTTCCTGTTATTGCAGAACACGTGGCCCCTGACATTCCCATTTATGGCCTGCCGGGTGTACCGCTTTCTGAGCCCCAACTGCAAACAATGGAAGGTATGGCTACACGCTTAGTGCGTATCATTCGCGAAATCCAGCCAGATGGCCCTTACCGTCTGGCTGGATGGTCATATGGAGGCATTCTTGCCTATGAAATTGCAGTGCAACTTATCGGGCAAGATCAAATAGTCGAATTTTTGGGTTTGATAGATTCAACGAACCCAATAGTGTTTAAGGCGCATAATAGAAAACAGTTGAATCGAAACAAATCCCCCCAACACTGCCTGCTTGAATTGTATGTTGAGGAAGCGCTTTCCGTTCAACAACGTCGCGCCTTGGAAGAACTGAAGAAAACCGCTGATGAAATTGACTTTGAAGGACTCATCCGGAAATGCCATGAAGCTGGATTATCCGGTATTATAGATGATTATGATGCTTCAGACATTAAGCGATTTGCCGGTCGGCTATCAGCACATCATCATGCACTTGATCATTATGCGATACAAAGAATCCCTATCCCCGTGTATCTTTTTTCTTCAGAAGAAAAGATTTATCAACAAGAAAATCGTTCAAAGGATGATCTGCTGATGGGCTGGGACACGATTCTGCCCAAGAATCAGATCAAACGAATCCAAGTGCCGGGGAACCACTTCACCATGATGGAGACGCCCCACATAAACGTTTTAGGACAAACCCTGTCACTTGCAATTGCCCAGGCAAGTGGCAAGCACCCATCCAGTATAGCCGAAATGAACTATCGGTCCCACATGCTGATCCAGACAGGCAAGCCTGACATTACGCCGATCTTTTGCATACCTGGTGCAGGAGACAATGTTGGTCGATTTTTTGAACTGGCTGACGCAGTTGGAAATGAACGACCTGTTCATGGATTGCAACCCCGCGGTGGTGATGGTTTTCTTCTACCTCACATCACGGTGGAGGCTGCTGCTTTTTCGTATCTTGAGGAAATCAACACCATACAACCCAATGGTTCACTGCATCTGATAGGGCATTCTTTTGGTGGCTGGGTTGCGTTGGAGATAGCGCATCAGATGCGTGCGAAAGGCCGATCCGTGGCATCATTGACGCTGTTAGACAGTCCGGTTCCTGATGCCCCATTTGATTCTGAGTACACCCATATATCGGTTCTCAAAGAATTAATCCATGCGCTGGAAATGGGCATAGAAAAGTCTTTTGACATTGATCGATTTGAACTCGAAACACTGGACGAATTCGGACAAATGAAACTCTTGCACAGTCGCATGGTTCAAGAGGGCCTTATGCCCAAATCCTCCAAGGCTGAAACGCTCTGCGGAACAATTCGCACCTTCGGAGCTGCCTTGCGCACAAGCTATAGACCGCAACGGATTTACCCTGATCCGCTGTTTCTTGTGCGCGTTAATGATAAGGCGCTTGATCAACAGGCCAATCGATATCTACACCATGAAATTGTATCCGGCTGGAACACGTGGGCGCCTAACCTCACGCACTGGCTATGCCCAGGCAACCATATTACGGTGCTGAATCCGCCCTATGTGAAAATTTTGGCAGACCGGTTGCGGTCTGTTTTTGAAGGCAAGGCAGGCGTTTATGAATAGAAATTTCTATATTTTTTGGTCCGGACAATTTGTGAGTGTAATCGGCAGTCAGGGATATTCCATCGCAGGACTGTTTTTTATAAAACATGTAACAAACTCTACAACCCTCATGGGAGTTCTGATGATTGCATCGATGCTACCCTCCCTGATTCTCGGGCCGATCGGGGGTGTTATTGCAGATCGTTATCCGCGAAAAAAGATAATTGTTTTGTGTAATTTAATCAATGCCGTTTCTGTGCTTTCTCTTTCTTTGGTATTTTATCTTATCCCCGGTGAAACAGCGATCATCATCATCTGGCTGATGTTCACATCAATAAGCTTGGCTTCATCCGGGGCATTTTGGGGTCCGGCAATATCATCAGCAATACCCGATATCGTCTCTAAAGATAAAGTAGATCGGGCGAATTCTCTGAACCAAAGCTCAGGTCAGATTTCCATGTTCATTGGTCAGGGGGCGGGCGGGTTTCTTTACCAGGTTATTGGGGCACCTATGTTATTCCTTATCGATGGATTAACCTATCTGTTTGCAGGCATAAGCGGGACTTTTGTTGAAATTCCTAAAGTTACCCCTGAAAAATCGATCATCTGGAGTGAATTATTCAAACAACTCAAAGAGGATTTGAAAGAAGGAATGATTTATGTCTGGCGAAATGACGGATTGAGAATTATTGTCATCACCTTCGCCGTTCTCAATTTCTTATCAACACCATTTATTATTTTATTACCGTTTTATGTTGAGGATTTCTTAAATGCCGGTCCGGAGTGGTATGGCTTTTTACTAGCTGCACTTGGTGTTGGAACGTTAGTAGGATATTTTATCGTAGGATCCGTCAAACTAAGAAGAGAAAACAGAAGTAATTTGATGGTATTTTCACTCTTCAGTATAGCCATATCAATGGGTACTATAGGTTTTGTTAAAATAGCCTGTCTTTCTTTAATCGGTTTTTTCGTTGTCGGGATAATGATGGGGATTATCAATTTAAATATGCTGACTATTTTACAGACAAGCACACCTTCTGAAATTCGAGGCCGTGTATTTGGGCTGATAGGCACGGTTACCGGAGCTCTTGTGCCGATCGGGATGGGATTGACGGGTATCGTGGCAGACTTGACACATAAAAATTTAACGCTGATTTTTTCAGTTTGCGGTGGCGGCTTGTTATTCACGTCAATATTTTTATTTATAAACCGTGATTTTCGGAATTTTATCCATTGCTATCCAAGGCCGGCATTGAACGATTCCATCAAAGAGGCTTAAGTGATGAAGTCCATACACGATACGAGATTGAAACGAATTATCTCTTGGTTGCCTGTTATTTTTTCAATTCTACTATTTAACGGCTGCATCAAGGTAGGACCGGATTATATCAAACCGGAACTTCCCCTGCCACAGGAATGGCACAATCATGCAGCAGACGGCGTAAATTGCGGGTCACAGGCGCCACAGGCGCAGGCGGCCTGGTGGAAAACGCTGGAAGACCCCGAACTATCGGGGCTGATGGAACGGGCAGTCGTCCGGAACATTGATATTAAAAAAGCAACCGCGCGAATACGAGAGGCCCGTGCACGACGCGGGATAGCAACGGCCGGATTTTTTCCGACCCTGGATACAACGGGTGTGGGCAGCCGCAGTCACGCAAGTGAGAAGCTCGGTAACGGTACGACCACCGAGTTGTATACCGCGGGTTTTGATGCAACATGGGAACTGGATATTTTTGGCGGCAAACGGCGTGAGAACGAGGCAGCAAATGCAACGCTGCAGGCTGTCAGGGAAGATCAGCGGGATGTATGTGTTTCATTGCTGGCAGAGGTGGCCCTGAATTATCTGGATGCCCGTAGCTATAGAGACCGTTTGGCCGTAATGACGGCCAACCTGAAGACACAAGATGAAACCCTGCAGTTGATAACCTGGCTGAATCAGGCCGGCCTTTCAGATGAATTGGCCAGAGAACAGGCCCGCTCTAATCTGGAAACCACACGCTCACAGATTCCGCCAATACTTACGGGTTTCGAGGCGGCTGCCAATCGTCTATCTGTGCTCCTGGGGGAACCACCCGGGACACTGCATGGTGAGATATTGACATGCAAACACATGCCGGTCACACCGGAATCGATTGCTATCGGCGTACCGGCAGATATCCTGCGGCAGCGCCCGGATGTCAGAAAGGCCGAACGGTATTTAATGGCTCAGACCGCAAAGATAGGTATTGCCACTGCTGAACTCTACCCCAAATTAACATTAAACGGTTCTATCGGGCTTGAAGCACTTTCATTGGGCAATTTATTTTCAGCCGACAGCCGGACAAATAGCAGGGCAGCCCTTATATCCTGGAGACTTTTTGATGCAGGTGCCATTCGTGGAAATATCGAAATCCAATCCGCCCTTAAGGAGCAATATCTCCTTGATTATGAAGCCACAGTTCTCTCTGCCATGGAAGAAGTAGAAAATGCCATGAAGGCATTTAGCGAGGAACAGAACCGGAAAAAATCTCTATCGGCTGCGACTCAGGCAGCCCGGAACTCGTCGGAGATGGCCCAGAACAATTATCAGGCCGGGTTATCTGATTTCAACACTGTACTGGATGCCGAGCGCGCCGTCTTAGTGCTGCAGGATCAATTGGTGCAATCCGAATGGGCTGTCGTTATGAACGTTGTACGGATTTATAAATCCCTGGGCGGCGGATGGACTGCTATAGGGCCTTAAAAAATGTTTAACTGGAGAGATGTTATGCAAGAAAAATTAAACGGGCAGGGCGATATCGCAAAGGTATTGGGCATAAAACAGCAACCCGGCAATAAGATCTTTAAGCTCTGGGTCATAGCGACCGCCTTGATTATTGTAATGGGGGGTGTGATTTTAAAAAGCACCGCCAAACCGGCGCCTGTTCAGTATAAAACCCAAGCGGTTGAACAAGGGGATATCACCATCACCGTCACGGCCACCGGTACCTTGCAGCCGACCAACCGGGTGGATGTGGGCAGTGAATTATCCGGAATAATCAAAAATGTGGCCGTAGATTACAACGACCGGGTCAAAGCCGGGCAACCTCTTGCCGTCCTCAATACCAGCAAGATAGAGGCCCAGGTGAAGCAATCCAGGGCCGGCCTTGAGGCAGCCCAGGCAAAAGTTCGTCAGGCACAGGCAACGCTTGAAGAAACGACCGACAAGCTAACCCAGTATGAAAAGGTCAGAAAATTGAGCAACAATAAGGTTCCGTCATATTCGGAAATCAAAACCGCTCAGGCAGCCTGTGAGCGCGCCAAGGCAGACCTTGGCAGCGCAAAGGCCCAGGTTTCACAGGCCCAGGCAACGTTAGAGGCCGATCAAACCGACCTGTCCAAGGCCGTTATCCGTTCTCCCATAGAAGGCGTCATCCTGACAAGAAGCGCAGAGCCCGGCCAGACCGTGGCCGCCTCCTTTCAATCCCCGGTTCTTTTTTCACTGGCGGAAGACCTGACACAGATGGAACTGCACGTGAATGTGGACGAGGCTGATGTGGGTAAAATTCAGGAAGGTCAGGAGGCTACGTTTACTGTCTCCGCCTATCCGAATCGAAAGTTTGAGGCACGTATCACCAAAACGTACTATGGATCGTCCACAACCTCAGGCGTCGTGACCTATGAAACGATCTTAAAGGTGGCCAATACCGATTTGAGCCTGCGGCCGGGCATGACCGCTACTGCTAATATCAAGGTCGAGGAAGTGAAGGATGCCTTATTGGTGCCTACCGCTGCCCTTCGCTTTATACCGGATGTGAAAGAGACAACAGAAAAAAAATCGTCTAAAGGGCTGGTTGGCTCGCTGTTCCAGCCGCCACCCGAACGTTCGTCAACTCAAGTGGGGACCAAACAACACCATGTCTTTATATTGGAAAATGGAAAACTCAAGGAAATCCCGGTGACCATGGGTGCGAATAATGGCAGTCTGACAGAAATTGAAGGTGGCGCTATCAAACCCGGTATGGCGGTAGTGGTCGATACCCTCAGCGTGGCGATATGACCATGCCTGTTGTATCTGAAAAAGAAAGGAAACCGCTCATCTCACTAAAAGGGATGATCAAAGTGTACGGGGCTGGACAGGCGACCATGCAAGCCTTACGAGGTATAAACGTCGATATCGATGAAGGAGAATTCGTGGCTGTGATGGGCCCCAGCGGTTCCGGCAAGTCCACATGCATGAATATTTTAGGCTGCCTGGATACACCCACGTCTGGAAGTTATTGCTTTAAGGGACTTAATGTCGGCAACTTGAGTCGTGTTTACCGCACCCGCCTACGCCGTTTCTACTTTGGTTTCGTATTTCAGGGCTATGATTTACTCAGCCGCACCACAGCACTGGAGAACGTGGAGCTACCGCTTATTTATCGCAAAGAACCCTCAAAGGCACGACGGGCGAAAGCCCGTAAGGCGTTAGAAATCGTGGGGCTCAAAGGCTGGGAAAAACATACGCCGGGAGAACTCTCAGGCGGCCAGCAGCAGCGCGTGGCCATTGCCCGTGCGATCGTGACCGAGCCCACGGTCCTTTTTGCTGACGAACCGACCGGGAACCTGGATTCGGCCCGGAGCCGGGAAATCATGGATTTACTCACCGGACTCAACCGCGACAAAGGGGTGACGATCGTTATGGTCACCCATGAAACGGATATGGCGGCCTATGCCAAGCGTGTGGTCCACTTTGTTGATGGCCTGGTTTCATCAGACGAGACTTGCGGGAGATAACACGAATGTTTTGGAATATGCTACTATTAGCTTTACGTGAGATAAAACGAAATGTCCTTCGTTCCGTCCTAACCACAATAGGCATCGTGATCGGAGTGGCTGCAGTGATCACGATGGTTACTATCGGTGGCGGTGCGACCAAGCAGATCAAACAAATGATCGAAGGCTTGGGGAGCAATCTTGTGGTGATAAGCCCGGGGAAGCGTATGGGCCCTGGTCAGTCAACGGACGTTATTCCTTTCAGCCTTGCCGATGTCGAAGCCATATACCGGGATATCAATGCTGTGGCCGCCGTCAGCCCGGTTTCTACTATTTCTTTTAAGGCCATCTTCAGTAATCAGAACTGGACAACCCAGGTAACCGGTACGGACAACCAATACTTCAATGTAACCAACCGTACAATAAAGAGCGGTCGGCTGTTCAACGAAAGTGAGTTGCGCATCGGTTCATCCGTGTGTATTATCGGAGAAACTGTCAGGCAGAAGCTCTTTGGGGGACAGGTTGCTTTGGGGGAACACATAAGGCTCCAGAAGCTTAACTGCGAGATTATCGGCATCCTGGATGAAAAAGGGCAGAACACCATGGGCATGGACCAGGATGATATGGTCGTCATACCGATTATCACCTATCAGCGACGAATTGCCGGAAATCTTTATATCAGCCTTATCCAGGTATCTGTTCAGAATGGCGCGTCAACCGAAAAAGTTCAGCGGGATATTACACACTTGATGCGCGAACAAAGGCACCTCTCAGATAGCGATGACGACAACTTCACCGTCACGGACATGAAGGAAATCGCCAGGATGTTGACCAGCACCACGAAAATGTTAACCGGCCTTTTGAGCGCCGTAGCCGCTGTCAGTCTTTTGGTGGGAGGCGTCGGTATCATGAATATCATGCTGGTATCGGTGACAGAACGTACCCGGGAGATCGGTATTCGCCTGGCCATCGGCGCATACGAGCTTGAGGTGCTCATGCAATTCCTGGTGGAAGCCGTGGCATTATCCTCCCTGGGTGGCTTGATCGGCATTTTTCTGGCCATTGGTGCATCGATATTTCTTTCAGGGGTGTTGCGCGTGCCTTTTATATTCAATGCCAATATCGTTGGTGTTGCGTTCCTGTTCTCTGCCGTAATTGGGGTGATCTTCGGTTACTTCCCGGCGCTCAAAGCTGCCCGCATGACCCCCATCGATGCCCTGCGCCATGAATAGGCATGCTTTCAGCAAAACAGTTGCAACAACCATGCTAAAAATGTATCTCAATACCCCGGCCGCCAACTATGCCGTATTACATTTCTCCCATGATCCCAATAATCCGTTTCACATGGTTATAGATAAAGAAATGGCCGCCGTCGAAAATATGTTTTAAAAAAGGGCCCTCTGTTTTTTCAGACCATTTTTCCAAATTTTCAGAAGGGCAGCAGTGATCATGGGCGCCTCCCAATGCGGTGATCGGACAGCTCAGGCTCCCTTTCGTTTGATGGATATAGTTTTCGTAAACGGCAAAATCGTTTCTAAGGATCGGCACCAGTATCGAGAGCATTTCGGCGTTTTCCAATATCTCATGGGGAGTGCCGCCAAGTTCTCTTAGCCTTTCAACGAATGCATCATACGGCAGATGGGAAATCGGCGGAACCGTCGCCGGCAGATGGGGCGGGTTGATACCGGATACGAAGAGACGACCAGGGGATTCGAATCCCCTGCGCCGCAATTCCAATGTTGTTTCAAAGGCAAGGATTCCTCCAAGTGAATGGCCGAAAAAAATAAAGGGCCGGTGGTCCAGCAAGTTGACAAGGTGATTGCACGCTTCTTCAACGATTTTGTGGATGGAATCATGCATCTTTTCGGTAAAACGCCGTCCCCTTCCCGGCATTTCCAATGCGTAAAGATCAAAATTCGAATTTTCAGCAAAGGGCATATATGCCTGAGGGCCTGAACCGGAATAGGGGAAAAAAAATACCTTTGTGCCAGGTTCTGCTGTCTTTGAAAGGCGAATCCACGGGGTACTCATTAACCACTCCTTTAACTATTAAAATTCAAGTTCCACTGAAAGATCCCATGCCATGGCGGAACCCTGAATCGTGTATTCGGCTTTTTCAGGGCCGGTGAAACAATTCATGTTGAAGGCTAACGTAAAATGATCCACAGGCTCGTAGGTAAAGCCCGGAACGATAATCGCAGAGCCGTCACTTAAATTGGACAGGATGCTCATGGTAAGCGTCATGTCCGGAGTCGGATATTTATAAATGGACCCGAAAAGAGCGCTGTAATATTTTCCATGGGTGTTCGGCTCATATAGGTCATTTGCAATCAGGAGGATGACCGCATTCATATTGTCGAATATGTTTTCATCATAGCCGTTTTCGTTATAAAAAAATTCATATGTCAGACTGATCTGGTCATTTATTTCATAATCGAAAGTTCGGGTGATGCCGAAACTGAGCCTTACACTTTCTTCATCTTTTTCATTTATGAGATCAGCCTTGTCTCCGTCAACTTCGATAAATAGATGGTTGTATTGATGATACAGACTGACTTCGCTGTTCAGGTCAAACCCCATGAGGTTTGTCGACACATCAAAACCCCAGGCATAGCCGGTATCATTTTTTCGCCAGGAAGAGAAGGATAGCTCTGTGCTGTTGATCAGAAACTCGTATTTCAGGGCATAACCCGTATCATTCAGATTGTCGGAAGACGTAAAATTAATGAATGCATATAGATTTTTCTGCGACCCAAAGGGGATTTGGATTTTTGTTCCGTAGACGCCTTCCCGATACCGGTTCATATCCAGAAAGTTGCGTTTTTCGATATTGATAAAGTCAGTTGGATTCCAGAAATAGGTTCTGCCCCATTTCAATACCTGTTTCCCGATTCTGAAATAGACTTTCCTGTTGGCATTGGCATCGATGAAAAACTCCTTTGTCGTGTCTTCCATCTGGAATTCGGAAGTGTCCTCTGCCGGGTCGGCGTCCGGTGTCATCCCGTTATAGGGCGTTGTGAACGAACCGTTATCCTGGGCCATATTTTCAATTGCGTAGTTTACAAATCCTTTCACCCCGTTTTTCAGGCGCACATCGACAAAAAAATCGCCTTCACTGGTGTTGATGAGTTGATTGGTATCAAAGCCACCATCACGCAAATACTCTCTGCTGATGCTGTAAACGCCTCTTGCAATGAGCCTGCCGGAGAAGGAAACCCCCTCTTTTTCAAAAATCTGCCCGACGTCTTCTTCCAGAGACTTGCTGGATTCCATGAGGGTGTTGTCGCTTGAGAAGAGTGCGTTTTCGTCAATATCCTGGGCCCATGCAATCCTTACAAGGAGACATCCAATTAGGATAATTATTTTATTTGCTGAGGTTTTCAAAATAGGCTTTCGTAAAAATTGAATCATCGATTTTTTGTGTTGATATACCGGATATTTCTGCCATGGTTTTGTTCTGGTTTTCGAATTCATCGACAAACAGACCTTTGATAAATATATATTTGCCATTGATGGTCGTGTACTTCAGAAAATAACTGGTTTCCATCAACGTGCCGGATAGGGAATAGGATTGTTCCTTTAAGGGGAGGGCGTTGTCCTGTCTGACCCAGTATACGACTGTCGGATACTTGACATCATCCACTTTGGCAAGCAGCCTGAACTTGTAAACCGCAATGGCACCGAGCATTTCTTCTGCGACCACTTCATTCCCTTTATCGTCTGTCTCCGGCTTATAGAGCTCGGTCAGCTTCCGTTTTTCAAAATCATCTGCACTGGCATCTGTACCACCGATGCTTTCGTCTCTGCTGATATGTTGAAAGGTTCTGGTATTCCTTCTGTACATCCAGAAATTGTCTTCAAATTTGAGATAACCATTTCCTTTTTCCACCTCCGGTTGGGTCATCAATATCAGGAAGGAATCATCCGAATCCCTTCGGTAATAAATCATTTCCATGACCTTTGTCCCCTGGTTGGCTTTTTGCTGGGTCAGGGAAACTTTGGCGGTAAAGTCGGAACCCAGTTCCATCTGTTCGTCAATCGTTTTCATCATGCCCGTAACCTTGTCTTCGGCCAGGAGCTCACCTGCAAAACAGAAAAACAATACGACGAGTAAACCCATTTTTTTCATAAACACCTCATTTTATCTTTTTCTTTTCTATCATTCAACGTGCCTCAATGCGTCTGCAACGGTTTTATGAGCCGCCTTTTTTGAGGGGAAATAAGCGGTCACAACCGTGATGATGAGGATCAATCCCATGTTCAAAAGGATACTCATCGTGTTGGGTAAAAAATAGAGCCTGTGATTGACAAGCAGAATATTCATGAAACTGGATGCGTGAATTTCCCACAACTGCGATAATTCCATAATGGCAAATGAGAATAGCGTGCCTACAATGGTTGAAAAAAGCGCCAGGAGAAATGTTTCGGTGATGATCAGATTGCGAACGTCTTTTCTCTGCATGCCGATGGCCCTTATCGTTCCGATTTCCCGGGTTCTTTCCTTGATCGTCATTCGAAGGGTGTTTACGACACCGATCAGGATGATGAAAAACAGAATGATCACCGCGAGAAAAGTGATCAGGTTGAGAACTCTTTCCAGTTTGATGATGTTGCTTGCGGTCTCGTGCATGGTTCTGATATCGAGAGCGGTAATATCTTTTTTTTCACTCATGAAGTCTTTGAACTTCTTTTTCATTTCATTGAAATCACGGCTTCTATCGAGAAGTTTCCATTCCTTGCTCAAGGCCGGAAGAAGTTCTGTTGGTATCCTGGTTTGCAACCCTTCGTCCATGGCAGGTGTTGCTTCCGGTAAGTGGTTATAATAAGTTTTATAAAACAAATGGTCGCTCAGTAAAATGACATTTTCAGGGAGTACGCCCGGTTCGGCTGAGTACAGGCCGGTAATTTTATAATTTCTTTCCGTAGTCCCGGTTTCATAGCGATTGTTATAGGTAATGGTTATCTCGTCACCTGGATTCAGTTTCAGTTCAGTATGCAGCCGGTTGCTGACCAGCACCCCTTTATCGGATAACGACGCCTTTAACTGCTCATCCGGAATGGATATCCATTTTGTCATCAATATTTTGGCTGTTTCATTCCGCATAAAGCCGATCGTCAGGCAGTTTTTCTTTGCT
The DNA here is from genome assembly GCA_018816735.1 of Pseudomonadota bacterium. Lineage (GTDB taxonomy): Bacteria > Desulfobacterota > Desulfobacteria > Desulfobacterales > JAHIVH01 > JAHIVH01. Next base: position 13,845 of record JAHIVH010000079.1, on the reverse strand, counting down.
TTTTTAGCTTCCGGGAGATCGCCTTCAACTTCCCGCGTATGTGAAACTGTGCCCGGCATGTATGCCAACCCAGGCTTCAGGATGTCGTGCAGGTTGTCTGCCTTTTCGACCGCCGTGTCAGGTTCCTTCAGAATGATTTGAAGGGTCCCGGTTTCCCACGCTCTCAATCCTCTCAATGTTTTGATATTGTCCGCACTCAAAAAAGACGCGAAATCGGTGAACATATTGGCGGACTCAACAATGGCGGCCACCGTAAGTATCCCTGTCTGTTGCTGGCCATGGATGTTTTGCAGGCGGATTCTAAGGGTGTCATAGAGTTTTGCGTTCAAAAATTCCGCTTTGTTCTTCGAAAGAATGCACGGATTTACCATATCTTTACTGAAGATCAGGGACACATCACCTTCAAGAGCACGGAACTGGTCTTTGAAACCGGCAAAATCGTTTCCCCCTATTCCTGCGAGCCAGCAATTGTCACTCTTGCCATTTCCAACCACACGGGAGAGGAGTCCCAGGTTCTCACTGATACGTTCTATGCCTTCCACGTTTTTATAAACAATATCTTCGAACCTTTTTTTTTCCCGCATGAAAGGTGCCCTGATATTTTGATCTTCCACCATGGTCAGTTCAATATGGCCGGTCATGATAATGACGATGCGGTTTATCAGGGTGTCTGATATGCCATGGGAAAATGAATTGGCAATAACGAGAATCATCATACCAAAAGATATGGCCATACCCAGAAGGATATTTCTTCTCTTCTGACGAATCAGGTTTCTTAGGGCAATCTTCAGTATCAAATTCATTTCACAATCTGTTCCATACCATCAGTCCCTTGAAATGGCGTCTAAGGGTGTTATTCTTCTGGTTACCAGGATCGGATAGATCGTCGACAATACGGTTACAATCGACAACTGGATCATCGCAAGCAAAATATCTACTATGCCCAGATAGGGCTTAAAGGCATTGCCGCCGTAAAACAGCTGAAGCATTTCGTTTGTTGTGGTCATATCCATGGCATTTAAAATCTGTACAGCGATAATTCCCACAATGATTCCCAGGCCTCCGAACGCAAATGACAGGAGTGACGTTTCGCAGAAAAACATCATGGATATGAAGGTTTTTCTGGCACCTACGGCTCTCATCATGCCGATCTCCGGTATCCTCTCGACGGCGGCCATGCTCAAGGTGTTCATAATGATGATAACCGCCACAAAAAAGATGAACATGACAAATATAAACAGCGCGCCTTTCATGATCATGGCCATATCTGCAACTTCTCCCATTCCTTTTTTCCAGGTGATGGCACGGACATTCAGATTCGCTTCTTTAACCGCCTGATTCAGTTTTTTAACCCCTTCGAGTAGCGGGGTTTCAGAGGTCAGCTTGATATAAACCTGATTGTAGCTTCCCTGGTCCACATCGATCTGTTTTGTTTTCTCCGTCTCTTTTTTTAGGGAAGATATATCATATGCGTTTTTTTGGATGTCCGTTTTCTCGAACATGCTTTCAGTCCCGAAAAGATTATCCAGATCCGAATCGTCCAGTTTAAGGATTTTATTTGCTTCTTTTCCGATACTGGAAGCGCTGTCTTCTGCGGTGAAATACCCGAAACACTCCCTGAATGATTCGATATCGATCAGGTTGAAAAAACCCAAAAATTTGTTTAACGCCTTGAATTTGATGATCCCTATGACCTTTGCCTGAATGTCCAGGGTCGTATTTTTTTCGTTGAATCCCATGAAAATCATCCGGTCTTTTACTTTCAGGCTATCTCCCAGCTCACCGGCTTCCGGTATCAGATTGGCTTTGTTCAGTTCCTCGTTTTCAGGCGTGATCCAGTATCCCAGAAGATATTTAAAATTGAGTTCCCGGTTCCAATCTGTCAACAGCATTCCCCGCTCGTCAGGATCAGGATACCGCCCTTCCAGTATTTCAATATTATCTGGGAACATTTTCCGGTACTCGGTAAAATCCACGCCAAGAACATAGTTGAAATCCGGTTCGCCACCATCTTCGTTCAGCACCAGTGGTGCGCCAAAGGCGGCAGGCATGAATTTTTTGATGTATGGCTGGGCTTTTAAAAAGTCTTTTACCTTCGTGTAATCAGTGATGATCTCAACGGATTCAGCCATAAAGTTGAAAATGACAGCCTCATTCTTCTGATCGCCTGAAATGAGGATGATATTGCCGGTAAAGTTTTCCACAATATGTTTGTTGAGCCCTCTGTCCATACCGGTTATAACACCGTTACCCAAAGTCATGATCACTGCCCCCAGGAACAGGATAACACCAATGACAATGCTTTTTCCTTTGTGCCGGAAAATATTTCTCCACGAAATTTTTAGAATCAGTAACATTGATGCTGCCTTCTATTCCGCTATAATGCCGTCTCTGATTTTGATGATATGTTTCGCGTATTTCATCACATCCGGATCATGGGTTGAAAATATAAATGTGGTCTTTTCTTCCTCGTTCATCTTTTTCATCAACCGTAAAATAGAGGCACCTGTTTCCGAATCAAGATTGGCCGTGGGTTCATCAGCAAGGATGATATCCGGGCGCGTAACGAGTGAGCGGGCAATGGCCACTCTTTGCCTCTGCCCCCCAGAGAGCTCTGCAGGCTTATGGTTTATCTGGTCTTTCAGGCCCACAGCTTCTATCAGCTGGGTCGCGCGTTCGGCGATTTCCTTTTTGGTGTGTTTTTTCATCAACAAAATGGGGAATTCCACATTTTCAAGTGTATTCAACACCGGTATCAGGTTGAACGTCTGAAAAATAAACCCGATTTTGTACAGGCGCAAGTCAGTGAGCTCATTATCATTAAGGTCCGTTATCTCCCTGCCCCCCACCTGGATCGTTCCATCGGACGGCCTGTCAATACAGCCGATGATATTGAGCAGCGTGGTTTTCCCAGACCCGGATGGACCGATGATGGAGATGAAATCCCCTTCAGGAATGGAAAGCGTTATGCCCCGGAGTGCCGGTACGGTTGTGTTCCCAAGCGGGTATATTTTTGTTATGTTATTCATTTCAATGATGCTCACTTGCGTTCTCCCGCTGTTTTTTTCATCATCTGAGGGGTCATTTCACCCGTGACGGTATCATCTTATTAAAAACAAAGCTATATTTTCATAACCCCGCATAGCCGTTTTGAGAAGATATTTTGACACCATCCCATCATTCAAGATCTCCACATCGTGATGTGAGCATAATTGAGCTGATGGTAATCTCTAAAATCCTGATAGTCGCCTCAGTAAATAGATAGATCCGCCGGCAATGACCGTAAACCTTTTTCAGGTGCATTGACCAGAACAGCAAGATTTCCAGGTGGATGCTGATTGTCGTGCATCATTTGATGAATCGCCCCGATGTTTTCAAAACTTTCGGTATATGACAAACAAGGATCAATACGACCATCAGCCACCAATTGATTGACGGCGGCATACTCTTTTAACTCTGCACCGTGGGACCCCTGCAGTCGTTTGGATCGCATCCACAAATAACGTAAATCCAAGGTGCCGATATAGCCGGTGGTTGCGCCGCAGATCGTCACCATACCGCCGGTATCGCACATAAAGACGGATGTGGGAAGCGTACCGGCCCCGGAATGTTCGAAAACGATCTTGGGTTTACGTGAGTCCCCCAACTGCGATTTATATTCATCATAAAATGCCCGAACCCCGTCTGTCCAGCGTTTCATCTTCATGTGTTCACGCTGAACTGGCAGATCACCCCAATGATCAAAATCATTGCGGTTAATCACACCCTTAGCCCCTAGCCTCAGACAATGTTCCTTGCGTTCCTCATTGGAGACAACGGCGATGGGAATGCCACCAAAGGCTTTTGTAATTTGAATCGCCATGGAACCTAAACCGCCGGCGCCACCCCAAATCAGGACCGGAGCACCGGGGGTAACGACATTGGGGTGCCAGCCCATCAGCTGGCGATAGGCTGTTCCGGCGCAAAGCATATAGCAGGCCGCCGCTTCCCAGGTAAGGTTTTCCGGCTTAGAAAAGCATTGATACTCTTCGACCAATGTAAATTGGCCAAAGGCACCATAATTAACTTCATACCCCCAGGCCAAAGATGATTGAGAATAAATGGACACCCCTCCCATCAGCGCATCTATGGCACGAGGGTTGAAAGCGGCGGTGGAGATTACAACAGGAGCACCGGGTTTGACATGACGCACCGCTTCACCGACCGCCCAGACGATACCGGATGCATCGGATCCACCGATATGAAAATCTTCCGTTTGTCCCATTTTCTGGCGCAATTTAATGACATCCAAGGGTTTGCCCTGACTTGCCCAGACCGAATTATGATTGATGCCAGCAGCCATGACGAGCACCAACACCTGATGGGGTCCCATCGAAGGAACCGGAACATCTTCGATGGCAAAGGCATCTGCAGGTTTTCCATAACTTTCCGGACGAATTGTGGCCGCTTTCATATACTTGGGGACAACCCCTAAAGGAGGAAATTCACCCAACTCATACATCTCTCTATGTCTATACACCTTCGGTTTGCTATCATAAAGTTCAATTGTTGTCATAAGACTTAAACTCCTGTATTTAAAATCAAATCCGTTAATATTTTGGCCAGTTGAACAACCTCTTCATTAACAAAATAATGACCCCCACCATTTATCTCTATTAACTCGACATTATCTGAATATTGATGCCAGTTTTTGTATAACGTTTTATATCCATCGGTGGTTAAATCATTATCGCTGATAATATTATATATGGGTGCCTGAATTTTATATTTTGCTTCATCACGTTGCATTTTTTTCAGGTGCTTATATATAATATGGCTGTCTTGCTGTAAATTATTGGAAATAAAATTGAATTCCTCATCACCGATGTCACCTTCCCCATTCTTAAAGGCGCCTAACCCTGAAAATACATGCTGCATTTCTTCTTCAGTATAGTTGAGCATCACTTCAGGATCGATCTGATCATTGGTTAATGTAACTAAAGCGCCTCCAATGCCAAACAGCAATACGTCCATATTCTCCTTTTCAAGAAGGCGGCAAATCTCAAGCGCCACAAAAGACCCTCCGCAGTGGCCATAGATTGCGATAGGAGAAGAAACCTCTCTTTTTATTTGCTCAACACATTCTTTTGCCAGAATGCCCACCTCTTTTTTCTGGGCATTGTCAGCGCCAAAATCATTACCTGGCAGCTCGACGGTATACACACAAATTTGATCATTAATTTTAGCTATTTCCTCTGACAATCTGATATATGTTGACGTTCCACCTGCTGCGTATGGCACACAAACAAGAGACAACTCTTTGAAAGCGGTTGATTTGCTTAGGCAGTGAATGGGCTGGTAGATGTAGTCTTTATCAGATGCCAGATAGGAAGCAAGCTGTTCGATGGTCGGGTATTTAAAAAAATTGGCGATTGACAACTTACGGTCAAAGGCTTTCCGGATCCGGGATATCAGCTGAAGTGCTTTTAATGAATCTCCACCCAGACTGAAAAAATCATCATGAATACCGATCTTGTCATATCCCAAAAAAGATTGCCAAATGTTTGCGAGCGCTTCCTCTGTTGTATTGGAAGGCGCCATATACGGAATATTTTTTCGATAATGAGACGGTATCTGCCCGGAATGCGTAAATCCTTTTGAAACATCTTGGAGTTGCATTAATCCATCTTTAGAAAAATTTTCAATCATCTTCATAATATCTTCAGTAGATACAAGCACCTGTGTTTCATTACTCTCTAAAATACGGAGAAATGCCTCAACACCTTGGGTGGTTGAAATGCTGTTATCCCGAAGATTCATGACTTCTACGGTTTGCCCCAGAAGCTCTGTATCTTTCCAGAAATTCCAATTCATTGCTGTGGCAAATGTTTCTGAATGTGAGGTCTTATAATGAACAAATGCATCAAGGAAGGCGTTGGCGGCACAGTACTCTACCTGACCGATAATAGGGAGCACGGATGACATCGAGGAACACACCATAAACATATCCAGATCCGCATCCTCCAGTACTTTTTCGAGCGCAAGGGTTCCTTTGACCTTTGATGCAAAACCCATTTCAATATCCTCTCTTGTCCTTCTTTGAATCATGGATCCGCCCGGAGACATTGCACAATGAAGCACGCCATTTATTTGACCAAATCGCTCTTTTGATCTATGAACCGCTTCCTGAACCTCCTTCATATCTGAGACATCCGCACGCAAAATTAAAACTTCCGCGCCGTAACCTTCCATGTGTAACAGTTTATTTATCTTTATGGATATCGAATCTTTATCATCATGATCTTTCAGCCATTGATCCCAATCTTTACGATCAGGGAAAGGGCTCCTTTGTAGTAAAATCAGCTTTGCTTGAACCGTTTTGGAAAGAAGCTCGGACAAAATCATGCCAACCTGGCCAAGTCCTCCGATAATTAGATACACTCCCTTAGACCTCAATTGGTTAGGCTTATCCGGGTTAATTTTCTCAAGCAATACAGGTTTAAAAAATTGTGTCCACCTGTAATTCCCGCGATAGGATACAATTTGTTCCGCTGACTTCCGGGTTATTTCCTGCACTAACTTATGCGTCAGCTTTTTCCTCCCATGGATGCTTAATTCACTAAAAGCAACATCTATGCTTCGGCAGGTGATGTTTTCATATTCAGCTTGAATAATTTTCACCGGCCCTAAAATCGTCGCTTTTTCAGGATACAGCAGGTCATCTCCGGTAACTTCCTGCATATTGTTTGTGATGACATCAATATGCAATTCGCTATTGATGTCATAATTACCAAGAGATTGTGCTAAAAAAATCAGGCTGTAAAAGCCCAGGTTGAGTTCGAAATCAATGCTATAATAGTCTGCTTTCTTGTCATCTTCTCCGGAGATACGCCATAGATGGACAATATGATTAATTTTTCGTTTATCCTGATGGATGCTTTCAATTAACTGATGATAATCATTGGGGAGCTCAGGGTTTAATTCATACTCATTTTCAGAAACTTTTAAAAATCTATCTCCGGGCTTGATAAAAACGACCTGAGCACCTCTATCTTGAAGCCCAGATGCAAGCTGACCACCCAGACCACAGTCGTCATTAAATATAAGGCAGTTACCGACTGAAATTTCGTTATTTTCACAAATTGGTAATGCGCTGCGTATCCAGGAAGGGATATAAAACATATTTGACAGATCATTATTATTCTGTGTCAATTGATTTTTAAACGCGTTGAGATTCGTATGGATATCTTTCGAATCTATCCTGTAGCGATTTCCTTCAAAAGGATATGTGGGCAAAGGAATACGATGCCTTTTTTCTTCTGCATAAAATGCCTGCCAGTCAATTTTAATCCCCCATAGCCATAGCAGGCCAATTTTATCTAAAAGGTAGAAACTATCAGATATGTCTTCTTTAGGATGCCTTACAAGATTAATGGCCTGGTTGCTATCGGTAAACGATTCCTGCTGTGATACAAATGCAGTGGGGCCCCTATCTGAACCGATTTGTACAAAAATGGCATGCTGTATTTTTAGCAGTTCTTTTAAACCGTCAGCGTACCTGACCGTTTTTCGGATATGCCGTGCCCAATACTCAGGATCAGTTGCCTCTTTAGTCGTTATCCATTGCCCGCTGATATTTGAGATATAGGGTATTCTTGGTTTATTCAGTCTTACGTTTCGCACCCCCTCTTCAAAATCCTTCAGAATTGAATCCATCATCATGGAATGACCGGCGCGAGAAACCTTAAACTGTAGGCACTCATGTCCTTTTGCCTCTACCATACGCTTAAAGCGCAAAATATTCTCATTGGTTCCGGACACAATGCAGCTTGTCGGTGTATTTATTGCGGCTATGGATAATGAATCATCCAATAATGGCGCAAGTTCTTTTTCAGAAAGAGGAACACTCATCATCCCCCCTTCTGCAACCGATTCCATCAATTTGGCTCTTAATACAACCAGAGACAGCGCATCTTCCAGAGAAAATACGCCGGATATGCAGGCAGCGGTATATTCACCTAAACTATGCCCTATCATTGCATGGGGTTTTATTCCCCAACGCATCATTAATCGGGCAAGACAATATTCAAAAATAAACTTAACCGGCGCTGAATAGATAACATCCCGAATCCGGTCTTTTGTTGATTCACCGTGATCGACAGGAAAAAGAATATGTTTGATATTTTCACCCATAACCGGCTCAAGAAGTTCAAAACAACGATCCATCTCATTTCGAAACCGGGTCTCTGTTTTATAAAGGTCGAGTCCCATATTCAGATATTGCGACCCCTGCCCTGAAAACATAAAAATAACGGGCCTGTCTATTTCACCTGCGGTATATGGCGGTATGTGATTCAGCTCTGACAAAATTTGGAGGGCGTCATCTTTGCCATTGCAGATCAGATATTTTCGATGGATGAAATTCCCGCGCCCGACTTTCATGGTATAGAAAGCGTCTGCGAGATTGACGTCAGGGTTCTTTTTTAAATATGCTTCCAGATTTTTTACTGTTTTATCCAGCGCAGTGGGGGTTTTAGCTGAAATCGTGAGTATCTGATAAGGGCGGCTTTCGGATGAGTCTTCCCTTTGCGGCGGTTCTTCTAAAATCATATGCGCATTGGTGCCCCCTATCCCAAAAGCGCTCACACCGGCTCTTAAAGGATGGCCATTTTTCTCCCAGGGTTTAAGTTCCGTATTCACATAAAAAGGGCTGTTTTGAAAATCGATGGCGGGATTCGGATGTTTATAATTTAATGAGGGGGGTATCAGCCTGTTCTGTAAAGCAAGAATTGTCTTTGTAACTGCTGCTACTCCGGCAGCAGCATTCAAATGACCAATATTTGTTTTAACAGCCCCAATTGCACAATATCCTCTTTTTTCCGTATCAAATGCCTGCTTTAATGCCTCAATTTCTATCGGGTCACCCAGTATGGTTCCTGTGCCATGGGCTTCAATGTAACCGATGCTTTCAGGCTCAATTTCAGCAATTTCATGAGCAAGCTTAATGACCTTTTTCTGACCATCAACGCTGGGTGCTATGTAATTTGCCTTGTTGAAACCATCATTGTTTACAGCGGTACTTTTAATCACCGCATAAATATGATCGCCATCCGCGATAGCCTCTTCAAGCAATTTCAAAACGACAATGCCCACGCCGTTTCCCAGAAGTGTTCCGGATGCATCTGCATCAAAAGCTCTTATATGACCGTCAGATGAATAGGCCGCATCCTCCTGGGATAGATATCCGAATTTGTCCTGGGCATCTATTGATACGCCACCTGCAATGGCCATATCACACTCACCACCTAAAATCGCCTGACACGCCAGATGAATGGTCACAAGTGATGTAGAGCAGGTTGTTTGCGTAACCATGCAAGGCCCTTTAAGGTCCAATTTATAGGCTATCCTTGAGCTTAAATAATCTTTATCAGTTAAAAAAAAGGTGGATTCCTGGCCGATTTCCGAACTTTTTTCTGATAACATAGACGTATAGGTCCAATAAAAATGTGAGGACGCACCCGCATAAACGCCAATTAAACCCTCATATGATTCAGAATTATAACCCGCATTTTCTAATGCTCCCCACGCGCATTCATGGAAAATTCTGATTTGAGGGTCCATTAATTCGGCTTCCGTCGGCGTATAACCGAAAAAGCGCGCATCAAACAGATCCCAGTCATCTAAAATAAACCCTTTCAATTTAACGTAATTTTCATCACTTATTAAATTTTTATCTACGCCAGCCGCTAAAAGTTCATCATCTGTCCAAAAGGAAACCGACTCTTTTCCATCTGCTAAATTTTTCCAAAACTGATCAATATCTTTGGCATCAGGATATCTTCCGGCCATACCAATAACCGCAATTTCCTGACCATTTAGCTCACCCGTGTAGCTCATTATTCATTCTCCTTATTTTTGTTCGTCTTGTCTGTCTGGCATTTTTTCCTTTGGTTATTTTGTGAGCCCTGGTGACATCTTCCATCACTGACCCTTCTTCAACCTCATTTTGGCTCATATACTTTGCCAAAGAATGAATGGTCATGTGCTGATACAATACTGCCACAGGGATATCTTTTGCAAATGCTGCTCCCAATTTGTTATTCAGGGTGATGACAAGCAGGGAATTACCCCCTAAATCAAAAAAATTATCGTGAATACCTATTTTGTCTATTTCAAAAACGTCCTTCCAAACGCCGGCTATTCTTTGTTCAACTTCATTTTGCGGGGCGACGTATTCAATTTCTTTTTCGGTTTCTATTTGAAGGGCTCTCAGTTCTTTCCGATTTACTTTTCCATTATCCGTAAGGGGGAGTTCCTCCAGTAAAATATATTTCACAGGGATCATGTATGATGGTATTTTTTTCGATAAAAAAGTATTGAGATCCGTTTCAAAATGTTCCGTGGCGTTTTCATCACCTGCCTGTGAATTATCCTTATGATGACAAACCAGATAGGCGGCAAGCGATTTGTTCCGATCACCCACAACATCCACAATCGCTTCATGAACACCCGGATGCTGGAGTAAAACAGATTCAATTTCACCCAGTTCAATACGATACCCATTTATTTTTACCTGGAGATCTTCCCTTCCTAAAAACTCGATGTTCCCATCGGGTAAGAACTTTCCCCAATCACCCGTGCGATATAGGGGTTCCTTGGTCCTGGGATGCGTAATAAAATGGGACCTGGTCTTTTCCTCATCTTTGAAATAGCCTTTTGCAAGTCCAATTCCACCAATATAAAGCTCACCAGGCACCAAAACCGGGCAGTCGGCAAAATGACTATCCAGAACATAAAATTTCTGATTGGTTAACGGTTTGCCATAGGGTATGCTAATGGCGTCCGCTTCAACTGAATGAATAGCGTAGAAAATTGACCATATGGAAACTTCCGTAGCACCGCCTAAGCTGATCACAGAGACGGCATCAACTAAAGATCGAATACGATCAGGCAGTGATACCGGTATCCAGTCACCACTCAATAGTACACGGCGAAGCGATTTCGGACTTTTTTCAGTATCATTTTCGACACGCTCTACAAACAGCTGCATTAATGCAGGTACAGAATTCCATACACTTACCTGGTGTTTGACGACCATATCAGCCCAGTGCGCTGGATCACGTTCAAGATCCGCATCCGGAACGACAATCGTTCCTCCTGCGGCAAGGGTACCAAATATATCATATACCGAAAGGTCAAAATTTAGATTCGACAAGGCAAAAACCCTGTCTGCTGAGGCGATATTAAACCGTTTGTTGATGTCAATAATCGTATTCACCGCCCCCTGATGATCTATCATAACCCCTTTGGGAAGCCCGGTAGATCCGGAAGTAAAAATCATATAAGCCAGATCATCCTTGTTCTGGAAACGCTCAGGTAAATTCGGTTCAACATGAAAATATTCATTAGCGTCAACACAAATAGTCATGATATTTTCGGGACAGCTTAATGGGTCAAGCAGGAATGATTGTGTCAGAACGATTTCTACGTCACTTGTCTTTAACAGATAAGAAAAACGTTCTTTTGGCAGACTTGGATCGATTGGCAAATACGCTGCACCGGAAAAAAGTATCCCTAATACGGCTATCGTCTGTTCCCACCCTTTTCTCATTGAAACGGCAATAAATGTATTGGGGCGTACACCTCTTTTCCTTAAATATGTACCTAATTTTGAAGCAAGATCAAAAACCTCCTGGTATGTAAAACGTCGGTCATTTGTCACAATAGCCATCGCATCAGGTGTTTTCCTTGCCTGATCAATAAAGAGTGTGTGAAGGAGATGGCTGGAAATTGGCGCATTTGTTTCATTGTAATTTTTTCGCGCCACCATTTGATAGTCCGGCAGACTGAGCTCTGCAGGTTTATGCCACGTAGAATCAGGCTCAGAAAGCATGTTGAGAAAACCGGTAAAGGTTTCCATCATATCTTCCATCAACCCATCTGGAAACAGTTTGTCTACGAAATCCCAGGCAAAATGCAGTTCCCCATTCTCTTCGAAAATTTGATGATCAAGGAATACTTGTGGGGTCTGGGTGATGCCGTATACGATCTTACCCAATTGAGATATATCATAAGACGAGTCATCACGATTATCATATCCCAACGTACTCGTCACAACGATGGGCATTAATGCTCTTGTGGCGGCTCTTTTTTGGCGGCTTAATTTCCGTATCACATGAATGCCGCTGACGGCACAGTTATCAAGGTCTTTCACGAGTTGATGCTGCAATTGTTTTACACGTTCAGCAAAATCTATTTTCTTTTCGCAATCGACTTCCAAAAGAGTCAATGACGTAAAATCACCCACAATATTAGCTACTTGTTGATGCAGGGGGAGGCGATTGAATAACGTCAGGTTAATGGTAAACCGTTTATTTTTGCTCCACTTGGCAAGGACCTCTGAAAAGACAGCGAGCAATAAAGATGTCGGCGTAACACCCAACCGTGATGCACGTTTTTTGATCCATTGCCACCGCTCTCTTTCCAAACTGCCAGTCAGCCGTGAAAAGCGCTGCGTTTTCAGCTCCCCTGTACTTTGCGCAAGAGGCAATTCCGGCGCAGGAGGTAATGAACTTAAACGATCGTTCCAGTATTTTTCAGCAGACTTATAGACCGATGTTTTGCTGATCGACGCCAAAGATAAAATATAGTCTCTGAATGATATGCTTAACGGTTCAAACTGCATATCCGGATCCCTATATAGCAGTATCAGTTCAGCCATACAGATGCGCATACTCCAGCCATCGGTAAATATTCCATCAAAGCTTACATGCAGTCTGGACGTATCATCACTTAAACGTGATGCTTTAAGATTAAATAATGGCCATTCATACGCATCAAGAATTTCATGGGACATGGTTTCCCGGAGTTCCTTTAATGTTTCTTCTCGCTTTTGATCCGTATCTTTTCTGATGTCTATTATCTCAATTTCGTAAGAAAATACCGTATTCAATATCTTTTGCTCACCGTTCGGTAAGAGCACAGCCCGGAGCATGTCATGACGGTCTACAATCTTTTGAAGTGCCAGGTTAAACCGTTTAACATCCGAATGCTTCATTTCGATTTCAAAATATATATGTGGCGCGACATTGCCTAACTCAAAGATATTACTTCTCCCGATCCAATATGCCTGCTGAACATCGGTAAGCGGAAAGGGCACATGACGGTCCGTAAGATTCGGCACGATTAAAGGGTATTCCGCCTTTGATAATTGAACATCATCAGCCTTATTGGAATCATCTTTTAGTGATTGAATATGCTCAGACAATTTCCGTATGGAAGCAAATCTAAAAAAATCAGCGATTTTAACCGATATATGACACGCATCCTGTAATTTTGAAACAGCTTTAACGGCGCTTAAAGAATGCCCTCCTAACTCAAAAAAGGTATGATCTATACCAATCCGTGCCTTTTCTATTGAAAGCACTTCCGCCCAAATAGAAGCGATTTGATCTTCAAATGCATCTCTCGGTGCCTCATGTTTTTCACCTATGCTTATCAGCGGATCCGGTAACGCTTTTAAATCAATTTTTCCATTTGTTGTCTGAGGAATTTTTTCAATCTGCATAATACAGGTTGGGATCATATATTCAGGAAGATTCACAGACAAATAGTCATTCAGCTCATCATGATCAACCGTTTTATCCGAGGTCACATAGGCATATATTCGTTTTTCGCCATGATCTGCCTCTTTCGCGATAACAACCGCTTCACTAATGTCATCCCTTCTAAGTAACTGACTTTCTATCTCTCCCAACTCTACCCGAAATCCTCTGATGCTCACCTGGGTATCGATTCTGCCCAAGAATTCGATATTCCCGGTAGGCAGCCACCGGGCCAGGTCCCCTGTCCGGTACATTTTCTTGC
>JAHIVH010000078.1 GCA_018816735.1 Pseudomonadota bacterium | reverse complement strand
TTTGATAAAATCCGTCATCATACCTGGCAGGTCTTCTTCCCGGCCCTCGATAAACGGGATGCTCAAATCCACATTGTCATGAATTCTTTGTACGGGTTCATCGTCTATAATTTCAAAGGAAGTTCTTAATACTTCGTGGCGCTCAATTAGCCCCCTGAATGAATTCTCCAATCTTTCTTTATCTATTTTACCCTTAAGCCTTAATATAAAGATATTGTTATAGCTTGTTCCCACCTCATTAAACCGGCTCATGAACAATAATCGTTTTTGCGCTGATGAGATGGGATAATATTCTTTTTTTTCAGCAGGAATAATCTGAATAGGGTCGGTATCCGTGTGGGTGCTGATATACTCAGCCATGGCTTCAATTGTGGGATTCTCGAAGATGAATCTGATGGGAATTTTAATATGAAATAGTTTTTCAATATAGCTTAAGAGAATAGTTAATTTTAAAGAATTGCACCCCAGTTCAAAAAAATTGGCATCTGCCTGAATAAAATCCGGATTGATACTTAAAACTTCAGACGTTATTTTTATAATTTTTTTCTCAGTATCATTTTGTGGTGCGTTGCTTTTGTTTTCGACAATAACATGATGCTGAAGTTTAATTAAATCCTGGATTGCATTGTCATATTTACCATTCAGGAATTCCTCTACCATTTTAAAGCGCTGCAGTTTGCCGCTGGTTGTACGATGTATTTTAGACACGGGGATGACCTGGTCTACTTTGAGGCCGGTCTGCATGCTGATATGTTTAATTATTTTATCGGCACGATTGAGAAATGGATTCAGGTCATTATCTTTGTTGCGGTGAAAAATAACCAGCGTGTCTTCTTTTGTTTCTTCCAAAGGGATGCCCACGGCCACCACCGATCCTGGAGCAACCATCTCTACACCTTCGGCTAATCTTTCAATGTCATGTGAGTAGTAATTCGTTCCGTTTAAAAATATAATATCCTTAGTTCTTCCCGTGATGATTAATCTGCCATTTTTGATAAAACCTATGTCTCCGGTATTCAACCAGCCATCATCCAGAATGTTTTCCCTTGTGGCTTCAAGATTGTTATAATATCCCTTTGTAACATTCTTGCCTTTTATATAAAGATTCCCAACAACTTCTTCGGGAAGTGGATTTTTTCGATCATCCAGAATTTTAATCTCAGTGTTATCTACAGGAAATCCAAGATCAATCAGTGTCAAATTATCATTATTATTATTTTCACCATATCTTACGTTTTCTCCCATGTTCAGGAAGTTTCGATTCACGATGACCGGTTTAATTTCTTCTTCTACCGGCGGAAATGTTACTGCAAGGCAGGCCTCTGCCATACCATAGACAGGATAAATTGTGTTCCTTTTCAACCCATATTTCCCCATTTCATTTAAAAAATCATTACTGACTTCGTATGAGATAGGTTCCGCGCCATTGAATATTATCCGGACACAGGACAGGTCCAGGTGAGCTGGTTTTCCCAGGTTGAAGAAAAATGAGAACAGTTTGTAGCCAAAATTGGGTGAGCCTGTAATTGTTACCCTATGTTCCTGAATTTTATCCATCCAGATGAGTGGATCATTGATAAATAGATGGGTAGGGACCAAATAATGGTTTGCGCTAACTGCAAGCGGTGTCAGGTGAAACCCGATCAGTCCCATATCATGGGTCAGCGGCATCCAGGAAAGACTGGAATCAGTGGGTCGTATCTGTATGCTTTTTAGAATGGATTCAATATTTGTCAGGAGGTTTTCATGTGTCAGTACCACTCCTTTGGGATCGCCGGTAGAACCCGAAGAAAACTGGATAAAAGCAATATCTGTCGCAGATACCTTGTGAATATCTCCTGCGCCTGAACCTTTATTAATATCATTCGCAAAAATTATCCTTTTACTTATTGAATTCAGTTTATTTTTAAACTTCCCCCTAAACGGTTCTGATTGATCCTTATTCATGATGAAAAATGGATGATTCAGCACATCACAAACCTTGATCAATTTAAGCCAGTGCTCATCTTTACGCGCAATTGTTAGTGGAACAGGTTTGATGCCGCCTAAAATGCAGGCCCAGAATACATAAACGAAAGTTTCATTATCATCTATCTGGAAGACCAACTCATCATTTGGTTTTATACCCTGTTTCTGTAGGTTGTATAGTACCGTAAGGGAGTTGTAATATAGCTCACTAAAGGAGACAAATTTCTCTTTCTCCCTGTTACCTATGAAACCAATGCCATTGATAATATCATTTTTTTTATCCTGGTATAAATCTGATAAATTATTGTATTTCAATTTTTTATATACATAAATGCCGTCATGGACTTCATGTACAAAACTATCGTAGCTCATTTTGTATCCTTATAATATTCAGTTTGTTTTTTTATGTATTTGACAGCGGGCGGAAAAAAATCACATATTTTTAGTATAGTGGAAATATTTCTGCAAAAATCTAAGAACCGGGACATATGATCATTGGAATTCTTCCCCCTGTGTTCAGATCCGCTATACCGCATCCAATGACTGCTTGACGCCCAAATCCTAAACCTAAATACGAACTTTTATCCTTTAACCTGATCAACTACACGAACTTCCATGGCACTTTACAATGGATGGCATATTGTACAAATTTTGGCTCTGGCATGGAAGCATCCCTATTTATTTGTATATCTTTATGTCTCTTTTATTTTTTTTAAAATTCATAAGCCAACTGTTCTGAGCAAAATATATGCCGAGAGAAAAAAAATAAAAATATACTATGATTTTAATATGTTTAAGAATATTCGAGGGGGGAATATGGTGTGACAAAAAGTTACAATTGCTACAATTTGTAGCATTACAATTTGTAGCAATTAACTATTACAGGCGGTGTTTAATCCTGAATTGTGAAGGCGTCATTCCTGATTTTTTAACAAATGCCCGGTTGAATGTTGAAAGGCTGGTGAATCCTGTTTCAAAGGCAATGTCAATGACTTTGCTATCGGTATTTAGCAGGAGTTTTTTGGCGGCCCTTACTCTCATTTCATTTGTGTACTCGCGAATACGCATGTTTGTTTTCATTTTAAAGAATCTTCCAAGATTATCTGCGTTGATGCCAAACCGGGCCGAAAGCTCTTCCCGGGAGATATCTGTTGTATAGTTTTCTTCAATATAAGAGACGACACTTTTTAATTTATGCTCGGTTGACTCAGTGAGCGGGTGTTCAACTTTTTTTTGCTCTTTTAATTTACGGTTGAGCATATAATTTTCAATGGTAATAGCCGTCTGCGTGGTAAGAGCGTCAAAAATCAATTGGGTATCGTTACTATATCGGTATCCGGAAATGGCCTTATCACAATAACATAAAAATTCGGTACCATCGCCAATAGCCTCTTTCCGATAAAGGACAGCATCGTCGGAATCTATATCCGTATCCTTCAGAATGTGCATTAGCTCTTTGTTATTCAGGTGATGAAGATATTTCAGTCTGATTTTTTTTTGTTTGTTCTCAATCGATAATGCGCCTCTATCTGAACCGGTTTTTTCGATGATTTGATTCAAATAAGTTTGTATAAACGTCTCAAGATCATTTTGGGATTCAAGTTTCATCCGGTAAGGGACCGATGAATGGGTTGAATTGCCGGATTGCAGCTTTGTTTCAGATGAGTGGGGCCCCTTTATTCCGAGGAGTTCGGATGTTCGCTTGATATATATTTCTGAACCGATTTCTTTGAAGACTCTGTGCGCGGATTTAAGTTTGGCCTCAGCTTCTTTTATTTTCCCGATCTGTTTTAAAAATAAATAGTAAAAGTAAAAGGTGCGACCAAGATCATATCGCCTGCCAAGGCTCGAACTATGGGCGACTGATTCGTCAAGATACTTTACAGCGCTTGGGTAATCATTTATTACCGCATAGTACAATCCCTTAGTTCTTATTGCGGGACCATAATGTGTGGGCCACAGCGTCGATTTTTCAAGTGTACACAAAGAAAGTTCTCTCATACGGTTTATATTGTTCTTTGTATTTGAATTTGGCTCTATTCCTGCGATATTTTCCAACCAGATCGCTTCAAATAAAAGATAGTAAGCGTAAATCGTAAATTGCGGGAACATTTGATATTGTTCTATCAAAGGGATTGCTTTTTCCAGATATTCTTTCGAGGCTGATGTTTCCCCTTTTTCAAGGTGATAGTATCCCAGTGAAATGCACGAAAGTGTGTACGGGTACCATATCTTTTTTTTAAGGGAGTCCCTATACACCTGCCGGACATATTTTTCTGTGATTTCGCTTCCGCTGCGCTTCATATGATATTCTGCGATATTTAATCTGACAAGGCATTTCGCGATAAAGTCATCTGTGTTAATCACGGATTTTTCAAGTTCATTGTTGATTTTTTCAATCTGATCAAACTCGCCTAAAAAAAGGTACGCTTGGCCAATCCCCATTTTCGCGAGGAGTACGCCAACGATATCATTATGTTGCTCAAGTATATCAATACTCCGATAAAAATTGGCAATCGCTTTTTTATAATCACAGATCCACAAACAGCAATATCCCTGTCCAAGCAGAATCATTCCAACGCCGTGTTCGTCACCCAGATCAGATCTCTTTTTAAGGAGGTTGCCGCATTGTTGAATGAACTCTAATGGAGACTTTATGGCCATGAACGCATCCGTGTAATTTGATACGGTTGTTTTTTTCAATAAATTATCATTCATTAATCAAAAGATCCCTATAAAAATACAATATAAAAATAATCTATATATAAACAATTGGTTGTCAATTGTAGTCTCGGAAATTTATGCCAACTTTGATGGTGTTATAAAAAGTCCCAACCGCTTCGTCGGTTCGATTTTTCATATGCCAAACATACCACATATATACTCACGTATATCAAAAACATCTACATCTTGTAGGTCGACCATTTCATTTAGCCGGCTTGGTACTTTTGACGACTGTATCAATATTTACTTTAGATATCAAAAAAATAAAATTGTCAATTTCTGGCGAACCCAATAATGGGTAGAAAAAAATATAAAATCAATTTAAAGGGATGTTCATCAACAATGCGATAAAACATCACATCCAATTGAGAGGATGGGATAAATTGGGCATGATTGGTTTTTGCCTAAAGGAATAGTAACATATTTGTTTGACTGGACTCTGATAAAAATTTTAACCCAATTTAATAAAAAAAATAACAAAGACAAATGACGATATCTATAAATAAGCCAATAATAAATAATGTAATTCCTTTCCCTGAATACACAGAAGATACATTGCCATTGATCAAAACCAGGGATGGGGAAATAAAAAAATTCAGAACGATCTTCAGTGAGGATATCGAACCCAAGAAAAAAGATAAAGAACAAATAGAGAACCGCTCCCTTCTTAAGGCTATATTCAGCAGTATGAGCGATGCGGTTATCACAATCGATTCTGAATTTAAAATTATGGAAGCAAACAGATCTGCAAAAAAAATCTGTGGTGTGGATATAGGAATGTCCAGGGGAAAAAATTTCTTGGGTTCTATTTCCCAATGCAACCAATCCTGTTTGGAAGTGATACAAAAAACCATTAAAGATGGCGATCATCTCAAGGGAAAAAGAATAGAATGTGGATTTAAAAAGGGACACCAGCAAGTCGTGGACATTAGTAGTTCACCACTTTTTGATCCTGAGTGTAACTTCAAAGGGGCCGTAATCATCATCAGGAATACACCATCCATAATGGACCATGGAAAAGAGCAGAGAGAAAGACACCCATACCAGAATATCATTGGCAAAAGTAAAAAAATGCAGGATATTTACCGGCTTCTGGATGACCTCGCTGATATCGATACGACCGTTCTGGTCACTGGTGAAAGCGGTACAGGAAAGGAGCTTGTTGCAAAAGCACTGCATAATGCAGGGCACCGCTCAGGTAAACCTTTTGTTACAGTGAACTGCTCCGCACTTGCCGAGAATCTTCTTGAAAGTGAACTTTTCGGCCATGTAAAAGGTGCTTTTACCGGAGCAATCAATAAAAAAGAAGGACGGTTCCAGGTCGCAAACGGCGGAACCATCCTTCTCGATGAGATAGGTGATGTTTCTCCTGTTATCCAGCTTAAGCTCTTGAGGGTTTTGCAAGAGAAAGAATTCGAACCCGTAGGGGACACAACTCCCCGGAAGGTGGATATACGTATTATTGCCTGCACAAACAAAAATCTTCAGATCTGCGTTCAAAACGGAGAATTCCGCGAGGATCTCTATTATCGAATGAAAGTTGTGGAAGTTAACCTCCCGCCGCTTAGGGAAAGAAAGGAAGATATACCTCTTCTCATTGATCATTTTGTAAATCATTTTAGAATAAAGTCCCAAAAAAATATTACGGGTGTTTCTGATGCCGTTCTTTTTAAATTCCTGGATTATTCGTGGCCTGGAAATATCCGTGAGCTTGAGCACGTGATTGAACGGGCTTTTGTAATTTGCAGACATAATGTGATCACGCTTGAACACTTACCTATTGAGATATGCGATTTTCAACTTCCGACAGTAAACCGGGAAAATTTATTCCGGGAAAGGAATGGCCACGGTAAACAGGAAATTTTAGCGGCACTCAAAAAAACATTTTGGAATAGGACCAAGACCGCTGAACTTTTGGGGATAAGCAGGCAAACATTGTACAGAAAAATTAAACAATACAATATTCTGGAAAACCTTTGCTAAAATATCCGAACTTTTCCTCAAGACAAAAAAATATGGGTTACAACAGCCCCAATATGAGGGGCAATACCCCCGCATCATTAATATAGTTTGTCATCAACACATTATCTTTTTTCATGATTCTTTTATGCGGCATAATTGCCCCCAATTTATACCTCCTGACCATCGTTCATTGAAGGACTTGCCGAAAAATATATACATTTAATATGCCAGGCTAATCAAAAAACCAGGTCCCCACTCTTCCCTAAAATACAGCCTATAATAGCCGAATCCCCCCTTATCGCAAAAAAAAACGACAAATGATTATCCCCTGTCTGTCTATAATCTTTATAGATGTGGGGCCTGACATTTTTCAACTCGGTTCCTGAAAAAAGTCGGGGTTATAATCTGGTTTAAATTATCAACTATCACTCAATTACCGAAAGGTGGACCTTATGTTGTCTGCACTTGAGGGCAGAGCAGAAATACTGCCTGCCAATATTATATTAGACGTGAAACACTTTTTTGCGAACGCCAAATGGCAGGTATGGTTAAGCGAACAATACTACGATGGGAAGGAAGAAGCATACAATGACGATTATTGGCAAGGAAAAACCACGTCCAATATGGCCGAACAGATAGTCGCAAATGGTATCCCCGCGTTACGTTGGACCGGCTGGAATACGGCGGAAACGGGTGATGCGCTGGAACTACCGAGTTCTTCCAAAACAACATGGAGTTGATTGCCGTACTCTATGATGTCGATCCTGACGGAAATGAGAAGGAAATTTCACATGGTGCCCTACTCGACAGCTTTAGGGCCATCAATGATGAGGACTCCTTGTATGATGCAAACGATACCATGATACAAGCCAATCACCTGTTTCTTTCCGATGACTATCTGACACCTGACAAAACGGAGCGTTTTGATATCAATCTGTTCCCAACATTGTGTAGAGTGGAAGCCGGCCACTCGCTTCGTCTGGAGACCAGTACCCTGGAGGGTCCCATTCGTTGCAGTATGCTGGGTGTCCTTGGGGCGTCTTGGTCTTCTGTGTTAACAAACTCCCAGGAAGAAACCCTCCCAGGTGGTGTTTACACTATTTTTCGAGGTGGAACAGGTGCGACAGCCATTAACATACCTCTTGTAAATCCATTGTCCCTGCCGACGGCTTACAGCCATACGACCAATACCAGTAGTTGTTTTTCAATGCCGCTGGATTGGGGTACGGATAAAGTATACACCCTGGAACAACAACTTAACAATTTTTAACGAACAGAATAGGAGACATGTAAATGATTTTTTTTCAAAAACGAATGGAGAAAAAGAAACAATCCACAGCAAATCTTTACTTTGCTATTTTCTTGGCAGTTTGTATCAGTTTGGGATGAAGCAGCAGCGGTGGAGGTAGTAATGATGACCATGACGCGAATAATATCGATGGTGACACCACCACGAGTTCAATTATTGGGACTTGGGATGTGACAAGTATTACACAAGGGTGTGGCGACCAGGATGTAAACACTATAGATTTTCCATATTCATATATGGGTGTCACAGTAAATGCGTATGTAGATATAACCTCAAATACGATACAATATTATGTAAAATTGTCAGGTGTTACAAACGAAATGTCGGCATTAACAGGATGGTCAAATGCAACCTATACCTGTACAGAAAGTGCAGATACCTACACAGCCGGTAGTAATACTATCACCGAACAAGATGGGAAAACCTTTACATTCGAATTGTCTGGAGACGCATTAACGATCGAAACTGAAAATAAAGAAGATGAAGATTGTACAGTGGCATTTGTACTTGAAAAAGCAAGTGGATCAAATATTTCAGGAGTTCAAGAAAATTGCTCTTTATTTGAGGCATTTGGCCTAACTGAATTATAATATTTTTTGAAATTAATTATTCAGCAACAGGGAAATGGCCTTTATAATAAGGGCATTTCCCTTCCACGTTATCTCTCTACGAAGAAAATAGATTTGACCGGCATCGGGCATAAACAGGTTCTTCTCTCGGGATTAACCGTAAGACCCTTTTACTCAAAATAAAAAAAAGGACTCATCTTTTGGAAAAATAAACCACGAGAATTTTTTGGGTCGCTGATGACTTTAGAAGAACTTCTTTTCCTGCATTTCCTTTATTTTGGGTTTCGAAATCCGCCTGAGAGCTTGCCGGATAGCCCATGAAAATAATGGATGCTGTAATTCATTATCGATAAAATAGCGGTGATTTTTTTCATATCGACCTCATATTTTTATTGCCTGAAGAAAAACCGTCTCACCACGTCAACAGGTAATCATTTCATATTAATCACTGCCCATTGTCATCTCTTTCATATACGACAGCTGGCGCAGTCCTTTCCTGGATTCAATGCGTTCTTTCAGGTCGTGACGTTCCGCTTTGGGCCGGTTATACACCATGTCGATGGAGGCCTGTTAGACATTGAGTGAATTGATTTTCCATAGAATTACTCTCGTTTCGGTCCACGCCTTGACCTGTTTTCAATCCGCAAGGCATGGCCGCAATTCAATTCAGGCCCTTCTTTTCCAGAAACTCGGACATCAGATCCGCAATTTTCAGATTATTCAAATCCGAAAACGGGAAGTGGGTATTGCCATGAATACCTATCTCGGGCAGATGCACGACGGTGACATCGCCGCCGTGACGGTTTACCGTATCACGCCACAACCTTGCCATTTCCAAACGGATACGCCACTGATCCTGACCGGGGTTTTCCATGGGTTTTTCCGGAATATTGTCACCGTAATAGATGACAATGGGAATCGTTGTGAGTTTCATAAAATCGGGCAAGGGGATACCACTTGCTTCGAGTGTACCGCCGGAACTGTGTTTGGGGGGAGGCACTTCACCTTCCGGGAAAACGAAATTACTGCCCGGTTCGTATGACACGACGGCCCGTATTTCGGGACTCTTCATAACCGTGGCCCAGCCCATGCCGCCGCTGTGGGAATGCGTCACAAGGATTCCCGGTCCGATTTTCTTGAAAAGTTCAGCAACGGCGTTTGAATTGATCTCAATATCGATGGGGCCTGTATCCGGTGTCATCTGCCGGAAATATTGATTCACGGTTTCCGGGTCCTGGTCGAATTGAACGCCGGGAAAAAAATCTGGCCAGATTCCGACACGGAAAATATTGAACCATTTCTGCTCATCGGGAACAGCTGTCAGGGTCATGGGCTGAGTGCTGCGTCCGGCATTACCACGGCGGGGCTGGTCGATCACATACACCCCAAAGCCTCGCCGGAGAAATATATGCTGATACCCCTCGCGTCCGTCCGGCGTGGTTTCCCAGGTTTTTGAAAACTGGCCATAACCATGCCAGAGCACGAGCGGCAAGGAACGGGCTTCCACCGGAATCTGATAAAACACATAGGCATGGTCGCCGTGCAGCGTCTGGCCTTCAGGTGACAGATTGACAGGATCAAACGTACCGGGCGTTTTGATCACCGTACCGCCGACCGCAAAACTGCCTTGATCCCTGATCATCAGCACACCCGGTTTATGGGTGAGTGTGGAAGGCGAACAGGCTGATACAAAAAGGCCAAGGGCAAGTGGCAACAAAATAACTATAATGTGATGTGTTAATTTCATAAGACTCCTTTCCTAAAATGCATCACGCATGATCTGAAGGACCTCGTCCTTGCCGATGGAGGTCAGAATGCCCAGGTTTCCCCTTTCGGCGGCTTTTTCGGCGATGAACGCAAGGTCCTCTTCCTTGACGCCTGCCTCATGAAGGTTCGCAGGCATCCTGATAGCGGCATAAAATGCCTCCAGCTTTTTGACGCCGACTTTGGCGGCTTTGGCATCGTCTTTTTCACGGCTATCCATGACATTGCGGGCAAACCGGGCAAAAACCGGCAAGTGTTCGAGTGCTGTTTTTATTGTATGACGCATCCAGGAAGGTGTCAGAAGCGCCAGAGTGACGCCGTGGGTCATATCGTATTTGCTTGAGAGCTCGTGCCCCATGCCGTGAAGGGGGAACGGAAACATGGGCTTTCCGAGCATGAACTGGAATCCGGCCAGGGCCATGGAGTGATATTCAGGCACGCTATAGGTGTATTCAGGATCCAGAATGGAAAACAGAGGGTTGACCAACGGGTGCATGACAACCTCTTTCTTGTGATGCTCACCCACGGTGATGACCGCTCCCATATCCATTTCGGAGCCGGTTCCCGCCATGGTCAGGATGGTAGCCAGGGGAGCTGCCGCGGAAATATCGGACAGGCCCGACGCATTGACAAACAGGTCGGTCACCGGACCGTCATACATAACGCCTGCGGCAATGGCCTTGCAGGCGTCCAGGGTCGATCCGCCCCCAACGGCCAGAATAAAATCACAGCCGTTCTCCCGATAGAGCCTGATGCCTTCCGCCACACTTTCAACCCTGGGGTTCGGCACGATTCCGGAGAGTTCCGTATGGGCAAGACCAGCCCTGCCCAATTGTTCAATAGTAGCATCGTAAATTCCGTTTTTCTTGATGCTTCCGCCGCCGTAGGCCAAAAGCACGTTGGACCCGCCATGCGCTTTGATGGTTTCGCCGAGAATTTTGATCTGTCCCTTGCCAAAATAGGCCGTGGTTAGAATACTGTAAATGAAATTATCCATGTTGATTCTCCTTTTTTCTTACATTCCTTGTGACCCAAAAAACAGATTTTCCATGGGTGCTGTTGATGGTCCAAATAATAATTTAAAAAAAACAAAGGTGGTAGATCAATCCTGCCGAATTCTTGCCTAATCGTCCGATGGTTAAAAAATAAGTTGAATGCCATCATATGGACTGATAAAATGTTTAAAAAAGGAGAAATCCATGCAAAAGAGAACATTTGCCAAGGAATTTAAAAATAGTGATATGAACGACGCGCTTGAATTATTAGGCAAGAGCATTGCCCGATGGACCGATAAGGGCGACCAGTCTGAGGCGGCCATCCCGGGTTTGTCTCTTCATCAGCGGAAAGAAACGACCGAGCCGATAAGCCTCTTATACGAACCGCGCCTCTGCTTAATCGCACAAGGTGCAAAACGCGTACTGCTCGGAGACGATACCTATGTGTATGATGAACAACATTTCTTGATTACGACAGTGGATCTTCCCACATTTGCGCAGATCACTAAAGCAAGCAAGAATAAACCTTACCTGGGGCTTGTATTTGGACTTGATCTGCAAGAATTGGCCCAAATGATGGTGGACAGCAAACTTCCCTCGCCGCGTCCTCAGCAATCAAATCGCGGAATGGCGGTAGGAGAGATCACGTTGCAGATGATTCTCGCATTTCAGCGGTTGATCGATCTCATGGATGAACCGGCGGATATCCCGATGCTTGCGCCCATAATTCAAAAGGAAATTTATTACCGTTTACTTGTGGGCAATCAAGGAGCACGTCTTCGCCAGATGCTATCAGGGGGAAGCCAGGGCCATCAAATAGCACGGGCAATCTACTGGTTAAAGGAGAACTTCACGCAGCCATTGCGCATTGATGATCTTGCATCAAAAGTCAATATGAGCCCATCCACCTTCCATCATCATTTCAGAGAGCTGACAGCCAGGAGCCCCCTTCAGTACCAAAAATGGCTGCGGTTGAACGAAGCAAGGCGGTTGATGCTCACCGAGTTCAAGGATGCTGCGAACGCTGCGTTCGAGGTCGGCTACGAAAGTCCTTCTCAGTTCAGCCGAGAATACAGCCGTCTGTTCGGCGCACCTCCGTTACGCGATATAGCAAATTTGCGGGAAATGACTGCAGGAGAGGGAAGCCAGGTTTTTCATCAAGCAAATTAACAACTCATTAAACGCATCTTGGGGCACAAAAACAGAAGCACCACCGAAATATGCCTGCATTCCATAGGAGGGTCCGAATTTTTGTTTTAAAGGCACTGGTCGTACAAAAAAAATCCGAATGTAACAGATGGTGATATTTAGACCCAGTTGGCCAAACGCAAAGATTCAACTCTCTCAAATTCACGGTCATTGTTAGAAACCAAAGTCAAACTTTCGCTACGTGCATGTCCAGCAATATGAATGTCATTAAGTCCGATAAGCGTTCCTTTTCTCTCATTGAATTTATCGAAGTTTTCGATGATGCGAGCCATGTTTGGGCATTCGTTTTGGCTTGGTGTTTGTGTTTCAACCGCATTATTTTATGTCTGTTCCTTTTCTGGCTGGAGCATGACAATTGCATCATTCTCCGATGCTTCTTTGATGCTTAAATTTTCACTCAATAATCGATGCGTTTTGCTTTTGCTCCAGCCAGTCCGTTTTGCAATGTCTCGAATGGAGAGGTTTTCTTCCTCCTTGAGTTTACGCGCAAGGATTGCATCTTGATCCACTTCGACAAGCCCCATGTCTTTGACCACCCTTCTTACCCACTGAACACTGCAGCCGATCAGATCGGCGATCTGTTGTTTGTCTCTGACATTTTCCTTCACCCAGGTATCGCAAATCCCATTTTTTATCTCACCAAATTTTAATGGTTGAGATGAATCGAAATTGAACCGGACGGACAAAAGACGCCACAGGTTTTGTTCTGCAAGGATCAGGTCGCAGGTGATTTTTTCCTCTTGAAATTTCATTAAGGCGCTGTATCGGTGATAGCCATCTAAAAGAATGTATCTGCCGAATTTGTCCTGGACGATTTTGATCGGCGGAAATTCAGTCCCCTCTCTGATCAGATCACTGAAAAATTCGATGCGGCTTTCATCCACTGTTTCACGGGGATAAATCGTATCATCTTTGAAAATTTCAGACAAGTTCAGGATTTTTTCCGTTTGATCAAACTGAATACTTGGCATGATAGCGCTCCCTGATTTTGGTGTTGATGATGGCCCGTTTTCAGGAGAAGAAAATATTTCTCATCATTGCAAGTGGTTATTCAGATACGCGTGATGCTGATATCCGGGTTCTCCGGTATTTTGCCGTCTTCTCCTTTGGGGGCGATGAATCGATGATAATAGTCTCTTTCAAAGATCATGCCTGACAATATGGTGAGGGTTTCAGGATTTTTGAGATCGATCCACCCTGCCCTAAACCATCTTTGGATCATCTTTTCCGGTACGCCTAACCGTTTGGCCCATTCTGATCAAGCGCGGAGCAATCGGTTGTGCCGCTTGTAAATCCGGGACCTGATCTGTTTGATTTTCGCTTCCAGTTGTTCTTGCATTCGGGGTGCCAACCGGATTCCGAATAAATGGATCAGCTCTGAAACGATCTGACTCATGGTGATCGATTCGTTATTCATTTTCTGATTCCACAACCGGGTTTCAGCTATCTGAAGGCCATGGGGGGAGATCTGGAGATTGTAGCTCATTTCCCTGATGGACAGATACGGATAGATCAGTTTAAAGATCTTGATCTTTGATTTTTTAAAGTTTTATCAGTTCAATTGTCTCGACACCATGGAGCCTATCTCATCACCGTAAGCAGCGCGTTCATTTTTCAGAATATCTTCTCGAATGCGCTGTCTGATCCGTCTTCACTATTTTTAGTTTGGAGATTGTCCAAATGTATAAATATATATCCTTGGCTTTCTATTCTATGCCTCACCGTACTTTTCTGATTCTTAGTCGTTTTCACGGTCTTCCCACGCTGTGTTTGTTTTCACCTCATCAATGAGAAACCGCACGCCCTGATTATCCGATGGATTGAGCCAGAGCATTTTCTGAAAAATGTGCTCTGCCTCGGCAAATTGTCCAAGACGCCAGAGACACGATCCATAACCATGCATGCAACGCAGAAACGGTCGGTTGTCGATATGACCCCACGGCAACACACCGGTAAAGTCTTCCCCCAGAGATAGCTCGCCGATACGAAAACCAACTTCATAATGTTGGATGGCAACTTGCGGTCTGTGATCAAAGGCAAAATTACCCAGATGTGAATGGGCATCAAGGCAGCGCAGATCTGACTGGCACAGATCCATCAAGATTTTTATCGCATCTGCCCGTTCACCGGCAGCGTTGAGATCGTTGGCCCGAGTGATGGGATCATTAGCTACGTCCCAAATGTGATTCGCACGCAGTGTGATCATTCGATCACTTCCCAACAAACGGCACCGGACAACGCGCTCCTTGACTGATAGGGCCACCAGTTCGACCGGTCTGCTAAGATCGATGTCGTCTAAAGTGGCCTTGTGTTGCTGTTGGCGTCTGGAAGGCTTTGAGTCCTGGACCGGAAAAGGATCCAGATTAAGCCATTTACGGTAGGCCGCTATGTAATTTGCACCTGCCGAAAACTGGGGGAACACAATATCGGCGGCGGCAACCCTGTATTCGGAACCGTCTTCACGTCGACATTTCGCCGTTAGCCCCCGTCGTTCGTTGCCGTCGTAGTCAAATTCAATCACGATAACCGGCACCCCAATGATAAAGCCATCGGCAGGAAGATCAACGTGGTCTTCGAAGGCCTGTCGGAAAGCCCAAAGTGTTTCATTATCATCGTATGTATCGACGGTGATCTCAGCGATCATTTTGTCCACATTGCCTTGGTCCTTGTTGCTTTTAGAATTTCGTGAGGTCATTTTTTATTTATCCTCTCATATACAGGCCTTTACCAGATGTTGAATCAGTGCTTTGCGTTGTTAAAGACAGCATTTTTTATATTTTTTTCCGCTTCCACATGGGCATGGATCGTTTCTGCCGACTTTGGGTGTGTCTCTTTTGATTGTACCCACATTTGATGGCTGGGTAAAATCAGTTATCGGGTCCAAAAGGCTTGGGGCATTGATCTTTCTTCCAAGTGAGTCCATGTCCTTCCACTGCCTCTCCCGTCGTTTTTGTGCCACTTCTCTTTGTTTATGGATAATTGATAATTCAGGAATGTCCACTTCATGCAGAATGCATAACGTTTCAAGGGAATTTCCTACAAAAATGGCGTTACCTTCAAATAGAATATCCTGAAGCGCTTCAATCCCCCGAATATCAACTATCCCCGCAAGGGTATGGGCATATGTTTCAAATGAATCTATATCATTCTCCCCATCTTCAGGATTCCATAGCTGGTAGGCGATATCAAAAGATTCCCCATATGGGAGCGCTTGCAGTAAATCCATTTGTGTCAGGGGCTCGGTTATTTGTCCTTCTTTAATAGCGGTTAATATGTCATGGTGGCCGGCATCATCAATGCACTGCAATGCATGAACCGCATCACTGAAAATAAAGTCAAGCGGGTCTGTTTCGTTGATGACCCGAATCAGGTCGGGAATAAAGGCCGGGTTACCGATTTTTCCCATAAGTTTGACACACCAGATATTTCCCAGGTATTCACCCAACAACACATGCGAAAATTTTTACAAAATTTAACAGAAATCTAACCTTTTCTTAAAAATACCCTAATCTCTGTCATTTAAATAGTCACATAGCAAAGGACTATTGTTTTGTATTATGATTCATATTTAAAAGTTGAGGTAAACCATGAAGCAAAAAATGAAAGCTGATCTTCACGTCCATTCAAAATTTTCGGTTCGACCGTCCTATTGGATTCTCCAAAAACTGGGATGTTCGGAGAGCTATGTTGAGCCGATCAACATTTATGAGTTGGCCAAACAGAAGGGTATGGACTATATCACGATCAGTGATCACAATACAATTGCCGGGAGTCTGGAAATCGCCCATCTACCGGATACGTTCATCAGTGAGGAAGTGACCACCTATTTCCCGGATAACGGGTGTAAAATTCACGTGCTAACACTTGATATCACTGAAGCGCAACATGAAAATATTTCAAAAATCAGGAAAAACATATTTGATCTTTCTCATTATTTAAAGAAAGAATCGATCACCCATGTTGTGGCCCATCCCCTTTTTGCCATAAATGATCGGCTTACGGCAGATCATTTTGAAAAACTGCTCCTTCTCTTTAATAATTTTGAATTGAACGGTACACGAGACAGCTTTCAGAACACTATACTAATGAATATCCTGAATCAGTTAAGTGAAAAGGATATCGACACGCTCGCAAATAAACATAACATAGAACCATTTGGTCCCCTACCCTGGCAAAAGAATCTTACCGGCGGGTCAGATGACCATTCCGGGTTTCATATTGCAAGGACATACACGGTGGTCGAAGAAGCACGAAATGTGAAGGATTTTCTTTCCGCAATCGATCAGCATAAGAGCCGTGCATGCGGCGAGCCCTATCATCCAAGAATGATGGCCCATACCTTGTATGCCATTGCATATCAGTTTTATAATAAAAAATTTAAACTCAACCGGTTCAAAAAAAAGGACCCGTTTCTTTCCTTTATCGATCATGTCCTGAATACACCCGCGAATCAAAAAAGACCCCTGCCGCCATTTAATCAGAAGAGAAAGGGAAGAGATTGGGAAACAGAATTTAACGAATCACGGAATTTATCCACGTTCTGCCTGCAAACAGCAAGAGAAGTACTTAACCGCTTTCCGGAATTTAAGCAAATAATCAACGGAGAGACAATCACCACAGAGGAAAAGATATCGCTTTGTTACAACTTTGTCGATCAGACCTCGGATGAAATCCTTGCGCGATTATGCAATACCATGATGGAGAAATTTTGCCGGGGAAATCTTTTTGATGTGTTTCAGATGATCGGTGCCGGCGGTGCGCTTTATTCCATGCTTTCCCCCTACTTTATCGCATACAAGGTGTTTACCAAGGACCGGTTGTTTGTAAAGACGATAGAAAATCGCATGCAAGGCGTTTCAACAGAAGACAAACGATTGAAGGTCGGTCACTTCACAGATACGCTTCATGATATAAACGGTGTTGCCAAAACCTTAAAAAAACAATCGCAGATTGCCTCTCAATTGGGAAAAGAGATGATTTTGATCACCTGCGGTCCGGGAGAATATCACCCTTCCTTTAAAACCTTTGAACCGATTGGTTCCTTTGAAATACCCGAATATTCGGAACTCAAAGTCCACTACCCGCCGATTCTGAAAATGATCGATTACTGCTATCAAACAGAAATCAACCGGATTCACATTGCAACACCGGGGCCGGTAGGAGTTGCTGCTTTATGCATAGCAAGAATTTTAAAACTTCCCGTATATGGCACCTATCACACAGCATTTCCCCAGTATGTCAAGGAAATTACAGGAGACACAGGGCTGGAAGACCTGACGTGGCGATATATGAGATGGTTTTACAATCAAATGGACAGGGTATTTGTGCCATCAAAAGCCACAGGGGATGAATTGATCGAACGGGGAATCAGCAAAGAGAAAATCCGATTGTATGCCCGGGGAATTGACACACTTCTTTTCAATCCGGTCAAACGAAACGGTTTTTTCAAAAGCCGGTATAAAATGCCGAATACGGAAATCAAACTTTTGTATGTGGGACGTGTTGCAAAAGAAAAGAATCTCGATATCCTGATTGAATTGATGAAGCGGATTTCAATGTCGCATGCGAATGTCCACCTGGTTGTCGTAGGTGGCGGCCCTTACCTGAAAGAGATGAAAATCCGGTCCATAGGACTACCCATTATTTTTACGGGATACATGGAAGGGGATGAATTAAGTGAAGCCTATGCCAGCAGCGATATTTTCGTTTTCCCATCCACCAGTGACACGTTTGGCAATGTTGTTTTGGAAGCGCAAGCTTCAGGCATACCGGTCATCGTAACCGATCAAGGCGGACCCAGTGAAAACCTTATTCCCGATGTCACCGGATACGTGGTTCCAGCCGGAGACGTGAACATGTTTGTCGAAAAAATCGAATGGCTTATCAATCACCCGGAACATCTCGCAACAATGAAAAAACAGGCAAGGACCTATATGGCCTCCCGGTCATTTGAATCCGCTTTCTTGAAACAGTGGAATATGTATCACGAACCCATGCCAGCAATAAACAGCTCGCAAACTCCGTTCTTTTATAATTGATGAAAGAGAAAATGATTCCGGTCTGTCGAACGCTTTTAAGCGATTTAAAATCCATCGGCCATCATCGTTCACCCGGCCAGGTGATTGTCCAGATAACGGACCGGTGCAATGCCATGTGTCCCCACTGTGGCATGCGGATTTCCAATCCTTTCCGTCGGAGCCGGCTTTCAAATGATCAGATCAAAAAAATAATAGATGCGGCAGCAGCAAATGGTGTGGCCGCCCTCTCCTTTACCGGTGGAGAGCCCTTGCTATGTTTGGATGACCTGACCGAACTGATTCAATATGCCGGTCATTCAGGTATCAGATTCATCCGCACCGGAACCAATGGGTTTTTCATGAGAATAAACGGGTCAAACATTGACCGGTTCAAATCACGTGTGACTGAAACCATTGAGAAACTGGCGAGCACACCCCTTAGAAATTTCTGGATAAGTATGGATTCCAGCGTACCTGAGGTTCATGAAGCCATGCGGGGTCTTCCAGGGGTCATAGGCGGTATTGAAAAAGCCATTCCCATATTTCATGCTCACGGGCTGTACCCTTCTGTTAATCTGGGTGTGAACCGAAATATCGGCGGACGTTTTACGTCCGAACTTGATCCCCGTGAATTTCCATGTGAAACAGATTATCTGGAAGCGTTTTATAATCGCTATAGAGAAGCGATGCGGCAGTTCTATAAACGGGTGATAAATATGGGATTTACAATCGCAAATACATGTTATCCCATGAGTATCGATACGTCAGAAAAAGATACAAATGCTGTCTATGCCGCGACCGCTACAGACAGAATTGTCCGGTTCACTCAGGCAGAAAAGGCGGTATTATTCAAGGTTTTGATGGATAGTGTTACGGAGTTTCGATCAAAAATTCGTATTTTTTCTCCCCTGACCTCGCTTTTTAACTTGCACCGCCAATACAGCAGTGACCATGGGAATGGTCATACCCCCTCCAGATGCCTCGGGGGAATCGATTACTTTTTCATAGATGCGAACAAAGGCAATGCATTTCCCTGCGGATACCGGGGAAATGAAGATATGGGCAAATACTGGGATCTTAATCTCAAACGAATTGACCTCAATACACACTGCAAGCGCTGCGATTGGGAATGTTTCAGGGACCCATCAGAACAGATTGCCCCCTTGTTACAGCTGTTCTCTTCTCCCCTTCATCTGATCAAACAGGTCATTACAGACAGGACCTATTTCCGTTTCTGGATGAATGACCTCCGATACTACCGGTTATGTCAGTTCTTTGATGGTAGAAAAAAACCGAATATGAGTAAATTAGCCTTCTATACGCAAAAATAATACATCTTAAATTTTAGTGTGGTTTACATGAAATTTAAGCCTTGCACCAGTGACATGACTTCTGCCACTGTGCCAAAACATGGCCATCCATAGAATTTGCAAAAATATCAAAAGCAATGGATTGCCGATAATTTTAAAACCCATGAGGAGATCGGCAGGCTTAATGATATTTAATGGATAAAAAAAGTCCGCAATAAAAAAACCGTACGGAATGGTAAAGAGAGCCATGATTTGATAAATGGAAATCTTTTTACTGCCCCGGTAATCGGCCCTTAAAAATTCAGATAGGAACCGCCATAATTGGGTAATTGTGAGTGTCAAAAGAAATGCAAAACGATAGAATCCACTGATATACAAAAGAATCCCCATGATACCTGTGACACAGTATAAAACAGCGGTGATGGCCTGGACAGGGAAAATTTCCATTTCGTCCAAGTGGTCGGCGTACGCTATTTTTTTGGTGGACCCGGCGAACACAAAAGGCCGGAACCCTAAAATTCTTCGCAATAAAACAGGCAGCTCATCCAGCGGTTTACCATAGCAGCATCCAAAACTGATACAGGCCAGGCGGCCGATTCCCTCACCAAATGCATAGGCGATGCCAAGCACTGCCAGCGTCGGTAGGATATTAAGTTCCGTATGCGTAACCAGGCTGAAAATATGTTTGATCCCCCATAACGCAAAGGGTGCGATCATGATACCCACAAATGAGGCTGCGCCGACACTGGCGGTGTGCGGTTTTTTTTCGATAATGTGCGCGAGTGTTCTTGATGCAGGTATACTGGCACTGCATATGACTAAAAGAATTACAGTCGTCATACCTGCAGGAACGGATAAAGCGCCCAGTAAAATGTAAGCAAGGCCGATGGCAAATACATAGGCCGTAGCGGTAAACAATCCATAATATGTCAAGTTGATACCCTGCCAGAAGCCATCCGACTCCTTGACAGAAGGTATAACACCCAGAATCTGCCATCGTTCTGACGGCAGCTCGCGAAATGCCCATCTGAAGAGTACGAATAAAAAGAGTGTGATGGTGAAAATGAATAGATATGGCGTCATTAAAACATTTCTCCTATAATAGCGTATTTATTTTTATTTGGGTTCATTTCTTATCAATCCTTTCAGCAATAGGTGAACGCACCTTTACTTCCGTTTCGACAAGGGATTTTTGAAAATGCCTCGAAAAACGGCTATTGACATCGGTTCTATTCAGATTCCTGAGGATATCTTTTGAAAACCGGATTTTATTTTTTTCGAAGATCACGACATCAACAGAGCTGCCTGGACGGTAAAGGCTTTTGGGTTGTCCTTTTTTTAATAACATACCTTCTTTTACGGGTATGGGCAGATCGTACCGGATGTCGCTGTAACATTGGACGATTTCGCCTATCATGAGCGCGGTAATCTCGATCATGGCCACTTTTCCCACATGGCTGCCCCCTGAAACATCCGTATCGATAATCGTGACAACCCGCTTGTTTTTCGAAAAGGGCGTGATCAATGATACAACCGCTCCTGGATTACAGGAATGGTAACGGCCATCAATTTCATAAATATCGACCACTTTTCCTGAAACCGGCGTATGATTGTAGTGATATTTCTCAGGCGTCAAGCGGAAGATGGAAAAATCACCTCCTTTGAATGCGGAAATCCAGTTCTTCTTATCTGCGCCCAACAATTCCTCGAAATGAAAAAATTTTTCCTTGATAAACAGCAGTGATTCGGATGCAAATGAGCCAACAATCATTTTGGCATCAGCCGGAGAGACGACAACGGCATCATCCTGCGTCATGGGTCGGCAGTCCCAATATTTTATTTTGCGTTCGAATACGTTTCGGACTGTATTGAGTTTGCGAGGTGGATCAAGGCATTCGGACATATCCACACCAAGCGATAACAGCAGTTTTCGACCACCGGTGAGTTTATCTCCCATAGGCAGATCATAATTAAAAAATGCCAGAACTTTTGAAGCCCTTTTCGAGGTCAGGACATTGAATAAAACGGATGGACACTCTCTTTGAATTGAATAGATGGCATTGATGATTTTATCGGCAAAAAGCCGTTCATCCATAATCGCTTCGTTCTCTCTTTTTATATATTGGTGTGTTAATACAGATGTCATTATTTTCAATATTCTCCTCAGCCTGCATGCTCTTGTTTCATATCCTGATGAATGGAGAGAAGGATCAGGTGAATCATGCATTTTAAATTTTTTTTGGACAGGGTTTCGGAAAGAAGATCTGGCTTGATATCAGCCAGATATTGTTCAATATTTTCACCCTGAAGGGTCTCCAACAGCGCCTTATTGTAATAGCCTTCCCGCCAGGTTTCCCAGGAATCGAGCTTTGTGACATCCTGTTTGAAAATATCAAAAGCAGATTCAATATGCCTGTTTTTCAAAATGGTTCGGTAATAGGTTTCAGATGCCAGATTGAACGTTTCCCCTGTCATCTTCATGGGATCCTTGCCGCCTGCAAGTTCCAGTATGCCCCGTGTAATTTTTCCTTCCGCTGAGTGGGTGCCGGATTCGGTTATGCGCAATTCAAGATCGACTATTGTGTCCTCAAGCCCAAGGATTTCGATGATCTCTTTTGCGTCTTTCCGTATGATGGCAATCAAGGCTTTTCTGTATTCGCTGATCAGGACACGGATATACCCGTTATATCTTTTGCTTGGACGGGTGCGGTTCACATGTTTCAGGATGGTTGCCATAAAACGGTTCTTCGTGTTTTTCCAGACATAGACGGTAGGGATCCCTATGGCTGCGCCGAAAAATATCTGGCGGCGTTCGCTTTCAATAGTCGGATGGTCCGGGATATCTCCGTGATCGAATTTTCTTTCAAAAATATACTTATATGAAAGCACGGTGAGGAGATGTTGCAAATTAACGGCATGGCCCATATCTTTATTAATATCTTCAAAAATACTGTAGTACCTGCCTTCAAAACCGGAAAATCCCATCTGTTGTTTTTGCCTCAGTCGATAGAGCGAATAAAGCGGCATCGACTCATCAAATACCCCCATGTCTGCCAAATCTTTTTTAAGATTGACATCACTTCCAGGAAGTCCGTTAAAAGCCGGGCTGGCATTGGTACTTAAGAGAGACACGAGGTAATCGATCAGACGGACATCAGGGATGAAATCACCTTTTAGCCGAAGAATACGACTTAACATTCGATCAAATTTTTCCGGTCCAAAGGGTGTCATCGGGCGGCCGAAACATCGGATGGATGCTTTTTTACGCCAACGACGCCAGATCATGCGCAAGTGGGTAAAGTCGAGTTCATGGGGCAGAAATCCAAGCATTTTTTCCGGGTGAAAGTCCCAGAAATCAAACCGGTAGGGTGCGGCAGAATACGTTCCTGCAAAAAGAGGCAGAAAATGTTCCATCATTTTGATGACCAGATCCCCAATATACTTTTCATCGGCGCCTGTAATGCCGGTATCTGTTTTACTTAATAGACGACCCAGTTTTTTGCTGCCTATACTCACATGGGTACCATTGTTGGCAAGGCTCGTGTTGGACGTATTGGGAAGCACGACCAGGTTTCTTGTAATGATGCCCGCCTCCTTGAGCTTGCCCACGGCATTCAGTTGACTCAGAGACAAAACCCGGTGACATAGACCCATATACCGATGTTTGTCCTCCCCCTGATCCCAGCCGGACAGGCATGGACTCATAAAAAGTTCCCTGTAAAAGGAGTCTGATATGAGATTATTCAGTTTTTTCTGCCCCAAAGGCGGGTGGGGGGCAAAATAGACATGGGCCTTCTGACCGTGTTCTTCCAGTTGAAAAGCTTGGTTGGTATATTGGATCAGAAACTGGGTCAGAAGAAACCGTTTAAGGGTTTCTTTGGCCACGTGTTCTCCTGTTTTTCCCTCACATTTTGACTCAACCGGATAAAAAGATGTGATTTCAGGAGACGTGTTGTCATTTAAGAAATGATGCATGAGCTTTTCTGCCGTGTGCCGGATGATTGGATGGGTATGATCATCACCCACCGCATCTGCAAGCGCCAGTTTCAGCGTATAGCTGACCGGTATCCTCACAAAGGATTCTCCGTCTTTATTGAAAAAGAACCGACCTACATCTTTTCGAGGTAGACTTCCCGGCAGTCTTTTATTTGCGTGCAAATCAGTTTTCAGCGTTTGATCCGCATATGGATTCAGGCATTTTTTAGGGAAACGAATCCAGCTGTTTTCCCAAATGGTTGTTGTCCCATCTGAAAGATGGCGTTCAAGGGTGGTTAAAAGATAGCGAGACGAATCACCGGTTGTCGCATATTTGACGGTATTTTTATAAAAGTTGGATGATTGGATCACTAACGGCAGATCCACGGAATCTGCGTTACCGATTACGATTGTCTGAAACTCGTTTTCCACACCAACGGTCGCGTCCCCTGAAGAAAACGGAAGAGATGCAATAAATTGCTCATCCGAAGAATGGGTTATTCCCATTTTGGAGATTAACACTTCAAAATCGGGGGGAAACGAATTTTGTTTGTCATCCGGTTCAACTATACGAAGATATGCCGCCAGTTGTGAAGACGTCATTCGGATCTACTCCTTTATTTAATTGTTGGGATGGGAATAACAACATAACGGGACTGAAACGAGAAACAGGAAAGAACTGAAAGTAAATATCCAAACTTTCATTTACAGGATACTGCTGATGCTGAGATGTCAAATTGCATTAACTCCATTGGTTTTGTTGGCTGATCAGCGCGATCTCAAGATTGTTTTGACCACGCGACCACGACGATTCAATGGAATTATATTAGATATGATCTGTTAAATTTTAGTTAGTTTTTGATTAAAACTTAAATAGTATTTTCCTCTTATCTTCAACCTGGTCCTCATCATGCTCGCTTTTTCGCAAATCCTGAATGATTTTTTCACAAGATTTCTTTGACGCTCAGAATATCCTTCGAAATACTTTTTTGCTTCGGAAACCATGATGTTAATATAAAAGAGGCAAGTGGGAGTCAGAAGGCGGGTACTTCAATTCAAACTGTCGTCAATTTTTAGTTTATCAATTTTGTCTTGGTATTCCTGAGCTATTTTTTCAACCTCCACCCGTTTCAGCTGGACAAAATTTTCATTCTTTAAAATGCTTCCCAACACACTCTGGTTTTCGATCTTGTCCAGTAATCCGGTGGATATGTTGCAGAGTTCTGCATTCTTTTCCTGGCACTTGTTTAATCGGATGTCGGTCCGTTTGAGCTTTGCTTCAAACGAATCCATGGTTTTCAATCCGGTCTTTATTTCCTGCTCCTTTTTGGCAATTACCTGAAGAGCATCCTTATATTTTCCTTCAACTTCATCTTTCTTTTGCTCTAGTGCCCTATATCTGCCTGCGAATTCATTCAGCTTATCTGCATGAATTTTCTCTTGATCAGCCATATGATCCTGAAGACGATGATTTTCGGCAAGTGACAGGTTATATTTTTTTTCCCAGGCGGCAATTTCACCTCTTAGGCCGGCCTGTTGCGATTCAATGGTATTGTTCTTGTGCATCAAGGCCCCGGCTTTTGATTTTTCTTCACGGACTTTTTGGAGAAGGAGTTCATTTTTCTGGGTGAGGGTGTCATACCTCACCTGGAGATCCTTTTTCTCAGAATTCAGAGATATAACAAAAAAGCACAACCCTCCCACAAGGGCAAGAATTGTAATACCTACTACCCACTTTAGAATTCTATTCATGTATCGACCCCATACTTTTTCCGGCTATTCTGATTTTCAAAAAGACACATTCAAATCAAACTGCATCACATCGATGCTCAGGGGCGATCCCAGGATTTCATCCGCGCTTATCCATTTAAAAGCCACCCAGGTATTTTTGGCGATGCCGGCCTGGGCACCCAGAAT
This sequence comes from Pseudomonadota bacterium, assembly GCA_018816735.1. GTDB lineage: Bacteria > Desulfobacterota > Desulfobacteria > Desulfobacterales > JAHIVH01 > JAHIVH01. The sequence continues at coordinate 25,510 of JAHIVH010000078.1, read as the reverse complement.
CCAGCCCCTGGCATTGGTACCGCCCAGATGGAAATCTGAATCCGTAAACGCATCCAGAACGGCATCTGCTTCCAGATGTTTATACGCGAGATAGGTTTTCCACTCAGCCAGTTTTTTGGTGGTTTCATTACCCACAGTCAGTGCGAGCTGGTATCCATTGACATCTTCAGGCCAGCTGTCAATACCTTTATACTCATTATTATCGAGACCTTCGAGCACTTTGACTTTTTTCAGGATGTCTTTTTCATCAAATCCCACATTGGTGACAAAATCGAATTCCAGAACAATATTGACCGGATAGAAGAACGCCATATCTATCCGTGCGGTAAAATTAAGTTCATTATAATCACTTCCCATCGCTGGTAAAATGCTATCCGGGCTCGGATCGATATCGATGAGGGAGTTTCCTTTCTGCATAAACAATGGCGCGGTATAATCCTTTTGGTTGGGACGGTTTACATCATTTAAAACGCCTTCGATGTTATGATAATCATAATAGGCGACGGCAAACTGATACTTGAGGTCCGCCCGGGGCTTGAACGATTTTCCTACCTGATATCCCAAAAGCCATTTGTCCTTGTGCCATTCTTCTTCCTGAAGGGGAAATGCACCCATGGTCAAATAAAAACTGGAAGCTTCAGATGGGGAGAGCTGGGCCGAGACTGCCAAACCCTCAAAATTAACATCGCTATCCCACACCAGATCCGTGCCGAACCATGGATTTTCGAACCGGCCGCCTGTTACGGCCAGTTGTGAAAACGGCTGCCATTTCAGATAGGCCCGATCAAGTACGATACCATCTTTGTTAAAATAATCCCCCATGGTGTCATTGGTGGAAACCGGATCTTTCTCATTTCCCGTGGAAAGACGGACGCCGGCCTGAACTTCCTTGCTGATATTGGCAAGCAGATCTATTCTTGACCTTAATCTCACTCTGTATCTGTCCCGTTTGGTGTTTGCAAGTTCCGTGAAATCATCGCTTTTATGAAAATCGGCATTGCTTTTATCAAACAGATCCGCCTGATATCTGGAACGGATATCGCCTTTCCATTTTAATTTGGAAACCCAGTCCGGCACCTTGTTATAGAGCATTTCGCCCTTGAACTCCTCGAATTGCCGGTCAACATATTTCTCCTGCAGTTCCATCTTCTGTTCATATGCTTTCAATTTTTCCTCATACTCTTTCGCCATTTGATCTTTCTTAGATTTCTTTATGGCAACCTGATTGGTGTAGATTTCCAGAAATCGCGCTGCCTCTACGTCTGAAATAATCCCTTTTTCTCGTAAAATATAAATCAGCGCTTCGGTTTCATCAAAATCCAGTTGTTCCTCGCAAAAGCCTGTTCCACATGCAAGGATAAGCCACCATAAAACGCCGATCCCGATAAATACTTTTTTAAAATTCATCTCATGTCTCCAATGTCACTCATATAACGTTCCACAAAATTCAGCTTCTTGGTGATATCCTTACCTTAAGATGCCTGGGCATCCCTACAGGTGGGGGTTCACTGATACTTGCCACCACCAGTGCGTCACTTATGGCCTGATCCACATGACCATTTCCTGAAGAATCGATGATGTCAAAATCGATAACCATCCCTTCATCATTGAGAATCAATTTCACCAGAGATTCAAACTTCTCATCAGGAACACCGCCATTCTTCTGGATCATTTTATTGACCAGTTGCTGAATCTCGTTTATCAACAAATTCGTATACCATCCGTACTTTGTGGACCCATTCCCGCTACCAATCAAAGGCCGGCCGCCTTTTTTCGCCTTTAGTCCGAATCCGTCCGAACCTGATGATCCATCCGCATCCAGCCCCAGTTCGTCTCCGGCGGGCGGGGCATCATCATTCTCTGCCATATCCTCAGGGGGTTGTTCTTCCGGTACAGGTTCAAGAATCTCTTCCTTTTTGATTTCCGGCTCAGGTGGTTTTTCCTGAACTTTTGGCGGCGGCGGGGGTTTCACAACCGTTACCATTTTGATCTGCCGTTGATGCTTTTGCCCATCATCTGAGACCAGCAATTTAACAACGCAAACAAAAAGAAGCAGAAATATCAGAGCCATCCCGGCAGCCATAAACCAGACGACCTTCTTATTCTTATTTTTCTTTTTCTCTGTCATGTCCCTTCCTTATGATTCCGGTTTATAGCAGCTATTTTACCAGCCGCTGCGTCACAAGGCCGATTTGTGTCACTTCAATCTCCTGGCAGATATCTAAAATTTCAATCACTTTCTGGTAGTAAATCTTTTCATCGCCTTTAATGACCACCGGCAGATCCGGATCTGCGGCTTTGTATTGACCAAGCCGCGTTTTCAGATCATCCATCGTCACCGGATAGGCATCCAGATACACCTGACCTGAGGCATCTATTGAAATCGCCTTGGTTTTCGGTTTGGCAAGAGAAGGCGCAGTACTCGCCTTGGGGAGATTGATTTTGATTCCCTGAACCGAGGCCGTGACCATGACGATGAACACAACCAGAAGCGTCCAGGCCAGATCAAGGAGCGGGGTTACGTTAATTTCATCCATTACTTCATTTTCATAACGAATTCGTCTCATAATCGTTCTCCGTGCAACTCATCCACCTTTATAGAAAATTCATCGATAAATACGCTGACATCCGATATCAGATTCTTGACTTTACCCGCCAGGTAGTTGTAAGCGAACAACGCCGGTATGGCTACCAGCAGTCCCACAACGGTTGTGGCAAGCGCAGAGGCAACACCAGGGGCAATGGCCATGATATTGGCCTCACCGGCTTCTGCCATGGCCGCAAAGGTATTCATGACCCCCCATACCGTGCCTAACAGACCTAAAAACGGACCACCACTGATGGCCATGGTCAAAAAAACCAGGCCGCTGTTCAGCCGTTTGCCTTCATCTATAAATCCCTTTTCCAGATATGTTTTAAACGCGTTCATGTTTTTTTCTGACAATCTTCGGGTTTCCGACCCATCTTTATGATCTGAAGCATTTATAGCTGAACCGGAAATAAACTTTTTTAAAATCCCGCATCCTTCACTATAGACATTGAACAATGGAGAATTCTGAAAGTCGTCATCCCGATCGACCAGATTCAGAATATGGGTTGATGAACCAAACGATTCCCTGAACGAATTGTTCTCACGTTCCATCAGGATCATGAAGTACGTTTTGCTTAAAAATACAATCCAACTCAAAACAGACAGGATCATCAAGACACCGATAACAACCCATCCATCCAGGGTAATATTTCTCATCACTGTCCCGAGATAAAAAGTGGGCAGTCCGCCTCCCCCACCCGTGACTTCTTCGCCACATGCCAACAAATTACCGGCAGGGCCCTGGGATGCGAAAAGTGCACGGATAAAGGCCGCCTTTCTGACCACATTGGAAATCTGGATTTCATCCAGTTCACCGGTAAAGTAATTGGTGTTCATGTCCGAGCTGCCAATGAAGACCTTCCCGTCTTTTTCTGCCAGCCTGAAGGGCATAGCGACCCACCCCATCTGTATGCCGTCCAGATAGAGGCTGATCCTTTCTCCGGATGAAATGGTCACCGTGAGGTTATTCCAGGAATTCAGAGGCAGATCAAGGCTCCGGTCGGTGGTGGCTGTCTTTCCGTCATCTGTTTGAACGGTTGCGTAAATTTTACTGCCATCTATACCGACGGTGATCGTTTGGCGATCTGTTTTCTGGTAGAACAAAAAGGCAGCGTTCTGCTCGGCTGAAATCTTGACCCATGTGCTGAATGTCAGCCCGCCTGAAAAATTTAGTACCGGAGAACGTTCAATAACCATCTTGTCTCCGATGCCGTTAAAGGTTACCCCGTTTCCGATGACACCGGGAAACCCAAGACCGCCGTTAAAATCGGAGACAACCGTTTTGGCAGTGCTGGTGTCCTGGGGAATGCCTTCGGTTTCGCTCAGATGATACACACCCACGTATTGACCGTCAAATGTCTGATCCGGACTCTGACTGTCTGCGGCAGATTGGTTTCCATAATAAAGGTAGATAAATTCCTGATTCAGGGCGCCTGAAACTTTAGGCAACCGGACCCAGACGACGGCCAGTTCTTCCAAAGAATCAAATCGCTCGACATGGTATTTGAGAAGCGTTTTATCATCCGCCGCCACAAACCGTAAGTCTTTGCCATCCACTCTGACGCGTGAAAAATCAAAATTTCCCGAATGCAGACGAACCAAAAACGTCACATCGGTCAGATTTTCGGATATATCCGCTCCCAAAGGTGTGGTATCGATGGTAATTTTGCGGCGAAATTCAAACTGGTCGCTGTACCAGTCTGCCCAGGCCGGATTACCCATACATCCTATAATGAATATGGCCCAGAAGGCGCATTTGGCCATGGTGCAAAAATTGCTGGTTCTATTTTTCATTGTTCTTCTTTCCTGTTCTCCCTGTCGTTGTCTTCCTTATCGTCACTGTCTTTGTCATATCCCACAAAATCAACTTTCAGCCATTTGGGCTTAATCGTATCACCCAAAGACTTTTGGCTTTCTTCCATTTTATCCCTGGCATCGGCAAGCTCTGAACCCTGGTCCATCATTTCCTTGGTGCTGCTCAGACCGCCTTCTCCGGATAAAGACCCCAGCGCACTCATGCTTTCCCCTGATGTGGGCACGCCTACACCAGTGCCGCCGACGATATCGATATTTCCGGCATTGACCACTTCGGTTGCGGCAAGAATGACGTTTTTTCCTGCAATGCCCGCTTCACCTGCATCGATGATACCTTCCGGGGCAAACAGATAAACATCTCCGGCCTCGGGTTCAAGTAGAGGGCCTTCCACTCCATCCGGGTCATAGGTAAGTGTTCTTATGCCGCTGCCTACGGAAGGAGGTTCAAATGTAATGCTGACATCACCTGTCTTCTGATCTATAATTACCTTTGGCGGCTCCACATTAATCGCTGTTTTGGAGCCTCTTCCGGCATTGATGTCTCCCTGATCGCTCCATACGGTGATATCCCCTCCCCTGAACGTCATGACCCGGGCTTCATTCACATTCACGTCATTTTTCGCAAAAAGGTTGATGGCGCCGCCGCTTGAGGTGTATATGCCCGAATTTTTGGTCTCAACTGCATCTTTATCCTTGATTGTCGTTCGGCCCACATTGATGTCACCCGTTTCTTTGCCATCGGCAAAAACGAACAGGTCGCTGTTCTCCCCTTTGGCACTGATCTGGGAGTCGACCATATTGATGACCCCGTCTCCTGTCTCTGTGCCATTAAAAAACGGCGAGATAATGTTTTCCCGGATATCTTTCTTTTTCTGATCGGCGTTGTCAATCTCCCCACTTGCCAGAAGATCACTGTATTGCCGGCCCTCATCCTGGATCTGTTGAAAAAATGTGGTTGCCGCCTTGGTCGTCAGATCGGGTTTCAGAAATCCGGCAGCCACAATCGTCGTGGAACCCAACGGTTCAAGCGTTGGATTATAAAGGTTGGCTACGGACTGTATGCCTTCGCTTTGTCCCAGGTCGATGGCGTTTCCTGCCGAAACAAGAATTTCTCCAGGGCCGCCCACGACTATACCCATAATATCATCGTCATCTTTGACTATCGATGTGTTCATGACAATGTCCCGGCCAGCCTGAATCAGAGTTGTATCTTCTGAATCCGAATTCTGTCCCCAGTAATACATATCCACGATATCATTTCCGGCCCTGATGTCAGCTGCCGTATAGACGTATAGTCTCAAATCTTCAATATCTGATGCCGCCGTCATATATACGGATTTCGAACTGTTCCGGTAAGCAGCGTTAACATCATGAAGAGACTTGATCCTTTCCTCTCCAAACAGATCCGTAATGGAATTGATTCTGAATTCGATATTATTGTGAGAACCGTAAATCTTGTTCGGATCAATATCAAGCATGCTGATGATCGACCGGCTTTCTTCTTTTGATCCGGTACTGCCGTCAATGGAACCGCCGGCATTCAATACCAATCCACCGTTCATGTCAGGCGCCAGATAAAACCTGCCATCAAACCGGATATCGTTTCCTGCCCGGATTTCGACATAGGGTGGCAAGAGATTGATAAGGTCAGCAGAGAAACCGTCTATCAATTCACTATTACCGGTCAAGAAGACATCTCCTCGAGTGGATATGAGGGTGGCTTTCGCGTCCTTCGAATAATCCACCAGCCAGTCTGTCGGAGAACTGATTCCCTTTCTCACAAAAGACGTATTATAGATGGAACCGATTTCGATGCTCCCCTGAGCGCTCAATGTCAGGTCCGTATCGGATATTTCGACCGGCAGTTGATAGGAGGACTGTGTCCCCACACTTCCCATGGCATTGATGTGCGAGCTGCCGCTTTTCCTGATCAAAAACCGTCCGTCAACATCTCCCCCTGCATAAATGTCAACATCACCTTCACCAAAATTGCCGCATTGGGTTAATATATCCCTGCCGGTGTAAATGGTCATGTCACCGCCTGCCAGTGCGGCAATTCCCTTGGTGGTATTGCTGCCGTCATAGCTGGCTGACCAGTATACTTTTTTGTCTTCGCCCCGGCCGATTTCCGTCACCTTGTCCCATGCATTCGGAATCCTTAAAAACCGATAGTCATACAGCCCGGTCAACGAATTTATACTTCTCTCACTGATATTTCCGCCCGCAGAAATAAACAGGTCTCCCCCATTCCCATAATTCCAGTATTCGTCAGCCGCAGCAGTATCCGATGGTTCGCCCAACGTCCTTACAGTTCCATAATAATAGGAGCTATTGGCTCCGGACACCCTGTTCAGGGCAATATCACCCCTGCTCATGATCCGGACATCTCCGGTGGCCGATTGAATGATGCCACCTTCCAGGATAAGGTCCTTATTTATTTTGCCTGTGATGGCCCCGGAATAGGTACCCAGGGTGAAGGGGCTGCCGCTCGTAAACCTGCTTTCGGGTGCGGCAGGTGTTCCCACCGTCGTATCCGACCCAGAGGCAAAAAACAGATCTCCTCCGGTTGTGTATATGGATTTACTGTCTGCAATTGAAAGGTTTCCGTTCTGTGATTCATCCTGGCCGTTCACATTATGGAAATCCGCGCTGCCAAGATCGGCACCGGCAATCAGGCTAATGTCCCAGGAGACGGTTCCCACCGGCTTGTTATCTGAAATACTCGCATTCAGATTCAAATTTCCGCCCGACCGGAAGATCAATTCTCCTGCATAGCTGAACAGTGAATCGAGATTAAGGTCCGCATCAAGGGTATAATCATTCTCAAGCTGCACATCGATGAACGGTCGCAGATGGAAGGCATCCGGATCACATTCTTCATAGTTCATGTTTACACCAGAAAAAGAAGCCCTCGCCATAAATGCATCTGTTTTTGATTTGACGGTTTCTACATTAAAATCCGGATAGGTGCTGAGCGCATAGGCATCGATGGCTGATGCTCCGACTACCGTACCGGAAAGGGTCATATCTGCGCCCTGTGCCGTTTCCGGTGCCCGGAAGGTGACGGCGCCCTTTTTGCCATCACCGCTTGGAGATACATCTATCTTCGCCCCGTCTTCAAAAGAGAGATGTCCGTTTGCCGAACCCAGAATCACATTTCCGCCCTCCGCACTTTCGGAAGAGATACTTCTCGCATTTATTTTTGCTGTTGAAAGATTCAAATCCTGACCGGCATACACTTCTACGACACCGCCACCTGAATCCGTTGAGGCGTCAAGCGTTCCTGCAATCTGAATACTGCCGCCATCCGCGGTGAGCTTAATATGATCAGCCGCGAACCCCTTATCTTCCAAAATATCGAGGTTACCGGTTCGTGCTCTTATTTCCAGTTCATGATTGAATCCATGGTCTTTGTTCAACGCATACAGTTTTTCCAAATCATCGATCCGGTTGGAATCCATATAAAGACTGCCGGAGAGGCCCGACGTTTCCGTGTCCGGATTCACCTGTGCCTGCCCTTCCAGGTTTCCCAAAATGGACACGTCTCCCTTAGGACAAATGAGTTCTATGATGCCGGCATCACCCTGTTCGCCTGCGGATACGGTCAAACGCGTATCTTCTCCAAGCGAAACCATCCCCTCCTTTGATTCAAGGGCGATGGTGCCGCCGGGACTCAAATCCGTTCCCTTGGATATAATTTCAGCCGACTTGGTTAACTCAATATTTTGAGAGGCTGTAAAAGAAATATTGGCGGATGCCACATCAATCGTCCCCTTATGGACAATGCTCCCGGCTTCCAAGGCGAGATCACCGCCGATCCCTGTGCCGAAGGCATCCCCATCTGCCGGATCAGAACCGGCAGTGGCACCAGAGACCGCTTTATCGATCGTCAACTGATGATCATTTGCAGCCTGAATAAAAAAATCCGAAACTTGAAACCCGGCGCTATCATCCTGATAGTATGTGGTTGTGATAAAGGTCGACTCAAGCGACAAATTTCCATTTGCCGAAAGTCCCCCGTCCCCGATACATGTGATGGCATCCCTGCTTCTGATGGCGGTACCCTCAAACCCCTCCACCCGTGTCTCACCGTTTCCCAGCGCCACATTCGCACCGGATAGTGTAAATGTGCCGTTACCGGAAGATTCCTGACCGGTATCCGGAATTGAAGGGTTCCCGGTATTTGAAAGGCGGAGGTCCTTTGTGGCTGTAAATGAAACGACCTGATTCGATCCGGACGACACCGTACCGATCAAAGGCGTATCGATAAGGATATTATTAACGCCCTTAATATCGACATCGCCTGAAAAGAAAATTGTATCTCTGCCGTTGAGTATCAGTGTGTCGTAGCTTGAAAAGGTATGCCACAGGTCCTCACCGACAACCATGGTATTTTCAAGATCGTCCGGAATATTTCCCTGACCGAGAATCATATTGGTGGTGATCAATTCCAGGGTACCGCTATCGGCTTTCAAATTGCCCTTCAACCCAATTTCACTGCTGTTGACAATGATTTTATCTGTGGCCTGAACGGTCGAATTCAAAGCGGTTATGATTTTACCTTCAGGAGATATCAAGCTGACGGAACCGTCGATCGCTTGAACCGAAGCATTGTCCTCCAGGGTTATCTTATTTTGCGCCGAAAGCGTAATGCTGCCGGATATCAAGCCGCTATTTGCCTGCACCGTTACCGAGTCCGTGCCTGAAGTATCACCAATATTCAGTTCTTTTAACGTTTCTCCTGAGAATGTGGTTGTATCCAGGATCAGTCTGCCCGTAAGGTCAGTGATCTCCTGGACATTTGAACCGATAGTCACTTCCCTGCCGCTGAGGTTTAACGTTCCACCCTGGAAAGGGACCTCGCCTTCGTTGACTTCCATCCCGGAAGCTTTTATATCGCCGCCCAAAATCGTGGTACTGGAAGCAATCGTGGCCACCCCGCCATCACCGGATGTAAGGGTTTCCTGTTCAAAATAACCTTGATTGTTTATGACGTCCGATGCCTTTTGGATTGAAAAACCGGTCAATTCCGTTGAGACAATACCGGTTCCCGATTGGGTATAATAGCCGGGAATCACCTGATACCCTTCCTCGGAATTGGCAAGTTCGTTTGCATAAACATCCGTATCCACTCTCGTCACGATCAGTGCATTATCCATGAACGCGTATTCTTCGGGAAGAAGAGAATATGTACCTTCTTCCAGACCATACCCCCCCTTAAGGTAGATTGCTTCTCCGGGAAGTGAAACCGAATGATCCGCCAATATGACATATTTCCCGTCCAGGGGATTTTTCGTGCCGGAAAGACTTGGTAAAAACTCATAGGCAAAAATCGATCCGCCGCCGGATACGTCGATGGCCGCCCCATCATCCATCATTACCGTTCCGGCTTTGATCGTTACGGATTTTTCCGGTGTTTCGGTCACCGCTGTGGTTTCCGATTCATCTATCAAGAGCCAGTTGCCGTCTTTCAGTTCACCATAATTCACCTTGAATGCCTTAGGGTCAATATCCCCTGTCACCGATGTGCTGATCACACTTTCATTTCCCAGCACAATCTGTCCATCTGTGCCTGACAGGGTGGACAAGGAGATTCTGCCCATCGGTGCCGCCAGTACACCCTTATGAAATATATTTTGCCCTTCGATGGTCAAACTGCCCCCGGCTGAAACCAACGCCCCGTTATAATCAAACCCGCTCTTTGATATCTCGATATCTCCTGAAGCGTGAATCACAAAATCCGCATCGGTCTTTGGATAAATTCTGGCTGCCGACATATTGAGGCTGCCGGTAGTCGTATTTAAGCCGCCTAAAATAATATTCTCCCCCCCTTTGGTATACAGAGCATCTGTAAGGCTGATGTCATAGTCAGCAGATAGAGTGATATTTTCCAAACCGGAGAGTACGATACTCCCCTCAATATCGATAAAATCTGCATCAAGCCGCAAAAACAAATCCAATGCCTCCGGCATGGCATTGCTGTCATAGTTGGGGATGGCTTCGGATTCATCATACGTATTGGTCAATACAATCCATGGCGCGTTAATAGAGATATCTTCCACTCCATCATTTTGTCTCGCAGAAACGGTATTATCTGATATAATTTCATTCACTTCGGAATTTGCGTCGATATTATCCAATAAAGCGGTGGCCCTGATTTCCGGAGCATCCAACGTCAGTTTTTCTCCCAGTTCGATATCCAAGGGTTCACTGAAATCAATATGAGTATTGGTACGAATGGTGATATCCTCAAATCCGGCATCGACTAATTCACTCATGTCCAGGTCTTCCTGCCCGATGGCAAGTCCGGGCCCGCCGGCAATATTTTTATTTTTCTGATAATCCAGGTCAAGGGCTGCGCCATTTGGCCTGCCATTTTCCACCCGGCCATCCAGATTATTCTCGGCCAGAATATCAACGCCATCCAGATATCCATGATCGATGACATTCCCTTGATCATCTGCTATCGGATTCAGGTATGATCCAAAAGACAGGCTGAGCGTTCCCGGGTCGCTTGCAACATCCACAACCGTATAGACACTATTGTCATTCTTCCTATAATCTGAAATGATCTCCGATCCGGACAGATTAAGCGTAGCCCCATCTTCTATGATCAGATCGCCTGTGGCATCAAGGACGATATCCCCGCCATTTACAGGTGTAATATCGGCAGGAAGCCCATCGAATAACGAATCTTCTGACAGACGGTTGAATCCGGAAACATCAACGATTGCCGATTTACCCAGGGTCAGTTTATTTTTTTCCAGAGAAGATACGCTTGCAAGACCGGAGGACACCAATGAAACCGTCCCTGATCGGGTAATGAGTGTACCGTCTACCTGAATATCCGGGCCGGATAATGTGATAGTCCCTTCCGGAGCAGTTTCAATTTTCGCACCTTCCGTTATGCTGATCCGGGCAAAATTGTTTGCAGTGCCTCCCAAATCGAGGTCGAGTTCTTTTCCGGCCTTCAGACTGACCTTCGTAGGTCCGGCGACCTCAGGCGATATGTCCATATATATGTCGTCTATGTAGGAGGTGGCGTAAGTGTTGTATGGCTCGATCGTTTCATCAGCCATCCGGTCAGTACCCGGGGCCGGTTCCCTGATTCTCGTATAGGAAGGTTCAAGGGTAACGCCTTCCTCAAGTACGATATCATTTTCACTGGTAAGGGAGATTGTCGTCATGCCTGAATTTTTAAGCTGATCTTCGGCCAGGTAGAAGGTGCTGTCAAATCCTGCCGGAATGTCGTCGCTGAATCTAAAATCATCCGGCAGAAAAGCCCGCCATGGCACCACCCGGATATCGCTGGTAAGGATATCGATGGTGCCCCCTTTATTTCCCAATAACGTCTGGCCGTCCAGATCACCGTCAAGGATGAGCGTCGTTCCGGACAGTTTAATCGAGCCGGCATCTCCGCCGGTTATGGCACCATTTGTATGAATGGTATATCCGCCGCTTGCATCGATAAGCGCATCTTTCAGGACAACAATCTCGCCATCTGTGTTTTTGTTTTTTATTTGGACCCCACCGCCGTCTTCACGACCGAATACATAAACGTCATCATCTGAAATATCCAAAAATGAATTGTCCACCTGTTCACCGGATACATCGATAATGCTTCCTGAGTTCAAAAAAATTCGTGTGGCGATTGACATCATGCCGGTTAAAAAACTGCTTGAGCTTGTCAAATCGACGACACCTGAAGGAATCGTGATACTGCCGTTGTCATCGATACTGCTGGCATAGCATCTGAACGTACCGCCGGCATCGAGTTCCAGATCAACATCATTTTCAACGGTGAAGCTGCTGTTTGTGTAAAATAATATTTCAGAGAGATTCATTTCATTCAGGTCATCAGAAGACATATAGGTGGTATATAGACTGTCCGTGGATTGAGGGTCGCTGTCAGCTTCAGGATAATAGTCTGGTGAGGCATCCTGATCAAAATCATCAGGCAGTTTATCAACCTGTTTCTGCAGGATGATCCTGTCCGTGACATAATCCCGTTCGGTCAATTCCGGGGTATCATCAAGGTATCCTATAATCAATGTACCGGAATTGGGCACTTTTCTGCCTGAAGCCATCTGATTCCCCAGCTCATCTTCCGGTTCATTTTCTCCCAGATAATTCTGGTAAGGACCGATAACGGTCGATCCGTCCACACGCCCATCCAGAATCACATTCCGCGCCTGAATTCTGAGTGTGCCGGCGTCACTCCCCTCAATATATCCGGATATGTAATTATACATGGGAACCGGTCCGCCGTAATACTGCCCCTTATATGTTTCAACCACGCCGAAGCCATGATACGTTTTTTCAAAATTCCCCAATACCTTATCGTATTCAATCCAGGAAGGCGCATCAGCGATATCGTAAATCGATGTTCCGCAGACAAGCTGAGTGGTCTCGATGGCACCGGCATCGAATTTGAAGCCGCCACCCGAGATATCCAGAAAACTGCCGTCTCTGATAATCACATCTCCGTTATTGGAAGAGAACTGTATCGTCCCGCCTTTGGTGCTATTTTCAGCGGCTGACAGTTCTCTGGTGTTCAGCGCGCCTGACACATCGCCAATGGCCGATCCCTCCTGGGAGCTGAATGTTATTTCTTCACCTTGCAAAACGGAATTATCCTTCTGGCCGAAGTCATCCCTTAATTCCATGCTGTTCAACTGGGAGCTGACCTGATTCACGGACATGTCCTCATCAACCCATGTGCCGCTCACATCGATCGAACTCTCTTTTTCAAGGTAGATTCGATCATTTGCTGACAGGGTAACCGTTCCGCCTGGTGAATTTATCTGACCCTGATGAATGATTCTGTCCGCCCCTTCTTCGTCATCACCGACAACCGTCATGCTAATTTGCCCGGTCTGAACATCAAAGGATTCATTGACCACTTCTGCTGAACTACTCACCGGGCATTCGGTAATGCTTTCTTTACCGGTTACAATTTCATGGGCAGCTTCAAGTTCTATCTGGCCTTCTCTTTTCACCGCACTGACCGAACGGATCAGACCGTCCTGATTGACGACCTTCCCATACATGCCGATGGTCCCCGAAACGGATGTCAGCCGCCCGGTGTTAAAATTTATAGCGCTGCCGGATGTCTGGTAGATATTCACATATTTGGCCACCCTGATATCTTCCGGATCGATCATTTGGGGCGTGACGAGTTCCACATCCGTACCTGCAATCAACCCGATCTGGCCGGTGGGTGCAGAGATTGTCCCGCTATTCTCCACGTTAGGTCCGATCAGAAAGACAGACCCACCATCTCCTGCTTTAATGTTACCATGATTGGAAACATATATTTGTGACGTATCCGATTCGTCCGGATCTATGTAATATTTAAGCTGGTTCTGAAAAAAATCCGTATCTTCAAGATTGAGTGCGGAAGCCGTAAATGCATGGGCATTGATCTGGGAATCGGGGCCAAAGACAATGCCGTTTTGATTCAGGAGATAAATTCTTCCATCTGCCGTCAGTTTTCCAAAAATCTGGCTGGGATTCAGGTCGTAGATCCGGTTCAACGCGGCCCAGTCCGGATTTCCTTTCTGATCGAAATGCACGGATGCGTCTTCGCCGATATCAAATGATTGCCAGCTTGCAACCGCTTTTTCCGAATTCTGGTGAACAACGAGGCTGTTATCTTCTCCCTCTTCAACATAGGAAATACCGTCACCATTATTCTTTAACACCGGTAAAGCCGTCGCAGGAGGGGGGGTAAGCTTGCCTGCTGATCTGCCGTAAAAACCCGGCATGGCTGTTTGAGCGTAGATAAAACAAGGCATGACGATGTGTGCGGCTATAAAACATAAGGTTGTCAGTACACCAACCGTTTTTCTTTTTATTAAAATTTCATTTTTGGACATATGCTTTCCTGCTTAAAATTCACCACTGACCTTAAAATAAAATTGCAGATCACCGCTGTCGATATTCTCTGTACTGACCAGCGGATAGCCCATATCAAATTGATAATGAAAGTATTGAGTGATATTCCCTCTTAGTCCCATACCGGTACCCTGCAAGGTAAATTCGCTTTTTTGCTCTGGTAATGGCTGCTGAACACTCAGTTCGGCAATGTCATAAAACAAATAGGGTCTGATGGAACTGGGATTGAGCCAGGGTGTCATATGATAGAGGATGGTGCCCACATCCGGCAAGCGTATCTCTATCGTACCGGAAATCCCTGAATCTCCGGTCGCCTCATTTTCTTTATATCCGCGGACACTGCTTGCACCGCCGCCAAAAAACTGTTCGTTTGAAATCAGTGGCATAGTGGCCAGTTGCGCGTTCATACGGGTGTAAACGGAACTACTTTCTGTGATGTTCTGCTCCCTGGTCAGGGAAAAATTAAAAGTCATATAACTGGCCCTGGCTTTGTACCGTTTCAGCTCAAACTCGCTCTGGTCCGTCACAAGACCGCGGAACGCAGCGCCCACGCCCATTGAAAACTGATTCCGGCCCCATGGATCATCAAATGAAGCACCATAGGTGATGGACACCGGCAGATAATCAATCCCGGAACTTTCATCCTTATTACCCGTATCACTGCTTGTGTCCGTATTTTCTGAACCGGATGTATCTGTTGATGTGCTATCTTCTGTGCTGCCATCGACACTCTGATCGGTTGCGGTTTCACTATCTGTTGAAGTGCCTTTGTTCGTTGGATTCAGATCGATGACTTCATCAAATTTTTTATAATCCATCCCCAATGTCAGGTTATGATAATACGATTGCATTGCTGGTAACGGAATTATATATCTGATGCCGAAAATACTTCCTTTGCTGATAACCCTCAGGTCATCAACGATAGCGACATCACTGTCAGACCAGACCGCATAACAGGCGACCATATGGTCTTCGTTTAAAAACGATCCCATTAAATAAGAACCTGCTATCACTTTTACTTCATCCGGGTCCTCCGGGGATGTTTGAAACTGAAGAGACAGGGAATGATCCCTTTGCCAGAAATTATCATAGTTGATTTTAAAACTGCTTCTGAGATCCGTTGTCGTATGGGTCGAATAATTATTCATTTCAAGGCTGGCATTTAACGGCAATCGATCCTTCACTTTCAGTTCAACATCAATCGTGCCAAATTCCTTGCCCGGCCCAAGGACAGGGGCAACGGTAATATTGGGGTTCCGGTTGAGTCTGTTCAATTCTTTTTCCAGTTGCGGCAAGTACAAAATATTTCCTGGTGTGATGGACGGAAGACTTCGAAGCAACCGTTTCATGGTAAAATACTCATTTCCGGATACGCGGACTTTCCCGATCCTACTTTCCACCACCTGAAACTTGACCATATTGCTGTCAAGCGTCTGCATGGGTATGTTTACGAGGACAGTGGGATACCCCTGGTTGTGATAAAATTTTTCCAAAGCATCTTTGGCTGTGTTAACGGTTTCAGCGCTCATCCCGGGGCCGGTATATGGTTGCAGGACAAGCATCAATTCTTCTTCGGCCAATATGGAGTTTCCTTCTACCATATACCCTTTGATTTCAAATAAAACATTTTCATTTTCTTCTTCTGCATGAAGGAAACGCGTATTTGCCATCGTGGATACAATTACCCATCCCATGAGACACCATATAACCGGACCTCTGCATGATACAGCTAATTTCCGAAAGAGACTCAGATTCATTAAAGCATCAATCCAGTTTAGAGATGGCTAATCAGATCGGTCTGGTTACCAAGACATTTAATTAATTCACCCCGCAAGGTATCTGCAGGCTGAAACCCCTGCAGTTTATTAATAATTTCTCCTTCCGGGTTCATCAATACAATCGTGGGAAAACTTTCCTGTTTGAACTCCTGATAGAATGCCTTATCCTGGTCGGAATCGATCTTCATCCAGACAAATTGG
The DNA here is from genome assembly GCA_018816735.1 of Pseudomonadota bacterium. Classification (GTDB taxonomy): domain Bacteria; phylum Desulfobacterota; class Desulfobacteria; order Desulfobacterales; family JAHIVH01; genus JAHIVH01. The sequence goes on along the minus strand of JAHIVH010000078.1, from coordinate 9,229 downwards.
TCCTGAATCATTTTTATCCGAGGATCATTCAAAACCTCATGTAACAATTTCTGACTCCAGCCACACCATGAAGCATATAGAATCAGAACCATAGGCTTGTGTTCTTGTGTGGCCATATCCAGGGCGAACCCGTAATCCGGCTGCCAGGGGAGCTCTTTGGACATAATTGTGGATGCCTTTGTCAATTCAACGAGGTTGATGTCAACCGTCAGTGTTTTACCGGCGAGCGGATGATTAAAATCGACCGTAAATTGAATACCATCTGTATTGACAACTCTTCCGATGCGATCATTCATGGGAAACTCGGCACCTATTTCAGGTGTCAGCGTTAAATAAACCGTATCGCCTTTGATATGGATCGATGTTTTCCCCAGTTTATCCTCGATGACCTTTCCGTCCTCAGCTATAGCCGTCAATATAACTTCATCTCCATTCAATTCAGAAATCTCCGCCTCCAGATACGGATTGAGGGTGACTTTTTCATGAAGGACCGGTGGTAAACCGGTCATCTTGATAAATTCTCCCGATGACATCTTTGTTTGCCTGGACGATGTCTGAATGCAGGGAAATTGTTTTATTTTTAAAGGATCAACATTTCCATAGGCTTTTTCCGGTGGAATGGTGACGATTTTTCTCTGCCCCATCTCCATATCCGATACTGCCTGTTGAAGACCGGCTACCGGATCGTCTAAGCCAACGACAAATTGTGAGGGAGTCAATACCAGCTGTTTGCCGGTATCATTCTTAAAAGCAGGAGAATCTTTTTGAATCAGCCGGGCATCTTTCTCTCGGGTCGTATACCATACCTCTCCCTTTTCGTCAGACACTGTAAAATCCGCTTTGACCAGATCGCCATTCTGGACTTTTTTGGGATCTTCGCCCAGATTTATATTTATCGTGGTTTGTCCCTTTGCCTCAGCATCTGAAATGGCATTGTTGATCTTTTCCATGACTTCCTGTTTTGTAAATTGATCTGAAGGAGATCCGCTTTCAACAATCTCCTCGATTTTTACATCACAGGTTAGGGTCTGATTCCCTAAAGGATTTCCAAAATCCATTTTCACCAGTTCATCTGTCACTTCCGTTATGTTACCAAGCAATTTCCCGATTCTTACCGTGGCGCCTTTTTTTGGCATGATCTCCACATTGTAATGATTCGCCTCTTCGATTATTTTCGCCTTGCCCATAAATGTGTCATAGATATTTCCATTTGCCGGAATGACCGCCAGATAAACCTGACCCTTTTCAATCCTGCTAACCCGGGCTTTAAACCCAGGTTCGATCATAAACTCCATACCCGGCATGGGTTGCTCCTCCGGAGATTTCGGGAATCTGCTCAAAGATATGATTTTTTCCTTGTCACGCTTCAATTTCCTGGCCATGGAGAGGTATCTGTCACCCGGATCTTTTTCTTCATCAGTGGGTACCGAAAATGTAACCTGCTCTTCTTGGTCTTTCTTCAGATGAATCACTTTTTCTGCGAGTTTGGCCCTGATCAGATCTTCAAAATCAATAAACGGTCCCTGAATCTGACTGGAAGCATTTTCCTGAGCGATGAGTGAAACCGGCCCATATGAAAGGGGTGGGACAAAAACTGTTAATTCACTGGAAGGTGTATTTCTACCTGTTTTTTCATCAACGGTCGATACAACTTCTCCATTCTGGTTCCGGCATGTATAAGTCAACTGAACCGTATCGCCGGGTTTGATCGGTTTGGGAGTGACCCGGCTGCAACCGGCCACCAGAATGAACGACATTGTTATTAAACAAATCAATAGTTTCTTTTTCATGGGTTTCATCTTGACAAGCCTTTTTTCGTTCAAACCGCCAACGAAACGTTTAAGATTCATGGATAACAAAACTGCTTTCATTGAAAACTGTTGTGTAATTTCAGAAAATCATTAAGGTTTGTTTAGAAACTAATTAGTATTTTGTTAGCTTCATCAATCCTGAAAAAAAGACAGGCCACGTCCCGTGAAATCACTTTTTAATAAAACGTAAATATTCTTCTAATCATCCTATTTACCGCTGAAATGCATTGCGGTGTCGGCGAATATTATAAAAAATCGAATCAGACGATGAAAGCACTATCCCATTTTGAGACCGCTATCAAAATCGATCCGGACTATGCCGAAGCCCACTACAATCTGGGAAACATCAAAATGTCACAAAGAAATTATCCTTCTGCCCTCAACCATTATCAGCTCGCCTTCAAGATCGATCCAAAGGCGCCTACGGTCTGCCATATTCTGGGGCGGGGGTATTATGCCACGGGTGACCATCAATCCGCACAGCGTATTCTGGCACTTCTGGAAAAATCCGATCCGGATATGGCTGATACTTTATCGCGATGGATGAAACGCTGAGGGCTTGCCGGAATGGACCATTCCATACCATATCATGACGGGGAGTAAAAACTGGCCTGCCAGATGGATGATGGTCGTTATTTTGAATGCAGGCTCGAACTGGTAAGCAGTCAGGAATACATTTCCAAGGCGAAAAAGAAAGTGCATCAAAAACAACATTCCAAAACCGGATGTCAGCCAAATCATTTTTCTTTTCAGTCCGACCTGCCGGGTGGCCAGCACAAGGGACGACAGGGTGACCAGATCGAAAGTTTGTACATACAACGTGTGCTGATGGGGAAAAGTCAGCGTATTGCCAAAAATGCCAAACAGGTGAAACAGAATAACATCCATGAACATAACATAAAGCCGCTGAATCCATATCCAGGGGTAAAACAACATGGAGGAGATTGCAACCACCCTTACAATGAACAATAAAGGATGTTTAAGGGCGTGATCCGACTGAACATAGAATATCCATATCAAAACACAGCCTATTGTGGCAATTGCCATCAGAATCTGCCCCATATATACATGGGTATAAGTGAAAAGGGAGGGATAGAAACACCCAACCATAAAATTAATGGCGATGCGAAACGTGTTCACAAAATCTATCATCGGCAGGCCGGAAAGGAGCCCGATCGTTTTTTGATGAAAACCTGCGGGATAGCTTAATACAAAGCAGAAGAACAGTCCTCCTGCGAATAGCGATGTGCATTCGTTTATAATATGAACGCTGAATACCGGTGAAACAATATAGCTGCCCCTGACCGAAGCATTGATGCCAACGGCCTTTAAAAAAAAACCTGAAGCAAATGCAGTATACACCCTTAACGGTTGCAAGAACGGATCAGCCAGGAAATTTGCCATGAGCAGAAACAGACTGAAGGAAAATACAAATACCACCCTGAATTTCCGGTGAGACGTCATCTTAGGACTAAAAGACATAAAAATAAAACAATAAAAAATATAAATAATTCTAAAATTTTATACCGATTGTCTGTCATGATGCCATCCCCCAATGTAAATAACGCCATTATCGAATAATTTTGTTACCGATTGATAAAGCCTTCCTGAAATTTCTCTCCTTAGTATTGAAATATTAAGATTTAATAAGGAAAACAAAAAAATTAATCTCTCCTGATTATTTTTAATCAAATGCTAACGATTATCGATTAATTGTAATGAGAGAGATCATGAGCGGTGAGATTGAACCTGAGGAATATTCATGAAACAGAAAGAATGAAAATGAAAACTGAAAATCATAAAATCAGAAAAAATCGATTTTGGAAATGGTTGATTCAAATTGAAGGAGACCCGAAGGATATTGCTTCCGGATTTGCCGTGGGTGTTTTTGTGGGCATGACACCATTTTTAGGCGTTCATATTGTTCTTTCCCTTGTTCTGGCCATGCTGTTCCAGGCGAACAAAATAGCTGCCTGTATAGGTGTTCAGATAACCAATATTCTCACTGCCCCTTTTTTCTACAGCCTAACCTATTGGATCGGTTCTGAGATTATGGGAAACGATTCTTTTTTCAATAGGTCAATCGATTTCTCATGGGACACAATCGGGCAAGTCATCTATACCTCGCCATCGATATTCGTGTCCCTTATCGTCGGCGGCATCATTTTGGGTCTACCTCTTTCTATATTGGCTTATCTTGTCGCCCTGTATTCGTACCGAAAGTATCATAAACCAATCAGGTTTCACATTAAAAAACCTTTTTAAAAAAGGAGTCCTACTATCAAGATTCTCTCTCAGACCTATAATGGACCATCAATTTAAAAGGTAATTTTATATTCGCGTAATCCGTTGCTTTTCACTTATTTCATACTGCTCCTGAACAGTTAAACAGAATATGGAAAGTGGATTTGCCTCAAGACGTTCAATTCCGATGGGCTCTTCGGTTTCTAAACAATACCCGTAGCTACCGTCATTGATCCGTTCAAGAGCTTGATCAATTCTCTGTATCAAACTCCAGTTTATAGCCTGGGTTTGAATTTCGATGTCCCTGTCAATAGCAAGAGCACTTCTCTCAAATTCTTCTATAGGATGTGTGTCAGACGCCTTCATCTTCAGAAGACTTTTCCGAACGGTATTTTCAAGTTCTGCCTTCAGGGCAATCAGTTTATTGTAAAAATAGTCAAGTTGACGTTTACTCATGTAATGACCTTTTTCCCATGTCACACCTGAACGGGTTTTCATATCAAACATAATGGCCTCCTTACGTTATTGTTATGTGTTTCCTTAATGATAAAAAATAGAAGAGGAATGTTAAAAAAATATAAGGGAATAACTAGTTTTTGTTTAAAGGCCTGCATACTTATAAACACGATGGGGAGCGGTTTCCGGGATGCTGTGCTTGCCGGGGAAGGAGCATCATTTGCTAAAAAAATTGAATATTGTGTTTCGTCATTCAAACTTAGGTCAAGCGCATCCCGGAAACCGTAGGGGGAGTAATTGATACCGCTTAACGTTGGATAAGACACTATAGTCGCTATGTTAGTTTACGATTAACACCATGTTAAATTTTTATTTTCGACTGAAACCAGTTTTGTGTATTCAGACAAATACGAACAAGCATCAACATAGCCGGTACCTCAATTAAAACGCCAACGACCGTGGCAAGCGCTGCTCCGGAAGAGAGGCCAAAAAGCATCGTTGAGGTTGCAATAGCGACTTCAAAATGATTGGATGCACCTATCATTGCTGCCGGGGCAGCATCTTCATAGTTTAATTTCAAAATTTTTGCGGCACTATAACCCAAGCCGAATATCAGCACGGTTTGAATAAAGAGCGGAATGGATATCCACAAAATGGTCAATGGGTTCCCCAAAATGACATCGCCTTTAAAACTGAAAAGCAATACCAGTGTGATCAAAAGAGCGGTAATCGTCACAGGTGTTAAAATATGAAGGAATTTATCTTTAAACCATGCTTCTCCTTTTGCGTTAATCAGCCATTTCCGGGATAGATACCCTGCAACCAGCGGAAGGGCCACATAAATCGATATGGAAAGAAATAACGCCTGCCAAGGCACAGGCAGACGACCGACACCCAAAAGAAAACCGCCAAGTACACCATAAAGAACAAGCATGGTAAGAGAATTGACGGCCACCATCACCAGTGTCAGACCGTCATTCCCCCGTGAAAGATATCCCCAAACAAGAACCATCGCCGTACAAGGGGCAATGCCAAGCAAAATGCATCCCGCCAGATAACTGCGCCATAGTGGGATTTCAAGCATTTTTATTCCATCATTCATAACCACGGTGCCTGCACCATGGGCCGCTCCGACTGCAAGGTCGAGACCAAATGGCATTTTCACGAGATCGGTTGCATCCGTCCCGATAAAGCCTCTGAATAGTGTGCCTAGAAAAAAAATTGCAATTCCGTACATGGTGAACGGTTTGATACACCAGTTAATGAATAATGTCAGAAACACCGGTTTTCCGCTTTTACCTGCTTTGATGACCTCACCAAAGTCAATTTTCACCATAATCGGATACATCATGAAAAACAGGCAAATCGCTATCGGAATGGATACCACCGGTGCGCCCTTAACGTAAATGGCCATACCATCAAGTGTTTTCGAAAAACCGGGGGCGAGTTTACCCAGCAAAATGCCACCTACTATGCATAGTCCTACCCACACGGTCAAATACCGTTCAAATATACTGGTCATTTTTCTATCGTTATTGTTGGTCATTTGTGCGCTCCTGTTCGGTGATTTATCATATCAGATTGCATCTGTCAGCAAAGATTCCGGCAGCGTCGAGACATAGGCTTTGATTTCATCTCGGACTCTCCGGTAACATGCGAGTTTTTCCGCTTCTGTGGAAAGCGTTTCGGCCAGTTTGGGTGGATCATCAAACCCGACATGGACCTTCTTCGTTTTGCCGGGGAAAAACGGACACGTCTCATTCGCATGACCACACACCGTAATGACATAATCAAATTCAATTCCCTTAAGGGAGCTGACCAGTTTTGAATGATTGGAAGAGATATCAACGCCTTCTTCAGCCATTACTTTAACTGCATATGGATTAAGCCCATGGGTTTCAACGCCTGCAGAATAGACTTCAATTTGATCTCCTTTTAACTGTTTTGTCCATCCCTCAGCCATTTGGCTACGGCACGAATTCCCTGTACACAAGAATAGAAGCTTCATTTTTTTACTCATATTTGCGACTCCTTGGGTTCCTAACGTATTGAACAAAAATATGATACGATACTAATTATTTTGCCGGCGCGGGCAGCATGCTTCTCCCCGCTGTTTTCGACAGATGTCTTCCGGATCAGAGGCAACTATCTTCTTAAGCGTATTTCGATCATTTACAAGATCACCATCATCACCCAATTCGTTTGCAATCCACGCCATCACTGGATGAAGGATTACGTTTGCTTTATCCAAGCTAAAATAAATCCATCGCCCATGTTTGCGGCTTTTTAAAATACCGGCATTTACCAATTGACTTAAATGTCTCGAAACGGTTGCGCCTCTTATTTGTAATAACTCAATAATTTGAAACGCACAAAGTTCGTCATGTGCCATTAAGGCATAAACTGTGCGCAACCGGTTTCGGTCTGAAAGCGCTTTCAGTATTGACAGAACATTATTCATATTTTTCTCTGATATAATTTATATAATTAGCCAAATAACTAAATATAATTATCTATTATAGTTTTGCTTGTCAAGAATTTATATCAATCCCTTTCTCTAAATGACAAACTTACGTCTGAGAACAGGTACTTTGATAATATTTTTAACTCAATTCAAATCATTTCCAAATCATTTACTAACATAAGTATATTAAACAACTTAAAACTAATAATACAAGAAAGGAAAACTTTGATGAAGCAAACGAAACAAGCCACTGAGACACTTCGGTCTCTGCAGCAAAAATTATCAAAATATGAACGGGAAATTCAATTGTTGACATACCGGATCGCCATGCACCGTGAAAAAAAAATGCAAATTATGCTTGACGGTACGCGGTTCCCCATGAACAGAAAAAAACTGAACGAATGGCGCCGGTTAAGTTTTGCACTTCACCGAAAGCGTTCAGATTTAAAAGAAGCCAGAGATCTGCTCATTAAAAATATTTCTCTTTTGCCTCACGATCGTGCATTGGCAGCACGTAAGAATGATACTGTCAATTCAGACCTGTTTGTATTTTCCCAAAATGCCTTGTCCGAAATCGGTAGTATTCTCTTAAATCCCATAGAGCCTTCTCCTGAAGATCATTGGATGACAGGTACCAGTGACAGCAAATTCAGAAACGAATCTGCTGTTGGCGCACTGTAAGTGTATATCTGATTGAGAACATCAAAGAACATAAATTATACATGGCTGGCATTCATTGTCGCTGTGATAATTTATATTCCGCTTGCCGGGGCTGAACAGAGTATCAAAATCGTCCGGTATTATATTGAAAAAAAAGGTGCAGAGACAAAAGATGTGCTTTGGAGTTTATCGCATAACAATACCTATCAGTTAACCTATAAGACGGTTGATGAAACCCATATTACCTGCACTGATGACACATTTGCCACTCTCTCATGGGCTATGGGTAGTCCAACCCGAAAATGTTCAATCCATGCCAGCAGGAAATACAACACCATCTCTATTAAAGGCATGTTGAATGGCCAGGCGATCAACAAGCATATTGAAATTGACGATACGCCCTGGTTCCAGGCCACATCTTTGTCCCTTAAAGGATTGATAAACTCGGGAGAAAAAGAAATTCAGTTCTGGACACTTCGACCTGAAACTTTAAAAGCGTATAAACTGAAAGCAATAAAGGAAAACTCAGAGTTATTCTTAATAGGCAATACCCCTATTGAGGCGGTGAAAATCAAATTGTGTCTCACTGGATTTTTGTCCCCTTTCTGGAGCAGCCATTACTGGTTCAGCACTAAAGATGGATCTTTTCTTGGATTTGAAGGCCCGGCAGATAAATCCGGATTAACCCGGATTTCCGTCACTTACTCAGGTGAAACCCAAAATGCATCTGGTCACACAGACGACAAAAACCCTGAATAACAGGGACAATTCACAAGTCGTTGAAAAAAAAATTAAGCTTTTAATGAAATCTTAACATTTCGATTTTAGGGTAAGCAGAAAAAGGAGATTTTACATGGTACTTTTTTCTGTATTATTGATTTTTGCCCTATGGATCATATCCATATTTTCTTTTGCAACATGGCGTGTTTCATTTATTTGTGCCAAGAATGACAACCCCTCTCCAAATATAGTGAACGATATTATCTTTCAAATCTATTTAAAAATCAGTGGTGTAACTATCTTCATCTGGATATTTATGATGATCGCAGAATCATAAAATTTTCCTCATTACTTTTTAATACAAAGATAAAAATACCCTAATAAACATAGATTACCCTCTCTTAAAATCTAAGCACATATAAAGGGAAGCGACATGTGAACCGGAGACAGGTTCAATTATAGAGCAAACCTCAACGTTTGCAAAACAGTTAAACATATGATTGAAAAAAAAATAGTCGTATTGCTGCCCAAATATATTGGTGACTCGATCATGGCGACACCGGCATTGCGTTTGATAGAGAAAGCCTATCCCCATGCATCCATATCTGTCATCTGCAGGCAGATAAATAAAGAGATATTCGACCGAACCCAATATCACGCCATCACAGACCCAAGATGTCTTGATAAAAAAAAAGGGACATTTCAACTGATTAATATGTTGAGAAGAGGGAAATTCGTAACATCTCAAAAAGTATGTGGTAGAAAAGACGCAACTATGCCGAGGCAATAGCAGCCTTAAGTTCCATTAGATCTGGTAAGGGAGGAATATTATTATTTTGGGCTATCCTATCGTTAATGAATTCCCAAAAAGATA
>JAHIVH010000077.1 GCA_018816735.1 Pseudomonadota bacterium | reverse complement strand
ATCTTTTTGGGAATTCATTAACGATAGGATAGCCCAAAATAATAATATTCCTCCCTTACCAGATCTAATGGAACTTAAGGCTGCTATTGCCTCGGCATAGTTGCGTCTTTTCTACCACATACTTTTTGAGATGTTACTGATAAGCTCCTCAATGATATCCACCTCAAGCGGCTCAGAGAGAAGAAAACGATAAAAGCAGACATCCTGCAGTTCTTTTGTATTCGGATATGTTTTGGCAAACAAGCGCAGAGGTGCGTCCGCGTAGCCTTCTGGGAACATCCTGCGCGTGATGTAATTGGCATACCGTTTCCGAGTCAGTTCAGCGCTAAAGTGGAGTTTGATACGAAGAAAAGAACGTATATCATCCAGCGACTCACTGTCCGGAAGAGTTGGTAAAATCTGAATCGCCTCTTTAAGTACCGCCTTACCGAACATCTCCGTACCATATCTTCGGATGACCCTTTTTCGATATGGCTCAGCTACACCAGAAGCTTGCTGGTCTGTATCCGCAGAAATGTCTTTGAATAGCTCAGTTTGGATTGGTGGTTTGAATTTTTCTCTGACTATCCCACTATGGCCATGATGCTGTCGAATCCAATCAACAAGCTTTAAAAGGACTGCACTGTTCTCTTTGACACCACTTGACTGGCAAAGTGATTCCATTGAGGCCTCCAGCAGTGAAGAGAGATTACCATGTTCCGAGAGTAGATGAGCGGCAAGTGGCTGAACATCCTTTTGTGGGATGGCATAGGTCAATAAAAGCTCGAGTAAGGCTTCTTCCGAACGGGAGCTTTCCTCGCCGCTCACAAAGCGATCCCGCAATCGTTGTCTATGACCTTTCTGCACTGTGTTCGCCATATTTATTTCAACCTATCTTTTGTGTTCGGGTCTTCATCATCCTTATCGCCAGCTGAACCGGACTTCACCCAATCATCCACCTCTTTCTTATTGAATTTCCACAACCGACCAATCTTGTGGCCAGGCATCTGCCTGTCAGTAACCCATCTATAGACCGTATCCCTTTTGATACCAAGATGTTCAGCAATCTCATCTACAGAAAGCCACCGGTCTTCAGTCATTATTTTATCTCCATTTGATTTCTAACTGCAGCCGTTTTATAGGGTCTTTAAATATTTTGCTCTGATTATTTTCCTGCAGGCCTGGCGAAAAAATTTCATCAATTTTGATTTAAAGAGGTATCATGAAAAAATCAATTGTCAAGTATTTTAATTTAATTTGTTCTATTTTAACCTATTTTAACCTATTTTAATAGCACATACACGAAAAATTTCTAATAGGCCCTTCCAACTAATTCATGTTCTTAATAGTTTTTTACTTACCTCCAACCTGAATAAAATAGAATGCCACCCCAAAAATCCCGGTGGAAATTATACCGACAAACCACCAAAGTCTTCGAATAGCAGATTTATTGATAGCAACATTCGTAACAAGCCCTTCCTTTCCGTTTCCATTCAGGATTTTAAAAATCTTTTCGACGGTTTCCTCGATTTTTTCGACCTTATCAACAACAACAGCTATCTGGCTTTCATGCTTGCATTCGTTCATTTCTACCCCCTGAAAAACCGGTGAGCTTTTTTTTAAAAAAGCCCACCGGTTCAATAGTATCAATTATAGACTGCCACCATTATAAGCTGCGGTTATTTTGACCGTCGGCGATCTGACAAGTGTTACTGCATCCACATAGACTTGCAGAAAATCCCCCTCAACCACATCAACATTTAAGGTATTATCATGCGCGCCTTCAGCTGAACTGATAGTAAGGGTGGCAATGGGTGTGCTTCCGTCATTTTTTCGGACCTCAACAGTGCAGCTTCCGGACAAATCAAGCTGACAAGAGATGGCTGTGATGGTCATATTTCGTTGAACCCGGACCCCGCCCTGGTTGGATGGAACATCCCCGATCATGAGGTAGGATTTCCTGGTAAATCCGCTCCTTGAAAAGATAAAATCCTCCCTTGGTCCCATCCATTTGTTCCGGACAGTATCCCGGCCATAGACAATGCCGTTCTGGATATTGATGTCAGAGAGGTTCCCGCCCTCGATGGTCCCGATCTTGGTGTCAATGGCAGAAATTACAGATTCCATATCATCGTTTGCACTGCTGCCGATATTTGAATAGGCATTTTCAACCTCTATTTGATCTGCATCGTGCTTAAGGACATGGTCACCGCGCTTCAGATGGGGATCGAAATCTACGTCATAATCCTTTTTCCAAACACCTTCAGTCTTATTATAGACATACCGAGCAGCCTTTCCGTCACCATCATCGGTAACGGTTACAGCAGCATTCGACTTAAGATCCGGTTCAGCAATATCCCAGACAACGCCGTCCCATGTCATGATATCCTGATCTGCTGATGCCAGATCAATAACCCGATCACCTATTAGGGCAGCACCCAAATCCTGCCATGCACTACCGTCCCATTTTTGGTAATTTTGCAGAGTATCAACATAGACATCACCTTCTTCCGGACTTGATGGGGCTGTGGGCAATTCAAGACCGAGTACTCTGAATTTGACATTGTCATACCAGAAAGCATACTCAAATGTCGGTGCATTCGCGATATTTTCGTAATCGATTGAAGCGCTACCGGGAGTTGATAGTTCCGTCTTGTTGAAATAATTTTCTTCCAGGAATTTTCGATGAATTCTCGAAAGATAATTCACCGCATCCGCAGGGGACAAATCTGATGTCCCGTCATTCAGAACCAGAGTGCCTGCCGTCAAAGCATCCTTCAGGTCATCAGAATCTGCAATTTCCGCAAAGCCTGCTTCCTCATGAAGATTGACGGTTGAAGCGTCCTGGATATCCACACCAAGGTCGCTTATGAGAAAATCCGAGCCACTATTGTTTTTGATAATTACAGTCCATTCAGCCATGTTGTGCCTCCATATGTTTGTTTAGTTGATTTTGGCCTTCCGGAGGCTCTGGTTGATAAAAATTGATATGACCACACCTGGGACACTTGATTTCTATGGTTCCGGGTGTGCCTTTAAACAGGAGTTTTTTACAATTCCAGCATCTGTTTTCAGTTTTGTATTTCATAAATTTCCAGTACTGCCATGGGGTAATCGAACCCGGTTATGGACTCTGTGAAGATCTTAATTTGATCTGCGGGATCAAGAAATACGTTCAGATTGGTTTCGGTTTTCATGTTTTCATTGACCAATTCAATGGTATATAAATCAAGGTGTTCATCATTCTTCCGGATGTGCACCGTCCCTGTAGAAATATTCCGGGTCATAAAGGTCACGGTTTTCAAAGTTGAATTTTTTAAAACGGGATAACCACATAAATTCGATGGTGTCCCGCCGTAGTGCAGCCACCTCCGTTTCGTACTTTTGTGGTTGATCGAAAATACTGCCTGAACTCCTTTTGCCACCACGCTTCCAATAAGGGGAACATATGCCGGGTGGTAAAGAGTCACCCGTTTGTCCCTTGATTCTATGACAATTTCCGATCCCATCCATTTACGCCTGGCCTGTTATTTCGATTTTCATGTTATCCTTGAAAAGCCTCAATCCGGATATGACCAGCCTGTTTTCAGTTTCAGTCATTTTTACAGAAGGTTCCCGGTGGAAAAATGATAGCTTGTCATCCGGTTTCCGGCAATTGAACTGATGGATCGATCTTGAAAGCGTGATCCCCCCATCAAATACGATCTTGTTTTCCTGAATTGTATCAATCACGCAATTGCCTCCCGGACCCTGAAATAGAATTCACCAGCCGATGCCGGGTAGGTCAAAGGCCTGCCCGATGCATTTGTGATCTGGACTTCCGCTTGATAGTCACCTGCGACAATATCCCCCGGATTCCATCCAAATTCAAAGACACCATTAGGGCCGTCTGTGATGGTTGCGGTCTTTACCAAAGGGGCATCCTCATAGCCAATATGAAGGGTGATCGTAAAACCGGTAATGTCGATGGTTTTTCCATCCTTGTCCCTGTATTCACCGCGTAACGGATCCGGAACATCTCCTTCCACATATTCGATGGTGTTGTCTTTTCTCATGGCCATCTTATTCTGATACTCCTTCAATATTTACCGACAGGTTGTCGAGGTCGATGCTGATCCCGGTGATCCGAACATCCGATAATACCGGCCCTGCAAAATGATCCACCTGGATATCATCGGTCAGATCGTTTTCAAGGACACGCATGGCAGAGCCGAAAGCTACCTTCTTCTGAAGATTTTTCTTTCTGGCAATCAGCTTTTCTGCAATATCCAGGGCCGTGTCATCGTCCCTGATCCAGACAAGATCAACCAATGCCAGATACTCCTTTTTAAATGCGTCCAATGCTTCCTGATCAGCAACTTCAACCGATTCAATGAAGTAGCTTTTCGAATAATTATAGGCATAGGAAAACACTATCCGGGTCGCGGCTTCTTCCGTTAAAGGAAATACGCTATATGATTCTTTCAGAATGTCGTCATTTGCACTGTACGTTTCCAAATCAGGAAATCCCCCTGATATTCAATTTACCGTCCCGGTCAAAAAAGAGTGTCGCACCAATGGAATGAGCCACTTCCTCGATGACATCGATCCCCTTTGGGTGATCCTTGATCATGCCTGCCCCAATGTGACCGTCCGTTTCAGCCTGGAGCCTTGCTGCCTCAAAACCGGTTTCATTGTAATTGCTCGTTGTCATGCCCAAATAACTGGTCAGAAAATGGGTCATGATTTCTATGGGGTTTTCAATCAGGTTTCCTCCCGCATTTTTCATGCCCTTAACGTTGCACCAGACCTTTCCGGTGGCGTCCGGCGGGTTATCCGTAAATCGGATCACGGCAATCTTGCCATTTAATCCTTTTTCATAATCATAGGCAGGGTACCTTTCAAAACCGGTGGTCCGGAGCCTCGGCTCATCTGATCCGGATATTGACACAAAGACCTCATTGATCTCTGCCACTTCATGTCCGGCCACCAGCCAGATTTTTTCAACGGTATCGATACAGACACAGGGGATGACACCTATCTTGTTCGACAGCTGGCACTCTCCGTAATACCAATAATAAGTGTATCCGGAACATTCCGTTTCATTATCGGGCAGGTCGAGATGACAGGCATCCCCATACCAGTAATAGCCATGTGATTCGCACTCCGACTGATTATTGGGAAAATCCAAATGGCATGCGCCGTCATACCAGTACCAGCCGTTCGTCTCACAGCTGTCCTGATTTGCCGGCAAATCAAACTCGATGGTGATTTTCGGATCAGACTCCGGGTTATAAGTATTTTCAGCCGTGTATATTTCAAACCCCGGGGACCATGCTGATCCTAATGGCGTTTCCCTGTTCACATCAAACCGCGTGCTTCTGAGACAGAACTTGAGCATTTTTGAAGGATCAGAAAGCATATCGTTTACTGCTGATATCCCTTCTGCATTCAAAACAAAATCAAACCAGCCGATCGTACCATCATCCGGATCGAGACTTGAGATGACATTTCCGGTAAAAGAATCATAATCTTCAACTGCTAAAGTGTCTCCCTGTGTCCCTTTAAACAGGCTGGCACCGATTCCCTCATCAACCGGATCTATGACGGAACCATAGACCGAGAATGTCACGTTCGTGACCGTTACCCCTTCCGGAAAATCGGAGGCATCAAAATAAAAGAAGTACCTGCGGTTGGTGTTACCATCATCATAGAAATAAAAATACTCGTCATCCGTAACAACCGCATCCCCGGTCTCCTCATCCAGGTTTTCCTGCCAAGTGCCGAGGGGCGAGCTGTTCACCTCCCCGTCATCTGTAACCGTGATTATTATCGGATCAGATGACGTCTGATAGATGATTTCAAGGGTGGGCTTCCTGTCCGATCCGGATACTTCAGAAAAATACATCCCTGATTTAAAGATGTCGTTTGGAATCACCTGACAATAATCATGGTCATATTCCCGAAGGCAGAACCTTGCCATGGATCCGAGCTGCTGGTTCAAATATGCGATCCCGTTTTCATTAAAGGAAATGGGATTAACCCTTGATGAAATAAAATCAAAGACATTTTCACCAAAAGAAGGGCCGGTAAAAAAACTGAAATCACCGGTTAAAAGTGTATCTGCCTGGGTTCCTTCCTGAACGCATATTTTAATGGCTGACGAATACCCATAGCCATATAGTTTTAATCTTGCGCCAGTGATGACAGAATGTTTCCGAAGGCTTAGATTTGACAGATCAAAATACAGAAATGTTCTGCGGATTTTAAACTCTCCCTCCTCAAAGCTTGCCTGAATGCATTCGGCATTTTCTGTTTCACTGCTGTTGGCAGAAATCCCCCAATATCCATTTATACAGGATGCCCAATAAGTCGCCTGGTTTTCAACCCACCCGTCATTAATGCTGCCTGTAATTTCTATTATTCCCATTTAAAAATGTCCTGTCATTTCCCCATAAATAATAGGCATCCGGGTCCCTGCCACGCCTTGTGCTGCAAAAGGAAAGTCAACCGGATCAATCAACGTGCCGTAATCCTGATCGAGCCACAGCCGGGTGGAGTCGGTAATGGTCACCTCAAACAATGTGCCTGTGAATTTAAAGTCAGATATGATCCCTTTGAATATCCGCATGAACTCTGATCGAGTATATCCTTTGAACCCCATGTAATAACTCACCGTTCGGTTGAGCCATCCGCTGAAGGAGACCTCTGACAATTTGCCGTCCGTGTTTGCAAGGATCAGTGTCACGTCCGATATTTCAAAATTCCCGCTGGTGTTCGAGACTGACCTCGATATGGTCCCGAACTGCATGACCCGCCCTTCAAAAAACTCTCCTGATGAAAGCTCCGTATCCTGGGAGGTATACACCAGCATTTCATCATCAAGCTCGATTTCAACCAGGATAATGGGGGCCGTGACTGATCGTCTGACCTGATTCTTCCAGATGGCTGATGCACGGACAATTACGCCCTGATCTGATATTTCCAAATGGAAAGCATCCGCTTTAAAGGCAGTGACTAAAGGATTCTGCAAGACCTCTATTTCAAAAGTATCAAGGTTGATACTGACTGGTTCTGATCCGGCCGGGCCTTTCAGGATGACTATTGGCATTTCTTATACTCCTTGAGCATCTGTCCGATTTCGATCAGGGCCTCAGCACTCAGATACGGCATATGATTCTGCCTTCTTTCCGTTTCAGCTTTCCGGTATTCGCTTCGGGCATGCTTGCAGATCCCGTGGCGTTTCCCGTAAGAACAGTCTTTGCAATCCCCGTTATGCCGGATACAGTATGGGCAGTTTGTTGGCCCCATTTTCAGCAGAACACGATGGATAGTTTCTTCAGGCCAGGAGGATAAATCCGTCTTATCTTCTTCAGTCCACAGGTCGATATCAGATCGCTTCCGGATATCGGTAAATTTCACATCACATATCCTGATCAGGGTTTCTGTTGCATTCATATGAGCCACGCCCTCAGATCCACGCCTTTTCCGACACCGGTGATTGCAATACAGATCTTTTCAGCCCCAAGAATATCCCAGACCATCACCTGATTCAGGGTTTCTTCTTTGGAAGATTTCCTGTAAGTGCCGCCCATGGGAAGAACCGGAGATTTTTCTTCAAAAAGCATCGTTACACTATCACCTGCGAGGTTATAACCGATGGGCGTGATATAAGGCGTGTCAGATGTCACAATTTGGACAACCAACGTCTTTTTATCCCCACAGCTGACCGGTGTATGAGGTGGCGTCGCATCCAGATCATCGGTTGCGTCGTCCGAATACACTCCCAGGCGGCTTATATCCGGTGTGTTTGAGTTGATCCTCCTTTCAGTCAAAAGCACTGACTGAATAAAGGTGGCATTCCCGCCATGCTGTTCAACCGCTTCCACGGTCTGTGCCCGTTCGCCGGATGTGCCGTCTTCAACGCGAATGCTTCCGATATCTCTTGCTGTCATTTTTTTATTCCTCCTTATCCTGCCGCCCTGAATCGTAAAATGCCGGTGGAGCTCCAGATCAGTTCAAAGGGACTGTTGTTGGTCACTTTATCCTCGGTGAAATCCCAAACTGCAATCAGGGGTGAAGTTGTATCCGTTCCGGTACTCACATACATGACCGCATACCGGGCTGTCATGGTTGACCCGCCCCAGACGATGTCATCCGCATCAAATTTACTATCAGCCCCATCGATGGTGACCGATTTATTGGCCAGCGTGGCACCTCCTGCCGTATAGCCTATCCCAGTCACTTCACCGGTGATATCGTTTTTAAAATCATGGGATAAGTTTGGTACATACGAATCATCACAGAGCATGACCTTGATGATGTCAGAATCCAAATCGATGGTGCCGTCTGCAATCGCCTTATAAAAACTGGTATAGATCATGTGTTTATCCCCCGCGTTTCTTCGGTAAAAATCAGTTCGTGAATGGCATAATCAATGGGAAAGATATCCGGACCGAGCGCTTCAAAATCGGCTATCTCAACCGGCCTTTCAAACAGAACATCATCCTGTGCCCGGACAAAATATGGGGCGTCCTCAAGGATCATTAAAAACGGATAGGCACGCCCATGAACCGACCGGATTAAAGTCGTAATGGGGCTCAGGTCCGCTCCGGTGATATTGGTCCAGGTCATGACCCAGGATTTTCTGTTATTCAGCGTATAGGCCCAGGTATTCCCCCCTTCGGTTTCATGTTTGATATTGCCGTATGAATGCTGCTCTTTTAAGTTCCAGTCATGATTCCTTGATAAGGTGGTGAGGTTTGACAGAATCAGCTCACCGATTTTGACATCCGCATCTGCTCTTCCCGAATCATTAACGGATAATCGCCAGTATCGGTAATCCTGATCGATATCAAACACGATGGCTGCATCGAACTCCCGGTAAGGTATGGTCACCGAGAATGCCGGGCTGCCCCAGCTGTTCGATGAATTCCCTGCAATTGATATTGTGGCACCGGATGTCAGGTTATGATTCATTAGGGCGATACCATTGACTGTCTGAGTACTTCCTAAATCAATGACAATACTTCCGGATCTGGAACCGGCAAATCCTCCCCGCTTGCTCATCCGTTTGTTAAAGAGGTTTTCTTTCGGGTAATCCGGATCTTCGGTCCACCCTTCAAAAGTGAGGGATGCCAGATCAAGAAGGTTTACCACTCCGTATTTCAGTTTCTCATAGGCCATTATTTCACGCTCTTTCTGATGGCTGTGGTGATGCTTTGTGTGTTATTCATTAATGCACTTTTAAACTGTGGAATGATTTCAGACCGGAACAGTTTGGTCATGTCGGTGTTGTTGCCGGAAGAGGCATTGATATGTACCGGCATGGTCACCGTGATGTTGCTTGATGTCGATGGTGCCACATAGCCACCTGCAGCATATCTTCTCGGCATATCCGGTATCGGGAACCTGAGCCCGTTGATCATTTCAAGAAGGCCTGCACCGTACTTTTTGACAGCTTCCTTCCGGACAACAAACTCGCCCGCTTCTAAAAGAGCCTTGATCCGGTCACCGCCACCAAACCCCGGAAGCTTGCCGCCACGGGCAAGTTTCAACCCCCAGCCGACAATCCCGCCGGTTGATTTTTCTTCCACATGTTTTGTAACCACCGTAATGACCTTGGTTTCACCTTTAGTCAGTTCTGCGAACTGTGATTTTAAACTTTCAATCCCCGTGGCAAGAGTCTCAATCTTCATTTCACGCTTTTTGTCAGCCAGAGTGTCCGCTTCATCAGCTGCCTGTTTTGCAGCATCAGCCGCCTGCTTTGCGGCCCTCTCGGCAGCGGTCCCAAAGGCCGCCATGGCAAACTCGCTTTTGTTGGCCATATCGACCATATCCACTTCCATACCATCCACATGAAGGGTCATCTGAGTCCCGGCATTGAACAGGCTGTTTGAAATATTCTGTTCCATGTTCTGGCCGGTTTCCTGTGACTTTGTGGCAAGGCCATCGAGGAAAGTATTCAGCTGTTCGATGCTGGTAATCGCTCCCTGGTTGTCCAGGTTCACCTGGTCGGGGGTTTGGGCTTTTTGAGCAGTTGCAGCCAGTTTCTGATCAACATCAGATATTTTTGATTGGGCTTGCGTAGTATCCAGTTCAACAGCTGCAGGGTTTTTTGCAGCATCTTTTGCAGATAAAATTTCATTTCGAAGCTCCTTAACGATTTCAATATGTTCTTTTTCTTTGGCGATCTGTGCCTGGATCTCTTCCGTGTTGCCGCCGAATGTACCCTTGATTGCAGCTTTCATCTCAAGATATTTGATTTTTACGTTCGACGCGAACTGGTCAATTAAGGAAAAGCCTGCCTGGACCGCCTGACCGATAGTGACCGGCAAAAGGCTGAATACGTCCCAGGAAGAGAGCCATTCCCCTGCCTTCCATCCGGCAAAGAATGCACCGACCAATGCGGTAACCGTTCCGAGGGTTGTGCCTAAAGCTCCCAGGGCAGGGTTCAATGTTCCGATCAGGGAGGTCACCTGAATAATCGGATTGATTACCGCAAGCCAGGTCACCCCGAATGTGGTTACTGCTGCACCTAGGGTCACAAGAACCGGAGAGAGTTTCAGGAGGATTTCCAGAAGCGGTGCAAAGGGAGTCGCCACCTTTACTACAGCTGCCGCAAATTTCTTAAAGGACTCAATGGCAGATATGACAGCCGCTGATATTTTCTTGGCCCATTCATCGAGCTTTCCGGACTTCTTCCATTCTTCAATTTTCTTCAAGGCCTCGGACAGCTGCTTCTTCAGATATTCAAAGACACCTGCATCCATGACCGATTTCTGGAAAATGGTAAACTGGTCCTTGATGTTGGACCACATACCGGCAAAAGTCTTGGACTGTTTTTCCATGGCACCGGCAAACCGTCCTTCGAGAATCTCGATCAGCCCCTTTTGAATGGCATCCCCTGTTTTCTGAACGGTCTTTTGCATCTGCTGGCCGTTCTGGAGCCAGGAAAAGGTAACCTGGTCCCCTTGGGTCTTCGCCCGGATACCGAATTCTTTTAACCGTTCGAATTCACCGGTGATGGCATCGGCAAACATCTCGACGGCCTGATCAAGGGGTTTGGCCATGGCTGATGCCGTATCCCCCAATGTCTTCATGGTGCCGTTGACCGGATCGATCCCGTATGCTTTCAGCTTGGTAAAGCCTTCGGTCACCTGATCCAGCTCATAGGGTGTTTTGGCCGTAAAGTCGGTGATCCAGGTCATGGCCTGTTTGGCTTTGTCTGAAGATCCGGTGATGGTTTCAAGGCTGGTCTGGTATTTTTCAAATGATTTGGCTGTATCAAGGAATTTACCCGCAACAATACCGGCACCCAGGCCTGCAAAGGCGGTCTTCAGGCTGAACACCTTCTTTACCACGCCGTCTATGCCGACCTTGATCCCTTTCAAAGCCTTCTGGACACTTCCAAACTGTTTGGAAGCCTTGTCTTTCAGGTTTACGGTGATGTCGATGTTATTTGCCATTTATAGTTTCTTATCCCCTGATAAACTCAATCCACTTCTTTTCATCCGCATTTATTCCGATTCTTATTGCCAGTGCCAGTTCCTGAAGGTTTTCTTCCTTGATTTTGGTATGCTCATCCAAAGCCATCATAAAATAAGACATGCCATATTCTCCTACGTTTATGTGCCCGGCTTCAATGAGCCGAGCGCAAGTGCGGAGAAGTCTGTCAAAATGGCAGATTTCACCTCCGTGAGCATCTTCTGAAGGCCCAGCTTCTGGGCTGCTGCTAAAAAAGAGGCATTGACCTCACGGAAGGTCTCCCAGACCAGCTCGATCTCTGATGGTGCCATATCAAGCAGGTCCTCAAGGTTGATATTTATGGTTTCCGGCAGGATTTCTTTGATCTGGGAAACGATTGTTTCAAGATCCGGGTCCTTGCCGTCATCAAACTGAAACAGGGTGATGTAGTCCTTTACCCGGAGCTCCTTGACAGTAATCTCACGGTCATCGATTTTAATGGTTTTGTGTTTTCTCATTTTCCCTCACTAAATGATTTCAGTTGCCCGGTAGAACGGCTCATCCGGATGGTTTTCGGTATCTGCCAGAAATTCTGCCGTCATGGGGATCGATCCAACATCTTCGGTAATGAGTCCGACAGCGCCATTGATGGAAAGGCTTACCTTCCAGCCTTCGATCTTCCATCTGGGGCCGTCATCAGACGTGGGGATGAATAAAAGCTCACCGGTCACTTCAGAATTTGCCAAGGCCCGGATGCTTTTGACGGTTTTGGCGGCATAATCGGCACTGACAAAGCAGGAGGTCGAAATGGAACCGGTTGAAAGTTTCCTTATAAGCCCACCTGCCAGATCAAGGGAATAATCGGTCCCCAACGTGTATCGGGTGGTTGGCGTTGCTGCATTGGCAACCACCACGTCTTTTTTTGTTGTGGCTGATGAGATTAATGCCGTTGCTGTGGATGTCCCGCCGGTGATGATTTCACCATCTTCAAAGGTGCCGGACACGTTAATGCATTCAAGGTATTGATTGGTGTCATCTGCCCAGGCGATTTTGGCTGTGGCGCTTGACGTTGTTCCCGTGATGGTTTCACCGGCATCGAAAGGACCATCGGTTACACTGCCGTGATCAATCCTCAAGAGAGACAAATCCAGTTTTCCAAGATCCACAAAACGATCATTGATTACGGTGATTTCCTGAGCATCGAGTGTACCGGTCGGCTGGCTGCCATTTTGAATGCCGTCCCCTAAAAAGGCCAAGTTCAGGTTTTCAGCAGAGTACTCCTCCATGTCAAAGGAAGCGGTTGCCCCTTTTTCTGCAATTCTTTCTTTGTCTTTCAGGCGAGTTCCTTCCTGGCTGGAGTAGTGCGTCTGCTTTTCTATGGCAATTTCGATCTCAAGCTTTGGGACGTTTCCCAGGGCCAGAAATCCGGATTCGGTGTTGGATTTAAAATAAAGCCGTCCGGACCCGTAAAAATAATTATTGGTATTGGGTGCTAACATCTTATTGATCCTTTCATGGTAAGCTGTTCTGAGAGCTTCGTTTTATTTTGACGTTGATGGTTGAATATGAAACGTATAACGGGTGATAACTGATGGAACTGGCTTCACCGGTTAAAGTGACGCGAGCAAATCGGGACCTCAAAATGGCATTTTCTGTATATTCTCTTAAGTCTTCTGCCAGAAGAAACCCGTTATATGTTTTGATCTGATCTTCATCAGTGGTAGTTTTATCGATGACGCCTATGCCAAGCTCAATGTCCCATGACAGTTCCCGGGTTAAATCGCTCCGGATTTGAGTAACGCCCACAATGGCAATGACTGGATAACCATCCGGGTCAGGCGGGTTTTCTTCATCAATCCCCAGGTAACAGGTGGGCTTTTTATCAAAGACGGTCTTGCACCAGTCCTGTAAGGTTTTATCGCCTGCGATGGAATTTGCGATCTCTTTTAAAAGGTCCGATGTCATCATGGTCATTTCCCTTTTTCGTACCGGTCGAGGGCCTTCCAGAAAGCATCCTCAAACACTGACGGGATCTTTGGTTTTACCTTGTTAAAGACCGGGGTAAAAATGGGCCGCTTGGGAACCTTCAGCACATGGGTACTTGATTTCAAGGTATGATAATCCGATCCTGCCCGGGCATTTTTTGACCGCCTCAATCGGGTGGCTGCCCACAACTTTCGCATCTTATCCGTGACCTGAACGGTCTCACCGGTTTCAGCTTTTCTGGCGATACGGGATAGTCCCGGGTCCATCTGTCCGGGTTTTCCTTTCTTGGATTTACCGAAATCAACCTGAACAACAGTACCCTCATCATCCACCCGGTATCGGGCAAATTTGCCAAGCCCGAACAACGGTGAATTCTTGCCGGTTCTTCGTTTCGACCATTTGCCACCTGCCTTTTTCCTGAAATTCCGAGTCAACGGATGTAAGTCCGGCCAGCCGGTGCCGCCATACTCCACATGATTCCGAAGCTCCGACATCGTCTGGTAGCCCACCACTTTAAGAGCGCTCTTTCTGGCTCTGGTGAAAAGCCCCGGCATCATCATAAAGGTTTTGGTAACCTCGCTCAGATTTTCAGCATCGACTTTCAGTTCCATTTTTTCGCTTTACGCTTACGCTACCTTTTAAACGTGGGCTTGATGTCCCGTTTGATGGAGAGTTCCCAGAGGGTGTCACCATCTCCTTCGATGATTCCGGAAATGGTCCAGATATTTCCTTCGATCTCCAAAACACCGGGGACCTCCGGGTCCGGGATATCGAATTTCCTCACCCGAATTCTTCCGTCAGATCCCATGGCGTTTTTAAAGGCGCCGTTACTGGCAGTCGCTCCCGGTCGAAAGATTACCCGGATGTTTTGGGGGTACCCGTTTTCAGGGGTATAGACCGCATCTTTTCCGGCAATATCGAACAGGTCATTTACCCCCTGATTCAGATCGTCAAAAAAGGTCATGATCAGCTCACCGTGAGTTTTACCAGAATCCCCGGACGGTAACAAATGGGGAGCGGATTGGTCTGGGTATGAAGATCCATCCCCCGGCCAAACTTTCTGGGTTCAAGTTTTGAATATAGCTCCATGCCAAAGGTATTTGCCGTTTCGATAAAGTCAGCCGGGGCATAAAGGGTTTCAAAGGAGTTCATGGTTCCTTCAGGAAAGCAGTGGGCTTCCCCTGCTGCGATAAAGGGGCGTACTGTCCCTTCAAAATCCGTGGCAGTTCCCCGGTATTCTTCAAAGATAATCCCGCCAAAGTTAAAGCCTTTTCTGGGATCACCGCCCAATCTGTCAATAGCTGCAGAATGGTTGAGATAAACTTCCTTTACCGCACTGTGAGAAATAAGCGCATCAAAGAAATCGGGTGAACAGAGGCACCGTACACCGGTCATGACTTCACCCAGAAGGTTGTCCTCGATGTAACGGAGGACCGAGAGGCACTTCACCCGGACTTTCGTGGTATCCGTTCCCAAAGCAAAGCTGATGGTCTTGGGAGTGATCTCGAATTCGGAATACAGATCATATAAAACCGATCCATCGGAATCGAGTATTATTCCTTTGAGTGCACCCATGCGAAGATGCTCAAGCGTGATGGCATGCTTGTTCCGCATGGTCTGCTGATGGTCATTGATTACCCGTGACAGGGTATCAAATTCGGTTTCTGATCCGAATGCACGGACACCGTCATATTCCTGTGGCAAAATCACATCGTCATGGGGAATATGCGGGATCACGAGCGACCGGATTTTACGCTTGCCAACAGTCCCCAGGGTTCCCGGCGATCCCGGTGGCTGGGTGGGTAAAAGGTTTAAGACGCCGTTTTTTTCTTCCACCATAACCGTTCGGGTCCGGACGCCTCGGCCCGGCATCAGGTTCATTTCATTGATGCGTCCATACTTATTCGGGAGAATATTAATGGCTTTCGTGAGTGACACCATGTTAAAGGCATCGGTTTCAAATGGGTTCAGCATGATATTTAAGCCTCCTCTCTTTCTATGATTCCTGCGGATTTAAGCTGGGCCAGTGCCGCATCGCTTTCCGGCTGGGTTGCAGTTTCTGGAAAGACCAGACTGTCCTTTGCAACGATGGCCTCACGGACGATCACAACGCCTTCGATATCGCCTGATGCGGCATCGTAATCAGCAATCACAAAACCATAGGCGTTTTCGGTTCCGTCAGATGCGGTAAAATCGATCTGATAGATTTTTCCGTTTGCGGTCTGTTTACCGACAACAGCGGCCAGGGTTAAAATCTGTCCGGCTGCGATGGTGGCCTTTTCACGGGAGTAATAGTTGCTCTCCTCCCATTTCAGGATATCGTTCAGCCGTTTTCCTTCGATGATTACAGGCATATTAAGCCTCCTTTCTTCTCATGGCGTCTTTGATGAGCGGGTTTATCTCTCCCGTCCCTGTGGCGCCAACGGTTGATATGATTTCGTTCTTGCCGCTTTCTGCTGCCTTGGCTTCGAGGATGGTTCTTCTGGCATCCTCAATTGAGACGTTTTTTTCGATAAGGGATACGGACATCTTAAGCATGCCAGCAAGGTCGCACAGGCCGATGATCTCTTTGGCGTAAGTCATGGCCTCATTTTTTCCGGTAGCCTTTCCTTCTTCTTTGATCTTGTCCGTATCCGGGACATCTGTTTTAGGGATGTAGCCCAATTGGGCGAGTCCCAGTTTCACTTCTTCATCTGACGTTTCCTTAAATAGGTTTGTCAGATCTTGTTTAAGGTTTTTTGATCCACTCATGGTTATTGTTCCTCCTGATAGGGTTTGTATGGCCTGATCCCAGGAAAGGACGTCATCTGCCAGGCCTGATTTGATGGCATCGTGCCCATCAAATATGCCTGCCTGGGTATCGATCACTTGTTTGGGGGATAGACTTCTGTTTCTTGCGACGGTTTGTACGAACAGGTCGTATGTTTTATTCACGCTTTTCTGGGCGGTTTTGATGGCTTCATCAGACAGGGGGTTATGGGACGAAAAATCGTTCTTCCGGTCCCCTGAAAATATGGCTGTGTATTTCAATCCTCGTTGTTCATCAAAGCCGCTCTGGTCCACATGGACGGCAATGACGCCCACGGAACCCACGCTTGCGGTTCTTGATAGGAAAACCTTGTCTGCAGAAGATGCGATGGCATATGCGGCTGAATAGGCGGACTCGTTGGCGATAGCGTAAATTGGTTTTTTGCCACGGGCGGAATAGATTTCGTCCACAAGGTCAAATACGCCCGATGCTTCACCTCCGGGGGAATCGATATCAAATAGGATCGCATCGATGGAATCATCTGATATGGCCATGCGGAAAGTATTTCTGATCTGGGTATAGCTGGAGAGTCCGAAAAAGGTGTCGAACCCGGAACTCCTATGGGTCAATACGCCATAAACCGTGATCACACCGATCCGTTGGGGTGCCTTGTTCGGTTTGAACATACCTCCTTGCAAAGATACATCGATATCCTTTGCGGACAGGATGGCATCAAGCTTCCCGGCTGCGATCATAAGCGGTGTGTTAATCAGTTTTGAGAGAATCGTTTTGTTCATCACTGTTATCCTCTGAGAGGTTGGTTTCTGATGTCGTTTGAGACGTTCCTGTTTTGGCGGTCTTCCTGGGGTCTGAATCAAAGACCAGGTCGAGCTTGTCAGTCCGCTTATTGTCTTCTGCGATTTCTGCGTCGAGCATTTCGATATCGTGGCCAAGTTCGGCAACCACCTGGGACCTTGATTTGAAACCATTTCTTACGGCCATTTGTTCGGCTTTCTGGTCCTTTTCAGGGTCCACCCAGGCAAATCCGTCCGGCCGCCATTTGATCCGGTAATATCTGCGCCTGTTTTTCCGAAAGGAAGGGATGGTCAAAGCGCCTGACATGACGGCTGTGTCGAGCCACCGTCTTGCAACCGGCCCACAAAACTGGAACGAGAGCAGCTGTTTCTGGAGCATGATGCAAAGCCTTCTGAATTCGATCAGTCCCGCCCTTATGGATGAATAATTGACGCCGGATAAATCCCCTGTGAGTTGTTCGTAGGTAATGCCAATTCCCCTGGCGATGGACCGCAGTTCCTGCTTGATCCATTTTTCGTAGTTCCCGCCCACATCAGCTGGTTCTGAAAATTTCACATCCATGCCAGGGGGAAGGATGGGAAACGTTCCGGGTTCCAGGGCCACAATGTCCCTGTTGGAGGTGTCTTTTTTGACGACTTTACCCAGGGGGGTGAACTCCGTATCATCACCGGGGAGTTCGGTGATGAACCCGCCAAACATGGCGGCTGATTTTTTCCTGACGAGTTCAGCATCCTGGTATTGATCCAGTTCGTGGAGCCGGACGATAACTGACGACAGCCAGGGGCGATATCTTATCTGGCCGGGTCGTAAAGGACGGCCGATATGAAGAATTTCTGATGCCGGTATCCTTACCCGGTCGTTTGTCTTGATATGGTAAAATTCTCCGGGGTGTTCCCTGAAAAGATGGTATGCGACTTTCTGGCCGATCTTGTTGAACTCGATCCCCATCCGGACTTCGTTTCCGTTCGATAAAACCGTGTTGAAAGATTCGTCCAGGTGGTCTGCTTCTAAAATTTGTAATTGCAAGGGGACCGCATATCCGTATTCAGGGAGCCTTGGTCGGAACCGAACCAGTACCTCTCCGCTTTCGATGACCGAATGAGCCACCATAGCCTCTAAACCGTAAAAATCGGTTAAACCTGCAGCATCAATTTCTTCAGTGGAATCTGCCCAAAGTTCCTGAATTTGTTTTTTCAGCTCAATATCGTCAAGCTGCCACCTTGGGGAAATTCCCGATCCGATTAAATTTGAAACAAAGGAATCGATGGCACCTGACGCTAACGGATTGTTCCGGGTGAGTTCCCTTGATCTGGAGCGAAGAGTTGAAAGGCTTCCAAAAATGGATGCATTGGGACCGGATGTGGACATGCCCCATGTATTGAGACGTCTTCCGGTACCTGCCCCTTCAAAAGTGCCGGTCAACATAGATGCGGGGATTCTGTTTCCGCTATGATCGAGTATTTTTAAGAAAGCCACTTGTAATTTAAAGCCCTTTGCTGGTTGATGTCAGGATGAACCGTCTTTTGTTTGTGCTGGAGGATTCCATTTCTGATAGAAGGTCACGAAGTTCTTTCAGCTGAGTACTTCCATATTCAACAACCTGCCCCATGACGGATACCCGGACAATTTTCTTGCCGTTCACAAGATCCATGATGGCGTTTTTTACGTTGTCGATGTCGGTTAGGGTGTAGTTCATTTGATCTCCGTGTTATTTTCTTCAGTTTTGAAAGACTATAACACGGGATTTTGGGGATTTTATTGTGGGCGAGTAGATACCAAAGAATACAAAGCTATGCAAAGAAAAGACAGAACTATTCTATTGACAAGGCTTTTAAGGGAGGGGTTACCTGAGGAACTGATCTATCTCTTTTAAAAGCTCTTCCACATGCCCTAAAGAGCCAACATGTGCCCAGTTTATTTCTCCCTGGACACCTTTTTTGAGCTTGTTTTGTATGCTCTCGATGTATTCAGAAATATTTTCCTGTCTTTTTTGGTACGCTGTTTTTGGGCTGTCGCTATTTTTTACTTCTTTCATCGGGCCTCCTTTTTTT
>JAHIVH010000076.1 GCA_018816735.1 Pseudomonadota bacterium | reverse complement strand
TTGACATCCCCGGCCTGCAGGATCTGGAGTGCGGCAACCAGCTGGGTCCTGGCAAATTTTTGTCTTTTAGGGTCACCATAGGCAAGGGTAGCAAGGGCCCGGGGAACATAAAACAGGCGGTCCGGCTTGTCGAAGATGGTGCCGAAGTTCGATTCCATAGACCAAATGGCCAGCAGAACCGATTTTTCGATACCAAATTTTTTTTCCACCTCAGCAAGCGTCCGGTCGTAATCTCTATCCATTTTTTCGCCCTTGGCAACGGACAGTGAATTCACACGGGTATCCAGATAATCCCAGATCTCGGTGGTAAACTCGGATTGATAATTCGCTTTGGCAAGGACTTCCGGGTAAGGTTCCACCACCCCGGCAAAAGCAGTTTCCCAGATCGCCCGGCTGACCCCCTGTTCATGCGCTACGGGGTAGAACGCGGCAAGCCATCGTGTAAAATCTTTATTTTCGGCAGCCTGGGCCGTAAAATATAGCAATCCACTCAAAATAACCAATGGGAAAAACAATAGCGCCGGTTTCAACCAAAATTTCATTCAATTAACCTCTCAACTCTTTTATTAAATAGTGTACAACTGATGACCAGTGATAGATCATAGAGTTTCGTATAGCATAAACTCTCCTTTCTATGAAAGATCTTCGGTCTATTACTGAGCGTTTTATATATTGTTTTTCTTGTAACATGAAATTTTCCTAATTTATATTCTGTGGGCATTTGAGGGAATCTTCTCCAATGGAAAGAGTCCCTCATTTTTTATTCTAAAATAAAGAATTGGAGAAACTCTCTTATGGATGGGAAGACTGTAATTGGAATTTTTATTGGCAATACCCGCACCCGGAGCAATGCCTGCAAATCCATTCAGTGATAAAGCAGGAAACATGGCAGGGCTTTTGTTTTTTTGGACGGCTGAATTCATTATCACCCCCTCCTTTTATCAAAATTACTGATTGGTCAATCCATTTCTTAAAGATGGATTGACTACGTGATCAGTAAATTGCAAATAGCTTGCCGCCGTTGTCTATACTTTCCCCTGTTCCGGAACTCTTTTGTCGGATGGAGCCTGTGGAACACAAATGGCAGGTTTTAGCCGGAAAAATAATGGGTCAAATTTCATTTGCAGGGATGCTAAAGAGACCGTATAAATAGGCCATATATGCTCCAATGATCTTATATGACCTAATATATTTTGATTCGTCCTCAGTCTGGAAAACTGAATATTTTGAGCGAGTCATCCCCATGCATGTCTCTGGATGAGATTACTGAGCGCTTCATCACCAGTCCGGGCTTTTAAAAATTTGCCATGACACTGAATATGGTATGCATAGCTTTTTCAGTGTCAGATTTGAAATTCAACTGGGAAAATTCATAATCAAAAAGATCAAACTCCCATTATTTTTTATTGGAGAATAATCTGATTATTGAAAATCAAAGAATTCTCGGCGACATCAAATACGGAACGTTTGAATTGCTGATTGCAGGTAAGGGACTGGGTGGCGACCTCCAGCGGTCCTCAACAGTTCCTTGTTAAAGTTTTTTTAAAAAAAAAGTAAAGCCGGTGGCTTAGTAAACTATTTTGCACGAAGATACAAAATCTTCTGGTTAAAACCCCGGACTTTGTCAACTTGAAAATGGAGAAACAGATAAAATTCAGACTTCGTGAAACAATCGATAAAACGCGCTTCTACTTGCGACTATTATTTGATAATCTCTTTTTTGAAAATCAAAGTTTTTCCCCAATCCACCATCAAAAAAATAAAAAGCCCCGTTGCGCTTGATGGATCAAGCAGATAGAGTATTTGTGCGAACAAAAAACTATCATCAACGGGGTGAAACATACTATGACACAAGGCGTATTACCGTTCAAGTACGAAGAAGAAAAAAAAGACACTGGCATGACAGCACTAGCCGGTTTGCCAGTTTACCTTGATCTTGCCAAGGTGGTTGGTTTATCCAAATCGATCCAGAAGCATTTGAAGATAAGAACAAGCGGCCAGGGTTGGACAGACCAACAGATGGTGTTATCATTGATATTATTGAATCTTGCCGGTGGCAGTTGTGTTGAGGATTTAAAAATCCTTGAGGCGGATGAAGGATTTTGTGAGATCTTGCGCAAATGTGAATGGCATGGACTGAGGCGCAAGGTCCGCAGAGCCCTTGAAAGCAGGTGGCGTAAAGAGAAAAAAAGATCCTTGCCGTCGCAATCAGCCGCCTTCAGATATTTATCGAATTTCCATGAACCCGAACAGGAAAAGATTCGTACTGAAACAACTAAAAAGGCTTTTATTCCCGCTTCCAATGAACACTTGTCAGGATTGGAGAAAATAAATAAAGACTTCTGTGGTTGTTTGAATTCAGTTCATCCACAGAAAACGGCAACCTTAGATATGGATGCAACCCTTGTTGAGACAAACAAAAAGAATGCCCTTTGGTGCTATAAAGGATTTAAATCATATCAGCCCCTTAATACATGGTGGTATGAACATGGAGTGATTCTGCACACAGAATTTCGAGACGGCAATGTTCCGGCTGGTTTTGAACAATTAAGAGTTTTTAAGAAAGCTTTGGATTGCCTTCCCGAAAACGTGGAAAAAGTAAAACTTAGATCAGACACGGCAGGATATCAGCATGATCTTTTAAAATACTGTGAGAAAGGAGAAAATGAACGGTTTGGCCGGATTGAATTTGCAATAGGCTGCAATGTGACCAAAGCCTTTAAAATTGCTGTTGCCGAAGTCCCTGATTCTGAGTGGCAACCGATTTACAAAGATACGGGTGGAAAACCAATGAAGACCGGCAGTGAATGGGCCGAGGTTTGCTTTGTCCCCAATGAATTATGCCACAGCAAAAATGCCCCGGAATACAGATATCTCGCCAAACGTCAGGCCCTTGAAGAACAACAACCGTTGCCCGGTATGGAAGATCCTCAATTAACGCTTCCTTTCCCGACAATGCAGATAGACTCGAAAAAGTATAAGGTTTTTGGCATAGTCACAAATATAAAAATGGTTAATATGAATGGGGAAGACCTCATTCACTGGCTTCATGCAAGGTGCGGCAAAAGCGAGGAAGTCCATGCTGTGATGAAAGACGATTTAGCCGGAGGGAAACTTCCTTCCGCAGATTTTGGTGAAAATGCTGCGTGGTGGTGGATAATGATCCTCTCCTTAAATTTGAATGTAATGATGAAAAAGATAGCGTTAGAACCATCCATGGCAAACAAGCGGATGAAGAGGATCAGATTTTCAATAATCAACATCCCGGGCAGGATCATCAAAGGTTCTCGTGGTCTATTTTTGCGTTTGCCTAAAGGCCACCCGTCTTTAGAGACACTAATTACAGCACGTAAACGAATTGCTATGCTCCAGGGAGCTTGGGCTCCTTCTGGATAAATTTATGACCAAGATGTACGCCCAGAATTTATCTATATATCCCCCGCCACAGGATAGTTGCGCCCAAAAATTGGCACTCACAAGTGTTGGGGCCTCGAAAAGCTCGGTTCTGTCGAAATAGGCGCACGATCTTAAAAAAATCCCCCCGATTTTGCTTTGGAGGGGTATATTAAAAAATAGGCGGTGGATTTGGG
>JAHIVH010000075.1 GCA_018816735.1 Pseudomonadota bacterium | reverse complement strand
GAAACCCTCTATTCCCCTGCGGACTTTATCGAGACCGCTAACACGTTCGGCATGGAGCTTTATTCCAAACTGGAACCCAGAAAGTTTGGCCGGGGCATGGATCTTCACACTCAGTCAAACCCGCTCCCGATCTGCTACAGGCCGGGCATACTTGTTAAACTCACGATGAGCTGATCATGACGTTTTTGGATGATTTGAAAAAAGGGATAGACGATCTTTTTCTCCTTGCCGGAAAGGATGCCGTCTTCACTCCGAAGAACGGATTTCCTGAAAATATCCGGGTGATCTTCCGGCAAGGGGCCACCTCCCATGACGGAGCTCTTTGCATGGAAGGTAAAATCCGGGTGAGAAAATCCGACATCCCTGATCCGGAGCTTCCCGGAAACATCGAAATAGACGAAATCCTCTGGACCAGCACCGGCATTATCGAAGGGGACGGGGAAACCTTGTGGGAACTCTCGGTAAAACGCGACATCAAGCCAACGTTTAAAAGGTAAACATGGAACTGAAAGTAGACGTTAAAAATTTAAGTGCCGTGACCCAAACGTTCATGAACATGCCGGGCATATTCAAACGGGCAAGAAAGAGCGCCCTTCAGTTTATTGGTTGGCAGACCATGACCGAACTTCGGAACCATGTGGAATATGGCGGAACCGGCTGGTCGGGCCTTCATCCGTTGACCCGGAACTTCCGAAAAAAACAAGGCGGTAAATGGTCTAAAAGACGAAGCGGCAAGAACTCTCCCTTGTTTGAGTTGGGGAAGTTTTCCCGATACCGGGTGGATGATGAGGGAACACTTGTGCAGGTGGATTTCGGAAAATCCAAGAAAGGCCAGCCCGGAAAAGTTGACCCAGGCTTATCGAAAATAGCCAGAAAAGCCGAGACCGGAGAAACCATTCAGGTGACGGACAAGATGAGAAAGCTGTGGGCGCTTACCCGGATGAAGAAAAAACAAGGCACCGTTGGTCAAGACTACCATGCGCTGAAAGCATCGACCCATGTGCTCAAAGTCCCCAAGAGGCCCATATTTACGCCGGTCTATAACAAGATGAAACCGAAGATCCATTCACTGTTCGAAGGAACATTCTGGAAAGCCATCGACCGGTACCAGAAAGGGAAATGACCATGACGACCGCTGAGCTTTTAAAAGAAATCCAGAAAGCAATCGTCTACGATAAGGCCATAGACGACTGGTGCAAGGATAAGTTTGATTCTTACCCGACATGCTTCCTGGGAATCGATGAACAAAACCCTCCGGCTCCGGATGATTATCCGGTGATCACCATCGTGGGCGTGACCCAGAACCGGAGTGATACCAGCAGGGAACTCTCCTGGGATATCGATTTAGGCGTGGGCATTATCAGCGAGACGGTCTCAGCAGAAGAAGGATCAAAAACCTATGAAGGGTTCCTTCTGGCAGAAGACCTTCGGGAACAGGCAGAGAATGCCATATTCGGAATAAAGCCAGCCCGGATCACAACCACCGGCGAGGCAGGCACGATCAGTTACCACCCCCTGTATGTATCGTATTCAACCATCAACGTAAAACTTAAAAAAGGCTCCCAGGAGAGCTTACCGTGAAAGGATTTTTATGTTAGCACCCAACACAAACAACTATTTTTACGGGTCCGGACGGCTTTACTTCAAGTCGAATACCGACGCAGGATTCCTGGCCCTGGGGAACGTTCCCAAGCTTGAAATCGAAATCACCATTGAAAAGCAGACTCACTACTCCAACCAGGAAGGAACCCGGCTAAAGGACAAAGAACGGATTGCGGAAAAAGGAGCGACCGCTTCCTTTGACATGGAGGAGTATTCTGCCGAAAACCTGAACCTGGCTTTCTTAGGGAATGGCATCCAGAGCGGGAGCCAGCTCTCAGGCCAGCTCGATGCCGAATCGATCACCGTGGTTGACGACCGGTTCGTGAGCCTCGGTAAAATGGAGCTTTCCATCTTAAAGATCGATCACGGAGCGGTCACGAACGGCCCGTTTGATCCGGGTGAAACCATCACCGGAACCACATCGAGCGCCACGGCCAAGATCGCCTGGGTGGACAATACCAACCGGTATCTGGAATGCATCAATGTCACGGGAACGTTCCAGGAAGGGGAGACCATCACCGGAGGGACTTCCACGGCCACAGCATCCGTCACATCCATATCGAATAAAAAGGATGTGGTGGTTACGGACGCGGCCTCTCCCACCAAGAGATATGTCCTGGGGACCGATTACAGCCTGGATATTGCAGGTAGCCTGTTGAGGAAACTCAAGACAGGATCAATAACCACAACCTGCTTCGTAAGCGCCAACTATGCGGCCAAGACCACCAAAAGCATCCGGGCATTGGCGAATTCCGAGGTGACCGGCGAGCTTCTGTTCATCCCCACATCCGATGACGGCCCTAAATGGAAGATCGAAGGCTGGAAAGTGAGCCTGTCCATTAACGGCGCTGTGGGGTTCATCACCGAGGACGTGGGATCGATCCCCATGACCGCAGAGTTTCTGGCAGATACGGAAAACCACCCGGATGAACCGTTCTACCGGGCAACAGAAATCATTTAGCGAGGAATTATGAGAAAACTGAAAACCATCAAGATAGACGACCGGGAGATCACCGTCAAAGAACTCCGGGTGAAAGACTACATCACCCTTTTCCAGTTTGAGGAGAAGAAGGAGCCGGACCTGGAAACGATTTTCTCCCAGCTAAAAACCATTCTTCCGGAAGTGGTCAATATGACCGTTGATGACATGCTCGACATGGCCCCGTCCGAGATCGACCTTCTCTGGGATACGTTCAAGGAGGTCAACGCCTCTTTTTTAGGGGCAGCCCAGAAGCTGGGCCTGGAAAAGATAGTGGCAGAAATCAAGTCCGCGATTCTTGCGGACTTTTCTCTCTTGGCTGCAGGCTCGTTGAAGCAGGCCACCTAAACGCGTTTGAGTATGGTCTCTCGTATTTTGAAGCAGCCCTGTCTGAGCACTTCAGGATCAAACACGAAACGCTTCAGGAACTGGCTTTGGCAGTAAGAACCGGCATGCATGCCGATGAAAAGAAATGGCTTGAGTTTATCAAATGGCAAACACCATCGACATCATCGTAAACCTGAAAGACCGGGCCTCCAAAGAGTTCGGGAATGTCCAGAAGGCTTTAAAAGGCGTGAAAACAGGCATTGACGGTCTGGTGAAAAATGTCTTCAGCCTGAAGACCGCCTTTGCAGGCATGGGTGCGGGGATTGTGGCCAATCAATTTCTGGATACGGCCAAGTCATTTGAAAAATATCAGACCAGCCTTGAGACCATCACCGGGTCATCTGAAAAGGCAAAACAAGCCATGACCTGGATCACCGATTTTACGGCCAAAACCCCCTATGAACTGGATCAGGTAACCGAAGGGTTTACCAAGCTCAAGGCATACGGCATTGATCCGGTGAACGGTACGTTGAAAACCCTCGGGGATACAGCCTCCGCCATGGCCAAACCCCTTGACCAGGCAGTCGAGATGTTTGCCGATGCCGTGACCGGTGAGTTCGAACGGTTAAAAGAGTTCGGCATCCGGGCCAAGACCCAGGGGGACCAAGTGACCTTCTCCTGGCTCCAGAATGGGATGCAGATGGAAAAGACCGTTCAGAAAACAGGGGATGCCATCCAGAAAGGGTTGATCGAGATCCTTGAGGGACGGTTCGCCGGGGCCATGGACAAGCAATCCAGGACTTTTTCCGGCATGTGGTCGAACATGAAGGATCAGTTCACCCTGTTTCAGAAGTCGGTCATGGATGCAGGCGTTTTCGAGTATCTGAAAACCCAATTGTCTGAAGCGTTAAAGAAGATAGAGGAGTGGAAAAAGTCCGGACAGCTCGATGAATGGGCAAAGAAGATATCGGCAGCCGTGATATCCGCCATCGAATCCTTTAAAAGCTTTGCGGCGGTCATCGTCAAAGTAGCCACCCCTTTTGCCCCGCTTCTGGAAATACTCCTCAAACTGTCACCTATCCTGGTGACATTGGGGGCGGCTGTCACCACATTTGGCGTGACCTGGATTACCGTCATCAATCCGATCATTCAGGTGACCACATGGATCGGGGGCCTGAGCCCAACGTTGGCCGCATTGGGAACAACCCTTGGAACGGTGACCGGACTTGTCGGTGCATTTTATGCCGGGTGGAAGGCTGGAGAATGGCTCTCGACCTGGGATGTGTTTAGTCTTTTACCGGTCACCATCGGTCAGGCGGTACAAGCAGGTTTTTCCCTGATTGACCAGTTCGCTTCAAACGTGAAGATCAAGTACCTTGAAATCAAGGCGGCCATCAAAGGGGCCTTTGGGGGGAACACGGCTGAAATTGAAGCGCAGATCGCAAAGGAACGCGAGCATATCCAGGTGATCCAGAATCTTCGAAATGAAATCCTCACCACCAAAGAGGCTGCCAGATCCCCTGCCCCTTTATCACTGGATACCACACAGGCCAATGCTCAGATATCCCAGGTGGATCAGAAATTGACAAATACAGCTCAGCAGGCGCAAACACCGGATCAGGTAAATCTTGATAACCAGGGAGCGATCACGAGTATCGAGGAGTTGAACTCTTTTCTGGATGGCCTTTCCACCAAGTCCCAGGAAACCGGCCAGAATATGGAGAAGAACATATCGGATAGCCTGTTCAATGCCGGAACCCAGATGACCCTTCATGTGGACGGCATGGAAGTGGATATGGTCGATATGGCTAATAAAAGCGAGTTTGCCATGGCAGCCTTCGGCACCGCATCCGAACGTGCTGCTCAGCAAGCCGCAGATGCAGCCAGAAAAGCGGCTAATGAAGCGGATGCGCTGGCAGGGAAAAAGCGTGAAATGAGGATAGAAACGATTGCCTCTAACCTCGACAGTTTGAAGCAGCAGTTCGCCGAACTGACTAAAGACGAGACCAAAACGATCACCATTATTAAAAGGATCGTTGAAGAAAAATCCCAAGGCGGTCTGGTCGGATGGGGATTGAAACTGGCCAGAGGCGGCAAGCTCCCCGGCTTTGGCGGTGGTGATAGAATCAAGGCCATGCTCGAAGCCGGAGAATTCGTTGTCCGGAAGGAAGCGGTCAAAAAGTACGGCGCAGGCCTGCTTGAAATGATCAACGGGCTCTCGTTCCCCATACCGGATCTGCCAAGACGGTATGCCACCGGCGGATATGTGGCACCTTCATCAGGAAGTAACATTACCGTCACCATGCCGGTCAGTATCAATGCCAGCAGCGGGAATGCAACCGATATGACCAAGCTGTTCAGGTCGGAGATCATCCCACAACTGAAAACCGCATTGCAGAACAATACCCAAAGCATCGCCACCGCTATCCGGAAGAGTGTGAAATAATGGCCTATGAAAAGTTAAAATATTTTTTTTAAAGCAGTATAGTGGTTCATTTGTGATCCAACAGGATAGTTGTAGCTAAAAATTAGGAGAAAACTTTTCAGAATTACTCCTGTCAATATTAAGAATAAATTTCTGGAAGTAATCGTTGTTTCGAAACCTCGAAAAAATCTTGAAAATATCGAGTTTTCGGTCAGACACTGCTTATATTCTTTTCCCAAAACATAAAATTTCTCATTGACATATTGCTGCAGTTTGTGCGATGGGAATGTTAAATTATTTTCTATACCATAGTGCGAAAGTTAATTCTTGTTATAATAAAAATGGAATATAGTATTATATGCAAAACTCTAAAAGACTTTATTCACTTTATATTCCATGGACAGGGATTATTATATATTGTGTTTCTTTATTAGCAATCGCAATCATTCGTAAAAAACCCTGGGGGGATGAAGTCCATTATATTGCTACAATTAAACTGATGGCTGAAAATTTGTCCTGGCATGCATTTGTCCATTATCCGGAGATTAACGGTCCATTAAGCTTTTTCTGTTATGCACTTTGGGGAAAAATATTTGGATTTGGCCTTTTTTCTTTACGCATTTTAACGATTATTATGGCAATTACCGGAATAGTAGTATTCTACAATTTATTTAAAAATCAGTTTACCCATTGGTATTGGGGTTTTGCAGTTGTTGCCAGTGTCTATATGACACCCTACGTATACGGGATGAGTATATTTGTTTTTCCTGACCCACTGACCTTATGTTGTATTGCCCTGACAGTTTCAGGGTTTGTTAAAAAAAAAGCGGTTGTTTTTACGCTTGCGGCAGCTGCGATGTTAATATCAAAACAATATACCATTTTTGTGCTTTGTGCCATTGGAGGCACAACCCTGATTAATGTATTTATTTTGGATAAAAAAGAGGATTTGAAATTTATTATGCTATCGATCCTTGCGTTTCTCCCCCTATCAGTTTTAATTACTATATGGAGAGGAATAGCACCTCCAGAAGGAATAAAAATTTGGGATGCATCTATTGGTGTTGGTTTCCATCCATCCTATCTGAATGCCTATCTTTCCATGATTGTCGTCTATGCGCTACCGGCAAATCTGATCGCACTGAGCAGAATTCGATTAAAACTCTGGATGGTCCCCGCTTCAATACTATCACTGGTATGGTATGCGATTTTCCCCATACAACCTTCGCGAGTAACTCTCCTGCAAACAGAATTTACAACCATCGGTTTTTTTCACCGGTTATTAAACCGAATTATTGGCCATGAACTAATTGTTCATGGCGTAATGGCTTTTTTATTTTGTATCGGTTTATATATGTTTGTGAATATCTGTTTGGATTTGTATAAACGGATTAGACAACCTGATAGCTCTACATTTTTGTTGGCTTATGATATGATTATTATAAGTTTTTTTTGCGTCATGCCCTTTTCGTTTCATGTCTGGGAAAAATATTTAATGTTTGTATTACCGTTTTGGGCAGTACGGCAGGTGTTGTTTGAAACCAGA
This sequence comes from Pseudomonadota bacterium, assembly GCA_018816735.1. Taxonomy (GTDB): domain Bacteria; phylum Desulfobacterota; class Desulfobacteria; order Desulfobacterales; family JAHIVH01; genus JAHIVH01. The sequence continues at coordinate 4,878 of JAHIVH010000075.1, read as the reverse complement.
GTGAGATCCTAAATTATCCGGTCTAATATAATTTGACTTCGTAACCTTAATTGCAGCCTCATTCTCTCGATTCTCCTATATAATGTGCTCATACAGCCCCATTGGCGTCTTGAAAAGGATATTGAACATATTTCTTAACCGAAGGTATCGTAAAATGACCCAACATCAAAAAGAAGAAGTCCAGGTCGCGTTCGTCATATGGGAATTATTGTCTCAACTGGAGGCGTTGCTTTGGGATCCTTATTTTGACGAGTTCAATGCGATCTTATCTGAGCGTGAAAAAAAGAGGGGGATGGCAATAGATTTTCCATTCCATCCAAGGAAAGATTTTTAATCTTAAGGAGCCGTTACGAAATAACATTTACACTTGGTCAAGCTGGTTCGGTTGTATTGTGTAGTTCCATTCGCCGTGAAATTTATCCTTAACAATATTTATTTTATTGAAATCCTCCTCAGATACCTTGATCCCTTTTTCATATGTATTTTTATCAAGTTCAGATTTAACTTTTAGCCCTTTGGCTGTAGTGGTTGAGCCAATGAGGTTTACAACCACCTCATAACTTGTGAGAGCCTTCCCTCGCCAATTCAAAGAAATATAAGAAAACAGTTTATGCTCTATTTTATTCCACTTGCTTGTCCCTGGTGGAAAGTGACATATGGAAATTTCCATATTAATTTCATCAGCAAGCTTTTGAATTTCTTTTTTCCACAGCCTTACTCGCGAACCATTACTTCCTCCACCATCTGCAGTGATCAGAAGCTTTGTTGGTGTCTTAAAATGAAATTGCCCCATCTTGTACCACCAGTTCCGTATAGATTGCACGGCAAATTCCGATGTATCCTTATCAATACCGACGCTTACCCAGCCTTTATTGTTGATAATGTCATATACGCCGTATGGGGTTACTTTTCCTTTTGCATCAGAAGGAAAATCGTAAACTTTTGTTTTCTCGGGTTTTCCTTTTTCCCGCCATTCTTTACCATTGTTTTTAAAGTTGCCAATTAAATCTTTTTTCTTGGCATCTACAGAAATAACTGGGTTGCCATTGCTCTGGAAGTCAGATACTTTTTTGTGGATATAATAAAACTGTTCGTTACGGTCAGGATGACTTTTTCCTTCATCTGTTTTTCGGTTTGCTTGTAGGCTGAAACCTTCATTTTTCAAAATCTCACCAACAACTCTATAGCTGATTGAATAACCTTTTGCTTTTAACTCTTTAGAAATTTTTCGTAAACTTTTACTTGTCCAAAGAAGAGGCGATTCGGGTTCTCCACGAGTATGCGGTTCAATTATATTTTTTAATTCCGCCTTTACTTCAGGGTGCTTATCTACGGTTTTTTTTCTACCACCGCCTTTTTTTCTTGAGCTCTCAATAGGTTCTTTATTGGTCTCTTTAAGTTCTTTTTTTCCTTTAGTTATAATAACCCGCGAAACACCAGATAACTTTGAAACTTTTGTTACCCCACCGTACCCAAAGTGTTTAGCCTCAATGGACAAATATAGTCGTCTTTGCTTTTCAGTTAGCAAAGGTAATATTGATTCATATTTTGATTTTAATATTGTTTCTTCATTCATAAGAAACAGACTATAACATCTATGTCAAATTGTAAAGTTTATTTCGTAACAACTCCTTAATAGGAACGCCATTTTAATCTAAACATAAAGCTTCCGGTAAGACGGCGTCAGGCAATCCTGGGGAGGAATCTGACAAGGGATAGCCGGATATGGGTAGCATTATAATAATGCGCAGGAAGGGGGAAACGATACTGCTTCGTTTCCCCCTTCTATTATAACCAAATCGGATATGGTGAACCCGGGTAACCAGCTTTATCGATCTTTCTCCAAAATGACCACTTTAATTTGGAAATTCGTTCAAAACACCCCCAAATCGTATGACGGTTAATTCGGTTCAAAGTATGATCGTATTTCTATTTCGGACGGTAACATCTACACCTTCCCTCCACTTAAACATTAATTGGAAAAATCCCGAAACCTTCTCTTTTGATAAACTCAATAACCGGTATTTCATATACATGGCTATTTATTAAAATGGCAGGCATCCTGACAAAATAATGATCTCTTTTGATTTTATCAAGCTTAATGGTGTTTTCATAGATGCCGGATTCTGGACCATGATAAGAGAGCTTACTGTCGTATCCTTGAATTAAATTATCAATTGGCCTAACTTGACATACACCATCTGGCTTTCCTGGATCATAGAATTCGAGAAAAAATTTTGTTTTTATCCATGTAAGCGATGAGGACGGATGCCACTCTAATTCGTCAGAGCCAAATCGAATAGATTCTCCCTTTGGAATCAAGACGACCAGATAAATTCCTGTACTATACCCTGTAATTGTTATCTTAGTATTGCTGAATAAAAATTCTATTCTGTCTTTAGGGCCTATGATTGCTGAATCTTTTACAAATAATTTTCCACTGGATGCAATAGGTTCATAATATACGCATTTTACAGGGGCACAACCTTCAGAAACAATCAAAAAAGCAAAAAAATATAGGAAAATTCGTATGTTAAAATTCTTAAACATTTTAGCTACCTTTTGTAATTCATTGTAGGATTCTTATATATGAGTGATGAAGTAGGTGCATAATGCATTGTGGTAGCACCTAAGGTCCAAACAGCTGCTGGAGCCATGGTCCAAGGGCTATCAACGTTCCAAACACTAGAATTTGTAAATATTTTCCCACCTAAAAAATCATGCACGAAACCAATGTCATTAAACATTGGAATATTATTAGGAATCCATCTAAGTGTATGCTCACTAAGCCAATCGTTCCATGAGTCCAAAGTCGCATCTGGTCTACCTAAGCCTACACATGGACGATTTGGATTTTGATTCATCTCTGCCATCATCCTTTGTCTATCTTCAGGCTTTTCAATTGCGTCTCCGCTTGATGTTTGACCAGCTGGCACCCTTCCATCAACAAATTTATTGTAGCCATATGCCATCATTGCTAATCCACCAGCCATCATTGCACCGTCACTAAAATTTCCCCCTGTTACTGTTGACATCCAACCTCCTGCAGCGCTTGATAACATAACACGACCAGGGGTCCAAGCACTACCGTAAGCATCTGCTATGCCACCAAATGTTGCACCACTTATACCTCCAAGTACGGCACCCATAAACATTCCTCCACCTATATCCCCACCGTATTGGGCCGCATTTAATCCACCTGATGTTGCACCAGCCGATAAACCTCCAAAAACGGCTCCGTTAAGTCCTCCCCCTACTAGTCCACTAACTCCTGCCCCTACTCCGCCTGCTATACCTCCGATAAGTGCACCAGTTAACATTGCATCAGAATCCCAGTCGCTCTGAGCTCCGGCACTTATAGCACTAACTACTGCTCCTGCAATCATAGCAGCTATAATAAAATGACCGTCCGGGTCAACATAGCGTAACGGATTGTTATAGCAATAGCTGTAACGATTCAGCGTCTGTGGATCAGTCCAATCAGGGACAATGGTGTCAGCTGTAATAAACACTCCAATAGCTGGGTCATAAAGCCTGGCATTGTAGTTGTATAATCCTAAATGACTATCGAACTCCTGGTCCGTATATCCATAATCTGTATTTTGAACAATATTATTTCTTATTTCACCAAAGGGCATATAGTCAGTTTTTTCTTTCTCGGTATTCATATCAGCAAGACTCATCAAGGTATTGCTTCCTAAATGATCCTGATGATAAAATTTGAGCTGACTATTTTGAATCATAGCAATTCTTTTATTTCCTGCAAAAATATATTTCGTAGTAGTAATCGTTGAATCGTTTTTATTGATCTCATAATAATCATTGATATAAAATTTTGATGAATTCCCAACAGTCTTTTTAGCCCTTATTCCATCTCCGTCATAGGCATACTCCGTCATTACAGTAGAATTATTAATCGTATCAGTAATAGTAGTTGGCATACCATCAGTATTATAGGTTATCTGGCGTAAGGTTAAGCCGCTTATTGGAGGGGACATGTTCCTAACTTCGTGAACTGCATGTGGGGGCTTAGAAGAATCATTAGACAGATAATTTGAATAGTTTGTCCCTGTGCTTCGCCAAAACCAAATCCCGCCTGAAATTGTTCAATATTTTTATTTCACGGGATAATTGTCTCCATATTTTGTAGCGCGTCTTTAGGATAAATAAACGATATGTCAACTATTGCCGAACATGAATTATTCCCTTTCATTTTCTTGATTTATTATTGGCAATTGGATAAGGACTCTATAATAGCTTTCAGATCTTCACTGGACTGGCACACATTGATTCGATGATATACGAATAAAGAAAAATGAAATGACAAGAACATCACACGATCACAATTTTAAAAATTTGCTCCAAGACTTTCCAAATCAGGCATTAGAATGGATTTTCCCTCAGGCCATACAAAATTGGGGACCGGTGAAAGATATTGAATTTGTCCGGCAGGAACCCAAAAAAAGTAAATTATCAGATACTGCCTTGGAACTGGACATGCCGATTTTGTTTACGTTTGAAAAGAAACAGCTTCTTTTGTGGCTTGTTGAATTTCAAGAGGACAAGAGCAAATTTTCGATTTACAAGCTGTTGAGATATACCACAGATTATATGGAAGCCTACCCGGACGCACTGGTGGTGCCAACGGTGCTTTTCACAGACCGCAAGAATTGGCGAAAAGATGTTTCTCATGAATTGGAAACAAAAATAGACGACAAGACGTTCTTGCATTTTGAGTCAGTGGTGTCCGGTTAGGTATTTGCATGTAACAACCTAAATTTTTTTTTGAAATTTTTTCATTTTTTTCTTGACAAGGGTGATAAAAAATGGCGCGCGCCTTGAAATTTAAACTATAATTTCAAGGACTTACAAGCCATG
>JAHIVH010000074.1 GCA_018816735.1 Pseudomonadota bacterium | reverse complement strand
TGCTGTGCAAAATTTTAACGTAGTTTGCACGCGTCCAAATTTAGATTGCATGAGCAGAATGAATTTTTTCTCATGAATTTGCACGAGCAGAAAAAATTACTTTGCACGGGTTAAGCGAAAATTTTGCACGCGTCCTAACACCTATCTGTCCGCCGGCGACGAATATCCGATTGAACTGGGTTCCCGGCTTTCCTTGAAATTCTGATCCGAGGGCATATCACTGCTCAGCTTGAGCCTCCGGCAGACTTGTCCACCTTGGCGGCAAAAATAAAGTCACTTTCCACAAGACCCTTGATTTTGTGGGTGGTGATGTCCACATCCAGTCGACCCCATCCGATACCCATGTCCGGATGGCCGTTTTCAGCTTCGGCGATCTCGCCAACCTTTACAGCCAGAGCCATGGCGTCCTTGAAATTTTTGAAACGAAAACACCGGATCAAATGTTTCGCGTCATCGGATAGTATCCAGTCTTCATGAATCTGTTCTTTCATGGACAGAGCCTGTTCCCGAGTAAAGGGTTCCACGCCGCCCTGGCAGGGGATACATTTTTTTTGAAAGAGTTCCATATGTCCTCCTTTATCTTCTTCATTCTTATAAAACATAGTCACTGTTTATAGCCCTTGTCAAAATTTGTTTCGTTTGGGTTTCCGATCCTTTTTTTGGATTTTTATCTTTCTCGTGCAGCTGTTGAAGAAATTGACAGCTCATTTCAAGAACTTGAAATGAGTACTCTTACAGCTTTTGACAACATTTAAGCCTTCGTGAATATCTCGGAAGATCCTGAGAGGGAAGGTCGAGACAAAGGAATTTCATGACCACAGCGACCCAAAAGGAACTGCCCACAAGTTATTACCAAAGGAGACTGAAAATTCTCCGGAATAGAGGATGATTCCTATAAACGGCTGACCTTTCAGCTGATTATCCTGAAACCATCTCATCGCATTAAAATCTTTTTTGCCAACAGCCGACCCAGCTTTTATTTCAATCCCAAGCAGTGCGCCATCGTCTCGTTCAATTAAAAAATCGATTTCTCGTTTTTCCCGGTCTTGATAATGGTAAAGTTCATAAATACCGTTTCCGGCATCCACCTGGGCCATAATTTCGTTGAAGGCGAAGGTTTCGATTAGTTTACCTGAACGGTCGGAATCAAATCGTATCTGATCCATTTTCCAGCCAAGGAGCGATGCCATCAAACCGCTGTCGACTAAGAATAATTTGGATTGTTTACCCACACGGGCATAGTCAGTTTTCGTCCAAGGGAAGACCCGTTCCACCAGATAGAGCGCTTCAATGGCATTTAGATAGTTTTCGATTGTGTTACGGTGGATGCTTAACCCGGAGCCAATGGCAGTTATGTCCATGAATTTGCCTGACCATGCTGCGAGAATACTCATCAGCTCACGCATCGCTTTCTTTCGATGAATCCGGGTAATCTCTTGTAAATCTCTTTCAAAAATGGCCTCAATATAATCAATGTGCCATCGTTTTCGACCATTACCTTCAAGCGTCGTGGCTTCAGGAAAACCGCCACGAAAAGCGATTTCAAGCAAAGTGTCCCGGTCGTAGTGGGCATTTTTTAATTTGAAAGACTGGCTGAATGCAGATTCAAAAAAGCTGGGGGGCTTTTTTTTTACTTCTCCATGGGCAAGAGGGCGTAGGCGGATTTTGGCGATTCGCCCGGCAAGGGATTCTTTAACAGTGGGAAGCGTTTGTATGTTGGCTGAACCGGTAAGCAGATACTGCCCTGGTGTTGTATCCTCATCCACGGCTTTCTTGATCTCGGTTAAAAGAGAAGGGACACGCTGGACTTCATCAATAATCAGAGTGGTGGTATTTCGTTTGATAAACCCCTGAGGATCGTTTTCAGCGGCCTCCCTTAATGTGGCATCATCCAAAGTTCGGTATTCTGCCAAATCAGACTCCAGCTCACGGGCCAAAGTTGTTTTTCCACACTGTCTGGCTCCTCCCAGCAATAACACCCTGCGTTCTGTCATCATCTGATTGACTGTGCTTTTCTGCCATCTGGGATAGTGCATCATTATATCGATTCCGATTTTCGCTATTTTGTTAATTTTATACCCGCTATTTTTATAATTTAATTGTCACTTTTTTGCAAGATTTATTAACGCGATTTATATAATATTGCGGTCACCCTAAAAACAGCTGTATCTCTTTGATGGAAAGAGTGATGAACTGAAAAATATATGGCTATGTTTACCGGAAAGAACGATTCCCAATGCCCTTCGGGGTTATTATTTATTGTTTAATTATAAAATCGAGCGTAACGAAAACGTTCGTTTTCCGCACTTTTTCTTTTTATTAAAATGCCTTTAATTTTTTGGTCATTTTAGGTCGTTAAATACAGTACAGAAATCAAAGTCCATATTTTTTCGGTAACAATGGTTTCCTTTACCTTTTTATTTGGAT
>JAHIVH010000007.1 GCA_018816735.1 Pseudomonadota bacterium | reverse complement strand
GCAGATATACTGTAGAGGGGTTTTTCATTGACAAAGGGATCTGGAAATCTTCCGCCGGTTGTTGCAGGTTCCCATCCTTTAACACGCTCGGGAATGCTTGTCAGGCCGCCTTCCCAGGCAGGAATGGTTCCGTCTGCGTTTTCCGAACGCTCTGCCCCATATGGCGTGAGACCATCTTTCAATTGAGCTGCCTCCTGAATCTCCACACGGGCCTCTAAAGGATAGGCAATACAAAGCATAAAAATCGCAATGAGTACTGTCCGATTGTTCTTTAATACATTTATTGCCATTTTTCATTCTCCTCATTTTATAGAGTTTGGTGGCATGATTTGCAGAATTATCTTCATTCGATGCGGCTGATAGTTTTCTTGTTTAACCATACGTTGAGGCCTGAGCCATCATCGCAAACGATTTCTAAAGATATTACAGACTGACGCGTCAGTCCTAAGTATTATGTATAGATTAATATGTCAAGCATTATTTATGTCAGATAGATTTCGACTTATTTTACTGTTTGCAGTTCCATGGAATGGAATAAAACTTAATGGGAATACAAACCGGCTATTATTTTTCAACTCCATGAAATTTAATTCAATAGTTATTTTTCATGGCTTCAAATACGGCTTTGACGACTGAATTGATTAAACACGTTTTATAACAATTTCTATCAGATTTATATTTTACGGACCGATTTGACTGTCCCATTTTACCACACAAATAAATATGCGTTCCTTTATATTTTAAAAATCGATTATTTACACTCCCCCTCAAACCTATCATTTGAGAAACAGTGTCGAAAAGATATTTCTATTTACATTAAATTAAGTTTTAGAGTTATCCAATTATGTTTATTTTATATATATTTTGTTGACTAATTCAATATTATAAATTAAAAGCTCTCTTAAAATAATAGAAGTTGTATGATAGAGAAGCCTATTGGAGTAAATACATACCATGACTCAAAACACCATTAATATGAAAATTGGAGATCTTTCAAAGATCAGCGGAATATCTCGCAGCTCAATACATTATTATATAAGAATTGAACTTCTTCCTCCTCCTGAAAAGAAGATTGGGAAAATTGCCTATTACGGGGAAAAACATTTAGAACTATTAAAACAAATTAAAACTATGCGCGATGAAGGGCTATCCTTATATATTATTAAACAGATATTTTCAAATAAATTAAACAAGGATCTCTCCCTTAGCGTTCAGAAACAAAAAGCTCCAAAAGCGCAAATAAGAGATAAAGAATTAAAGAAACAAATGATCATTGAAGCGGCAGCAAAAGTATTTTCAGAGAAGGGATATTTTCAAACCAATATCAGCGATATTACGGATGCGTTAGGTATTGGGAAGAGCTCTTTTTATCTGAGCTTTAAAAATAAAGAAGAAGTATTTTTTGCCTGCATAGATCGCATCTTTCAGGATCTTTGGAAAAAGGATTTTAAGAAAATCAATAAAGAGACCGATTTTTCCAATAAATTTAGACTGAGAGGATATGCATTTTTAAAAGCCTACCCACGCATTAAGGATATTTTGTTATTGGCCCGCGCGGCATCTGTCGGCAATGAAGATAACGTGTCACAAAAGTTTGATGACATTACCGCAAAAATTGCATCGCCGGTTCTCAAGGATCTAAAAATAGTCAATGACCTTGGAATTTATGAGAAATTTGATCCTGAACTCACCGCTTTTGCCATGGTTGGAGCTGCAGAGGCCGTCGCTTATCGCCTTACTATGGATGATAAGTATACGGTTGAAGACGGAATTAAAACACTTGGCAATATCAACTATTTTTCTACCCCTAAAAAAGCAGAGTAATATCTAATTTATCGATGGATAAATTTATCCTTAAAGGGATTAATGAGAAACACCGGAACAGGTGCGACTTTGGCAACTTTATGGGCTACGGACCCGAAAATCGCCTTATCTAAGGCTGTCCGACCTCGTGTGGCCATGATAACCAGATCGATATCTTCGGCATCGATATACCTTAAAATTTCATCCCCAGGGTCTCCGTCCGTTACAACAACCTGAGCATCCAGGATCTCTTTGAAATGTTCGTTTTTATATTCGTTAACTTTTTTCTTGATGCTGACTCCCGGCTCCTCACCATCTACATAATATTCATTCACTTTGGCAACGAACATCAGCCGGACTTCGGCTCCGAATTTGTCACTAATGGTTTTCACATGGGGAACAATGGTGTCCCCTATACCGCTAAGATCAACAGGAAATAAAATTTTTTTGTAATCCAACATGTCAAGCCTCCTTCTGCTTTATAAGGAATTTCATTGCCATACCCAAATTGAATACATGGCATCAGGGTTACCGTAAAATGGTTCCATTCTTTTCAAATGCCGCCATACATTCAGCATAACCATGTCGATTGATCGGGCATACTTTCAGGCATATCCCGCACCCTTCGTATTTCGTAAAATAGGGCCAGCATTTTGTATCATTGATTTTCCGCTTGTACACTCCCCGCCACCAAACCCGATCCTCGGATATGGCTCTGCCCGGGCAGGCTTTTATGCATTTTCTACAGGCATCACAATAAGCAGCCATCTTCAAATCAACAGGAGAATCCATTTCTATATCCGCATCAATACTAATCATACCCCATCTTTGCCTTGGGCCAAATTCTTTGGTAATCACAACACCCTGTGCGCCTAGTTCACCCAGGCCGGCGTTAATGGCATGTGGCGGATATTTTACCCATCCATCAAAAGGCACCCTTACCCAGCACCTGTAACCTTTGGAACGAATAAACCTCGCAACTTTATAAATTTCTTGACCAGACTTTACATATATTTCAAAATCAAACAGCTTTTTTCCGGGCTGCGGCACTTCATCTAAAAGGCCCTTGTCCATTTCCATCCCTAAAACAAGCGCAGTATTATAAGGAAACTTTTCATCTCTTGCTTTGGCAATGAATCTTCGATCAATTTTGGTAAATCCGCAAATATAGCCAAGCCCGGCTGAATATTCCTTGATATCTTTCTTTAGCCTGTCAAGATCTTCTTCTCTTTTCTTTGAAACGAGCCGGTTCTGGAAATCTTGCAGGAAATTCATTTTTAACAGACTTTTTGAGACTCCCCATCCATACTTGATTAATTTATTCCTTTTATACCATTTTGGTATTTCAGTCAGGGTTGCAAGAGCAAATTTATCCGCCATTTCTACGATGAGCTCGTCAAGCGGATTAATTTCAGAATATAAATCAATATTTATTGGATCGAGTTTGACAAAGGAGAGTTTATCTGTAATCTCTTTACCGGGATTGGGAGGCCTTGGTTCCACTTTCTGTTTTTTAACATTATAGCGCGTCAGTCCCATCATATCTTTCCTTACGATGAAAAGCAGTTGTCGGCTCGCGTAATCCTCTATTTCAAAGTAAGAGTTCCAATCTGCTGCAGAATGGCCAATTCATCTCGCACAATTATTTCTTCAACAATCCGGCCATCTTTTAATTGAAAAGTCGCCATGACCTGCCAGCTTACCTTCACTGGCTCTTTCAATACCATCAAAGGAGGATTAATACCGGTTCGATTTAGAAATGCCCCTCCTGCTTTAAAAACAGCAACATGTTTCACATGGGCAAAAACAGTGTCCCCATTCGCAATAAAATTTACAAACTCAGTCTTTATAGACGTCAATTGAGACAAAACCAGTTCTAGTTTTGTTACTATCGCTTTAACCCCAATAATCGGGTCATTTCCCACAAAGTCTTGTATAGCGTCTATAGCAAAAAGATCATTCATTGCGTTCGTATCCCTATTATCGATGGCTCTAAAATACTTCTTTACGACGGTAATATTATCATCTTTATTAGCGCAGACAATTTTATTCTCGCCAAAACATCCGGTAATTACAAAAGGCAAAGCAATGACAAGGAGCATTATTAAAGAATACGAACTTATTGCGTAATTGATTTTTTCCATAAAATCCTCCATGAATACGTTGAAACCATCAACCTATGGAACGTTCTTGTCCTTCCCAAAACTTCTTTTTTAAATCTTTTCTAAGAATTTTCCCAACAGGTGTCGTCGGTAAAGAATTTTCAAAAGAAATTGATTTGGGACATTTATATCCTGCAAGCTTACTTTTACAAAGGTCACTGAGTTCTTCTTCTGTTGCAGATTGATTTTCTTTCAGCACAACCACCGCCTGCACGCGTTCACCCCATTTTTTATCCGGTGCGGAAACAACCGCAGCCATCGCAACGGCGGGATGTGTATATAAAACATTTTCAACTTCCTTAGGGTAAACGTTTTCCCCACCGGTGACAATCATGTCTGCTTTTCGATCCACTAAAAAAAGGTAATCATTTTCATTCATATACCCCATATCACCCGTATGGTACCACCCTCCCCTTAATACTTTTCGGGTCAGTTCAGGATTTTTCCAATATCCCATCATGACATGCTTTCCCCGTACCACAATCTCCCCGATTTCACCTTTTTTCATTTCATTGTCTTGCGTGTCAAAAATCTTAACATCCGCACAGATAGAAGGCTTTCCCGCACTGATTAAAAGTTCCGATTTTTCTCCGTCAAGAGCATGGTCTTCTTCAGATAGCATTGTAACACCGCATGCTTCAGTCATGCCGTATCCCTGGCTAAGGATATTTCCGAATTTTTGAATGCACTGTTTTAAAATTTCTGTTGGGAAAGGGCTTCCTGCATACATAACAGATCGTAGACTTGTTAAATCATACGCATCAATATTCTCAACCTGGAGGAGCCAGCCATAAATCGTAGGAACAGCATTGATATGAGTACATTTTTCATCCTGAATCAGCTTTAAAATTTTTTCCAAATCAGGCTTTCTGTTAATCACGACCTTTCCACCCAACATTAATAAGGCTAATGCAGGCCAGAAAGACACGTGAAAGAGGGGCAACACAAAACATGTGGTATCATCCTTTGTAAAACTTGCAGAAAGATTTGCAGAGATGATGGCCGTCATGATGCCTCGATGAGACATCATAACCCCTTTTGGCAACCCTGTCGTACCCCCCGTATACATCAGTATGGCCATTTCCTCCTCGTCAACGACTACAGTGGGTTCACTTTCAGAAGCAGTCTTTAGCATTTCTTCATAATTCGTAAATCCCTTCACATTCATTTTTTGATCATCGATAAATCCTTTTACCTTATCATCGAAAAAAATGAATTCACGAATTTCAGGAAGCGCTTTTAGTATTTCAACGCTCTTTTTTTCATAACCATCCCCCACAAAAAGACAACAAGATTCACTGTCATTTACGATAAAAATAAGTTCATCAGAAGATAGCCTGGTGTTCAAAGGGGTCACACTCATTCCAAGTTTGCCGGCTGCAAAATAAACTTCAAGAAATTTGAAGGTATTATCCGTTAATACAGCCAGCCGGTCTTTATGCTTAAATCCCTTATCCGTTAACGCATTTGCAAGACGGTTAATTCGATTGTTGAACGCCTTATAGGTCAATCGAGCACCTTCGAAAAAGATGGCCTCCCTGTCCGGATAACTCAAGGCAGTCTTTCTTGGAATATCTCCTAATGTATACATTCGCGACTTTCCTTTTCTAAATATACTGTTATTTCATTTTTGTTTTAATCTTTCTTTATCCTACGCCGTGACGTATCCACACCCAATAGTCGTGCGAGATTGCCCCCAAAGATCTTAGCGCGATCTTCATCGGTTATTGCCGGATAACCGTAATCCCGCTGCAGGTCATCAGATATTTGAAAATCCCGCATTCCTTTCACGGCCGCAGCAATCTGCGAACCAAAACCGGCATAATCTGTACCCCAGATTATTTTATCCGGACCAACCCATCTCAATGCTTCACCGATAATCTTTCCAAACTTTCTAGGAGAGCTCAATGCCCATGGAATCAAAAGGCTAAGACAAACATAGACATTGGGATGCCCCATAGCCACCATGTTCAAATCGTCACAATGGGGGTACCCCATATGAAAGGCATTGATTTTTAAATCCGGGAAATCTCTTGCAACATCATCTAACAATATGGGTAACGCATGCTTGCTTTTCCCGGGTGGCACCCAGCAAAAGCCGGTGTGAATATCCAACACAATATCGAGTTCTTCTGCTTTTTTATAAAATGGCCAAAGTTCCGGATCATTGATATAGGTATCTTCAGGAGGGTAAAACTTAAATATTTTGGCCTTTTTTTCTTTTACCCAATGTTCCATTTCCCAAATTGCATTTTTTACCCCTCTGTGCTTGATAGGTGAAACGTTGGGCTGATACATAAATCGGTCCGGATTTGTTTCAACAATTTTTTGCATTTCTCCATTGGTACACCACCGCGAGGAATAACCGGTAGTATCCATCATGGATTCCGGCAGCAAGCAGGCTATATCCACACCATGTTTATCCATTGCTCTCAGAATATTTTCCGGATCTTTATTTTTTTCAATTTCCCATGCTTCAAAGCTTGCAAGACTTTCAGGCGGCATGCCCACCAATAGCGGACGACTTATCGAACCTATTGCGCGCCACCACATTTGAACCCCTGGAAAGTGTTCTACGGTTTCCAAATCGCCAATTAAATGGCACTCAGGATCGATTTTAAAAAAATCGTCTTTTGCAATTTTGGTGCTCATATCATTTCCTTTCATTGTGATGTTGGGATATACTTATAAAAATCTTGTTTTCAAAGCTTTTGCCTGAAAGTTGGTTTGGACATTGCCTATTCACTACAGTCTACCTTAACTTTACCGTTTGGTTCTTCCCTGCAACGGTCGCCAGCTTTTTTCAAGAATATCTATTTCCTTCTTCCACCAGGGTCTTTCCAGCGCCGGCATCCCAGCCCGGATCATCCCTTCCGGAATAATCGATTCATGCTTTTGCCAGGGACCGATTTTATAATCATCCATTGTATATTCCCTGCCAAGGTTCGGGTTATCCGGACAGGCCGGCACAAGACCGCTAAGGCAGCGCATCAAACAGGTATTGCAACGTTTGCATCGTATGATATCTTCCTCGCGACCTTGCATCAGTTTATTGGGATATTCCGGATCGATAAACAATTGACGTCCCATAGCCTGGATATCGTACTTTCCTGAGGCTATATTTTCCTCAATTTTAACCGGGTTATGTTGGGATGAGACAATTACAGGAATTTTTAAAGCTGTCTTAAAAGCTTTGCCATGTTCCGGAATATGTTTTGAACGATCCATGTCCGTTATCAGATGACCGCCTTCCTCATACCCGGCGCCATCGGAAAGGCTGATATAATCTGCACCTCTTGCTTCAAGATCTTTAGCGACATCGATCATTTCTTCCTCAGTTAATCCGCCTTCCATGTGTTCCTCAGCGCTGATGCGCACGCCTACGGTCACCCCCGGGCAGGCGTAACGAATCTGCTCCATGATCTCGGTTAAGAACCGCTTGCGGTTGCGCCATTCACCGCCATACATATCCGTCCGCTTATTTGACAGAGGAGAAAGGAACTCATGCTCTAAGTAGCCGTGGGGCGCATGGATTTCAATCACGTCAAAACCGGCAATCACAGCCAGCTGGCAGCTAGCGGCAAATTCTTTTTGTTCGCTGTGGATTTCATTGATGGACATTTCCCGGGTCATTTGTCCGACCAAGAAACTGCGCGGATGCTCTGTAGATCTCCATGCATCCACTACATGATTACAAGATTTTTCTGCCGCAATTTCATACGGCAAACCCCCAGTGGGCGCCGGCGCCAGTTTTTCGTGGTCATAGGAATGACCCTGCCTGCCGAATCCGATGGTCATCTGGGCGGCAGCCTTTGCGTTGAAATAATGAATCCGGTCTGTCAACATCCCCAGCCCTTGAAGATGGCCTTGGTGAAAACAATAGAGATTCCGGCCCCATACAAATTCAGCGGCAAGTCGGGTACCCATAATCGCACCGGTGCTCACCAAGGATGCACCACCTTTTGCGCGGGCGGCAAAATATGATAACATTTGTTCAGTGGATTCACCGTTCACTCCGGACATGGTTTCATTCATAGGCGCAAGCGTAATCCGGTTTTTTAGTTCAACAGGACCTATTTTAATCGGTGTCAAAAGATTGTCGAATTTCTTATTTTTTTTATCAGATTCCATTTTGTTCCTCCAATTTTATTAGTTCAATATTGAACGAGAATATTCTCTGTTCGATCAGCACGTTACGCATTTTATATTATGAATTTAAAAATCTTTTTGTTTACGGCAACGATGAGCGCCGCCAAACGCCCACCCCGATATGCCCAATGTGGATCTTTCCAACTAAGCCCATGATTTTGGAAAACCCTTAAATTGCATGATCATATTTTTAGCCATTTCATCACTAATTGGAGAAAAAACCATTTGCTTGTAATCCCGAAAGTAGCGTTGCATGTCATATTCCATTGTGTAACCATATCCTCCGAGAATTTCCATTCCCCAAATGGCAGCTTTTTCAGATGCTCTGGCAGCAACTATCTTTGCCATACATGCTTCAATATGAAATGGTTTTTTGTTATCAGAAAGCCACGCACATTTATAAATCAGATTTCGTGCATTTTCTATCTCAATGGCTATGTCTGCCAAATAGTGTTGAAGGACCTGAAAACGGGCAATCGGTCCTCCGAAAGCATGCCGTTTTTTTGCATATTCAGAAGCATCATGAAAGGCAGCTTTGGCAATACCCAGACTTAACATCGCAGTGCCGATTCGTTCGTTATTAAGGCTGCTGAGCAACTCGGTCCATCCGTTGTTCAATGTTCCAATCAGTTTATCTTTAGGTACCATAACATTATCATAAAATACTTCGTTGGTTCCGGCAGCATGGCAACCCACTTTGGGTATCAATCGGGTCGAGAGTCCTTTGCTGTCTCTTGGAACAAGAAAAAGTGATAATCCATTGTGTCGATCCGCATCTGGATCGGTAATAGCAACAGTAGTAATAAAATCTGCGACATGGGCTGCTGTGATGAACACTTTTTGGCCATTTATCAGCCAATGATCCCCTTTATCAACAGCCGTGGTTTGAATCGATCCCAATATATCGGTCCCACCGGCGGGCTCAGTGAGGCCTAAGGCGAATTTCAGCTTTCCTTTGGCAAGCTTTGGTAAATATTCTTTTTTCTCTTGTTCCGTCCCAAGATGATGAATGACGGAAGCACCTAAATTAGAGGCTCCCATTCCCAATGCCACGGCCACCGATGCAGTGGCAATTTCCTCTGTCATGCACATAGATGTAACAAGATCAAGCCCTTCACCACCATATTCCTCTGGGATGGATGCAGCGAAAAAACCCAAGTCGCATATCTTGTCCCACAATTCATCGGGAACAAAATCACAGTTTTCGTCCATCCAGCGAACATATTCAGGCGTTAATTCTTTTTTACAGAAATTTCTGACTTCTTTTTGAATCAATTCCTGTTCCGGTTTAAAGGCAAAGTCCATTTTATCCTCCTAGTGTAAAACTTTCCACCCTATTTTGGGTTATCTTTAATAAGAATTCTGTTTGATTAATAGTTTCAGTTGTTTATGTGTTTTTCAAGACCATTTTTCAAATGGCTATGCCTGCTTGCCATCAGCGTCAATATTTGCCATTTTTTGTTTCTCCACAAACACTTTTGAATCTTTCAAAAACGCCTCCCTTGCCTTTACTTTTTCAGGATCGTTGCTAAGCCATTGGATGGCATTTCGTTCTAAAGAAAGAGCAGCATCCAAGCTACTGCATTCAAGAGATCCCATCATGACTTCCTTTCCCATTCGCAGCGCATTTACCTCCTTGGAACTGATGTTTGAAACAATTGCATTGAAATGGTCCTCAAACGCCTCATCCTTGAATACGCGGGTCAGAAAACCCATTTCGTACATTTCACGGGCTGTATAGTCCTTGCGACCGCTGTAAATAATTTCCCGCGCACGATATATAGGCATGGCACGGGCAATTCGAACCGTGCCACCCCATCCCGGCAGTATCCCCATATTTATTTCCGTCATTCCGAACTTAGCGGCCTCACTGGCATAAATGAGATCACACATAAGTGCCAACTCCAATCCACCCGCCAGACAGTAACCATTGACTTTTGCAATAACAACCTTTTCACAACGCTCAATGGCCTTACCGACGCCGAAACCCTCATGTGCAAGCCAGTTAAGCGATGATTTATGGTCGGCTATTGATGGAAATATACTCAGATCACCTCCCGTGCAAAAGGCTTTTCCATTTCCTGCCAACACGACCACCCCGACTTCAGCTGAATCTCTAACAGTCTGAAAGGCATTTTGAATTTCTGAGGCCATCTCCAAGTTGATGGCATTATATTTTTCCGGCCTGTTCAACGTAATTGCACAGACCGGGCCTTTTACTTCATAAGTAATGGTCGAATATTCCGGCATATAAAATTCCTTGTATTTTTTTTGTTTTCTATCACATCCGTTTTAAGTAATTGAGTCATGTGATTGACTTAATCCTGACTTGATCGAATGGGTCGGAACATCGGCAACGCACAGTCATCTGATATGTCCTCAAAAACCACTTCCACATCCATACCAATTCTGATTTTATCGTGATCACATTCAACGATTCTGGTCATCATCCGAATGCCTTCATCAAGATCCACCATGGCCAAGACATAAGGCAAGTCCGGCATGAATTTTGGTTCCACCATGTCCCTGGTTATTGTGAATGAGTAGACCCTTGCCGTTCCTTTCGCTTCTATCCAGCCCAAGTCCTTTGACCAGCATTCCGGACAGAATTTTCTTGGATAAAAAATTTTAGCGCCACATTCATTACACGTCTGAATTAACAATTTATGTTGTTTGGTCCCCTTCCAATATTCTTTTGACCAGGGTTGCATTTCGGGTATTGGTTTTTGATACGTTTGGTTCATGACAATTCCCTCCCCCATATCGTTGCGATAAAATTCATACCGGAACCGCCGGATGTGTTTTGGAAAACATATTTTGCGTTTTCCACTTGTCTCTCGCCGGCCTTGCCCATTAACTGACGTGCTGTTTCAACATATGTGGCAGTACTCACACCTGATCCAGTATGCCCACGACCCACAGCATCACCAATAGGAGACCAAGGAAGTTTTCCTCCGGGCCATGTATGCCCCTCTAAAAACATCTTCCCTGCCTGTCCTTTCTCACAAACTTCCAACCACTCCATAATTTGTGGATGCCCCACCGGATAAGCAAGGTAGATATTCCAAATGTCAATATCTTCCTTGGTTATTCCGGCCTGATCAAAGGCGGCCTTTGCAGCTTCTTTGGCTTGTATTTTATTTTCTTTTGTGTCCCTGAGTACAGGAGAAGCTCCCCAGTAAACAGCTCCTTCACCGAGTTTATAAACAGGCGTCTTTGTAATTTGGGGAGCCAATTCAGAGGAAGTAACGACCATTGCCGAACCGCCGTCTGCCAGAATGTTTCCTTCACGTCGATGCAGCGGATCGGAAACCAGGGGAGATGATAACACCGCCTCAACCGTCGGCGCTGGTTTTTGATAAAACATTGAATTGGGATCAAGGCTCGCCCATTTGCGCAAAGAAACCACAACAGCGGCCATTTCTTCAGGCGTAACCTTTGATTCATACATATATCTTCGGGTTCCCATGGCAATGACACCATTATATGTTGTTCCAAATGGATATTCCCATTGCATATCCATTCCTGCCAATGCAAAAAAATTGATCAGGTCGTCCATAGGTATCGTTGAATGAACTGTCACATGCGGAATCAAAACCGTTTTTGCTACCCCACTCGTAATCCATTGCTCGGCCAGTCGCAGGCAGTTGGATGTGGACGCTCCTCCAGCATTACAGATGCAAACATCCCTGCAACCTTTTAGCCCCAATTCTTCGGGTATTTTTCCAAAAGATATTTCTGCGGATAGTTGGTTTTGTGCTTGTGGCGCAACTGATATAACGCCCTCAATATCATTTTTGTCCAAGCCGGAGTCTCTGACCGCCTCAATACAAACATCATAAATAATATCCCACCGGCTCCTTTCAGGCATTATTCTGGTAGGTACCTCACCAATACCAATAATGGATAGTTTCTCTATTGTCATTTCATTGACTCCTTTTATATTCAAATTCAATTGGACTGACTCGTCAGTCCTTTTTATTCAATTTCTATATGTTTTGTCAAGATAATAATTAGATTAATTTTTGATTTGCTGGACTTTACTTGCGAGGCACATGGATTGAATGATTTATTTGAAAGATAATCATTTATAGCCTTGATCCATGGCCCTCAGCAAATTTTTTTTCTTTTTCCTATCGTCTACCCATTTTACGAACATTATCCGGCGTAAAATCGTTCTCATCAAGTTTTTCCCATTTGAGGACTGTTCCTTCAAGTGAGTTACTAGTATCACACGCATAATCTCAATGCCGTTTCCTTAAGAGTTTTGTTTATAAGCGTAATGAAATTGTTTTTGCTTAACCTTATGTTTTCTGGGGTATTCTCTGCCCGGTCGAATACTTTCAGTTGTTTTTATAAAAAGAGAGCATACTTTTAAAATGAG
>JAHIVH010000073.1 GCA_018816735.1 Pseudomonadota bacterium | reverse complement strand
TTTTGCTGAATCTTTTTATGATATCAACAAATTCATCCTTTTCCGCATCTTCAAACGGATTACCGTCAAGGGCTGTCCGGGTCATCACATGATAACAGGTCTTTTCCTCGGGGATGACCATCCTTGCGTATCGGGGCATGGCGTTCTCCTATGGCTTATCATCTTTCAGTAACTTGTTAACATTTATGCTGAGACTTTCACAAAAGATGGCATAGGAGAATTGTGGTGTCAAGGGGAATTTTTAATTATTTGTATGTCCCCTATTCTAATAGGGACGATGAAACCTGCCGATGGTCAGCATACCACGAACATCAGGTCGGCTGATGATATTCATGAACGCATAAGGGTTCTGGAAAAACAGGTTGAACTTCTCACCCAAAAAATCAAGCTTATTGATACCCCTTTCTAATCTACAGATTACTCTTTCATTAACTACCATCCTGTTCTTTGATCATGGCGGGGTATTTTTTGAAATTGTTTGGCGGGATAGGCTTTTAAGGCTTTCTTTGTGAATCAATGTATCGGTAAATCTGAGCAAACCGGTATCAATTTATCTGAGCGCTGTAGTAATCAGTGATTTTCATAGAAATAAAAAAATACTACCCAAACGACTAATTAGTGTCTGACCGAAAACCCCTCATTTTTGATTTTTTCGAGAGGGCCGAATCGGCGTTTCGAGTCATAAATCTTGCCTCAGGATCTCCGAGGAGTAGATTTAGGAACTCTTTTATTGTATCTTACATTTCGCTTGTTTTAAATTAGATGTTAATTGGTGATAATTCTCACTGGGGAAAGGGATTAAACTTTAAACCCATCTTGAGGAAGCCTCCCAACAATTGTCCCAACACCGCGTGCCAATAAAAAAAGGGTTACAATAGCAAGTTCATAACCTATTGTAACCCTTGAATTTGCTGGCGCGCCCAGCACGACTCGAACGTGCGACCTGCGGATTCGAAGTCCGACGCTCTATCCAACTGAGCTATGGGCGCGTGAAATTTCATGGGGTGAGTGAAGGGACTCGAACCCTCGGCATCCAGGACCACAACCTAGCGCTCTACCAGCTGAGCTACACCCACCATACGAAACACTGCTACATACCAAATTGCTTTTTCCATTTCAAGAAGTTTTCTTGATGTCTTGTAAAAATTATCAATAAAGTCAAAAATCAGTAAAAAACAAACAACTGTAAACACAATACCACGCATCTACGGCTTATTTAACCATTTGATATATAGACTTTTATGAAAATACTAACCGGGTTTTGAAAAACTTGCTATTGACCGGTTAAACCATCTGTATTAGTTCTAAATCTTTATAAGCATGGCATAACAATTTCTTTTGGCTATTCAACCTGTGGCATGTGAGTGGATGTCCAGGTTTCAAGGAGTTTTCAAATGAACCGTTTCATCATATTTTTTGTCAGAGCGATTTTAGGCGCTTTTTTTGCTGTTCTGCTTACACGATTTTTTTATCCGGATACCAATCCGGTTTATGTGGCTGGGCTGGGTGTGTTCATGGTTTGCATGGCCTATTTTTTCGAATATTTGCGGAAAAACAAAAAAACGTCTTAAGGAGTCCTGAAATTGAAACAGATTATTCTGGGAACAGCAGGCCATATTGATCATGGTAAAACCAGTCTTGTAAAAGCATTGACAGGAACGGATACAGACCGCCTGAAAGAAGAAAAGCAACGAGGCATTACGATTGAACTTGGTTTTGCATCACTTGATCTTCCCAGCGGTCAGCATATCGGGATTGTGGATGTACCGGGTCATGAAAAATTTGTAAAAAACATGGTGGCAGGGGCGACAGGCATTGATATTGTGGCCATGATCATCGCTGCAGATGAAGGTGTGATGCCACAGACACGGGAACATATGGAAATCTGTTCGCTTCTGAAAATACAACATGGCCTGATTGTGTTGACAAAAATTGATCTTGTGGATGAAGAATGGCTGGAACTTGTGAAAGAGGATATATCTGGATTCATGACGGGCACATTTCTCGAAAATACACCTCTTATTCCCGTATCTTCTTCAACAGGCCAGGGTATTCCTGAATTAATCGAAACCCTTGAAGATCTGAGTCGCAATATTCCCGAGAGAATGTCGACCGGTCTTTTTCGCCTCCCTGTGGACAGGGTATTTACAATGAAGGGTTTTGGAACGGTAATTACAGGAACCCTGAGTTCAGGCCAGGTCAGTGTTGATGAAACCATCATGATTTATCCCTCCCGATTGACTTCGAAAGTGAGAGGGATTCAGGTACATAATCAAACGGTCACTACAGCAGCAGCAGGCATGCGCACAGCAATCAATTTTCAGGGTCTTGATAAAGCCTCTGTAAACCGGGGGGATGTTTTGTCAAACCCGGATGCCTTGAAACCAAGCTATCTTTTTGATGCATCCATGCTTTATCTTAAAAGCAACCCCAAGCCTATCAAGAACCGAACCCGTGTGCGTTTTCACACCGGAACGGTTGAAATCATGGGGAACCTGATTGTTCTTGAAAAGGAAACCCTTCAGCCCGGTGAAACAGGTTTTATTCAGCTCAGGCTCGATTCGCCCGTGCCTTGTGTCAAGCACGACCGCTTTGTCATCCGGAGCTACTCTCCTGTAAGAACCATCGGCGGCGGTGAGATATTGAATCCCCTGCCAGCCAAGCACAAGAGGTTCAAACCGGAGGTGATTGAAGGCCTGAAGATCCTTCTTTCAGAGGACCCGGATGGAACGATCTCGTTTTTTGCCGTTCAGGCGGGGTTTTCCGGTGTTTCCTTTTTGGATCTTAAAGTGATGACAAATCTTCCGGATAAAAAACTCAACCAAATCCTGCAGAGTCTGATGGCCACAAAGACAATCCTTCAGATGGACAAGGAAAACAGGATATTTATTCATCAAAAAACCATAGCTGAGCTGACAGGGCTTATCCATGACCATCTTGGAAAATATCACAAGACAAATCCTCTGAAAAGTGCTATGCCCAAGGCGGAGCTTTTGTCCAAATTACCAAAGGGCATAGGTACCAAGCTTTTCAATATCATGCTCAATCAAATGGTAAAAGATGAAAAAATCGCCCAGGAAGAAGACTCTGTCCGTCTTTTTGGTCACAAAATAGCGCTTCAGATTGACCAGGAAGATGTAAAGAAAAAAATAGAAAGCAGATATAAAGCAGACGGGCTTGCGCCGCCATTCTTTCGTGAACTGGCCAAAACACTTGAGATTGATCCTGCTGTTGCGAAAGACGTTCTGATGCTGCTCATCGGCGAAGGCCTCATTATCAAAACAAAGGATGATCTTTATTTCCATACAGATCATATCGAAGACCTGAAAAAAAGGGTTACAGATTTTATTTTGGAAAAAGGTGAAATGACAACACCGGATTTCAAGGATATTACCGGTGTGTCCAGAAAATATATTATACCGTTAATTGAATATTTTGATTCGATTAATTTTACTATCCGGGTCGGGGATACCAGGCAACTCAGAAAAAAAAGCTGATACATTAATTATTTTTTTGATATTTGGCAACAACTCAAGGGAGGAATTATGGCAACACATGAAAAATCCGGTCAAGACAAGAGTGATGCTGCAGGTTTCGGGGGATTTGCCTTCAGCCGTATTATCCTTGTCATTATTATTGCATGTGCCTTTTTATGGCTGGCGCGTATAGGCATATCCTATATTCGTGAGAAAAATATCACCAAACAGATCGAAGAAAAATACCATCAACCCTATGCATCTATAGATGAAAAAATGCCTGTCAATCAGACATATCCCTCATCAGAATTTGATGATTCCGAATCAGTCGGCATGCCTGATGAAGATGGCGGTCATGTTTCATCAACGGGTTCAGGTGCGCAAATAAGCCATTCCAATACCGGCACACCAATGAAAATCGACCCGCCAATGCCTCCGGGTGTTGCTTTTGTGGACGAAACAATCAAACCACTTGACTACGAGCTACATAAACGCTTCTGGGGATGGCGGCCCAATGATATTTTTAGAGTTACCGACAATGTCAACTGCTTCCAGAAAGGTGTCCTTGAAGTTACCCGAAAAACAGCACTGATTCTTTTTGAAAGGATATCGAGAACCGGAAGTACAGTATCTTTTGATAAAAATCTTGAAAACGCCCAGAACTGGTTTATGGTTCAGCCTACCAGATTATGGTTTCCCTTTTTTCAGTCTCCGGAACGATCATATGCTGATGGATTAGAGGAACTTAAAAAATACAGAAACAAACTTCTCATGGGTGAAGCCACCTTCTTCAACCGGGCGGATAACCTGATTCCACTGCTTGAATCCTACAGAAACCTTCTTGGAAGCTGTGATGATGATCTTGTAAAAACAAAAGAGCCTACGGGTGAAACAGTCAGTTCCTTTTCTGCAGACGATTATTTGTACTATGCTCAGGGTGTGGCAACTGCCATGAAGACGATTTTAGGTGCAGTGGAAAAAGACTTTCACTCCGTACTGGTCACCAGACATGGATTAGAGAGCCTTGAGCACGCGATTGCATCTTGTGATAAAGCAGCGCAAATCAACCCATGGGTCGTTACCGAGGCAAGTTTGAGCGGTGTGCTTGCAAACCATCGCGCAAATATGGCAACAGCGATCAGCCATGCCCGATTTTATATTGGTGTGCTGATAAAAACCATGTCCACCTGATCGGTGGTATCAAGCCCCCCTTCACAAACCTTGTTTCAAGGGGGGTTTTACCTTCTCTACCTCTTCCATCAGCTTCACGACAATGGCATCTGAAACCAGAAACCCTTTCCGGGTCAGAAACAGTCTTTCTTTCTTCACGACCAGATAGCCGTCTTTTTCCAGGGAAGATAAAACGTCCCTACATATCCTGATAAAATCAGCTCCGAATTTTTGCCTGAATGGATTGAGCCTTATACCATCACTCGTTCTTAACCCCAGGTATATAGCTTCTGTCATTTCCTGATCAGGTGTAAGATTTTCCTCTTCTTCAACAGGGCGTCGTCCCTCTTTTAAAACCGATATGTATGCTTCAATATCTGTTACATTCCAGAATCGCACTGGTGGAAGAAACGAATGGGCAGACGGCCCAAGACCGATATAAGGCGCACCAGACCAGTATTTATAATTATGTTTTGATCGATAGGATATGCCCTTCGAATAAGAATCAATCCGGGCAAAATTGGATATTTCGTAGTGTTCGTATCCGTTTTGTGTCAGAAATTCGACCAGAATCTCATAAAGTTCCCCCACCTGTTCATCCCCCAATGCACGGACTTCTCCTTTTTCTCTCATTCGGTAAAAAGGCGTGCCCGCCTCATAGGAAAGCATATAGCAGGATATATGTTCGGGATGAAGAGAAACGGTTTTTATGAGATCGGCCTCAAGCGCCCCTCTACCCTGTCCCGGAAGCCCGATAATCAGATCCATGCCGATATTCTTATAGCCTGCATGCCTTGCGCGTTCTATGACTGTTCGCCCTTCTTCAGCAGTATGAATGCGACCCAGCAGTTTAAGATTGGCATCCTGAAAGGACTGTATGCCGACATTCAGCCGGGTGATACCCGCTTTGTAATACGACACTAATTTTTCCAGGCTTACGGTGCCGGGATTGACTTCTATCGTTACTTCCCGGTTTTCAAGAAAATGAAAACATGTTGTGGCATGCTCAAGAATTGAGAGGAGATGATCAACAGAAATAAGGGATGGTGTGCCGCCACCCAAATAAAGGCTATCAAATACAAGTTCCTTTTCGGCATAAAAGGCCATCTCTCTTTTCAACGCATCTGTGAACGGTTTTTCAAGAGAAGTATTTTCAATGGAATAAAAATCGCAATACCTGCATTTCTTTCTGCAGAATGGGATATGTATATAAAGTCCGGCGCACTGGCCCAACAGCGTTAATCCTTTTTGATCTGTTTTGCTCCCCGGCCGATTTCCAGGCCCAGGTCGAGTGCATATCGGTTCATATCCAGAAAATTCTCCGGCACTCTTGAAGACAAAACGCTTACAACCGATTGAGGCTTCACCACATCCGTCAGTGCGATCAATGCCCCCAGCACACATATGTTAAACACGATCGGATTTCCGATTTTTTCCATAACGGTTGCATATAGGGGCAGTTCTCTCTGCCGTGCATCAACTTTGCTTTCCGTCTTTACATATCTGCTGTCTGTAATCAAAAGACTTCCCGGACGGATGATCGGGTTATACATGTTGTATGCAGTCTGGGTCAGGCAGACCAGCACATTGGGGTGAGTTACTTTGGGGAAATCGATGGTTTTTTCCGAAATCAGCACATCACTTCTTGCGGCCCCGCCTCTGGCGGCAGGCCCGTATACCTGGGACTGCACTGCATTCATGTTTTCATAAAGTACGGCCGCTTCAGCCAGAATAATTGACGCGGTAATCACGCCCTGCCCGCCTGATCCTGAAAACACAAGCCTGAATCTTTCCATGCTTTTTTCCCCTATTTCAAAGATGCTTTTGCCATCTCAATGACTTTGTCATACTCATTGCAATATTCCGGTAAATCCTCATGAACAAAAATACCCCGTTCGATCAGCTCCGGATTTGCCTTCTTCTCTTTTGATCCGACAGGCGTTGTATGATCCTTATAAAATGTCATCATGTCGGTTGCGCCGCCCAGCTTGTTTTTCCGGCCAAAATACGTGGGGCACTGACTCATGATTTCCACAACAGAGAATCCCTTATGATCGATTGCATCGGCAAGGATATCAACCATCTGCTTGACATGATACGTGCTGGTTCTCGCGACAAATGTGGCACCTGCCGCCTTTGAAAGTTCAACCACATCAAACCCATGGTCAATATTCATAAAAGGGGCGGTAGTACCTTTGGTGCCATATCCGGAAAGTGGTGAAAACTGTCCGCCGGTCATGCCGTAGATACGATTATTCATGATGATGGCCGTGATATCGATGTTACGCCTGGCCGCATGAATAAAATGGTTGCCTCCGATAGCAAGGGCATCCCCATCTCCCATGGGTACGATCAGTTTCAATTCCGGGCGGTTCATTTTAACACCTGTGGCAAAGCAAAGCGCTCTGCCATGAATCGTATGCAGCGTATGGAAATCCACATAGCCGGATATTCTTGATGAACACCCAATGCCTGAGGTCATGACAATTTCGTTTTTTTTCAGTTTCAGTTTTTCAATCGCCCTTAAAAGATTGTTCAGGACAATCCCATGGCCACATCCCGGGCACCAGATATGCGGGAAAAACCGTTTCCGGATATAATCTTTTACAGCCATATTGGTTATACTCCCTTCCCATGAATCAAGCGCATGATACTCTTGATATCCGTTGGCGTAATCAGCTCTCCATCCACCCGGTTCGCTAGAAACACTTTCTCCGGATTGTCTACTGCGTTTTTAACTTCTTTCAAGATCTGCCCCACATTCATTTCAACGACAATCACTTTCTGGGCAGATGCACACTTCTCCCTGACAATATGGGAAGGAAAAGGCCACAGACTCTGAAGTTCCAGAAGACCAACCCGCTCTCCCCGTGCTCTGCGGTTTTTTGTGATATGAAGAGCGGATCTGGCAGCGGCACCGTAAGATACAAGAACGGTTCTGGCATCTTCCATGAAAAACTCCTTGAACCTGGCGATCTGATGAACATTATTCTCGATTTTATCCACAAGATGCCGGATGAGGCCGTGAACAACCTGGGGATTATCCGAAGGGAATCCCCACATATCATGAAAAAGGCCGGTCACATTATAACGGTGAACACCACCGAAATCAGACATGGGAAGCCTGCCATCTTCCCGGGGCAGGTAAGGATGATAATCAATACCTTCCCCCAGAGAGGTCCTTAATCTGTCAACCAGCTCGATTTCTCCTTTTTCGGGCATCACCAGTTTTTCTCTCATATGCCCGATCACTTCATCAAAAAGCAGTATCACAGGTGTTCTGTAGGTTTCAGCCAGATTGAATGCATCGACCGTGATATTAAATAGGTCCTGGTGATTGGAAGCGGTTAAAACAATGATGGCATGATCGCCGTGCGTTCCCCACCGTGCCTGATTTACATCACCCTGGCTCACATGGGTCGGATTTCCGGTTGACGGGCCGCCACGCTGAACGTTTACGATAACGCATGGTATTTCCGCCATTATCGCATACCCCAATGCTTCCTGCATCAGTGAAAAACCCGGTCCGCTGGTTGCGGTCAGCACTTTGCATCCGGTCAGTGACGCCCCTATTATAGCACAGAGAGACGCGATTTCATCTTCCATCTGAAGAAATTTACCGCCTTTTTCCGGAAGCCTTTTGGAAAGATGTTCACTGATTTCGGTAGACGGCGTGATGGGGTATCCTGCAAAAAAATCAAGCCCCGCATATAATGCGGCTTCCACACAGACCTCATTTCCCTGAATAAATTTGATATTTTTTTTCATAATGGATCCCTGCAAGTTGTGGCATCGACCTTAAGAATGATCCGTTCATTCAAAATGCGTATATAAACACTTTATGTCATTTAAGTATTACATCTATGGCAAGATCAGGGCATCTCATTTCACACATCATGCAGCAAATGCATTGATCCGGCTTGACGGGCACCGCTTTATCTTCCTGGTCGAGGTCAAGAACCTCTTTAGGGCAGAAATGAACGCAAATGCCGCATCCCTTACACCAGTCCCTGTTAATCCTGAGTTCTTTAAGCTCCGGTTTTCCCATTCACCTCATCCTTTTTGTGCAAGCGGATCCGTGGTTATCAAATAAATCTCCGCATCATTTCATCAATCATATCATCCACATTTTCCGATGTAATTCCCATATTCGCGCAGATTCCTTTAACTTTCTCTCTCTCGTTTATATGATTCATATCATCAAGAGAAAAAAACATGCCGATACGTCTTCCCACCTGAAATAATACCTGATCTTCCGGAGACATGCCAAGAAAAGTTTTTAAAATATTCACCATATGCGGCTTGTCCTGCGGAAATTTGCCTTCCACATCCTGAAACAGGTTTAAAATATGATCACTTTTTAACGTACTGGAAATCCCGTTCAACGTTTCAATAAAAAGGAGAATCTCCTTGCACATCAAGAGATCGGTACATTTATCAAATCTGCCACTTTCATAGTCTTTGAAAAGATCGACATGATTAGGAATGGCAAGGGTTCTCAACCGGATAAAATCCGCATTTATCTGATTCAACGCATCTGCTGTTTCCCGTGCATGCTCCTCGGAATAAGACCTTCCACCAAGTCCGGGCATCACATACTCCGAAAGTTCGATACCCGCATGCTTAACTTTCTTCCCGGCCCTGATGTGCATGTCTTTTGTCACACCCTTCCTTACCATCTCAAGTACCTTGTCCGAACCTGACTCAAGGCCGATATGAATTCTGTTTAAACCGGAATCGGCAATGGCCTTCATGTCGCTGTCCTTGATTCGGGCAATGGTATGAGATCTGGCATAGGACGTAATTCGTTTAACCCACGGAAACGCATCCCTGATATAGGTTAATATATCAATCAGGTTCTCGGGCTTCATGACCAGACTGTTTGCATCCTGAATAAAAATGGACTGCATCCCGCCCGAAATCCAGTTGACAGATGCCTGTAACGCGCTCATCTCGGAAGGATCGGCCTTTGAGGCGATTCTATTAATATCCTCCCTTGAGATACTCTTTCCGGCTTCCATGATTTCCCGTAATGGCAGAATAAACTTTTTTAAAGTGTCGATATCTCTTTTTACATTTAAGACCGGGCGAAGCGAGAAGCGCTCACCCTTATAAACAGGGCAGAATGTACAATGATTCCACGGACAGTTTCTGGTGGCGCGTATCAAAAGGCTATAAGCTTCACTAGGCGGCCTGATGGGCCCCTGCTCAAACCCCTGGTAGATTTCCTGTGATTTTTCATTGTTTAATGTCAACAGCCATCACCTCCTGAGAGCAAATTATGAGAGCAAATCCTGACAATGCGAAACATTGACAAAAGATATACACTGATACCCCTAAAATCAAGGAATTTAAGAAAGGAGGACAGGTTAACATCACCTATCCTCGTAATAGAGCCGAATGACGATCAAAAAAAATTGTTCTTTGACAAACCGCATAAAATGGGCATATAGTTACCCCGATTTTCGTTCAAAAAAAATATTCAAAAGTTATCTCAAATCTTCCAGGGGGCCGCGCGATATAAAAGATATCCGTATTTTTTGTCATCTTTCATATATCGTATATATTTGCCTGTTCTTTATTATTTTTAGCCGGAGATCGTTTGAGTTTGAGCACAATTAAAACCATTCTTCTCTTTAGCCTGTTTCTTAGCGTCTGTATTGTGTTATGCTTTGGTCTGGATCTTTATTTTTATTCCAAAAAACCCAAAAACAAGATCCATCAGGAAAAAATCTTCACGGTTGACCATGGTCAAAGTCTTGCCGAGACCGCTTTAAAACTCTCAGATGAAGGATTGATACGAACCCCTTTCAAATTTAAAATGGTTGCCAGAATAAAAAAAAGCGCTAAAAAAATCAAAGCCGGCGAATTCCTGCTTTCCCCTGATATGTCCCCCAATGACATTCTTGATGCATTCATAAACGGACGGGTATTTCTTCATAAAGTGACCATACCTGAAGGCTATTCTATCACCCAGATTGCCGCTATCATTGAAAATGCAGGCCTGGGTTCTTCAAAGGCATTTATTGACGCAGCCAGCGATAAAAGCTTTGCCAGGAGTATGGGGATTCCTTCAGATTCATTTGAAGGCTATCTGTACCCTGAAACATACTATTTCCCGAAAGGCTTGCCGGAAAAGGAGATGATCAGAACCATGGTGAACCGTCTGCGATCGGTAATAACTCCTGAATGGGAGATGCGGGCACGCGAGCTGAACATGTCTATTCATCAAATACTGACCCTTGCCTCCATCATCGAAAAAGAAACAGGAACCGCTCATGAGCGGCCTGTCATCTCATCGGTCTTTCATAACCGGCTCAAGAAAAACATGCGACTGGAATCTGATCCAACCGTTATTTACGGCATATCCGATTTTAATGGCAATATTACCAGAAAGGACCTTAAAACACCAACACCTTATAATACATACCGGATTAAAGGTCTGCCACTGGGGCCAATCACCAATCCCGGCCATGAATCCATTGAGGCGGCACTCTATCCTGACAATAACGATTATCTCTATTTTGTGTCAAAAAAAGATACAACCCATCAATTTTCAACCAATATCAAAGACCATAATAAGGCCGTAAGGCAATACCAGCTCAGACGGAAATAAATCACATGACTGAAACCGAAAAATCATCCGATAACTTTTCAGAAAGGCAAATCGCAGGTCAGCGGCTTATGGTCGGGTTTGACGGCACCCGGCTCAACAGCGATCTTGAATTTCTCATTGGCACACTGAATGTTGGGGGAATCATTCTATTTTCCCGCAATATCACTTCACCGGATCAGATCAGGGAACTGTCATCTGACATTCAGGCATATGCGGCTTCCTGTGGAAATCCGGCTCTATTTATGGCCATTGACCAGGAAGGGGGAACGGTCGCCAGGTTAAAAGCGCCATTTACACTCTTTCCTGAAGGAAACCCCGGAATAAAAACCATAGAGGATGCGATCCGTTTTGCAAAAACAACCGCACAAGAAATGCGCGAGGCAGGACTGAATATGAACATGGCGCCTGTTCTTGACGTTGAACCGGAAGGATTTAAGGGGATCATGCACGAACGGGTTTTCAGAGGCGATTCCCATACCGTGGCAGACTTTGGCCGTGTGGTCATTGAAACCTTTCAGGAAAATGGCATCATGGCTGTAGGCAAGCATTTTCCGGGCATAGGCCGAACCACGCTGGACTCGCATCTGGAACTGCCGTTTTTAAAAACATCTTTTAAGGAACTGGAAGAGACAGACCTTGTTCCCTTCAAACAGGCAATAGAAAAATACGTGGACGGGATTATGCTTTCCCATATTCTTTATGAAGGAATTGACCCTTTATGGCCGGCCAGCCTTTCGGAAAAAATTGCGAAACACCTTTTAAGGGACGTCATGGGATATGACGGGCTGATCCTGACAGATGATCTTGACATGAAAGCGATCCGCCATGACATTCCCACTCAGATTCGGCAAATCATGGCGGCAGATATCGATATCGTACTGATCTGCCACAAAAGTCCAAAAATCGAAAATGCATTTAATGAAATAGTTTACACCATCACGTCATCAGAAAAAAACATGGCAAAAGGAATGGCATCGCTTGAAAGGATTTTGAGATTGAAACGCCGGTTTTCAGTGGCCGCAAATGGGTTTTTGGCATAGCTCAGGCCATGGCTATTTGTGCTTCTTGCCGATTGCCACCCACGACCGGGAATAAACATCATCTCCCCGGTTCGAGTATTCTCCTCTCTCAAGATAATGGTACCCAATGGCTGCAATCATGGCACCGTTATCCCCGCAGAAATCAACAGACGGGATGTGAACCGACATGTTCCGTTTTAATGCTTCTTCCGTGACAACCTCCCGAAGACGGCTGTTTGCTGCGACCCCGCCCACAACGGCAACATGATTGACCTTTTTCTCCTTTGCTGCAGAGAACAATTTAAATGAAAGAACGTCAATGACGGCTTCCTGGAAGGACGCCACAATATCCGGTATCTGGCCCTTATAATCGTCCGGATTAGTCTTGATATACCTGTTCACCGCTGTTTTAAGGCCGCTGAAACTGAAATCAAACAATGTTTTATCCAAAAACGGCCGCGGGAAGACAATAGTTCTCGCATTTCCGGTTTTAGAGAGGTCATCGATCACCCGTCCGCCAGGGTAGCCAAGG
Organism: Pseudomonadota bacterium; assembly: GCA_018816735.1. GTDB lineage: Bacteria > Desulfobacterota > Desulfobacteria > Desulfobacterales > JAHIVH01 > JAHIVH01. The sequence goes on along the minus strand of JAHIVH010000073.1, from coordinate 135,287 downwards.
TCCAGCATTTTGGCCACTTTGTCATAGGCTTCTCCGGCAGCATCGTCACGGGTCTGGCCCATAAGCGTAAATGATGTGTGAGACGTTACATAATAAATACTTGTATGACCGCCAGACACGAGAAGGGCTACAAAGGGGAATGATGGTGAATTGTTTTCAAGAAATACAGATGAAATATGTCCTTCCAGATGATCCACACCCACCCATGGAATTTTCCTGGCAAAGGAAAACGACTTGGCAAAGGAAAATCCCACAAGAAGCGAACCGATCAGCCCCGGTCCCTGGGTTACCGATACCGCATCAATCTGCGCCAGTGTCAGCCCGGCCCTCTGGACAGCCTCATCTACCACAAAAACAATATTTTCTATATGCTTTCTGGATGCCAGTTCGGGTACAACGCCACCATACTGGTGATGTATCTCTATCTGGGAAGATACAACAGAGGAGAGAACGTCGCAACCGTCTTTCACAACGGCTGCTGCTGTTTCATCACAGGAAGATTCTATTCCTAATACAACCATGTCATTTTGATATTCTCCCGGAATTCTTTTTGCCTGAAGCTCAATCCCGGCAAGGAACGTGTCCTTTACTGCCTTTTTCAATCCAGTTCAATAGTCGTGTAAATGGTCTTATCAACCATTTAAAAACGGTCATCATAAGGCGCTAATACCCTGTCTATGTTAACACCACTCGATCTGAGTCTGGGAGGAATCTCTTTCAACCACGTCCCCGATTATCAGGGATGTTTCACCCATGGCGTTTAATCGCTGAAGAACTTCCTGAGCGGAATCTTCAGGCACAACCGCAATCATCCCAATGCCCAGATTGAATGTGCGCCGCATTTCGCCATCGGGCACATTGCCTGCCTGCTTTAAAAACTGAAATACCGGCGGGATTTCCCAGCTGCCGCTTTCAATCCTGACTTTGCAGGTTTTGGGGATCACACGGATAATATTATCATCAATTCCGCCACCGGTAATATGGGCCAGCCCGTGAACCGGGAGATCCTTTATAATGTGCTGAATGGTTTCAGAATAGATTTTTGTGGGGGTCAGAAGCTCTTCGCCAATGGTCTTACCCAGTTCAGGTACACGGGAATTGATGTTCAGCTTCAAAACGTCAAAACAGATTTTTCTGACTAATGAAAATCCGTTACTGTGAACACCGCTTGATGATATGCCAATCAGCTTGTGGCCCATTCGGATTTCAGAGCCGTCAACGATTTTACTGTCGTCAACAATACCCACTGAAAATCCGGCCAGATCATATTCTCCTTTTTTATAGAGGTCTGGCATTTCGGCAGTTTCACCGCCTATCAGCGAACAATGAGCCTGTTTGCACCCCTCGGCAATCCCTTTGATGATTTCAGTAACCGTCTTGCTCACCAGGGTTCCCATTGAAATATAATCCAGAAAAAACAATGGCTTTGCACCCTGAACAGCAACATCGTTCACGCACATGGCCACAAGGTCGATGCCTATGGTATCATGCTTTTTCATCATGAATGCGATTTTAAGCTTTGTCCCCACACCATCTGTGGAGCTTACCAGTACGGGATTCTCTATATTTGAGAGCTTTAAAGAATAGAGTGCGCCAAATCCGCCGATTTCTCCCATCACGCCCGATCGGGGGGTCTGTTTCGCAATCTGTTTAATTGTACCAACCAGCTTGTTCGCCTTATTGATATCAACACCGGCATCAGCATAAGTCAACGACTTATCACTCATATTTTCTCCCTAAATGTAAAAAACTATCACCTTTTTTCTAACGCATTATCCAATTCAATGAATCAGTAAAATTAGACTGATCACCTCTAAAAGTCAAAACATTTTTATGGCAAACATCTTTTCATTTTCTACAAACCAGAGGATTCTATCCTGCTCAAACCCTAAATTTTCCGATATGAAATTTTTTTGCACAAAAGACAGATGAAAAAGGATTGATCTGAAACCATGCTTGCGTTAATAAGAGATTTCAAGGATGGCTCATGACACGATCTTTCGGGTTAATTCATTGTTAAATGGGATTCAGGGGTTTTATATGGAAACAATCAATATTGGAATTATTGGTTTTGGTACAGTCGGCACAGGTGTCGCCAAAATTCTTCTTTCAAACAGTCATCTCATTGAAAAAAGAATCGGTGTCCGCCTTCACCTGAAATATATTGCAGACATTGATCTCATAACAGACCGCGGTGTCAATTTGAATGATGGCGTCCTGATAAATGATGCAGATACGATTCTAAATGATCCGGATATCCATATCATTGTTGAAACAGTCGGCGGAGACACGTTCGCTAAAAACCTGTTGCTTAAAGCCATTGAAAAAGGGAAGCACATTGTAACAGCGAACAAGGCGCTCCTTGCCAAGCATGGGAATATGATTTTTGAACAGGCATTAAACCGGAAAATCAGTATTGGCTATGAAGCAAGCGTGGGAGGGTGTATGCCGGTGATTAAAACGCTTCGTGAAACCCTTGTGGGAAACAAGATACAAGCCATGCTCGGTATATTAAACGGTACCTGCAATTATATTCTGACGAAAATTGCCTATGAAAAAAGCCCTTTTGAAGCAGCGCTTGAAGAAGCACAGAAAAACGGGTATGCAGAAGCTGATCCCACATTTGATGTGGAAGGTATTGATACGGCACACAAACTGGCCATACTCATCTCCATCGCCTATGGCATGAAAATCAACTTTAACGATATTTATGTCGAAGGTATCTCAAATATCACACCGCTGGATATAGAAATTGCAGAACAATTCGGTTACCGGATCAAATTGCTCGCAATAAGCAAATATAATGGCAACGCTGTGGAAGCAAGGGTCCATCCGACCATGATCCCCATGTCAAATCTGCTTTCCGGTGTGAATGGATCTTTAAACGCCATTGCTATTCAGGGAGATGCCGTAGGCAACATGGCCCTTTACGGTTATGGCGCCGGGATGATGCCCACGGCGAGCGCCATCATCAGTGATATTGCAGATATTGCCAGAGATATGATTTCAGGTGCAAAAATCAGGGTGCCGGCCCTTGGGTTTCAAAACGAACACATCAAAGAAATACCCGTTCTTCCCATTGATGAAGTGAACACGCAATATTACATCCGGTTTGCAGCTATTGACAAACCCGGTGTATTGTCATCCATTTCAGGTATACTTGGAAACCATCATATCAGCATCAAATCCGTTCATCAGAAAGGCCAGAACCAGCAAGGTGCTGTACCTGTTGTCATGATGACGTATAGGGCCAAAGAATCAAACATTCAGGCAGCACTTAAAGAGATCACGGCGCTTCATATTATTGAACGTGATCCCATGCTGATTCGAATCGAAGACAACAATCAAACCATTTAACGGAGATCTTATGGATATAATCTGCTCAGACCTGGAAGGTGTTTTTGTGCCTGAAATCTGGATAAACGTGGCTAAAAAAACCGGCATCGAAGAACTCAAGCTCACAACCAGAGACATCTCGGATTACGATGTCCTGATGAAAAAACGACTGAAGATCCTTGATGAAAACAACTTGAAAATCAAGGACATCACAGACGTCATCGCCACCATGGACCCATTTGATGGCGCTGCTGAATTTGTGGACTGGTTGAGATCCCATGCCCAGCTTATTGTGGTTTCAGATACATTTATCCAGTTTGCAAAACCGCTTATGAAAAAACTGGGTATGCCGACGCTTTTCTGCCATTCTCTCACCATTGAACCTGATGGCCGGATTTCAAATTACAACCTGAGGCAAAGCCGGGCCAAAAGACAAACCGTCCTGGCTTTGAAAACCCTTTATTATAAGGTAATTGCTTTTGGCGATTCCTATAACGATACCGATATGCTGAAAGAAGCGGACAAGGGATTTCTTTTTAAACCGCCCGCAAACGTTATCAAAGAGTTTCCGGAATTTCCCGTTACGACCACGTATGAAGAGCTTAAGAATCTCATCGAAAAGGAACTGACCATCCGGTGAACAGGCTTTAGGGGTATTTCATGCTTCAGATCAGGGAGACAAAGGAGGGCCTCGTTTTTAAAATCGTTGTCCTCCCCAAATCCTCCAAAAACATGATTGCAGGCCTCCACGATGATGCCATAAAATTAAAAATCACGGCACCACCTGTAGACGGTTCGGCCAATAAAATGTGCATCAGCTTTCTTTCAAAAATCCTGAAAACGCCCAAGTCTTCCCTTGAAATCGTTTCAGGCGCATCCGCCAGAATCAAGCAGATTCTATGGCGAAAGGACACCACTCGGGATACGTCCACCCAAAAACAGACAATCAACGACCTGATCAAATAAGCCTTCCATAAATAAACCTATCATGAAATATGTACTTCCTAAAATCGCACCTGACCATTCAGAAACCGGTTAAAGCCGGGGATATGAACAGTGGCACCCGATTACTGAAAATATATTAAAGAACGCTTGACATTTAAAACCTCAAGGGCTATGTTCCGTTTCACAATTGATGCGGGGTGGAGCAGTCTGGTAGCTCGTCGGGCTCATAACCCGAAGGTCATAGGTTCAAATCCTGTCCCCGCTACCAAAGAGATATCAAGGGCTTGGAAGAAATTCTGAGCCCTTTTTTTATTGGGTGAAATTGTCATACCCAACACTATACCCAACATACTTTTTGTTTTTTGCAATTTCCGAGAATGGTTATTATTAAAGGAATGAGAACTTCAAGTCACGGGAAAGGCTTGTGAATCTGATATTTTTTAAGCCAACAAAATATATTATTTTCATAAATCTAAAGAGATAATTACCTTGATAATTAAATAAATATTTCATACCGTGAGTCAAAATGTTGGATTGTTTTGAGCTCCTTTATTCGAAGAAGTGCGCCTGTCTTACTGATAGTTATTTCCGATATGTGGCGCTGTTTTATGAATGTCAATTCCGAAAGCTGCCTTTGCGTAAGACCTTCTTTATGTCTGGCACCGGCCAAAGCGGTTCCATGTGGGTTATCTTTAAATTCCGGGAATGCTTCTCGCCATGGGCTCATAAAATTAACTCAACCCTGAATTCAGTTGCCTTGACCACAGGGCGTACCATGCCCTTTTCGCGAATCAACTCAACGATGCCATAATTTGAAAGGGTCTTCAGTGTTCTTGAAAGGTTTGGTTTTTTTCTTCCAGATATCATCTCAAGTTCTGACAAGGAATCCGGGTGATTATCCTTGATAAGTCTCAACAATTCCTGATTTTGGCCGCTCAATACCTGCCCGAGCGACTCCATGGATTCAAAATAAACCTTGGGTTCATCCCTCCGGGGTTTGTGTTCACCTTTTGCAATGGCGATTGTTCTTTTCTGATAGTCTTCTCTTGAGAGAATGCCTATTTTCATTATTCTTTTACCCATTTATCATCCTCCGATATGGTTGTTGACTGCTTTCCAAAAATCATCAAGGAGCTGGCCTGCTGATTCGAATTCATATGGTTTTACCTTATCCATATGATGCTCATGATCCCATGTGATTTTCCTTCCTGAAAACCTTTTGCGACCTTTGACCTTGATTGCATGTGCATTATCAAACCCGATAACACGAACGTTATTTTTGTCATGAAGGGTTAATGAATATCGAATTCCATGTGGTGCAAAAGATGAAGGGGAAACCCTTCTTGCTTCGAATTTCACCCAATAACCATCTTCCATCATGAAAATTTCACCATCCAAATCAATGAGCGTATCGAGATTTTCACTGTTCATATGTACCATATTATTATCATCGGATGATAATTGTCAATTTAATATTCATCATTTTTTAAGATCAACCACATTCTTTTTCTTGTCCTTCAAGGCCTCATTCACCACATCACCCGCCACATTCGCGGCTTTCTGTAAACTTTCATCCCTGAGGTGTGCGTATCTTTGCGTCATCTGTGGGCTCTTATGGGTCATTAGCTTTTGAAGGGTATACAAATCAACCTTGCCGGAACTGGCCAGGATTGAAGCGTATGTGTGCCTTAATCCATGGAGTGCCCGGAAATCCTTTGGCAATCTTGCCAGTTGTTTTATTTCATTGACCTGTTTATTAATGCATACCCGTTGCCGCCCTCCCCTGCCGGGAAACACATATTCTGATTCTGCTCTTGGGTGTGATGATAAAACCTCCCGTGCTGAATCGGTCAATGGTATTTTTTCATCTTTCCCACCTTTGGGATCAACCAATAAAATAAACCCATCATGAAAATTGATATGATCCCATTTCAGCCGAAACATTTCCCCGCGTCTCATGCCGGTAAACAAGACCAACCTCATCATATTACACGCCTGAATATCTTCGTATGACTCCAAAACGTTAAGAAGGCTCACGAGCTGTTCAGATGTCAAATTTTCGGTTTTTTCATTGTTGACTGTGGGCATTTCAATAATAAAGCTCAAGCCACTGGAAAGCTGTTTCTTGACACCAAAATTAATTATCCGGCGCAATAATTCCAAAATGTTTCTGACTGTTGCCGGGGCTTTCTTTTTTAAGAGTTTCAATCGTAACCGGTCAATATCCAGAGGTAATATATCCCTCGGCTCTCTCTCCCCAAAATGAGGCTCGATGTAATTTTCAAACCGATTCTTGTCCGTGGTTATTCCCTTCAAATTGGGTTGATTGGAAAGGTACGCATCCCACAGTTTGGAAACCGTCCATTTGTTTTCTGCAGCCCGCTTTCTGGCTTCTTCAGCTTCGCGTTTTTCTTTATTGGATAACTGATCACCTTCAATTTTTAAAGCTCTTAATTTTGCGGCTCTCGCGGGGGACATGTCATCCTGAAATTGACGACCGGCTTTCTCGTGAATCTGCTTACCGTCTTTCCGGTACATGATATAATAGATTCTTTCCGGTTTTCCCGTACTGATAGCCTTTCCCTCTATATAGTAGACTCCCGGATACCTTGTTTTATATCTTTTTTGAGCTGGCATGTTGCAACCTCCAAAAGACCCGAAGACCACAAATTATTATTCAATTCTAAATAGTTAAATCTTGAAACCTTCGGGTTGTTGTCTGAAAAATAGTCGTTTCTATACCCAACACTATACCCAACATGTTTTATAAATTTACAGGTATTTTTAGGTAAGTCAATATAAAAATAAACTGTATATTATCTGGTATTTATTAATTTGAAGGAAATTGAAGTAAGTCCAAGGAAAGGATATTTTTCGGGCTAATAACCCGAAGGTCATAGATTCAAATCCTGTCCCCGCTACCAAAAAGAATTCAAGGGCTTGGAAGAAATTCTGAGCCCTTTTTTTATTGGGTTAAATACTGCACCCCGCACGATACCCCACAAACTTTTTGGTTTTTATGATTTTCGGGACTTGTTATTGCGTAAGGGTTGAGAACTTCAAGTCATGGGGAAAGCTTGTCTTCAGCGTTCTTGATAAGTTCGACTTTTTCCGTCCTGATATCATTTCAAGGTCTGACAGAGAAAGCGGGTGCATATCCATGATAAGTCTTAATAATTCCTGATTCTGACCACTCAAGACCTGACCGAGCGATTCCATGGATTCAAAATAGACTTTGGGTTCTTCCTTCCGGGGCTTGTATTCGCCATTTGCAATGGAAACTGTTCTTTTCTGATAGTCTTCTCTTGAGAGAATACCAATTTTCATTATCTTTTTATCCATCTATCATCCTCGAATATGGTTACTGACAGCTTTTCAGAAATCATCAAGGCTGGATTGCTGATTCGAATTCATATCAAATAGACTATTATCATCTGATGATAATTATCAATACAGTATTCATGATTTCTTTAGGCTGCCAACCATATTTTTTTCTTGTCCTTCAAAGCTGCAATATCTTCTCGAACGGGGCAAGTCCACCACGAACAGGGCCACCCATTAAAGGGCGACCCCAGCGCCAAGGTATACCCAGGACCAGTGACCCATTATTCTTTTATCTGGATTTTTTTCAACTACACCCGCCCTTGCCAAAAAATTTCCGGACTTGATTTGTCATCCAAGAAAATGTAATGTCTCATTACGCGGATCCGGCTGAGGCTGCAGACTCGGTAACCGGATATTCCAAGCGCCCATGTGCTCGCAGCCGTGCGAGTCCCATCAATAACCATTCCCCCCAAATAACAATACCTCAACAAATTATCTAAGATAACTTGCAAATCCATGCTTGAAATTTTCAGCTCACGGTGTATATTTATCTTGTAATGCAAATGTCAATACAACAATCCAGCAACAAGAGGAGTTACCATGGCGAAAACAGCAATCATTCAAACCCGTGTGGATCCGAAAGTAAAAAAGAACGCTCAAACAATATTGAAAAAATTAAACCTTTCAATGTCTGAAGCGATTTCCATTTACCTTTCGCAAATTTCCTTAAATAAAGGGATCCCGTTTGAAATAAAAATTCCCAATAAGGTTACGGAAAAATCGCTCACGGATTCCGAAAAAGGGCATGGACTTAACAAGGCTGACTCTGTGGATACGCTTTTTCAGGAGCTTGACAGTTGAACATCCATTACACAACCCAGTTCAAGAAGGATTATAAAAGGCTCAAGAAACAGAACAAAGACATCGACAAATTAAAGATTGTCATTGAAAAACTGGTTGCCGGGCTGGGCCTTGAAACCAAATACAAAGATCACCCATTGTCCGGAAACTGGAAAAGCCATCGGGATTGCCATATCGAACCAGACTGGCTCCTGATCTATCGCAGAACATCCGATGACCTCTATTTGGAAAGAACCGGCTCCCACGCCGAACTTTTCAAATGATGACTGGGCGATAACAATAAGAATGGAAACATCATTGAATCAAGAGGAGATATATTTAAAGGATCTCGGTTTTTCTGCGCCACAATCAACCAAAATGAATATCAAATCTCATTTGATGGCCGAAATTGAAACATTCATCAAAACTGAAAAGCTCACCCAGGAGCAAGCATCAAAAAATAATGGGCGTCAGCAGACTTTCATTCAAACGCCTTTGTAATGATTTCCTGTTCAAGGTCGTATGATGGTTTCCATGTGAATTCATTTTTGAATTTTTTCTTGGCAAATCTGTTACTTGCATAGATTACGTTATCTCCTTCTCCGGGCATTGCCAGAGATGGCATCATATTGATGGCGACTTGCCTCTCTTGATCAAGAAAATTCTCGTCAATTTTTCCTTGGGAATCAAATTGTAAATAACCGTATGCAATACGGATGATTGAGACTGGTTTTCTATTTTCGAGCTCCAAAATGATCTCTGCATACCGGATACGAGAATTCTTATACTGCGGAAGTGACTCTTTAAAATCCCTGTTTCTGATCCTTTCAAAGCGAGCTGCTGGAATTCGTACTATTTTTTCATCTTCGTCAATAAAAAATTGTCTGATACTCAAGCCCATAATAGAAACCTCCTATCGACCTTGGACGGACATTTTCGTTTTTGTTACCAAAGCGCCAGGCCTTTACGCCAGAGATTCGCTTCAGATTGACGGCGTTTAATTAATCCGGAGCCTGAATTCCACAATCTTTTCATTGAAATGATCTGGTCCTCCACATCGGCAAGGATCATTTTCTGCTCATCTTTTGAGCCCTCTTCCTGGCTTGCTCTGGATAAAATGGACTGAATGTTTTTCATCTCTTTTCGCCGGTCACCGGTCAAACTGGCACCCCGGTTAAAAACGATGCTAACCAGAACGGAACGACATAATTCAGGTAGATGCCCGAGAGAAGGATAAATAGATTCCGTCTCTCTATAAAAACGAGGGAGTGTTTTTTCAGCAAAAACCGGCCATGCAGATTTGAACGGAACCTCAATGCCACGCTGGCGCAGTTCATTTACACGCTTTTTTGTGCCTCGTTTTCCAATGTCTTTAGCCAGTTCATCAATGGTATCTTGGAGAAGATAATCACTCCATGTGGATCGAAAATTTTGTTCCGAATTCCACTTCAAGTCATATCCGACGCCGATAGTGATACCGCTTGCCTCACCTGGAAAATGAGGCCATCTTGTATTTGTTTCATAATAGGTCAAGCCTCCGGTTTCTTCCAGTGCGATAAACGCCAAACCATTGGTTGGTAATAAAGAACTCGGCTCAGGTCTTGATTCCAGCCAGGTCCAGAGTGAGCGGTTTACGATACCAGTCACTGGTTGATTCGCAACATCCTGGGCGTAACAGATACCCTTTTCTGTTGCGAGCCCAAAGTCGCCATCCGCATTCAACATCGCGCCTGCGCGGTTCAGCAGCGTTTGCAGGAGAATTACTTTTTCCCCTTTTGCCCCACGCCTTAACTCGGGATATATCATATGCTTTCTCCATTTAGAGGTGTCACATGTTTCTTGCTTGCCACTATATACGTTTAATTTATCATTTTGCGGCAGGTTGAGATAAAATTGACCCTGCCATATTTTAAAAGCAGGCTTCATGGGGCAGAATCAAGACGATACGTCCAGTTCAAGCAACATACCCAGTTCTGCATCAAATGACGCAATGAAATCTTTAATTTCCTTTCGGGTAAAATCCGCCTCGGGATATGAAAAATTCATATTTATTCTGCCGTTTAAACTGGTTAATGTTGTAAATATTTTATGGTGGGGCACAGCATCTATCAGCTCAATAACCTGAGCTTTGTCTCCATGGGAATTTATTTTATCAATATTGCCACCCGTTGACAGTTGGCATGAAAACTCCAGCTTCCCTTCCCTTTTGGCATTGACAATGCCCCGGACAATATTCTTTTTCCCAATAAGCAGCCCCAGTCTTTCGCGCAGCCATGAATACATGAATTCCTTATTTTTTACTTCCATGATTCGATCATTGAGTTGATATTTGATTTCTTTGAGTATGCTTTTTTTATTGTCCCAAAGATTTTTATCAATATTGATCAGATTTGCTTTCACATAGTTGCCGAATACGGGTGGATTTGTTTCAAACAATTGCCTAAGGCCTATGGCCGTTAAAATAGAAATTGTATTTCCATCTTCCTTTTGATTATATTTTTTCGCAATCGTACAGACCAGTGCGGTCATGATAAACGTTGTCAGGCTCACATTGAGCATTTTTGATTTTTGAAGAACGGTTTTAAGTGGATGCACGGACAGATGTTGTTTAATATTCGAGGTTCCAAAATAATTTACCTGTCTGGATGAAATATTTACAATTCTGTTATCCCTCAATTTTTTTTCGATCATGCGAAATTTTCTGAAGGATTTATAGAGTTCCAAAGGAAGTCTATAATAAGGTTTCTTTAACAGAAATGGCCAGATACTTCTATTGTCAACTGGATTTAAAGGCGGCCTTTTACCATTTAAATAAGCCATCAACGATTCGATCATGTGCATAAAACCAATGCCATCAGAAATGAGATGATGAATCGATATTAATAATACGGGCATATCACCATAAGCCAGGTATCTGATCCGAATGGGCAATCCCTGTGTCAACCCCAATGGTTCATTAAAAATCTGCCTTCTCATTTCAAGATAATCTTCTGAATCAGGGTCCAGATGACGCATGACCCGAAATACCTGATCGAAAAGCGTCTCAAGTTGTCTATCCGTGTCATCAAAAACTTTCAGCTTGTAGGAGAACAGTGTTGGTACCATGATAGATCGAAGCTTGGGGTATATGGTTAACATATACCGCATGGCATTTCTAATATCTTCTTCCGGCTGGAACGTCTTGAATCTGAGAGTAACCAGCATGCTTATAGACGGAAAAACCTCTGCCATGGAATGAAATATTAAATCCGTTTGTGAAAGTTTGATATAGCGTTGCGGTTTCAATTTTCCTCTGTTCATTTTTCAAATTTTATTTTCAGAGACTTTATCATTTGATTTGTCATTTTTTCAACCGTAAATTTATTACCCCCCATAATTGGTAATCATAGGGGGTGCAAATTCCATTGACAGGTTAAACTTGTCATCATAACATTCCGGGCAGATCGTCCAATTATTATTTTCAAAAAAAATCCGTTATGTTTAACGAAAGGCATGCATGTATGAAACATATCGGGATTGACGATCTGAATTATCAAACCGGAAAAAAAAAGGAAAACCCAAAAAATGACCCCTAATACCTGGCACCCGGGAAAACTCATGGAAACATCCGGAAATTATTGGAAAACATTCACACTGCATACGGCAGTTAAGCTTGATGTTTTCTCTCTTATTGGTGAGAATTCCCTGAAAGCGGAAACTCTCACCGTGAAACTCAAAGGAAATTCAAGAGCGGTAACCATGTTCTTAAATGCCCTGGTGGCCATGGGATTATTACTAAAAGAGAATGACCATTACAAAAACACATCCGAATCGATAAAATTCCTTTCAAAAAATTCACCATCCTATGTTGGATATATGATCATGCACCATCACAATCTGGCGGAATCCTGGCTTAATATGGATCAAACCCTTATAAGCGGCAAACCGAACCGGGAAAGGTCTTCTCATTCAACAGAAGCCCATCGGGAAAGCTTTCTTTTGGGAATGTTCAACAATGCCATGTCCATCGCGCCGTCACTTTCCGAAAAGCTCAATCTGTCCGGGGTAAAACGCCTCCTTGATCTTGGTGGGGGGCCCGGAACCTATGCGATTCATTTTTGCCTGGCCAATCCCGGTCTTATGGCGTCTGTCTATGACCTTCCCACAACACGGCCGTTTGCTGAAAAAACAATCGGCCGATTCGGATTATCTGAAAAAATCGATTTTATTGAAGGTGATTTTCTGGAAGATGAGTTTACTGAAATCGGGCAGTTTGATGCTGTATGGCTTTCTCATATTCTTCATGGTGAACGTCCTGAAAATGCGGAAAATATTATTCAGAAAGCCGTATCCGTACTGTCACCGGGAGGGAAAATATTCATCCATGAATTTATTCTTGAAAACACCCTGGATGGCCCTCTTTTTCCTGCACTGTTCTCTCTTAACATGCTTCTTGGCACAGAAGGCGGACAGTCCTATTCGGAAAAATCATTAAGCGATATGCTTGTGCGCCAAGGGGCAAAAGACATCAAACGCCTTGACTTCATCGGCCCCACTGAATCCGGTATTTTGTCAGGCATGATATAAAAAGGGCACGGACTGTGGTCCATACCCTTTTTGTGTTTCTGTCTTCTGGAATATTTTGATTTATCCCGAAAGCCCTGGGTTGGCTTTCCTATCGGAATCCGGCCCACCCGTGGCTTAAAATCGGATTCTTCCCGGTTTATGACAATTTTTTTCTTTTGTTTTCCCATACTTAAACGCCTCCTTATCGTTTCAAGCCTGTATCTGCCTCCACCTGGCGTATCGACAGCTCATGATTTAGTGATTTATCTTATAAAACCGGAATGCTGTCAATATTTCAGGCGATCTTTATTCCAACCAGCCATAAATATACATATACTTTTGATTTTATTGACTTTTAAATTTCATGAACGTATTTACTAATCAGCGTTTATTTTTTCAACCAATATGTTGACAGGAAAACAGTAATCGGGTATTAGGGAACCATAACATTCACTTCATGAAAAAAACTTGGTCCATATGGCAGGAACGTCTGAACACAGTCATATATTTTTCTGGACAGACAACAAAGCTGTTTGTCCATATTATTAACATATTGAATGGCGCATGAGGAGGGGAAAATGTTTAAGGGTTTTTTCAAGCTGTTTATGGTTGGTATGATGTTAACCGCGCTTGGGTGTACAATTTCAGGTACAGTTACAGATGGTGACGGAAATCCCATGGAAGGTGTAACCGTAACATTGACCGGTGCATCAGAACAGGTGGCAACAACAGACGCAAATGGTAAATATTCATTTGCCAATCTGAATCAGGGCACATTTACCGTCACACCGTCTTATGATGAGGTCGTCTTTACACCGGAAAAACGAACCGTATCCATATCGCTGAGCAATTTAAGCGCCATTAATTTCGCTGAATATATTCCGCCAGAGCCACCGTTGTACGATCTCACAGGATCTTTTCTCGTAAAGGCGACGAGCCCGGTGGCGCTCAATGCCGGTGGAGGACCGGTTGTCATCAGAGCATATATTGAACAGATCGACAATGAATTTACAATGACACTTACTGACTATGATGATGCTGTAATTGAAGGTACGATTGATGGTGCAGAATATCTGGCAACGACGATGCCGGCAAACTCGATTCCGATGACATTCGGTACTGTAACGTTAAATGCAAAATTCAAAGCGCTTTCCTTTACTGCTGACAGCGACTACAGTTTCACTGGTCTTGCAAAAATTACCGCAACCTATCTGGGTATTGCCACGACCGATAATAATGTCACTATTGAAGCCTATAGTGAGGATATTCCGGAATAATCTGGTTTTTAGAAATTTTACCGACTCACGCCATCCCCTTTGAAAAAAATACAATCAAAGGGGATGGTTTTTCAGTTTTTGGTGATGATCAGTCACCCAAAGGCCACATATCACTTGTTACCGATTCTGTAAAATAGCAGAATCGATCCCACGAAAACTCCTTTTTTGACACCGGACACCGAAGGATGACCTTGCGATCACTCACATCTGCCACTTCCCAGTCCCCCTTTCTGGGTCCGTCTTCAATATGAATTTTCTCACCTGTCTTAAACGGATAAGGTTTAAATTTGACAACCGTGCATATCGCCATAAGATGCTTCTCCTCAAATATGATTTTTATTACATCAGGCTCATACCACATGATAGGTAACAAACCGATCCAGGGATTTTATGGCTGAACGGATGTTATTATAAACCGGCAATCCCTGTTCTTCGAGGATGGATATAAATTCCAGGTAATGCTGACCGCCATTCACAGAAATGACCATCGGCTTATCGTATTTCCGGCTGAGTTCCACCAGCAGGTTCGCGAGCCCATCCCTGTCATGGCATAACTCCGGTGATGTTTTGAGCGTCACTGTATGGGGCACGATCGCCACAAAAACAGACCCCACATTTTCATCCTGCAAAATCGCCTCAACAAAATCCGCATACATTCTGTCATCTGCCATGGGTGAGATATCGAGAAATGGAGAGCCCGTATCCACAAGCCCGAAGGTATTAATTTTTTTCAAACGCCTGACGGTTTTTTCGTTTAGCTCTGCCTGCTCCAGATTGATCAGTTCGTCTGCCCCCACTGTGGATTCAAACCCGGCATTCACCACACCTGCCACTTTGTTGTTAACCGGTTTTCTGCGATGAAGAAGCGAAAAAATCTGAACAAAATTATAATGATCTTCAATATTTTCAACCAGTATCATACCTGCCTGCAGACAGGCGGCCCTGAAAACATCATAACTGCCGGACATGGAGGCTGTATGGGAAGCTGCCGCTTTTGCACCGGCATCTGTTTTACCGGCTTTATAAACGATGACAGGCTTTTTTATTTTCCCTGCAATCTGAAAAAATTGGCGGCCTTCTCCACAATCAAGCCCTTCAATGTAAAGTGAAATCACGTCAATGTGCCTGTTTTTAGAAAAATACACCATAAAATCGGTGATTTTCACATCATACTTATTGCCAAAACTGACCACGGCCTTGAACAGCCTCGAATGTTGAAATTTATCGAGCGCCGTCACCGAAAAGGCGCCACTCTGGGTTAACAGCAACGCATTGCTGAATCGGGAATGCCTGATCTCAAGTCTTTCTTCTTCTATAAAAAGCGTATTCAATCCCCGGCTGCGACCCTCCGGGGCAAAATAAACCCCCATGCAATTGGGGCCAATAATGCGAAGATCCGGAGGTTTCACCGCATCGATACTGTGTTCAAATTCCCTGTAATTCATGCCGGATGGAATACCCGGAATCAGAATGACGGCTTTGGGGGCGTTTTTTGCGGGCAGGCTTTTGATAAAATCAATGAGATAATGTTGCGGAGCCGCATAAACCAGCAGGTCAACACTTTTTTTTCCGGTTTTAAGACAAGCATTGAGATTTTCAAATAATGTGTACGCCTTATCCCCGATAAGTATCTCTCCGCCCCCGGGATTCAGCAAATATAAATCGTCTCTTCCCATGTCATGAAGAAGCTGGGCGATATCCCGACCCAGATTAATCTTTTCCAGGTTCTTTGAAACACCGGCAATGGCAATACCGGATGGTTTAAAAAATCCTTCGAGATTTTTCAGTTTAATCTCAGGTACTGTTTTCGTGTTTTCGCTATAGGGCATAAATTCTGCAAACCCGTCAATGGCGACAAACCGGTTATCTTCCGTGATAATGAATGGATTGATATCCATGGATCGAATGAGATAGGCCGGCTTTGCTTCTGCCACAAAGGAGTATTGATATGCCAAATAACTCAAAATGGACATGGCCTTGGCGTAGTATTCAAGATATTCCGGGTGACCGTTCTCCTCAAACTTATGCCTGATGTTAAGTGTATTTACCATTTCCAATGCATAGGCATAATCAAAAGGAGGTAAAAAAAGATTCGCCGGATCATAGTATCGGGAAAAAAACTCGGCATCATTCCCGCCTTTGCTCATCATAACCACCGGCCCAAAAGCTGTGTCTTCCTTTATACCGATAAATACTTCATTCCCCAATGCCTGTGTGTGCGGGAAATATTCTGCAATCAGGAACCCTTCTATGGAGGGTTTCTCGCCATTCTTGTAATGATCAATGACCGTCCGCTCCATTTCTTTCATGGTAAACCGGATATACCGGACGTCTTCATTCCGGACTTTTCTGACACCGCCTGATTTTTGTTTGTGTACGATCTCCTTTGAAACGATTTTGACGACCACATGACGCCCGAAATGGTTTAAGCAGCTATCATCCAGTTCATCCGGGTTATGCACAAATTTAAAACGGGGAATTGCAAGGCCTGCAATATCAAGAATGCCATAGACCTCGTGTTCAAACAGCACGTTTCTTCCTGACTGATGGGCAGTTTCAAAAATCCGGTTGATTTTCCGGGTCTGTTCTTTTGAAAAAAGCATCATATCAATCAAACCGGACGATTAGTTCATCTGCGGTTTTTCGCCATTTCGCAGGCATAAGGGTTTCGCCCTGTTTAAAATACCCGACTGCGATCAGAAGAGGAACCCAATAGTTGTCAGGGATATGAAACGCCTTTTTTACGCCTTCAAGATCAAATCCATCCATGGGATGGGTATCCAAACCCTTGCTTTTTGCAGCAAGCATAAGTGTCATGGCAAAAAATCCCGCATTTTTGGCTGCAAACGCAAGTTGCCGTTCAGGTGTGGCGCCATAAAGCCCTTCTCTTGCCCCCTTGAACCATTCGCGCTGACTTTCCTGCATACTGCCGGCCCGAATCATTTCCTGAAAATTTTTTTCAACAAACGGGTGCCCCTCTTTCCATCCATGCCTGTCAGCAAGAACAATCAGCGTCAGGGGTGCTTCTGTCACCTTGGGCTGGTTCCAGGCGAGCTTTTTAAGCGTTTCCTTTTCCGACTCCTGGTCTACAACAATCACGCTCCAGGGTTGCAGATTAAAGCTGGACGGTGTTTTAGCTGCCATATCGAGAACGGATTTGAGAAGCTCATTTGATACTCTTTTGTCCGGATCAAAAAAATTGACCGAACGTCTGCTATTTAATACGTCATTAAAATTCATGCTATACCTCCACAAGTATTTGGGAGAACAATCGAAAAAAAGATGTTCCCGTAAAATGTCATTTTAAAAGAATCTGCGTTTTGTTTACGCACCAGCCCGGCCATCATCACATGGATCATCCGGATTGCCGATTCTTGCATGTTCCGGTGTTGAAGCAGATGTGCAGACATTCAGGCCTGAAGCCTGTTTTGTCAAATGATCCTGAACCACGCCAATAATGGATTCATAATCCGGCTCATTTGAAAGGTCTTCAACCAGTTTGGCATAAACAACCTTTGAACTTTCGCCCAGCACAATGACAGCTCTTGCAAGAAGGCCTTTCAGTGCGCCTTCGGCGATTCTCAAACCGTAACTGTTCCCAAAATCCCTGTTCCTGAGTTCCGAGGTTGAAATGACATTCTTAATGCCTTCAGCTTCACAGAAACGGTTATGGGCAAACGGCAGATCAAGCGAAACGCTCAATACTTTCACACCATCGAGTTTTGTGACTTCCTGGTTAAACCGTCTGACAGATGCCGAGCATACAGGGGTGTCCACACTTGGAAAAACATTCAGAATAACGGTGTGTCCTTTAAAATCAGCCAGTGTCACATCCTTCATATCTGTTTTTGTCAAAATAAAATCAGGGGCGTTATGTCCCACTTCCGGTAAAGGGCCATTGGTATTTACGGTATTTCCTCTTAGTTTGAATGTTGCCATGTCGCTCTCCATTATATTTATTCATTTAATCATATTTTAAGTCATTATCTGGGCAGGTAAAAATGCCGGCCTAACCCAATAATCAATTCCTGCTTTACTGACAGATCAAAGACATCAACAACCGTGCCAATCGAGTAAAAACATGTTTTCAATAAAAATTTTACGATAAAATACAATACGTTAGGATTTAAATAGATCAGTTGGTTTATTGAGTGAATCGGACAGTAACTGTATCATGATACAAATGGGTATCACGCTGTTTTAATCTGATTTGTACGGGATAAAAATTTTAAAATCAAGTTTATATTTATCTAAGGAAGGTTTTGTTCATTAAGGAAAGGCCTGTTAAAAAAAATGATCCACGGGGAATGATCAAGTCATCCCCCGTTCATATTATCCGAGTACAGATGATTTCATCGTATCAAGTCCAATGCGGTCAAGCATCGTCCCGACACGCTCGCCTTTTTTGGCGTTTTCCTTATAATAATCAACAACCTTTTTAATCAGATTGATGGCATCATCATCTGAAAGACCTTCCGTTAATTTATCGGCCAGCCTGGGCTTGCTTGCCCCTTTGCCGCCGACCAGCAAATCCCAGCCGTCTTTTTGCCCCACAAGGGAGATATCCTTGATACAATTTTCCGCACATTCATTCTTGCAGCCACTGACACCCATTTTGGTTTTGCTGGGCAATTCCATGCCATGATAAATTTCATCGAGCATCATTCCCATTTTAAGACTATCCTGCTTTCCAAGCTGGCAGAATGTTGTGCCCGGACAGGCTTTTATGCTTCGCACACAAAGCCCGACCGCATGACCGGTGGACATCCCCAAGTCCTGCCACACCCTATCCACATCTTCTTCCTTGATACCTACAATGGCTATTCTTGCGGCACTTGTAATTTTAAGTGCTGCAGCCTGATATTTTTCCGCCACATCGGCCAAGATTCTTAATTGACCCGGTGTAATCACGCCACAAGGCACATGGGGCGCGATGGCAAATGTTTCCTTATCCCTTTGAAGGACAGCACCTTTTTCACCATTTTTAAGCGTTGCCATTAGAAACTCCTTACGTGTCATCTGATTAAAAACTCATGCATGATGCGCCTTTTTTTAGACGGTCATCATTGACAACAAACATCACCAAAGCGAAGAAACCTATCAAATAATCGCGATAAACTCAAATTGTTATTTTTGAAATCAAACAGGTATGCTGCGAATATCGGCAGTCCCGACACGATCGTTATTCAATTCCACATATGCGTAATTCCCTGCGCCTGAGGGGCCGGGATTTAAAATAACCGTATCCTTTATATAGTCTTTGCCTACAGATTCATGAATATGGCCTGTAAAGCATACGAGAGGTTGAAACCGGTCGATAAATGCCCTTACCGTATGGCTGCCCACATGAACGCCCGTACTTATTTTATCGGTTGTGGTCTCAAAAGGGGGTTGGTGAGAAACCATAATGAATGGCGTGCTATCCGGGAGATCATTTTTTGCCTGAACAAGACAGGTTTCAAAATCACCTTCAGGCATTTCATTGGGCGTATTAAATGGCGTGGGTAAAGACGCGCCAACGCCCATGATGCCGATACCGTCCTTTACCACGCCTTTCCCATGAATGGACAGATTTTCAACGGTCAGATAATCGTCTATATCCTGATAATCGCAATTTCCGGACACTGCAAGGACATGGGGGTTGATTTCCCGGATGGTGTCCAATACCTGTTTTGCAACATCCCGGTGTCCGAAATGGGTAATATCGCCTGTCACAAGTACCAGATCCGCATCCCGGATAATCGCCTCCATTTTTGAAAGGACGGCAATCCTGCCGTGTATGTCTGTGAGGCTGATAATTTTCATTTGTTTTTCTCCGGTTTAATGCATTTTTCCTAGAGTCACTCTGATTTTTGACCGGTGAATGTGTAATTCTTCGTGACGGTCGATTTTTCCGTGTCATCAAAATCCCAGGTTTCTTTCAGCGTGCCGTCTTCAAACTCATCTTCTCTGGTCAGTGTATATGTCATTTTTGAGGTATAGGTTCCCGGACTGAATTCATCCTCGCCGCTTTCTTCATCAGTGTAGTATTCAAAAGTGTCTATCGTGTAATGACTAAACGTATTGACAGATCGTGTGCCGACCCATCGATACCACGTGTCTTCGGGATCAGCATCTGAGCGTGTAAGCGTAAAGGTATCATCCGATGCTGTGGCAAGCACGTAGTCAATGATCTCCTCGGCAAGGTCATCGCTATTCTTGAAGGTGAATTTCCATGTACCTCCCACATTGATAAACCCCTGATCGTTACTTGAGTTATCCGTATCGACAGTCGTGGCAAGAAAGTCATCGCATGATAAATTTTTGGCTTCCAGCGTAAATGTTCCATCAGAATCAAGTGTCAATTCAAGGGTTATATCCTTGTCATCATCAACGGTTAATTTCCATGTTCCTTCAATGTCTGACGAAGAGCTGTCTCCCTTTCGCTCCCAGGTCGTCTTCTCGCCAAAAAAATCTGAGTCACTCGTAGCTGGCAGCGTCATCTCTTCCGAGCCTGCGGATACGCCTTTAAACTGAATGATTTCTTCATCAAGTTTACAGTCTTCCGGGAAATTCGAATCATCTACATCCAAAATCAAATAATTTGAACCACTTATATAATCGTATATATAATTGCCGCTCGCCTCATAGACATCATCGTCCTTCAGTTTGATGCTGCAGCCTGAGACAAAATATACAATCATCATCATTAATAAAGAAAGCCCGATAACGGGAAATAATCTTTCTGTGTGTTTGCCGGATGTCATAAACGTCTCCACTTAACCTTTCATTGAATGAGAAAGCTGTTGTCAAAATTGTTTGTCATGTTAGTGAATAGATTCAAGGCACGGAAAAAAAGGATCGCTCAGTTTTTAACAATCGGGGCGCTGATGTCTTCCGAAACCTTGCTAATGGTATGATTTCTGATAAAATAGTCAAGCCAAAAAATCTGGTGATCGGATAATTCCTCAAACTCGACTGAAAATCGTCTGGATTTGGTGAAGTTGAACGGGTTCCGGTTCGACATATCGGTTACCGCAACCATTTTGGCCCTGAACTTGAAAGGGACGACATTAATATTAAGCTCTTCATCATCAACAATAATGGATAATTCTGCGGACTGGAAGAATTTGGTCTTCTGATCTGTGCTTTTGAAGGCCATGCCGCCCCGGCTGACATCAAGTATCTGGCCTATTTTTACAGAACTGGGGCCGATTCCTGCAAATATATTTGCCCGCACCTTGTATCTATGGTGCTCACGGCGCTCCTCGAAATTTTCAGATAAACGCATTCAAAATCCTTTAAGTATCGATTCAGCGTACTGTATGAATAAAACAGAGGCAAAACCAAATTACTTGGGCACCTTTATATTGGAAATAAACGAGCCTGTCAAAGAGAATCTTCACCCACCAGATGTGATTAATTAAATCACAAAATGCAGACTCAAACCAATTATTTATAGTAGGCTTCGAATGCAATAACGACCTGATCTCCGATAATAAACTTCGTAAAAATATCAAACCCCCAGGAAATTTTGACCTGACCGTTTGCCAGAACCTCAATGCTCGAATATATGCCGTTAACCGAAACCACATTCTCATCATCCAAAACATCGAAATTCCACAGACGCGTATGAACATTGAATTCAGATTCCCATTGCCACATGGTGGCACTGCCGGATCTCAATACTTTCTCAAAAATTTGATCGGCATCAAATGTGGCTGACATACCATCATCATCAATCGTAGCTGCAGGACCGGTATTGGTTGTGGGAAAACGATCAATGACCGCTGCAGGGTTAATATTATCAAAATGCCGGACTGTCAGGTAATAGGGATTCCCGCACCGCGCTCCCTGACGATTGATGCACCCCACTTGAATCAGGTTGCCATTCAGGAATTCCGGCTCTCCCACAAAATATTCACCCGGCAGGATTAGGTTGACTTCCGTGTCAGCACCCGTACCCTGAGGGTCAACAAAAACGAGAAAAAGTGTAAAATGAGACGCCATCACTGTGACCGTATTGTCAACTGTATCCACATTGGAAATGGTGACCGCCTCCCATCCATTTCCTGCATCATTGTAAAACAGTGCACCGATACCTGTTTCAGAGAGATACGTGCCATCAATAATGCCATCATTGTCATTATCCTTGTACGGCAGGGTTATCTCAACCGGAATGTTGAATAGAGTGCCATCCGGGCCGAAATCGATTGTCCGGGATGCCTGAATGTAATTATAAGGCAGGTTGACCTGGCTCTCCAAAGCAGACAAAGTCACCTTTTTATCTTCACTCAATGCACCCTCGGGGATATTTATGCCAACACGATAAAGGGTGCTTTCCGTATCTGTAATCGAAAGGTGGCCACCTGAAGGCCCAACAACCAATTCAGCCCCATATGTTTCCTGGCTGCCTGAATCGTTCTTTTTGGAACCTGTTGAACAACCAAAAACAACCGATAGAAAAATCAGAATCGCAATAAACGTAATAAACGTCCTGCAAAGATGTGCCGGGTTAGGCTTGCATTGAAAAGCACTGAAGTCCTGTATCATCATTTTTCTTAGGGATGGGTTGTTGGTTTTTAAAAAGGAAATGAAATAAAGAAATTAACCATTAATTTCTTTTAACTTTTTCTGGGTCTGATCTATCAGTTTATCCATTTTCTGCTCTGTACGCCTGATCAGCTTATCCATTTCCTTCTCAAAGCGCTCGAGAATGCCATATTCATCTTTTTTGGTCTTTTTAACATTTATAGTTTTCATGCACAATGGATAAACGCTACAGTTATGGATGGTTTATCATCCAGTCCTATCAACGGTAACTGTATCTTCTCCGCCTCCTTTTCAACCGTCTCATTACCTCTTTTTATTAACACAGATTTAATAGACGACCAAGCAGTTAAACTTTTTACTCAAACTATAATCTAAAGTTATTTTATTGTCAAATTATTGTATTTTATAAGGATTTCAAGGGAAATAGGCAGGCTGGGTCAAAATTTGATGGCATGTGCGTATCTGCAGCAATAAAAAAGGCAGCTTAAAGCTGCCCTGGAATCCATGAATTAAAACTGGAGGCGGCTTCCGGATTTGAACCGGAGATAAAGGCTTTGCAGGCCTCTGCCTTACCACTTGGCCAAGCCGCCATAAAAAAAAATGGAGCGGGAAACGGGATTTGAACCCGCGACTTCAACCTTGGCAAGGTTGCACTCTACCACTGAGTTATTCCCGCTCAACGAGAAGTTTAACTATCTTTTCAGTCCGCCTTTGTCAATAAAAAATTCATGATTTAAGAAGTTTTCTGAAATTAACAAAGTAATCCGCGCCCGACCATATTGTAAAGACAAGCGCACACCAGAGGAAGAACATGCCAATGGCACTAAAATTGATTCCAAAATAAGAAAAATGGATCAACAGCGGTATAATCGCCGCAATCTGAAAACCGGTTTTATATTTGCCTAGCATGGATGCGGACGCATCTTCACCACTGTCCGCAACGACTACCCGAAGTCCGGTCACGGCCAGCTCTCTTCCGATAATGATGCAGATCATCCATGCAGGCACCCAGTTATGGGACACAAGCATAATCAATGCAGAGGAAACCATCAGCTTGTCCGCCAGCGGATCCATCATTTTTCCGAAATTGGATACAAGCCCGCGTGCTCTCGCATAATACCCGTCAAAATAATCTGTGATGGCTGCTGCGGAAAATAGAAGTGCGGCCAGAGCCGTGCACAGCCTGTTGGGAAAGATAAGAAGACCAACAAAAAGAGGAATGGCTGCCACGCGCGCAAGGGTGAGTATGTTGGGATGGGTTATCAGATTGATGGTACCTTTATTTAAGATCATTTTCTTTAATTTGGCGGATCCGTTTATTTGTTTTTCTTTTCCCAGTCACTCAAAAAAGCCTTAATCCCTTTATCTGTTAACGGATGAGCCGCAAGTTTTGAAAGCACATCAAAAGGAATCGTTGCCACATCTGCGCCCATGAGGGCGGCATCCAGCACATGAATCGGATTTCTGACACTTGCCACAATAATCTCCGTTTCATACCCGTAGTTGTTGTAGATGTCAATGATCTGCTCAATCAAAACCATCCCATCCTGAGCCAGATCATCAAGGCGCCCCACAAACGGACTCACATAAGTCGCCCCTGCTTTCGCGGCCATCAATGCCTGGATCGGGGAGAAAACAAGCGTCACATTTGTGTTGATCCCTTCATCAGAAAGAATCCGTGTGGCCTTCAAGCCATCTGTGGTCATGGGAATTTTAACGACGATATTATCGCTGATTTTTGCCAGGTCCCGTGCTTCCCTGACCATCCCCTCAACATCGAGGCTGATGACCTCCGCACTGACGGGGCCGTCCACAACCGAGCATATTTCTTTAATAATATCAATAAACTCACCTTTTTCTTTTGCAATCAGTGACGGATTGGTCGTAACCCCATCGACCATGCCCATACTGTTCGCCTCCCTGATCTCTTTTATGTTTGCCGTATCAATAAAAAACTTCATCTAAAACGCCTCCTGATCGTGTATTCTTCATCTATTTTAATGTGGACAAATAGCCATTCTTACATTTTTCACTGCAAAAATAAAGATCCCTGCCGTCTGCTTTCAAGTGCACCCCTTCTCTTCGGGGAAAATATATTTTGCAATAGGGATCCTGGATCATCAGATCAGCTGAATCTTCGCGGCTCCCCTCTTTTTTTCCTGACACCTTTTCCGGGTCAGTAGAAAAATTCGAAAGGTACCATGATTTAATCGCCCTGTATAGAAGATACAACATTATGAAAAAAATAATTCTGCTCATTGATACAGTGCCATCACCTTTTGGCCGGGATCGGTTATCGCCATCAACAATTGCGCCATCTCCTTTTTTAAAACCGGATGTTCCATTCCGGCATCTATATCACAAAGAGGCTGCAAAACAAAACGCCTTTTATCCATCCGGGGATGCGGAATGATCAACTCCGGCATGTTGATTACCTGGTTACCGTAAAGAAGAATATCCAGGTCAAGCACGCGCGGGCCGAACCGGACGATCTTTTCTGTTGTGCCGGCCTCTTTTTCAATGGCTTTAAGTGCATGAAAAAGGGCTATCGGTTCAAGGGAGGTTTCAATTTTAACCACACCGTTGATGAACCAGCTCTGATCGGTGAAGTCAACAGGCTCTGTCCGGTAAAACCTGGACCGGGCAATAATTACCGAAGGTGTATTCTGTTCAATCGCATCGATCCCTTTGTTGCAATTCAACAGCTTGTCACCGATATTTGATCCCACACTGATATAACACATTTCCATAGGGCATTCAAAATTCGAACTGAACGGTTGCCGGCAAATTCCCTTTCATGCCATTATCGGAAAAAGGCGTCACCTTATATATATATCTGTTACCGGCTGAAATGGATTCTCTGAACGCATATTTTGATTCACTGCCGTAGCGAATCTCGGCAATACGCCTGAATTTGACCGGGCACCCTTCACAGAGGCCTTCAGCCAGTTTCAATTTTGCCCGATACACAAAAAACCCTGAAACAGGTATTTCTTTTTTGCCTGCTTTCTCCGTAAATAACCATGAAAGGGTAACGATATTTCCATCAATGGCATAACTTAATTGTTCCACAGATGGCGGATCAAAAGGAGTGGGCGGCACAGGAAGGGTTTTCTTGCCGCAGCTTGCAAAGAGTCCCACTGAAAGGCATACTATAAAAAAAAAACCGGTGACAAACGCCTTTTTCCGGATGGTTCGTTTCATGATTTTTTTAATATGCCTTTCGGTCCTGTTTGATTCTTTTTTCAGCCACAGTGATCTGGTTCCTGACACTTTCACTTGCGGTGCCCCCTTTTGAAATTCTCCGGTTGATCACCTGATCTGTTTTCAGGAACTCAAAAATATCCTCAGAAATCAATTCTGAAAAAGATTTTATTTCGTCTATAGTGAGGTCGTGAAGTTCTTTTTTCTTTGACAATGCATAGGAAACGGCCTTTCCGGTGACACTATGGGCTTCCCGAAAGGGCATGCCCTTTCCTGCCAGATAATCCGCCATATCCGTGGCATTGATAAAACCCGTGGTAGTCGATTTTTCCATCCGGTCCTTGTTGACCTTTATGGCCGGAAGCATTCTGATATAAATGTCAAGGCATGCTTTTAGTGTGTCAATCGCATCAAACAACGGGGGCTTGTCTTCCTGCATATCCCGGTTGTAGGCAAGAGGCAATGACTTCATCATCGTTAAAACGGCAAAAAAATCTCCAAAGACCCTTCCTGTCTTTCCCCGGACAAGTTCAGGGATATCGGGATTTTTCTTTTGAGGCATAATGCTGCTTCCGGTCGTAAATGCATCGGATATCTCGATAAAGGAAAATTCGGCGGAAGACCATAAAATCAGTTCTTCTGAAAAGCGTGACAAATGCATCATGGAGATACTGGCAATTGACAGAAACTCGATCATGAAATCCCTATCAGACACCGCATCCATGCTGTTTCTTGAAATTTCAGGAAACCCAAGAAGAGAAGCCACATAATCCCGGTCTATGGGATACGTGGTGCCTGCGAGAGCAGCACTTCCCAGGGGCATGACATTGATCCGTTTCAGTGCATCCTGAAGCCTTTCCTGATCTCTTGTAAACATTTCATAATAGGCCAGAAGATGATGGGATAAAAGGACGGGTTGCGCCCGTTGAAGATGGGTATATCCGGCCAGAACAACGCCCTGATGCGTTTTGGCCATGGATACGATCACACCCCTTAACTCAAGGAGATACGTGATGATCGATTTCGTTTCATCTCTCAAATACATTCTCACATCCAGGGCCACCTGGTCGTTTCTGCTTCTGGCCGTATGGAGCTTTTTGGCCACATCACCGATTTTTTCGGTAAGACGGGTTTCGATGTGCATATGGATATCTTCAAGACAGTCATCATATTGAAATCGGCCGTCTTCTATTTCCATTTTTATTTCACCAAGTCCATTGACCATCAACGAGGATTCTTCTTCTGTGATGATCATTTGTTTGGCAAGCATCCGGCAATGCGCCTTGCTTCCTTCAATGTCGTGGTGATACAATCGACTGTCCGTCCGTATGGAAGACGTGAATGCTTCCACGCATCGGTCCGTTTTTTCGGTAAATCTGCCTTCCCAGGGTTTTTCAGCCATTTTCACTTTCCATGAATTTTAACAGGATCATCCAATCACTTTTCCGCCAATTTCCGGATTCTCAGCCTGAGGGAATTCAGACGGATAAACCCTTCCGCATCTTTCTGGGAATAGACCTTATCCCCTTCAAATGTGGCAAAAGCCTCATCATAAAGGGATTTTTCGGATTTTCGTCCCAGAACATAACAATTCCCCTTGTATAATTTCATTCGGACCACACCGGTCACATGTTTCTGGGTCATGTCGACCATGTTCTGAAGCAGTTCCATTTCAGGAGAAAACCAGTAACCGTTATAAATCATTTCCGCATATCTTGGGATCAGTGAATCCCTTAAATGGGCCACTTCCCGATCAAGCGTGATCGATTCCATGGCAAGGTGGGCCAGCCTTAAAACCGTGCCCCCCGGTGTTTCATAGACGCCTCTCGATTTCATTCCCACATATCGGTTTTCAACAAGGTCAATCCGCCCTATGCCATTCCTGCCACCCAGGGTGTTCAATTCTTTTAGCAAGACTGCAGGTGACATGGTTTTTCCATCGATGGCTACGGGATTTCCCTCACGAAATGCGATTTCGATGATCTCCGGTTTATCCGGCGCCTTTTCAGGAGGAACAGACATGGTATACATGTCTTCTGTGGCTTCTTTCCAGGGATCTTCAAGAACGCCCCCTTCGTAACTGATGTGGAGAAGATTTCGATCGGTGCTGTAGGGTTTGGAAGGGGTTTGCGGTACGGGAATGCCGTGTTTTTTGGCAAATGCCATGAGTGCTGTCCGGGAATTCAAATCCCACTCCCGCCAGGGTGCGATTATTTTGATGCCCGGATCAATGGCCAGATAAGACAGTTCAAAACGAACCTGGTCATTGCCCTTTCCTGTGGCCCCGTGGCTCACCGCATCTGCACCTTCGATTTTGGCGATTTCCATCTGGCGTTTTGCGATCAAAGGCCTTGCAATAGAGGTTCCCAGAAGATACTGCCCCTCATAAATGGCATTGGCACGAAAAGCCGGAAACACAAAATTTTTTACAAACTCTTCCCTTAAATCATCGATATAGGCTTTGGACGCACCGGTCTTTCTGGCTTTTTCATCCAGTCCGTCCAATTCTTCCTCCTGCCCCAGATCGGCTGAAAACGTGATGACCTCGCACTGATAGGTTTCGATCAGCCATTTCAGAATAACGGATGTATCAAGCCCTCCGGAATAGGCAAGCACAACTTTATTGATATTTTTCAACCTCATTCTCCTTTTATATTCTTCTTGAGTATCAATGTTTCAAGGATCGCCTTATGCATGTGCAGCTTGTTCTCGGATTGATCCCATACCACGGACTGAGGGCCTTCAAGCACTTCCTCCGTAATCTCTTCCCCTTTATGCGCGGGAAGGCAATGCATGACAATGGCATCCTTTGACGCTTCTTTTAAAAGTTTCTGATTGACCTGGTAGGGCCCAAGAATTTTTTTCCGCAAAGCCACCTCATCCTCCTGGCCCATGCTTGCCCATACATCTGTATAGATAATATCTGCATCTTTTACGGCAGCTATTGGATCCGTCATCAGGGTAATCGTCCCCACGCCTGTCGCTTTTGCGTTTTTGATCACATCCGGGTTTGGCGAGTAACTTTCAGGACAGGCCAGAAAAAGATTCAACCCCAGAATGGAGGCTGCATTGATCCACGAATTGGCGACATTGTTGCCATCGCCCACCCAGACAATTTTCTTTTCCTTATAGCCACCGTGAAACTCAATGATGGTCAGAAGATCACTTAATATCTGACAGGGATGATACAGATCCGTAAGGGCGTTGATAATCGGAATGGAAGAATATCTGGCAAACTCCTCCACATGATCCTGGGAATAGGTTCTGATGGCAATGCAGTCCAAAAATCGTGACAATACACGGGCCGTATCTTTAATCGGCTCGTTCCTTGCGATCTGAAGGTCACTCGTGCTCATAAAAACAGGCGTTCCGCCCAATTGGATAATGGCAGCCTCAAAAGACACACGGGTTCTTGTGGATGCTTTTTCAAAAATCATTCCCAAAGTTCTCCCGGTCAGTGAACGATCGAGTATCCCTCTTTTATACCGTTGCTTGAGATCAAGCGCCCTGACAAACAGCACTTCAAAATCTTCCCGTTCCAGATCAAGCAGGGTTTTGATATCTTTTTTCACTTTTTCCCTCTCTGTTCCAATATCAGCCAACTATTCCTGCTGGCATCAAATTATTTTTATTCCAGCTTTCCCAATATATCATCGAGACATTCAACAAGCCGGTCAATTTCTTCTGTTGCAATCACCAAAGGCGGAATAAACCGAAGTATCTTATCCTGAATACAATTAATGATAAACCCTTTTTCATAGCATGACTTTACAATATCAACGCCTTTTATTTTTAATTTCAATCCAAGAAGAAGACCTATTCCTCTGACATCTTCTATCACATTATATTTTTCTTTTAATGACATAAGCTGTTCTTTAAAATACGCACCCGCTTTCCTTCCGTTTTCGATGACCCTGCCTTGGGATAAAATTTTTACAACTTCAAGGGCTGCCGCACAAACCAGAGGCGTTCCGCCAAAAGTGGATGCATGAGAGCCCGGCCCAAATGCTTCCATCACATGGTCCTTTGCAAGCATGGCACCGATGGGCAGACCATTTCCCAGTGCTTTGGCA
Organism: Pseudomonadota bacterium; assembly: GCA_018816735.1. GTDB lineage: Bacteria > Desulfobacterota > Desulfobacteria > Desulfobacterales > JAHIVH01 > JAHIVH01. The sequence continues at coordinate 105,211 of JAHIVH010000073.1, read as the reverse complement.
AGCGTCATGATATCCGGCGCGATGCCAAAATGCTCATAGGCAAACAACTTTCCGGTTCTACCCAGACCGGTCTGGATTTCATCAAAAATCAAAAGCGTTCCCGTATCATCACAGAGTTTTCTCACCTGTTTTAAATAATCCGGCGCCGGCACACGGATACCCCCTTCGCCCTGAACAGGTTCCAGCATCACCGCACAGGTGACAGAAGGATCCAGACGCGACTTAAGTGCTTCGATATCATTAAACGGCACATAATCAAACCCTTCGAGTACTGGCGAGAATCCCTGTTTGATCTTGTCCTGGCCTGTGGCTGTAAGGGTTGCCATGGTTCGTCCATGAAACGATTTTTCCATGGTAATGATCCGGTGCCTGCCTTTTTCTCCTTTGTCCGAGTAATATTTTCTGGCAAGCTTGATGGAGGCCTCATTTGCCTCTGCACCGCTGTTTGCAAAAAACACCCTGTCCGCAAAACTTTTCTCTGTAAGAAGCGTCGCGAGTTCTGTCTGGGGAATCGTATAATAAAGGTTTGACACATGGACCAGTTTTTCGGCCTGCTCTGAAATGGCTTTTGCCACACCCGGATGGGCGTGTCCCAGATTACATACCGCAATACCTGCCACAAAATCGAGATAAGCTTTGCCGTTGCTATCCCAGAGTGTACAGCCGCTCCCTTTTTCAAAAACAATCGGAAAGCGGGCATAGGTCTTTGCAATGACCTGATCGGATTGTTTGATTATATTTTTACTCATGCGATAATTTCCGTCCCCACCCCCTCATCTGTCAACAACTCCAGAATCAGGGCATGTCGTTTTGTACCGTTTATGATATGGGCTTTCTTTACACCGGAATCGATGGCTTCCCGGCCACATTCAATTTTGGGAATCATGCCGCCTGTGATGACTTTTTTCTCGATCATGGATGGAATCGATCCCACGGAAATGGAAGAGATCAGTTCGCCGGCAGATGACAATACCCCATCGACATCCGTCAGAAGAATAAGACGTTCCGCACCCAGGGAAATGGCCACTTTGGATGCCACCAGGTCTGCATTGATGTTAAAGGTTTCTCCCAATTCACCATACCCGACAGGTGCGATGATCGGAATAAACCCATGTTCGGCCAATGTATTTATTATCCCCGGATTAATATGGGTCACTTCTCCCACAAGTCCGGGATCTATGATTTCAGGGGGTTTGTTTTCTTCCGCCTGATGATAGATTTTTAATTTACGGGCCTGGATAAGACCGCCGTCCTTTCCGGTAAGCCCGACCGCTTTCCCCCCCTGCTGATTGATCTGGGAAACGATTGATTTGTTCACCTTGCCACCCAGAACCATTTCAACCACATCCATGGTCGGCTCATCTGTCAGGCGCATGCCCCGCACAAATTGGGGCCTTATCCCCATCCTGTCGAGAACGGAGTTTATCTGAGGCCCCCCGCCATGCACCACGACCGGGTTCAACCCCACAAATTTCAAAAGGGTGATATCCTTGGCAAAATCCTTTTTAAGCTGTTCATCCACCATGGCATGGCCGCCATACTTGATGACAATCGTTTTCCCTGAAAAGCTCCTGATATAAGGAAGCGCTTCTACCAGGATATCTGCAACATTGGGTTTCATAGTGCCCACCTGAAATTATCTTTTTAAATTACGTTCCGGGCGGATATCAAACCCGTCCGGATATCTCTTTCTACAACCAATCTACAGAATGTACCTGCTTAAATCGTCATCTTTCAAAATGCTTGCCAGTTTATCATTTACAAATCCGGCATCAATCACAATTCGTTTGTCTTTTAAATCCGGTGCATCAAACAAGATATCTTCCAGCAGCCTTTCCATGAGCGTATGCAGTCGTCTCGCACCGATGTTTTCTGTCTTTGAGTTCACATCTTCGGCGATACGTGCAATTTTCGAAATCGCATCATCTTCAAATACCAGATCGATACCTTCCGTTCTCAGCATGGCGATGTATTGAAGAACAAGGGCATTTTTCGGTTCAACAAGAATTCTTTCAAATTCCTTCTGCCCCAGGGAATCGAGTTCCACGCGAATGGGAAACCTCCCCTGAAGTTCAGGAATCAGGTCAGACGGCTTGCAGACATGAAAGGCACCGGATGCGATAAACAGGATATGATCGGTCCTTACCGTACCAAACTTGGTCGATACCGTGCTTCCTTCCACAATGGGCAGCAGATCCCTCTGAACCCCTTCCCGGGATACTTCCGGTCCATGCCCCCCGCCTTTGCTTGTGATTTTATCAATTTCATCCAGAAAAATAATACCATCCTGTTCGACCTTCTCAATGGCAATACTCACAACCTTGTCCATATCCACCAGACGCTGGGCTTCTTCCTGGGCGATGATGTCAATCGCCTCTTTCACTTTCACCTTCCGTCTTTTGGTGGTTTTGGGGATCAGACCACCCAGCATATCCTTGAAATTAATGCCCATTTCCTCCATGCCCACGTTTGAAAAAATTTCAAGGGTGGGAATCGCCTTTTCTGCAACATCGAGATCCACGTATCGGGTGTCCAGTTTCCCGTTTCTTAACATATTCCTTAATTTTTCACGGGTGGATGGGGATTCTGCCGGATGGGGCGATACGATTTCAATACCGGTCTCGGCAGTGCCATTTCCTGCACGATCCTTCTCGGATCCGGATTTCGGCAAAAGGAGATCCAGTATTTTTTCCTCAGCAACCTGCCGGGCCGTTTCCTTCACCGCTTCCTGCTCGTCCGATTTCACCTTGTTCACCGTCAGCTCTACAAGATCGCGGACCATGGATTCCACATCTCTTCCCACATAGCCGACTTCTGTAAATTTCGATGCTTCAACTTTATAAAATGGTGAATCCGTCAGATTGGAAAGCCGTCTGGCGATTTCTGTTTTCCCCACACCTGTGGGGCCAATCAGGATAATATTCTTGGGTGCGATTTCATCTCTCAGATCCTGATCCACCTGCTTTCTTCTCCACCGGTTTCTCAATGCAATGGCAACAGACCGCTTTGCATTATTCTGGCCGATAATATATTTATCCAGCTCAACTACAATTTCTGATGGTTTTAAATCACTCATGCGTTTGCCTTACCTGCAGATATTTACAGTTCTTCTACCGTTATCACGTTATTGGTATAAATACATAACGAGGCCGCGATTTTCATGGCTTCGTCCACAATGCCCCTGGCGTCAAGTGCCGTGTGCTTTACAAGCGCCGCAGCCGCAGCCTGGGCAGCAACAGAACCGGAACCAATGCTTACAAATCCCTGGTCTGGCTCGATGACATCGCCATTGCCAGATAAAAGATAGGTGCTCTGGACATCTGCGGCAATCATCATGGCCTCAAGACGTCTCAAGTATTTATCGGTTCGCCAGTCCCTGGCCAGCTCGACAGCCGCGCGGGTCAGGTTGCCGTTATATCTTTCAAGTTTTTCCTCTAGCCTTTCCGATAAGTGAAGTGCATCTGCCGTGGCACCCGCAAACCCCACAATGATTTTATCATTATAAATTTTTCTGACCTTTTTGGCCTGATGCTTGGTGATGGTATTTCCCAGGGTCACCTGGCCATCACCTGCAACCACGACTTTTCCTTTATGCCTTACGGCCAATATGGTTGTACCATGAAATTCCATTTTTTAATTACCTTCTGGGATGTGATTTATCATAGGTTTCCATTAATCTGTCCATTGTCACATGGGTATATTTCTGGGTTGTTGAAAGACTTTCATGACCCAAAAGCGCCTGAACGATCCTTAAATCCGCGCCCGCATCCAGAAGATGAGTGGCAAATGTATGACGAAATACATGAGGTGACACCGGAACGGGAAGGCCGCTTTTAATGGCAACACCGTCCAACATTCTTTCAATAGACCGTGTGGATAAACGCCCCCGGTTTTTATTTAAAAAAAGCGGGGTTTTGCCATCTGTAGGCGTGTGCAAACCAACCTTTCCCGTCATCTCAGAGCGATTACTTTTACAAAAAACCCCTTGGACAGAAAGTGTTTCCCGATACAGTTGAATCGCCTTAACCGCTTTTTTTCCCACAGGGACAATCCTTTCCTTGTTTCCTTTTCCCCTGACCCGGATTAATCCTTCGTTAACGTCAACATCCTTTTGATCCAGACCGGCCAGTTCCGAAACACGAATTCCTGTTGAATAAAGTGTCTCCAGAATCGCCAGATTCCTGATCCCCAAAAGCGAGTTTACAGGAACCGCCTCAATCAGCCTGAACATATCATCAACCGGCAGAAATCGGGGCACCGGTTTTTCCTGCTTGGGTGTGCTGATCAAATCCGCCGGGCTATCCTTGATCACACCATGCTTTACCAGATATTTAAAAAAAGAACGAAGGGCTGACAGTTTTCTTGAAATCGACGACTTTTTGTTCTTTTTTTTAAATAAGTACCCAAGATAATCCCTGATCATCAAGGCGTCAATGTCTCCGGGGAAAATCGAGGGGGCAACACCTTTTTTTGCTTCTGCGTTGACCATTTTCCCGGTAACGTACAGAAAAAACTCCAGCAGATTCTGACGATAGGCTCTCAACGTATGGATCGAATACCCTTTCTCAGATGAAAGCGCTTCGATAAAATAATCAATCCATTGATGGTGTGATGATGTTGTCATGGGAAATATATAATATTCTCAAGTTCTTCCCAGCCGTTGACCGTTATAAAAGGATGTTCTTTCTGGTTCCATGGCTGATTGAAAATTATCGGGGTTATCCCGGCATCATTTAAAATAAATCCTGTTTCAAGCCTGTCTTCAACAAAGTGGGTAATGCCATATGCATTTAACACCTCCACCTTGCCTTCAAAGGAACCTGTGGCGATGATTTCTATGGATTCAACAGGGACAGGTATTTCCTTCTCTATCCAGGCGTAAATGGCTTTTTTTCTGGGCCTTGCGGTTACGAGAAGAAGTCTGCCCGTATGTTGATGGAGCCTTGAGAGCAACTTTGGTGCGCCACAAACAGGTTCCAGGGAGTGCGAGAATTCACCGTCAACGATCCTCGTAAAAATTTCAAAAACAATATCCGGGTCAATGCCATCCAGAGATTCAATGGAGTAAGACGAAATATCCTGATATTTTACCGAATTGATATGATATTCGTCACGGGCAATCGCAAGAAAAAGCGATATGGTATCTGCAATCACACCATCAATATCAAATGCCAGTTTTTCAGGATCGATTCTATTCAATGTTATCCCTTTTTCCTGAGTTCATGGATGAATAAAACATAAAACGGAGGCGAATTTGCCTCCGTTTGCTCCAACACTGTCCGATCAATAAAATCAAATGGGCACTGAAAGTCAATACAAATTAATTAAAGACCAATCCGTTCCATTATTTTCTTCACATCATCCCAGACATCGCGCTTTTTTTCAGGATTGACCATCAACATATCGGGATGATGGGTGGGCATGACGCTTATGCCATGATACTCATGGAAACGTCCTCGCAAGCTATCGAGTGGCCTGTCAGTATTCAACAACGCATGGGCCGCAAAAGGCCCCATGGCACAAATCACTTTGGGTTTGATAACGACCAGTTGGCGCATTAGAAATGCCATACAGGCTTTTGTGTCATCTGAAAACGGGGATATATCCCCATCCGGCCTGCATTTCAGGATGTTCAGAATATAAATATCATCTGCCTGAATATGCATGGCCTGAATAATTTTTAGCAAAAGTTCTCCGGATGGCCCTGAAAACGGCAAGGCGGGTTCCGTATCCGGCCAGTGAACCACAAACACGAGTGCCGCGTTTTCAGGCCCTTTTTCCAAGGGCTTTTTTGACTGTTTCCGATGCAGGCTGCATTTGTTGCACACACGGATATCATCAGATATGGATTCAAGCGAATCAATCTGAATGCTCCCGCCTTTGCCCCACTTCTCCAGACGGTCCAGGCTCTCCCGGGAACAGTCGACACCCTTTACACCCAGTTCTGCCAGGCAAGCAAGGGATGTTTTTATTTCATCGAGAACAGAAATCAACCTGTCCTCTCCGGTCAAACTATAAAAAAAGTTTTTGTCCATTGTCTGATCTGCTGCTTTCTCCGGGTCCGGCATTTGTTTTCAGTTCCCATCATGTGGCGGCACAGATATAGCTGAGGCCAATGCCTTAACGCGCCATCAGGTGTTTGATTCTATCAAGAAGCATCATGGCCACCTCTTCTTTCAGCATGGAAGGGAGTTCCTCGTTTGTGCCATCCTGATAGAGAAACCTTACAATATTCGTATCGATCCCGAAACCGGATGTCTTTTGCCCCACAATATTGGCCACGATCATGTCGAGATTTTTTTCTCTGATTTTCTTTTCAGCATTTTTAACCAGATCTTCCGTTTCAGCTGCAAATCCCACAAGAATCTGTTTTTTCTTGATTTTGCCCAGTTCTTTCAGAATGTCCGTATTTTTCACAAGGGTCAGGATCATATTGTCCTTATCTTTCTTGATTTTATGCGCCGAAGGTTTTTCAACCCTGTAGTCTGATACGGCTGCGGATTTAATGACCACATCGACATCCTTGACATGATCAAAAACCGCCTTTTCCATTTCAAGGGTGGTGCGTGTCCGAAGACACGCCACATTCAACGGATCAGGAAGACTCACCGGGCCAGAAATCAACGTCACATCAGCCCCTCTGTATTCAGCCATACGGGCAACGGAAAATCCCATTTTCCCGGATGACGGGTTGCTGATAAACCGGACAGGATCTATAGGCTCCTGGGTGGGCCCGGCTGTGACCAGAATTTTTTTTCCGGTAAAATCTTTTGGCGTTAAAAACGCCAGAAGCCTGTCCACAATAATCCAGGGGTCAGGAAAACGTCCTGCCCCCCTATCCCCGCAAGCCAGCTCACCTGTTCCCGGTTCAACGATATAACACCCGTCTGCTTCAAGAATATCAATATTCCTCTGAACCGCCCGGTTTTCGTACATATGGGTGTTCATGGAGGGGCATAATAATACCGGCGATCTGACAGCCATCATAAAGGTGCTCATGGCATCATCTGCGATACCGTTTGCCAGTTTTCCAATAATATTTGCCGTCGCAGGCGCCACAATGACGGCATCGGCTTCCCTGGCCCAGTCAATATGCCGCATGGTTGAGGAATCGTTCTTTTCAAAAAGGGAGGTAAAAACCGGCTGACCGGATAAGGCCTGAAACGTCAGCGGCCCTACAAACTCCTGAACCCCCTGGGTCATGATTACTCTTACTGTTGCACCCTGTTTCTGTAAAAGCCTCAAGACCTCGACACTTTTATAGGCGGCAATACCGCCACAGACGCACAGAACAATCGTTTTTCCCTCAAGCCATTCTTTCATAGGTCACCATTTTTCATAAAAATTTACAGGGCAATCATCCGGTATTCATCACCGGTCAACCGCTTGTCATCAGATAAAAGACACTGTCTGCGGATCTCTTTTCTAATGTTGGTACATTTATACAGACACACCGCATGAAAAGTCAAATACTTGATCGGCCACCGGATATGGGGAAAATATATAAGATACAGACAGCTTCCTGAAAATCCTGCGCATCATTCTGACACATGCGTTTATTTTGCCGTTGTTGCAATCTGTCCGGAATCATTTAATGAATATCTTAAGGTACCGTTATTATGTAAAAATGAAGCATTACAGGTCACGATTCCCGTGGATGCCGTATATACGAAAGACCCATTGTCAGGAGGCATGCCATAATATCCTTTGGGCAAATTTTCTGCATCAAACGCACAGGATATATTACCGGTTGACCAACGCACGGCCATCGCGTAGAAATTTTTAGTGTCAGAAAGTGCCTGGGCGTCGTATCCTTTTTGCCGGTAGCTTACAAAATTAGGAATGGCAATGGCAGCCAGAATACCGATAATCGCTATAAGGTGGCAAGGGTTATCGCAATCGCAATGCTGTCGCTTCCCAAAAGCCTGCTAAGATATTTCTGCCAGGTTACCTGATAGATGAGCCCTGTCGCGCCTGTGGCAAAAACAAACCCATACAGAATGAAAAAAATAATCTTTAGATGCACCTTAGGTTCCTCTCAAATTGAAATGAACAAATCATCGCTTCCGGTAAAAGTCAGACTATTTTAATCAATGCCATTTATATGCCACACCCCATTAAAGACTTAAAAAAATTTAACAATCAGCGACTGAAAGCCGGCAGGTGTTTATTTTGACCGGAACAATGGTGACTGGAGAAGATGTAATTTGGCCAAACGAAAAGCAAATGCGGTTTCAAGACAGCCGATACCGTATTTGATGCTTCTTTTCAGATTGATTGACGAGGCTTCAGGAAAATATTTGGTCGGGCAGCTGATTTCTGCAATCTGATATCCCAACCATATGATCTGGGCCAGCATCTGGTTGTCAAACACAAAGTCATCCGAATTTGACCCAAGCGGCATTTTTTCCAGCAGCTCTCTTGAAAAAGCCCGGTATCCGGTATGATATTCGGATAACTTGGCGCCGATCAATACATTTTCAGCAAAAGTCAGAAACCGGTTGGCCACATATTTCCATGCAGGCATGCCGCCTTTCAATGCATACCCTCCGAGAATTCTTGAACCCAACACACAGTGGTAAAGCCCATTCCCGATCAAAGTCACCATAGCGGGAATCAGTTTCGGGGTGTACTGATAATCCGGATGTACCATGATGATAATATCACCGCCTTGTTCAAGAGCTATCCTGTAGCAGGATTTCTGGTTGCCGCCATATCCCGTATTTTTTTCATGGGTATATACAATGGTGTCAGGAAGATTTTCTGCTATTGCAACCGTCTGATCCTGACTGTTGTCATCCACCACAATGACCAGATCCACAACATCCTGGGCCATAACTTCATCATAGGTCATCTTCAGGGTTTTTTCTGCATTATAGGCTGGCATGACAACAATGACTTTCTGATTCTTATGCATGTGTTTATCTCGTATCTTCAGCTTGGATATTCGTGATTAAATCGTTGTAACTGGCCAGTGATTTCAGATTGTTCAACAATACATCATTTTCGAGCAGATTAAAATGATTAAAGCCTTTATCAATCGCTTTTCTTAACCAGTAAATGGCTTTTTCCGGGCTTTCCTGACATGCATAAAAAGCTGCCAGATGATAACAGGTATCTGCATTTTCAGGGTTCAGCCCAAAAGATTTTTCAAAAAAAGACAAGGCTTTTTTGAATGCGCCCTGTTGCGACATAATGATGCCTGAATTGTTTAATGCATTAACATATTGTGGATCAAATGTTAAGGCGGTTTGAAACTTTTCCATGGCTTCTGGAATGCGCCCCTGTTTTGCCAGAACCACGCCCATATTATTATATGCGCTTCTAAATTCAGACGATCTTCTTACCGCTTCATTCAAATATCGGGTTGCTTCAACCAGTTTTTCCTGTTTCAACTGGGCCACACCAAAATTATTAAACAGCTCAGGGGGCATATAATTGGTATCCAATGTTTTATTTAAATAGACGAGCCCTTCCGCCATTCTCCCCATTTCCGCAAGCAACGCTCCATAATTCAAATATGTTTTCCCTGCCTGATCCCCTGTTTGAAAAATCGCTTTTTTATAATATCCGGCCGCTTTTTCAAATTCACCGTTACAATGATAAACATACGCTTTCTCAAAGGCAGTCTCCGGAGGATCATGCATTTTATCCGGTTTCACAATTGAAAAGTCCGATTTCAATTGGATGGCATTCCGGAAAAATACAGATGCCTCGTCATGCCGTCCTTCCTGCATTAGAAATAAACCGTAATTGGCATTCAAAGCTTTAAAATCCGGCACCCGTTCGAACAGCGTCTGAAAACTGGTTACCGCTTTTTTTATCAATCCCTGATTCGCATAGGCATACCCCATGTGATAATAGGCTTCATGGTATTTGGGATTAAATTGAAGCGCTGTTTTAAAACAGTCAACTCCCTCTTGAAAACGGGATTGTTCAAGAAGAGAAATCCCCAGATTACAGTAGGCCATCGTATAGATCGGATATATTTCGATGGCTTTTTCATAATGAGAGATGGCTTCCGCAATATGACCCTGGTTGGACAGGGCGCATCCCAGATTGTTATAGGCCAGATAGTTTTTATCTGAAACATCAATCGAATGGGAAAAAAGCGTGTTTGAATTTTTCCAGTAACTGATTTGCGTGAAGGACAATTGCATCAGAACGATGCACACTGCAGCGCCTGATACACCCACCAGCCATGGTTTTATGCGAAAACGCTTAACGAATTCCGCCATTCCCCAGGCCACGATGATAAAGATACCTATGGAAGGAATATAGGTATACCTGTCCGCATATGCCTGTGCGCCAACCTGGACAATACCAATGACCGGTAAAAGGGTGATTAAGTACCACAACCACCCCACGATAAAAAAGGGCCATTTTTTATAGCACTTTAAAGCCATCGTTAAAATGAACAAAATAATGAGAAATGCACCAATGCATTGCCATATGGGAATATGTCGTGTATGGGGATAAAATACAGACAGATTGGCCGGCCAGAACAACTTCCCCAGATAGATCACATAAGCCACAATGGCATTCGCCAGCCTGGTATAAATGGGATACGTCTCAAATGTACCTACAGCGCCCCCACGCTGCTGGGCGATGAATGTCACCACACATGACAGGACGACCAGTATAAACAGAAATACTTTTTCCTTTAAAAACCGATACACACCGGGAAGCGCTTTGAAAAAATCTTTAAATGTTGATATCTGATCCAACTGAATTCGACCAAGCGGCCAGTAGTCTATCAACAGCAATATCACGGGCAGTGTCACAAGCATGGGTTTTGACATCAATCCAAGTACAAACGCCAAAAGCGTCAATACATAATCGCGAATCCTTTGATGCCGAATATACTGAATATAGAGTGCAACCGCAAGAAACCCAAAAAATGTGCTCAGGATATCTTTTCTCTCAGATATCCAAGCCACGGATTCCACATGAAGCGGGTGGGTCGCGAACAGCGCAGCCACAAAAGCGCTTTGCCAGACTTGCCGTGTCGTTCGAAAAAAAATATAGAAAAGCAGTAATGTATTGAGGATATGAAAATAAACATTCATTAAATGGTGGTAGCCTGGCGCCATGCCAAACAATTCCACGTCCATCATGTGAGACAGCCATGTCAGGGGATGCCAGTTTGAGGCATCATAGGATGTAAATGCCCAGATGACGGTATCTTTGGTAAGTCCCTTTTGTACATACGGATTTCCGGATATATAATCACCATCATCGTAATTGATAAAATCAAAATGGATGACCTGCAGGTAAATGATACAGGTGGCTGCTACCAGAAAAAGGCAGATCAGGGTATCAAACCGGGCGAATGTGTCTTTTTTCCTATTTGTATTCATTTTTTTTGCAGAGACATTTTTCATGGTAACAATACGGTGCCCATCCGTATGCAAAGGTAAACAAAGGCCCCCTTCAATCTGGCGTGCCAAGGACAACATCTTTAATCATTTTAAATAAAAAAAGGAGACCGTTTTAAAGGGTCTCCTTTTATGGCAATTCATTATGCTATACAATATCAGGATTCAGAGATTCCGCCTGTATTATTAACTGTATACGTCTTGGAGCCACCTGCGTTTGTAAATACTGCCGTACAAGTAATGATGCCAGTAGTGCCAACATAACTAAATCCAGTTCCGGTAGGCGTTGTGGTTCCCTGATAACCGTCAGGAAATGCACCGCCGACAAATGTGGTGGACGTTGTGCCGGTTGCACTAGCCGCACATGCCGTATACCAGTTTTTGGCATCAGCCAGCGACTTGGCGTCATAGCCTTTCTGTCTGTAGCTCAGGAAGTTCGGAATGGCGATGGCGGAAAGAATGCCGATAATGGCGATAACGATCATAAGTTCAATCAGGGTAAAACCTTTTTCATTGTTTTGAAGTTTTTGTATCATGCTGGGCCTCCTAATAAATTTGGAATAATTAATAATACGTTAAAACAGCCAGGTTGATTCCGGCAAATTTTCATTTGCCTTTGTTTACGTGTTATTACTCTCCTTAATTCCTTTTCTCATGCCTTGTATCAAAGTGTCTTCTTTTTTGTCATGTTGCCTGGACTTATTGCAGATAGAGTGCCAAGAATTAAAAAAAACAAGTATTGACCCACAAGTGTTTTAAATTACTAAGTATATAAAATAAGAACTCAACCGGTCAAACCGGTTAAGCACCAGGCTGGATCCATTTCCCGCAAATGATTTACAAAATTTTGTTTTGTTTTGCCAAAAATTGTCACTCTGACATCAGATTAAATTTCATCTGTCAGCCCATAAACCGGTCTTTATTATTAAATGCGCCACTGGTTGACCCGGCCAAGGAACCCATTGACAAACAGGCGCGAAAACGGTACGTTACACACCACTGTTCAATTGTATGATGATGTATACAGTCCGCGCAGCAATCATACACCCCTCTTTATCGGGAACGCATTTAACTGAGATCACACATATGCTTATCGCATCAAACAGGATATTCGGGTATCTGACGTGAATGAAAAAAACATCATGAGTCAATGCAAATCAGGTTTGGTTCTGTTGCCGCTTGTTATCCTTATAATATATGGGAACACGTTTAACGCGTCCTGGCATTTTGACGATTATCATAATATCGTTGATAATCCCAGACTCCACCTGAAGCTTCTAAATACAGATACCCTTCTTCAGACGTTTTGTGCATCCTATGACCACGGGTATTACAACAGCCAAAAAATTTACAGGCCGCTGACCAACCTCACCTTTGCCCTGAACTGGCTGGTGGGGCAGGATCATGTGGCTGGATATCATATCGTAAACCTGATGATTCATATCATGACCGCAATATTTCTTTTTCTAACGATTTCAAGCCTTTTCAAAACACCCCATCTAAAGGACACATACAACGGCGGCAACGTCTATTTCATAGCACTTCTGGCAGCAGTGTTATGGGGCATTCACCCGATCCAGACCCAGGCAGTGACCTATATTGTCCAGCGGGCAGCGTCAATGGCTGCATTGTTTTATATAATGGGCCTGTTTTTTTATCTGACAGGCAGGCTGGAAACGCATAAAGTCAAATCATTCCTCTATTTTGGCGCCTGTCTGCTCTTTTTTTCCCTGGCACTGGCATCCAAACAAAATACAGCCACTTTTCCCATTGCGTTGCTTTTACTGGAACTGACTTTTTTTCAGGATCTGTCAAATAAAAAAACAATCAAACGTCTGGGAATAATCATACCGGTCATAGGCATTGTTGTTATCGGATTCGGCATAGCTGTTTTTATGAAGGGCAATTGGGTAACATTTCTTCAGGGATACACCACCCGCCCCTTCTCACTCATGGAGAGGCTGTTGACCGAGCCCAGAATTGTTGTTATGTACCTTTCTCAACTTTTTTTGCCCTCTGCCAGCCGCTTATCTTTTTTACATGATATCGGACTCTCGACTTCCCTTGTAAACCCGCTTTCAACGTTGCCGGCGGTCCTTTTCATTTTTCTTCTGATTTTGCTGGCGTTCCTCTATATCCGGAAATATCCGCTTTTTTCATTTGCCGCTATTTTCTTCTTTTTAAACCACATCATCGAATCCAGTATCATTCCCCTGGAACTGGTTTATGAACACCGGAACTATCTCCCGTCTCTTTTTCTTTTCCTGCCTGTTGCCCTTCTGATTCAAAAAGGCATCGACCGGTATCCGGACAGACCCTTGGTCAAATATCTGATTATCATCGTCATGACCTGGGGAATCACTTATATGGGGATTGAAACCTGTAAACGAAACCATGTCTTTAAAAATGAAAAACTATTCTGGGAAGATGCCATACATAAAGCACCTGCGCTGGCAAGGCCTTACCACAATCTGGCGCTTTATCATTATAGCAGGGAAGGCAATAACCAGATGGCCTTTCATCTTTATAATGTTGCCCTGACATTGAAGTATCCGGAGCGAAACGATCTGAAAGCCAATACGTTCAATAATATGGGCAATATCTTCTCCAATCAGAACATGTTCGATGAAGCCATTGCCATGTACAGGGAAGCCATTGCCATTTACCCGGAATACAACACGGCCAAAGTAAATCTCATGATAAACGACATGTACGTGAACAAATTTGACGAGGCATCTTTGATTGCAGATGAACTCCTGAAAAAAAGGCCTGGGAATAAAACCTACCTTGATCTCAAAGGATTGATCCTTTTACGGCAAAATCAAATCGATGAGGCCATCTCTTTTTTTAAGCAGGCGCTCCTGAAAGATTCTGGTTTTAAAAAATCCTTTGCCAACCTGGGAACAGCCTTATCCCTGAAAGGTGAATACAGGCAGGCGGATTTCTTCCTGAACCGGGCCCTTCTCCTTGCGCCGGATGATATGGCAATTCACCTGAGGCGAATTGAAAACAGCATACTTGCAAACCATGAAAAAAACAGGAACAGATATATAAAGGAACTGCTTGAAACCTTCACGCTTCAGCAGATAATGAACAGCATCGCTGTTGAAGAAACAAATGATATCATCTATCCTTTGAAAAAAGACATGCTTTTGCTATCCATTAAAAATGCTGTATCCATGTATTTTTATGACGTCTCCGGAAAAGGAAGACCAGATGCAATCAAAACAGACTGATAATCAGGACAAAGGGTTGTGAAAGACATCATCATAATAGGGGCATCCGGACATGCCAAGGTCGTCATCGATATTCTTGAAACAAAAGGGGAATATCGAATTGTCGGCCTGATTGATCTGTGCCGGAAAAAAGGCGAACGCTTTTTTGGATATGAGATTTTAGGGAACGACGAGCATAGAAAAGACATTTGCCATCAGTATGGCATTGGACACCTTTTTATCGCCATCGGAGACAACTGGCTAAGGCATCAGGTTCATCAAAAAATCATTTCAACCGATAAAGACATCTCTTTTGTGACCGCAGTACATCCTTCTGCGGTGATAGGCAGAGATGTTATCATAGAATACGGTTCTGTTGTCATGGCAGGCGCGGTTGTTAACAGTTCCTCCCGGATAGACCGGTTCTGCATCATCAATACAGCTGCATCGATTGATCATGACTGCCACCTGAAAGATTTTGCAAGTGTCGCGCCCAATGCCTGTCTGGGGGGAAATGTGACCATAGACAGCCATTCGGCCATTTCGATTGGTGCAACTGTTAAACAGGGTATCCATATTGCCCGACACACGGTAGTCGGTGCAGGTGCAACCGTTCTAGACGATCTTCCCGGAGAAGTCCTTTGCTATGGCACGCCTGCCCGGGTGATCCGTAAACGGCAAATCGGTGAAAAATATTTTTAATGGCTTCGTAAAAGTAATTGGATTCCCCAGAAAAAAATTAATGAAACCAAACACGCTAAGAAACAAGACAACCATATCATGAATATCGGTTTTGTATCCGATGCCATCACGTCTAACGTGACAGGGGTCGGAAGATATGCACGAAATATTTTCAACCAGTTCAACCAAATGGGGTTTCCGCCAACGCTCATTGACTGGCGGGACAAAAAATCGCTGGAAGACATTACAGGGGAAAAAGTTAAAGACCCCCTCATCATTAAAAACCCCTGGCCGATAACGAAAAATGTGTTATGGCATTTTTCACTGCTTAACCGGTTAAGCAGGCAGGGCAACCTTCCGGATATCCTGTTTAACCCATCCCAATTTGTTCATCCTGTGGGCAGCGTTACTACGCCCATGGTTTATGTGGTTCATGATATCAGCTTCATAACCTATCCGGAATGCCACAAAAAAGGCAAAAAGCAGTTGTTTCAACTTTTTTTCCGCCGTACGCTAGAAAAAGCGGATCATATTGTTTGTGTCACCCACTATACAAAAGAGCAACTCCTCCGGTATTTTCCGGTGTCTTCAAGCAGAGTGACCGTCATCCATGAAGGGGTAGAGCCCCACTTCAGGCAAATTCATAACGATCAAATGCGCCATGACATTCGACATCGATACCAGCTCCCAAACCAGTTCCTGTTGTATGTGGGGACCATCGAACCCCGCAAGAATCTCGATCAATTGCTTGTTGCCTTGCATCTCATGAAAGACCGCATTTCTCTTCCATTGATCATTGCCGGCAAAGAAGGCTGGTTGACCCAATCCCTATTCAAGCTGCATAACGATCTGCAATTAAATGACAAGGTGCGGTTCCTTGGATATGTGCCGGATGAGGATCTGCCTTTGTTATATAATCTCGCAACGGCTTTTGTCTACATCTCAAAAGACGAAGGGTTCGGGTTGCCCCCCCTTGAAGCCATGAGTTGCGGCACACCTGTTGTCGCCAGTAAAGCAGGGGCTTTACCCGAAGTAATTGGTGATGCGGCATTATTT
Organism: Pseudomonadota bacterium; assembly: GCA_018816735.1. Lineage (GTDB taxonomy): Bacteria > Desulfobacterota > Desulfobacteria > Desulfobacterales > JAHIVH01 > JAHIVH01. The sequence continues at coordinate 88,881 of JAHIVH010000073.1, read as the reverse complement.
ACAGACCACACCAATCCTTTGGAAATCGGCCAATCTTTAGAGCGAATCTGTAATGATGCCGCCTTAAGAGATGAACTTTCTCAAAAAGGCATTGAGAGAGCCTCCCGATACACATGGGAAAACACGGCCAAATCGCTTTTGGCGTTGTTCACCGGCATAATTGAAAAATCAAACAGGAACGGAAAAACAACTTGAAAATATGTCTCGTAAATTTGGATTTTCCACCGGCCCGCGGTTCAGGGCAAACCGTCTACGCGGAAAAGATCGCCAAAGGGCTTTCCAAAAATCATCAGGTCACCATGATTACGTCGGCAATTGCGGGGTGTTGTAATAGGGAGTTCATCGACAATATCGATGTCAGAAGAATTGACTGTCCGTCATATGACCCGTCAAAATGGATCGCCTTTGGATATCAAGCAGCGGCATACTTGCGCAACCTAAGAAAAAGGGAATGGTTTGATATCGTGCATTTTCTGGATGCGCATGTGGCATGGGCGTTTGACGGTCCATTTGCCGCAACCCTTCACCAATCTTTCAATCAAAGGCTGAAAGGCGACAATGGCTTGCCTTATGCCTCATCTGTATGGAATTTTCTAAAACGCTATCCCTACTATCTTGTTGCCAGGGAACTTGAAAAAAAAGCCGTGAAAAAAGCAGCTGCTTTTATTGCCGTTAGCAAGGCCACAAAAAAAGAATTCGTGATGCATTATAAAACACCTGCATCCAAAGTTCATGTGATATATAACGGGATTGATACAGACTTTTTCAAACCGGTAGATGCCGCCAGTTTAAGGCGCGACTTCCAATTGGATGGGAAGAAAATTTTGCTTTATGTGGGATTTACGACACCCCGTAAAGGGATTGAAACCCTTTTTCAGGCCTTAAACCTGGTAAAGACAAAAAATGTCAAACTCCTGCTCGTCGGAAAATGGGAAAAGGGGTATAAAAAAGTGGTTGATAAAAAATTTAAGTTTATGAAATACTGCGTGATCGAAGCCGGTTATGTAAAGGATGAAGAAATGCCGCTCTATTATTCACTGGCAGATATATTTATCCTGCCATCCCTTTTGGAAGGGTTCGGATTTCCTCTGGCAGAGGCCATGGCCTGTAAAACACCTGTTATCAGCACCAATGTTGGGGCTATCCCTGAAGTGGTTGGCAGCTCCGGAATACTTATCCCTCCCCGGAATGCAGTCCTTCTTGCCGGTGCCATCGACAGACTATTATCTGAACAGACATTGCGGGATCAATACAAAGAAAGTGCACGGGCATATGTCTTAGACAATTTCTCTCAAGACATCATGGTTCAAAAAACAGTGGATTTTTATAAATCGGTCGCATATCTATAGGACATTTATGTTGAAAATTCTTTATTTCGGCATCTACTCCAAGGGAATCGAGTATCCCCGGAATAACAATCTCATCAAGGCACTTCGCCTGAACGGCGCTGAAATAACGGAATGCCACTATCGCCTTGCCGAATCGTTCAGTCAACGTATAACCATATTTAAAGGGTTCAAAAACGCCTTTCAGTTTTTGATTGGACTTCTTATCAGTCATCTTGATCTTATCCGGCAATTTTTGATCACCCCAAAAGTGGATGCCATTATTGTGGGCCACCCCGGTTATTTTCACGTTCATCTTGCCTCGATACTTCGGTTTTTATTTCAGCCCCGGGCAACACTTGTATATGATGCCTTTATACCGCTTTTTGAAATGATTGTAGACGACCGAAAACTGATAAAAGCCGGGAGTCCGGCGGCACGTTTGATACGATTGATCGAAAAATCGACCCTGTACCTGGCGGATATGATCCTGGTCGATACGCATGCCCACCAGGACTACCTGGCGAATGAATATCACGTAAATCCTGAAAAATTTATCCGGGCATTTGTCGGCTCAACGGTCCGCGAAAATGATTTTAAAAACCCATCAGCATCACAGCCGTTTTCCGTTTTATTTGTAGGAACCTATATTCCCCTTCACGGGATTGACATCATTGTTCAGGCCGCAAAAGAACTTTCCCATGACGCCACCATCCGGTTTATCCTGGCAGGTCGGGGCCAACTGCGGAACGATATTGAAATGATGGTGAAGAAATGGCGCCTTTCCAATATCATTTTTCAAGATTGGATCCAAACAGACCGCCTGAGTGAAACAATAGCATCATCCGATTTATGCCTGGGAATCTTCGGCACGACCCCAAAGACCACACGAGTCATTCCATCGAAAATTTATGATATCTGTGCCGTAGGCGCTCCGTTTATCACGGCAGATACGCCTGCCATCCGGGAAGTATTTTGCCACCTGAAAAACGCCTATTTGATTCCTGCGGGTGATCCTAAAGCTCTGGCTGAGGCCATTCGGGTTCTCAAATCAACCCACCACCTGAGAAACCAACTGTCTAAAGGCGCCGGTATCGTCGGGAGAATAAATTTTTCATTGAAGACTATAGGAAGTCAATTGAATTTATCAATAAAGGCAATTCATGGCAACCCGAAGTAAAATCCTCTATCTCAGCCACAAACCTGAATGTGGTGGTGCTGAAAAAAGTCTGCTTGACTTGTTAGCCGGCCTGGATCGGGCTCGATTTGAACCCTACCTGGTGACCTCACGGCATGGGGAGCTCGCCGATGCTGCCACCAAACAACAGGTACCGGTGTATACGATTCCCATGGATTTCAATGGGAAATTCAATAAACTTAACGGATTGCTTCGCGCTTCTCGACATCTGGCCCGTTTACTGTGCAAACACCGATTCGAACTGATTCATGCAAATACATTGCATGCCGGTTATACGGCCGTATTATCCCGAACCGGACTCCCATTGATCTGGCACTTACGAGACCTTGAATACCCATTTATCGGCCGTAAGACAGCCGCTTTTGCCGACCTGCTGATTGCCAACTCCGGAGCAACTGCGAATATGTTCCCGAAGCACTGGAAGGACAAGGGGCGGGTTAAGGTAATCTATAACGGCATTGATCCGATTTTCTTTAAAATGATTAAGCCCAGTGGATTCCTTCACCGAGCATTAGGCATAAAACAAGGACTACCTTTGGTGGGCCTAGTGGGCCGGTTGAGTCCATGGAAAGGCCAGGAAGACCTGATACAGGCAGCACCATTGGTTAAAGAAAAGGCTCATTTCCTGATTATTGGCGGCCAACCCTTTATTGGAAATAAAAATGATCTCGGATTTCCCGAAAAGCTTGCAAAAATGACAAATGCCTTGAATATTTCCGACCGGGTCCATTTCCTTGGCCACCGTCAGGATGTTAACAGGGTTATGGCGGAGTTGACCTTACTGGTTCACCCCTCGAAGAAGCCGGAACCCTTTGGCCGGGATATTGCCGAAGCTTTTGCTTTGGGTCTTCCGGTTATTGGCTCTGCAGAAGGTGGCGTGCTTGAGATCATTGATGATGGGAAAAATGGTTTACTATTCCCCCCGGGGTCCCCACATGCACTTGCCAAGGCCATTGACCAATTGTTGGGTGCCCCGGAAACAGCACGTTCAATGGGTAGAAAAGGCCGACAAAAGGCACTTGAATGTTTTACCGCTGATCAACATGCCCGTCAAATAGAACAGGCATATGTTCAGACCCTGCAGATGGCTGGAACAGGGGGTAAGACCAAATGAGCTTTCCCCATATTTTAATCACCAATTCGGTTCCTTTAAATGGGGGTGATGAAGCGCTTTTACACGCAGCCATCGAAGGTATCATGAATCGATGGCCTGAATGTTCTATAAAAATTCTCTGTTCACAAGTTGAACGATCCCGGCAGTATTTACCCCACTTGAACCTTTATCCTGACTTGGAATATGTTGAACGCTCTCGCTTGCGACGTCTCCTTATGCGGTTGTTTTGGCATCTCCGTAAATTGGGGTCATCTCCCGGAATGATAAATAGGATTGAGTCTTTTACGGCAAGCCCCGAACGTCAAAAGCTTTTAAATCTTTACCAGGAGGCAGATCTGGTGGTCTCTTCACCAGGAGGTTTTCTGCACGATTTTTACCTTATTGAAGACAGGTTACGTGGTTTTGAAGTCGCCTTGGGATATGGCAAACCGTTGGTTTTCATGGCTCAAAGTATCGGTCCCTTTTGGAAACCACAAAGTATTGTTCGCATGCGTCACATACTTCGTCAAGCAACCCGTATATGTGTAAGAGATGAGGCCTCCTGGAAACACCTTGAGGGACTTGGCTTGGATATGGATAAGGTTGAACAGACAGCGGATATGGCATTTCTGTTATATGAAAAAAACAAATATCTTGTTCCAGGCAATCGAAAGGAACCCAGGCGAATAGGGCTATGCTTCAGGGCATGGCCTGTTGGAGATTCTGTTGGCAGGCAGCATATTATTGAAAAAGCACAAGCGCTGGCAGGACATTTACTGACCAACAAAAAGCGCAGTCTTTATTTTCTCTCAACTTGCCAAGGTATAACAAATTACGTGGATGATTCGAAACTGGCTCTTGATATTATAAAGGGATTATCAGATCATGAACGTCAACGATGCACCGTCGATCGAAGACGATACACGCCACACCAGTTAATAAAACGATATAGCACATGTGATGCTTTTGTCGGCATGCGTCTCCATGGTTCTATCCTTGCCATGCTGGGTGGAACACCAGCATTCGGACTTGGATATGAAGATAAAACCAAGGAAATATTTGGGCAGATGGGATTATCTGATTACCAGATTCATTTTAACTCACCTTTGGATCAATGGATTTCAAAAGTGGACAAATTTTTAGAAGCAAACCGGGATTTATATTGCAGACTCCCGGACACGTTAACTCAACAATACAAAAGGGCCATCAAAAATTTAGATGTTGTTGATGAAATATTAAGGAATATAGCCACACGACCATGAACGATATTAAAAAACAGCCTGAACCCTGCCATGGCACGTCACACCTTGTTGGTGATGTCAAAGGACGATCCGCCCGTGGCGGCGTTTTCATCATTGCAGGGCAGGGACTGATTTTAATATGCCGGCTTATGGGTATATTCATTCTTGCCCGTTTATTGCCCCCTCATCAGCATGGTCTTGTTGCCATGGCAACTGCGTTTACCGGATTCATTTATATATTCAAAGATTTGGGATTAAGCATGGCGACAATACAGCGCCAAGATATTAACGATGCACAGATTTCATGCCTGTTTTGGGTTAATATCTTGTTGGGACTGATACTGACTGTGTTGACTGCCACCAGTTCTCTGTTCGTCGCCTGGTTTTTCGGTCAATCAGAGTTGATTGCCATTACGGTGGTTTTATCCGCTATTTTCGTCCTTTCCGGTTTAGGTGCCCAACACATGGCATTATTAAGACGGCAAATGCGATACGGTCGCCTGGTGATTGTGGAAAGTGTTGCTGTTTTTTGCGGAATAGCCGGTGCTGTTTTTTTGGCATTGATTGGTGCCGAGTACTGGGCCTTGGTTTTTCAACCCCTGATAATCGCTATTGTAACGACTGTAGGTGCATGGTACGCATATCCATGGCGTCCAGCATGGTGGATAAAAAATACTCCCATACGTGATTTGATTACTTTTGGTGGAAACATTGTGGGGCACGATGTTCTGAATTACATATTCAGGAATCTGGACGATATCCTGATCGGGCGAATCGCCGGCCCTACTTCATTGGGTTACTATAATCGCGCATACCAGATTGCCACCCTGCCTTTAAAATTAATCAATACCCCCTTAAGTACTGTTACCCTATCAGGCCTTAGCCTTCTTCAAAATGATCCCAAGGCGTATCGCCATTATTACCTGATGTCTGTCCACTATATTGCATTTGTGACGATGCCTGTAATTGCAATGCTCACCTTCCTTGCGCCACAAATCATCACACTTCTGTTAGGTGATCAATGGGTTGAAGCAGGAGAGTTTTTTCGAATCCTGTCCATCGGTGCTTTTTACCAACCCGTCACCAATTCCACTGGATGGTTATTCATAAGCTCAGGTCGCACGAGAGAGATGTTGACTTGGCGAATACGAACTATTTTCGTGCCAGTCATTTTCTTTATTGCCGGCGCCTGGGTTGCCGGTGCAAAAGGGGTCGTCTGGGGACATACCCTTTCGGTAATCATTCTCACAATTCCATGTATCTGGTTTGCCCAGCGCGGCACCGGTATCGGAACATGGTCGATATTAAAATCAACCGGCATTCCTATGATTGCATCACTGGGTGCAGCTATGATGAGTTGGATAACTTATAACCATTTACGCTCATTGAGTCTTTCCATGGTTATTGTGATTCCGGTTTATCTGGCACTATGTTGTATGATGGCACGTAATTTTTCTCCGATCACAAACATTTATGAAATTGTTAATACTTATATAATAAGGAAAAACAAATGATTCTGAATTCCAAACAAATAACGAATCGAATGGCCAAAATTTTGGAATTGATAGCACGCAGTATCATATACAGGTCCAGGGCCTATCTAAATATAAACCATAGACCTTCTTTCTTGGTGTTCTATACAACATTTCGATGTGACTCCCGCTGCCGTGCATGCAATGTCTGGCGCGGCAATGATATTCAAAAAAAAGAAGTAGAATTAACTTTAGAGCAAGTGGATAAAATATTTTCTGATCCACTTTTCGCAAACCTTGAGCATATCAATTTTCAAGGTGGTGAGGCCACCCTGCGTGATGATCTGATTGAGTTGGTACAGACTACAATAAGAAGGGTCGGCACACTTAAACGCATTTCACTGACATCCAATGGATTGGATAGTGATCGTGTTCCGCAAATGGTTGAAAAATTATGGCATTGTTGTCGTGATCACGGACTTCATTTCGGATTATCGCTTTCCATTGATGGTGTGGGAGAATATCATGATTATGCCAGGGGTAAAGATGCCTTTAAAAAAGTAACCCGTACCCTTTCCCAATTAGATCACATGCGAGGGCGCGATGGATTCAGTTTAGGGACCAATTGTGTATTGACGACGCATAATATTGACAATATTGATGAAATACTGGAGTTTCAGAAAAATACGTTTAATACGACTAACCTCACAGTCGTTGAGTTCAGGGAACATTTTTTAAATACCAAAGATACGGCAAATGCTGAAAAATTGCTATTTTCGATGGATGAAAACGCCAAAAAAAAACTAATCCATTTTTTGGAAAAGCATAATCGCCCCAAGAACCTGGGTGATATTATGGCCTACCGGTATGAGCAGCTGCTATCCATGATCTCTGAGAACAAACCCAGAACTCAAGCCTGTCAATATCGAATCAATGGTATGGTATTGGATCATCGCGGAGGTTTAATGTTGTGTCCTATCGGAGGCCATCTCGGCTCATGCCTTGAAAATGAACCGTCGCAACTATATTGGAACCAACGGACCAAAAAAGTGAGAAATGAAATGATGGGTAAGTCTTGCTTAAACTGCTACCCATATAATTTTTACCCGTCAGAGTTGGCCATGGATCTGGTGCCATATCTGATCTGGTATTTAAAAACTAGAAATTGAAACACCAGGATAGCTGATGATCGAACCCTCCAAAAAAGTGATCCATTTGTTAGCCTATTTTAAACGCCGTCTTTTTTTGAAGTCACGCATAATGAGGCTAATCCAGCATGCAGAAACAATCGCACCGACTCATTTAGCCTTGGAGACAACTGCGCATTGTAATGGCAAGTGTACATTTTGTCCATCGCCACATATGAGGAGGAAACGTGGCGTGATGACACCGAATCTGTTTAGGCGAATTATCGAGGATGCACGTCAAATTGGTACCATTCAATTTATCACCCATGGTGGAATGGGTGAACCCCTTCTGGACAGCCATATAGCTGACCGGATATCATATGAAAAAAAACAGTTGGACACTATTGTTCAGTTGCATACAAATGGCAGCCTCCTGACCGGTGATCGCGCATATGCGCTTTTTAAAGCAGGACTTGATATACTTTCGATCAGTGTTAATGCATTTTCAGCAGAAAGCCATCGTGTCATAACCGGTCTTGATTTTCATACGGTTCTTGATCATGTTCGTCAAGCAACGACTATCAGGAATACGATTGGTGCAAAAACACGTATTAGGGCTACAATTGTAAACTGCGAATTGATAAGTCAAAAGGAAATCCGATTATTCCGCCAATATTGGTCAGAACGGGTTGACGAGGTGGCCGTGCATCGAAAAAAAAACTGGGCAAACCTTAAGGCTCCGCCGTCACCATTACGAAAGTTGCCCTGCAAATGGATCTGGTATATGCTAAGCGTCCACTGGGATGGTTCTGTGAGCAAGTGTCACGAAGACTATGAGGAGAATACGCTATTAGGCAATTTAAATAATAATTCTATCTTAGAAATTTTTAACCATCCGGCTCTCACGAAGATCAGAAGCCAGTTTTGCGAAAGCCAGTTACCCACTTTACCTGGCTGTCAGGGATGTTCACGATTGCGTTTTGATCAAGAGTGGTGGATGGGTGCAACAAGGAAAAACAATCCCAATGGTCTGATTACTTTTTCATATGAAGATTTCTAATAATCTCAACAAGGCGATCATTGAGTATCGATTGATTGAAATGGGCTTCGATGTATTTTCTTCCAGATTTGCCCATGGATTCCCACCGATCAGGAAATGAAAGCATTTGATCGATAGCGCCGGCCAAAGAATCCACATCACGCTCAGGCACAAGAAGTCCTGACTCACCATCTTTCACCAATTCCGGAATACCGCTATGTTGTGTTGCCACGACTGGTAATCCTTGTGCCATAGCCTCCATGATAGATACAGGTATTCCCTCCATGTCACCATCTGCTGACGTGACACTGGGAGCGATCAACATATGAGCGTTTGCAAGTAACTCGACCACTTCGCTCGACGTTCGCCAGCCTAAAAATTGCACGCTGTCTTGAAGACCTGCCTCGGACCGAATACCTTCAAGTTTACTGCGTAATGGACCGTCCCCAACAATGCATAGTCTTGCACCAGGGTGTTTTGTAAAAACTTTAGCAAAGGCACGAATAGCATATTCAAGACCTTTTTTCTCAACCAAACGAGCGACAGCAATCATCTGAATCAATCCATTGGTCCCTGGATATCGTGCTTGAAAGACAAATCTCTCACAATCGATGCCTGTATGGTGAACGATAGTTCTACTTTCATCTGCACCTAATTCTATCAAACGCTGACGCCAAAATTCGCTGACTGGGAGAGCCAGATCGAGCTTTTGAAGAAACTGGTCATATAAATCCTTCCCTTTCTCCTGTAGTAAACCGGAGAGGTCATACCCGTGAAAAACAGTTATCAGTGGTCCATTAAGAGCGCCTATACGACGAAGTTCCTCAGCAATCATACCCAGCGGGCCGAAATGCGCTAATATGGCATCATAGCTTCGGAGATAATGGCAAAACGTCCCCATAACAAGCCTCTCCAATTTTGTTATCGGTGCATTACCGATACGGGTCGTGGTCATCCTGCTGAATATAATACGACCACGTTTACTTAGGAGGAGTTTAATCAAACGAAGCACAATCGATGGAATTTCTTCTAATCGGTTGGGCCAATAATTGATGGCCTGATAAAGGTGAGCTGATATATCACCTTCATGGATAATCGTATCCGCTGGAGGCCGGCCGGCATAGATATCAACCTCCACATCACAGGCCAGAAGACCGGCCGCCTGATTAAGCACAAAGGTTTCGGACAACAGAGGAAATTTCCCAGCCAAGAGCGCGACTTTCATTACATAACTCCCTGGTTACAACTCATGCATAACATACAGGAACAATATCAATGTGTTTATCTCCCTGCATGGAAGGCCTTAAAGGAATTTCCTTTGTCGGCCAATGACGCCTGTCTTCAAAAACAAATAGTTGATATTTCTTCGGCAGTGAATCAGAACTATATCTTTCTACTTTAGAAAAATAACGTTCATATCTCATAAAATAGTCAAATCCTGGTGCTCGAACATGATAAGCTTCATACGGGTTGGGTTCAGGATATTCAATTGTTTTTTCCGAAAGTATTGGAACGGGAAGAATGGCTATGCCTTTAGGTTTAAGGATTCTGCGTATTTCTGAAATTGCCTTTTCATCATCAGGGACATGTTCTAGCACATGTGAAGCAAAGAGAAAATCATAACTGTCGTCATCGAATGGAAGTCGCTGAAGATCAACTTGGTGATCGACACCCTTCATATTCAAGTCCGCAGTTTCATATTGGCCAAACCTTTCTGAAAAATAATATTTAAAAAAGGATTCAGGAGCAAAGTGAAGCATCGCCATTTTGTTAGTTGCCATATCTTTCAAGACGTCATTCAAAACGACAAATTGAATTCGATGTCTCTCTTGTGCATTACACTTCGGACATTTCGCATGCTTTCTGAGACCCGTAGAGGGAACGACATCCATGAAGGGACCGCAGTAGCCACAAACAGGACACTCAAATTGATCTTTTTTGCTATTTTGAAGTTGGAATATTGTTAAAAAGACCCTATTTTTCACTCTACGAACATATTGACGCAACGTCATATTTTTCTCCAATAAGCATTATAAAAGAGGAACTCTAATACTTATCTTCTATGCGGTCGAACCGCATTTGGCAAATCTGTTCGGAAATGAGGCCCATCATGAAAACGATGACGGACGTGGAAAACAGAAGCGCACTCATGTTGGTAAACCGATGTGCGGTGATAAACGTGTAAAGATAATAAAACCAACCGGATAGAAAAAGCATCATACTGACCGGCAGAAAAATGCGAAGCGGTGAGTAGAGCGTGCAGATTTTGATGATGATCATTAAAAAACGGACACCATCATTAACGATCCTTATATTGCTCTTGCCCCCCTGTCTCTTTTCGGTCTCAATCGGCACATACTTGATGGATCGACCGCTTCTCAACACACTCAGTGTGGAGGTCGTCGGGTATGAATAGGTATTGGGCAGAAGATATAAAAACCTTCTGGCCACTTCTGTCTTGACTGCCCTGAATCCGGAGGTGAGATCCCTGATCTTGAATTTGGCCACATAGGACGCCAGAAGGTTGAAAATCTTATTCCCGAAAGCGCGCTGAAAAGAAGCCTGCCCTTTCAGTGTTCTTTCCCCCACGACCATATCGTAATCAGGCAGATAGGCTAACAGTTTTTCTATATCTTCAGGAGTATGTTGGCCATCCCCGTCCATAAACACCAGAAAATCACCTTTAGCAGCTCTGATACCGGTTTTGACGGAAGCACCATTTCCAAGATTGTAGGGATGGGAAAACACTCTGGCGCCGGCTTTTTCCGCTTCTTTTCCAGTATCATCTGAAGAACCGTCATTGACCACAATAATATCGATATGCGGATAGAGTGTTTTTATCCTCAGGATGAGCTTGCCTATGGTAGTTTCTTCATTGTATGCCGGAATGATTACCGACACATTTTTCATGTCCGTCATCAACACGTTCCCTGATCACAACAAGAATGGCAATAATGTGCTCAAATAAAATATGGGGTGATCGTGTTTGAATCTCAGTTATCGATCCCCAGTTTTCCCAATTTATACCGAAACGAACGAAAGGTCAGGCCCAGAAGCCTGGCAGCTTCTTTTTTATGTCCGTTTGAGCATTCCAATGCTTTTTTAAAATAAGCGCGTTCAATGTCTTCAAGGATATCATCCAGCGATACACCATGGGAAACGTCATCCAGATCAAACCGCTTTCCTGAAACGCCTTCTATCCACCGTCTTTTATGGGTTGAAATGGAAAGACTTTCCGGCAGAATAATATTGGTTGTCGAAAGCGCCACACTGCGCTCAATCAAATTCTCAAGTTCCCGTATATTTCCAGGGAAATCGTAATTGCTCAATAAATCAATGGCATAGGATGAAATTTTAACCACGTCCTTACCCATTTCTTTAGAGTATTTTTCCACAAAATGCTGCGCCAGAACCCTTAAATCGTCTTTTCTTTCCCGAAGTGCCGGGAGCCTGAGTTCAATCACATTCAGCCTGTAAAACAGGTCTTCCCGGAAATTGCCATTGATCACTTCTTTTTCAAGATTCTTATTGGTTGCGCTGATAATTCTGATATCCACGCTGATATCTGCGGTGCCCCCGACCGCCATGAACACTCTTTGCTGAACAGCCCGCAAAAGCTTGACCTGGAGCCCCATAGGAAGTTCACCGATTTCATCAAGAAAAATCGTTCCTTTATGGGCCACCTCAAAAAAACCTTTTTTATCTGTTGACGCACCTGTAAACGCGCCTTTTTTATGACCGAAAAATTCACTTTCCATCAGGGTTTCGGGAATACCACCGCAATTGACAACCACAAAGGGGAAATCCTTCCGGTCACTCAAATCATGAATCGATCTTGCGATCAGTTCTTTTCCCGTACCACTTTCACCAGTTATAAGAACATTGGTTTTGGTTTTGGCAACCTGAACCACCATCTCAAAAATTTTCTTCATTTTGGGACTGTTCCCGACAATCCTTCCAAAATGCAGGGTTTTCTTTAATTCATCGCCCAGAATCGTTTTTTCACGTTCGACAGATTTCAAATGAATCGCGTTCTGGACGGTTTGTAACAGTTCCTTATTGTCAAAGGGTTTAGGCACAAAATCATACGCCCCGTCATTCATGGCAGTAACAGCAGTCTCTGTCGTCGCATATGCGGATATCATGATGACCGGTGTGTCCGGACTACTCTTTTTGGATGCCCTTAATACTTCTATCCCGGTAATATCCCCCAGCCTGATATCCGTAAGGATAAGGTCATAGTTGTTTTTTTCAAGAAGAGATACGGCAGATAGGCCACTTTCAGCACAAGTCACCGCATACCCTTCCCTGGACAGCATGAATTCAAGGACTTCAAGCATGCTTTCTTCATCATCACAAATAAGAATTTTCTTTCTGTCTGGTGAATGGGTCATGGTATCTGTTCAATTTTCAAGAGGATATATGCACAATCTTGCCGCCAACCATGGTTAGCATTGCTTTGCCTTTAAGCTCCCATCCGGCAAAAGGTGTGTTTCTGCCCAGAGAATGAAAAAAATCGGGATTGACGGTAAATGAAGCTTCTTTGTCAATAATGGTGATATCGGCCGTATTCCCAACGACAAAATCATTACGGACGCCAATAAGCCTTGCCGGGGTTTTGGACATTTTTTCAATCAGGCCTGAAAGGGAGAGAACGCCCTGTCTAACAAGATCAAGGCTTAAGGAAAGAGATGTTTCAAGTCCCACAATACCATTCAGGGCTTTGTCAAATTCAACTTTTTTTTCAAGGACCGCGTGAGGGGCATGGTCAGTGGCAATAGCATCTATGGTGCCATCCGAGAGTCCTTCCAGAATCGCCTGCCTGTCCTTTTCGCCCCTTAAAGGCGGGTTCATTTTTGCGTGTGTATTGTATTTTAAAACGGCCGTGTCTGTGAGCGTAAAATAATGGGGTGCGGTCTCTGCGGACACATGAATACCTCTTTTTTTTGCTTTTCTTATGGCATTCACGGATTCTTCCGTGCTGACATGGGCAATATGAAGGGAGGATTTGGTCAATTCACAAATGGCGATGTCGCGCATAACCATAATACTTTCCGCGGCATTGGGTATGCCTGCCAATCCCAGACGCGTCGAAACAATGCCTTCATTCATGGCGCCATCTGATGCCAGCTCCGGATCTTCACAATGCGAAATGACAAGCAGGTTAAACCGTTTTGCATATTCCATGGCTCGCCGCATCAATTGACTGTTGACAACAGGCTTGCCATCATCTGATATGGCTACGGCACCGGCCTGTTTCAGTTCTCCATACTCGGAAAGTCCTTTTCCCTGCAAACCCGGACTGATGGCTGCCACAGGATACACTCTTGCCAATCCCGCTTTTTTGGCTTTTGAAATAATAAACTCCGTGACCTGACTGCTGTCATTCACAGGAGACGTATTCGGCATGGAACAGACAGCCGTAAACCCGCCGGTAACAGCCGCGCGGCATCCGGTTTCGATGGTTTCCTTATATTCATGACCGGGTTCCCGAAGATGAACATGCATGTCAATCAGACCGGGTACAACAATTTTTCCTGTGGCGTCTATATCATGATCATATGGCACATCCCTGTGCGATTCGGTTGTTCGTTTGGCATCAGACCGTTTTATGATTTCAACGATCCTGTCGTCCTTTACAATAATATCTGCCACCGAATCGAGGTTCCCTGGATCAATAACATGCCCGCCTTTAATCCGTATCAACATTTTTTGCACCTCCTGCCAGCAGATAAAAAAGTGCCATTCTCAAAGCAACACCGTTTGTCACCTGATCAAGTATAATGGAATACGGCCCGTCCGCCACCTCATGTGACATTTCGACACCTCTGTTGATGGGTCCGGGATGCATAATCAGAACATCTTTTTTGGCTGTTGAGACCCTTTCCCTGTTCAATCCGAAGACCTTTGCGTATTCCCTTTCAGAAGGAAAAAGAAAATGGGTCTGCCGTTCTTTCTGAATTCTCAGCATCATGATAACATCTGCATCTGCTATGGCATCTTCCATATTTGTATTCACCGTAATACCATAGTCTTCTATGCCTGATGGAATCATGGTCGGTGGGCCGGATACAATAACTTCTGCGCCCATTTTGGTAAGCCCGGAAATATTTGATCTCGCCACTCTGCTATGAGCAATATCACCGACAATCACAATGCGCAGCCCTTGTATGCTTCCCTTTTTCTCCCTTATCGTCATCATATCCAGAAGCGCTTGAGACGGATGCTCATGCATGCCATCACCTGCATTGATAACTGAAGCCTTTAACACTTTTGACAGCATGTAGGGCGCACCTGATGACGCATGCCGTAATACAAGAATATCCGGTTTCATCGCCTCGATGTTTTTTGCCGTGTCGATAAGGGTTTCCCCTTTGACCATACTGCTTGAACTGGCAGTAATGGAAATGCAGTCCGCACTCAGTCGCTTGGCTGCGATATCAAAGGACAACTTTGTTCTGGTGCTGGGTTCATGAAAAAAGAGTACGATTGTCTTTCCCCTTAACACAGGCACTTTTTTGATGGGCCTTTCTGAAATTTCTTTCATTCTGTCTGCAGTATCCAGAATCAGAGTAATTTCTTCAACAGAAAGAGACGCCATATCCAGGATATCTTTTTTTACAAACTGCATGCTCCCCCTGATCTTTCTTCGTCACATGTAAATTGGGTTGGGTCTTTTTATCTGAGAAAGACGGTTTTAACGAATTAAATGTCCCAGCCGCCCCCATCTGACACCGAAATTGCGGCTATCCCAGGACCAATAGATGATAAACGCTTTTCCTTTCACGGCTTTTAAATTCACAACACCCCAAAACCTGCTGTCATGGCTGTTATCTCTGTTATCCCCCATCACAAACAATGAGTTCTCAGGTACTGTAAATGGTCCGAAATTATCCCGGTTTGCCAGTTTTGAAGGAAAAATTCGTGAATCTGAATGAATCACATAGGGTTTGTTTGCCTGAATCTCATTATTCACATAGAGTTCCTTGTTCTTGACTTCAATCACATCCCCGGAAATACCGACCACTCTTTTTATGAAATCTTTACTGGGATCTTCAGGATATTTAAAAACAATAACATCTTCCCGTTCAGGATCGGTTACAGGAATAAGGCTGATGTTAAAAAATGGAATTTTAACGCCATATATAAATTTGTTGACAAGGATATGATCGCCTATCTGCAGGGTTTCCTTCATCGAGCCCGATGGAATTTTAAATGCCTGTATAATGAACGTCCGGATAAACATTGCCAGAATGACGGCAATAATGATGGCTTCAATATTTTCACGAAGACTGCTTTGGGGATAATAGGGTTCAGAGGTTTCTGTTGGTTTGTTCTGAGTATCTTTTTTCAAATGGCGTGGTCCTTATTGCACATTTTTCGTCAAGTTTTTCACATCTTCAAGCTTTGACGTAATATTATTCTTTATCCATTCAGCATCCCACCATTCTATAGGATTTACAAATGTATCATGGACAAACATGCTGAAATGGAGATGATCACCCACAGCCAGGCCAGTTGTTCCTGTACGTCCTAAAATTTCATCCTTGGCAACAAGGCTACCAGGAGATGTATCTATCTGACTTAAATGAGAATACACACTGAATAATCCAAATCCATGGTCCAGAACAACTGTCTTTCCATAAATGCCGATATTTTCTGTCAACGCGACCTTGCCTGAATTTGCTGCCGGAACCTCTGATCCTTTTATGGAAGCAAGATCGATTCCCATATGGAACTGATGATCGACTGTTTTTTCTTTATATGTATAGCTCCTGTAGTCTGCAAATGTTGCTCGTGTTGCCGATTGAGGCAAACGGCCAAATGATCCCACCCAATACATTTTTTTCTCCGGGTGGGCTCCGGGGGCGGTAATCTGTTGGGCATTTTTCTTGCGGAGCTTTTCATTAACTGCCAAAAACTTGTCAATCCCGGATTCTTCCGGCACGCCAAATTCAGTTGTATCAAACTCCGGCATTTTCCAGTTCAGGAATTGATCGGAAACAATGATCTGATCCTTTTTGTAATTTCTTTTTCTGATGTAATATGAAAAGCCTGCTCTTGCTTTATTGTCAGCGGCATCGCTGGCCGATACATAAATAGACATATTGCGATCCTGGTCAGGGGCAACAGAAAAAAAACACAAATAAATAGTATCGTCGCCAAAATAACCTGAATATCCCGGATAGAACTTGTCTTGCACATATACACCATTTTTTGTATCTTTTTCATTTACTCTGTAAATCGCAAGGCCGCTACCGCCCTGGGTGACATTATGCGTTTTTGACAACATATCAATTTCCGGTGGTGTCGTGTCAATGGTCAGCAACTTCTCCGTATAAATTTTGTTCCCACTGCCCCAGTTCCGCCATGAAAAATCAATAACCACAATTCTCAAGGTAACGGTTCCGTCCTTTAAGCCCAAGTGCTTGGGTTCAACTAAAATATCAATCTCCTTATGCAGGAGTTTCCCACCTTTGTAGACAGGTCCGGCAGGATAGTCCTCGTCCATTAAAACAGTTTCTTCCTTACCGTCTTGCAGGAGTCCCATCCATATTTTTTTTAAACCTGTTTTGTTATCTGTTATGGCACCCTTGATCCAAAAGGAAGCGCCAACAGGTGTCTGGGGGATATCCAGATGGACAACGGGTGTGGTGCTTTCAAAACGAAGAAAAAAAATGCCTGCCAGGGGAATAATAACAATTACAATAATGAATAAAATTAACCATTTCGTTTTTTTGTTGGTCTGGGGGGGCCTGGGTTTCATGAATTCCTTCTAATGTTATGTCTGATAACAGTCTGTCTGTCAATTATGGCTTTCATTATAACCTTAAATTTTATATGGTCAATAACAGTAATAAACACAGTAATCAAGGTGAAGTTTTCGTTTCTTGACTTTTATCAATGCAGAGGATAGACCCTGTGAAAGATCAGTTAAAAATCATGGCATGTTATAACGGAACCGGAGAGGAAAAATAAAGCATGAAAATCGGAAAACTTTCTATTGATAAAAAAAGAGGTTTTTTTCTGATAGCAGGTCCCTGTGTGATCGAAGATTATTCAACCACATTTGAAATTGCATCCCGCCTGAAAGACATCACGCTGGACCTTAACATTCCATTTATATTCAAGGCATCTTATGACAAGGCAAACCGGACATCACTGAATTCATTCAGAGGACCGGGTATCGAAGAAGGCCTAAAAATTCTGGAAACAATTAAGGCAGAATTAGACGTCAAGATTCTTTCTGACGTCCATACCATTGAAGAAGTACATATGGCATCAAAAACTCTTGATATCATTCAAATTCCTGCTTTTTTATGTCGACAGACCGATTTAATATTAGAGGCAGCAGGCACCGGAAAACCGGTTAACATCAAAAAAGGCCAGTTTCTGGCACCATGGGATGTCAAGAATATCATTCACAAATTTATTTCCACTGGCAACAATCGTATCATGATCACAGAACGTGGGGTCCAGTTTGGCTATAATAATCTGGTTGTTGATTTTCGAGGTATCAGTATCATGCAGCAATCCGGTTATCCGATTATTTTTGATGCGACCCATAGTGTGCAGCTGCCGGGTGGCATCGGATCAAGTTCAGGTGGCCAGAGAGAGTTTGCGCCCATACTGGCGAAAGCCGCAATTGCCGCAGGTGTAGACGGGATTTTCATTGAAGTTCACAAAGAACCGGAAAAAGCACTCTGTGATGGCCCGAACTCGCTTAGGCTTGATGAAACACAAAAACTTCTTGAAAAGCTGAAAGCCATCAATAAAGCAGTGATGGCATAACATCTTTGCCTGATTATTTTAAAAAATCAGGATCATCCTTGGGATCATAAATAATCAAAAAAGATATCAACCATGATTGAAGAAAAAATAAAAAAAATCCGCCTGTTGCTGCTTGATGTGGATGGTGTGCTGACCGATGGACGAGTTATATATAATGATGACGGTACGGAAATAAAAGCATTTAATGTGAAAGACGGGTTAGGCCTGAGACTTCTTATGAATGCCGGGATCAAAACAGGTGTTGTTACAGGGCGTCGGTCAAATGCCCTGATATACAGATGTAAAAACATTGGTATCCACTATGTTTTTGATGGCATTTCTGAAAAAGGCAAGCTCCTTGAAACCATCGTCAGCCAGACGGAAATTTTACCTGAGGAAATCGCTTTTATGGGTGATGACTTGCCCGATATCCCTTTGTTAAAAAAAATTGGCGTCCCCATCGCGGTCAGGGATGCTCATGAAAATGTCATTGACGCATCTGAAATAGTTACAGAAAAAAGGGGTGGTGACGGGGCTGTGCGTGAAATATGTGAAAAAATATTAAAGGTAAAAGGCCTTTGGGATCAATCGATCAATGACTTCATCGGGTAAAACAAAATCTTTCAAGTTGAAATCATTGATATTGGTGATCCTTTTTCTTTCATTGGCCGGCGTCCTGGGTGCCTATCTGATGAACCGGACAAAAACTGAAAATATTATGGATGTTGCCCAAAGCATTAACAAAGACGCCAGTCTTTCTATTAAAAAAGTCCACCATACCGCAACCAAAAACGGATTGAAACAATGGGACCTCACTGCTGAAACAGCAGATTTTTATGAAGACAGAAACGAAATCCAGTTTCACCAGATTAACATTATATTTTTTTTAAAAAACGGTGACGGGGTCACTCTGACTGCTAAACATGGCACATTAAACACGGAAACAAATAATATTGATATTTCTGGTGATATTGTCGCTGTCTCTGAAAATGGCACCCTTGAAACCGAAAAGTTGCAATACTTGGATAAAAGGCATATAATAGTGGGAAACACGCCGGTTAAATTAATGGGGAACACGTTTTCCATATCAGCAAACAGGATGACTTTAGATCTTGTGACCGAAAGAACACAGTTTGAAGAAAAAATAAAGGGGATGTTCAGTGAAGGCCTTAAGTAACCAGGACAGATTATCATCCATGGCTCTTTTATCAAACCGGCTGGTATTCATGATGGCTTGCTTTTTGTTTTTATTTTTTGAAAGGGGGTTGCATGCCATGGAAGATCTGCCCTCCCCTTCTGAAAATACAAATAAAATAAATATATTGGCAGACAAGCTGGTATTTGAACGCGAAAATAATTTTGCCGAATTTTCAGGTCATGTGGAGGCAACTGAAAAAGATACCGTGCTTACTGCGGATAATATGAAGATATATTTTAATAAAGATATGGCAACCCGTCAGGAAGCGTCATTCAACAACCAGAATATTAAGGAAATTCATGCCAGTGGGAATGTAAGAATCCTGTTTGATAATAATGAAGCTGTTTCAGAGAATGCCTTATATTCTATTGAGAATAACGTACTCGTATTAACCGGAAATAACACCAGGGTAACCAATGGGAATAATTTTATAGTGGGTGAAAAAATAACCATTTTTCGTGCAGATGGGAGCATATCTGTGGAAAGCAGTCAGCAAAACCGGGTACAGGCAGAATTTTATTCAGAAGAAAGTACGATAGGGAAGGAAACGAACATTTTTAATAAAGAACAAACAGAAAAATCAAAAATAACGCCATGAAAATTCAGGAATTCCCCAAATGATGATTTCTTGTTCTGGCACAAACAATTCCTTTACTTATAATGCAGGTGTATTAGAATTAGGAAAAATTTGATGCCCAAACTGATTATTGATAAACTGGTAAAGAGTTACAATGGCAAAAAAGTTGTGGACGCTGTTGACCTGGAAGTGGAAGACGGTAAGGTTGTTGGCCTTTTAGGGCCCAATGGCGCGGGGAAAACAACCACCTTTTATATGGCCGTTGGATTGATTAAACCTGAAAAAGGCAATATCATCTTAAACAGCAAAAATATAACAGATGATCCCATGTATTTGCGGGCAAGAAAAGGGATTGGATATTTGCCGCAAGAATCTTCGATTTTCAGGAAATTGACTGTAAAGGAAAATATCCTGGTGATCCTTGAAGCACTGCCCATGCCAGCTCCGGATCGTAAAAAAAAAGCTGAAAAGCTTTTAGAGGAACTGGGTATCCAGCATCTTGAGAACAGAAAGGCGTATGTACTTTCAGGAGGAGAACGAAGAAGACTTGAAATATCAAGAGTGCTTGCAACCGATCCGGATTTCGTTCTGCTGGATGAACCATTTGCCGGTATTGATCCGCTTGCAGTAACCGATATACAGGATATTATCGGGCACCTAAAAAAAAAGGGGATCGGTATTTTAATATCTGATCACAATGTAAGAGAAACGTTAGGGGTCTGTGATAATGCATATATTATGAATGAAGGCAAAGTAATTGAGTCAGGGCATCCGGAAAAAATCACTGAAAGCAAAATCGCAAGGCAGTTCTATCTTGGAGACGAATTTAGACTTTAAAAATGGCTATTGAACTACGACAACAACTTCGATTGAGTCAGCAGCTGGTCATGACGCCTCAGCTTCAGCAGGCAATTAAGCTATTGCAATTGTCACGCCTTGAACTGGTGGATATGATCCAACAGGAAATGGAAATCAACCCTGCGTTGGAAGAATCTGTGGACCTTTCTTCTGATGAAACCCCAACAGATGATCAGGAAACGAGCACAAAGGAAGATTCCGGGTCTGCCGAAATAAAAATTGATGAAAAAATTAAAAATGATACAGACTGGGAAAACTACCTTGATGAATATAACTCGACAGGCAAAGCCCAGTATGAGTCTGAAAGCAAGGAAGCCCCGCGATATGAGTCCTTCATCTCTGCAAAGCAATCATTAGGGGATCATCTCCTGTGGCAACTTTTAATGGCAATGCCGTCACCTGAGGAAGAGGAAATAGGCAGCCAGGTCATCGGCAACCTGAATAAAGATGGATATCTGACGGCATCTGTTGAAGAAATAGCCGAAATAACAAAATATTCTGTCGATGATGTGGAAGATGTCCTTTTTTTGCTTCAGACATTTGATCCTGTGGGGGTATGTTCGAGAAACCTGAGCGAATGCCTTCTCATCCAGGCAAAACACCTTGGCCTTAACGATAAAATTGTCATTGAAATTATTAAAAATCATATCCCGCACCTGGAAAATAAAAATTACAAAGCCATCAGCAAGGCATTAAAAATCAGCTTAAAAACAGTTATCGCTGCAGTAAATATTATCCAGGGATTTGAGCCAAAGCCAGGACGCCCGTTTAATGATGACGAACCCCATTACATCATTCCTGATATTTATGTATACAAGTATGAAAATAAATTTGTTATCATGCTGAATGATGATGGTGTGCCCCGGCTTCGGATTAACCCTTACTATAAAAAAGCCATTAGCAAAGGAGAAATAATTTCAAGTAATACCAAAAACTATCTTCAGGAAAAAATGCGGTCAGCCACATGGCTGATCAAGAGTATTCATCAAAGGCAAAAAACCATTTACAATGTCATGGAGAGCATTGTAAAATTTCAAAAAGATTTCTTTGATAAGGGTATTGCACACTTAAAACCCATGGTGTTAAGAGATGTGGCTCAGGATATCAGTATGCATGAGTCCACAGTCAGCCGGGTAACGACGAATAAATATGCATTTACACCCCAGGGAATTTTTGAACTGAAATATTTTTTTAACAGCTCAATCAACCGCATCCATGGATCGGCAATCGCTTCTGCAAGCGTACAGGAAAAAATCAGACGGCTTATTACCAGTGAAGATCCAAAGAGACCATACAGTGATGAAAAAATCGCTGAGATTCTCAAAGAATCCAATATAGACATTGCCCGCAGGACCGTTGCAAAATACAGAGAAATTATGCGCGTCCTGCCATCTAACAAACGTAAACAATATTAGAGGGAGGTTTTTTATGCAAACTTCTATCACTTTTAAAAATCTTGATTCCTCCGATGCATTAAAATCGTATATCCAAAAAAAACTGGATCGATTTGACAAATTGTTAGACAGCCCTGCTGAAGCGAGTGTTGTTCTGTCTGTTGAAAAAATTCGTCATATTGCTGAAATCAAACTCGCCAGTGACAGACTGAATATTCAGGCAAAAGAAGAAACTGAAAATATGTATTCGTCAATTGACATGATCATTGATAAACTCAAAAAACAAATCACGAAAAGCAAGCAAAAAGTCAGAGAAAGAAGGCCTGGTCCTAAAAGCGGTATTAAAGGTAGCGCCGAACGAAACCAGAGTGGACTTTCAGACGATGATCCGGAGGATGACAGTCAGGTTATCATTGAAAATATCCACTATAAACCCATGGATATCAATGAAGCCATCATGCAGATTGACATAGAAAAAGAAAACTTTTTTGTATTCACACATGCAAAAACAAACAGGGTGAATGTCCTCTATAAACGAAAAGACGGGCATCTGGGGTTGATACAGCCAACACCTTGAAAAATATAACGATAGCAAAAACGTCCATTTGATTGATATGATTGAACAAGAGTTCACCCTTGACTCTTTGACAAATATATCTGAAACTGGAACGAGTTTGAATATGCTTCAATCGTAAGCTTAAATGCAAACAAACCCAGAGTGTGAAACGCCACTCTGGGTTATTTAATAATTGATAATATCAGGGCTTTATTTTGATTTTGTCGGTATCCCCGGTGATATAAATGAAAATTACAGATCTGCTCAACGAAAACACAATCATTCCTGATTTAAAAGCACGCGATAAAAAAGGTGTGCTTGAAGAACTTGTTAAACCTGTGTCAGATATTGTGAATATCAGTCACGAAGACCTGGTCCGCGTTTTAATGGACAGAGAAAGACTTGGCAGCACAGGCATTGGTGATGGCATCGGCATTCCTCATGGAAAACTGAAAGGAATCGACTCTCTGGTGATCGGCTTTGGCATGAGCAAGCACGGTGTTGATTTTGAATCATTGGACAATCGTCCCACCCACCTGTTCTTCCTTATCATAACGCCTGAGGAATCCACAGGACTTCACCTCAAACTTCTGGCGCAAATATCCAAACTTCTGAAAAATGAGTCTTTCAGGGAAAGATTACTGGGTACATCAGACAGAAATGAAATTTTTAACATTATCAAAGAGGAGGATGAGGATTTTTGAGTGAAAAATCAGGAAATTATTATTATTACAGGACTTTCCGGTTCAGGAAAAAGTTCGGCAGCTGAAGCATTTGAAGACTGCGGGTATTATTGCGTGGACAATATGCCGGTAGCGCTTCTGCCCAATTTTCTTGAAATACCTGTAATCAATTCAGCAAAAATCCAAGGATTTGCTTTTGTAATGGATTTGCGGGAAATTGATTTTCTGCTTAAATTTCCTGCCATATTTGATTCTCTCAAAACAGAAGGTTATCACCTCAAAATCATTTTTCTTGAGGCAAGTGACACTGTTCTCATAAAGCGCTATAGCCACACAAGACGGCATCACCCCTTAAGTCGCGAAAAAAATCTCACAGATGCCATTCATACAGAAAAAGAACAGCTTAAGACATTAAGGAAATCAGCTGATATATTGATTGATACCTCAGAACTCAATATTCATGAGCTTAAGTCCAAAATAACAGCCATAGCCCAACAAAAAATTGTCACAGAAAAAATGAAAATTTCTGTGATCTCATTTGGGTATAAATATGGTATTCCCCAAAATGCTGACCTTGTTATCGATGTTCGTTTTTTAAAAAACCCTTTTTTCATACCGGAACTCAAACCCAAAAATGGCAAAGAAGAGGAGGTTAGAAACTTTGTTATCCATAATGGCGAGGCCATTACATTTTTGAAAAAGTACCTGGAGTTACTTGACTATTTAATTCCTTTATATAAGAATGAAGGAAAATCGTATTTAACAATTGCGATTGGTTGCACAGGCGGCCGGCACCGCAGCGTCGCTATTGCCGATGCCATTTTCGAACATATTCGGAGTCATTATCAGAAAGTTAACATCACGCACAGAGACATCGAAAAAGACGCGGATTAAGTTCAAATTGTTTAACAACATATCTTGATGCTATTCATATATGCCAATGAAATATTAATTAATCATCATATAATTAAAGAGGGGATATGACAGGAATCGTAATTGTAACTCATGGCCAGCTTGGAGACGCACTGATTGAAGCAGCAGAGTTTATAACAGGTCAGAAACCTGAAGCTGTTGTTGCCGTATCCATAAATATCCAGTCAAACGCTGATAAATTAAGGGAAAAAATAGAAAAAAAAATCAACGAGGTAAAAGGTGATAATGGCGTTCTGATTTTGACCGATATGTTTGGCGGATCTCCCTCCAATTTAAGTTATTCTTTTCTTGAAGAAGGTTCTATTGAGGTCATATCCGGTGTTAATTTACCCATTCT
The DNA here is from genome assembly GCA_018816735.1 of Pseudomonadota bacterium. Lineage (GTDB taxonomy): Bacteria > Desulfobacterota > Desulfobacteria > Desulfobacterales > JAHIVH01 > JAHIVH01. The sequence goes on along the minus strand of JAHIVH010000073.1, from coordinate 64,079 downwards.
TTTAAAAGCCATTGATATTCGGGTGAAAATGCCTCTTTCCGAAAGTGTTGAAAAAATAGTTGATTTTGGGAAAAGAAGTGTATCCCTGGCAAGCGGGATATTGAAAGGAAATAAACGAGGCTAATTTTTAAATCAAGCGTAAACGAAAATCAGTTTTTTTCTGGCACAGCCATACAGATCAGAAATAAATACTGGTTCGAAAAAGCACAAAATACAAGGAGGCATTATGAGCATAAAAATCGGAATAAACGGTTTTGGAAGAATTGGACGCGTCGTTTTCAGAGCCGCTCTTAAACGCTCTGATGTTGAAGTTGTTGCGATCAATGACCTGACAAATACGGAAACACTTGCACATTTGCTGAAATATGATTCTGTTCATGGCACGCTTAAAGAAACGGTTTCTGCTACGGATAATGGCATTGTGGTCAATGGAAAAGAAGTTGCCGTAACATCTGTCAAAGATCCTGCAGAACTGAAATGGAAAGATGTCGGTGTGGATATCGTAGCAGAGTGTACAGGTATATTCAAGGATCGGGAAGGCGCATCCAAACATCTCAATGCAGGTGCCAGAAAGGTTATCATTTCAGCACCGGCAAATTCCCCGGACATCACCATTGTCATGGGAGTAAACCATGACAAATACGATCCTGAAAACCACCACATCATTTCAAATGCGTCATGCACCACCAACTGCCTTGCACCCATAGCCAAAGTCATCCATGAAAAATTCGGGTTTGTAAATGGTCTCATGACAACCATCCATTCCTACACCGGCGACCAAAAGCTTCTTGACTTCCCCCATAAAGATCTGAGGAGAGCAAGGGCAGCCGCACTTTCAATGGTGCCAACAACAACAGGCGCTGCAAAAGCTGTAGCCCTGGTCCTTCCGGATCTTGCAGGAAAACTGAATGGGTTGTCCATCCGGGTGCCCACACCAAACGTTTCCCTTGTCGATCTTGTTGCAACCGTGGAAAAAGCGAATATCACCACTTCCGAAGTCAATGAAGCCCTGAAAGAAGCATCTGAAAACGAATTGAAAGGCATTCTTGGCTGTTCGGATCTGCCGCTTGTATCCTCCGATTATAATGGTTCCGAATTGTCGTCAATTGCGGATTTGCCAACCACCTACGTTATCGGAAACATGATTAAGGTTCTGTCATGGTATGATAATGAAACCGGCTACTCAAACAGAATGCTTGATCTTGCAGAAATGATCGGCGCCAAGCTTTAAGAACAAATGAATGGATTGATAACAGGCCCGGATATCATTCGAAAATTTAAATCAATCGATACGGAGAGAAAAATATGGAAAAAAGAACGCCTTTGATAGCAGGCAACTGGAAGATGCACAAGACCTGCGCCGAGGCTGTCGATGCCGCAAAAACGCTTGTTCATCTGGTGTCTGCCGTAACTGAAAGAGACATCATGATTGCTCCGGTATTTACAGCACTTTATCCTGTTTCAGCCATATTGGATGGCACCCAAATCCATCTGGGGGCTCAAAATATCCATTGGGAAGATGAAGGTGCCTTCACAGGAGAGGTTTCAGGCAAAATGCTTATATCTGCAGGCTGTCGATACGTTATTATCGGTCATTCAGAACGGCGCCAGTTTTTTCACGAAAGTGATCAATGGGTAAATCTCAAAATCAGGGCGGCTGTCAAATCCAACCTCATTCCGGTGATGTGCATCGGTGAAACTGAAACAGAATATGAACAAAAAAATACGCTTTCAGTACTTGACAAGCAAATAAAAAAAGGGTTAGAAGGGTCGTTCTCTGACTCACTGGCCAACCTGGTCATTGCATATGAACCGGTGTGGGCCATAGGGACAGGAAAAACAGCAAAAAGTGCTCAAGCCCAGGAAGTGCATCATTATATTCGTTCTTTGATTGAGAAACTTTTTGGTAATGTGCTTGCCAAATCCATAAGAATAATATATGGAGGAAGCGTAAAACCTGAGAACATTTCCGAATTGATGAATCAACCGGATATCGACGGTGTACTTGTGGGCGGTGCAAGTCTTATTCCGGAAACATTCAGCAGAATTGTTCTTTACCAATAATATTTACAAGATATTTAAAGTGCTAACTTTATGGGAATATTAATTACAGTTATACATGTAGTGGTTTGCTTGGCGTTAATCCTGATTGTACTGCTTCAAACCGGAAAAGGCGCATCGATCGGTGCATCCTTTGGTGGCGGTGGCAGCCAGACACTCTTTGGCGGTTCTGGCGCAGCAACATTTTTAAGTAAAGCAACAACTGTTATTGCGATCATTTTTATGTTGACATCGCTGACCCTGGCGTATATGTCCGGTCATGCATCTCGCGACTCTATCATGACAGAGATAGCATCGCCCATTGAGCAGCCATTGCCTGCTGAACAGAGTATGCCCGCGGGGACAGCAGCCGATAATAGCAAGGATGGTGCAACCGAAACACTGCCTGCTGAGGAAGGCGCTCAATAAAATTGACTATGCCGAAGTGGTGGAATTGGTAGACGCGCACGGTTGAGGGCCGTGTGGGGCGACCCGTGGGAGTTCAAGTCTCCCCTTCGGCACCAGTTAAAAACATTTGATTTTTTAAAATCACTTCAATCAAGTTCTCTTCTAATCTATTATTTGAGGGAATCAATGGGTGTTTTAAACACATTGCTCATCATTGACGATAATGAGATTCTTTTAAACGCCATAGATGATTACTTCAGTAAAAGAAATTACAAAGTTTATGCATCGACAAACGGTCTGGATGCCCTGAAACTGTTAGAAACTCATGGAGAGGCCATTGATCTGATTATAACAGATTTAATCATGCCCAATATCAGTGGTGTCGGCATCATATCTATTGCCAAAAAAAAATACCCCAAGATACCGGTTATTGCCATAACGGGTTGGGGTGAACATCCGGAAGCTCTGGCTGCAGAGGCCAATGCAGACAAAATTATTGAAAAGCCGATCAAACTGAACAAGCTTGAAGATGTTATCAAGGACATGCTTGCTCAAAAAAATTTAAATAAATAAATCCGCCAGGTATTTTAAAAATGAAATTCCCCTTAATTGGTGTCAGTCAAGCAATGAACAAGGTCAGAGAACTTGTTGAGCATGTGTCTGACACGGGTTTGAATATTATTGTCACAGGAGAAAGTGGTGTTGGAAAAGAAGTTGTTGCCCAGAATCTTTATTATAAGTCACCCCGAAACGGGAAACCCTTTGTAAAAGTAAATTGTGCCGCACTTCCGGAAGGACTTCTTGAGAGTGAACTTTTCGGTTATGAAAAAGGTGCATTTACAGGTGCGGAAAAAAAAAGACGGGGCAAGTTTGAACTTGCAGACAAAGGCGTGCTCTTCCTTGATGAAATCGGCGACATGCCCTTCTCTCTCCAGTCCAAATTGCTTCATGTGCTCCAATCCGGAGAATTTGCGCCACTTGGCTCAGAAACAGAAAGAAAATCAGATACCTGGATTATTGCGGCCACCAATCATGATCTGGAACAGGATATTAAAACCAAGTCATTCAGGGAAGACCTTTTTTACCGATTGAATATTATCAAAATACATTTGCCGCCTCTTCGTGAAAGACCTGAAGATGTTTCGGTTTTGGTTTCCCACTATATTAAAATTTACTCGAACCAATATAATGCCGGCAAATTTGATATGCCGGACAGTAAAATCATGGCTAAATTTATAGCGTATCACTGGCCAGGGAATGTCCGGGAGCTTCAAAATGTGCTGAAAAGATATATGGTCATCCGGGACTGGGACGAGATACTTCGCGCCCTCCCCACCATGGAGGAAGCACCGGTCGTGATGTCGAGCCAGCCAAAATCCGCTGGTCAATTGCAGCCAGACCCCAGCGATACAATTGTCAATACCGGGATACAAAATCTGCCAGAATTATATTCATCTGATTTTTCTGCTTTTTCACTCAAGAAAATACGGAAAAAAGCATTGGATCAGGTTGAGGCAAAAGCGATTACGCATGTCCTGACGCATACAGGATGGAACCGCAGCAAGGCGGCAAAAATTCTCCGTGTCAGTTACAAAACACTTTTAAATAAAATTACCGAATTGAATATATCGCCGCCATCAGACTCCGTTCTTTAGTATCCATCCCCAAAATGCTGTTTTTATAACACGTGGAAACCCCTTCAATCTGCGGAAACGGCCTTCGGTGTTTCCTTCTCCGCTTCCTTTTTGGCAATAATTGAAAGGAGCCGGATCACCTCTTTGTTTTGTTCAACCATTTCGTTATACTTCATTAACATCTCGTTATACTTCTCCAGCATTTCCTGATTCTGTTCAAATAGTTTATTGATTGCCTTGGCCGTATACAACGTACCCAACGCAGCTTGTTCCAGCTTATAATCTGCATTGACCGAACTGTTTGGGGGTGGTTTTAATGAGTCAAACTCCCGGCCGAGCTGGTCTATCATCTCATCCATGGATTCGGCGGAAACAGATGGAGAAATATTTGTTAAAGAAAAAATACATAACAGAAAGATTATCCCTAATTTCATTTTAACAGTGTCCCTATATACTAAATTATTCCTGTTTATTACCATTTTTATTCTCATAAACAAATCGCCAGTCAGAATAGGTTGTTGCATTCTCAAAATAGGAATACTCTTTTGAAAATCCCGCAACCTTTAACGGTTTTTTCTTGCTTCTGCTGAAAACACCCTTGAATTTCCCCCCCTTATCCAGGACAAGTCCCCACTCTCCATTTTCCACCATCGGGTCTCTGTAGATTTTTCTCAAATGCCTTTTCACGGTCATTGATCGGGGATCTTTCAATAACGCCTGAAAATTTTGAGGATATGAAGGATTCTTTTCATCTCTTGATGAAAGGTAATACGATTTGATCGCCTGCTGAATCTGATCTCCCCTGAACAGCAATTCTTTTTCATTTTCCCGTTTCACAGTCGTTTGCCAATATTTGCCGGCTCCCATCATGACGATGCCAAAAACAACCATCATGAAAAGTACGCTGATAAGTGTAAATCCGTCCGCCTTTTCCGGTATATCCATAAACGAAGACTCACAGCAGTCATTACCGGCCATCTTCCCCTCCCCCTACCACTCATTGTAAGGCACGCCTTCAAGGCTGACCAAATTGGCCCCGCTATGGATATCATATATGCCACCTTCAACATCTTCTCCTTCCGGCGGAATCAGAATCCATGTCGATGCACTGAATGTGAACGGATCTTTGGGAACCTCCCGTATATATTTTTCCTGTGCAAGCACCTCAAGGCTATCCGGATACTTTCCATGATCTGCATAATATTGATCAATCACATCTCTTAAAACAAAAAGGGACCGGCGAAGCGATGTTTCCCGGGCTCCTATTACAGATTTCTGAAAATTGGGCATGGCCATGGTTGCAAGGATACCGATCAATGAAATCACAATCATCATTTCAATCAGTGTAAATCCTTTTTGATTCCTGCCTGTGCGGTTAGCCATATGCATCACCAGTTTCGATAGCTTGACCCATCAAGTGCTTTTCTGTCACTTTTTGAATAGATATCATAAACATCCTGACCGCCCCATATGTCACTATCGCTGTCATCCGAATATGATCTCAACCCCCATTCCCCATCCTCTGTCACCGGATCACGGGGAATCCGCCTCAAAAATTTCATTTTTTTTGATTCCGGACCTTTAAGCGGGATACCCTCCACTAAAATCTCAAGACTTTCAGGGTATCCGCTTGAAAGTGCTTCTTTCGGTATAAGACCGTCATCACCCATTTTCTTGTATGAATCGATGGCGGTTCGTATCATTCTCAGATTCTGCTTCAGTTCGATTTCTTTGGCTCTTTTATATGTGACCTGTGACAAGGGAACGATACCTGTCATCAATATAGATAAAATGGCCATGGTTGCGACCAGTTCAATCAAGGTAACCCCATCAGCATTAAAAATCCTTTTCAACGGCATCATCCTCCAAATGCATCCCACCGGGCCATCACATATATATCTTTTGCAAATTCTTCTTTTTTCCGGTAGATGCTGCATGTGTTTTTCGCATCGTCCATGCTCTTGAAACGCCCGACAAATACGCGATAATATGCCCCTTTTCCCGTTATCTCCGCAAACACCAGGAATGCATCATAGTTAAGTGCTGACAATTCATTCACTCTATCATCTGCATGCTTTTTTTTTAAATACGAATTGACATGGATGCTGTATGGCATGGACACTGCCCAGGCCGTCCCGGATGGTTCTGTTCCTGCGGTATGGTTTTCCTTCTGATTCCCGGCCCTCTGATCGTCAGGTGTATCCAAAATCCGATCATCGGATTCCTCATCCTTTATCATGGCGGCATCATCTGTTTGGAGACGAGCATCTTCCATGCTGTCTTGTTGTTTTCCAGAGAGTTCAGGAACAATCCGGTCCTGTTTCTCGTCCGGCCCGGCAGGAACGGTTTTCAATTGATTCTGGTTCCTGAACCAGGCTTCATTAGGATACGCCTGATAGGCTTTTTCTTTCTTGACCGCACTCTCATAGGGCTCTCTCAAAGAAAAATTTCTTTCTTTGCCAGACCAGACCTCAAGCATATCCCTGTCAGGTATTTCCTGAGTTTTAATCACATAGGGCGTAATCACCATCAGGATATCTGTTTCTGAATTATTGGTATCAAAATTGGAAAAAAGGCTTCCGAAAATCGGAATCGATCCCAACAGGGGTATTTTTTTAATATTTTCCCGTTCCTCATCACTGATCAGGCCACCGATCACGATCACTTCCCCATCCTGCATGGTCAAAACCGTTTTGGCGTTTCGTGTCCTGATGGAGTACTGGGGATCAGATACTGTTCCCACATTGCTGCCCAGGCCACTGACTTCAAGAGACAACGTCAGTGAAATTTCGTTCTGCATATTGATCACAGGCATGGTCTCAAGCTTGATACCCACATCCTGATAGGCATAATCATAGGTTTCATTACCACTTGTATCGATTTTCCGGTTTGAACGAATAGGCACCCTGTCTCCCACATGAATGAATGCTTTTTCAAGATTTTTAACCCGGATTTGCGGTTTGGCAAGAATTTTGGTATCGCCATCCCGCTTTAGCAGATTGATCGTTGCGGTTGGCAGAGACAGGAGTAACTCCTTGTTTGACAGGCTGTCAAGAGAGTAAAGTGAGGCAAAAGACGCTTTTGAAGTTTCGGTGCTGATTGTCTCGCTTGTTGCCCCGATACCCAAAGACACACTATCTGAAAATTCAAGCCCCAGCTGTTTTTCTTTTTCCCGTTTCACCTCGAGTATCTCGACATTTAACAACACCTCAGCCGGTGTCCTGTCATTTGCATTGATAATCCGGGATGCCAGTTCTATCACTTCGCTGGTGCCGCGAATGACAATTGTATTTAACTTTTCATTGGCAGACATATCATTGTTCTTAAGAATCTTGGAAAGCAGAGACACCATTTTGGGAGAGTCAATATTGTTCAGGTAAAACGTTCTTACCTGAAGGTCTTCATATTCTTTTGTTTTATCCGGCGTATCCGGATATATCAGCATTGTTTTTTCATTTATTATACGTGCGGCAAGATCATTCGTCCTGAGAAGAACATCGATAAACCGGTCAAAGGAAACGTCTGTCATGAAAAGTGTCACCATTGTTTCCTTCATGTCCTTGTCAAAAATAAAATTGATGCCTGACAGCTTTGCCAGGACTTCAAAAACATTTACAATCGGTGTTTTTTTAAATTTTAAAGAAATCGGGGCCGTGGACCTCAGTTCCAGCTGATATTTGGGCGGCATGCCATCTTGTGGTGATATTTTCTCATCTGACTTGAAATAGGACAGCAGTTTTTGTGCTGCCTGATTTTCAGGATTCAGCTGAAGCGATTTTTCAGCCACCTGCCTCGCTTTGGCATAGTCTCCGGACTGCATGAGCTGTTCCGCACGCGTGGCAAGTGCATGTGATTCTTTGAAACCTTCCGCTTTTTTTACTAGGAGTTTTGACTTCTGGTTATCTGCATTAAATGACATGCTTGTTTTCAAAGCCTCAATAGCATCATCAAACTGCCCGTCTTTCAACAGGGTTTCGCCTCGTTCCATATGTATCATGGAAGCATTCCACTCTGCTCTAAAAAGAAGAAGTTCTATTTCTGTATTACCGGGGTATTTTTTTTTCGCCGCCCTTAAATAGGATACGCTCTTATCCCATTCATTATTATCGATTAATTCATTGCCGGTTTTAATATATCTGTCGCTCCCGGCACAACCGGACAGGCTTAGTATGGCAAACAAGATAAGGGCAGTTAAAAAAACCGTTTTTATCTTAAAATTATTTTCGCTCATAGCATCACTCCTGAAAAAGGAATACTCTTGATAATCAGACGTTCTAAAAGGAACAGCACCATCAGAATTCTCCCATGTCGATATACACAGTTTCATTAAGCGTTTCTGCCAGCAGTCTAATAGAACGACCTGTGATTTCCTGGACTCGATATTTGCCATCGATTCTGTCACCGACCCGGATGACAAGTGTTTCTTTGCCCCTCTGAAGGAAAATGGCTTTTTCACCTTTGCTTTCATAAGACCCCAGAACGGTAAAGCGACCCAATTCTTCATCTACGATTGCCATTTTATCCGGAACATATGGCTCCGTGTCTTCTGCTTCAACCATCGGTAATGGTTCAGCCGGAATTTTCTCATTCGTGGGCACTGTTTTTTTTTCATCAAAAAACAAATTTTTTATAACAGCCCCTGAATGGCTGGGTGGATTTAAAAAATCTGATATCATGACACGGGTATGACTTATTTTCAGGTCTTCATCTTCAGCAGATGGTATTTTCATGGTGATGACGCGTTTATTCTTTTCACCGGAATAGGTCAGTTCAGCTACGGTGGCCTGCTTAAAGGGATGATTCAGCCTGTACGCCAAGGTTATCATGAAAATAATGACCAGACAGATGAGTATTTTTTTATTTCTGTCCATGGCGTCTGTCAGGTTTTCTCCTTGTAATACGTTGTAAACGCAATCGACATATCCACCTTTTCCTTTTCATTTGAATCATTATAAAACGCAAGCTGATCGATACATAATAAAAATGGCGAAGTCTGTATGTCAGCAAGAATTTTCTTAAGCTGCCTGTACCCCCCTGTAACCGTGCAAGACGTGGTATATTTCCACAGCGAATGGTTCGCTAAATACTCCGGCTTGAAAGTCATTTTGCTGACCACCAGACCGGATTCCGTAAATCTTTCCTTCAAGTCACCTACCATATCTATGAAATCGGATTCAGGCTCCAGATGATCATAAAACTGTTCAAGGTCTTTTCGGGACGCCAGATAACCCGTTTCGCCATTTGGTTTTGGTGTGTTTTTTAATCGCCTGAGTTTACTGTAACGTTCCTGAAGAGAATCAATATCCTTACCCTGTCCGGCAACCAGTATAATGTACATCAGGACATTCGCTGCCAAAAGAACAAAACAGATTCCAAAAGAAATGCGTTTCAGGTGAAAAATTTTTAAAATGTCCGTTCTATTCATTTAAGCCTGTCTTCTCCTGAAAAATACGATTCAGGTCCAATGTGCAAGACAAATCAAACTTGATGATGCTCTTTGAGCTTTGTTCATCTTCTTTCAAAGAATCAATACTCAAGGATGACAAACTGGCCTCTTTAAATAATATCTGCTTTTTCAAACCATCCAGAAAAACAGCCACGCTTTCTGTCGTTTTCGAATGCCCCTGCAGGGTTAACGTTTGATAGTTCGGCGAGTGGGCAACTCGATCCAGAATGATGTCATCCGGAATAGTTTTTTCTATTAGATCAAGTGTTTTTGGCCATGGGAAAATATCATGTAAAATAATGGTATTTACAAATGCAATATGCCTTTCAAGGTTTTCTTTTTCAATATCATCCAGGTCATCTGCAGATTGGCTGCTCAACCGGTTTTCTTCTTTTAAAGCCACGTCAATACCATTGATCCTCTTTTGATAGTCAATGATGATTGACCTGTTTTTAAGATAACACCGGATATTGACTATCGCCAGAATAACAATAATCAAGATCAGCCCCATCATCAGATAGCGATACATACGCTTGTCAAATTTTTCAAAGGTGGCGATATTGACTATGATCGGTTCCAAAACGCAATCCTCATTGGGCTATAAAAAAAGGAAATCATATTCTCTGTTCACTATTTTAAAAGACTCTGGGCGGCCCCTATGGCAGCCGCATAATATGCAAGTGCTTCCCTTTTATCCATGCCAACGGCTTTTTCTTTTCCAATTAATGAAAACTCATCTAAAACCGTTACGTCCATGTTTCCGAAAGATGCAAATACATCCTGCATTTTTTCACGATTTTCCTGGCAGCCGCCGATATAAAGTCTCTCAATTTCCTGATCCGGATTCTGGTTCGCATAAAATTCAAAACACATATCGATATCATCCAGATAGTGTTTGCTGGAATGTCCTTTTTTAATACCCTGATAAAATGAAAGCTGACCTTCAATAAAAACAAAAAAGGTAAAATAATTTTCAAAAAGTCCCAGATAGGCAACCACGCCCTGATCCGGAATTTTTTCAGCATAAAAATTAAACTGCGTGATGCCCACAGGACGGATCACTTCAGGGCAGATATGGTTCTCCCTCAAAACCAGCTCATATTCTCTTATCACAGAAGATATACCGGCCGTCACAAGCATTCGTTCAACGCCATTTTTCCAGCCGACAGGGTGATAGGAAACTTTTGTGCTGTGGGCAGGGAAATGAAGCGATCGCTCTATGGTCCAGGCAACCATCCTTTCAATTTCAGGGCGGGCTTTCGGCAACTCCGGAAATTCCTGAATGGACATCTTTATAATTTCATTAGGGAGTCCCACACCTGTTAAGATCTCACGGCCATCTTCAATCTCAAGGGCTTGTTTTACCGCATCGATGAACAGGTCTTTTTTAATGATATTCTGATTTCGATAGGAAAATCTGATCACATCGTCCGGTAATTCAATGCTTTTGCATTGAAACAATCGCCAGCCTTCCGGGCTGAAGCCAATCCGAACGGCAGTCACGGCAGTCCTGCTGATGTCAATACCCGTGCAGATTTTCTTAAAACCTTGTCTCATAGACGCCCTGTCATTCCGGTAAAAAAAGATACGGTTGGCAAAAATACAAGCAAAACCTGTTCCAAATATATAACGAGGTTATGACCCTGCGTATTACATCGATTCCACAAACGTAACCCGATTGGCTTCAGCAAGTGTTGTTTCCCCGTTTATCACTTCTCTTATGGCAGCACCTCGTAAAAAAACGGTTCCGGATACCGTGGCTTTTTTCTTGAGCTCGGTTAACGGGGCTCTTTTAATAAACATTTCCCGCATTTCATCATCCAGCTCCACCAGCTCAACAATGGCTTTTCTGCCCTTATACCCGGTGCCTTTGCACCTGTCGCATCCTCTGGCCCTGTAAAAGGTGTGTCCAAACAATTGGGCAGGATCAAGGCCGGAGTCCATTAATTCGCTTTTGGAAACAGACGCCACGCCTTTGCATTCGCATAAAACCCTGATCAGTCTCTGGGCAATAATGCAATTCAGCGCTGCCATCAGGTTATAAGGTTCTATCCCCATGTGCACAAAACGATTCATGACTTCAAATGAACTGTTCGCGTGAACCGTTGTAAAAACCAGATGGCCTGTCAGCGCCGATTGCAAGGCAATTTGTGCTGTTTCCTGATCCCTGATTTCACCCACAAGTATCTTGTCCGGGTCATGGCGCAATATGGAACGAAGACCTTTGGCAAACGTGAGCCCTTTTTTTTCGTTTACCGGAATCTGTGTAATGCCTTTCAATTGATATTCAACAGGATCTTCTATGGTAATGATTTTTGAATCACTGTGATTGACTTCCGATATGGCTCTGTACAAGGTGGATGTTTTCCCACTTCCGGTAGGACCGGTCATCAAAAACATGCCATAAGGTGCATGAATCATTCGCCGCATTCTCACCAATTCTTCATGGGGAAGGGCCAAAGCATCCAGACTGAATTTGCCTTCTCTTGAAATCATTTTGTCCCGGTCGAGAATACGTATAACCACATCTTCTCCAAAAAGCGTGGGAAGTATGGATACTCTGAAATCAATATACCGCTCCCGGACTTTCAGCTTGAACCGCCCGTCCTGAGGAATCCTCTTTTCAGAGATATCGAGTTCGGACATGACCTTTATCCGGGAGACAATGGCACTCTGCAAATCCGTATCCAGGGGTTCTGTGGCCTGATGAAGCATACCGTCAATCCGGTATCTGATCAGTATCCCCACATCAGAGGTTTCAATATGGATATCACTTGCCTGTTTGGTAATGGCATCCAAAAGCGTGGAATCAACTATTTTTACGATCACACTCTCATCAGCAGATATCTTCTCCAGGCTCAGTTCCTCGACACCCCGATCCGATTCCCTGACAATGGCCATTCGCATGTCGTCTGATACACTTTCAAGTGCGCTTTTTGATGTATCCAGTTTTTTCAGAAACTCGTTCAGTTTGGTTTTACTGACAACAACAAGTGAAATTTCCATATCAAGAAGTGTTTCAAGTTCATCAACGACCTTGAAGTAATCCATAGGTTCAGCCATGGCAATTTCAAGAGCATCCCCTCTCTGTCTGAAAGGAATGAACTTGAACTTCGTCATGTACTCGATGTCAACCAGGTTCAGGATCTCGGGCGCTTCGATATTGTTCAGTTCTACATAATCATATGAGTATTGCGTGGCAATGATCCGGGCCAGTTCCTCGTCATCCAGGCACCCTTCATCAATACAAAGCTGACCCAGCATCTGATTGGAAATATTTTTCTTGGAAACAACGAAATTCAGTTGTTCCTGAGTCATAAAGCCCATATCAACGGCCAACTCACCAAACGCTTTTTTCTTGAAATGCTTTAATGAATTCTTCAAATTTTCACCCTATGGTTCCTGCCATTTGAAAAATCGGCATATACATAGCCATGACAATAAAGCCTATTGCCAATCCCATAATAATCATCAATGCCGGTTCTATGGCTGACGTCAGAATCGAAAGCTTTGTTTCCACATCCCCTTCATAAAAATCCGCCACATCATTCAGAATCTGTTCCAGCGCACCGCTGTTTTCGCCTGCTGCGATCATTCTTACGGCAAGATCCGGAAAAACACCGGTCTTCTTCATCGATTCGGAAAAGCCCTCCCCTTCTTTCAGATTTTTCAATATGTCTTCTATTTTATTTTGAAGATACCGGTTATCAAGTATGCCGCAGGCAATTTTAAGGGAGTCTATCAATGTCACTCCACCACTCAATATCGTGGCAAGGGTTCTTGACAGTTTGGAAGTCGAATAGTTGATGTAAAGGGTTCCCAAAAAGGGGACAGACAGAAAGGCCCGGTCTATTGCCATATTTCCCCTGGGTGTTTTTCTGTAATATAATGCCCCAAACGATGAAATCGCCACAAGGAAGAAGAACCATAAAAAATTTCCCTTGATAAAATGACTGATATCCAAAAGCATCTGGGTGATATGAGGAAGCGTTGCGCCTGTCCCGGCGAATGTTCCTGTAATGGAAGGCACGACAAAGATTAATAAAAACGCAAGAACAAAAACAGAGGCCGTCAATAAAATCAGCGGGTAAATTGATGCGGATATCACTTTCTGCCGAATAGCCGCCACTCTTTTCAGATAATCAATATACCGGGTCAAGACAAGGGGAACATCGCCGCTTTTTTCACCTGCTTTTAAATTAGCTATATAGAAGTTTGAAAAAATATGTGAATAATTGGCAAATGCATTAGACAGGGATTCCCCATGTGCGATATCGATTCTGATGACTTTTAATAACTCATTCAGATCGCTTTTGTCATCCTTTCCAATAATTGCATCCAGCGCAGAAACAACTGAAAGCCCTGCTCGCAACAAAACAGAGAACTCAAGATTAAAAGAATAGAGTTCTTTTTCCTTCAGTCGAATATTGCCTCTGGCCTTTTTTATTAAAGTCGCACTTCCTTTTATTTTCTTTATTTCCAAAACAAAATTGCCATCTTTTTCCAGACGTTCCTTTAGCGTGGCTTTTGAGTCGGAAATGAGCGTATTTTCAACTATTCGACCGTTTGGTGTGGCCATTTTGCATCTAAAAGGAGGCATGATAGTCCTTAACACATTTTGGAACGAATAAGGGATTCATTTGATAAATCAACAGTTGATAGAGATGATAAAAAAATACAAATTATTTATTGTTATACAAATCGCACATTTAACGATCTCAGTCAAGCACAACTGATTAATTTATTTATATTTTTACACAAAACCATCTCGTCGCTCAGCAATGAAAGAACAGCCATTTATAAACTTGAATACCATCATGTATAAAATTACATATTATGGCATTAACTACACAATATTATACCTGAGAGTACATATTGGTGAAGAATTCTGCCAAACAAAATCCGCAAGATAATTTTACAACTTCCTGATAATTAATAAAATACTATTATTTTTTCTTTTTCAACACTGCGGCATTGAGATTGCATGGAATTTCCAATATACGGAAGGAAGCCATATCAAATAACTTTGATCATGTGACTTTTAACAACCAAACGCAAATGCGATAAGATTAATGATTGTCCCAAAAAGGCTTTATTGAGAAAAGTGCCTTTAAGCATACGTGTCAGAAAATATTTTCAGCTGTTAATCTAAACCGCATGAGTAAAAGGAAAGTTCGTTGAATGATTTAAATGTGGTTAATAGAATGATTGATAAAGGGGGCAGGCGATCAGGATATGACAGGCGAGAATTTTCCTATTCAGGCCATATTCCTGAGAGAAGAGGCGTTCCGGATAGAAGATGCGGATTGGATCGAAGAAGCGGCCAAGACAGACGGGAAACTCAGATTCAAAAAGATATTTTTATCGAGATGAGAAGCGGCTTTGAACGAAGGAGTGTATTTGCAAAGCTTTATAAACGTGATGCCTTAAGCGCTTGATTGATATCCATCAAGACATTTCTTTGCACCAGGTTCCTTTCCTGCTGTTCATCATGCAAGTATAGCCCGTACAGTAAGTAAAAATTCTTAAGCAAAACTATAATAAACCTGAAACAGATTCACTATCTGGGCCAACCAGACTACTTCTCGATCATCCTTGCAACATCTTTTGAATACGCCTTTCTTTGCGCGTCAAACAGCAGCGCCTGGTCGAATAAATTGACGGCCTGTTCTTTTTTGCCTGCAGCATAAAGGGCAACGCCAAGATGATAACAGATCTCAGGCTCGCCTGGAGACAGATCAAGGGCAACCTTTAGAAATTTTTCCGAACCTGAAAGGTCATTTTTTAAATACGCCCGCCACCCGTTTAAATGCGCCACAGCATAGTGACCGGACAAATCTCCATTCATGAGTTGTTGAAGGACAGTATCAAGCCCGTCAATATCTTGCAAATAACAGCAGGCCCACCCGATCGCCAAAAGGACTGAAAACGATTCAGGGTGATAATAAAGCCCTGCCATCAGAATGTCATGGGACTTCTGATATTGTTTCAATTCCAAAAGGAGCGCACCATATGCCAATCTTGCATCTTTAAAATCCGGTTTCTCATCTATCAGATCTGCATAAATGATTAACGCGCGTTCAGGGTAATCAGATTTTTCATACCGTTTTGCCAAAGCCATTTTAAAAGGAACATCACCGTTTATGGCATAAGACAAAAAATCAAGCTCAATTCGGGCAAGCGCATGTTCACCTGCCTTCAAACTGCTTTCTGCAATGATATAGTGATGAAAAATATTATCAGGCTCTTTTAATAACGCCTTTTGAGAAATTTTCACTGCCTGATGGCAGTAGCCCAGATCCATACAAAAAAAGGCAAGCCCCATGTCACGATCAAACTTGTCTGAATGAATACCACGCGTAACATTTTCCACAGAAAAGAAACCGTTCAAGATGCCAAATGCTTTTCTCAATTCCCTTTCAGCCAGTTCTCTATGATCAGCGCAAAACAGGATAAGCGATTTGATCAAATGAATGACCGGAGCCCTTTTGGCTGTTTTTTCTGCGCTGATGAGCTCATTGAATGCCATATTATGGTCATTTGAAATACCAAATGCCAAAGACCTTGCAATATGCATCTGCGTTATGGAATCATCATCCAGTCCACCGGTATCCAGGCCATCCAGAATATGAATGGCTTTGTCAGGTTGGCCATTCATCAAAAAGAACTGTGCACGATTGATGATTAACACCCTGTCCGAAGATAAACGTGATGCTTTTTCAATATATGATAACGCTTCTGTAAAATTCCCCTGATCTGCAGAATATTTCGCCATCCCAAGCATATGAACGGGATTGTCTTTCAGAATTGCCTGATTTGCGGAAATCATCCCTGCATTGTCAAATTGATTTAATTTCAAATAAATCGACATCATTTTCTCAATAAGCAACCTGTCATCGATAATTTTGCAAATGCGATTGATTCTGTAAGCCCTTTTCAGATAAAGGATAGCAATTTCAGGATGCCCAAGGTCATCATAGGCCATCCCCATTTCAAATACTATTTTTACGGATCGGGCATCTGCAATCATCCCTGCCTGGCATATCCGTAATGCATCTTTTGGCATGCCGGCTTCACGGTACTTTGACGCGATAAAAGACAGGGAATCCTCGGGGAGATCATCTCTGTGCAGGATGGAGTCAAGAATCCCTTTTGCGTCATCATATTGACCCTTGGCAATATAAGATAGCGCCTGTATAAACATATTTTCCGTCCTGTTTTGTTCTTCAACAGACAAGTCCATGATTTTTTCTATTACAAAATCATACAATTGCTGGTCATACATCTCTTTAAGCTCTTCATAGAACGGCTTTTTCCCTGACAGCAAATACCTGTCTGACGTATCATCAGTCATTTCCAGCTGAAGTGCATGGGCACAGGGTATTATCAAAAAACAGAACACGGCATATCTGCACAACCATCGGATGCATATTTTTGAAGGGTGTGTCATCTTAACGGTTACG
Organism: Pseudomonadota bacterium; assembly: GCA_018816735.1. GTDB lineage: Bacteria > Desulfobacterota > Desulfobacteria > Desulfobacterales > JAHIVH01 > JAHIVH01. The sequence goes on along the minus strand of JAHIVH010000073.1, from coordinate 47,088 downwards.
ACGTTTCCTTAACATGAAATAATAAATTAAATCTTTCAAAAACAAATTGTTAACCATGAGAACATCATTGCGATTGAATCATGGAAAATGTCATGCAAATTTCAGGCCTTATCATTTTCTTATCCCCGGAATATCATCTATGGCAAAATGCTGACTTTCTTTTCATTCTTATATGAAAAAAATTCCCCAATACTCACTTTTTACTGATAATATTATACCAATATTGTTTTTACCCCAAAAGAATTTTTTTATAACAATCTAATATTATTATAAATTATAGCAAAAACCCCTCTCATGGTTTTATGGCACAGTAAATGCAAATTCATGGTATAAATTTTGATCCGATTGTGGCATAAGCGAGAAAAAGATTACAGACAGTTGAAAATAAACAACAGGAAAGATGTGTAAGCTATGGATGAAATAAAGGTTGATAATGGCGGGAGGCGTTCGGGAATTGACAGGCGTCAATTTTCCTATTCAGGTTATCTGCCGGAGAGAAGAAGTGGCGAAGACAGACGAAATGGCAAAGACCGGCGAGCCGAGCGCCATACAAAAAAAAAGGCCTCCACTGATGAAAATTTTCTTGAAATGAGACGCGGAAATGATTGAAGAAATAGACAAAACCTATTCATCTGTATTTATATCGTCTATATCGTCCATGTCATCGATGCTATCATCATCTGCATCCCGCAATTCAAATTTTGAAATCAGCCTCGAAAGATACGTTCTTTGAATTCCCATTATTTTTGAGGCTTTGCTCCTGTTTCCGTTGGTTTCTTTGAGATTCAGGATAATAAATTCCTTTTTAAACTTATTGAGAGCCTCATTCAGCGTAATACCAACCTCAAGGCCAGGATATGACAATTTTGAGTCAGCCATGGGTAAGTCTTCAGGCAAAATTTCTTTTCCGTCGCCCATGACAACCGCTCTTTCAATGGCATTTCTAAGTTCACGTATGTTTCCCGGCCAGTCATAGCGTATGATCTTGTCCATGGCTGCTTTTGAGAGTTTAAGATCGAGTTCCCCTCTTTCCTTTTTGAACATGTCGAGAAAATATTCCGCCAGAAAAGGGATATCCTCTTTGCGTTCCCGAAGCGCCGGCATGTGAATCTGGACAACATTCAGACGATAATAGAGATCCTCCCTGAATTTGCCGTCTTCAATCTGTTTCAGAATATCCTGGTTGGTTGCGGCAAGAATTCGCACATCCACATGAACCATCGTATTTCCACCCACCCGATAATAGGAACCTTCCTGGAGGACCCGCAACAGTTTGGATTGCATGCCAAGGCTCATTTCACCGATTTCATCCAGGAAAAGTGTCCCCCCATCTGCCAGTTCAAATTTCCCCACTTTTTTGCCCACAGCACCTGTGTAGGCACCTCTTTCGTGGCCGAAAAGCTCATCTTCAAGAAGGGATTCGGTTAATGCACCGCAATTTAACACAATGAGCGGTTTATCTTTTCTGACGCTTAACCGATGAATCATTCTGGCCAATAACTCCTTTCCGGTTCCGCTTTCTCCCAGAATCAATGTGCTGGAAGATGAATTGGCAACCTTTTTGGCATCTGACAACACATATTGAATCGATTTGCTGTTACCGACAATCTGGTATTTTCCGCCGAGTTCCTCTTTTAAATCCCTGTTTTCACGGTTGACTTCAGCAATTTTCCTTGCATCACGGATCGCATTTGCCGCCACTTCCGCAAACACAATCAGTATTTTAAGATCATCTTCACTAAATGGCGACCCATCCTTCTTGTCAATGGTCTGAACCACACCAATAACGGTGTCTTCCACTTTCATCGGCGCACACGCCATGGAGTGGGTTTCAATTTTTAAGGAGTCGCTGATTTCCTTGTGCCATCTTGGATCTTTATTGACATCTTCTATTAAAAGCGGTTCACCTGTTTTGGCCACATATCCGGCAATACCCTGGCCAATATTGATTTCATACTTTTTAATTTCTTCTTTCTTTGTCCCGGTGGCAACCTTGAAAAACAGTTTTTTGGCTTCAGGATCAACAAGCATCAGAGAGCTTGCTTTGGCAAACATCATTCTGGATGCGGTATCCATAATCAGCTCAAGCAGTTGATCAATGTCCTGGACAGATGAAACCCAGGAGGAAATTTCCTTTAAATAGTCTATGGGGGTAACGGATTGTTGCATATTATAAATTGTCTAAATATTCTAAATCTTTTGGTTGTGTATTTTTGGTCCCGATTACCAGTATCTCAACTTTGCCGTCTTTTTTCTTTTGAAAATACAACCTGCCCTTATATGAAAATTGCAGTTCAAAAAATGTCAAATTGCTTTTTTTATTAAAGACCTTTCGCTTGATGATCACCTTTCCCGCATCTTCATTAAGGTGATGGATAATCTCTTCAGCCTTGATTTTCATATCCTCTGTGAGGTCAACAAACCCATCCACAGCCCTTTCTGCAATATCCACATTTTTATATAATGCTTTAAACCGTTTGATGATATGATCATCATCTTTTTTCTTTTTCTTACTCTCTGCTCTTTTTTCATACTGAGTCAGTTTTTCATGAAGCGTATCTATTTCTTCCTTTTGTAAATTGCTGATTTCCACATTTTTTTCAAGCTTTTCCTCAAGCGTCACGATTTCATTGATCATTTCATCTTCGTTCACACTGGCTCTTTTTTTCTCATCATTCAAATCCGTTCTTATTTTTTCGATTTTTGATGAGAGGGATTCTCTTTCCTTTTCAAGTATGGACAGTTTTTCCACGTACACGGTTTCCACACCATGAAGCCTGTCAATTTCCTGTTCACGAAGATATTCTTCTGATCTCGCCCTGTTATAACCTGAGGAAAAATAAACATATAACCCGGCGCCGAATATGATCAGGTACATCCCCAGAACACTGTTTGCAAGCGCCGTATTGTGTGGCAAGGTCAGATCAACCTTAAGCTTAAGTCCGCCATTCAGCAAATCAAAATTTTCACGGGCTGTCTGCATTAAATCTTTGGTCTGGACACCATGGGACGCCTCTTTTGAAACATAGGCCTGAGGATATAAAATATGCCCCCTTGAGGTCACAAGTATATCTATGGTCACCCCCCACCAGGTAAAAAGCGTGTTCTCCTTGATAAATGTTTTTACATTTTTTGAAATGGCATCCTGAATACGAACGGTACCTTCAAATAACGGTTTTGTATCGCCAATATAAATTTCCTCTATTTTTTTATAAAATCTGTTGTTCAAATAATTTTCAATTGCTTGAACTGAAACAATATACAAAACCGGAGGCAAAAGGATACTTATAAAAAAAATTTTAAATGAAAGATATCTCATAAACCCGGCTCAATATATGGTTAGAGTTTGCCCAACACCTCCCTGGCTTCTTCGGCACCTTCAAACGTATCGCTCAGGCTCAAGGCTTTTTCAAGCATTGTCCTGGCCTCTTTAAGATTACCATTCTTATAATAGGCAACTCCCAGATGATAATGCACAACCGGATTTTGCCCCAACTGTTCGGTACTGTCGAGCAATTCTCCGATCGCACTGCCATAAAGCCCCTTTTTGTAATATATCCATCCCAGCGTATCCATGATACCTGGCTCATCAGGATTTTTTTCCTTTGCCATCTGGGCGTATTTCAATGCTTCGTCAAGATTGCCATTCCGTTCAGCGATGATATAGGCCAGATTATTTGCTGCCGGGACAAAGTCCGGTTTTATGTCAAGTGCTTTTCTGTAATGCTCTTCCGACAGTTCCATATTTTTCTTAAGTTCATAGAGTGTTCCGAGAAGCATATGAGGTTCGGCCTGATCCGGATTTTTGGCAATAACAGATTGATACTGCTCAATGGCTTTATCAACCCTGTTTTCCGACATATATATTTTTGCCAGCGCATAATAGGGTTTCATATATTCAGGATAAATTTTTATTGCTTCGTTAAAAGAAGTTTCTGCCTTGTCTTTAGCTTTGGAAGCGAGATAGACCTCTCCCTTTAATTGATGAATCACAGCTTTCATCAAAGGGAATTCGTCCATTTTAAGCAACTGGTCATCACATTTTTTCAACGCGATATCATATTCATTTTTCATCATGTGAAGGGAAATGACATTGGAAAATACATCAATCAGTTGAGGATTGATTGAAAGCGCCTTATTGAAGTTGGCCATGGCCAGGTCATATTCCTGGTTCAACCGGTGGACAATCCCCAACCGGAAATAGGCTGATGGATTTTCAGGATCGAGTTTGGTGAGAGATTCAAATATGGCCTTTGCCTCGTCAATTTTTTTCTCCACCATCTTTATGCTGCCAAGAAGCATCCTCGCCTGGTAGCTTTCAGGCTCCATGACAAGAACCTCATTGCATTCCTTCATGGCAAGACCAAAACTCCTTTCCCGGAGATAAATTTCAGCGAGCAGGAGTTTTGCCTTCACATGCTTGGGATCAAGCTCAACAACTTTCAGCAGAGAACCTTTGGCAAGCGTAGGCTCGCCTTTTGAAAAATAGGTAAAACCCAGAAAATAATTCGGCTGAACCGCTTTTGGCTCTTCCGTGATCAATTCATTAAATATGGATATCGCCTCATCATATTTTCGTTTTAAAACAAGCAATTCCCCTTTTAACTGCATGGCAGGGAAAAATTTGGGTCTTAGTGTAAATATGCGGTCAAGCAACTCTTCTGTGTCTTTGTATTTTCTGTTTTTATAATAAAAGGTGGCGACCGTGTTTAATATGCCCACATCATCGGGCATCATGGCCATTGCTTTCTGGTACATGGAAATGGCCTTTTCCTGATTCCCGGAAACATCATAAAACTCGGCGGCAACCATGTATGGTTTTACATTTTCCTTGTCAATTTGAATGGCTTTTAAAATGGTACTTTCAGCCTTTTCAACATCCTTCTGCTTATAATAATAATTACCAAGTACCAGCAGCAGTTCAACATTATCCGGCTTGTCTTCAACCAGCTTTTTAATGGTATCTTCTGCTTGCCTGAAGTCTTGCCTGTATTCATAAAATCTAAACAGAACGAGCGGCGGCTGAATCTCATCAGGCGCAGATTCTATGGCTTTTTTGATCAACGCCTCTGCTTCATCAAACTGCTGCGTCTGCATTTTGATATTGGCAAGTCCAAGATACGCTTTGGTCTGCTTTTTATCCAGGCTGATAATTTTTTCAAAGGTACCTACAACTTCATCCATGTTTTTTTCAGCACCAGCATTTCCCGCAAGCAAATATAATGCTTCAATATTATTGGGGTCTTTTGCCAAAATCGCGTCTAATTTTTCCCGGGACTCTTTGGTATGTTTACCCAGAAGCAGGAATGTCGCCAGTTTCATCTGGGCATCGGTATTTTCCGGATCAAGCCGGGCAACCGTAGTGTATTCCTGAAAGGCTTCTCTTGAATTGCCAAGTTTCAAGTTGGTTTCAGCCAGTTTTAAATGAGCAGCTACATATTCCGGATCAATTTTAATCGCATTTTTAAATTCAAGGACGGCGCTTTTATATTCACCCTTTTCAAAATAACTGTTTCCTTTTTCAAAATATGTTGTCTTTTTTTCCAAATCTGAGGCACACCCTGGGGCAAACAAAAAGATTATCATCAAAAAAGGAATCAAACGCTTGAAAATATTCATATCTAAACCCTCCATTTATATATTGAAAACTGCACGAACTTATTTAAATTATTTTTACTGAATTGAAGCACGCCCGGCATGAGTCAATTCAGGTTTTTAAAAGGTGTATAAAGTGGATCACCCACCAGCACCATTTTCCATGAAAGAAACGGTATGCTTTTCATATACGATTCAGCAAGACACATACCTCCTGATAAAAGCGCAAAAAAAACATCCGGATGGGGAAAGGCCTGAACATAGGGTTCCCCCACAGGACCAAGGGTTGCGGAAACACCTTTTTCAATCATAACCTTGCACCACACCTGGCTTCCTTTTTTTTTCAATGTTGTACATTCCGAACTGGCGACGTGATATCCGACAGCCCCCTTGACCCAGCCAAATGCATCCACATACTTGCCAAGGCTGTACCATCCGCAATAGAGTGCGGCGTCAGGGCATTCTTTCTCTTGAAATACATCTTCAGATGAATTTAATATTACCGGCATAAGCCCACTGTCATTCATTTTTCGGGCAGCTTGATGAATCAGTCTGTCATACTGCAGATAGCCTGTCAATTTTCCCTTTGCCGCCTCAGGCCACCTGGCATCAAAATAGGCCTTTCCTTTCAATCCCGTTTTTTCAACATCAATGCTATCGTTGATAAGCCTTTGAACCAGTTCCGGTGAGGGGCCGTCCAGCCTGCTCACCAGAAATACATTGCGTCTGTCAATAAATAATCCATGATCTTCAGAGCCGGAAAACAATGGATTTTTAATCCAGCCTGACAATGGATACGCTTCCTCATAAACAAGTGCCATTTCCGAATCAACAGACGAAATCATATCTGTTGCCGGATCATTCTTTCTCTTCTTGTGCTGTTTGCTATTCCCTCCTGAATCGATAATTCTCAGAGGAATACCATACATCAGAACAAGGCAGGACATATTGGGTGCCTGTTTTTTTTGTCGCAGGTAATTCCTGACCGGCCGGGCAATTTCCTTCTCATAATCGTTTCTGATTAATGTTTCACCTTTACCGGTTTTTATACGAATCAGGTGATCGAACGGTATCTGCCGTTGTTTGATATAATATTCCGCAAGTTCCAGGCTTTCTTTTACGTCCTGATTGGCTATCACAAAAACATTGGATGGTTCCAGCCCCATACATCGCTCAGGCGAAAACAAGACCAGCATGACTAAACAGCTTAAAAAATATGGAAACCAGTTTGACTTTATCATTTATTAAAATTCTCAAACTTGTAGCAAACCGACGGTCTAATTTCAAGCATATTATATTTCTGTTATTCATATCTACACTTGACATATACACTTAAACTATTTACCATAACACACAATGCAAATGGGGGGTATAGAAATGGAAGAAATAAATGCGCTAACACTCAGAAATAATTTAGGGGCCATTCTGGATCGATTGACAGATTCGGGGGAACCCGTGATCATCAGAAAAAAAAATAAAATCAAAGCCGTGCTGATTACGCCGGAACAGTTTGAAAAACGTTTTCTTGACTGGCAAACAGATCATGAAAAAAAAAGATTCCTTGATGCGTTAACGCAACTGAAAAGAAGGAAAAAAGGCCAAGTGAGCAGCCTGGACCATTTACGAAGCTTAAGGGGATACAAAGAGTGATCTTTATCGTTGATGCCTCTGTTGCTGTAAGATGGTTTATTGAGGAAGAATTGCATCCAAATGCCAATACCATCCTGGAAAAACTAATTGATGAACCAAGTAAATTTGCGGTGCCGGAGTTATTTGCCTTTGAAGTTTATTCTGTATTGCATCGCATCCATCCGGATGCGCTTTCAGCATTTTGCAACGGTGTCATTCCCATTCTGCAATCTGGTATTTTACGGCAACCCATGACAGATTCTCTTGCCAAGGGGGCTTTGCGATTTATTAAATTGGGGCTGACAGGATATGATGCCTGCTATGCGGCTTTGGCGGATGAAGTCGGCGGCTTATGGTTAACCTTTGACAAAAAAGCTCATGAAAAAATTGCACATGAACAGGTATCCTGTTGCATAGAGAAGGGATTGCCGCCGTTTGAGCAGCCGTATTAATACAAAAACCCGATAAGATATAATGGCAGTGTATTTCCGGCCCCGACTTCTATATCATCTTTAAAAATATACCCATTTTTAAGGTTTTTGATTTGCTTTTTCTTTTTGCTTTTTCCGCCCACTTCTATCTCAAAGCAAGAATCTCCGTCCAATAAAAGAAAGTCGGTAGTTGCAGAGGAGAACAGCCGGTAGGTGTCACAGGTTTGAGACACGAAAAAAGATTCCCTGATATTACCCCTGTCGACATTTCCTTTCCATAACTCGTAGGCAATTGCAAAATAAACATTCGGGCTCTTGAAAAGTATCTTGGAATTTTTAAAAACTCTTGGCGCTGCTGATTCTGTCCGGACGATCTTGACAATTTCGGCCCTGTCCAGAAGATCAAAATATTCATATAATGTATCTTTCGACACCTCGATTTCGGTTTTCAGAAACTCAATATTGAAAAGCGGAATTTTGCTTATGGCCAGGTATGCGAAAAGCTTTTTTAATTTTAGGCTCGAAAAAGCCCGTAATGCCTTTATGGTAGGGATGTCCTCATATATCACCTTGTCAATTATGCCGGATAATGCCTCGAGATATTCATCACCAGATGCCTCAAGAAAAAACGGGAAGCTGCCTGTTGCTACAAACATATTAAACTCGTTCAGAATTGCCCTGAATTGAGATGTTAGATTTGCAGATATGCTCATGTGATTGGATATAAGCTCAGAAAAAGAAACTACCGGCAACTCCTTTTGATGCTTCAGCTCAAGATATTCCCTGAACGACAGTGACGGTAATGAATATATAACCGCCCGTCTCGACAGATCTCCTTTTTCAGACATAATGGAAAGTGCTGAACTGCCAAGCACGATAAATTTTTTATCAGGATAGGCATCGTACAAAGCCTTTACTTCGAGACTCCAGAATTCATCGTGATCGAGAATTCCTCTGCGCTTTGAGCAATCAAAACCCTATCCAAGGTAATATAGGCAGCTTGTGGGAATAATTATTGAATCTGAATAGCAACCCATATTTCAAAAAATATTCAATTATACTTGAAATTTTTTTATAATGATATGAATATATAAAATATAATTTAATATATTCATATAATCAAACAAGGATCAAATTATGATTGATATTTTAAGTAAGTATAATTTTTGGGATAATCAAAAAATAAAAGTCGGTTTTGTGAGAGAACATTACCTGAATGACTTATCAAAATATTTAAATAATTCATTGGTTAAAGTCATTCTGGGGCAGAGACGGGTTGGCAAAAGCTACCTGTTAAGAATGATCATTCACCAGTTGATGACTGAAATGCACGTTTCTCCGAAAAATATTTTGTACCTGAATATGGATATTCAGGAATTGGATTTTATAAAGAATGCGGAACAACTCCAAAAAGCAATAAATGAATACCTCACAAACCTTAAACCGACGGGCAGAATATACGTTTTTCTTGATGAGGTTCAGGAAATAGAAAATTGGGAGAAAGTGGTGAATTCTTTATCCCAGGATTACACTCAGGATCATGAAGTTTTTATTACAGGGTCAAATGCAAACTTGCTTTCAAATGAACTTTCAACCTATCTCAGCGGCAGATATATCTGTTTTCAAATTTATCCTTTTAGCTACAAAGAGTTCCTTGATATCAATCAACTTAAAAAGAGCAAAGAATCCTTTATCAAATACTTGCAGGACGGCGGCATTCCTGAGAGCTATTCCCTGTCAGACCAGGAAATGAAAACGAATTATTATCATGCATTAAGGGATTCAATTGTTTTAAGAGATATCGTACAGCGCTATAAAGTGAGAGATGTATATCTTCTTGAAAAATTGATGGCTTTCATGATTGATTCAATTGGAAGCCTTTTTTCCGTTAATTCTGTCGTGAATTATATGAAAAGTTCAGGTTATAAGACCAACGGGGAGACGATAAGTTCATATATCGGGTTTTTGCTGAACTCACATTTTATTCATGAATCAGAAAGGTATGATATCAAAGGGAAAAGGATACTGAGTGGCGAAAGAAAATACTATCTAAATGACCTTGGCTTTAAATATTTTCTATCATCCTCTTTCGACTTTGGCATCGGGAAATATCTGGAAAATGCCGTTTTTTTACATTTGAAAAGAAACGGGTACAGGGTCTGTACCGGCAGGATAAATGGACTTGAAATTGATTTTATTGCTGAAAAGAACACCGTTAAAAAATATTTTCAGGTCGTATACTTGCTGACCGATCAGGCTGTAATTGAACGGGAATTTGGTAATCTTGAACAGATAAATGACAATTATGAAAAAGTTGTTGTTTCAATGGATGATGCCAATTTAGGGAACAGAAATGGAATTATTCATGAAACTGCGTGGAATTTCCTGTGTGGATAACAATCTCCTGATTCAGAAAATCTTCCCAATATCAGTAAGCGACGGGTCCTGTAAGCCAGACGATGACGCATTCTGACTTCTAATGATCTGTTAATCTATTTATAATTATTTTGCTCATAATACCCAAAAATATAATAATTTTGTTGACTATATACCATTTTATAATTATTTTTTTAGAAACATGATAGTTTCACGGGGTCAGCCAATGGGAATAAACGTTTTAAAAGCTCGTCCAGCTGGTTACGCCTATCTGTTGGCAATGTATGGGCTCACAGCGATGCCAAACTGGCACATCTCATCTGTATCGGGAACAGGTACTCACCGCTCCAATATTAAGGACGGGACTATCGTCGAGGTTTATCCGGCCAGGTACTGGCCCGGTGATACGGTCGGTGATCATCTTGAGTTCGCCTTAAAATATGATGGCGTCAACCTGAGTCTTATCAAACTCATCTTCAAAACTGTGCCCGAGTCTGAAATTATCGATTACATCAAATCTAAGCCGACCGGAAAGTATGCGCGCAGAATCTGGTTTTTCCATGAATTCCTGATTGAAAAACAGCTACCCCTTGAAGACATAACCACCGGAAACTATGTGGATGCACTGGACACGAAGTCATGCTTCACCATTACGACAGGTGAAAAGTCCCAACGACACCGGGTTCTAAATAATCTTCTTGGGCCAAAAGAATTCTGCCCGATTATCAGAAAAACGAACAAACTCAAAAATATGGATTCGGCGGGAATGCGAAAAAAATGTGAAGATATTATCACCGCTTATCCTCCGGAACTGCTCAAAAGAGCGCTGAGCTACCTATATCAAAAAGAGACGAAATCATCTTTTGAAATAGAACATATCAAACCCAAGACTACACGCACTGAAAAATTTATTGCCTCACTAGAATTGGCTGAAAGAGAGGATTTTTGTGAAAAGGAATGGCTGATTGATCTGCAGAATCGAATTGTAGACCCCCGTTTCAAATGCAGTAACTATCGGACAACTCAAAACTATGTTGGCCAAACAATATCCTTCGCAAAAGAAGTGATTCATTTTATCTGCCCCAAGCCGGGCGACCTGTCGGACCTGATGGAAGGACTTATCACTGCGCACAAACGCATGAAAAAAGGAGATGTGCCACCTGTGATTCATGCAGCATCTATTGCCTATGGGTTTGTTTTCATGCATCCGTTCGAAGACGGGAACGGTCGAATTCACCGTTTTCTGATACACAATATTCTCTCTATTCGAGGGATGGCGCCACACGGACTCATGTTTCCCGTCTCGGCAGTGATGCTCAAAAACCCGTCTGACTACAATACCTCCCTGGAAGCATTCTCGCGTCCACTTTTGCAGCTGATCGAATACAGACTGGATGAACTTGGGCAAATGGCCGTGGATAACGACACCGCATGCTGGTACCAATACATGGATATGACCGCACAGGCAGAAGCACTTTATGACTTTGTGAGCAAAACCATTGAAGAGGAACTTGTTGAAGAGCTTAACTTCCTTGCCAATTATGACAATACCAAAAAGGCGATTCAGGGTATCATCGATATGCCTGACCGCCTGATCGACTTGTTTATTCAGCTTTGCCTCCAGAATAATGGCAGCCTGTCTGCCAGCAAAAGAGCGGCACATTTCGATTTTCTGACAAATGAAGAGCTCGCAGAAATGGAACAGGCCGTTAGAAACGGTCACAGACAGACTGATTAACCCGCCGATTGGATGGAAAAATGGGATTGTCCACATAACGCATGGGATCTGCTAAATAACGACAGCAGCACATAAAACGTAAATATTTTCCTGCAGCTTATCTCACAAGCCAGCTTTGGCCCAATGTCATAAAGATAAGCGGCGATTAAATTTTTACCATGAAGCACATAAAAAATTATTCTGAACCGTTTTCCTTTCTTTATCATCCTCATCTCTTACAGGAACGGACAGTATTTCATTTCTTAATAAACGAACTGAAGGGTTCGAATTATGAGATTTAAAATTCCCATTTTGTCCTTAACCATTTACCGTTAACCTTTTTTGATCTGTCCACATTCAAACACATGGGTGTATGTAAAAACATCCTGCCCCTGTCATGCAAATATTTCGGTATTTATCACCAAATGATTACCCAACGCATCTGTGACATTTATGAATGTTCATTTTTTGCGGTCGAATCTAAAAGATAAATTTCTCGTTAATATGATTTGTCTTCTTTTTATTAATAGAATTAAAAATTGTTTATAAACTGGGGAGTTAATAAAATAAAAAGCCTGAAACAGATTCATGATCTGTTTCAGGCTATATTTTAAAATAATCTTTTTACCTGTTAAAATGCGCCAACTGTTACTGAGCCAGGCCGTGCTATATCACACTGACCTTCAGCGCTAAAGACAATTTTTTTACCGTTGGAGGCTACACCATTTTCATCAACGGCAAATATATATGCTGTGTCACCATTTTGAAAAGAGCCTTGGTTTACAGTAAAAGTAATTGAATTTTCTGACCATATTTTGGAAACCTGAATCTCTTTATGAAGGCTTGCCGTTTCATTCCAAGTTGAATTTTCAGATATTTCAACTCTAGCCCATGTATTATTTACATATAAATCGTCAAAATACACATAAAAATTTTCAGTCCGAAAATAACGAACGACAAATGATCCAGAAAATTCCCTTGGGCAACCATACCCCCCATCTGAATGACAGTCTGGAGACTCCAAAAAATATCTATTTGACTCATTTGTATATTCTTTTCCGTCTATATAGAAAGCACTCACTTTTTTGCCATAAGCCTTTGTCGTATCTATTGCCAGATCAAACCGGTGCCATTCATTTTCATTAATTGTGCCCTGATTAAGCCGTAAAGGAGTGGAAGAAATTCTGCCATCTTCAAAATTTAATCTTAAATAAACTTCAGATGAATTAGTGAAAGATGAAATATTCCAATATTGATTCCCATATTGGCCAACAGATAATGTTGAAATGAATTTGCACTGTGCATCTATCCCGCGGAGGCCGTCAACAGTTCCAATTGGAAACATACACCATGCGGATATGAATAAAACTTGAGAATTTGTATTATTTGGATTATAAAAGCTACCGCTTCCGCCGGTCTTTTCTTCACCAAAAACATTGGTGAATGTTTCTGTTTTTTTTGTTCCCCTTGAAGCGTAGATACTACCACGACGCTGATTATCTTTTGTTCGCTGCAGACCATTAGGGCCATCATACATCCAAACATCTCGGTCCGCGACACCAGACTCAAAATTTTCCCAGGCTGCCGGCAGATAATCCTTATTAGGAGAATAATCTTTATGAATCCCAAAATTTTTTCCAGATATGGTTATAGTTGTCCCATGAGATATTGTGGTAGGGGAATCTGTTATACTTGGAGCGGCAAATGCCGTAAAACTAAAAAACAAATTTAAAAAAATGCTAATAAAAAACAACCTTCCTTTCATTTATACCTCCCTTACATTAGTACAGCACATCTTCATACAACCCTTACTTGCAGCAAAACCCATACCAAAGACATAACATCCCCCCAATATAAGCTTATATTATTAAATCAAAAGCTCAGCTTTCATGAAATTATTAATTTTTAGGTCAACAATCTGCTTAATCTAAAAACGTCCTATTAAAATGCCATAATCAAAGTAACACTATTTTATGCTAAAATATATTTCTTTTGTTTTCTGAGCAATCAAGTCCCATGAATATTTAGTGTCAGCTAAATATTTTGAATACGATCCCATGCGATTTTGCTTTTCACGATTCATTAGGATTTCAATACATTTTTCTGCGAGATTAACCATATCCCCTGTTTTTGCTAAATATCCATTTTCACCATCAACGATTGTTTCCCTAAAACCATCTAAATCATTAGCAACAACAGGTTTAGAAAATGCATATGCTACTTGCAAAATACCACTTCCGGTTACCTCATTATAAGGTAATACAACCATATCTGAAGCGAAAAAGTAAACAGGCAACTCTTCATTCGGAATATAGCCTAATTTTTCCCAAACATGATCTGCAATATTCTGCTCTGTTATAATTTGTTGGTATTTGGAATAGTCTCCGCAGGGCTCTCCGACTATTAAAAGTAAAACCTCAGGAACATGCTCTATTATTTTGGGCATAGCTGTTAATATATTCGCCAAACCTTTGTTCTCGCGAATTGCACCAAAAAACAAAATTGTTTTGAATTTGGGATCAATATGTAGAGATGATTTTGCGTCCGAACCAATAATAGAATCATCTGGAATAAAAAAATTATAGTCCCCGTGAGGGATGACATGTATTTTGTCTTTGCTGACTTTAAAAAGATGAGCTATCTCTTCTTTACCTTTAATAGTATGAGCAATGATCTCATTGCAAAGTGAATACGTAAACCATAATATCCATTTATGATAGAAACGAAGTTCCTTGTGCAGGGGCCTGACGTTATGTACTGTGTATATAATTTTGATATCAAAAAGTTTAAAAACGATAACCATTAAAACTTCTATGAGATTAACGCTTTGAAAATGAACGATATCAATTTTTTTCACAATAACGATTAATAAGGCTTCAAAAATATTCAAGGGATATTCGATTATCTTTATAACACGCCTGATAGCGGTAAAAATGCCATGTTCCTGATCAATGGAAGGTAATTTAATAATAATCCAGTTAGCAACTAAAAACATCCAGTTAAACACCTTAAATTGTTTACTTTTATCTATAAGCTCATATCGTCTATTTGTGAATAAAATAATACTGTCTAAATGATTAGCAAGCGAATCCAATAGATTAAAGGTGTAGTGCGCAATCCCACCATCACCAAGCGGTTCCACAACCAAAACACGTTTGGCTTTTAAATCAAAACATCTATTTTTCATAAATTAGGTTTCATCATTTTGTTTATTTCGATTTTTATAGCTCTTGCTTGCTTGGACACATCAAATTTTTTTGAAACAATCCTTATTAACCCTTTGGCTACCTCTTTTGATGGATTATTGAGTTCTTTTAAAATGGCTCTAAAGATTGCTTTTGAATCTTTTGGAGGAATAACGAAAGCTGGTGTGCCAGCTAAAACTTCCCTAAGACCTATACAGCTTGTTCCAATAACAGGAACACCTGCGACCATTGCTTCCATTGGTAATAAAGGACAAGCTTCTCTTAATGAGGGCACAACTAAAACATCCAACCCCTTCAGCGCAGAGGCCACATCTGCTGTGAATGGCATAAATCGAAAATAGGAGTTCAATTGTTTTCTCCTTATGTTTTCTTGTTCTTCCCTTATAAAAGCACCCCAACCATATGCCAGCACAACAGGGTTTCGCGTTAGATTTTTCTCTTTTGATAATAATTCAATTGCATCTACAAGATATCGAAATCCTTTTTCAGGCATAAAACGGCCCATGAAACCAATTAAGAAACATTTCTCAGGCAAATCTAATTCTCTGCTAAAATCCTTTGCGTTGGCTTTTGTAAACTGTTCTACATTTATTCCATTATGAATAACCACGTGTTTATCTGGAAACATTTTTAATATTGGAATATTTTCCAATATATTTTCTTTAGCGTCGGAAGAAACATGGTGAATGATATTAACCATGGGTAATAATAATGTAAGCAGTGCCTTTTTAAATCTACCCCTGATACTTCTAAACTGTTCCGTGGTTAACGTTTCGTGAATTGTCATTAAGTGAGGAATTTTTAGCAAACGAGCTGGAACTGCACAAAGAAGTCCTGCAGAAATGCCATGCGAATGAATCAAGTTAATTTCTTTTTTAAATAAAGAAATGGCGGACAATCTTAAGTCAAAAAGTTTGTTAAACTCTCGCCCCTTTTGAGTTACTGGAATAAAGTGAGGATTGAATTGATTCAAATCATGAAGAATATGCTGTGTGTCATCGATATCAGGGGCTAAAAAGATAAAATTATATTTGTTTGGTTCAAAATTATTATAGATATATTTACAAAAGGTTCGTATTCCACCAATTGGCCAGCGAATAAAAACAAGTATATTGTTTTGCTTGTTATTATGTTTTTCTGTCATGGATAATATCAATTTGACCACTTATATTTCATAAGTGAACTAAAATAAAGGCCATAATCAAATGTCAGTTTCATAGCCGAAAAATAGTAATTCTTCTCTCAAATGCTCGAGAAAAATATCCTTTTGCTTCTGTGACAATTTTGCTTTCCACTGACCGGATTTACCAACATTTAAAAAACTTTTTTGGGACTTATCTCCCATTTTTTCAAATCGCTCTTTTTTTTTGGCAAAAGACTGATTGTTGATTACTTTATCTATGAAAGCAGAATCTCTTTGGATACCCAAATAATTTAGTATCTTTTCGCATTCCCCATAGGGCGATGAAAGCATTTTCTCATACTGTACGAACAACACACCAGCATCCAGATATGGTTTATAATGATTTCTCCAAGATATTTTCAACCATTTATGAAGTGTTTTATCCCCTTGAATAATTGCCCTGCTCATCCTATTGATCTGATATGTTTCAGCAATGGGGAATAAGGACAAATACAATTTTCTCTTATTGATCTTTCTGAATAGCTGTTCAATAAGATTAATTTTATCAAAATTAAAATAATTAGCGCCTGAAACAGCAATATCTCTTGGGTCTCTCAGGACGTAGAGTAAATGAATCGAACCAGAGTTTGAGTTGATCTCTAAATTGATTTCATTTAACTGATGATGTGCCTTATAACACCTATAATCTGATACTCTGTCTCCTCCCTCTTTTGCTATCTCCGAATGACGTTCCTGCCAGAAGCCAGATACCGGGCATCCAACTAATTCTGCGGTTAATCTTGTAATCCAGGTATTACCGCTTTTGGGGTACCCCACAATAATGATATTCTTCATCCTGCTACCTTATGATTTACACTCTATTTGCTAATATTTATAAATCCAATGGGAAGTGATTCATGGGGTGAATGACTGATAGTATTATATAATTTCTTATAATCAAATCGATATCCCTTTTCCCAAAGTTTTAAAAGCTCTATTTCGCTATATCCTGTCGCTTTGTTTTGATATTCCTGTTGCACCCTATTCAGCGGGATATTTACAATTTTAGATACTGGAAATGAAACACCATATCGACTGGCAAAGGCATACTTAAAACTTTGCAAAGCAATTTCCAGAGAGTTAGGTGCATTAAAGTCAGACACTGATATCATGAATACCACTTCTTTCCTTGAAAAGACATGACCATCGACTGATAGCGGATATCCCCAGTATGACATGCCTTCATTCCATTCCCAATATATATGGGGCTCAGACTGTAATGCTTCGGTTAAAGAAGGCGCTTTTATTTTTCTATTTAACATAAAAGAATAAGTGATATTTTTACCCATCCTCAAACTGAAAACATATTTTTCAGGATCAAAGTCATTTACAAATGACATATCAAATTCATTTATAAAAAGGATATCATCGACCAGGAAAAAAACCTTCTTTGTGTTTATCTGGTTTAACAAAGACAGAAGATCTTCCCTGAATCTATTCTCCTGATGAAATTTTACCTGATGCGATTTGTATTTAACTTTTAAACTGTCATATGCGCGTGAAAATCCTTCGGTTGAGCACTTATACAATATATGCAGCGGAGAACAGTTTCTTACTAAATCAAAATATGAATTTAAAAGTGCATCCAATTGCATGGGTCTGTCTTTTGAAAAAATAATGCCTTCAACACCATTCATATCAGAATCCTGGCATGCCCCTACCATTTTATCAAAGCAATTTGTCTTAACAATCAAATCATAAATTCTTCCTATCTGACGGTAAGGCAAATCAGATCTATTATGCTTCAGTATCAGATAACCACGTTTACCAAGAATGGATTCAACTTTCCTTTTAATGACTGTTTTGGACTTTTCAAACAGATTCATAAACTATAAACCTTATTGGTGCTTCAATGAGGGGATGATATTTTCTCTTTTCGAATGAGTATTAAAATGGATCTGAAAGGGTCCGATATACCGGCAATAATTAAATGATATAATGCTTTTATTATATTTCTGTTTTCCAGATAGCATTGTCCCATCCTGAAATTCAGTACGGCGAATCGCTTTCTTCGTGCCGTGAAGCTATATGGATAGCGACTTGAGGCTTTTTTCAAAATGATAAATCCGTTTCGCCATCTCAGGTCCGCATTTTTGGCACTGATACTGTCTTTATGCCTCCGGTAATAAAATAAATATTGATCTAAATAGGCAATATTAGTAACTTCCGCAAGGCGTATAGCCATATCGTGATCCTGCGCAGACCGAAGCTTTTCGTCAAATTCACCAGCCAACTCAAATGCTGTTTTTCTGACAAGGGCATTGTTTGGCACTAAAAAATAACAGTCCATCAATACGCGTTCAGGATCAGATTTCTCGATATGACCCTGATCATAAAAACGGTATATCTTCTTCCCATTTTCATCAATTGCATATCCATTTGCATATACCAGACCTATATCCGGATGGGTTTCCAGATATTTTACCTGCATTTCTATTTTATTTGATGCAAAAAGATCATCGCTATCAAGGATTGCAATATAATGACCTGAGGCATTTTTCATACCCAGATTGATTGCAGCAGACTGCCCTTTGTTAACTCTTCCTTCATGCTCTAATATTGTGATATTATTTTTGTAGGTTTCAAGGATTGTTCTGGTACCGTCTGTGCACCCGTCATCCACACAAATAAGTTCTATATTTGAATAAGTCTGGCTCAACACACTGTCGATCGTTTCTCTGATAAATTTTTCTCTGTTATAGCAAGGAATAATAACAGATACTTTTGGGATATCAGCATTAGCTGACATATCTACTCCTATAGCTAAAATTAATTGTTGATAATTTCTGCTGGATCATTATCTTCAAAATTAAATTGAAAAGAAAAGTTAAGGCATGCCGCGGCCATACCCCCAAAAAGGTACCATTCCCAGCTACTTAAGCCAAAACATATAATGCAGTAGACCAGATACATAGCTGCCCAGGCTTGTAGCGACTTCACGATATTAATATACCACTGATGCTTTTTTACGTCTACTCTCCGCCGGATCAGAGCAAGATGGATGAAAATTGATTGAATATATTTTAGAAACAGGATTAAGCCAATAATTCCAACTTCCTGAATTGTCTCAATATAAAAACTGTGCGATCTGATATGGTATCCTGAAATATGATAATTGGCTTCAGCAGAAGTACCTAATCCATGACCCAATATATTGTTTATGACAAATAAATTATTAAAGCCGGTTGCCAGTCCTTTCATTCTGCCTGATACCGTATCATGCCCTTTGGCACTGGAATCAACAAGAGAAAAATACCGTTCCTGCATATCCGATGGTAAAAGAGTTAAACTGAAAAAAAGCAGCGGAATGATAATCGCAACAGATAAAAATATTTTTTTTAATTTGATTGTTTTTCCTGAATCGAAATAAGTTATGGTAAAAATAACAACCAGCAAACAGATTAAGCCACTTCTTGCGCCTGTTAAGAGAAGTACATACAAACAGAATGGCGTGAGGCACAAAAAAATGCTTTTTAAAATTATTTTCTGGCTTTTCCAAAAAAGGAAGTATAAAAAGGGGATGATTGTCACGATTAGTCCTCCAAACTGCGTTGGATTAAGAACATCAGCAGGCGCACTGCTAAGTCTATCTAATGCACTAAGCTCGCCACCAACCATGGAATAAGCATCACTTCCCCAATATCCTTCTGTAATATGTAAATAACCGGGTTCAATAATCCTGAATATCTGACAGCCAAGAAAAACAAACACAAAGACTTTTAATTTTTTTTCAGTATCAATAAAGGCCACGAAGAATAAAAAGAAGATAATCGCTTTCAGATAAAATTCAAAGCCATAATAAATGATTGAACCCGGCCACTTTACCAAGGGAAAAGATAATATGATATACATGATAAGAAATTTAAATCTTCTGGATATATCATTTAAAAATCGATTATTTCCTGACTGGGCAAAAAGCCAGCAACCTAAAGCACAAATAACCAGTATCTGATCAAAATGAATGATTGAGCAAATAGGGAACCGGTATGCAAACCGTAAGAAATAACTTAAGTTGTACAATAGAAAGATATAAAAACCAATGGATGCCATTATATTTTTTTCTTATGAATGAAGAGTTCTTTTGAATAATTTAGAAAAAATGATCTTACGTTCCTGACCTGAAACAACGAAAACAAAAAACAAGCACAAATAAATTATGGAGCATATACTTGCAACCATCAATATATTCAAATAACTGTCAGGGCGGATATAACCCAATAAACAGTGATATGATAAAGAGGCTATTACTACGGGAACGAGCTGGCATATCAAAACTTCGAATACATAATCAAACATCTTAAACCCGGCCACCTTTGAGACCTGATACAGAATAAATGGTTCAATCATAGCTGCAGGAACCAATGTACCCAGAGCGACGCCTACGATGCCATAATATTGGACAAAAATAATGCTTAAAATTAAATTTAGAATAGCTGCCGGGAACGCAATTTTGACCAATATACCATGACGTCCCATGCTTGTCAGAAAACGTCCCTGAAACGGATTTAAAAAAGGGAAAAAAAATGCAATGCCTATTATATATAAAACAGATTTGCCTTTCTCTGCATATTCAGGCCCCATCCATATATTGATAAACGGAATACCCAGGAACAAAGCTCCCATCAGCATTACTATTGCAATTCCTACCGTATATCTTGAATAGGATAGAAAAGAGGTCACAATATCTTCTTTATTTCCCTGGGCATTCAGTTCACTGAAGTGTGGCATAAAACCAAGTGTAAACGACATCATGATATCTTTAATCTTGTTGATCAAATTGACAGGAATTACATAGAATGGCACTACCGCGGGCCCCAGAAAAGACCCGATCACAATAGAGTCTGTGTTGAAAGCGATTCTGCTTGTGACACCTAGCATAAAACTTTTTAAACCAAACACATATAATTCCTTTATTAAAGCCTTATTTACGTATTCTTTTCGAATTCTGTATTGCCCATAAGATGGCAACATCAGCAAGGCCCATAAAACAAGCGCTTTCAGTGTATACAAAATCCCGGTCACTAAAGCAAAAGCAATAAGCCCATAGCCGTTTTTGAACAAAAAATAGACAATAATGTTGGTAATTATTATTTGTACCGCAGTGATAAAATTAATAAAATTATACTTCTGAAAACCTTCATAAAAGCCTTGAATAACAAGCCCTGGAAATGACTGAAACACCTTGAATGCGACAATCAAGAGAAAAAACGTGTATTTTTGACTTGGCAGGCCATCTTCAGCAAGAATTTCTGGGTATATAAAAGCCCATCCACAGATAATCAACGTGCAAAATGAACCAACCGCAAGAAAAATTAGAAAAAAAGAACTGTAGATCTGATTCAGCTTTTCTCTATCCTTTAGCGCATTATATTTTGCCACGTAACGAACGATGGCTGGGAAAATACCGAACTGAAGGAGCCCCATGTAACCAGTCACTGAAATAACGATTTCCCAGATACCATAATCATGGCGGCCTAAAGAACGGATGATAATAGGGGTCATGATGAAAACCATGGCAATATTCAAAAATCGCATGGCCACATTGGAAAATGAATTGGTGATAAGTTTTTTTAACATATTGTGTGGTTGATTCGTTAAATGGATTTGGTTAAATCGTTTTTATTAAGGTAGTGGTGTCATGATCCTCTATCTGTGAGTATTATCTAAAACATCCTCGATAATCTTAATCATCTGCGACATGGTGTTTTCTTCTTCAAATTGATTCACGTTAATAAAGTCGAAATCTTTTCTTTCTTCACCTGATAGTTTACGGTCAATTTCTTTTTTTAGAATGGTATAAATTGCTTTATGGTCCTCTGAGGTTATTACATAGCCACTATTAGTGTCCCTGATGATTTGTGCCATTTCACCTTCCCGGCAGATCGCAAGGATAGGGATTCTACACCCCAGGTATTCAAAAAGTTTTGAAAGAAGCCAGCCTGGACGGGTCTTATCTCCAATTCCTGCACATATCAGCACCATATCTGAAGCCCTGGTCAGTCGAATGGCTTCTTCATGTGGAACCCTGTCAACAAAATGAACGACGTGGTCAAGATTAAGCGCTTTAACTATTTTGGAAACGGCCGGAGAGCGTGAGCCTATTAATTGAATCCGGAGAACCTGTTCGTATCTTGCTTTTCCTTCATGATCCAATACATCCCACCATGAACGAAGCGCCCGAAAAAAGGTAAAGGGGTCCTTGTCGGCATAAAAAATGCCTGTATAACTGATAATAAATTTCTTTGGATCATTATCTCCGACAATATCTACCTTTGCTTTATCATAACTGTTGGTAACAGTGAAAAATTTATTTTTATCAACCTGAGTATGCTTTATTATTAGATTTTCAGTATTTGTTCTGGTTGTTGAAATGACCGCATCCGCCTTTTGAATCACCTTTTTTTCCATCCAACGCTCTATGGGATTCGTTAATTCAATGTGCCCTTTTTGAGGGTAATGATCCCAAGGATCACGGAAATCAGCAACCCATGGCAAACCTTTCTTTGAGAGGTAGTATCCGGCCAAGTGAATGGAATGTGTTGGAGACGTTGTAAAAATAATATTGTCTTCTGATTCGTTTAAAATGTCATAAACTTTTTTTACAAGCTTTGGCACGTGTAAAACATCCATATCCGGAATCAACAAGTACTTATCGATCAAGATTCGGGAATTCCCCCGAATAGAGGCGATTAATCGGTTAACTCTGAAAAAATTTTTATCTGAATCTTTGTCGGATTTGTGAAAAACGAATTCTCTAATTTTGTTTATATCATTTATGTCGACTGATCCTGTCTTATGGAGGTAATGAATAATTGTTTCTGGTGAAAGCTCTTTAAGAAGAGAAAAATCAAGAGAATTATTATTTGCTGGCAATTTTGTAACGATCACACATCTCCACCCTTTTAGCCCAATATGTTTGGCTAATCTAAATGGCCTCAATGCGCCAACGATGTTTTGGGGAGGAAATGAATGCGTAAGAATAAAGATATTTTTCATTTTGAATAGTGAATTGATTTCTTTAAATAAGGAATGACATATTCCATTCCGGTAAATTTCCACAAGAATTTATTGCTATCCCTTTCAACACCTATTCTGGGGAGTGTATAAAGATCTGTGAGGCTACTGGGAAGCCCCCCAAAAACGGCCCCCTTATAACCTGCAGCTTTTACCTGTTCAATTACTGCATCATTGATATCGCCGGGGTAGCTATTGGGGTAACAGAACGTTTTAACTTCACAATCAAGTTTTTCTTCAAGAATTTTTTTAGACAAATGAACTTCCTGATAAAGATCTTCTTCTGATATTTTTGAAAGAATAGGGTGATTAATTGTATGAGAGCCTATTTCGACTCCATGGGCATTCATTTCTGCCAGCTGTTTCCATGTTACTGATGAATACTCTGGCAGGGGAATGTTCGGTGTGTCCATATCAAGGTATTTCTCAAGTTCCCCGATTAAATCCCACTTTTTTTTATCTTCAACCTTTATGCAATAATCGGAAAAGGCTTTCCATGAAATCAAGGTAGAATCTATACTTGAAAGATCACAAATAAATCTTTTCTTTTCAAAGGAAAAGACGAATTGCTTCCTATTTGTTTTTTCCAATGCATAGGTGATTCGATCCGGCCACATCCATATTTTTTTGTCGATGAAATTGACTGTTGAGAACAGCGTCACCTTTATATTCATATCTTTTATTATTGGATAGGCAATTTGATAAAAATCAAAATAACCATCATCGACAGTGATTATGACAAGATTCTCAGGTATCTCTCTATTTTCAGTGATGAATTCTATGTATTCGTTTAAAGATATAATCTGAAATTTTTTTACAATCTGATTTAGCTGCCACTTGAAAGTCTTTCCATCTATTTTATACGGTGCTGGATCAGATTGGTCGCAAAATCTATGATATACAAGTATTCTGGGGTTGATTCTTTTTGCAAGAGTGCATGCGGTTTTATAAAACCCCGGCAAGCCGATCAGAAAATTTTTAATTTTTTGTTTATTTACCATCAATTTCTAACTTAAATATTCGGAATCGCCATCACCCAGAACAAAATGAAAATCTGAACCAACAGAAAAAGATTCAAATGCGTCGTTATTGATCATGACATTTAAATTGTCTCTTTCTCCACTATCGATAAACCTCTTTTTTTTTAATGAATCCCTTAATTCCACCATTGGCGTCCAGCATAAAACTTTTAAAAATCCACATTTCCTGCAAATCTTTTTGATATAGTCAATGGTAACTAATAACTCATCTCTTTTTCCCCTATCCCATAAAATATCTACTATTTTTGCTGTGGTCCCGCTCTGCCCTAATACAGCCATAACCGTTATTCGGCCATTTGATTTTTTGTAAAATATTCTATATTTTTTTTGAGGGATACGAAAATAGCGCCAATTCATGAAAGCAGCATTCTTTACTACTATATTCGGGTATTGGGGAGATACACTATCCCAGAATTCATCAAATTCCGCTCCAAATTTTTCAATTTCATTAAAACCTTTTTTCTGATCGATCATTATATCATCAATTCTGATTTCTGGCTTATACCAGCCCAAACGCCACAAAGACCAACCCGTAATAGAGAGAATAGACGTTAAGACCGTATCGGGTTCTACAATTCGGTACCCCATTTTAATAAGAATTTTATACATGCCGGGAGCCGTGCTTTTTGAATATAAAACCGGATAATAGTTAAAGGACATTGTATATAAATTCTGTATTATCCCCTTGCCACGAAAATCCGAATGGACCATTGAGTTAATGCTGAATGCTGAATTCAAAACTTTATCGTTGGCTTTGATTTTTAAAGGAATTCGCATTGATGCGCCAACGATTAAATTTTCACATTCTGCTATGAATATTTTAATATCTTTGATATCTGGATGTTGTTCGACTTCCCACGCCCACCGATTCATGTAAATGGCGGCATCCCCATAGACATTTCTATATAAATCAAATAATTTGCTTTTATTTTCCTCATCTATATTAAACAAACGGTATGTTATATTCATGACTTTATTTTTTTTATTAGCACTCGATTTTGCTTTAATAGAAATATCACCTGAGGCAGACCAACCCAAAAAATATAATAGATCGATTTTAAATCAAATTTTCTTATTGGAGCTGAAAACAGTCTTTTCAAACTGCAACTCCATAATGCATTGCAACCTGGTTTGGTTTCAAAATTCTCATTCACCGACAGTTCGAAACCAACTTCAAAAAAATTGATACCATCGATAATTGAAAATGATGAATTATACCCAAAACGAGGGTTGATCTCAATAAAATAGGAGAGACCTGTTTTCAGCTCCTTTCGGAAATCTATCGTAATTGGCCCCGTATAGTTACAATAAGATATAATTTCCCGACAAGTTTCTATCACTTTTTCATCATTTGTAAATTCTGCAAACAAACCCTTTGATTGATTTTGATCAAATTCGACATATCGGAATAAGGTCCATGCTTTAACCATGCCATTAATCGCATATCCATAGAAACAATAGTCTATACCTTCTATATATTCCTGAATAATTATCTCTTCTTTCAGTTTATCTTGCTTGCATTTATCTAAGTATTTATCGAGTTCTCCCTGATTTTTTATTTTCGTAATGCCTACACCGCCCGCACCGAGAGCTGATTTGGCAATCAATGGGAATCCGATGGTTTTCAACAACTGGAAATCAAAATTATTATGATCACCCATGATAATTGTCTTGGGAAGTATCACATTCGTATTTTCCAGAAACTTGATACAACTTGCTTTATTATCTAGATGTCCTATCAGTTTTATATCCGGAAGTGGAATAACTGTTGTTGTTTTTTCGAGAACACTTTTATAAACACTTAAAAACTTAAGACTTTCAAAATCACTTGGTGTAACAATGTCGATATTTTCTTCATCGATTACGGACAGTAGCTGCAAAACAACTTTATTGTCTTCTCCACTTAATTCTGTAAAATCGGAGACTGTTGGAATAAACTTTTTAAATATGATGCTTTTCTTAATTTTTTTATGATTATGCTCAATTCCTGCGAGGAAATAATTATGTGCGCTGTAACGCAAACATTTAATCACGTTGATTGAGAATTTTTGATTCTGACTTAAAATCAATATATTTTGTTTCGGTGGGAAATGCATTTTCACGATATTCTCCAATTACAATACAGAATGGATCTTTTCTCCCAACCTTTTGGATGCTTCCAGATTAATATGATCAGAGTCCTCGAAATAATTGGGGTTATAAATAAATTCCGGATCCAAAGAAAAATCCAGATATTTTACGCCATACCTATCAACGATGTGTTTCATCTCTGATTTCATTTCATCGATGTATTCTTTATTATAAAGCTCGGTATATTTGTAATAGTAGGGGGGCGTAAACAAAATTAATTCTATATTATCCTTTTTTAACATCGAAATAATCTCTTTTAATACTTCCAATGAATGCGCCTTAGTATAATAGTCGTTGTTCTTCAACGCTCTTTTATGAATTTGATGCTGCGATTCTACTCTTGCCTCCACTTCTTTCAGTGGAATCATTTTTGAATGACCTTCGATAACCGTATCTTTAAAATGCTCTTCGGGCGTATTGATATTCATAAACTTGAAATGCAGCTTTTTAAAAAATTTAATGGCAATGATTCTCCAATGATCAGATTGTATGAACGGTAAAAATTTACCCAAAATATAATTTTTATAATCATGGCTTACCATTTTCCAGGAAGGAATGTTATTATACATAAATGCCCTTGTATCTGACACCGTTCCGTCCGGGGAATAATTATCCTGGTATAATGAAAAATAGCCTATAGAAATAAAAACTTTTTTCACACTATTGTTTTTTTGATCCAGCAGAAATTTGAGGATATATTTGCATTCTGTCAGATCTCTACCGCCAACGCCCAATGCAATTCCTTCGAGGCCGATACTTTTGAAATTCAGCCCCCAGATGTGAGATGTACCGATAGCAATAGCCGCAATTTTATCCTTATTTTTCAGATATTTTTTTATGAGATATTTTTCATCGTCATGGCCGGTAAGAAAATAATTATAGAAGAAAAAAAGAAATGCATAACCAAAAGCAATAAATATCAAACCTCTAATAAAAAATGTTTTCAATTGAGTTCTTTAACTTGATAATTAAGGTTATGTACTGCCAGCACTACTATTTAAAACTGAAAATATATAAAGCTGTTTATCGAAAATTTACCAAAAATTAAAATAAGGTAGACAATAAAATAATAATAGGACCATCTGATGCACAATGGTTTTTCCATCAATTTGCCAAGCGCATCATAACGATAATTTGATAATTCGGCAATAATCAGAAAACAGATTAAAAGAACGGATATAATCAATTCATACATGTTCATACCCAGATATGCCTTGGAATCATGCAATATCTGCCATAAAATATTATTGACACCGTTAAAATTAAATAAATTGCAAATAATGTAATATGCGTCATTTAAAGAATTGGCCCTAAAAAATATCCACAAAAAGGTGACCAGGTGGAACGTGATTACGACATTAATAAAATTTCTTAAACGCCCTGGCTCTTGCGCAACTTTTGAATTTGCGCTGCTTGCTTTACGTTCCTGAAAAATTCTTGTTACAACAATAAAAACACCATGCAAAAAACCCCATATTACGAACGTCCAGGCTGCGCCGTGCCATAATCCGCTCAGCAGAAAGACAATTAAGATATTGTAGTACCATCGTTTTCGGCTTACTCTATTGCCTCCCAGGGGAATATACAGGTAATCCCTGAACCACGTCGTTAGCGTGATATGCCATCTTCTCCAAAAATCACTGATATCTTTTGCAAAGTATGGAAAATTAAAATTATTGGTCAATTCAAAGCCTAGGACCCTGGCTGCCCCAATTGCGATATCTGAATATCCTGAAAAATCACAGTAAATCTGAAAAGCAAAAAAATAGGTCCCAAGAATCAAAGGGAGCCCCGTGTAATCAGATGCATGGTTGTAAACTTGATCGACCAGCATTGCCAGCCGGTCTGCAATGACCATCTTTTTAAAAAAGCCCCATGCCATCAGCTGCAAACCACCCGTAATTTTTTTATAGTCAAATTGGACTTGATTATAAAATTGTGGCAACAGTTTTGTCGAACGTTCTATTGGCCCTGCAACAAGCTGAGGGAAGAAGGATACATAAAGTGCGAAAATACCAAAATGCTTTTCCGGCACTTTCTTTTCCAGATATACGTCAATTGAATAACTCAACGACTGGAATGTATAAAAGGATATACCAACCGGCAGAAGCAGATGGAGTAAAGGGATGTTGTACAATAGATTAAAATGTTCCGACAGAATTTTTAAGGAATTATTAAAAAAATTGAAATATTTAAATACAAACAGAATAAGAAGATTAGAGGCAATACAGGTAAATAAATATAGCCTTTTCTTTTTCTTTTGTTCTTCCTGATGTATTTTTATAGCCGTAATATATGTAATGCAGGTTGTAATCAGTATAAGCACGACATATTCAATCTTCCAGCACATGTAAAAGTAATAACTGGCCGTAAGGAGAAGAACCCACCTGTAACGATGAGAGATGCTATAATATAATAGACAAACTATCGGGAAAAAAATTAGAAATTTTAATGAATTAAAAAGCATAAGAGTTTAACGGGTTCATTGGGTTTGTTGAGTTTGTTGAGTTTGGGTGGTATCAAATACCAGATAGGCTTATCAGGTGTCTGGAAGTTTATCCCTGCACCACATTTCAAGTACCATTAAGGTCCAAATCAGGTAATCGTGATTTCTTCTTTTCAGTTTATGCTCGGAAAACATTCGGTTAACAAATTTTGGGTTAAAAAAACGCTGGACGTATGAATTTTTGCTCAGTACCAAATCTTCAGATATCTCTTTCCATTCTTCCCGTAACCAGTCTTCAATGGGCACGGCAAAACCCCTCTTCGGCCTGTATATGACTTCTCTGGGCAGAAGCCGCTCTGCGGTTTTTTTAAGTAAATACTTCGGATCATTATTCTTTATAAGCACTTCAGGTGGAATTGTTGCTGCAAATTCAACAAATTTATGATCCAGAAACGGCACGCGTGCTTCAAGAGAAACAAGCATACTCATTCTATCCACCTTTGTAAGAATGTCTCCCGGCAAATACGTCTTGAGGTCAAGGTATTGTTGTTTCGTGAGCATACTAAAATTTGAAACGGTACGAAGATAGTTGCGCATTACCGGCGTGGGATCTGTTGTCGCAAGGATTGCCATCAATTCATCACTGAAAACCGCATCATGTGTGGTGGCAATTCCTTTTGAAATACTGCGTAAATATCTCCCGGTTTCATCGCAAGCCAGATGTCTCAATGTATTTATTCCCGGAAACCATTCAGGCATCCATGAAGCGATATTTAAAAATACCCATTTTCTCAGCCGTTGAGGTATTGCAGATGCCCGCTTATACAATGAACCGGGAAAGTATCTGTCATAACCGGCAAACAACTCATCTCCGCCGTCGCCAGATAAAGAAACGGTAACATGTTTACGGGTCATTTTTGATACATAGTATGTAGGGATTGCAGACGAATCTGCAAATGGCTCGTCAAACTGGAACATTAATTCATTTATCACCGCTTCTGCATCAGGTTTTACGATTTCCTCATGATGATCGGTACCGTATTTTTTGGAAACAATCCTTGCAAATTCAAGCTCATTATACGTCTGGTTTTCAAATCCGATTGAAAACGTTTTTACAGGCTCACTCATATTCTTGGCCATTAATGCCACGACCATACTTGAATCAACCCCACCGCTTAAAAATGCGCCCAGAGGCACATCACTGATGAGCCTGATTCGAACGGCTTCATTCAAATAATGTAAAATACGTTCGATATAGTATTCTTCTTCAAACACATTGTCATGATTAAAAACAACATCCCAATATTTTTTTACAGTCGCCCTGCCTCGTTTATAAACGAGAGTGTGCCCGGGAGGAAGTTTTTGCATGCCTTCTATCATGGTTTCCGGATCAGGGACATATCCATAGGCAACATATGTAACTAATGAGGGGTGATGGATGGCACATTTCACATCCGGGTGGGCAAGAAGTGATTTGATTTCAGAGCCAAATAGAAAACTACCATTTAATTCCATATAAAATAATGGTTTTATACCAAGCCGGTCCCTTGCGATAAAAAGAGTTTCATCCTTTAAATCATAAATTGCAAATGCAAACATCCCCCGAAGATGCTCTACACAATTTTCACCATACTCCTCATAAAGATGCAGGATGGCTTCTGTGTCGGATTTGGATGAAAACAGATGCCCCTTTTTGATCAGGTCGTCTCTGAGTTCCTGAAAGTTATAGATTTCTCCATTAAAAACAATCCAGACCGTTTTATCCTCATTGTGCATGGGCTGAGAACCTGAAACCAGGTCAATAATTTTAAGCCTCCGCATTCCAATGCCGACGTTTTTATTAATCCATAAACCGCCTTCATCGGGCCCGCGATGATATATCACATCGCACATCTTCTGCAGAATTGACTCTGATATATGTTTATCTTTATTGCTATTAATCAGTCCGGTTATGCCGCACATAAATTTACCTGTTGCCTGCCAAGGATTCATAAAAAATTGAATGTTGTTGAATGATATGTGCAATATCAAATTGCTCTTTAATTTTTATTTTTCCATTATTACCGAGGCTAATGGCAAATTTCCGATCAGACAATAGACGTAATATCTTCTCTGAAAGATCATTATGGTTTCCTTTCTCAAACAATAACCCCGTTTTTTCATTTTCAATGAGTTCTTTATTTCCGTCCACATTGCTCGCAATGACAGGAATGCCTTCTTTCATCGCCTCCATTACAGAATTTGAGAACCCTTCTGAATCGGAAGTATTCAAAGCAATGTTAGATCCTCTGAGGAGCGAATCCACATCCTGCCGGTGCCCTGCAAATTTGACATATTTTTGAATATTTAAATCCTCTGCTCTTTTTTCCAAAGCCGGTTTAAGATGGCCATCACCAACGATTAAAAAAAATGCAGGTATTTTTTGTACTACACGCGGAATGCTTTCAATAAGGATATCTACTCTTTTAACGGTCCGGTTGCAATTTGAGACCAGAATAATTACAGGAAGATGATTTTCAAATCCAAATTCTTTGTGAATATCATATTGTGTAATATTCCCATCTTCTGCTAACGGGTCAAAGCAAATGCCATTATGTATGACATGAATTTTTTTATTGAGAATTAAAGGGGCAATATGGTTTTTTATCGCAAAAGAATTTACCAGAACAGTATCTGCCATTAACGTAACTATTCGATGGGCGAATGAGTACAAGGGTGTTGACCAGAACAGCAAGTCTCTTATAGAAACAATTGTTTTTGCGCCGGATAATTTCGCAGCCAATATGCCAAATATAGTTGCATCCTGAAAAAAGGTCTGAACAATCCGGCAATTATGTTTTTTCAATAGGCGTGCTGTTTGAAACAGTTTGTGGAGCCCTTTAAAACTAAAAAGCGAATGGACGTCAAGCATTTCAATCTGAACATTTTGAGGTTTAAACGGATGTTCTTTCTCACCTCTCAGCAAAAAAAGCGTAATATCAAACCGGGACCGATCAAAACCTTCAATTAGAAATTTCAATTGTCTCTCAGTGCCGCCAATGCCAAGCTGGTCAATAAAATATGCAATATGTGTTTTCATATTTTATAAACTGACTTCTAAATCTCACCCTGCAGAAAATTGTCCAGCCCGAAATCAGGTCTTGAAAAATGATTCTTCTGAAAAATGATATGCCACAAATCCAATGTTAAGATCATTAATATTTTTGTTGCGTTTTCATTAATATTCAAAAATAAAGTTTGAACATCTTCTGGTTTAAATAAATTATTGATAAACTCTGAATTTTTCAGTTTATTTTTTATTGCGTTTAACCTTTCTTTATCCCTAAAATGAATAACTGATGATATGGAGCCTCCCTGTTTGGGCCTGTCGAAAACCTCCTTAGGAATAAGTTTTTTTGATAACTCTTTATGTAAATATTTGGATTCAAACAACTTATTTTCTCTATCAACACATGGTGTTCTTAGGGAATGATCCAATTGTAAAATAAAATTAAACACGTTTTTATCCAGATATGGGGAAAAGACTTTTATCTCAAAAAGATTACTCATTCTTCCTGTTTTAGCTAAAATGCCATTTATAGCGTAATCTTTATTTAATACTGTACAGGAAAAATCAAAAAGTTCATTTTCATTATTCAGAGGAACGTTAAAATTATCAAACTTTTCGTTTGTCATGATTTTGCCACGCAGCGTTTGTTTGATTTCACTATCCATTAACCCATAAACACCGCGCCAGGAATTAATATTGTACCTGCCGATCAATTTGCCTTCCACTTTACTGAAGAAAGCATTTTCATTCACTAAAAAATTTCTACAGGAGAATCGAACGATACGTTGCCAAGTATCTAACAATCCATAAGTTTTTTTGTGCATAACATATCTATTATAATCTTTTGGGTTACAGGCATTAAATACTTGATCTGCCGCATCGCCCCCGATGATACTTTTACAATATTGACTGGCTGTTTTAAACGCAGCATAGGTCAACATGATGCCAGGCTCAAAAAATGGGTTCTCCATTTGCCATATAATGGTGGGTAAGTCATTTATCTCGTCGCCAGTAAACATGTATTCATTATGGTTTGTATTAAAAAGACTTGACACTATTCTGGCGTAATGCGCATCTGTATTCAGTTTTTCTGCGCCAATGCCGACAGTCGTCAGTGGCATATCAGAATATGCGGAACCCACGGCGACATTAATGCTAGTATCATAACCGCCACTTAGAAAAAAACCACCGGACGAATATTGGCTTTGAATATCGTGAATGCTTTTGGCAAGCAAAGAATGATATTGCTCCAAGGCTTCATTTTTATTAACAATTCTCTCATTATCAAACTGCCATGGATCATAAATTTGGGCGATTACGCGACCATTTTCTATCTTTACCAATTCTCCCGCGCAAAGCTGATGTATTCCCTGAAACATTGTATTGGGAGCTGAAATATATGAATATTTAAGATATTGATAAAGTGCTTTTCTGTTTATCGAATTTGCTTTTTCAGGTTTCAGTGATAAAAGAGGTTTCATATAATTACTGAAATAGATGCAATCGTCTTCATCTACCCAGTATAAAGTGCTGATCCCTGGAAACTTATCCTGAATCAAATAATATTTTTTGCTGTTACCATCCCAGATGACAATCGAAAAGTAGCCATTTATGTAAGCGGCGAACGTTTCACCATACGTTTTATAAAGATACCATATACAGGATAGATTATTATTTGAATGAAATTCTGGTATGGGAATTAAGTATCCGGTAATATTTCCCCAAAATGCTATAAAAATATTCTCTTTCAGAAAGACAATTGTATTACTGTTAGAAGAAATCATTATTAATGAATTAGTATCATGTAATATTTTATTTTTATGCTTATATAATTCAATATCATGGGCGTGTGCTTTAATGTTTTGGAAAGTTGAATTATTCTGCACTTTATTAAATATTCCTACCAGTATATCATCCATAAAATTTCATCCTATCTTCATATCGGATTCACTTTCCCATCATTATTCATCCGTACCAGACTGCTTCAATAAACATACATCATCAATATAAATTACATCCTTCCCTGACGGATCAATGGCATGCACGCCAAACGCATGGATATGATTTAAATCCATTGTACGGTCAATAGGTGCATTCACAATTTCCTGCAACGGGACTTGAATATTATTCCAGCCTCGTTTGAGTTCTATGTTTTTACTATATCGATCATTGTAATTCCTGCCAGTCTTGGCATGAATGAGATCATAAATTTTAAGAGTAACATTAATGTTATTAGCAGAGGTCTGATAAATACTCATATGAAAATAATTATACCCTTTCCAGTTTTTCGGAAAATATTTGAACCCAACGCCTGAATATTTTTTCTTGGTAAGTGGGACTTTTAAAGAGTACTTTCCTTCTATTGCAACAGAACCATCTCTTTTCAATTTTGAATTGCTGAGCCTTGAGGTTTCAAAGGGTGTTTCAAAACCTGCAATAAGGGGAAATTGCAATTTTGAAATTACTTCGTCTGATATTGTTATTGCCAAGGGATATATTTCAAAAATGATGATTAAAACGACACTTAACTGAGCAAAGCGTAAAATCGCTTTAGAAATCGTTCTTCTCGCCGGCGCTAAAAAAGCAATTGAGAGAGCACTCCCTTTCAGATCACGAATAACATCTGCAATACAAGCTGTTCGATTAAACTTTATTTGAATAATCTCTATCAGGCTGCCTACAAAAAAAACTAAACAAAAAATGATTAGGCACTGCTTGATATAAGTTTCATTCGCAAGATATTTCCAGTTGACTGTCAGAATATAGGTCCAAAGACAAAATGCGAAGATATGCCCCAGGCTCCAGGCTTGAGTAAATACGCGACCGGAATAGTAATTAGGTCCACCTATGAATAAAAATATAAAACATAGTATTGATATCAGGGTGAAACAAACCCCTTTGACGGCACGAAAAGTGACGTTATTCATGTGCATATTGTCTTGATTCGATATGCGTCCCATTTAATCGCATAACGAACTCTTATAAAGGGTAAGATAATTCAGGGCCATTTGTCGACTTGAGTATGCTGAAACGACTTTTTCATATGCACTGGTTGCCAATTTCTCTCTCAGTTTTATATCTTCGAAAAGCTGAGTTACAGCATGGCAGATTGCTTCCGGGTTGCATGGTTCGACCATTATGCCGGATTCCTCATGCTCCAAAACATCAGGAATTCCTCCTACCGTTGTTGCAATAACGGGTATTCTGGCAAACATTGTCTCCAAAAGTGTAATAGGCAGACCTTCTGTTAAAGAGGAAATGGCATATACACTAAAATACGGCATATACTGGTTGGCATTTTTTCGGTAACCAGGTATCAATACATGGTCTGACAACTCATATGCTTTAACGAGTGCCTCCAAATGTTTGCGTTCCTTGCCTTCACCAATAATAACCAATTTGGCATTTACATTTTTCTGCCTGATAATAGACAATGCCTTAATTAAATATTCATACCCCTTCTCTTTTGATAGCCTGCCAATAGTGCCTATGGTAAAATGACCTTTGCAAAAATCTTCAATATCTGGGTTGCTTGGGTTTGTTGAGTTTGTTGAGTTGCTTGGGTTGCTTGGGTTTGTTGAGTTGCTTGGGTTTGTTGTGTTGCTTGGGTTTATTGGGTTTGTGGGGTTTGTGGGGATGCCGTTGTTTATTATATGGTATTTTATTTTCTGATTTTTTAGTTTGGGGTTGGTCAACATGCCTTTGTTTACGATAACTACATGGTCGATAAACCGGTGACTGAACAGGTCCATCCATTCATAAACCCGCATTTTTGTCAAACCACTGGTGCTGGTATATCCGTGAAGCGTTGATATCATGGGAATTTTTCGTAACTTTTTGGGGATGAATCCCAATAGAATGTTTCCTTTATAACCATGGGAGTGGATTATATCAAAACGATTTATTTTGGCATATTTGAGAATTGCATACGCGCCTAACACATTCGGGCCAGGTGTCATTCTAAATTTTTCAACATGAAGTCCTCTTTGGACCGCTTCTGTTTCTACAGGTTTTTCAGGAATATTTTTTTCCCCAATACTTGCAATAACAGGCGCCATCCCAAGCTTGATCTGCTCTTCCATGAGATTAAGAAGCATGACCTCGGCACCGTACATGCCACCGCTGTCTATGATGTGGAGTACTTTTGGGTTTGTTGGGTTGCTTGGGTTGCTTGGGTTTGTTGGGTTTGTTGGGTTGCTTGGGTTGCTTGGGTTTGTTGGGTTACTTGGGTTGCTTGGGTTGCTTGGGTTTGTTGGGTTCATTGGGTTACTTGGGTTGCTTGGGTTTATTCTGCTGAGAGTTTAGGTATTTGATAAAGCCGGAATTCATTTTGGAGACTTTTTCTGCTTGATTGTATATTTCTTCAAACGCCTCTTGCTTTATATAGTTTTGATCAAGAGCAACATATAATTGGCTTTGAACCTCTGCTGCAGAACTTTTTGAAATGAATAAATATTGAATGAACTCTTTATTACTTTTCCGTGAAAATCCTTCTGCAATATTTGACATTACAGAAACATCTGCGCCTTGAATTTATCCAACCAAGCGGAAGTCTTTTTTAAAATTATTATTCATATTAATTGCTCGATAAACGAGTTGGACGAGTATTCTTGATTCCTGCCATGCTCCTATTTCTTCAAATCTATATATTTTCATTAACAATGACTTCCAAAACCATGACGACCCATTTTAACCCAAAGAACTCAAGCAACCCAAGTAACCCAATCAACCCTTACGGGGTGTCCAGGTGACCATTTTTTGTCCCATGATGAATTTGAGGAATGCATGGGCTGAGGCGACATTGAGTAGGACAAAATAATGGAGAAAATAGAGTAGCCTGGAGTTGTATCCTTTTTTCTCCAGCACAGGTGATATTGCCGCGCCTGTATATAATAGTGTCTGGATAATAAACAAAAGCTGATAGAACGGGCCTGAGGACCAGAGAAATATATTTGAGAAATAGGCTGCAATCAAAAATATAAAACAAAGATACCGAAAGACTTTATGCGACCATAATTGCCAGGAAAAAAGTCCGGAAGGTGAAAATGCAAGAAGATGTTTCATATCGTATAAGGCCCATAATGCGCGCAGTGATACCCGGACACGCATCCTGTATTCATCTTCAGATGCTTTTAAAGAGGGTTCTTTTAAAATGGCCTCTGGTTCGTATACAACCCTGTAACCCTGGTCAATAACTTTCAGCGGTAATACAAAGTCCGGCAGTTGGTCTGCATTCATTGGTTGATACAGTTTTTTTCTGACGGCATCCACACCGCCATCAACCCCAACAACCGAACCTGCGCCTGTCTCAAACTCACGGAGCATGTTTTCATATTTCATGTATGCGCTGCATCCATCGCCGATCGTTGAGCCATCCGGATTTGTGTAAATCATTTTTCCGGTAACATATCCCACACCAGGGTCCTGAAAATTCCTCATCAGTTTCTTTAAGACTCCTGTATCATATAACGAATTGGCATCAGAAAAGACCAGGATGTCGCCTTTTGCATGAGGTACGGCCATATTCAGTGCAGATGTTTTGCCAGCGCGTGGTATTTGTCTTAATAGCGTTACATGTTGGGATTGATATTTTTTCACAATATCATCTGTTTTATCTGTGGATTCATCCGATATCACAATGATCTCGAATTTGTCTTCTGGATAATCCAGAGATAGTTTATTTTGCAGAGTATTTTCAATACAATCTTCTTCATTAAAGGCTGCAATTAATATTGTTACAAAAGGTTCTATTTCACTTTTGATTACTGTTCTTTTTTTAAAGACAGATAGTAATAATGTAATTACAGGATATCCTGCATAGACATACAGTATCGCCATGAGGGATAGAAAAAATAGTGTTTTGAGTATCATGGGTTGGTTGGTTGATTGGTCAAATGGTTAAGTGGCCAACTATCATCATAGACGGGCTATTCATGACCCTATAGTCACGTATTTCTATATTCGCAAAACTTTACTCCATGATATTTTTCAGTATAATTTCGACATTTTTTTTCAATTCAGGCAAATCCAGCTGAATCACCTGCCAAATGATTTTTATGTCAATTCCGAAATATTCATGTATTAAAAAATTTCTTAGGCCAACTATTTCTGCCCATTCAATATTTGAATAACTTCTAATTATTTCCTCGCTGATATGGTTTGCGGCTTCCCCTATAACCTGTAGCTGAAAGACACATGCTGATTGAAGCATTTTATCAGTTTCAAAATTGTCATATAATATATCTGTTATAAATAGTTCAATATCCTTGATGGCATCAAGAATATGTTTGAGTCTTACTTCGTCTTTAGTTCTATTTTTCATAAATCAATTGCTTTTGA
This sequence comes from Pseudomonadota bacterium, assembly GCA_018816735.1. GTDB lineage: Bacteria > Desulfobacterota > Desulfobacteria > Desulfobacterales > JAHIVH01 > JAHIVH01. The sequence goes on along the minus strand of JAHIVH010000073.1, from coordinate 8,933 downwards.
TGATCTATTGTTGATTGTAAATATTTAGATATTGAATTAGTGGAAAGAAGATCTACTTTGCATTTCAACTTTTCCTGTAGTTCATTTTGCATCTTTATATACTTTAATCCTATGGGTTGGCTATAGTCCAGTTCTACTAATATATCGATATCACTATCAATGCCGGCTTGATTGCTTGCATGAGAACCAAAAATATATGCCTTTAATACAGGTTTATTTTTAAAGTAATCGGTAATAATGGCTATCTGTGGTGCTTGCAGCATGTTTGTAATTTCCTTTGTTTTTAAACCTGACACGTTTAAAAACAAGATTTAATTGACCTCACAATAACACACTATCCAATTTAATCATTCTCCACAATATCCCATTCGAAATGAGTGATGTTTCTTTCTTTTTTACTAAAGTCGATTCCGATTCTGTAAATCGGTTTTGATTGATCCATGTATTTTTCGTGATATTTTTTTAATTTGATTTGTTCCAATGCGTTGCTTTTTTCTTTGACCAGCTCTGTTACTTTAAACTCAAATATGTAAGTCTTATCTTCTGTGTGAAGGGTCAAATCGATCTTCCCATGATTTGTCGTATCTTCCGGAACAAGGTCAAAACCGAGTGACGCTAAACACGCATACACCACTGACGCGTAATACCCCTCATATTTCTCCAAATCATTGTTGCGATACCAGTCATGAGGGATAGAGGCAAAAAGGCTAAAAAATATTTTTTTGATCAACAGCAAATCACCTTTTTCCAATGCTTTATAAAGAGCTGTCTGTGCCGTATTCTTTTCATTTATATCCTTAACATAAAAATCGAGCAGATAATCAAGAAGACTGAGCTTAACTTCCATATTAGGATAACTCAAAGTATAAACTTGTCGGGGACCGACCTTTTCAATGGCTTTTATGGTCAGGTAACCCGTCTGAAAGAGCAATGTCTCGACTAACAGATTCTCCAAATCAAAACTGCCCAAAACATTTTCCCTGGCCTGCAGGCTTTCAAAATCTGGGATAAAATATTGTTTCTTTTTTAGAAGCTTAAGTAAGAATGTTGGTGTAGCTGACTCAAACCAATAGTTACCTACCATTTTTTTATCAAAATAAAGAAGAGTCGCGTATGGGTTATAAATTGGGCTCCCCAAAAAATTATACCCATTGTACCACTTCCGAATCTCATTCAAGTCCAAATCGGCCAGTCTTTCTCCAAAAACGTCCTTCAATTCTTTTTCTGTGTACCCACAAATATCACCATACCTGAAATCAAGACTAATATCCGTCAAGTTATTCAACCCGCTGAACAGATTGACTTTTGAAAATTTGCTCACGCCGGTTAAAAGGCAAAATTTAATATAGGCATCACTGTCTTTGATAACCGAATAAAAATTTTTCAGGCCTTCTCGTATGTTGGCTGCTGTTTTTGAGTCTGTGATATTATCCAGAATCGGTTTGTCGTATTCATCAATCAAAATAACAATACGCTGGTTATATTTCTCGTATAACAAACGAATTAATTCAGCAAAACGGTCCGGAATAGTATCATATTCCAAATTCAGTTTATGCTTTTCTGCATGCTGCCTTAAAAAGTTATACAATCGTTTATCCAGAGTTTCTCTGTCCTGAATGACCCCTGCCCCGAAACTGATATTGATCACAGGGTTGTTTTTACTCCAGTCCCAATTCTTTTCCAGATAAAGCCCTTCAAACAGTTTCTCATTACCGGAGAAAGCTTCCTTTATTGTATCAACGAGAAGGCTCTTGCCGAACCTGCGGGGCCTGGAAAGAAAGTAATATTTCCCTTCTGTGGCCAATTGATAAACCAATGGCGTTTTATCCACATAATAATAATTATTCTGAATAATCTCAGAAAATGTTGAGATGCCTATCGGTAGTTTTTTCATTTTATCTATTTTAAAGGATTTATCCAATTCAGTTTAGGAAAACGCGAGAAATCAGAATCGGTGGATGCCAATTGGCAGCCATGCTCAATCGAAAGAGCGGCTAAATGCGCATCTGTGACCAAATTTGCAACAGCTTTTCCTTCTATTAGCATCTGTTGAAATATGGTCCAATGCATTTCTGTCGGACGAATGACTCGTGTGCAAGGTTGATCCAGCCAGCTTTGTACACGAGCAATAGCTTCTTCAAGGGACAATGGCTTTTCAAATACTCTTGGATTGGTCCCGATCCGAATGAAGGCGGACAAAACCGTCCAGCACAAACAGACAGATTCACCCTCGGAGAGCTTATCATCCCACCACTCACATGCTTTCTTATGATAAGAAGACAACGAATCTTCCGCATATAACAATATATTGGCATCCACTAATATCAACGGAAAGACTCATCTTCGATCTGGGCTAATAGTTCCTGTATGTTATCTAAATTCCTGCCCGATTTCAGCCCCATGGCATGGGGTTTCGTTTTATAGCGCTGCCTGTCTGCTGGTTGTTCAACTTGGCTCAGCCCAGCTCTGAGTGCTTCGTTTATTACCATTTTAAAAGGTGTGCGAAGCTTGGCCGCAATCTCTCTTGCACGCTCTAATATATCGTTGTCTATCGAAAGTGTCGTTCTCATGTTGTCATCATAGCATCATTTTATGTGATGTCAAGGCATCAAACCATAATTCTGTTTGACTATTCAACACCTCAACCACTCATCTATTCTCCCAGTTTACTATTCAACCATTACACAAATTGACCAATCAACTATTAATATCTTCTTTGATATAGTTTTCAAACACCGGGTAAAATTCACGCATAAAACTGATGATCGCCTCATGGCATTCAGATCTTGTCTTTTCGCCAATCGGCATGGTGATTCTCACAAAGGCATTATCCTCACCCGCTTTAACCATTTTATTCACCAGTGAAGCGATCTTTTGAGAAAACGTATCCGGATTTGATTTGTCATAAGACTGGAACCAGTATACGATGAGCTCTTTTTGCTCACCTCGCGTGGCTGTCATCATGGCATATGAAATCTCATTATCATCCAAAACAAGATTGTGTTTCTCCTTATCTGAAAGCAACCATCCCTGACCTGGAAAACACACCATTGGGTCATGCGCGGCACCCACTTTTTTTGTTGTATAATAATACCCGATATAAAGAGAAACCCGGTTATCGCTGCACAAATAATTCTGGTTGAGGTAGTCATCGAGCATCAATGCGTCAACGATATTTTGTTCCAGTGGCGAAGAAACACTTTTTTCACATCCATTGATTTTAGATAAAGCTTTTTGTAGAGAGGTTTGCCTGTATACCGGTTTTGAATCCGTTTTCGTAAAAATCAATGCACTGGTTAAAATCAGGCATGATGCCAGGATGATTATTCTTGTGTTGCTGAGTTGTCCCATATTGATAATATTTTCCCTATTAAAACGATAATCGCCAATGCCAGAATAAAAATGATCATTCCAAAAGCTGTATGAACCGTGCCTTCAGTAAGATCATACTGGAAATAGTAAAAAGCCGCTGTCATCATAAATACCCTGACAATATTTACACAGATTGCTGTGGGTATGGCCGTTGCAAAAAGTATGCTTCGCAGTATATTCGATTTTAATGTAAAGTATCCAAACACAGCACTGAGCGTCAGAAGAGACATCAAGGATCTAAGACCACTACAGGCCTGAACCACCTGCAACGTGTGATCCGGCAGATGGATAACGTTCCCGTCTCTGTATATGGGTATTCCCAACATCGATGATATTCCCACACTGATCTTTGAGACGAAAAGCTGAAGAGGAATCGTCAAGGAAGAATAGATTTGACCTGGAACGGGAATCATAAACAACAAAAACAATATGGGGAACATGACTGCTTTCAACATCCTGAAACCAAACAGATATAATATGCTCCCACCAAGAAACGGAACAATTGATAAGGATTTTACAGTAGATATTTCAGCATATGTGGCCAATACATAAATGAGAAGAGATACAACGACAATAACAAGTCCTGAAAAACTTGAACTTGCAGGTATTTTCTTGAGAGCGTCTTTTTTCTGCCACACAATATAACAACTTATGGGAATAATAAAAAAACCATGGGAATAGTCATCTGAACTGTTCCAGAACAGAATAAGGCTCTTTAATACCGGGAAATATGCAATAATAAAGATTGAGAGCAGAAATCCCAATGATAACTTGTTTGAGGATATTACATGGCTCTGTTTGTTTGAATTATTCACGTTTTCAATTCTCCATTTGTTGACGACCTTAATTTCCAGTGAGTCAAGTTTAACATATCGTACTTAAAACGTATAGGGATACAACTATCCACTGAATAGTCTATGAAACCATAGTACCTGTCTCAAAATTCTTAATCAATCCTGTCTCAGCATTGTCTCAGTTTTAAACACAAGAATGGAATGTCCCCGGTTAAATAAGCCTTACCAAGCAAGCCTGGTTTGTTTAGCTCTCGTACTTTTGTCGTTTATTTTGTGGATATTTATAAGGTATGGGGAGATTTTATGACTATATAAAAACTTGGGGATATCAGGACAATAATTTCTTTGTTTTAAGACTTATTGCCTGATATCCCCGAAATATTTAAACTACAAATATTTATTTACAACTTTTTTTAATCGTCAACCGGCGGCGATTATGATTTTTTGCGTCTGGTTACTTGAGCAAGACCCAAAAGGCCAAGACCCATCAGAACCATGGTAGCAGGTTCCGGAACAGGTGCCCCAGTACCTCCGGTTACGTCGTTGGCACAGTAAACTGAATATGCGACATAAAACGGACCTTCGATTGCAATATTTCGCCCGGTAAAGATATACGTTAAAACACTGCCATCATAGGCTGGGTTAAAAGCGCCTGGCAGTTTTGTAAGCGCACTATCATTTTCCAATCCGCTGGGATGCCCTTCTCTTCCACTCGAAGCATATGTGTAATTGAAGCTACTTTCATCAACTGAATACAATCCATCAAAAGATGAGCTGTCATACTTGGCATCTCTTACATAATAATCCCAGCCACCTAATGATCCACCATCAGAATTGATGAAAAGTGAATCAAATTTCAACCTATTGGTGATATCAATCTCTACCTTTTCCAGGAGACCATCTGTGATGGTTACTCTCATATCACCAACCTGCGGGTTACCGATTTCATCCCTACTGTTGTCATACGCACTACCTGGGAAACCTGGCCAATAGTTCATGGTATCTTGTATGGTGTACGTCATGGTGGTTGCCATTGCCCAACCGCTCAATAAAAACAGTGCGGCAGAAGTTAATACTAAAATTCCTAATAATTTTTTCATTCTTTTCTCTCCTTTAATATTACAAATTAAATTTTCGTTTTATAACCTTTAAGATAAGGTTTAGCCCAATATAAAGCAATATGGGTGCCAAAGAAAATATTACCTGAGAAATTGATTGATTATCTTTTTATTTTAATATGTTATAAAAATTTAGACGCAGCAGGCTATCAATCAAGTCTCAAATGATCACATAACTATGAAAATAAAGTGATACATTTATATATAATATTTCTCATCAAAGGCAACTTATTTTTCTCATACCATTGTATTAGATTAAATATTAATAAAATAAATATCTTGCGTTAACCGGAACGCTTTTTTTCTGGTTTTTGTCTCGTTTTGATTGGTTAAGTGGTTGCGTTGAAAAATGGTTGAAAAGTTGATTGGTTAAATGGTTTTATTCCATTCTCCATTCTCTAAGGTTAAGGCATGTTCTATTAAATAGTCCCTAAGGGTTATCAGTTGGCAATGTTTGAACGCATCAATAAAAGACCTTAGTTTTGAATATGTATTTTTCAAATTGACATAGTGTCTGAACTTTTTATACCCGGAGGCGTTTATTACCCGTGGCTGTTCAGGGTCAAATTCCCACGGATGTGTGTAGAAAAGGAAGGCCTTGTCTCGGGACAGAATCGACCTGACACCTGCTTTCATCAAAAACAAAGGGATCAACCTGAAATATCCGCCACCGCCCCACGGCAAAATCTGATTCCCGACCTTAAAGTTGCTGACAGGCAGTTCATAAAAGGTTTCTGAAAGTTTACAGGCAACGCCTATATTTTGTTTGCCGCTTAAATCGATACGGCCATATCGCTCGTGCCTGTCAAACGAATTATAGCTGGAATCATACCTGTAGCCGCATTGTTTCACTACGTCCAGGATTCGGTCATCAATGGCAAAACTGGGTGCCCTGTAACCTGTAATCTGTTCTCCAATCAGATCTTCAAGCAGCGTCTTGCTGTCTGTCAGGTCTTTCCTTAACGCCTCATCCGAAAGATTGGAACAAAGGTGGTGATGATAACCGTGGGACGCTACTTCATGACCTCTCTCATGAATTGTTTTCACCAGGTGAGGAAGCCTTTCAGCGATCCACCCCAGAACAAAAAAGGTAGCTCTGATTGATTGGTGGCCGGTTGAATTTTCCAGGTTTACCGAATCAAACAAATCAAGAAGTGTATGAACATTCTGTTCGACCCTGAGTTGTTGTGATCCCCATGTCGAGTGGTCGATCCAGGGTTTGAAATTTTCAACCTGGAACCAGTCTTCAACGTCAATTGTAAGAAGGATATGGGGAGGCATCAGAACATCTCACCGCAGTTTGTTGGGTTTGTTGGGTTTGTTGAGTTCATTGGGTTTGTTGGGTTCGTTGGGTCTGTTGGGTTCGTTGGGTTCGTTGGGTCTGTTGGGTTCGTTGGGTTCGTTGGGTTTGTTGGGTTTATTGGGTTTGTTGGGTTTGTTGGGTTTGTTGATTGGCCAGTTCTTTGATTAAAGCCTGAAACAGATCATGACGCTGATGAATTTCTTTATAAATACCCATGGCCGAGGCTTCATTATAAACGTGTGTTGTCATATTTCGTGCTTTTAAAAGTGCCAGCCATTCCTCCTCACTATGTATCCAGCCCATTTTAAAAGCCTCTTTTATGCACGACTTGGGAGAATGGCAAAGCACCCCCTGGTCTTCCATGAAAGATTTAATCGCTTTCCAGGCCAGTTCAAATGTGAATTCAAAACGCTGAATTGTGCCATCTATGGTCAATGGCTCTGAAACGGGAATTTCGAGCGCTTCCTTAAGCCGTTGAAATGCATCCTGGAGCTGACACAGAAGTTTATCTTTTTTCATAAACGACCTCGATTTTTTTTAACGCCTCTTCTGAAAAAGTATCATTTCTTCCTGTGAAATCGACTATGTCTATAGAGTACAAGGTGTCAATCTCATCTATGGATGATTCTATCCGGGCAAGTTTGACAAAACTGAGTTTTTTTTCAGCTATAATTCCAAGATCGATATCCGCATTTTTATTCTTGTTTTGATTATCCACCCTTGAACCGAACAAAAATAATTTTTTTATTGTCGGTTCGGTTTTTAGGATTGCCTGAATGATTTCTTCTTTATGCGGGAATTCGCTGGTCATAACTCACTTGAATCTTACAATCAGAACACCCCATGAAAGAAAGCCTCTATCAGGGATGTTCATTGAACATACCCTGTAGAGGCTTTTTGCAAGTGATATATTTTGGAATTATAATCCGATACCAAACAACCTTAAAAATCTGTTTCTCGATCGTGCCTTTGTCTTCTGTTCTTCTTTTGGCTGGACAGAATCCGTTTTTGATTTTTCGATTGTTGGGGTATCAGATGGATCTCCCGTGTCTGGAGAGCCTTCATCCACGCCAGTCAGTTTTGGCGGTTCATAATTGACTGTCAGAGAGTGTATGCTTTTATTATCAGCAGCATCAAAAGCCGTAACGATAATGGTATTGAGCCCCAATTGAAGTTCAATGCCGTCTATCGACCAGTTTGTAGTGCCATTTGCCGTACCAAAACCGCCGGTTGTGCTGGTCCAGGTCACTCGGCTCACGCCGATGTTATCTGTTGCCGTACCTGCCAGATTCATCCTTGATACTGTGGCATCGAATGTTGTTCCGGTTGTCGGTGATACCAGTGAGATGACCGGCTTTATAGTATCCGGCAATGTATAGGTAACTGCCAGGGTATGCGATGCAATGTTACCCATGGCATCCTGTGCCGTGATACTGATTATATTATTGCCTTCCTTCAGATCAATGGTTCCTATAGACCAGTCACTTGTTCCACTAGCGTTGCCACTTCCTCCTCTGGAATTTACCCAGGTAACCTTTACAACACCCACATTGTCAGATGCCTTGCCAGATAGAGTAAGGGGAGTTGAACTGGTACTATATGCGGTTCCTGTCACTGGCATGCTTAAAGAGATGGAAGGATTCACCGCATCATTTGATGTTCCTGAATTATAAGTCACGTTTATTGTATAACTTCCGACATTCTCGGCAGTGTCATACGCGTTCACAAGAATCGGATTCGTCCCTTGTGCTAAAATAATGTTGCCGGTAGACCAGTTTGCTGTTCCCGTGGCCGTTCCGCTTCCGCCTGTTGCTGAGTTTGACCAGACAACCTTACTTACACCAATATTATCTTTGGCTGTTCCGGACAAATTTACCGAAGCCTGATTGACAGTATAGGACGTCCCCGTTGTGGGAGATACTAAAGCCACAACAGGTTTTTCTGTGTCCAGGGCCTCATAGGTAACGGTTAAAGTAATACTTCCCATGTTACCGGCATTGTCGTGCGCTGTGAGCGTTATTGGATTAATGCCTGTTTCCAATGACACATTGCCGACAGACCAGGTATTCGTGCCTGTAGCCGTACCGCTCTTGCCTGACGAAGAATTTGACCATGTAACTTTACTTATGCCAATATTATCTGTGGCTGTGCCGGACAAATTGATTGAAGCCTGATTGGCAGTGTAGGATGTGCCCGTTGTGGGTGAGCCCAGTGTAATAACCGGTTTGGCTGTATCTGTCGTATCTATTAATGTGGTCAGGATATTCCGGGTAACATTTAGTGTAACACTTCCTGTGTTGCCGGTTGCATCATATGCCGTAATGATTATTGGATTGCTGCCGGATA
>JAHIVH010000006.1 GCA_018816735.1 Pseudomonadota bacterium | reverse complement strand
TTTGATCATGTATTTTGCCTGTATCCTATTGATAATATTAAATTTCCATATCAAAATAGGAGAAAAAAGGCAAGTGAAAAATTTTTAAATTTACATTTATTCCAGCAGGTTAAATATTTTTACTTTTTACGAGACTATCAAAAAATGGAATTTATTGGCAAGCCTTTTGCTTTTTAACCATGGCGGCTGGTAATGATTAATGTTTTATATGTTAAATAAACCAAGGAATGACCCCCAAATGATGCTTAAAAATCGCTCAAAAAAAATATTTTGCATGCACCGGAACTCTGTCCCTGCTTTTTTCCTGATTGTTGTCCTGACGTTTTTATCCTGCAAAAGCCATTCGGGAAATGAGACGAGCACCCCTACCACGGCAGTTGATTGGGAAACAACACTTATACGGGAAGTCCTTTCAAGTTCAACAGCTCGGGATATGGAAAATCAGGAAGCATGTATCTCTTTCACAATACGTGTGATGCAGGATATTCCGGGAACAATGGACTGTACATTAAATCGGGGGGTTCCGGTGATGAAGGGTGGGATTTGATCTATTCCCGAAACAACATTTTTTCCGGAACGGATTACGCCCTCAATAACTACCATACCTCACAGCTTCTGGACATGGATTTTGACAACCTCTGGAACAATTCAATCAAAGAGCTTGTCAGATGGGATTCACTGAGACTTGCCACCCTTGATGACTATCAGAGCCACACCGGACAGGAAGTCAACGGGATTTCATCTGATCCCGGTTTCGGTAATCCGGATAAAGGAGATTACTCACTTATCTCCGGCAGTAGTTCCATTGACCGTGGAGAAGTTGTTACAGGCATAAATAATGATTATAACGGTTCGGCACCTGATCTCGGCGCATTTGAGCATTAATATGCAAATGTTAAATATGGAGAAATAATGATATATTTTACAGGGCAAACACAAAGACGTTATCTTTATAAGAATCTGATGAAAATTCTTCTGTGGGTAAATGTACTCTTGCTTTCTGCATGCAACAGCGGCGGCAAAAATCATTCCGACGACACTATCGATAGAACAGAATATTTATTGGCGATCTCAAAAACCGGTTCCGGGGCCGGTATCGTAATAAGCAACCCAGATGGCTTAGATTGTGGTGACGACTGCAGCGAATCATTTGTTGCTGAAACTGTGGTTACCTTATCGGCAGCACCGGACTCAGGCAGCACATTTAAAGGATGGTCCGGAGGAGGTTGCAGCGGAACCGGAGACTGCCAGATATCCATGGATCAGGAATATGCGGTTATAGCGGATTTTGAAAAAAATATGGAGGAGAATAGCTCCTGCGAGCCATTAAATCCCGACGATTTTCCCTGTGACATTCTCGTATCAAACGCTACAGAACTAGAAACAGCAATCAATAACTTACAGGAAAATGAAACCATTTGCCTGGAAGATGGGGAGTATGCCATGGGGAATATGTTTATCTGGGCATCAAACACCACCATCCGGTCTTCTTCGGGCAATCGGGATGCCGTGATCATTGATAATGCTTATAGAGAATCACAGAGTATTTTCTCCGTCCGGGCAGACCATGTCACCATTTCTGACTTGACCCTGAAAAGGGCCTGGTGGCACGCCATTCATGTTTCAGGGGGCGGTCACTTTGCAAATCTCCACAATCTTCACATTATCGATGCGCGTGAGCAATTCATCAAAGTCAACAATAACGGTGCCCAGAGAAATGATGATGGCACGTTGTCCTGTTCTTTTTTGGAACTCACAGATACAGGCCGCGAATTCATACAGGACAATCCAACATCTGCATCGCTTCAATGTTACACCGGCGGCATCGATGTCCTCACCGCAGACAATTGGCTGGTAAAGAACAACACGTTTAAAAACATTTATTGCAATAACGGATACCTCCCCACCCATATGATATTGTTCTGGCAGGATACGTCCAATCCCACAGTGGAAAAAAACACGATCGTCAACTGCGCCAGAGGGATCGGATTCGGCCTGGGAACCAGTAAAACGCATTCCGGCGGTATTATCAAAAACAATATGATCTATGATGATGAAACCCTTTACGGAACCTTTGATGTGGGAATCGGAATAGAAAATGCCCAAAATGTTAAAGTCTGCAACAATACCGTTTATGTAGGACATTATTTTAATGCCATTGAATACCGTTTTTCCGGAACCACAGGAACTCAAATTTTCAATAACCTGACGAATCATACCATTGCCGAAAGAAACGGCGGTACTGCAGATTTGAAAAATAACGTCACCCATGCGCAAGCCTCATGGTTTTCAGCGATAACGGAAGGTGATTTGCATTTGGCGTATGACGTTCCCGAAGCCGTTGACCAAGGCATCGATATCCCGGAAGTCACGGATGATATTGATGGAGAAAAAAGAGATGACGGGAATCCGGACACAGGGGCGGATGAGTATAAATAGCGCCTATTTTGTCAGAATCAAAAAAAACTGCCACTGCACGACAAGATAAAATGGCAAAGGCGCCAGAAAAATTAATGTTCGTGTTTTAAAGCCGGTTTTAAAAAGGTACACATTTTTTAAAAATAACAAAACCAGAATGGAGGCACCGGTTAACATGTATTTGGCAAAAATAAAAAAACCGGGCCCCATATCCAGATAGAAGGCCATGATCGGGTTGATTTCCCTTGCCCCCTGCCCGATCAGGAGCAGTGTAAACGCTGCATCCAGTATCGTTAAAATCAATGTAAAAATGATGACGGAGAACAGTTCTGTGCTGTGGATATCCAATCGGATTCTCCTGTTCCGGTCGCTTTTTCTCCTTATCGATTTCCGCCTGCCATAAAGCCAGTATTTGCTGAACGGTGACGGTTTTGTTTTTCTGCGGTCATCCTCAGAACGGACTTCTGAAAAACGTGCATGTCGATAGTCTGAACCACTCATTTTAAAACAAGATAGGAATGATCCTGAAACATTTCAAATGGTCGCAAAAATGTATTTTTTCAACCAGGACACCATTATCTCAGAATATATGCTACCATTTCCCCTTCAAATTCCATTAATATGCAACAGCTATAAACACTTTTCATCCAAATTATATGCTATTTGAAGTTTTGTTAATACGCTGAAAGTAGTATTTTTCGAAAAATATCTGAAAGAGCACCCCTTAAAGCGGCTCCTGAATCTATATCAGTCCTGCCAGAAATGTTTGGCCAATGCCCGTCTCGTCTGCCACAAATTGCCTTTTTCCGAAAAATTTGAGAGGCCCTGCCCCTGGTCTGCATCAATGACCTGCCAGGCACCGTTAACCGAGCCACTCAATCCTGCAGATAACATTTCAAATCCCTGAAACCTATGAAAAATTTCAGGAAAATTTAGGGATTGCAACAAATATCCTATCTGCACGTCTTAAAACACTGGTACAAAATGGTATTTTTGAAAGGCGGAAAAACCCTGAGAACGGAAGGCGGTTTATCTATAAACTTACCGCCAAGGGTATCGATCTATATCCTGTCATTTTAGCCTTAATGAACTGGGGGGATCGCTGGGTAGAATGGGAAGACGGGCCAAGCAGTGTGGTCATTTGCTGAAGCCGGTTATGCGCTGTGCCCATTGTGGCAAGCCTGTAGAAGCTCACGATGTCACGTATAAAGAGCGCTTTCCCATAAAAAAATCAGAATAGCCTGAATATTGCAACTTGTTTCTTTTAGAAATTTTTATACAGCAGCAGCCAGATGCTTGCCCAGGAGAAGAACCACAACAGGCAGTATTCCTCAACGTCTACACCTGTCACCGACAATTAAAATTTTCTCCATATGGTCTCCTTTTTTAAGGGTATTCTTTTTCCATCAATTGTCATTAATATATCATCATGCCATTTTGGGATATCAAGCATAACCGGTTTGTCCACGCCTCCGGAAAGCTCAGGATAATGACGTCTCAACCCCTGAAAATCCCCATTCTCCAGAAAAAATTTTAGCAATTCCATTTTTTCTTCTATGCTTGATTTCTCTTGTTCTGTACAATTTTTTTTCAGATAGTCCCTGATCAATCCTTCATAGATTTTTTTACCTTCTGTTTCCACGCAATGCGTTTTCAAATTAAAAAGAATTTTCATGTTAATCTGTCCGTAAATATATTTAACGAATCTCAGGCATCAACCCCCATTTGATAAACCATTGACCATTTCCAGGCTCTTTATCCATGCACAAAATGCCACCATTTTGAAGCTTGAAAACAGGTTTTGCAATATCTCCTGCAATCAGAAATGAAATGAGATGTTCCATAAAAGGGAGGTGCCCGACAAACATTTCATTCTGCTCAACATTCAAGTGTTCTGAAAATATCCGGACATCATCCATTGGATTGATGCCTGAAATCTTTTGAATACCCGCTTCAGGTGAAAGCGCCTCTGATATGATTTCTGCGGTTTCAAGGGCTCTTTTTTTTCCACTGTGGTTGATGACAGATGGTTTAACACCATATCCGCCTGCCACACTGGCAATGCGTTTTACAGTCGTAATCCCTTCCTCGGAAAGTGATCTTTCCGGATCAACATCTTTGGAAAAACATTTTCCATGCTGAACAATATAAATCGCCATCATCCGCCTCCATCATCCGGTTATTAAACAATAACAATATTCTCCATGACATCATTTCGCTTTCATGACGGCAAACGTCCCCATGGAATGGGCATATAATTTTTCTTCACCATCTGTTATTCTCCCTTCTGCCGTGGCAAGGTTCCGGCCTGAATGAATCACACAGCCATGGCTTTCGACAACACCGGTATCTATCGTTATGGGTCGGACAAAATTGACTTTCAGCTCAACCGTGTAGCAGAAAAATCCAATGGGAAGAGTTGAAAGCACAGCGGCCGTCATGGCTGTGTCGAGGATGGTGCTGGAGATTCCCCCGTGCAGGGTCGAAAACGGGTTATAGTGGTATTCAAACGGTTCCAGCTCAAAAACAGCCCGCCCCTGATCCACATCCTTGATCCGATAACCCGTAAGTCTGGCTATAGGAGGTGGATTGACACGGCCTTCCCTAATTGCGGTTAAATAATCCAGGCCGCTTATTTTTTTAGGATCTCTTGCGCTGGTTTCCGGGTCATCCCAGCTAATGGTGATTTTCCGTTCCTGTGTCATGAATATACTTACTGATTTTTAATTTGTTCAAGTTCAAGAAAGGCGAAAATTTTGACCGGATGAATACATTAAGTATTTCGAGGCGTAAACTTTCGCCTGACGAATAATTGGGCAAATTGGCCATTTCAGGACGGACATTAAATGGCTATACCACTTCCATGCCGTATTGCAATCTTTTCAAACATCCTGACAAGTCCTGTGCCCAGACCAAATACACCCTCGATGGACAGGTGATGTTCAATACTCTGATCAAAAAAAAGATTGAGATCCGATTCCAGACCATCTTCCGGTTTCCAATAACAAATCAGCAGGGGCACCTGTGGAAAGGGATGTAAAACAAGTGAAATATCTGACTGATAATGCCTGTCCACTTTTTTCCCATTAAAAATATGAATTAAATCTTCAAAAATATCCGTATAGGTATCCGCTATTTTTTTAAGCGGCTTTTCACAGCGCTGGCCGAACAATCCCTGCCACGACTGCCCGTCTTTTAGTTCTCTGAAAGGCACCCATTTACCGGTTACAGCTGTTCCGTCCGATGTAAGGATATGACTTAAAAACGGAATCGTCACCCAGGGATTGACATGAATATCGGATGACAGCTTGCCTGATGTGTCAATGCTGAAATCTTTTCCAAAAATCTTTAAGGTCAACCGGTTCTTGGAAAAAGAGCCGCCAATATTTTTTGCCGCCAGGCCAAGGTCTTTTTCGATCACCTGATTTTTCAGATACAAAAGGATCTCTTCCTGATCTTCCTCGATGGTTCTCCTTTTCTCAACGGTTCCACCATATGCGTCGATCACACCTGGGTCCAGGTGAGGGCATTCGTTCAACTGTTTCTGGCCTTTAAATACGGACGCGGCAAAAGCAAGACAGGTCTTTTCATAACATTCCCTGCAATTCGACTTGTTTAGAAGTTTCAGAATATCCATCGTGTTTTTAAGTTGTGGCATAATGTACCTCCTTTCAGGAAATTAACACCAGACCGGAAACCGGGGCCATGGCCTCATTGTCCGAACCTCCCCCTGAAGATGCCCTGTTCATCACCCAACCTGCCGTTTCCATCAATTTTGAAACATTGACCCCAAAACCGGACATGGATGGCCGTGCCTGAAGAGGATTCCTGCAGGGGCCCCCATGGGCAACGACGTTACAATCCTTTTGATCCAGGCAAAAAATCATTTTGCAGGAGCCGCCGGCAAACCCTTTCGCATTGCTAAATCCCATGAGAACAGCCTTTCTTTGAACACCTGATGCGATTTCGTGAAGCAACCTGAAAATGTCCAGACGCTGATGCGAAAAAAGATGTTCTGAAAGCACATCCATTTTAAATACCAGGGCATGCTCGAATTGGGTCAGCAAATTACGAAATCCTGAAGGGCCGGATACATGGGGAGGACAGCTCATGGCAAGCCCGTAATTTTCACACGCAGACTCCTTACAAATGGCTGCCAGATGATTTTCAATGGATATGTCTTTTGCCGATATCATTCTGGCATCTGTGGCACCGAGGCTTATGGCATATTGAACGAGCTCTTCCTTTTCACGGGAAGGGATCAGTTTATTATTTGTCCCTCTTGTTTTCATATTTATATCCTTGAATGACGCTGACTTTAAAAAATCATACACACATTTATCAGATAAAAAATCCCCCATTTGGGGGTTTTACCCTTTTATATATCTAATTCTATGAATATAATTATCAGAAAAAATAAAGATTTAACAGAACTGCTTTGCCGGAGGACCGATGGCTACAGATTTTTTCTTGTCAGAGGGGACAACCACTGTCATGCCCGGTTCAGCACAGACAATCTGTGGCAATTCACTTGAAAACGGTTCTCTCAAGTGAGTTCCTAAAAATGTTGATTGATTGCCGGCAACAGGAATTCCTTTTTCAATTAATTCGGCCATTGACAGGTGGACCGGTTTCAAATCATCCAAAGAACCGTTTAAATCGATCAGGACGAGTCTGGGTTTTTTCTCAATAACAGAAAGAACAGACTCGCACCAGAGCGTATCTGCAATGTAGGCGAACGATGCACCTTTCCCTGAACTGTCGGCAAGCAGGAATCCAAATGTTTCCATCATGTGATCCAGCTTGAAAAGGGATGTCTCATACCCGTCAGTTAAATTCGGTGTTCCTGATGCATCTGTCTCAAAAAACCTGCAGAATTTTTGCATCCAGCTCAGACAGGGATGGCTTTTTGTAAATGCGCTGATGACCAGATTATGAGCGAGTTCCTCAAGCCCATTCGGACCGATCAGGGAGAAAGATGATTTATCGCCGGTTCGTTCGCTGTTAAAAAATGCTGAAAGGACAAGAAAAGGAAGGCCGAAAATATGGTCTCCATGAAGATGAGAAATATATATCGTATCAATCAGGCTCAGGTGAACCTTATTCCTGTGGAGGGACAACATGATATCCGGCGGCAGTTCGCATAGTAAAGAATCATTAATGATAAAGCTGTTATAGGGAAGCCCTTTATTTATTGCGCCACCATTGCCGAGAATCTTGATTGTCAGGTCAATCGATTGGGTTTTCATTTTTTTTTTTGGGTTTTGCTCAGACGGACAAATAAAAAGGGGAACATTCCTTGAGATCAGGAACATTCCCCCACATTTTCATTAAAACGATTAGATGACTGTCACATTTACTGCGGCCAAGCCTTTTTGACCTTGCTCTACATCATATTCAACCCGATCACCTTCATTGAGTGTTCGGAATTTACTCGAATTAATCTTTGAATGATGCACGAATACATCCGGACCATCTTCCTGCTCAATAAATCCAAAACCTTTTTGATCACTGAACCATTTGACAATACCTTTTGCCATTTTCTTCTTCTCCTGTAAAAAAATTTTTTCCTGGTTTCAAAAATCAGGCACCGTTACCCGATGGTTCTTGTCCTGATCAGAAACCTGCACTTTAAAAATGCACAACTTATACTCCTGCAATCATAGACTTTATTTGAAAAAATTCAAGTCATTTTTCAATAATTTCATTATATATAGTGATATCTTTCAATTTTTTTATATATATTTCAGTATATTAAATCTCCTATCCGGAATCATTTGACATTTGCAGGCAACCCCAATACATACTGGCAGAATGAGAGCTATTGTGGGCTAAAAAAACCAACCCATCCGTTAAACTGCCAATAAAAGGAGGCCTGACATGACACACGGCAAAATGACCGTTAACATGGCTAAATTCTGCAAGGAAACGTGCCCGGTTTGCACACGGGGAAGAGAAAAAGGAGAAGGCATACTTTATAATATGGTTAAACTGGAAGAGCATATATGCCCGGCATGCCGGTCCTACAAAAAAGTTTATGGCAAGCCTGCCCATGAAAAATGATTACTTTGGCGGAAGATTCAACTGAAACTGGACATACCCGCCCCCGGTATACCCATAATCTGCCAGTTTCCCGTTAAAATCATTTGAAAGGCCTTTAAAAAAAACATCGAATGGAACCCAGTAAGGACCGGGACCATCTTTGTCCACATCAAGAACCAGGACCTCTTTTGTGTTGACTTTAAACGCTCCCACCGGTGAGATGTGGGGAAGGTGAAGGCCTTTTAAAAAAATACCCTGATTAAAATGGGCAATCATGTATTGATTGTCTGACTGTTCAAAAGCCGTCAACCGGTTTAAAAGAGTCTCTCTCTCAACAGGCCAATCCAAATCTTTGTGATCCAGATGCGTGACGGAAATCTTCTCAAAAGAGATTTTATAAGTCTTTAAAGTGTTCTCAACGGCAATACCCAATTCTTTAAGAGGTAGTCCGCGCTTTGTGCCGCGACCGGAAGGCATTATTCTTTCTTTCCAATCAACAACACGGACAGTGTTGAGAATTTCTTTCTGGGAGATGGTGTGATGGGAATTGCCATGATTCATATCCATGATAGCATTTAGGACAGTGGCAACCGTTGCCACGGAGCAGGCGGCATCGTTAAACTGATGGACATAGTGGACCAGAAGGAACTTTGACCGATGGGACAATTCATGATGTGATGCCACCGGATTCACCGAAACCGGCTTTGCAACATATTGACGATTGATCAGTCTGTATTTTAAAGATTGATAACCGATAGCCAAAAATATTTTAAGTCGCCTTAGATGCATGATAAGCTCTGAACAGGTTCATCGTGAATCAACGTTTCAACCCATTACCTTTTTAAGAAATTCCGATGTAACCGGATATCCGGCGTCTTCAGGAATGCAAAGCATCAATTCACCATTCCGGTCTTCAACCCGGGGCATAATCGTAACAATTTTTTCAGATCGGGCACGCAGAACCGCATCTTCGAGTGTTTTGTCTTTTCCCAGTTTCAACATATTCATCCGCGTCGGAAAAATCATGGTCAATTTTCCGGAGTCTGCCATTTCAATGGCTTTTTCCGGGGTAATCCATACGGAATCAACCGATTCCAGGCCGTCATGTTCCCCCATGTGGCCATTGGGCGTTTCTGCAAGAAAAAAAGAAGTATCAAATCGTTTGGGCATTTGTAAAGGTGTAATCCAGTGGGCAAAACATATCAGTTTATTGCAGGCAAGCACCAGTTTTTCTGTTTTTAAAAATGTCTCCATGGATATCTTGTTTTCAGCCAGCTGATTCCGGTAAACTGAAAGTCTTTGAAGATCCTTTCCTGAAACCATTTCCTGTTTGCCCCTGAACCGTGCCAGGAAAATCCCGGATTCTTCATAGGCTTCCCGAATGGCCGCAATGCAAAGGCAGAGCTCCCTGTCGGTCAAACCTTCCTGCCCGTCACAATACGCCCGAAGGCCTTGTGCCTGATCGTTTTCATCCACTTTGCCTCCTGGAAATACAAGTGCTCCTGAAGCAAATTCGATCTGTCTGTTTCTCTTGACCATAAACACTTCAAGGCCGTCTTTTCCATTTCTTCCCAGGATAACTGTTGCAGAAAGAATAGGGGAAGTGGTTTTTTCGTCTTTCATAAAATGAGTTGCCTTTGATCCATAATGTTTTGCTTTTATTTTATCAGTCGCTCAACTGAATATCCTTTCCTTCACGAATCCGTTTCATGTTTCTGACCGCACACATTTTGCCGCACATGGTACATGTATCGTCATGCTCGGGAAGAGAACTTTCCCTGTACGCTTTTGACTTTTCAGGGTCAATTGAAAGATTGATCATGGTTTCCCAGTCCAGATTCGCCCGTGCCCGGCTCATGGCATTGTCCCACGCTCTTGCGCCTTTAATGTTTTTGGCAATGTCTGCTGCATGGGCAGCGATTCTGGTGGCCACGATTCCTTCTTTCATATCTGCCAATGTGGGAAGTCTTAAATGCTCTGCAGGCGTTACATAACACAGAAAATCCGCACCATTTGCAGCAGCGATGGCACCGCCTATGGCGCTTGTTATATGGTCATACCCTGGGGCCACATCTGTGACAAGCGGTCCCAGAACGTAAAACGGCGCACCATGACAAAGCCGTTTTTCAAGCATCATGTTTCCCTTGATTTCATTCAGCGCCATGTGTCCCGGCCCTTCGATCATGACCTGGACATTTCGCTCCCAGGCTTTTTGGGTCAGTTCTCCCAAAACAATCAGTTCTTCCACCTGACTCGCATCGGTCGAATCATGAATACTTCCGGGCCTGCACCCGTCACCCAGGCTCAGTGTCAAATCGTATTGTACGCAAATATCAAGAAGCCGGTCAAAATATTCATAAAACGGATTTTCACGATCATTCATTGCCATCCATGTATAGAGAAGTGACCCACCTCTTGAAACAATGCTGGTGATCCGTTCATTACGGCTCACTTTTTCCGCTGTGGCCCGATTGAGGCCCGCATGAATCGTCACAAAATCGACCCCATCCTCAGCATGGGTTTCCACCACTTTAAAAAATTCATCCACGGATATATTTTTTAGCTCCTTGTCATAAAACCCCACAGCATCATAAATCGGCACCGTGCCGATCATTGCCGGAGACATGTCGATCAATCGTCTTCTGAACTCCTGTGTTTTGCCAAAACAGCTCAAATCCATAATCGCTTCTGCCTTCAGATCAAGGGCGACCTGCACTTTTTCAAGTTCCAGCTCCACATTGCAACAATCCTTTGAAATGCCCAGGTTCACATTGATTTTGGTGCGCATTCCTGTGCCAATACCATTGGGATCGAGAGATCGATGGTTTTTATTGGAGGGAATAATCGCCTCTCCACAGGCAAGCAATTCGACAACCTGATCGATCGTCATCTGTTCTTTTTCAGAGACGGTTTTCATTTCTTCTGTCACAATCCCTTTTCTTGCTGCATCCATCTGGGTTGTGTAACTCATGATACACCCCTTTTCTTTAAGCGTTAATAAATCCTGCCGCTGTTCTCAGCTTTGCTATTTTATCTGAAATATTCCCTGCTTCTACAATTTCCGTAACCATGGCGATACATGTTGCACCATGGTCTTTAACCTGCCTGATATTGGACTCCTTGATGCCGCCTATAGCGACAAAGGGCAGGGAAATATGTTTTACCACGTAATCCAGATATTCAAACCCTACCGGATCACATACATCCTTTTTTGTATATGTTTTAAATATAGGCCCCACACCAATATAATCCGCACCATTTCTGACTGCCTCTTCCGCCTGCTCCGGTGAGTGCGTGGAAATACCGATGGCCATTTTCTCCCCCACAAGTTTTCGAACCTCCCGGACAGGCAGGTCATCCTGGCCGATATGCACACCATCTGCGTCTGTCATCATCGCCAAGTCCACATGATCATTGACGATAAATTTTGCACCAGCTTCTTTTGCAAGCGCTCTTATGGCCAGGCACTCATTATACTTTTCCAGCATCGATTTTTCCTTCTCCCGATACTGAATAATCTTGATACCGGCTGCCAGCATCTCTCTGATCACCTGAATATTGGTTTTGCCCTTCGAATGGGCTTCTGAGGTCAGGCAGTAAAAATCGGAAGCAAGAATGCTCTTTCTCCGGAATTCACCAAGAATGCCGTAATACTCTTTTTCAACGGTGTATACATTGAATCTCAGGGATTCATAAACTTTCGATATATCATAAAATCCTGAAATTTTAAGGGTCTCTTCAACGACCCGCAAGCCCTCCTGAACCCGCTTGAAATTGGCTGCGACGAGATCCGAATAGCTGTCTTTCTGATCCAGACGGGTTTTTTCTGAAATAATAACCCCCGGATCGTTCAGGGAATCTCTCTGACCGATAAAAGAAAACCCCAGTTCATGGACCGCTTTTCTGACACGGTGCCTCATATGCTTTAATTTCTCTGTAAGGCCACTGTCTTCAAATTCAAATCGTGCCACATCTTCAAGCACTCTCAAGCCTTCTGAAATCCGGTTGATGTTTGCATCAAGAATGCGATATGTTTTTGATTTCATGTGTTTTATGCCTCTTTCACAAAATGCATTGCCAGTCTTTGAACACCGGCTGATATCCAAGACGTTTCAGGGACACCGTCATCTCTTCCACTGTCCGGTTATCTGAAATTTCAAACTGTCCGGTCTGATTGGATATCTGTGAATGGCCACCTACGGAGGTACATGAGCCTGCAGACATCCTTGTTACGCCCAGCCTCAAAATATTGTTCCTAAAGGTTGCACTTTCTCTTGTGGAGACAGTGATGCCTGCTCGTGGCAGAAATAATCTCAAGGCTGTCATCATCTGAACAATACTTTTATCGCTGATTGTATGCGCCGGCTGGAAACAACCTTCATGAGGTCTCATTCGGGGAAGGGAAATACTTATTTCGGCTTCCGTATACGCTGTCTGCAGGTAATCCGCATGAAGCGCGGTCAAGAAAATATCCTGCTGCCACCTGTTAAGTCCCAGAAGCGCGCCAATACCCACGGAACGAAAATTTGCCTGAAGCCCTCTTTCCGGGGCATCCAGTCGAAATCTGTAATCTTTTTTGGGGCCTTTTGGATGAAGTGTTTGATATAGCTCCTCACTATATGTTTCCTGATAGATAGTCAGCGCGTCCACGCCCGCATGTTCAAGTATTTCATACTCCTCTCTGGTAAGCGCATAAATTTCAATAGCGATAGACGAAAAATAGTCCCTTAAAATGTTACAGCACTCGCTGATATAATCAACTGTCGCGAGTTGCGGTGCGTCTCCGGTTAAAACAAGAATATGTTTTAATCCGGTTTGGGATATCGCTTCGGCTTCTCTTTTGACTTCATCAAGCGTCAGTTGTTTTCGCTCTATTGTGTTGGTTGTATTGAACCCGCAATAGGCGCACTGGTTGTTGCAGAAATTTGAGAGATACATGGGGGTATAAAACTGAATCACCCGGCCGAAGTTCTGAACCGTCAACTGATGCGCCTTATTTGCCATCTCTTCCAGATAATCTTCCGCTTTTCCGGAGAGAAGAATCAAAAAATCGAGATCCGTGAGACGGGTCTTCTGAAGGACGTGGCGAACATCCTTGTCATTGACACCTTCCAAAAAACGATCCATATCAAATGATTCGTATTGTTTTAAAATCGGATAAAAACTCATTTATGCATCCCTCAAAAAACCGGTCAGGGGCGATGATGCCCGGGCCAATTGATGGACAACACCCATGCCTGAAAGATAGGCATCCCTTCCCGCCTTAATCGCATTTGAGAATGCACGTGCCATCACTACCGGATTGTCGGCACTGGCAATCGCTGTATTCACCAGACAGGCAGCAGCCCCCATTTCCATGGCTTCACAGGCATGGGAAGGCTTGCCGATTCCGGCATCGACAACGATGGGCAGCGGTATTTCATCGATCAGGATCTGAATCATCTCTCGGGTTTGAAGCCCTCTGTTTGTACCAATGGGGGCGCCCAAAGGCATCACCGCAGCCGCCCCTGCAGAAACCAGTTGCTTTGCAATAATAAAATCCGGGTTGATATAGGGAAGCACCACAAAGCCATCTTTTGCCAGTATCTCGGTTGCTTTTACCGTTTCATGGCCATCAGGCAGCAGATATTTATTATCTGAGATGACTTCGATTTTAATCCAGTTGCCACATCCGGCGGCCCTTGCGAGTTTTGCAATACGAACCGCCTCCGACGCATTTCTTGCCCCCGATGTATTGGGAAGAAGCTGAATATGTTCAGGTATATGCTTCATGACATTATCGGTTTCCGAGTCCATGTCAACGCGTCTTAATGCGACCGTGATGACTTCCGATCCTGATGCGTTGATTATATCGGGAATCAGTTCATCTGACGGATATTTACCGGTGCCTGTAAACAAGCGGTTTGTAAACTTTCTTCCGCCAATTTCAAGATAATCATCCAATTGGGTCAACCTCCTCCTACAAATCGTAATATTTCAATGACATCTCTTTCCCGAATCTTGATGTCGTGCAATTTATCCTTATCGATAATATCCAGATTTAATTCCACCACAACAGATTCGGGTTTCAATCTTTTTTCCGCTAAAAGCTCGAAAAGGGTTATCGGCCCTTTGACGGTTTCTTCTTCGCCATTTAATGTGATGACCATCCGGCACCTTTCCTTAAGGGTTCCCTTACAAATAAAAAAAGCCTGCCCTTAAAGGGCAAGCTTTTCAAATCATGAGTTCAATAATTTGTTGCTTCCCTACGGCAGTATGAACTGCATCAGGTTCAAAGGGTTGGATAATCTCCATCTCAGCTTCCTAAAAAGCACCCCCAGCAGTATGAATAACCTGTTTTATAATTGAAACCATTTTTAATGTAAAGAACTTATAATCAATAAAAATAAAACATATCCCATTAAGGCGTTGTGGCGGATAAAAGACAAACCTGAAAGGATGAATGAAACCGGAAAGGACTTAAAGCATATTTTCACTGGTAACCTGATTCCGGCCGTTATTTTTTGAATGGTACAGACATTTGTCAGCTCTCGCGATAAGATCCTCCATCGATTCATTGGGAATATACTTGGCCACACCAATGGATATGGTGATTTTGCCGATGGATTCTTTGGCCTGATTCTTTTTGACCTGAAGCTGAAGCGATTCGAGATTGGTACGAATTTTTTCAGCGACAATCATGGCGCCGACAAGGGGGGTGTCCGGCAGCAACAGAACAAACTCCTCACCCCCATACCTGGCCACAACATCCTTTCCTTTGACCTGTTCCTTCATCATGGTGGATGTAATGGTCAATACCCGGTCTCCCACAAGATGACCGTGTGTGTCGTTTATTTTTTTGAAATGATCAATGTCTGCCATGAGGAGACACAGGCTTTGATTTGTTTCTGAAACTTGTTTGATTTTATCCTTAAGCTCGTTTTCCAGTGCACGCCTGTTGGCAAGGCCTGTCAGCGGATCGGTGACGGCTTTTTCTTTTACAGTGGCCAGTTCTTTTTTAAGGGCGGCAACCTCTTCAGAAGTATTTTCCAACCGGGTTTTAAACTGTTCGCTGCTTTCCACAATCGCCTTGGTTTCAGAAAGAATGCTGGAAGCGAAATTCCTTATTTTTTCATTATTATCAGATGAGGAAACCTGTTTTGAAATCGTCGCAATCTTTTTCCCCCGTTCCGTAACCTCTTTGCCTGTTGCCGTGATACCATCCACCATTTCCGAAAGGATTCTCCCAATCCCTTCCTCAAGTTTCTGATAGAACGGAAGGTTAATGGATTCCACATAATCGGTATAAAGCCTGTCATTGACTGTTTTGGTGATGGGCCGGCCATTTTCAATCATCCCGTTTATGACTTCACAAAGCCTGGGATTGCCAGATGCGTATTCATACCAGACCTTATAGTTGTTTGGCGTCGGAGTTACACCATGTTTGCCCATCAGACTTATGGTCAATCGGAATATTTCATTCACTTTCTGAGCATTGTCTTCTTTTTCTGTCATAATGTTAGTTTTGTGTCGTATACTAATTATATTGTAAAATTCGGAAATCAAACCCAAAACCGATTTAAATGATTTCTATTTATTTGGCGGTTGTGTGGCAAAAAGTCAATAGAAATTGCCGTAGGCAAAAAATCGATGATAAAAAATAAATGGGGCAAAAATAAAAAAGCGCCAAAAATAACCTTTCAGTTAATGATGGCGCTTTACTGATAAAAAATAGACTATGGATGGGATGGTTCGCAGGATGGGGTTTTTATGGATAGCATGCCTTTCTTTTCCTTAACCATAACCGCTTTGTTCTTTTTTTCCAGCTTGAGTGCCGCTACATTTTTCTCATAAAATACAGGGGGTTCATAGGTCCATCCCTTTTTCAGCCGCCGTTCTTCCCATGTGATTGAAAACATCAGATATTGACCGACAGTCCTTGCAATCAGTCTGGTTTTCCAGCCAAACGCCGCATAAATATCTTTTAAAAGCGTGTCAAACAGTTTTCTCATGTAAGTATCGTTTTTATAAAGTTTTCTCATGGCCCAAACCGCACCGGCATAGGTGGTTCTGATGGGGGCCACATCCCGTTCAAACCGGTCGCGTATTCGCTTTTCCGGATGATTCTTGTATTTGATCCATCCGTCAAGTGTCACCCTGATCAATCTGGCAAGGCTTGGCCCGTTCATCTGAAAATCCTTTTTAAAGGCATGGGTTAAAAAGGTTTCTTCCTGGCCGTTTTTGATATGCGGATGACGATAGTTGAACCGATACTGGCCATGAGTGTCTGCTATCGGGAATTCATCATGGGATAACAGTGATCCGTCTTTTTTGTGGGCTTCATAAAGCGGGGTGCCCGGATTGGGCGTATAGAGCATAAACTGATGGAACACGGTATTGTGACTGGCCGCATGACTGATAACCTCATTAATATTTTCAGGCGTATGGCTTTCAAGACCGATAATAGAGGAGCCCAGTACCCGGATACCATTTGACTGAAGTTCCTGAACCAGGTCTACCGTATTCACATTATTCAGTTTGGCATACTGGCTTTCTTTTCCTTCAACACCCATCCAGACCCAGGTAATGCCAAGGTCAACCAGTTGTTCCATGGTATAGGACTTGATCACCCGGGCTGAACTGAAAACAAAGATGGCCCAGCTCTTGTTGTTCGCCTTAATCAGTTCAAGAAGTCTTAAAGCTCTTTTCCGGTGAAACAGAAAATTTTCATCCATGGCAAAAAATGACCGGACTTTCAGTTTTCTTTCCAGATGAACCATCACCTCGAACAATTCATCACCGGTTTCATAAAAATTGATAAAATTCCCTTTGCCGCCGAATAAGGCAGACGTTGAACAGAAATTGCATCCAATGGGGCAGCCTACGGATGGCAGGAGGATTGCCGCAGTATCGCCTTCCTTGTCCTTTAATGAATGACCGAGAATTCTCGTTTGAAACCCGGAAAGGGATTCCGGATGCCTGATTTTTTCAGCTTCATCCTGACCCAAAAATCGTCTGAACCATTTGATGCCATCACCTCTTACAATGTGATCTGCATCTATCATTTCATTCAGATTTTCTAAACTTGCAATATGCCCGCCCACGACAATGGTTGCGTTGGGAAGATATTCTCGTATCATCTCACACATTTTTTTCACTTTTCCCACATTGGGAATAATGGCGCTGATGCCTACGATATCGTATTCGTTTTGTTCAATTTCCTCGGAAAACCGGTCAAGCGTAGGGAAATCAAGAAGTGTTGCCGGGGCATCCAGGTTGGACTGAATCATCATCAGACCAAACGACCGGTGAAACATTCTCAAAGAAAAGGCGCCCTGAACACGAGTGACCTGATTGTGATAAAGCTCCATGGGGTTTATTTCCCTGCTGCCGAATTCATCATTCTGGGCATAGGGACCGAACACACTTGATAACAGTATTTTTGCTCTGGTTTTCAGGTCATGAACCGGGTGGTTTTGCGTTGCCATTCATTTTTCCTTCTTTAAAATAAATCAAAAACTCTTTCAAAATATAAACGGTCATATTTATTCAGACACAAACGGTATTGTATTTACACGAGGGAGTATGTAAAATACAGGGACGTTTCTGCAATTTACAAAAGTTTTACATATTTGGGCTTGCCCTTTTTCTTTGTAACACGCTAATCAGTATGGAAAAAATGGCAGGAATATGGCCTGGGAATGGCACACCGGAGAGACATTCATCCAGGTGCCTTTTGCATGAAATCGTTCATTGAACATGACAAACTGTGTTTTGAAGTGAAATATGGAAAAATCAAACTGGTTTCTGAATCCTATCACCGTATTCGCGTTATCAATCGTCGCACTTGTCACCTCACTGACGCTTTTTATATACTGGTATATCCAGGCAAGCATCGGCATAAAAACCGTGGTCCGAAGATTCGGACTGGACCCAGGCGAATTCCTGGCATCCCAGCCCTGGGTGGTGATTCTGGTATTATCGCTCCTTGTGGGAATCATTCTGATTGGTATTTTTTTCAGTTTTCTCTATTATTTAAAAGTGGTTCAGCTTTACAGGCTCCAAAATAACTTTATCAACAATTTCACCCATGAGCTGAAAACGCCTGTAACCTCAATGAAGCTCTATCTTGAAACCTTCCTGAAGCATGAGCTTTCAAGAGAAAATCAGGAAAAATATCTCCAATACATGCTTCAGGATGTGGATAGGCTTTCTGATAATGTTACCCGGATACTAAGCCTGGGACGTATTGAAAGCAAAAGATATGAAGGTGAATTTATCAACACGAATATTGTGGAAGTGATTTTGAATTTTATTAAACATAATGCCAGAATATTTGGAGAATACGATATCAACGTGCACTATAAAAACCAGGAAAAATATAATGTCCGTTTAAGCATGCCTCTTTTTGAGATGCTCCTGATGAATCTGATTTCAAATGCCATCAAATATAACCAAAGCAAAGCGCCGAAAATAGATATTTCATTTGAAACCCAAAAAAAACGCTTGTTTATTCATTTTGTAGATAACGGGATTGGTCTTGAAAAAAAGGAAAGAAAGAAAATATTCAGAAAATTTTATCAGGTCGGCCGTTCAGACAATATGTCTGCCAAGGGGAGCGGTTTGGGACTCTACCTCGTAAATAACATTGTCAGGATTCATAAATGGAAAATAAAGGCGCACTCCAATGAAACCGGACAAGGTTCGGATTTCATTCTGTCAATTCCCATACGCTAAAAAAATAATCATAGCCCACAAGATTTTAAAGGTTTTACAATGAACAGCTCTGAAAAAACAATAAAAATTCTGGTTGTGGAAGATGAAAAACATATTGCCGAAGGCCTTCAACTCAATCTTTCACTGCAGGGTTACGAAGTGGATGTTGCATTTGACGGCGTGGCCGCTCTTACCAAATGGAAAGAATGGAGACCTCACCTTATCGTCCTCGATATCATGCTTCCGGGAATTGACGGTCTATCGGTTTTGAGAAACATCCGGCTTGAGGATGAACGTATCCCCATCCTCATATTATCCGCAAAAGGGGATTCAAATGACAGAATAAAAGGGCTTCATTATGGCGTGGATGACTATCTGACCAAGCCGTTTATTCTGGAAGAATTCCTCCTGAGGGTTGAAAGGCTGCTAACAAGGGTTTCCTGGAGCAATGAAACAGCCATCACTTTGCCTAAATCAAAAAATGAGGAAAGCCGGTTTTATGAGTTTGGGAGCAATATCATAGACTTTCTTAAATCAACCGCCACCTGTCAGGCCGGTGAAATCGAGCTGACCAGCCAGGAAATCAAACTGATTAAACTCTTTATCTCAAACAAGGGAAAGCCGTTGTCCAGGCGAAAATTACTGGAGATTGGATGGGGCTATACCCAGAATACATCCACGCGAACCATTGATAATTTCATCGTACGTTTTAGAAAATATTTTGAGGAGGATCCCAAAAAACCAAAGTATTTTAAAAGCAAACGTGCCATCGGGTATGTTTTTGATCCTCCTTAGAAGCTCTTCCCAAATTGTCCGGCTAAAATTTTGCATCCATGACATAAGGAATGACGTTCACCTGAAGGGTTGCCCCGCGAATCATATTGTTCACCACGTCTCCAATTTTGCCGGTTATCTCTTTTGTTTCATCAATGGGTCCTTTTACATTTACGATGACACGTTTATCAACGACGGTAACATTGATGGATGGAAATTCATTCACGAGTTCTGCTTCGATTTGTGCAGCCATGGTCAGATTGTCTATCATCCTTTGAGATGCGTCGGTTTTGATAAAGGCTGGCTGGTTCACAGCGTTTGTTATCATTTCCACGGCATCATTCACCGATAATTTATCTATATGCAAAACCAGATCGTACAGCCTGACGTCCCATGGATCCATCCCATACAAATAAAGACTCCACTTGCGCCTTTCCTCATCGTCCTTTTTCAGAATGTGTTGCGCTTTTTCAGCAGTTACATTATCCCGCTTCATAACGATCTCAATTCGTCTGTCCAGATCTGCAATGATACGGACCTTCAATACATGACTGATATCTGCAAGAAAGAAGTGCCCGGCAAATCCATGGTAGATAACATTATCTTTCTGCAAATGTTTCAAAAGAGCCGCCCGGATATATGCGATATACTTCTCCTTGCCGTGGGAAAATCGTTCAAGAATCGTTGGGGAATCATGAATGGCACGAACGAGTTTGATTTCCGGTACATGAAATTGTTCTGAAGCTTCCAAAAGTATTTCTGGTTCATCCGGAATTTGCGTCCCAGGAAGCGTTGACCGCTCTGAAAACTTTCAACCTCAAACCCCTCTGCCGTCAGCGTGCGTGAAAGTTCCCTGCAAACCGTCAACTCGTCATCAATAATCGCAAGCCTCATTCTCATTTTATACCTCAATCGTCCCTGCCAACCTTGTTAAAAGACAGCCGGTGATAGGGAGACGGTCCGTATTTTCGGATGGCTTCGATATGTTTTTGGGATAGATACCCTTTGTTCGTCTTCCATCCGTACATGGGATATTCCTCATTCAGGTCGCTCATCATCCGGTCTCTCGTCACTTTGGCGATGATCGCACCCGCTGCAATGGACAGACATCGGTTGTCCCCTTTGATGATCGATTCATAAGGAATGCTCAGGTTGTCAAATTTCATATTACCGTCAATCAGTGCATAATCCGCCTGGGGTATCTCGGCAAGCGCCCTGGCCATGGCCAGTTTTGTGGCTTCAAGGATATTTATCCGATCAATGGTGTTATTATCCACAATGCCTATGCCGTAAGTGATGGATGTGACCAGTACCAGATACATTTTTTCCCGCTGGCTTTTGGTCATTTTTTTGGAATCATTCACCCGGCCATAGAGGCTTTTTACAACACCCCTTGGCAGATAAGCGGCAGCCGCCACAACAGGGCCTGCCCCAGGCCCTCTGCCCGCCTCGTCAATACCTACCACACAGGAAAATCCATCCCGATCCGTCAATGCTTCTTCATGGTGATATGTGGGGAAATTCTCGTGTTTCATTTTTTTCTCTTCAAGTGATGTATTCATCATTGGCCTTTGTCTGGTTTTATCTACTCCTTTCCTGATCCACGGCCGAAGATGAGCCAGATAATACGGCCCAAAGCCCTTAAAGGCTGGGTTGGCCGGATGATATGATGCAGATTGGCCATCGGTTGCGTCCGGACTTCAAACCGGAAATGCCACCACAGAACAGACAAACAGAGGGCGAAACCTGCAGAGAGCAAAAAACAGGACAAAAATCCTGCCAGGTGAAATATATCTATCAACCACCCGGCAATTATTGGTGGCACCCCATTTGCTACCGATATGGCCATGATCCATAAGGATGTATATCCCACGCGATTCTCATGAGGAACCAGAGTCATCATGCCACGACAGGAAATGATCGAAAAACCGGCGTTTATCGAGCCCCCCAATGCCACAGTTGTCAGTGCAAGTGCAAATGTCCAGGGTTTTCCCGGGCTGACACATATCCATAATACGGCAACAAGGATCTGGGTGGCCATGAGTATGGCCATAATTTTTTCACTGCCGAATTTTTCTGCCTGACGGACCCAGAAACGGACGGTAATCGCGATCAACACGGCAGCAACAGCAAAAAAATACATGATTATGGTATCTGTGTATCCAAGGATATCACGGAGATACAATATGGACGCAATACTGATCCACATGAATGATGCCATACTGAATATGATGAAAAATATAAATCGGATGTACTGGGTATCTTTCAACGCACGAAAAATAACTGAAAAGCTTTCCTTAACGGTTGCAGATTTTTCAGATGTACTCATTCCTCCCGGAATCCGGCGCATATACAGTATACTGATAAGCCCCGCTGATATGCCAATGGCATACACCCAGTAAAATCTGTACAGCTGCTCTGTCAGGCCGAGAATTTTGCCGATTCCCAGTGTCAGCACAACACTGATCGATTGCACGATAATGGTTTCAATGGCAAAATAGGTGCCCAATATGGGTTGCGGCACAATCTCATGCAGCCAGGGATACCATGAACCGACGCCAAAAGCTCTTGCCAGGGAGAAGCCGCCTGTTGAAAAAAGAAGAATATACCATGCCGCTTCACGGCCCCATATTTTAAGGGCAAATGGGATAGTGAATACAAAAACCGCAAAAAAATTTCGGGTTAACCAGGTGATCGTCATCAGTTTTCGAGGGCCCAATACCTGAACTGCGGGAATGCTGAATATCACAAACAGCATGGATAGCGGCATGAAAGAAAGCAGTGTGCCTATCCAGGATGGTGGCATATCCAGCGACCGGCCGAAAAGGACCAATGCCTGACCAACGATGCATTGCCAGGAGAAAACGTTAATACCGGTAAACAAGAGAAATCTTCTGGGGGCTGGCGGAATCTCCCTGATATTTCTGAATATTGTCGGGTAATTCATACTTGATATCTCTCTGCGGTATTGGATCTGCGTCCATTGCCATTCATTGGAATCTCTTTTTCTGCCTGGGAGTGGTTTGAATATGTTGCCCAATCCGGAGAATATTTTTCAGCCTGATTGCCCCAGGTCGCCCACCCTTTTCGTGTTCCTCTGGAAAAAAGTTCCAGATAGGGCCCCCAACTGCAGGATTCAATAATATCATATTGTTCATCAGGTTTCCGGCTATGTTCTCTTTTCCGGGAGGAGATGAGGTTTTCCTGACTTCTGCCAGGTTGCAATGTCCTGACATTTTCTCCGCGGACACCAAACAAAATCATTTCTGTAACATTTCTAAAGTAGAATCCAACACCCCGTCGGTCAGGCCCGCCGTCTTTTCTGATTTTATACCAGATCAAATTCGTCTTATATGTAAAACCCCAGTTTTCGAGTACCGTCATCCCTTCAGTCAACAAGGCATTTGGAACCCACAAATAGAGGTGGGCCCTTTCCTCAACAATGGCATCTACCGGCAGAGACCTTATTTCTTTCAGTGTCAGCGTCGGGTAACGAGACAATCGTTTATGTTCAGGGGCCATTTTCCCCGTACGATTCTTAAACTGCCAGGGTGGATCCGCAAGAACGGTTGCAAACCGTCTTTTGCCAATAAATTTTAATAAATCTTCCGAAGCGTTCATATGTTGCCGATCGTTTGTACAGGATCTCTCATTTTGTTTTTTCCTTGTTACCGGAAAAAATCCCCTACCTCTCGGCGCCTCGTAAAAACGCAACCACCATACCGATGCCTGCCATTACGGCGCCTGCGGCCATGGCCAGGGAAAAGGCCCGCATAAAGGCGAATTCAAGTTCCGGCCTGTAGGTATTTAAAGTTTCGCCATGGGTCAGGAGATCAAACATGTAATTGAATATCGCGCCGGCCATGGATACGCCGACAACCATTCCCAGATTTCTTGCAGCGGCGACGATTCCACCTGCGATACCGCGCCTGTTTCCAGGAACAGCGCCCATGGCGGCAGATGTGTTGGGTGATGAGAAAATGGCCGTGCCCATGCCTGCGATGGCCATCCGCCAGCCCACATCTATGAGTGTTGCGTCGGGCGGCAGTTGGGACAAAAGAAAAAGGGCCGTCATCATAAGACCCATGCCTGCAGTGCAAAGAAAGCGTGTGCCAATTTTATCTGACAGAGATCCGGAAACCGGTGCAATGAGAAACAGGAAAATAAAGGGAATGACCATCATATTTCCCGCCTGAAAGGATGGCAATTTTAATTGAACCATCAGGTAAAACGGCATTAGAAAAATCATGGTAAAAAGAGCGCCAAACAAGGTGATGGCCGCCATAACCGGAAATCCGAACAGCCGGATTTTAAAAAGGTTCATGTTCAACACAGGAAAGCTGAACCTGGCCTCAATGGCAACAAGACATCCGGCAGCAATCATAACAACAAGTGTGATGGAAATGAAAGGGAAAGAGACGATTCCCCAGTTATAACCGTTTGATATCACCAGGATAAATCCACTAATACTGATCACAAGGCAGATTGATCCCACCCAGTCAAATGGTTCCTTGCTTCTAACGTCTGACTGGCTGCCTTTCAGATAAACCAGAATCAGAATGGCGGCAGTTATTCCAATAGGCAAATTAATATAAAAAATGGATCGCCAGGAAAAATGATGAAGCAGAAATCCGCCAATGGCCGGGCCCAAAGTCAGTCCGGATGCAACAACAGCACCGATCATACCCAGATATTTACCCCGTTCGGGTCCGGGAAAGGTATCCACGATCAATGCCGGTGTACACGACATGATCATGGCTGCGCCCAATCCCTGAAATGCCCGTGCAACAATTAAAAATCCGGCGCTGGCACTGATTGCACAGAAAAGGGAGCCTGCTGAAAAAATAACAAGGCCACTTCCGTAGATCAGCCGCCGCCCATTGATATCGCTTAATCTGCCGAAACTTAACAGGAGAGACGATACGGTCAGAAGATAAATGATCATCACCCACTTCACCGTTGAAAGCGAGGTATTAAAATCCTTCATGATGGTGGGGAGAGCAATGTTTACAATACTGCCATCAAGGGTAGACATAAAAATACCGATGGCCACAAAGAAAAATATGATGTGTTTATTGGGTTCTCTGTTTTTCTCAAGCATGCTTGCCCATATGGAATCAAAAATAGATAACTGTTTTTTCCCTGAGTCGATTTACAAGCGTTTTTGCCTGACAACCGGCCCTTTCAAATTTTAAAAAACAGATACTATATTCTTTTGACCCCTATTGGCAATAAATTCTTTTTAAACGGCAAGGATCATCACCCATGGAAATTAAGGGGTTACCCCGGATTCAGATCATGCTTGACTTTGTTGTCTTCAACATTCTGAAACAGACTGTTGATGTTTCCTATGGTTTCTTTATATGTCTCAATAATATCCTTTCTGAAATCAATATGGATTTTATTTATTTTTCGATTGATTTCTTTCAGTATTTTTTGACGTTGATCCCACAGATCGAAAACAGCCTGAAGGCTTTCTTTAGAATGGCAGATAACGGCACCTGAATATTTGCTGAGGCGCTCTCTTAAATATACGTAGGCTGCGTCAAGATCTGATGCCACCCGTTCAACTTTGATCATTTCCTGGGTGATCATGTGAAAATGATTGCCAATAATGGCATAACGGATCACCTCACCAAAAATATCCGGGTGCCGGAAAAGATTCCGGAACACAAATTTCAGGTAACTGAATCCATATGGGGTAAACGGCTGCCGGGTGAGGGATTTTAAAAGCATCACGATTTCCCTGACTGTAATTTTCCGCTGAAAATGAGCCGTGTCTCCAAGCCTGTCCATCATCTTTTCACATCGCCTGAAATAATTCTTCAACCGTTTGTCATAAAGGGATGCCAGCACATGTTTGTACCCTTCCCGCAATTTCTCCTCGCCCATTCTTGTACGGAAGTTGGTTGACAGGTGATGGGTATTGTTCCCATCGGAGCTAAAGAGGATACGCCCCTCTTTTTCAAGTCTTTTATACAAAGCTGTACCGGGAAGGGCGGCCAACAGGCCGACCATAGCCTGTGGAATTGCATTTTCCTGAATAAATGCGATCTGGCGGTCAAAAATATCTTCGGTGTCGCTGTCAAATCCCAGGATAAATCCGGCCATGACCTCAATCCCCTTGCTCTGAATCTTTTTTACTGCCCCGCCAAGATCGCTTTTCAGATTCTGTCTCTTTCCTGTTTCCTCAAGACACGCTTTTTCAGGTGTTTCAATGCCAAGAAATACCTGGTTGAATCCCGCCCGTTTCATTCCGTTTAAGAGGATATCATCATCAGCCATGTTGACACTTGCCTCTGTAAAAAAGCTGAACGGATAGTGATGCATCTTCTGCCAGGATATCATTTCCGGCAGCAATTCCGTCTTTACCCGTTTTTTGTTCCCGATGAAATTATCATCCACGATAAATATGGCCCCCCGCCAGCCCAATTCATAAATCGCATCAATTTCGGCAATCATACCTTCTTTCTCCTTTAATCGCGGCCGGTTGCCATAGACCGTCCAGATATCGCAAAATTCGCAATTAAAGGGGCACCCTCTTGAATACTGAACCGACATGGCGCCATATGCATCCATTTTCAACAAATCAAACCGGGGAACAATTGCATGGGAGATATCCGGCAACCCTTTTCCCCTGTAAATGTTTTTCAGGTTTCCGGATTCAATATCATGTGCGATCTCTTCACAAAGACCTTCCACTTCACCAAGTACAACATGATCCACACCGTCAATGCCAAGATGGCTTGATGTGGGGTACGGTCCACCTGCCAGCATAGGCGTATCAAGCCTTTTACAGGTTTCGATCACGTTTGCCAGCGAAGGTTTCTGGACAATCATGGCAGAGACAAATACCATATCCGCCCATTTGACTGCCTCATCTTCCAGGGGTTCAATATTCATATCTAACAGGCGAAATTTGAAATTCTCCGGGAAATAAGATGCGACCGTCACCAGGCCCAGAGGGGGCATGGAACTCTTTTTATTAATAAAATCAAGTGCAAAATTGTAACTCCAGTATGTATTTTTAGGGATTTCCGGATAGACAAGCAAAATATGAACGGGTCGTTTCATGGGAAGGTCCTCCTTCATAAGGAAAGTTTATACTGAAACTCTATCTCGCGAAAAATTGAAAGCGAAATGCTTTTTAAACGTTTGACAAAAGTTTTACACTGCCCGATAAATCAGACAAAAAGAACGCAAAATCAGGATTTACTTATGGCCACCCTGCAAGAAAATGACACGAAAAACAAAGAAAAACATCCGCCATCCATTTCCCCGACCATCTGGGCGCTCGGTTTTGTAAGCATGTTTATGGATATATCATCGGAAATGATCCACAGCCTTCTGCCTGTTTTTCTCATATCCGTTCTTCATACAAGCACCCTGACCGTTGGCCTGATTGAAGGGGTTGCAGAAGCTGTTGCCCTTATTGTCAAAGCCTTTTCCGGCATTTTGAGCGACTGGATTCGTAAACGGAAAATGATGATATTCATTGGGTATGCACTTGGCACATTCACAAAACCCTTGTTTGCCATTGCAGCAGGACCAGGCATGGTTTTTTTTGCACGCTTCCTGGATCGCACGGGAAAAGGCATTCGGGGGGCTCCCCGGGATGCACTGGTCGCAGATATCACCCATAACAGCATTCGGGGGGCAGCATTCGGCCTCAGGCAGTCTCTTGACACGGTTGGCGCTTTTGCAGGGCCTATGCTGGCCATGCTGGTCATGATATTGACTGCAGGTGATTTCCGGCAGGTATTTTGGATCGCAGTAATCCCCGGTGTTCTGGCGCTTCTCATCATTATTTTTGCTGTAAAAGAACCCAAAGAGATATCTCAAATCCATTCTCCAACGCCCTTCTCTATTCGGGATATTTTTAGCCTGAACCGTTCTTACTGGGTGGTCGTAATATTCGGTTCCGTCTTTACGCTCGCCCGATTCAGTGAAGCATTCCTGCTGCTTCGGGGGAAAAGTGTGGGTGTAACGCCACAGATTATTCCCCTGATCCTGGTGATCATGAATGTCTGTTATGCATTAACTGCCTTTCCGGCAGGAAGACTCTCTGACCGGATCGGACGGCCAGGTTTGATGACCGGTGGACTTATCATACTCATCATTTCCGATATGATTCTTTGCCACGCAAAAAGCTTCCCGGGAATTCTCTCTGGTGCGGCGCTATGGGGGATGCACATGGGAATGACCCAGGGGCTTCTATCCGCCATGGTCGCAGATGCATCTGGGCCGGCCTATCGGGGCACGGCGTTTGGCCTTTTCAGCATGGCCTGCGGTGTTGCCATGCTGATATCCTGCCTGATTGCGGGATGGCTTTGGGATCGATTCGGCGCACCAGCAACTTTTCTGGGGGGTGCTGTTTTCTCAACAGGCGCCCTTGCCATTTACATCTTACTCAATAAATACGCAGGCAAATCAAATTAGAAATACTGCGAGCCAAAGAGAAATAGACTTTCCGGTCTATTTGATTTCCAGGCACTCTGTAACAGAAGTCCTGCAAACCGGGGCCTCATTGTTTGCGGCTTTCTTTTTCCATTCGGCAAAGGCAGTATCAAAACTTTCCGGGTAGACAGCACCGGTCTTAAGCGGTCGTATGACGCTTCTCCTTAAGGCTTCCGCTGAAACCGCCATATGATTGCAGATATGTTTGATGGACCACACCGGCTGTCCCTTTTCTCTGCCGATAACCTCGATATGAAACACACCGGTTTTTTTTGCTTCTTCCAGATTGTGAATGATGATCCACCTGTCCTGATCTGGAAGTCCTGCAATCGCCCAAATACCGGTTGGATATTCAAAAATATCTATTTGTTCTTCCGTATGGCAAACAGGAACTGCCATCAACCAGATGATGATTGTGAAAAAGACCAGATGTGTTTTCATATGCATTTCGCGATCACCATAATTCCCTTGTCAGACTCGCAATCATCTGTTTCTGCCTGCCACTTAACGGGGAAAAGGGTGAGTTGCCAAACGTCGTGTCGCGATTCTCAACGACCAGCACCATTGCATCCCTATCCAGGGTGTGTGCATGCCAGGTTGACTTTTTGACGTTATAAATCTTAAGCGGCTGCATATTTTTCGCAAAGATATTCGTGACGTTCTCGTCATCGCCGTCACCGACAAACAATATGCAATGGCCACGCAGCAGAACAAAAACCTCGTCGGTTTCATTATGACGCTGCATGGCTGTGATATTTTCAGGCAATAAATCGTCGTTGAAATTCAACACAGCAACCCGCCATGTGCAATAGTCTATCACCGGGCTGTAACCTTCTTTATTGGTCTCGCGAACTTCGAGCAATGTTTCAGGGATACCCATATTATATTTCTCCAGAAAGGGAAAATGGTCATTTTCAGGCATTGCCTGCCGGTTTCAAAGACTATAGAAAAAGATATATGCAATGTCAAAAAGATTTCATATTTTTGATTGAAGCGGCTGCCTCTCTTGAAATCCGGTTGAAAATAATTTAACAGTCATCTGATCGTAAAATTTGTTTCCAGGCACGCACTGTCATTTATTGCTATTGAAAGGAGAAAATAATGCAACACTGGCTATGTTTATTTGCGGCGATTCTGTTTGAAGTATCCGGAACGACAGCCATGAAATTCTCGGAAGGATTTACAAAGCTCATGCCCTCAATCCTCATTTTTATTTTTTACGGTGTCGCATTCTTTTGTCTGACAATCGCCATTAAAAAAATCGATATGAGCATCGCCTATGCAATCTGGTCTGGCGTCGGGACAGCACTGATTGCAGGTATCGGAATTTTTTATTTTCATGAACCTGCAACATTATTCAAATTGTTCTTTCTCGGGTTAATTATTACAGGCGTTGTCGGATTGAATTACAGCGGACTCAGCCACTGACAGACAGATCGACATTTATGCCTTTAATTTCACTTGACGTTCCCAAAGTTGTTTTGACAAACCCCTTGCTGTTGGCTATAGTTTTGTCAACTTTTCTTGTTCAATATGAAAACGGCAAACAAAACAGAATGCGCTACCGCTGAATTTTTTCGTAAATGCATCATAAAAATTGTGAGACAGTAACAAACGTTGGCCGTACGGCATTTTATTTGAACAGGTAGATCAGGATTCCCGATGAACAAGATTCTTGAAAAACTACCGTCATTTGTTGAAAAAATCAGGACGATGCGGGAGATTATTATTTCCAATATCCTGCTAATCGGGCAAATTCCGTCACCCACATTCAATGAAGGTCCGCGTGCCCAGTTTTTCCTCGAACGCATGCGGGATTCCCAGGTGGATGAGTGCACCAGTGACGGTTATGGCAACCCCATCGCCATTATAAGAGGCACATCAAAAACCAGGCCCCCTATCTTTGTCACCGCTCATCTTGATACCTTATTTGATAAAGATATTGTTTATAATTATACAGTTAAAGAAAATACCATTGCAGGTCCCGGCCTCCTGGACAACTCACTTGGTGTCGCCGTCCTTGCCTCCTTACCTGAAATTTTCAGAATCCTCGATTTAAAATTTGAGTCAGACATTGTAATGGCCGGCCTTATTCATATGTTGGGCAAGGGAAACCTCCAGGGGATTCGTTATCTTTTGGACACCTGGTCCACACCTGTAAGAGCAGGGGTTTGTATCGAAGGATTCAAGCTGGGACGACTGAACTATTTTTCAGACGGCATGAGGCGATGCGAAATTACCTGTAACTGCATACCTGAAAAAGGCGTCATTCCCAAATACAGACCCAATGCGATTTTGATCATCAACGAGGTGATCAATCAGATCCTTCAGATTCAACTGCCCCAGCATCCCCGGTCCATTATCGCCATCGGCCAGATCGAAGGGGGATTTGAGCATGGCACCATTCCCTATGAAGCCCGGCTTGGTTTTGAAATCAGAAGCGATTCGCCAAAGATTCTCAAATCAGTCTATGCCCAGGTTGTGGATATTGTGGAAGGGATCAGCCATGAAAACGCCGTGAGTCTGAAATTGAAAACAATCAGCCATTTGAGCGCCGCCAGATTGAAATACAATCATCCGCTTGTTAAAAATACCTCTGCCGTCATGAAAAGACTGAATTTGAACCCGGTGAGCGATCCCAGCGAATCATCTCTTTCCATTTTTATTGCCAATAAGATTCCTGCCGTAACCCTTGGTGTCACTTATGGAGAGAATCGATCCCTTGAAAATGCGTCCATGCAGATCAATCCAATGTATAAGGGCATCGCGCAGATTGTGGGTGTCATTATGGCTATCGACAGTGGGGTGTGCGATGAAGAGTAGCTGGATGAATAAAAATACATTTCATCACTCGGATTTCTGCAATTTAAACACGCTTGTCGATGCAAAAGAAAACAAAGGCTTAAAAATATCCCTTTGCCTGCCCACATTGAATGAAGAAGAAACCATTGCCAAGCAAATCCTGATCATGCGCTCTGAATTGATGAAACGGTATCCGCTTCTAGATGAAATCGTTGTGATTGATTCCGGGTCAGAAGACAGAACTGTCGATGTGGCAAAGGCCTTTGACGCCGATGTTTATGAAGCCAAGGATATCCTGCCGGAATTGGGTCCCCAGAAAGGGAAAGGAGAAAACCTCTGGAAAGCCCTTTATGTGACAAAAGGAGATATTATTGTCTATCTGGATGCAGACATTAAAAACATTCATCACCGGTTTGCCTATGCGCTCGTGGCCCCGCTTCTCCTGAATGACAAGCTCAGATATGCCAAAGCATTTTATGATCGCCCCATTGCCATCGAAAAAAACCAGGTCCGGCCCACTGGTGGTGGCCGTGTCACAGAGCTTGTCATCCGACCTCTTTTCTCCCTTTTTTTCCCGGAGCTGACCCAGATTCTTCAGCCCCTTTCCGGAGAATACGCCGGATACAGGTCTGTTTTTGATAAACTCTCGTTTCCCATCGGCTACGGTATTGAAACAAGCATGCTTTTGGACATATGTGAGAGATGGGGGCTGGATGTCATTGCCCAGGTCGATCTTGACAAACGGATTCACAGAAACCAGAGTACAAAAAATTTGGGAAAGATGGCCTTTGTTATCCTGAAAACATTTTACAACCGAATTGAAAAACTGGGGATGATTGACCTTAAAACGAGGCTTTTCAATGAAATGATCCAGTACAATACTGTCGAAAATGAATATCAGCAGGAAATGTTCAGCCTTTCCTGCGTTGAACGGCCACCAATGATCGAGATACCGGAATACAGGAAAAAATTTAACATCACCGGCGATAAATGGTGTTGAAAAAAAAGGCCATATCTGAGCAAGGAGACACACCATGAAACAGTTAAAAATGCTTTTAACCGGTATATATGGTGAAAATCAGGGGCAAAAAGCGTTTACAAAAATTCAGTCTCTGATAAAAAGCTTTCCATCTGAAAAAATAAAAAAAGATATGTTTTTCTCGGAAAAGGATACGGTGCTGATTACCTATGG
The DNA here is from genome assembly GCA_018816735.1 of Pseudomonadota bacterium. Taxonomy (GTDB): domain Bacteria; phylum Desulfobacterota; class Desulfobacteria; order Desulfobacterales; family JAHIVH01; genus JAHIVH01. The sequence goes on along the minus strand of JAHIVH010000006.1, from coordinate 11,422 downwards.
GGATTCTCTTTTGCATTCAGGAGAAAAGCCCTTAAAAACGCTTCACCGGTTTCTTGACAAATATCTCAACGGCGTGTTTTCAACGATTCACATCCTTCCCTTTTATCCCTTCTCCTCTGATGACGGTTTTTCGGTTATTGATTTTTACTCCGTAAACCCTGATCTTGGATCATGGGAGGATATTGATGCCATTTCAAAAGACTTCAAGCTGATGTTTGATTATGTTTTAAATCATATTTCATCAAAAAGCGGCTGGTTTCAAAACTATCTCCATGAAGAAAAATATTTTGACCGCCTGGCAATAGAAGCGGAGCCATCTGCTGACCTCTCAATGGTTACCCGGCCGAGAACGCTGCCACTCCTTACGGCATATCAAAAAAACAATGGAAAAACCGTTCATGTGTGGACAACCTTCAGTGCAGACCAGATCGACCTGAACTTTAGAAGTATAGATATGATGGAAAAAATGATAGAGGTGATGCTCTTCTATGTCCGGAAAGGGGTTGCCATTTTAAGACTTGACGCCATCGCATATCTTTTCAAAAAACCCGGGACAAGCTGCATTCATCTGAATGAAACCCATGATATGGTGAAAGTGTTCCGGAAAGTACTGGACTACACATCTCCAGGGACCATCATCCTCACTGAAACGAATGTTCCTAACGATGAAAACATCCGTTATTTCGGAAACGGAAGAAATGAAGCTCAAATGGTCTATAATTTTACGCTGCCGCCACTTCTTTTGTATTCGTTCCTCAAGGAAGATGCGACCCTTCTTTCCAGATGGGCTGAAAGTCTTCATCTGCCGTCGGAAACCAATTCATTCCTTAATTTTACAGCCTCCCACGACGGTATTGGCATAAGGCCTCTTGAAGGAATTCTTGAAAGTGATGAAATCCTGAATCTTGCTGACATGATGAAAAAAAATGGTGGCAGCGTGTCTTACAAAAAAAATCCGGATGGAACCAATAATCCTTATGAGCTCAACATTACTTATTTGGATGCCTGTCAAACATATGGGCAGAAAAAGGATGACTTTCATGCAAGACGGTTTTTAGCTGCTCAAGCCATTTCGTATGTTCTTCCGGGAGTGCCGGCCACCTATATTAACAGCCTGCTGGGATCGGGAAACTGGGAGGACGGTGTTAAAAAAACAGGTCAAAACAGAGCGATCAACCGGGAGAAATTATCCATGGAATCGGTCATGTCCGATCTTGACAGCCCGGATTCATTCCGATCAAAAATATTTCACCCCTATCTTAACATGATAAAAAAAAGAACAAATCAGAGAGCTTTTCACCCAAAGGCCTCTTTTGAAATACTTTCCATGGACGCCAGGGTATTTGCCATCAGACGATCTTCAGATGAGCAAACCATTTTTGCACTTACGAATATGTCTTCTCAGGTGGTGTCAATAACACTTCCTGGAAAAAGCACATCCCGAATGAAAGATATTTTGTCCGGTGAGGTATTTAATGCGGACGATATCAATCTCGCCCCTTACCGGTCTGTATGGCTTGCTGAGAAATAACCTTTCAGAAAAACCGTTTGATTTCTCTAAGATAATGCTCGCTGTGGGATAAATAAAAAGATAGTGCCCTGGCAAAATCCGGTCCAAGCACGCCATCAATGAACATCTGACTGATTTCCTTCTGCCTTTGAAGGGTGAACTGGGAAGATAAAAAAATATGGCGTTCTTCTTCCGTAATATCTTGCAGGAGGCGCCTTAAAGCACTTCTGGCTCGAGGCTGATACATCCAGAAATAAAGAAAATCCAGTGCATGAATACAGATGATTTTCTCAAGATCCTGAACTTCCAAATTTGTCTTTTTTTGAATTTTCTGAGGCTGTTCAAAAAGTTCAAGCTTTCGTTTCTCAGGAAACAGCAGCTCAAGTTGCGAATAAACATCTATTAAATCGGATAATTTTTTCCGGTAATCCCGAAACCGGGTATAAATATTTTTATACCGGTCAGCTGTGCCCTCAATCACCCCAGCCATGATATCCGATGCTGTCTTCGAGATAATGGCCGCCCATTTCTGAAGAACGAGATTCACATCAGGCACGGCCGCCATAGTTAAAAATCCACCAATAGTTGAACTCAATAAAACGGCAATGGGAATGGATAAAATGCTTCTGAAAAAATTACCAAAAATGGCGCCTTTGGGTAATCCCCGGAACGCATTGTGGCCGGACAGATAAATACCGTTTACCAGGGCCATAATCGCATAAAGCAGAATGGGATGTGTGGTTGTGGTAATGCCTAACGTTTTCTCAAGTAACGTCATTTTTACAAAGAATTCCAGCAGGGGTACGGAAAACCCGGTATAAAGAAGTGAATCCGCGATCCTGTCCCAGCTGACATAGGCATTCCACCTTAGTAGCGGGGATCGCCTGAATCCCCCCCCACCCAATATGGATTGAAGAATATTCCGGAAACCTGTGATGCCAAACCAAATAAATGCACCAAAATAGGAAAGCAACCACCAGTCCTTGGTCAGGGCAAACGTTAAAAAAGCGGGGACAAAACCGGCTATCACCTTGACCACATTTCTCAAATGGGAATCAAAATAGGCCCATGGCACTTTTTTATACTTTTGGGGCCTCTGTCTATGGTGCAGGTGCAAATCATTGGAAACGCGTTTTTTGATCCCTCCCAAAGCAATAACGTTTCCGGCTTCTGTCATACGTGCCACATCTTCTTTAAGGGCCCAGTCCACCTTCAGGGTGTGGCCGATTAAGGGATTCCCTAGCGATTCAGCCAGCCGTTGAAATGCCTGAAAAGATTTTGCAATGTTTTCCCTTGGCAGCAGAGTGAACCGTTTACAAACCGAAATGTAGATAGGAAGTTTTTGAAAACTGAAGCCTGCCTGCTTTTTGACCTGGTTGACCGCCCGTCTGCCCAGCGTATCAACAACCGCTAACCCCATGCCATGGGATCCCTGAGTCCGTCCGGTGGAATCACTACCGATTCTTGCCTTTAGGAATTTTCCCTTATACATGATCTGTAAAGAAACAATATCATGAAGGATCGTATGCAGTTTTTCAATTTTTTCCACCCTGTCTGGGGGATTCTTCTCTTCGACCTTCTGAATAATATCGAGAATCAAACGCTTCAAAGCAATAGGATTCTGCTCGTTAATGGCTTCCTGCAGTTTGCTTATGGCGGGTATATGGGCTGTCTTTCCGGCAGTCCAGTCTTTGAGATTAAATAGTTCGAGCCTTGATATCATGCCATTGCAATCATAAATCAATTCCAGTACGTCGTCCACTTCCACATTCGAAAGGTTAAGGGTGATCCTGTGACCGGACTGAAGTTTTGAAAGCCGTGTGAGCAGATCTGCGGCTGAAAGATTCAAAAGATAAGGCACATCAGGTTCATCTTTGGGTATTGCCGGATCAGCCACACCAGGATTACTATCCCGGGAAAAATAATCTGCGGCAATCTTCTCAATCTCCAGAAGATTCATCTCCTGAAACCATTTCTCGATTCTATCCTTTTCTTCTGCATCAGAGGTTTCATAAGCCGATTGAAATGATTCTGCCTGCCGGGTGAGCACGGTCATGATTTTTTTATGAAGAAATGTTTCAAGGTGCAGTATGGATTTCTGACCAATACCCACAAAACGGATGAATTCGCCTTCATCAAGAGGTTCCAGATCAATACCGTAGGTTGTTCTCAAATGATCCAGATGATTTTTATTAAACACCCTGAAGAGCGCCATCACATGTTTCTGTTGATAAACAGACACCTGACGCCCCTGTGCCATCAGTTCGGTCACAGCAGGTTCCTCCAGAAAACAGAGAAACGCCTGTGCGTCGGCAAACCCTCTCGGCACCCAGATCAGGTTGATATATTTTTTCCTGTATCTGACATAATATTCAATCCCGATCCTGATATCGATATCCATGATGCCGGCAGCTTCAAGAAGCTCTGCCGCAAAGCGCGGTTCAATGAAATTATAATGGACAATCCGCAAACGCCGGATACCCTTTATCCAGGCATCCATAATCAGATGGGTGGATGATTTTCTTCCTTTTGTGTTGGCGTCATGCACATGGTCATCAAAAGAGATCTGATTCCATTCTTCCGGCATTTCAAGCAAATGGTATCTTTGAAGCTGTTTTCTGATAATCCGTGGCTTTCCTGCGGCGGTAATTCGAAAATCATGAGCCAGTTTTAACTGACGACGCAGGATTCCCCTGGCACGGACCACTTCTTTCATAATCTGCATCAGTACCCGAGCGGTATTTCTGGGGAGTGAGCCTTCTGCCGTTTCAAGCACTTCTTCACGAAGAAAACGAATGGCGCTCAGCCGGTCGTCCATGCCCCCTACCTCAAAAGAAGTAAGCAGGTGAGCCATGGCGTAGGCGATCCGCAAGCTTCTGGATTCAGCCATTTCCTTGATGCCATGGGGATGAAAAAAACTATAATACTGACGGCGGACATAATCCAGATCACGACCGCTTGCACACACATCATTCACGATGCGGATCAGTTCATAATCCCTCTTGTCAAACAGAAACCGGGATATCTGTTCTGAGTCTTTGTGTTCAAATTGATATAGAATTTCATCCATCATCATTATTATTTTTCATTTATCGGGTTGCTTTAAAAATTGGCCGGAAATGTCTGTTATAACCCATTCCCGTTTTATCCTTGATGCTTTTCAGTTTGCCCAATTAAGGACTATCATGCCCGATTTTTGTAATAATGTAAAATATTTTCGGGAAACCAGCCTATCTTGCGCTCTTATGAAACGAATATTCCCGGTTCTTTTTATTTTCAGCTTGACACCTTAATAAAGACCTATATAAGTGATCGGATAAACTATAAGGAAAGTGTTTATTTTTATATGGTTACAAATTTAATACCTCCTCGGCGCAAGCAATATATCGATGCCAATCTGGCTGAATACGGTGAGGAAAGCCTTGACCTTCCCTGGATCTCCAACGACCGTGCCATCCTGGCTGAAAGACAGCGCCGGGATTATATTCAAGCGCTTGGCAAGGCCATTTCTTTTCTCTGTAAACAAACAAAACCTGTATACGGAAAACTTTCACCAGGTTGCCAAATCTGTGGACAAGGCGACTGGTCCTGCCTGTTTATCAATGGCAAATGCAATTGCCGTTGCTTTTACTGCCCGACTGTACAAAATGACATCAGTGTGCCCACCACAAACAGGATACCTTTTACAAGGACAATAGATTATGCCGATTACATCGATCATTTTGATTTCAAGGGCGCCAGCATCAGTGGCGGTGAACCGCTGTTAACTTTTGACCGTTCATTAAATTATATCAAATCCGTTAGACAGAAAATGGGAGACAATATTCATCTGTGGCTATATACCAATGGTACACTCCTTTCAGATGATTACATTTCCAGATTAAGAGATGCCGGTCTCAATGAAATCAGGTTCGATATCAGTGCGGCCAATTATAACCTGGATAAAATCAAACTGGCTGCTGGAAAAATACCCCACATAACAGTTGAGATCCCGGCCATTCCCGAAGATCAGATTCGTTTAAAAGAGCTGATTCCAATGATGAATGATGTCGGGGTGAATTACCTGAACCTTCATCAACTTCGTCTGACCCCATTCAACCAGGCTCATCTGAAACAACGCCCCTACACCTTTCTCCATGGGGAGAAGGTGACGGTCCTGGAATCGGAACTGATGGTGTTGTCCCTTTTAAAAGACGCTGTTGAACAAAAATGGGCCATCAATATCAATTACTGCTCATTTATTTATAAAAATCGTTTTCAACGTGCTGCCACCCGAAAAAGAAATGCCCGGTTTATTCTAAAAGGTCATGAATCCGTGACGGAAAACGGATTTATCCGATCATTGTCTGTGACCGGCGATGCGGACCTGCTAATGAGAAATGTCCATCAGTTATTAAATAAGGGGGTGAGCACCGATCTTTTTTCCTTGAGCAGCAGGAAGGATCGCCTTTACTTTCACAAATCACTTTGGCCAGACATCGATTTTCATGATGTGGATGTGAAAATCAGCTATCTTGAAGCCATGCTCAGGCCAGCGGTATCCTATCAGCATGCATTTAAAGAAATCCGGTTAAATGCAGGCAAAAAAATTGTGGTTGAGAAGAAAACCCATGCATCAGATATTCATTTAAGCCCGAATGAAAGGGAAATATTTGAAAAACTGATCATCAACACCCCAATTATCCCAAAAGGACTAACCGATGCAATAGATGACAATATTCTGCTTTTTGAATTGATTTATCCGGGGCTTCAGGACTATTTCTAACAATGCAACGCCTGACATCTGTTTCTTGTTTTTTCAAAGACCCCATACGCTAAATTTATTTTAATTTTTTAATTTCCATTACCCATCTTCCGGACCGGCCGCCTTCCGGATCGGTGAGTTTGAATTCACCGACAGTCACATTTTTAACATCTTCCTGAATAATAATTGAAGAATGTTGTCCAAAAATCATTGTCTTTGCAAAAAGCTGATTTTTCACTTTTACTTGTGATACACCTGCCTTATCATTCTGCTTTTTGGATACCATTCTTATATATTCACCAATGGGTTCAATTCTTCTGATATGCGATTCGATGACCTTTCTTCCGGCAAAAATAGAGTCAAGCAGTCTGTCCTGCGTGCTAAAATACGCTTTGATCTGACGGCGTGATTTTGTAAGCTTCCTGTCGATCTCTTCAATATCCTTTTCTGCGATTTTGATTTTTTTGAGATTACCGGACACCTTGTTTTTCTCAATTTTTCCCTTTAATCTTTTCTTCTCAGCATTGAGAGAATCCTGATACATGGTTTCTTCCATAATCTTCTGGTGCTCACTCCTGAGTTCATCCAGATATTTTTCCACGTTTGACTGTTTTTGTTCCAGGTTTCCCTTTAATTCGCGCAGTATCGCCTTTTGAAACTGAATGATGGTATCGATATGATCATTCAATCCGACCCTTATTTTGCAAGGTGTCGAAACATCTGTTCCAATCTGGCTGACTTCTACCCCCATCTTGGCAGATAATGATGATGATATCACCTTACAGCGCTCGCTCCTGCACATGCCACTTAATCTGACATCAGAATCTATGATTTCCTTTACGATCAGAAAATCCCCAAAGGCTTCAACGGTTGTTCCGATGATATACATTGCCTGAACATATCCGTCTGCCTTGATTTTTGCATTCACAATGCCGCCTGAGACATCTACATTCCCCGTAACATCCACTTCACCGCCATTGATATTTTTTGCGGTGACATTCACACTCCTTACTTTGAATCCTTCACAAATTGTCCCCTGAATATCAACATTTCCTTTAAAGTCGATATTGCCGGTTTCAAAATTGACATCCCCCTTTATTGTCATTTCAGAATAAACAGCAATTTGACCACCTATTAGAATTTCCGGCCTTCCATCAATACCAGCAAAAATTGTCAACCCATCTTCACTCAGAACCGTACCACTTCCGCATTGAAATTTCACGGCTTCAATCTCCGGGACAGAAACGATGTTTCCATAAACGTCAAATCCGTTTTGTCCCTTGACAGATGGCGTAAACTTTGCCAGGATATCTCCCTTTTTAACAAAGGGAATATCCCCTCTGTCCCTGAAATCCATTACACCGTCGTCCGTGACAACGCCTGCTTTAAGGTAATCCGTTTCAAAATAATATTTAATTTCGGCTTGACTGCCTTCTTTTGCTGCTTCTCCGCTGGCTATTTTGAATTGTCGATCTTTGAACAGGGCTGCCTGTATACATGCTTCAATGAGATCATCACCTATAACGCCAAAAACAATGTCATTTTCTTCCACCAGATTTTTAATATCCATGACCAAATCACTGATGGATTTTCCGGTATCTCCTTTTATATCAGATGAAAGATGGATATAGGCGCTTTGTGAATCTTCGGAAACTTTTAAAACAATTCCAGGTTCATCATCATCAGATAATTCTTTATTAGTTTCCGTATCCTGAATATTCTCATCATGGGTATCAGGAGGTTCAGCATCGTTTTTGACAGAATGATATTTGGGGCCTGTATCCCGTGTTTGGGAAATACGGAATAAAATTCTTTGGCCCTTCTGAATCAATTCTTCAATACGTCTTCTTTCAATGCCATGAAGCCTTGAAAATACCAAATCATATTCATTTTCAGCAAGTTTTTCATCTTCTGCCAATATATCCATTAAAGGGATGTAATTATAATTTTTAAATTTAGAAGCCTGCCTGGCTGCTGCTTTTATCAGGTCATCTTTTGTCACAAAGCCATTTTCAATGGCGATTTTGCCCATTTCCTTATCAATCTTTTTCAATGTTTTTAAGACAAGCTTGTCCCTGATGTCATTTGAAATAATACCGGATTCGTAAAGGATATCTTCAAAAGGTTTATGTGTGCCATCATTCCCCTGCTCCTGTTGCAAAACGACAGCATTTTCAAGCTGGCTTTTGGTGATGAGATCTTTTTCTACTGCAACAACCCCTATAAAAGGATACTTGTCTGTTTTATCGTTCACCACTTCAAGCTTCTGTTTCTCTTTCTGGGATTTTCCCTGTTGGATATCAAGAAGCAACGATTCCCGCTGATCTTTGTCAAGCAGACCTTTTTTGACAAGAATATCACCGACAAGCGTCAATTTATCGTTCTTGAAATCCTCAGCCTGTTGTTCAAGGGCAGCCTCTCCTTCCGCCTTTGTGATAAAATTCATTTCCATTGCAAGGCCTACAAACATCCTGTTCAGTTTTCTGACAGAGGCCAACATCAATCTGTCTTTCTGCTCAACAGAAATAAAGCCCTTTTCAATAAAACGGTCCTCAATTGAGAGTGCCTGACCGGATGATTTAGCCGCTATCTGTTCTGAATAGATTTCATTGAGTTTCTGCTCACTGACAAGAAAATTTTTTATAGCAATTTTACAGAACTGATTCAGGAGACTGGCATGATTAAACTTGACCGTTCTGAAAGAATGGCTGCACTTCTCACATGTTGTTTTTTTCCCGATAGATGATATTGAAACATGACAGGGAAAATTACAGGATGGACAGATTGTTTCAACGATTTTGTTGTCTATAGTCATCTGGTACCTTTCCGGCTATAACTCTGATCCGATAGCGCATACACCTGCCCCCACACATCGATCCGTACCGTTCAGCGTATCAAAATGGACCTTTGGAAATGACGGCTTGCTGAAAAAAATGCCTGTGACGATGATCATAATGATAATGAATCCAGTTATTTTTGGTTTCACTGAAAATTTCCTCAGGATAGATAGTTTGACTGGCATTTTTTTCATAAGAAAAACCTGTCTGCTATTTGCTCAATTTTTCTCAACAGACTTATTCGATGAGATTTTATTAAAACTATCAAAAAAATCAACACATTTCATACTTTGGTTTTGTCTTGACGGCAGGTTCCTATTTCGTTAAAGTGCAGGAATTAATTGTCTAAACAGTCCATGTAGTAAACGATAATGTTTTTCTCCCTTTCAGGCATTAAGCATCACGTGCCATTTATCAATTGCTCCGGAGAATATTTCATGAAAAATTCAAGGTTGAAAATCTTGAGGTTAATAGCAATAGGCATATTGACCGTTGCCGTTTTAGTTTTCACTTTCCTTGATCAAGTGTCTGCCGCTGAAGATATCTATTTTATATGTAATAAAAATATACCTGTAAATACCCTGAGCAGAAATGATATTAAAAATATTTTTATAGGGAAGAAAACAACCTGGGATAATCAACAAAAAATTACGTTTGTCGTTCTGAAAACGGAAAACGTTTATAAAGAATTTTTGCTGGAGTATCTCAGAAAAAATAAGCAACAATACGAGCTTTACTGGAGGCAAATGATCTTTACGGGTGAAGGGTTTTTTCCAAAGTTCATCGACTCTGAAGATAAATTAATAAAATTTGTAGCAGAAACAGATGGCGCCATTGGATTTTTATCTCATGAAACAGATAACGATACTGTCAAAATAATTTCCATATCGAATTGAGTTACCCATGAAACAACACCGTCAAACACAGGGCAGGGAATGCAAAATGAGAAACAGGTATTATTATGGTCTTCTGGCAGTCTGGGTATGCATGTTGTTTGCCGGAACGATCTGTAAGGCCAATGACAACACCCTTCACATCCACGGATTTATTTCCCAGGGGTATATGAAATCCGACACGAACAACTATTTAACGGACTCGGAAGAGGGTTCCTTTCAATTTAATGAAATGGGATTAAATTTTCTCAAGCAGGCAACAGACAAACTGAATCTGGGAATGCAATTCTTTGCCCGGGATTTAGGACCTACAGATAACGATGCCATCATGGTTGACTGGGCCTATGCGGATTACCGCTTCAGGGACTATTTGGGATTTCGTGCAGGACGAATCAAAAACCCTATTGGACTGTATCACGAAACCAGAGATGTTGACATGCAACGCACATGCATTTTGCTTCCCGAGGCAGCATATACAGATAATTTTCGTGATGCTATCATGGCGACAAACGGCGTCTCTGTTTACGGAGATTTTCTTAGCGAGAATACCGGTAACTTGAGTTACAAACTCATCATCGGAACGAACAATATCAAAAATGATGGCGGTACAGTATTTGCCGCAGTTGGCTCCTACTGGGATGTGACAGATACGGAAATCGGGACAACAGGAGCCGGAAGCCTATGGTGGACCGATCCGACCAATCAGGTAAAACTCGGCGGAACATATGGCATCATTTCAGAAATGGATCTTGAGGCGGTGACAAATCAATTTGCCTATTCAGGTTTAGGGTTACCAGCAGGATTACACTCGGCGTTTAAGGTTGAAAATATTTTAAGCTGGATCGTATCTGCCGAAATCACAACCACCAGCTTTCTGTTCGCAGCAGAATATAGAAGGCTTGAAACGGAATTCAAAGGTATTATAAAACTCCCTTCTTCACAGCCAGACTATATTGAACAGGATGATACAAGGGGTGAAGGATATTACGCGCTTGTCTCCCATCGTTTTTCAGATATTTTTGAGGCGGGTTACTATTATTCGGTGATTTATCCCAATATGGATGACAAAGACGGTGATAATCAAAAGGAAAACGAAAAATTCAGGGCCTGGCGAAAAGATCAGGCCCTCTCATTCCGGTTTGACATGAATTCAAACTGGACCTTCAAACTGGAAGGCCATTACATTGATGGATGTGCGGCCATGTATAACCGGTTGAACCCTGACGGGTTTCACAGATACTGGTATCTTTTTGTTTCAAAACTGAGTTATAGCTTTTGATTTTTTTGGAGATCAAATGAACACAGATTTTCACGTGAGTAATATACCGTAATAGCTCGACATTCCAAGATTATCAAAACGGACATAAGCATTTGTAATTAAACATTTTTTTGTTTTGGTTCTCCAAAACCCACCCGCCTTATTTACCGTATAAATATA
>JAHIVH010000072.1 GCA_018816735.1 Pseudomonadota bacterium | reverse complement strand
CCTGATGCCAAGGGAGAAGCTTTGAAGTTTTTACAAAGTGAGAGTACCAATGCAGGGCACAGGGGCGGACTGTCTCGTAGTAGTGATGAAGTTTCTGTAATGGAAATGGAGCGAAGGAGACAGCCTGTCCAGTCGAGGTACGAGGGTCAACCAGAACCTGGGAAGAACCCTCGGATTGAGACGAAACCTTTCAACATCCCGAGAATCATTGTCTACGAGGCATTCAAGCATGTCAAGGCGAACGGGGGTGGCTATGGGGTCGATTCACAGAGTCTGTCTGACTTTGAGAAGGATCTCAGCAACAACCTGTATAAGCTTTGGAATCGAATGTCATCGGGAAGCTATTACCCGCCTCCGGTAATGCGAGTAGAAATCGGAAAATCGGATGGTGGAATCCGGCCCTTGGGTATTCCAACGGTATCGGATCGGATAGCCCAGATGGTTGTCAAACTTCATATTGAACCGGAACTGGAGAGGCATTTTCATCCTGATTCCTATGGGTATCGACCTGGCAAGTCGGCGCATCAGGCGCTCTCAAAAGCCAAGGAGCGATGCGGGAATCGTGGGTGGATTCTGGACATGGACATCAAGGGGTTCTTTGAGGAAATAGATCACGGACTGTTGATGCAGTGTGTGAGAAAACACGTTAAAGAATCCTGGCAACTGTTGTATATCCAGAGATGGCTCACAGCCCCTGTACAGCATGAGGGAGGACGGCTTGAAGAGAAAACAAAAGGAACGCCGCAGGGGGGTGTGATTAGTCCTTTGTTGGCGAATCTGTATTTGCACTATGTGTTTGATGTCTGGGTGGTAAAGAACTGGCATGGTATTCAGTTCGAGCGGTACGCCGACGATATTATCTGTCATTGTGTCAGCGAGCGTGAGGCCATAGAGCTGAAGGCATGTCTGAATGATAGGTTCAATCAATGCGGCTTACAGCTTCATCCCGCCAAGACAAAGATCGCGTTCTGTAAAGGTGGCCAGAATAAATTCAACTTCAAAAAGGTCGCATTTGATTTTCTCGGATACACGTTCAGACCACGCTGGATAGAGACAAGACAAGGTCACCAGGGATTGTATTTTATGGCAGCCGTCAGCCAGAAATCGGCGAAACGGATTCGTCAAGAAATCAACCGCTGGCCATGGAAATACTGGCGTCAAAAGGAGATTACGGAGATACAGGAATATTGCCGGAGTCGGCTGAACGGCTGGATGACCTACTATGGTCTGTTTGGTAAGAGCATCATTCGAAACATTTTGTTTCACTTCGACAAACGCCTGAGTCGTTGGGCCAAGGCGAAGTACAAACAATTGAAGACGCTCACGCAGGCTGCTCAGCGGATTAATCGGGCAAGAAAAATGAATCCGAGTTGGTTTCCTCATTGGAGCAGTAACTAAAGGATGATTGAAAGATTGGACAGGAAGAGCCGTATGAAGCGAGAGTTTCACGTACGGTTCTGTGAGAGGCCAAGGGGGAGGTTCCTTTGGCCTACTCGACCTCCTAGAACCGTGTCAGCTTCCATGAACCATCATCTTGCTTTGAAAAGGTAACAGTATTGGTTTCATTTTTAGCAGTAAATTCGTATTCAGCGTAATTGTCGGTAGAATACATCAGTTTACGATTCTTAAAATCATTTCCGAAATCGACCATCAGGGCTTCGATATTATCAATATCCGCTTCATAAAAAGCTTTTGATTCATCAGACATCGTTGTCAGAACATTTGTCGGGACACCACTCAGAAAAGCGTTTTCAACACTAATTGTTGCACTTTTGAGCTCTACAGGCTCGGACACCGTGATTCCAGGATCATTGGTGCTACCGTTGCTACACCCCATGATTAATACAAAAATCAGGGTGGTCATTAATCCTCTTGAAAATTGTCTTAAACTCATAAAACCCTCCCTAAAAAAATAAGTAAATTAAGCGTAACCAAAAGATATATTAAAAAATAGGGACAGACAAACTATTTATGTATTAGTGTGATGATTCATATGATATGTTGGTGTGAAATTTATACTGCGGTTATGGCATGCTGGATGCGAGAAAATCGCTTTTATCCATTGTGCCTGTTGAACCCGTCGTTGAAGAACGGGGGTGCTTTGTTACAATCGCGGATGATTTTAAAATGATAAACGTGTGCAGGTGATAAAATGATTGCATGTGGAATCACAGGGGGTTCCAATAAATAAAATTGGTTTTTTCTGTGATTCCGGTGTTGTAAGGTGCAGAAATTGCTGTTATATACTAAGTAATATTTTTTGAAGGCATCATCAGTAATCCCGTTGCAGGCATTCCTGTCACGGGATTTTTTTCGCGACAT
>JAHIVH010000071.1 GCA_018816735.1 Pseudomonadota bacterium | reverse complement strand
TCGGTTACAAGTGGAGATTTCTCATCGTCTGATATTTTTTTTGTGAGCCCTGAAATGTTCATATTTAGGGCTATAACACTAGCAAAGCTAGAAGTCTAGATTTATTTTCATACTACCACATATTTTTTGAGATGTTACCACATCATTGCGTAATTGCCACATTCTGTACCCGCACTTTTTTATGCGTCAGGGTTCAGGTGATCCAAACGAAATTTTTGCAGCCACACAAATAAACATTTTCCAATTCTTTTCAAAAAATGATAATGGCCTAATGGACTGTTGGATACGACCGGAATTGATAACCGGTCCTCACCCATGTATGGGAAAAAAAAATGGATATTTTTCTGAATTGTTACCCTTGCATTGTCAACATGGTCCTCACCATATCGGACTTGAGCGATTTTAATGAAAAACAAACCCAGGCTCTCATGGATTATACCCTGGACCTGCTTCTTGAGATCGGGAGAACCTCTCCTGTGCCTCCACCGTTTGTGGCCAAACAGATCTTTCAAAAAGCAGGCGTCATTTCCGGATTGAACGATGCGTATGATCCATACAGGATATTGAAACAAAACGCCAATGACGCAGTTCTGGCCATATATGACGATCTTAAGACAAAAGTGGCGGAATCTTCATCTCCACTTGAAATGGCGATCAAGCTATCTGCTCTGGGCAATATCCTTGATTTTGCCATTATCGATCATAGGACAATTGATATTCTGAAGGAAGTTGATTCTGCAGATGATCTTCTTTTTGAAAAATACGACTATCATGCATTTCTTTCCGCATGCAGCAACGCAAAAAATACGCTTATCCTGGGTGACAATGCCGGAGAAATCGTTTTTGACAAGATTTTTATCGAAACCTTAAAGGCGCATTACCCGGATATGTCGATCACCTACGCGGTGCGTCACCAGCCCATCATTAACGACATTACCCTGAAAGACGCAGAAGATGTCGGCATGAGCGAGGTGGCCAATACCATATCAAGCGGCAGCATGTGCCCGGGAACATATCTGAGGGAAACCGCACAAGCCTTCAACGATATGTTCAGGAAGGCGGATCTGATCATTTCAAAAGGCCAGGGGAACTATGAAACGCTGAACAATGAGCCCCGGCCCAACCTCTTTTTCATTTTCAGGGTTAAATGCAAACAGGTCGCACAGGATATGAATGCCAGACTTCATTCGCTGATCTTATGGCAGAATCCAGACACGTAAGGGGGGCTGAGCCACTTTTTTGAGGCCCCTTGTCGCTAAAAATTAGTGTCTTGCAGGAACAACGCCTGTATGGTAAAAAGAGCGAAATTATCCCTTCAAGGAACACAAGGAACAGGTGAATCTTCATGGAAACGCACTTTGCATCACCAGAACGCGCCAGTTATGACGATTTGGAAAAAGATATTCTTCACATCAGCCACAATCCGGTCATTGACAGCCTGTTGAATGCGGTGAGTGGCCTTGTGGCCATACTCAATGCGCATCGGCAGATCATATCCCTGAATATTGAATTCCTTAGCCTCATGGGTATTGAAAACCCGGAAAGCGTACTTGGGCTTCGGCCAGGAGAATATGTCAACTGTGTCCATGCGCACGATATGCCCGGAGGATGCGGGACCTCTGAATTCTGCGCCACCTGTGGCGCTGCGATCTCTATCGTGTCAAGCCTGGAGACAGATACGCCTGTCGAAAGAAAGTGCGTATTAACGATTTTAAAAAACGAAAAAACAGAAGAGCTGTTCTTAAATGTACGCGCCTGTCCGATTTATATCGACCAAAAACGATTTCTGCTTCTGTTTTTAAATGACATCAGCAAAGAACAGCAATCGGCGAATATTGAACGATTATTTTTTCATGACATCAATAATATTGTCTATGCCATTCAGGGCAGGGCAGAACTGCTGTCTTTCGATAAACAAGAAGATAAACTCTCTAATGACATCTTTAAATTATCCCGGAGACTCGCCCGGGAAATCGACATTCAAAGATGCCTGTTTCAAAACAAACTGGGCAGCTATACACCCGACCGCCGGGAAATCTCTGTTAAAAATCTCATGGAAGAAATGAAAGATATTTTCAACAACCATCCTTCCGCAAAACAAAGAGGCTTGGAACTTCCTGAATTCGATAGCGATATCGCCGTGCATACCGATTACTCCCTTTTAACCCGCATACTGATCAATATGCTGGCAAATGCCTTTGAAGCATCTGAAAAAGGCAGTTTAATCAAACTGAAAGTGGATAAGGACGATAAATCGATCACGTTTTCTGTCACCAATCCGTCCTTCATACCGGCCACGGTTGCCAGGCGAATATTCCAGAGAAATTTCAGTACAAAAAGCAGTGTCGGAAGAGGACTGGGGACCTATGCCATGAAATTTTTCGGTGAAGAAATTTTAGGGGGGAAAGTTGATTTCAGTTCTTCCCCTGATCATGGCACCCGGTTCTGGATTTCACTGCCCCTGTAGAATTCATTTATCCTTTTGAAACCGGCCCCTTATACACGCTTCGGATGCGAAAATCCGAAATCGTTCGGGTAATCGAAGGAAACATTTTGTCAATTCGGGAAATGACCTTTGCAGGCCAGCCAGGAATAATTTCGTACTGGTCCTTTTCAATACCTTTTATCACAGCATCTGCCACCACGTCCATAGATAAAACCGGAATGGTATGTGCAATGGTTTTGTTTTCATATGTTCGATTCTTATTTATTTCATCAACCATGGGAGATTCAAATTCCGGTGGGCAAACCAGATGAATCCGGACGTTCTGGGGCTTCAACTCTGCCCGCAATGCGCTGGTCAAACCGGCGATCGCATGTTTTGACGAGCAATACGCCGTATACCCGAAAACCCCCATCAATCCGGCCATGGAACAGATATTGACAATTCTTCCCTCCTTTTTCTGTCTAAAAAAAGGAAGAACCGCTTTGATCATATGAAGGGTTCCAAAAAAATTAATGTCCATTACTTCACGGAAGGTATCCAAAGACTGATTTTCAAAATAACTCTCCCGAAGGATACCTGCAGAGTTGATCAGGATATCGGGAATGCCGGATTCATCAACGCTTTCTGAAATGGTTTTCTGAACAGACAGATGATCAGCCACGTCACAGGTGAACACATGTATCTGCCGGTGAGATTGAGAGATATCGTCCAGTTCTTTTTGAACACGGTTGAGTTTATTTTTATCCCGCGCAATAAGAATGAGGTTGGCGCCTCTTTTTATAAATCTTTCCGCCAGTACCCGGCCCACACCTGATGAACCGCCTGTGATCATAATATTTTTTCCGTCAAACATATGTCTAATCGTCCTCCTTTGTTCAGATATAAATCAACCAGTAAAAAAAATGTAAAATGCGTCGCCTTACGCATGTTTTCCATTTATCAGAATGCCTTCAGATGCAAATATTTCCCGACACTTTGCCATTTTTTCTCCGGATGTCCAGGTCAGGGATTTTTCATTTCCTGGTAACAAATTTGTCACACCTATTTTTTCACATTTCTCCGGCCAGAGCGGGTTGTATGATAATAAAGATATCTTTTTCACATCAAGCGCTGCAAGATAAGATGCAATTGCCTTCAGGTTCGAAACCGTATCCGTGATATCCGGTATCAAAGGAACCCTGGGAAGCATCCGGTCCGGACAAAGGGTATATATGGTTTTGAAATTTTCAAGAATTGTGCGGTTGGAAATGCCGCAATACTTCACATGATCGGCAGTGTCCATGATCTTCAGATCAAAATAAATCATATCGAGATAGGGAAGCAGATCGCTTTTGAATGATTCGATATTGAAGTGGCCGCAGGTTTCAAGAAGGGTGTGCGTGCCGCTTTTCTTCAACTGTTCGAGCAGTCTTGCCAAAAAGGCCGTAAAGACCGTGGGCTCGCCGCCGGAAAGGGTGATACCGCCGCCGGACGTCTCATAAAAGGGTTTGTCTTTTTCAACAGCATTTACGATATCCTCAACTGTCATTTCTCTCCCCACACGCTCAAGGGCAGTTGACGGACACACGTCAACACACTTGAAACAGCGTGTGCACCTCTTTCTGTCAACATATTCCGGTAATGATTTGGACAGGGCATTTTCACTGCAGACATCGATGCAGGCGCCGCAGTCCACGCAGGATTTTTTGTCAAACGATACTTCCGCTGTTATTTTCTGGCTCTCAGGATTATGGCACCAAACGCAAGAAAGGGGACATCCTTTAAAAAAGATCACACTTCTGATACCTGGCCCGTCATCCAGTGAATTTCCTTTAATATCAAGAATCAGGGGTGACTTTATCCGCTCCATAATCTCGCTTCCTGCACCTGTTTTTACTTATAATCCAAATTCCGCCCGCGCTATCAGCTCCATCTGCATGTCCCGGTTCAATGTTACAAAATAGGCATTATAACCAGAGATTCTCACCAGAAGATTCTGATAGCTTTCCGGGTGCGCCATGGCATCTTTTAATGTATCCGTGGATACCACATTAAACTGCATCTGCATGCCCCCCATGTCACAATAGGCTTTGGCATAGGAATAGATATGGTCCACGGCCTGTTCATGGGAATCTTCGGCAGACGGCACCACTTTTACGTTAAATGCGATGTTGTTGTTCATGTGACGGGGTTCCAGCATGGATACGTCTCTTATATTATCGAGAATATTTTTTGATGCATGGGCTTCAGGTGTCAATCCCGGGGTAAACGCTTTCCCTTTGAGCCGTCCTGAAGGCAGCGCGCCGGTTAATGTGCCAAAGGCCACATGATTGGACATGGACCAGAATCCGGCCGTATAGGCCCCTCCCCTGTAATTTTTTCTTTTCCCGAAATTGTCATGGGCGAATTTTGTAATCCGGTTGGCCATTTCAAGGGCATCTTTATTGCCTGAACCAAATAGCGGCACACGGTTCTTAAGCCGCGCAAGAAGATCCGGGCGGTTGACAAAATTGGAATTGATGGCATTCAAAAATTCCGGGAATGAAATGGTTTTCTCCTCATACACCAGCTGTTTTACAGCCATAAGAGAATCCGTAACATCGGCAAGGCCGATACACGCGGAGCCGGAGGAATTGTAAAGCGCACCGCCTTTGGTTGCATCCATGCCTTTTTGGATGCATCCGTCTATCATACTCGACAAATAAGGTGTTGGTCTGAGGTATTGGTGGGCTTCTCCCAGAAAATTATTGTACTGGCAGGCCTGCCCGGCAAGAAAGTCAAACTGTTTGCAGAAGGCTTCAAAAAAATCTTCAAATGCAGGAAATGCCCCTTTATTGATCTCGCCTGTTTCTGGTCCCACCTGCCATCTCATCAGGGGATGCTCTCCATTATTCAAAGCCATCTCCAGCGCTGCCACCATGTTAAACATCATGCAGTTGGTATGGCCGATATGCCTGCCTGAAAGCGTGGGTTCCACACAACCTGTGGCTGACCAGTCCCTTAAATGTTCTATTGGATAATTGAATTCTTCAAGAGAGGTCATGACCGCTTCATCATTATGAATCGAAGGCGTTGCCGTGGTATTCAGGTTAACTTCACTCAACCGTTTCAAATAGGTGTCGCTGTTTTTTCCCCTGCTGTACCGGGCGTTTACATTGGGATCACGGATGGTAAGCATTTCCGTAACTTTCAGGAAAATATAAGTCATGTCATTTACCGCATCACTGCCGTCCGGCTTTACACCGCCAAGGGTGATGGCCTGATCAGAAGAACTGCCGCCAAACAGATAATTACCGATATCCGGGATCAAAGGCAGATGATCGGTACACCGCATATAAAAGCAACCGATCAGTTCTACCGCATGTCTAATATATGTGTTTCTTTCTTCCTCCAAGGAGAGTCGTTCCATGTCTTTTTCAAAAAACGGCTGAAGCCATTGGTCAAGCCTTCCCAGAGACAGCCCCGCATTGGTGTTTTCCATATGAGCGCCCACCCATACAATCCAGAGGGCATTTACAGCCTCGTCCAGAGTTTCGCATGGATTTTCCGGCACATTTTTTAGAATTTCAAACAGGTGTACAAGCTCGTTTTTCCGCGTCATGTCTGTTTCACCATTGGCCAGACGAAAGGCCTCATGGGATAAATTCCTGGCATAGGCATTAAGACCTTCCAGTGTAATCCGCATGGCCTGAAGCGAGGCAAGCTTATCCATCTCCTCCGGAGGGGTTTGTCTCATTTGTTCATCTATTTCGTTGATAATACCTTTGGTTCCCATATGGAAAAGTTTGGGATAGTCCAGGATTGTATGCGAAAGTGCGACTGTTTTCCATAAGAAGTAGACGGCAAAACGCTCATCCAGTTTCTGGCATAAGGGATATCCTTTGTGGTCTCTTACCCACTGCCGAAAATTTCTGTCAATCCAATAGGGAAAAACATCATGGTGAAGAATGTCAATGGTCTCCTTTTCCACATCATAAGGATTCAACAACCGGTAAGGGGTTGTCAGCAGTTCTCCCCAGATCAGGATTCCCTGCGCATCCGGATATAAGACAACGCCAATTTCTTTTTCAGTTGTCGTACCTGCCAGAAGATCGTTCTCCCGCACGATCGGTTTCCGGTTTTCCATTAAATACCGGAACGCATGGGCCTGTCTCAATTCAGGGTTCCAGGGTTCTCCGGATCTGTCTTTTTCAAAGCCGTTTTCCATATGCCATCGGGTCAAAAGCTGTGGCCGTTCATGACAGATGGCGGGTTTAACTTTGAAATGAATGTCAAGAAACTGTTTGAGCCGGGGAAAATCATCCAGTGTCATTCCTGACAGGTAAGGGTCTTTAAGAAAACGAACGCCCGGTTCTGTGTTTTCACATTCAAGCTGTTTTTTCTGCCGTATCCTGGATGATGTCTCTGGCATGGTGCAGGTTTCATCTGGCGTATACTGCTTTGCCTTTGCCTTTTTCAACAGTCGGATATGCTGATTTTTCAGAAGCAATGAGAGGTAGAAGGAGAATAGCTGAGTGTAGGCCAGATTGCCTTCAGGAATCACCTGATTGGTCATGATGTAGTTCATCAGTTCATTGGGCGGGCTTCCTGCCACTTTTTTAATAATCGAATCATCTTTAAATATCAGGGCGCTGTCTGTCCTGTCAGGTATTTTCGAAAGCACCCTTGCCTTGCCATCCTTAAATTGAATCGCCTGAGCCACAGTTCTGTTTTCCGTTCTTATCCCCAGCGTAAAATTGATCCACCCTTCTTCCGATTTCAGATACTTTCTGAAAGACGGCCTGAAATTGTAGTTTGCGGCTAAAAATTGTAAAAACAAATGGGCAATGGTGTTTGTCAGCGTTCGTTTGTCATTCATGATCCTCTCCCTTTTCTCTTCGGGACTGATTATCATAACTGGCCATAACCGAAAGGGCCATTCTTTCCAATACAAATTCCAGAATCCGTTCCTTGAGGCCCAGTGGATTGTCGTGCATGTAAGATAAAATTTTATTGTTGTTCCCTGCAATAAATCCGTGGAGCAGGCTCCAGAATACGATTAAATAAAATTCAATGTCCTCATCTTTGACCTGAAGATTATGGATATCTGCATATTCCCGAATCGCCTTTAAAAAAAAGGTTCGCACTTGAAGACCTGCGTTCAGTTCAATGGCGGCTGCATTTTCAAGAGGTGTTCCTACATAGTCTTCATACTTTGGTACATGCCAGGTAAACATCAGATTGTAAAAATTTGAGGAATCAAACCCGAAATCAACGTATGCCAGCACCATCTTTCTGAGTCTGGCATAGGGTTCTTTTTCACTCTCGCAGGCATCATGGCAGGCATGATATAGCTTTTCAAACCCTTTGGTGAGAATGGCCAGATACAGGTCGTCCTTATTTTTATAGTAACTGTAAATTGTCACAACCGAAACACCCAGACGCCGGGCCAGTTTTCTCATGCTGAAACCCTCAAACCCCCCTTGATTGATCAGCTCAAGTGCGTGGTGTAGAATATTCGCTTTTATTTCTTCAATCTCTTCTTCTGTGCGCGGTTTTTTCGGCATGATCCATCCATGTTAAATAATAATGACGTTAACCTAACAGTGTTATCTTATAAATGTCAATAAAATAAAACAGAAAACCCCCTCTACGGAGGGCGCAGAGGGGGTTTGCAAACAGTGCGGCAACATAGCCTTGGGAGGAAGACTTATTCGATGGGGGGGGGAGTTACTTCTGATTTTTTGATGGATTTTATTACATCACCGGCTTTTTCAATAGTGATTTGTTCACCGATGGCAATATCTTCAATTATTCGGGGGTCTGCTTTTAACACCTCTTTCTGATTGTCGGTGGTTAAAAATACAATTTGTCCGCCACTGATATCAATGGACATGACTTCACCTTCAAGGCTTTCCAGCTGGGCAACCTGTTTTTTTTCCGCAGCCATCACGAATACGGCACTCATAATAACCATCATGAAGACCGATAATGCCAATGCTAATTTTTTCATTGATTTGTTCTCCCGAATAATTCGATTTTTTTCTTTTTTTTGTGCTCAAGCTTATAAAGCTTTCAGGGTTGATATAGCGAAAGCCGTGCCAGTGCTGCTGTTAAAATGAAGGATAGCCCAAAAAGAATAAAATACAATGCGACCAATTACTTGACAAACAAAATATTTTTTTGGACCAAACGGTGGAATAACGGGAAAGATCAATGTTCAACGTTTTGGTTGATTAGATTTACCATTTGGTGGATGA
Source organism: Pseudomonadota bacterium (assembly GCA_018816735.1). Lineage (GTDB taxonomy): Bacteria > Desulfobacterota > Desulfobacteria > Desulfobacterales > JAHIVH01 > JAHIVH01. The sequence goes on along the minus strand of JAHIVH010000071.1, from coordinate 43,331 downwards.
TTCACTGCAAAGAGAACGGCATGAGAGTTCCGCAAAGTCCGACCCGTCCATGGCGTTCACCCAGACCGGTCTATGGCATTCCGGGCAGGTTATTTCCGAATGCGGGTTCATTCTGGCAATCGTTCTGAACGCATGACCTTTTGTCTCCCACGGCAGGGGGATACGAGCCTTTCTGAGAAATCCTTCAGCACATTTTCCGTCTGTGATCGCCCATCTGAATATGCTATTCCCCTTATCCCAGCAGGCAAAATCAAACCCGGTCTTTTTGGAATATGATTTCTCGATCAGAAGTGTTTGAATGGAAGGTCTTTTTTTAATCTGATAGCCAATGGACTTGGTCGCAAGCTGATCGGTAAGGTTCCTTAAACTTTTTTCGAGCCAGTCATTTCCGGCGGATATCTCCAATATGGCATTCCCGGAAACTGCGCTGAATGGTTTTGCCGTGTTGCCGGTCAATGTCCACCCCCATTTCGGGCTTATTTCTGAAAGGATTTCTTCCAAAAATTCTTTGACCGGTTTTCGGAAAATTAGACTGAAAATACGAAGTCCGTAGGTGGGAATCGCTTCCACATCGGCAATTGACGGCCCGGGACGCAAGTAGGCCTGGTTTAGATCTGCGGAGGCCATCATCAGAACTCTTGCAAGGGCTACCTGGAAAAACCGGATCGGGACACCGGCCAGTTGTGGCCCTGCGTCAACAGAAAACCAATGCGTATAAACCGTATCAGATACCGGGATACGGTTTATTTTCGGGCGAACTTTTGCTGCACCGGTTGATTTTACTGACGTGTTCATGGAAGACGTGTTGGTTGATTTCAGCCTGCTGTAAATGGAAAAGAGTTTTTCCTTTTCTTTGGCTGTATATAAAGAATCCCAGGGAAAACGATCCTCAAGGTGTTTTTCACCCAAGACCCAGCTTTTCCATTTCTGATCCAGTTTCCGTTCTATCCCGGTAATGATACGTTCCGATATATGGTGGTGATAAGTTCCTATGGACGTGCACCCGGAAATGGCTTCTGTCTCTCCTCCGTCGGCAAATAAAAATAGGTGTGCGATTTTCGCCTCTGAATACGAGATACTCTCCCGAACGGTCATGTGCTGAAGATGGGCAATCTGCTTCAGATGATGCATGCCTTGTTCGATGTGTTTCCTTTCCGGAAAGGGATTAAACTGCATGGGCGTGTGGGGCATGGGAATGAGCGGCATGACGGACAAAACCAGGGGCGCTTTTCGGCCGGTTATAGACTTTTTCCGTAAATCAGAAATCTTTTGAAAGAGCGACTGGCATTCCTCCCAGTCTGCCGAAGTTTCGTAACCGGTCAAAATGATGAAGAACTTCACCTGACGAAGCGGCCCGGCAAAGATCATTGCCAGCGCTTCCAGCACCTGATTTTCAAAGATGGACTTTGAAAGAAATCTCCGGATTCTTTCACTTACGCCTTCCAGGCCGAATGTGAAGCTGGTTTTGCCTGCTGCCTGTTGGTACAGGAGAAGGTCCGGATTTTTCACCAATTGGTCAAACCGCTGACTTTTCATGGAAACATGGGCAATATGAGATTGTGCGCTGGTGATGATACGGGCAATTTCAGGGTGACTCGTCAGACTGAAAGAGAAAAGATTGACGCGATCAAGTCCCTGAAATTTCCTGGCCGCATCAATATCCGCCACGATCCTATCAACAGGCCTCAACCGATAAGGCCGGCGCTCCCACGCCTCTTTGCAAAACGCACACAGATGCGGGCATCCGGCATCGATAAGCACACTGCTTTCACCCAGAGTCTCTTCCTCATACCACACGGGTCCCTGAACCAGTGACCGGATATCGTTTAAGGAATTCAGCCGGGCATTTTCTCTTTTTTTGAATGCTTCCGAATGGGCAATATGAAGTGAAGAAAATCTCCTTTCAGTCTCCTGCCATATTTCCGTTTTGCCGGTTCCCGCCTGCTTCATGGCTTTCAAATCATCCAGAAGACCGGGCCATGACACTTCGGCCTCTCCAAAATAAATGGCGTCAACAAATGACAGATGTGCGGTTCCGTCTGAAGGACAGGCTGCAAAAGCGGATTGGGCGTTGGCACCTCCCATGAAAAGGAGTGGCATGGAAGAATCATTTGTTCGCTTTCTGAAATCCATTGGGATACCGGAGTGTTTAAGGAGCCAGGGAAGGTTGACCAGTTCCTGGGAAATGGCATTGCTGAAAGCGACCATGTTAAAATCCTGAAACGGCCTTCTGGATGTGGTGCCAAAAAGAGGCGGGATACCGGCCCGTATCATGGCTTCACCTTCCTGGGACGGCGGCATGAATCCATAATCCACATAAACTCCCGGAACGCTCAGGCTCAACTGCCCCAGAAGACCGTGGGACATGGACGAGGCCACATCAGTATAGGGGGACAATCTGAAAATCAATATGCGATAGGCCGCATTCTCGTATGCTTCGGGCTCTGGCGTATTGGGTTCGTGCCCGATCAGCCATGCGCCCCACCCCGGAAAACGGAAGCGTGTTTCATTTATCCATTTTGCAATTTCAGTAGCCGTCCATTTCATGCTTTTCTTAATTTCCAACCCCGAATGGCGTCATCCTGGGTTCGAAAGTCCTTTTTTGGAGGATACCCGATAACGCATTGAGTTCATCATCTGACCAGATATAAGGCGGCGAAGTTGCCCCATCGTCTTCTTCAAGGGGTGTTATGGAAAGCGCCTCAAGCGGAGAGATGGTCTCTGAGGAAAGGGGTGTTTCCTGAGGGGAAACCTCGTTTTGAACCACCGGTTGCTGATACGGTTGCCAACGCTGCCTGAAATTTTTGCTGTTTGCAATGGCGTTGGCTGTATCGATCCACATGGGTAATGCACCTGAAGAACCGTAAATCGTTATTTTTTTTCCTTTCATGGGGCGATTGTCATCATAGCCGACATAACATGATATCACATACCCGTTTTCAGATCGAGGTTCTGATGAGTTCTGAAGCGATCCGGGAATATACCCGACAAAGCTGGAATTTGCGTAATTATCCGAGGTGCCTGTTTTTCCATATACCGGAATCGTGATGCTTTCATCCGAAACCCCTTTTGGCATCGACATCCGGACAGCGCCTCTTGCACTTTGGGCGGTGCCTCTTTCCACCACCATTTTAAGAATTTCCCGGCACAGTATCGATACCCGATCTGACAAGGCTTTTTTCCTTTCGGTTTTATACGCCCAGATTTTCATGCCATCACGGTCAACAATTTGCGTGATAACAGGTATCATGTCCGGGGAATTCGTATCTGCAAACGGAAAAACCTCGGTTGTCATAAGGGTTTGATAGGCAACGGCCATTTCAGCGATGCTGACGGCATTGACTCCCAGAGGAAATGAAAGAACCGGTTCCATGGGGCTCGATATACCGATATCTTTTGAAAGCTTTTTAACATAGAGCATTCCTGTCAGTGTTTTGAAATCCTTGAGTTTGAAAAAAAATCCAGGGACATTATTTTTCAGGTTTTCTTTCAAGGTCAAAAAATTCCTGTTCGTGCCGGATTCAATCAGATCTATGATTCTGGATGGGAATTGATCATCAATCCAGATATCTTCCTCCTTGATCTGATCCATGTGATCCAAAAGCCATTCCGGCGTAAGCGGCCTGCAGGCAAAATTGCGTGTAGCCGGTTTCTTCGCCGGGACAAACATCAGCCGGAACTCCGGCGTGGATTCATCAATGATATAATGATCGGTTCCCTCAATTCTGACAAGTCCGGCCCGGATGTCATCTTCGTTTTCAGCGTCCTTGATCAGCGCCATCATTGTTTCGATGTTTTGTTTCATTTCAAGGTTAAAGGCCTTAAGCTCTTCAAAACTGAACGGGCATATCTTCAGTACTTCCTTTTTCATATCATCAGTCATCTGAATGGACGGTTTGAAGCGAAGGTGTTTCAACCTTTGGATCATCTGGTTTTGTCCAAAAGCGGCCAGAACGGATTCAAGCTCTTCCCTGAATTCGTAAAATGAACTTTCCATCAGGGCGCTGTCATTGGTCATGATCCCCCATCGATCCCGAATTCTTTGAATATAGGCCCGGTCGGATTCGTCCGGTTTTTGATTCAGCCCCACAATCTGAACCAATTGAAAAAATTCTTCGGAATCAAGCTGATCCGTAAGATGATCCATCAGCCAGACACTGGCCAGGTTTTCCGATTTTGCACCGGCCCATATCATGGAAATCTTGTCAGATACGGGATCATGATCAGGCATGGGAAGGTAAGCGGTTTTCTCAAACTGATACAATTCCTTAGTATTGTTTAACAGGTCCTGTAAATTCCAGTTCAATTGAAGTGCCGCAGCAAACAGAATCGGCTTGAAAACCGACCCCAGCTGGCGTTTCGAGTCCACGGTTCGATTCCAGTAGCGGTTGAAGAATCCTCCGGCCATGGCCTTGATCATCCCGTCTTGAAGAACGATTATCCCTCCCTGAAGTTCGGGTAATTTGGTAAGCACCGCAAAAGGCCGGGACGTTTGGAGCGATTGGTCCATCATTTTAATCGCCACACGGTCATCCTTCTGGAACAGATTGAGAAAAGAGGGGAGATATTTTTGATCAAATTCAGCCCAGATGCCGGTTCTTGATTTGAGCCATGCGTCACAAAGTGCTTGCATACCAGTACTATCGACCACGACTTCCCGGCCATCATCCAAAGCAACGACCATATGAGGGGGGCTCTTTTTTTTGTCTATGGTTAAAATTCTACCGATGCATGCAGCGTCCTCTTTCAAAATGGCCAGATCGGATTTGGAAACTTTCTCATATTCTTGATTGAGCCGCTCACGACCATAACCGCTCAACATGGTATCCAGTAATGCCAGGCGGTTTCTCAGACCTTGAATGGCGCCATCCTGAATTTCTCTGTTAATGGAAGTGTAAATTTTTATTCCCGATGTCGCGATATTATCGATGCCCTCTTCCTCCAGAACAGCTTTAAAAAAATCGGATTGAAGTTGTTTGCGAATATAATCCATGACGCTGCTCAGCTCATAAGATATCTTTCCTTTTTGAAACGGGACATCTGCATCCCTGGCTGTCAGATACTGTTCCCTTGTGATCGATTTCATGTTCAGCATGTTTTTGAGAACATAATTTTTTCTTTCCCTGGCATTCTGGATTGCCGTGGTTTTTTCCTGTGTGGTTTTTTTGATAAACGGATTATATTTTCCCGGTCCTTTAATGGATCCGGCGATAAAAGCGGATTCAACCAGATTGAGTTCACTTACATCCTTGTCGAAATAGTATTGGGAAGCCACTCCGATACCCTTTCCCAGTCCTGCCACATAAAATTGGTTGGCATAAATCTCAAGAATTTTTTCCTTGGTATATCTTTTTTCAAGATGGACAGCTTCAACCAGTTCGCGCAATTTGGCGCCAAAAGATCGTTTCTGTCTTTTAAAAAGGTTTTTGGCTGTCTGCTGTGTAATCGTACTCCCGCCCTGGACAACCTTATGAGCCCTGATATTGGCAACAGCTGCCCTGAAAATCGTCTTGATGTCGAAACCGTGGTGTTGAAAAAAATTCTTGTCTTCGGCAGCTATCAGCGCTTTAACGAACATATCCGGCAATTCCCTGAATTGAATATGCCTTTGATGAACCTTATCAAAAAAAACACCAATAATCTGCTCATGATCATCATAATAAGCATAACTTTGGGAATCCTTGGAACGTTCAATGACGCCGCTTTGCATTTCATGCAAGACATCTTCAGAAACGTACGCAAAATAGCAAGCACCCAGAGCGGTGATTATACCGCAGGTAATAAAGAAGATAACCACGATGGATAAAAATTGTTTTTTCATGTCCAACCAAATGTTCATTCAAATTATCGGCCTGATATCACAAAACGTGTGTCAGGTTCCTGTCAACCATCAATTGATGGCGCTGTCCTATATGCCATTATTTCAGGAGAGTCAAATGCCATGTCAATTATATCATCGACCGGCATATTCCGGATGATATTTTCAGAAAATATTTCAGGAACGTGAAAAAGGGAAGAAAAATTTAAATACGGTTCCGATGTAAAATTGTCACTATTGACTTTACTTTTGCTTAGTAATATTGATACTTTCTATCTTGAGGATTCAATCAAAACATATTAACACAAAGGGAAATTATGCAGATGATCCGATCGGACTGCAATTACATGCCAGTTGTGTATCTATTTTGTCTTGTTTTATGCCATTGCCTGATCTTTTCCTGCTCAATTGGACCACGCGTCATGCAGGATAAAAAAGTGCAAAACTCACGCATTTGGAATTGTGAACCCATGGCAGATGACGCGTTGAAAGAAGGTAATTATGAAACCAGTATCGAACACCATCTGCGGTTTTTAAAAAACGATCCTGAAAATGGGCTTGCCTTGTATCATCTGGGATATGCCTACGGCCAGATGGGTGACCATTTATCTGAAATCGTTTATTATAAAAAAGCCATTGACTCGGAATTTATCGATAATGACGGTATTTTTTTTAACCTGGGAATGGCCTATGCGGAGACAGGTCAACCTGAAAATGCCGTTCTTTCTTTTAAAAGAGCCCTGACTGTCAATCCGGGTAATACCGACACGTTATGCGAACTGGGGATGGTCTACAGGCAGATGAACAACTATGAGCTGGCTGAAGAAACATTCACCAAAGCCACACTTATCGATCCTGACTTAATAAAGGCTCGATTCGGGTTGAGCATTGTCTATTTTGAAGAGGGACTCTTGCGGGACGCATTTTTGGAGCTAAAGCAAATACTGAAAGCAGACCCCGCCAATAAAGATGCCAGGGCATTGCTCGACTATATCATCAACAAAGACTAGATTTTTGTAGACAGTATGGTTCTCGATTTTAATGACCACGGGTCATCAGGATCAGATATGCGGTATATATCCCATAATAAGATAAAAAAAGAACGCCTTCCCACCTGGAAATTCGGTGGCCGGTGAAAAAGATGGGCAGACAGGCGACTGCGGCTGCAATCATGACGGGAATATCGAATTTAAGGGCCTGATCCGCCACGGCAACGCCGCTGTCTGAAAAGGCTGCAGAAATGCCAAGCACGGCAAGAATATTGAAAATATTGCTGCCAACCACGTTTCCCACGGCTATATCCCTTTCTCCGTGAAAGCTGGCCATTACCGAAGTCGCCAGTTCAGGCAGGGATGTACCAGCTGCCACAATGGTAAGACCGATGATCAGTTCGCTCACCCCCAGCCACTGGGCGAGGATGACAGCGCTTTTTACCAGAAAATGTGACCCCGCCATGAGCAGTACAAGGCCAAAACCGATATAACTCAAGTTCATCAACCATTGCCGCCACCGGCTGCCCTTCTTTATAGCGTATGAACTAGTCCCATTTGTCTGAACCGTTTTATGGTTTTCCCGTCTTGCCAGGAAAATTTGCAGACCTGTATAAACAACAGCTCCTGCAATCAAAACGAAGCCTTCCCCTTGGCTGACCCTGCCGTCCCAGGCCAGAAAAAACATGAACACTGACATGCCAATCATGATCGGGACATCGATTCTGATGAGCTGACGGGAGACGACCAGGGGCGCCGCGAGAGCGGATACACCTAAAATCAACAGCACGTTGAAAATATTGCTTCCCACCACATTTCCCAGCGAGATATCGGCCTGACCTTTGAGGCTTGACATTACACTCACGGCCATTTCCGGAGCGCTTGTTCCATAAGCGACAACAGTTAAACCGACGATAAGTGGCGATATGCCTAAAAATACGGCTATCCGGGAAGCCCCGCGCACAAGAGCTTCCGCACCAATAACCAGTAATACCAAACCAGTTAGCATCATTCCCATGGTGATGAGTGACATCTGTTCCTCCCCTTTTCTCCTGTTGACTTTGCTTTAATTCCCCACTATAGTCTGCAGTCATTATATATGATTCAGTCGGAAGCTCGGGTACATCGCCAGGGAGTATCGTGATCTGATTCGACAGGGAAAATCTTCTTTTCTCAACCTATGACCAACGTCTCTCCAAATGGATTAGATTGGCAACACTTCTCAGGATATCTTGAAGACTTCCGGAAGGGGTTGATCCATATCGGAATTGCAATCTTTATGACTTTCATCGGCATTTATCCTGTGGTTCCATCCGCCTTATGCTATTTAAAAACTCTGGCTAACGCAGACTTGGCGGCCTTCGGTACACCGGAAGCGTTTTTCGCCATGCTTCAGCTCAACCTTGAAATATCCGTTCTCATTTGTATGCCGCTGATTCTATGTAAAATACTGGCGCCACTTCCACGATTTTTCCCCTCTTTTTCAAACAAAGCCATTTTTGCCTTCTGGCTGTCTTCCGTGACATTGTTTTATGCTGGCGTATTTTTCTGCTTTAAGATTACGCTGCCTTATGGCATCAAGTTTCTTCTGGGATTTGAGACGACAAATATAAAAGCCCTTATATCGGTGGACAAATTCGTCTCCTTTTGCGCCATGTTTCTTTTAGGCTTTGGCCTGGTCTTCCAGATGCCGGTCGCCATGGTGTTGTCTGGCAGACTTTTCAACGTTGACTACAGGCGGCTGTCCAGGCATCGCCGTGAGGCCATTTTAATCCTAACCTTTGTCTCCGCTATCCTGACCCCCACCCCGGATGCGATGAATATGATGCTGATGGCCATACCTCTCTATCTGCTATTTGAAATCGGACTGCTTGGGATACGTTTTTTGAACTGATGCCTGCCCCAAAAAATACGTTTATCATACCGATTTGTTTTTTTTTTTCACATAATCCGGGTACAACTTCTCTGCACAATCCGGACATATACCGTGGCTGAACGAGGCTTCGGAGTGCTCGGTGACATACTTTTCCATCTGTTCGTACTCCCCTTTTTCATTCCGGATTTTTTTGCATGATGCGCAAATGGGCAGTCTTCCTTCCAGAATACGGACCTTTTTTTCCAGAGCGTGGGTCTGCCACGCCGTTCTCTCGACCAGATAAGCATACAGCATTAGCGCCAGTATAGTTACCGGCACGTTCATGACAATCGAAAAAAAAGATTGGGTTTCATGCCATAAAAAATGAAAGCCAACTCTTGTCAGGGGAAGTATAACCGCTAAAGCAGATGACAATATTTTCAGCCCTCCCCAGGCGGCGAGTCCTACGGGAAGCGCATAAAAGATGGGAAACTCGATGTGTTTTCCGGTGATGTAGTCAATGAGCAAAACGGCAACAGCAAGAAGGATGCAGGATGCACGTTCGTTTTTTTTGATCAGTTCATTTATAATTTTAAACGTCATTTGAAGTGTCCATCTCCGCAAATTATTCAAATTCTATTTCGTGCTCTTGCCGTTTCTATTGCTGCGGTTTCTCCCCATTTTCGGTGATCAGATGATCCACCCGGTGCATACCGACAAAGTCGTTTGAATAGGTCGTCATATGGAAAGTGATATTAGATTCTTTTGTTTCTGTTTCCTCCCTGTAAATATGCTGATCCGACAGTGGGGTATGGGAGAACTTGAGGCTTTCAACAAACAGATATACCGGCACGTTGTGGGCATGGCAGATGCTGACCACATTGGCGGTACCTAAACCGGTAACGGCCTTTTGATCCGTGGTCACGGACACGGCGCTGATGAAAAGCTTGGTGGTCTGTCCCAAATAATGGCTCAGATTGTATTGGGGAATCAGCTCATAGGGTATTTGATGGTGCTCAAGGGTTTTCACCAGCTCCCGGGTGCGAAGAAAATCCTGTTTCAGGGCCAGTACGCGGAATGAACGCGATAATTCCTTGTGTGCAACCGCAAAAGCATCGCAGATATACGCCGTAGGCGAGCTGGCAATGATAAAATCTCCCGTTTCAATTCTGTCTGCGCAATGACGGGTGAGTTTCAGGGTATCGGTCTCAAAGCGTTTCAATTTTTGCGTCAGGAGTTCGGCGGTTCTTTCTTTAATTTGATCCAGGCTGCCCATGGAATGCGTCTCCATTTCCGCTTCAAATTCCTCGATAAGATGCGTAAGGGACACGATTTTGGGTTCGGCGCTTTTGATCACTTGGTTCAGTTCCAGCATCAACGGTTTGAAATCCGATTCATTGCAGTCCAATCGTCGGACGGCATCGATATAGGACTGAAGCGCCACGATGGTGGTTCGGGAAGTGCCCATGGCCTGCATATAATCCCGGATCAGGTGATAAAGCGTTTGATTGTCGGTAACGGTCTTCATAAGAAAATCCTCAGATATACGATTAATACCACAGTGCAGATGATCAGGGACAAAATGGTTCCCGGTGCACTTTTACGCGTGTATTCCCCGAAACTGACACCATGACCGTATTTTTTAAGCATGCCTGCGGAAACGATGTTGGCCGAAGCCCCGATCAGGGTCAGATTGCCTCCCATACAAGCGCCCAGGGAAAGCGCCCACCATAAAATATTATGGGGGATGGGTTGAACATCCAGCATCATCCGGACAATGGGGATCATGGTAATGGTGAACGGAATGTTGTCGATAAAACCGGATGCGATGGCCGACACCCAAAGCACCATCAGGACCATGACATACGGATCATTCCCCGCCTGCAGGAAGATATTTCTGGCGACCCATTCGATAATGCCCTTTTCCTCCAGGGCGCCTACCAGGATGAAAAGCCCGGTGAAAAACATCAATGTGCTCCATTCCACCTCCAAAAGGATATGTTCGATTTCCATACGGGTGATCACGAAGAGTATCATGGACGTAGTGAGAGCCACGACACCCGGCGACAGATGGGTAATGGTATGGGAGACGAAAAGCAGAAGCGTGATTCCCAGGCAGATGATGCTTTTGATGAGAAACAGACGGTCTAATTTTATGGCCAGAAAATCATACTCGATCTTTTCAATGAGCAGCTGAACGGAAAAAAGTTTGGTCAGATCGTCGTTGATCGACTTGAAACTCTCTCTGTTGGTGGCCCAGAAATAAGCAATAACAGCTACTGTGGAAATAACCACAGGGACGAACAGATAAACGACGAACTGGTTGAAGGTCAACCCCACTTTGGAGCCGATGATAATATTGGGCGGATCGCCGATCAAGGTGGCGGTGCCTCCCAGGTTGGAGGCCATGGCCAGGGCGATGACATAGATTTTGGGATCAAGCCCCATACCCACAGTCAGTTCGATAATGATGGGAACCATGATCAGCACGGTAGTCACGTTGTCCAGAAAGGCGGACAGTACAGCAGTGAGCGCGCAGAAAAGAATCAGTATTCGCAGCGGCTGCCCACCGGTCATCCGGGCAATCCTCACCGTCAGAATGGTGAAAAATCCCGACTTTTTCAGGACCGCCACGATCCCCATCATGCCGATCAGGAGCATGAGGGTTTCAAAATCGATGTAACGGGCTGCCGCTGTTTCGTCTACGACACCTATAATAAAAAGGGCCATTACTCCAAGGATGGCAGCCACGGCTTTGTTCAGCCATTCAAATGAAATGGCTACATAAACCGCAATAAATATGACAACGGGTATCAGCGCTTCTGAAAACATGGTATATGTCTCCTTGAAAAGGATATCAGGATTTGTTGTTTCAAAGCCGGTAGTGATCCGGAAAATGACCCAATAAAGGCGACAGTGGTGATCCGGGTCGGACAGTTCATAAAAGAATTTCTATTGGACATTTAATACACTACAAATCGGTTGATTTCAAATTAAATTATCGCTTGTGATCCCTCACGGACAACTCCTGTCCCTCATTTCACGCATGACAGCAAAAAACCCCTCTACGAAGGATGCGGAGGGGTTTTTCCACATTTTCGGTATCTCAGCCGTAATGCATAAACTTATTGGACGGGAACAGGAACGATTTCAAATTTTTTAATGGATTTCAGAATATTGCCTGTTTTTTCAATGCTGACTTTTTCGCCAACGACGATATCCTTGATCAAGTTTGCATCTGCCTCCAATGTTTCTTCCTTATTGTTGGCCATGATAACGATCTTTCCTGCATGGGTGTCGATGGACACAACCTGGCCTTCAAGACTTTCGAGCGTGGCAACGTGTTTGGCCGCATGTTTTTCTGCGGCCATCACCAAGCCGGCGCTCATGGCGACCAGCATGAATACGGATAATACCAATGACAGTTTTTTCATGATGTTTTCTCTCCTAAATGAATTGTTGGATGATTCATTCTTATTTTAAAGCACAATTGCTTTATTTGGACATAGATATAGCGAAATCAATGCCAAATTATCAGGTAAAATTGAATGGCCGGGTGAAGGATAAAATGCAATCCGATCGATAAGTTGGACGACCAGACGGCGTTTGGTGACCATTTGGGGAGGAATGGAAGGAAGATATAAATCAACCTTTTGGTGCATGTTCTTCACCATTTGGTTGACCCCCAACCTTGTTAAAAGTGCTGAAAAACTTTTTCACCTGCTGCGGTATTTATGGGTTGGCGGTAAATATGAAGACCCGAAAAAAAAATTCCGCCAGCCTTTTGCTGAAAGGGCCTGCAAACGGCACGCAGCTGAAGCGTTTGCGAAATCGTCATTTAATATGTGTTTGACACATATGCTCGCCCGGCTATATATTCGCCGTAGGAAAAAGGATTATTATTCGTAACCCATTCATCAGGAGACATAAAATGTATACGTGCACGAAGTGTGGCCACAATCGAAATGTCGTCTACAATATTAGATACGGTATGTGGGGTGTCGAAACCTGGATGTGCAGATTTTGCGCGGCAAAAGCCTGGAACGATATAGGAAGAAGTCCTGCAGCTGAAATGAGGGCAAAATCTCGTTATCACTATTATGAGGATTGGATAACAGATATTGATTCCATTCCTGAAAGCGATTTAGAAGAATATAAGTATATAAGAAAAGCCTCTATGCCCAGAGTTATGATGGTCGCCGAAGGATGCGATCCCGACGCATGTGAGAATATCATTTACGATTGAATCCGTAGATATTCCCATGATGCGCTGCTGTCATTTCCTTATCCCCTTGTTTGACGAGAACCGGTTCAGTCACGCCGAATTAATCAATTTGATTGCGGATCGCTGCCATGAAATCACTTGCACAACAAGGTGAATGGGAAAGCATCAATGCTTTCTTTTATGAGACAGGTTTGATGCTTACAAAATCGACAGCCGTTTTATCCTGCATGACGGGTGGCGTTCCAAATTTCAGCACCTGTTTCAATCTACCATTGGATATTTATCTGCTGGGCGGCGATGTCAAAGAGGCCCGCAGTGCCGAAAAGGCCCTGGATGCAATAGATAAGTTTCTCCGGAATTTTCAAAATATCCTTCAAAAAAACGAAAACAATAATTTTTCTATCTCCCCATACAGAGTTTCGATTTTAAAAAGGGAGTTTGAAGAAATATGCAGGGCGATTGACCAGGAATGCATGGAGGTTTCGGATTCTTCCAGCCAAGCTCCACCAGCTTCAGCCACTGGTGATCCATGGGAATCCGCTCCTCCCCCTGCTCTTCCTTCAGCCCCTGGCGACCCGTGGGTACCTTAAGGCGTCCTGTCGTAAGATATAAAATCCGTCGATGGTACAGGTCCTCATGATCCGGACAATTATGCCACGATATCGATGATTTTTCCTTTGCCGGTAACTGATGAAATGTCGGGTGGATTGGGAACAGGACGATTCATTTCAAGGGACTGTCCTTTATTCTCGGCAGAGTTCTGAACAAGATTCATCAGAATACCCGGCATCTCCATCGCCTTCTTCAGGGCATAGGTTGATGCGCCGATATTGGTTCCGCTAACTTCCATGCGTGCCTCCTTACTTCATTTATATTGCTTTTGAAAATTATATCAAATTCATATTATTTTCAATGGTTTTTTTCTGTTCCCGGCACTGAAAAAGTTGACATTTGAAGATATTCATGAGTTTCTGTGTGTGATGCTGAAACCAGGTCAGGGAATCGATCCTTGCAACCCGCACATCAGTTTTTGATCCATGAAGAAATTATCAAGAGGAAATCGAATGGACCTGCAACCGAAATTGCTTATCGTAGACGACGAAGAACGGTTTTGCAAATCAATGGCAAAAACGTTTAAAACCAAAGGGGTTGTGGTGAAATCGGTGGGCAGCGGTGAGGATGCTTTGGTGGAAGTATCGGAAAATGATTATGATGTTATCCTGTTGGATGTAAAAATGTCCGGGATAAGCGGTATTGAAACATTAAAGCGGCTAAAGGCGCAAGGTTGCCATGCCGAAGTGATCATTCTCACAGGGCATGCCTCGATGGATATTGCACTGAACAGCATCGATTACGGGGCTTATGATTACTTGTTAAAACCCTGCGATGTGGAAGAAATCAGCCTGAAAATTTCTCAAGCCTACGAACGCAAGCTGGAAAATGAAAAGATCAGATAGACCCCCCTTTATGCCTAAAGCGTTGGCTGAGGATGGTTTTTATATGGATGGGCATCGTTTTTCAGAAAGCTTTCGGCAAGCTGATTCACGGTGGCTTCACTTTCCATCAGCATGTCCATCTGCCGGGTGAATATAAGCAGCCTGCCCAGATATTCTATTTTTTCGTAAATCACGCTGCATTCCCGCTTGGAAAAACGCACGGTTGTCATATCCCCCTGCACATCCACCAAAAATCCCAATGTGTCCAGGATCAATCCGATAAGCCGGGCGCGCCGGTTCCGGCGAACTTTATCGGCTGCACCGCCCTTGAATTGAAAATTGATATAATTCTTGTTTGCCGTCTGGCCGCAGTACGCATCCAATACACTATAATGGTATCCCACGCGTGAGCTGAAGTTCATGTATTTATCTGAAATAATCGCATAACTCCGATCACCGAATCGTTCCGCCCCAACAGGCGGCGAAAACATCTGTTCACTCATTACGGAAAAAAAACCGCCCAGATTGACGGGCCGCGGGCCGGTATTTTGCCGGGCTTCGTTTGACATTCCCTCAAGAAGTGCTTTCAACGGTTGGGATATGATTTGATCGGTTTTGACTCTAAACCGTTTTTCAGGGCGATTCCCCAATCCGCCCCCAAGATCGATAATGTAAAGATCAATGGGAAGTGCGGCATCAAGCTTTACTGAAATTCTTCCCTGATCGGTCGTAAAATCACCCAGCTTGAATATCTCGAGATAGGAGAACTCATGCAATAATCGCATCACATCATGAATGGTTTTGCAGTTTTCAGGCGTGAATCTCGACGATTTGGGGTTTACAAGATTTAAGGGAACAATTTGTCCCGCAATTTTTTGAAGCGTATGAAAAACCGGCGAGTCTTTCATAAACGCGCGATCCTGGGTTTCCAGGTCAATGAGTTCCGGGACTTTACCGGAATACACCCGGCCGGAATTGGCATCCACCGTAATGAGCATTCCGGGTTTAAGGGTTGTGGTGGCCGCATGGGTATTGAGTACGGCAGGCACCTTGAATTCCCTGGCCAGAGTGGCCATGTGGCCGCTGATGCTTCCTGAATTCGTGACAATTGCCTTTGCTTTCCGCATGACCATCACATATTGCGGTGAAGAATGGGCCGCCACCAGCACGCCACCATCCGGAAATGTCAATAAATCGCTTTCTGAACGAACGATATATGCTTCGCCAAACCCGACTCCCGGGCATGCCACATCCCCGCCATCCAGGAGCAACGGATATCCGGAAGGAACAGGGATAACTTTTTGATGGTTGTTGTTCTGGTATTCCAGCCGCAAAGGCCGGGTTTGAAGAATGACGATGGAATCATTTGGATCAAGCGCCCATTCAATATCCTGAGGCGTCTTAAAATGTTCCTCGATCTGCATGCCGTATTGGCAAAGCATAACGGCCTGGTCCACGGTCAGGCAGGGGCGCGTCTGCATGTCTTCAGGAACCGGATTTTCCACAAGATACCCGGCAGGAGAAGTAACCAGTTGAACAGGCTTTGAGGCAATTTTCGATTCAAGCAAAACCGGCCTTGTGTCTTTTGATAGCGTATATGAATCCGGCGTGATCACACCTTCCACTGCATAGGTGCCGATTCCCCACACCGCATTGATGATGACCTGATTTTGTGACAGGGGATCGAACGGATGACGGGTATACATCACGCCACCGGCCTTGGAGGAAATCATCTCCAGGCAGGCCACGCTCATTTTCGCTTTCTCAAAGAGTATACCCATTTGCAGGCGGTAGGTTATGGCCGCGGGCGCGAACAGACTCGCCAGAACACGTTTATATTCATCGATGATCTTGTCGTAAGGCACGTTCAAAACGGACAGATACTGGCCGGCAAAGGAGAATTCGCTGTCTTCTCCGACAGCGCTGCTTCTAAGGGCTGTTCTTGCATTTTCAGTTTCCCCCGGGTATATGTGTTTCCTGAAAGCGCCTAAAATGTCCTGTTCAATTGTCATGGGAACAACTGCAGATAAAAACAGATGGCGGATTTTTTCACTGGCCGCAAGAATGGATTCCGGGTTGTCAGGCTGGATTTCCAATTTTTCTTTCCGGATCTCATCCATCAGATGATTCGATTCAATAAACGTATCAAAGGCATTGGTTGTAACTGCAAATCCATTGGGAACCGGAAGGTTGAGGCAGCTTTTCAGCTCGCCCAGATTGGCATTTTTGCCGCCGACAAAGTCAACCATGATATGGGTGATTTGAGAATAAGGCAACACATACGCCGAGTTGTTTGGGGAACTCTTCAGCTCCAGGTCGTGTTCAATCTGCTGATGAATCTGATTTAAGACTTTAATGAGATACTGATATTTGCGGCCGGACAATCCTTCGAAGCTTTTTACCATTCTTGTGATATGAAACATGATCCGGGCGGTCTGACTCCGGATGTAGGCCATGCCGAATACCTGCCTGCCGCATAGCTTATCCTCTATATCGGAAAGAATTTTGAGAAGCTCGGAATTCGATTCCAGGATGATCTTGAAATTTGAATACTTCTTCCTGAAGAGATTCATGATTTCATCTCTGGAAGGACCCGATCTTTTAAAGCGGGATAATAAGCGGTTCATCATTTTTTTTCATTCAAACTGTCTTGGGTTTACGACATCGGCTCGGGTTTTGATTGTAATCTTTTTATGAAAATCTTTGCAATGATAAACGTAGGAACAGCCATACTGAAAAAATATTTCAGAAATAACGGCGTCAGCAGATCAGGCTCTTTGGTGGCAAAATACATGCTGACACACAGTTCCACAATCAAAAAAATATCCATAATGATAACAGTTATTGTTTGGTGTATATTCATCAATACTTCTTTTCAGGTTGTTTGAAACGTCCAATGGTTAAAAGGTCGTTCCCACGCGTCAGGCGTGGGAACGTTTTCACAGGCTTCCCTTATTGATAGCCGGATGCAAAAGCGTCCGGAAAAAAATCCGCCAGAGGAGCATGTGATCCAGGTGATACCTATTTCTTATAAATATCCGTCTTGCTGACATTCATGAATCTTTTAGCCCGGCCTGCTTCCTTGTAATAGATGCGGACTTCATCGCCGCTGTCCCAGGTATCCGGTGAATAACCGGCATATTCATCCGGCACGGTAAATGTAACAAGCACTTTCTGCCGTTTGGAATAAACGGTTATGGTCTTTGTTGCCTCATCGATCAGTGGAAATGGCTTTTGTTTTTTAGTGACCGGATCACAGAGGAGAGGATCAGTTGAATCCACATTATCCTTCTGATCCACCAACGTATAGTGAATGGTCACAAAGCCATTTGCTGCCGGGTCAAATAGGGTAATCTCCTTTTTATCGATGTCGAAATTCATTCGCCTGCCAACCTTGGGCTCCGGTCCGGTTTCAGCCGGATCATCCGGCAGCCTGTAGTTAACCGGCGGCAGGACACTATAATCAGGATTTTTCGGATCAAAACTTTTGTTCCTGATGATGGTGACGGTTTTGTTTGCCTTGTCAAAGGCAATCGTTCTTCCCTGATCAACCTGGCCGAAATCATTACAACCCATCAGCAAGACAGCCGGAAAAAAAATGGTTGCCAGTATCTTTAACAGAATATATGTTGCAGTCCTCATTTGTTTTCTCCCTTATATCACATTCTAAATCAATTCAATCGTCAAAAAGTTCACCTTCCTCATAAGCGCTATCTTTAATGGCCGGAAACGAGCGCTTTTTTTGCGGCCAGTTCTTTTTTTACACCTTTGATCATCTGAATAAAAATATAAAGCGAGAGGGCAAATACAAGGCCCAGGATGAGAACTGTGGCAGAGCCGTCAAACCAGAGTTTAAACTCAGGAATCCCTTTGGCGAGCAGTTTGAGAACAATTGAAAGGGCACAACCGATCACAGCGATACCAAATGCGATACGAATGCCATATCCTTTGATGTATTTTGTGGCCACCGTTCCCACCTGTGCGCCGATGGCAGCACCCACCAGCATGATAATGGCAGCCACCAGTTCGGTACGGCCTTTAAAAGTGTATGTCGCAGCACCATATAGACCGGAGATCATGACTTCAAAAAGATCCGTGCCAACTGCCACGTGGGTCGGACAGCCCACCAGATAAATAAGCGCCGGCATACGAATCAGACCACCGCCAATGCCCAATATCCCTGCCAGCCATCCTGTAAAAAAGCTCACAAAAATCGGCAGCCATGCAGAACAATAAATACCGGCTGTCTTAAAATGCACCATGGGCGGGATCGTGATTTTGTGAAAGGTCTTATGCCATTCAATGCCGGTTGCGAGCTTATCCACTTCCTGACCAGCCGCCAATGCCGCCTGTTGCTTTTTCCTTCGCGTGGACACATCATGAAAAACCATCCAGGCAATGAATGTAAGCAAAACCAGGTATAGATAGCGTACAACTATCTCAACGTTCCCCAGCCGTTCAAGCCACATGATCATTTGTGCGCCGACTTCAAACCCGACAATGGTGCCAACAAGCATAATCATGCCCAGTTTGTAATCCACGTTGCCAAATTTCCCATGCCGCATGGTGGCGATCAGAGACTTGCCAGCCATATGGGCGATATCGGTACCAATGGCAAACGCCATGGGAAAACCTAAAATATTAAGACCGGGGGTTACCATCCAGGCGCCGCCCATCCCGAAAAAACCGCCGATAATTCCGACACCGATTCCCAGTATGATGAGCCCGGGCCAGAATATTTCAACCCCGGCAATCGGCATATGAACATATAACCACTCCATGAGAATCCTCCTATCCTTGCAAATTCAAAAAAATTTCCATCCTGAAACCAACATTACCTGTCAAAACCTGAATCAAATGATGCCATATCAATGTTCAGCCAATTCTCTGGATTTAAGATCAATACCGATCCGTTGCATGATCACGTCCGCAAGCAGACCGAAGATCACACCAATTAGGGGTATCAGTACCACTGTGAGAAGTGTGAACAACAGATGGCTTTCATTATAAAGATTTCCCCACCAGCCCATCAGCCCTTTAAGGTTTCGGGTGTCCGCAACAATAACCACCGCCGTTGCTTTTTCACCTGCAGCAAACAGCATCCCCGGTAACCCCGCCCATAACATCAAGCTTAAACCCACACATTTTTTCCAGAATTTCTGCATATTTATCACCTCCTTTACATTCTAAAAAGTGACCTATATAGGAGCAATGAATATGCCAATATCTGAAAAACAGCAGGTCGGTTGCAAGGGATTGAAAGGATGACTTTTTATGAAAGAATGTCGTATCATAGGTCGTAAAGAGGCTTTCAATGAGTGCAAAGGATATTTTTTACATACTGTAAAAGCGGTTTCTACTTCATTCGCATGTAAAAATAAATTGGTATTTGAATATTTTCTATAGTCAAGCGTTCAACTAATGCTTCCATTTGGTAATTCGTCATTCCAAAAATCTATTTTTTTCGATATACAAGCATTATCAGCGCGGGGGTTAATAGCAATTCTGAAACCAGCGCAATTAGCATTGTAATACCTGACAACAGGCCAAAATAATACAAACTGTTCATGGAAGAGAACATGTAGGTAAAAAATCCTGCGGAAAGAACAAGGCTCGTGATGACCATGGCGCGTCCGGCGACCATGACGGTTGCTATGGTGGCTTTTCGGGAATCTTTCATTGTCTTTAGATTTCTTCTGAACGAATGCATGAAGTGAATCGTGTCATCGACAATGATACCGGTTACAGACACGTCACACTCTGGGAATTCGTGATGAAACTGTTCTGAAACGTGTGAAATGAATTCGCTGTACTGGATGGCATCAATTGCAGGAACTTTTATGACGACCCGAGCTTTGCTGAGTTGGGAGTCGGTGAAGTCGAGAAGATCGTCCGAACCGCTGTTTTCAAATAAAAAAAGTTCCTGGGCAACCATTTCCCTTGTCTTTGGTAAGACATAATTTTCCATCTGGTTGTTGTTCAAAGCCCTGTTGATTTCCTTGATGATCGTTGTAATGGACCAGGCTTTTCCGACAAACATATCGCCTTCATGAAAGGTCTCCAGTTCATTTCCGATATTATCCAATTTTTTTAAAAAACCCGGGTCATAGATACCGTTTTCTTTTTTTGTGTCCACCACGACTTCAAGAGAAATCGAACCTTTGAGCTCCCTGTCAATAGTTTAGGTCGCCATGCGAATCGGATCTCTTTCTGGAAACCATTCGACCACATTGTGAAAAAATCTTATTTTTGTCATGAAAAAAAATGAGGCCACCAAAAACAGACAACCCAGAAGGATTATCGAAACCGGCCGGTTGATTGAAAAGATACTCATTTTTTTTATAACATCCATCATCTTTGTATTTTCATTTTTTGTTTCAACATTTTTTTTGGGTTTTAAAGGAATGATGGCAATCAGTGCAGGTAACAGAAGAAACGTGAAAAGAAACGCCACCATGACGCCGGCGGCCGCATACACTCCCAGATCCGCAACAGGGGCAATCTCCGCCGTAATAAAGGATAAAAGCCCGCCTGCTGTTGTGGTGCTGGTAAAAATGACAGCGATGATTGAATGACTTGCTGCGCTTGCAATCGATTCCTTCTTATTACCGGAATTATTGAAGTCGACATAGAAGTATGCGAGAATATGAACGACGTCTCCCACGCCTACAGTTAACAGAAAGGATGGCACAATGACGAAAGGAATTTTGATGACTGCACCGGTAATTGACATGATGCACAGGGTAAAAATGAGCGAGAGATAGACAATGATCAGAGGAATGAAGACGCCTGAAATCCGCCGAAACATGAGATAGAGAAAAAGACATATGGCGGCAGTGGAAATGATGGAAAAAAGCGTCATGTCTCTAAAAAGAGAGACTTACATGGGGGTTTGAATTACCCGTTTCTTGATTTTTAATAATTCGGCATCGGTTTTGGGCCATTCTTCGAAAAGTTCCCTGACTTGGAGTTCGTCGGCTTCGCCATAGGTGTTTCGGGCATTGATCAGACTTGTTATTTTTTCGGTCATGGGAACGTTTTCAGTCAGGTCATCGTGAAGGTTTTTAAACTTCTCCAGAAATGCCATCTGAAACACGTCCTTTGTTTTTACGGCCACGATGATCAATTATGATTCAACATGTTAAAAAATTTTATAGTTGCAATCATGAACGATAAAAACTGTTTAATTTATACGTACGTGCATAAATTTACAATTTAACCGGCATCCCCATCAGCGGCCAGAGGAAATAAACGGCAAAGGCCAGAACGACCATGAGAATGATGCTGGCGAAGGCACCGTATTTAAAAAACTCTCCTGCAGTGAACTGTTTTGAATCATAGGCGATGGCATTGGGGGCGGCGCCGATCAGCAGCATGAAAGGCATTCCGGCCGTTACCAGGGATGCATAGAAAATCACTTCAGGCGCCACACCCAGGTAAGGTGCAATAACCAGTGCCACTGGAAGGGATATGGCGATCGCCGCCACGTTCATGATGAAATTGGTCATGATCATGACAAAGAATCCGATGCTCATGACGAATACAAACCAGTTGGCCTTATGGAACATGGCCAGCCAGTTGACCGCCAGCCAGTTGGCAGCTTCGGTTTCCCAAAGGCACAATCCCATGCTCATGGCGCCTGAGAAAAGGAGTACTATATTCCATGGAATCTCTTCCAGGTCGGAAATATCCAATATCTTGAAAGCATAAAACAATAGGGTGGTGACGATCAGCACGGCTGATTTATTCAGTTTGGCCAGCTGTGGAAAAAAGGATTGCAGCGCCAGAACTACAATGCAGGAGAGGATAATGACGGCTGCACCTATTTCGTTGCGGCTAAGCGTTCCCATCTCTGAGCTGAGCAGCCTTGCCTTTTCTCTCAGCCCCGGAATAGCAGCCCTCTCGGGTTTGCAGACAACCATCATCAATCCCCAGATCAGAAGCATCATTATCCAGCCCACCGGAAAAAAATAATAGCTGTACTCGAAAAAACTGATGCTCTTGCCTACGATATCTCGGAAAAAACCGATGGCTACAGCACCCCGAGCTGCACCCAACAAGCTGATCGTGCTGCCCGCACCGGCCACATATGCCATGCCGATGAAAAGTCCCTTGCCGAAGCGGGTTTTTTTGTTTTCTTCATCATAAAGGGAATGGATGGTAATCAATAGAGGATAGATCGTAGCTGCAACCGCTGTATGCGCCATGAAATGGGTCAATAAAACCGTAACACAAAAACTGCCCAGATAGATCATGGATGTTCTTTCGCCCACGATGGACAACATTGTGTAAGCCATTCGCCGGGTCAAACCCGTTTTTGTAAATACCTGCCCAATGACGATGGAACCAAAGATAAACAATACCGAAGGGTCCATGAAATTTCCGAAAACATCTTTAGCCGGCCGGATGAAAAAAAGGGTCTGGAAGACGCCTATGGCAAGGCTCGTGATGCCGATGGGAAGCACTTCGAAAATCCACCACGTGCTCGCCAGCAAAAAGACCGCGAGAGCGCCTTTGCCTTCCTGGGTCAGGGAAAAATGTTTTCCAACTGGGTCCACCGCATCGGGCCATGGGGGCGAATAATAGATGAGAAAAAAAAAGGCGATACCCAGGAGGAGAAACAGCCAGCGCTTCAGGTCAAACTTGGTTTGAGTGGTTGAAATGTTCATTCTACCCTCATGATGGCCTGCCCGGTATTCACTTCCGATCCTTTCTGGACGTATATTTCCTGCACGATACCGGAGATATGGGTGGTCAAATGATTTTCCATTTTCATGGCCTCCATGGTAGCGACACTCTGGCCTGCGTCTACTTTATCACCAACGTTTACCTTGATGCCTGTAATCAGGCCCGGAATAGGCGCTATCACCGTGCCGCTCCCGGCAGAAATCACCTGCCTTGCAGGTGCCTGTGGTTTGTGTGAAACCGGTAAAACAGTCCGGCCCTCGGGAGCTGGATTCTTTTTCGATTCTCCGACCATAAAATCTTCCACAATCACGTCAAAAGACTTTCCGTTCACGGACACCGGAACCAGACCTGAAATCATTTCACCGACTTCTACCGAGTACTCTTTTTCGCCTATTTTGAATGCATATTTCATTTTCTGTATCCTTTTTCCACAATCTTATCGATTCAATCGATTGAAAACACTCAAACGGTCGTTCATGATCCGCTGGCGGCCTCCTAAAGCCCATGCCCCCTCATCTTTCTGTGCCGAAACCCTGTCGGTCTGCACCGAAGTCTGTTTAAAGTGAAGATACAGCGCGGCTGCTATCACCGCGGCCTCTTCTTCAGTCGCCTCGGAGGACTGGCCCGGCAGCTCATCCCCGGTTTCTTTTTTTTCCGGCCCGCTTATATTGCCTAAGCTTTCGTTTTCACTCTTTTGGGTCCGTTCATTGAATTTAAAATAAAGACCCGAAAGAATCATTCCGAGCATCAGAATGGAAAGAACGATAAAAATACCGAAGAACCGGATAAACAATGTGCCCAGAGCATATCCCCAGAACGAATCCCGGGGACCGCCGATAAGGATGATCCGGCCGTCAACCGCACCGTCCGCATCAAGGGGGCTGCCGTCCCTGACGGTTACCACAAGTTCCCGGATACTTTCCTGCCGGGAAATGTTCACAATCTGGGGGGTCATCCATGGTTTTTCAAGCTTTGGATTGAACACATAAAAAGCGGTCGATGCAGCAAAAAAATCCGAGTCCATCGATACCCTGGCCTCACCACCGGGTTTCACATTGTCAATCCGGATCTCAAATGCAGCAGATTTAAAGTTTTTCACATCCACTTCCGGCCGGTCGACTGTCTGAAAATCAACACCCTTGACATCCACCAGTTGCCCGCCGTCTGCCACCCTGAAATTGATTACGGTGCGGGTGCTTTTGGCGCGCGGAATGAGTTTGGCCGAAATTTCTTCACCACGTCTGTTAAATTCGGGTTTGGGCTTTTCCATATCATCAAAAGCGAAAAAGCCGCCTGCGTCGCAAAATCCAGCTCCACCAATAATAAGGGCTGCAACCAGCATATATTGAACAAACAGAATCATTCTTTTATTGAAAAGTTGTTTCAAGGTCCCCTCCTACTATTGAAACATGGCAATGAACATGCCTGCTGCTGCCGCTGAACCGATGACACCGGCCAGGTTTGGGCCCATGGCATGCATGATCAGCCAGTTGTCCGGATCGGCTTTTAACCCCTCGGCATGGGAAACGCGGGCCGACATGGGAACGGCCGAAACACCTGCAGAGCCGATGAGCGGATTGATTTTTTCTTTCAGGAAAAGGTTCATGACATGCACGGTAAGGATACCGCCTATGGTGCACACCACAAAATCCATCAGACCAAAGGCAAATATTAATAACGGTTTGGGGGTCAGAAACTTCTCCGCCTGCATGGTCGCACCGACGGAAAGTCCCAGAAAAATAGTCACAATATTCATCAGGGCGTTTTGGGCGGTATCGGTAAGACGCTTGACAACTCCGGATTCACGCATGAAGTTGCCGAACATGAACATCCCCATCAGGGGCGCCACAGCCGGAACCAGAAAAATAATCAGGAGGGCTGCGATGAGGGGAAAGAGAATTTTCTCTTTAACCGACACCGATCGTAATTGATGCATTTTGATACAACGCTGCTCAGGTGTTGTCATCAGACGCATGATGGGAGGCTGGATCAACGGTACCATGGCCATGTAAGAATAAGCCGCCAGGGCGTTGGCCCCCAAAAGGTGGGGAGCGAGTTTGGAAGTCAGATAGATGGTCGTGGGCCCGTCCGCGCCGCCGATGATTCCTACCGAAGCAGCCTCCTTAAGCGTAAAACCGAAAAAGAGCACACCAATATAAGTAATAAATACCCCAAGCTGGGCGCCGGCACCGATGATCAGCGTTTTCGGATTGGCGATCAATGGGCTGAAATCGGTCATGGCACCTAATCCCAGGAATATCACACAGGGGATGACTTCCCATTCAACTCCGTATTTATAAAAAACGCGGATCAGCTCAGGTGCTCCCTGTTCGGTGAACCCCATCAAGGGTGTTAAAGGGAAATTCACCAGGAATATACCAAAACCGATGGGAACGAGCAAAAGCGGTTCAAATTTTTTGGCAACCGCCAGATAGAGGAAAAAAAAGGCCACTCCTATCATAATCACCTGCTTGAACATCAGGTTGGGCAGGCCCGTCTGGGTCGTAAAAATACTGATAATAAGGTCTAAAACCTGTTGCCACGACATGGCGCAATCTCCTTTGTCATGTACCTGTTTTGAACACAGGCGCTAAAGTGGTATGTTGCCGTGTTTTTTGGGCGGGTTGGTATCCCGCTTGGTCTTTAACATTTCCAGGGCCCGAATGATTCTGGGCCGGGTGTCTGCCGGGTCAATGACATCATCGATATAACCCATCTCCGCGGCTTTATAGGGGTTGGCGAATTTCTCGCGATATGCCTCCACCAGTTGTTTTCTCCGGGCCTCCGGATCGACGGCATTCTTGATCTCTTCGCGGCTGATGATGTTGACCGCCCCTTCGGCCCCCATCACGGCAATTTCCGCTGCCGGATAGGCCAGAACCATGTCGCCGCGAATGTGCCGGGAGTTCATGACGCAATACGCCCCGCCATATGCCTTGCGGGTAATGATGGTAATGCGTGGCACAGTTGCTTCACAAAAGGCGTAGATCAATTTGGCGCCGTGCTTGATGATACCGCCGTTTTCCTGGTGGGTCCCGGGAAGAAATCCTGGCACATCCTCATACACGACCAGCGGGATGTTGAAGGCATCACAAAAACGGATAAATCGCGCCCCCTTGAGCGATGCATCGATATCCAGGCACCCGGCCATGACATTGGGCTGGTTGGCTACAATACCCACAGCCATGCCGTTCATATGTCCGAACCCGACCACGATATTTTTGGCATAATGGGCATGTGCTTCGAAGAAATTACGATCATCCAGATTGGACCAGATGATGTCCCGGATATCATAGGGTTTGTTGGGATCAGTCGGCACAATCTCCCTAAGGGACAAGTCCCTGCGCATGGGATCATCAGTGGTTTCCATGCAGGGCGGAATTTCCATGTTGTTTCGGGGCAGAAAGCGAAGCAGTTCGCGGATCCTGCCGAGACAAACATCATCGTTCTCTTCTGAAAAATGGGCCACGCCACTGACTGAATTATGGGTCATGGCACCGCCCAACGCTTCTTTGGTGACCGATTCACGGGTCACAGCCTTAATGACATCCGGCCCGGTGATGAACATATGGCTCGTTTTCTCCACCATGAAAATCCAGTCGGTCAACGCTGGTGAATAGACGGCACCACCTGCCGAAGGCCCCATAATGGCCGTGATCTGAGGGATGACACCCGAGGCCATGACGTTTCGCAGGAAAATATCCGCATACCCGGCCAGGCTCATGACCCCTTCCTGAATACGTGCTCCACCGGAGTCACAAAGACCTACTACCGGTGCGCCGACGCGCATGGCCGTATCCATGACCTTGCAGATTTTCTCCGAGTGGGATAAAGAAAGCGACCCCCCGAAGACAGTGAAATCCTGGGCATATACAAAAATCTGACGGCCATGGACCAGGCCGTAGCCGGTGATCACCCCGTCGCCCAAAATTTTACTTTTTTCCATGCCGAAATCGTTGCACCGATGGGTTTTAAAACGATCCATCTCAATGAAGCTGTCCTTGTCCATGAGCTGGTCGATCCGTTCCCGGGCCGTCAGTTTGCCCTCGGCATGCTGTTTTGCGATACGTTCCTCGCCGCCGCCGGTCAACGCCTGACGGCTTTTATGGGTCAAAGCGTCAAACAGTTCTCTGGAATCCATGAGTATTCCTTTCGTATTGTTTTCCTTGAATGGTTCATTTAAACGATTACCCAAAAAATGCTTTACCAAAGTCAGCATATATAGCGAAACTGATGCCAAGTCACCGGCAAATAGCACGGGTTTGAAAAAAAACATAAAATAATATTTTATCGGTAAGTTAGCCGACAAGTCATCTTTGGTACTCTACGGGTGCGACGATTAAAAAAAGGCCAAAATCAACGTTTTGGTGGATCACTTTCACCATTTGGTTGATGGTTGGATTCTGCTCATGATGCATTCACGGGTCTGTATCGGTATCCGGACGTTCTGCTGCTCTTGGGCCTTGCGTAAAAATAATTTTGAGATGCAGGTTTCCTGCAATTAACAAATATGTGTTGATTTTTAGTGGTCCATTGATCAAATATCCGTTTTAAAGTCGCCTCTTACAAAACTTTAAAAAACGTATCGAAACCGTCCGAGCAACTCTTTCTTAGATTATTGCGTTATATGATAAATACTAAAATCGTGTCAAGGATCATTCAGTCTAACGGGCCATTGCTTTTCTTTATGACTGTCTGGTTCAGATCAATAAAAACACAGCTTCGATTTCATCGGGCCAGAAAAACAATAAGAAATTTCTTTGATCAATTCCGAATATTATCGTATTATAAGCCATAATTTGTCATTTGCTGATACATTCTTGTTAACTTTGAAAGGATACGATTTCATGAGACTTATTACACGTTCCGATTTTGATGGTCTTGTTTGTGCGGTTTTTCTCAAGGAAATGAAGCTGATTGACAGTTTTTTGTTTGTAAATCCCAAAGATGTTCAGGATGGCAAGATAGATGTGTCAGAAAACGATGTTTTAACGAATATTCCGTATGCAAAAGGTTGCGGTTTATGGTTTGACCATCATGAAAGCGAAGACAGCCGATTGGGGATAGAACGCCTGAATTTCAATGGAGAATGTCGTCCCGAGTTAAGCACGGCTCAGATTATCTGGAATTATTATGGCGGAGAAAAGACATTCGGTTCTGCTTTCCTGCCACTCCTTGATGCTGTAAACAGAAGTGATTCCGGTGACTTAACACAGGAAGAAATCCTCAACCCCAAAGACTTTATACTGCTGTCATTTTTAATGGACCCACGCTCCGGCCTTGGCCGATTTCACGATTACAGGATCAGTAATTACCAGTTTATGGAGGAGATGATCGAATACTGCCGGACCATGACGATCCAGGAAATTCTTCAGATTCCCAATGTACTTGAAAGGACAAAACGCTATTTTGAACACCAGCCGCTTTTCATGGACATGCTGAAACGTGTATGCAAAATCAAGGGTAACGTGATTATCACGGATTTATTGAATGAAGAGACTATCCATGTTGGAAACCGCTTCCTTGTTTTTGCCCTTTATCCTGAACAGAATATTGAAGTCAGAATTATGCCGGTAAAAGGCATCCCAAAAGTGGCCATCAATTGTGGACACAGCATTATCAATCGCACATGTGACACCAATATCGGCAAACTCATGCTATCATTTGGAGGGGGCGGCCATACCACGGTCGGATCGTGCCAGATTGGCATCGGGGAATATCAAAATGTTCTGGAACAGATTGTTGAAAATATTCTGAACCCTATAGCGAAAAAATAACAAATGGCGCGCTGCCTTTTATGTGTATTTAATGTTAACGGCAAAGCAAACTTAACAAATCACCATTAATGAATTATTTTTATTTTTTTCTTTACAAATAGGATGAATGTGATATTTTATAAACATAGTTTACACACAAAATTAACGTTATTCCATCTTACTGGTGTTAGTAGGTGAGTGTGAAAGATCTAATCAACAACAAATAATATTTAGTGATTGGTTAGTGTTATGCTTGAAATTTATGCCTTGCAACAAAACAAAATTTTAACTGACAAAAAGTTTCATTCCCTTTTGCCTTACGTTTCAACCGAAAAGAAAGCCAGGATCAACAGATATATACAACGGCCTGCCGCACAACAGGCTCTCATGTCCGACCTTCTCGTGCGATCGATTATTCACGAAAAACTCTCTATGAAAAATTCAGACATTCGTTTCGGCCAGAACGAATATGGAAAACCATACCTTCTGGGAAAAGATAATTTTTACTTCAACCTGTCCCACTCCGGAGAATGGGTTGTATGTGCGATCAGCGACAGTGTGGTGGGAATCGATGTGGAAAAGATAAAACCGACCGATTACAATATTTCCAAACGGTTTTTTTCCAAGGATGAAAATGATTATCTGATTTGCCAGAAAGAAAAACAAAAACTGGACACGTTCTACGATCTGTGGACCCTTAAGGAAAGCTATATCAAGGCCGTGGGAAAAGGCCTTCATATGTCATTGCGTGATTTTTCCATTGTTATCTACAATGGATTTATTTTTCTCAAGCACCAGATAGAAAATCACCTGTTCAACTTCAAGCAGTTCTCGATTGATATCAGATATAAATTATCCGTATGCCTGGGGAGTGAATTCAGAGATGAAGAATTATCGGTGATCTCCATGCCGGACTTTCTGAATTCAATTGAAAATAAAAAACGAAATGGTTTTGCACCTGTTTACAACTAGCAAAGAAAGATTTATTTAAAATCCACGGCGTTGCTTGGTTATAGGTTGCTGTTCAAATACCCCCTGCTGGCCAAGCATTTCATTCAAAATGCCGGCCAGTTTCTTGACATTCCCCGCCATGAGCATGGCTTCATGCTTCCCCGGGACCTTGTAAATTTTTAAATCGGAAGTGACCTCTTCCCGCTCCTGGGAATCATTTTCAGTATACTGGAATGCCGACAATGATTTTTCTTTAGACTTGAACGATCTTTCCGTCATATAATCCCACCCGGTAATTAATAGCCAGCATACCAATAAAGGGCCTGCCCATTATTACAAATTCAAGAGGTGGACGAAAATTATAATTTATGATTGATTACGACCCCAATATACATGAATATTAAACTAAAAAAAAGGAGAGGACGAATGAAGATGAAATACTTATGGCATATTATTTTCAGTGTAATGATGGCTGCGGTACCTGCGTACTCAGCGGACAAATCAATTAAAAATGAAGCGGAACTTTCCTATCTTGAGACAGGAGGGAATACAGAAACCGTCATGTTTAAAGCCAAGAATGCCCTGACCTGGGCAATCAATGATAAAGTGAATATGGCTTGGTTTGTGGCTGGGCTATATGGTGAAAGTGACAACACTAAAATCGCCGTAACTCATTAAAAGGTATCTCACACCTTATCGACTGACGCTCACACCGATCATAAACGAATGGCACATGCCGTCATATGAATATTCCGGATTGTAAGAATCCGGGGAGTTTTTGGTCACATCACGTTCCACCAGATACTGAAGCTGATATCCCAGATTGAGTTCCGTATGCCCTTTCATGATGGATAGGCTGGGGAGTGCCATGGAAATTCCTAAGGAGCAGACATGTTTGTCGTTATCGAGGAAATTCATCGCACCGTCTACTGCCTTGTCCGGTACAAAGCTGGCCTGATAATAGTATCCCATCAAAAAAGACATTTGACCACAGGCGTTCACCTCAAGCCCGATTCTGGGGATCCAGATATCGTCAAAATCCACTGGTTCGTCTGAAAATACGGCTGCCATCGGCTTTGATAATCTGAACCCGGACCATCTCTGGTATTCCAGATCAAATGACAGGGTAATGAGGCCAGTATAAAAAGCAGTACCAATTGTAAACATCTCCGGCTGGTAGTAATCGGTCAGTGCAAGGGTCATGTTCAACGGCACGTTCCCCAGTTCGACCTGACCGATGGTTGAAAAAGGGTAGATTTCCAGAATCGATTCTCCCCGGTAGGAAAATCCGACATAGAGCCCGTCCACCCTTTTGATGAGTTTTCCCAGATCCAGGTACGATCCGAACAGAATATTGGGTTCAATGGTCATATCCATTTTGGCCTGTCCCCTTGGACGCTGTTCATCTGTTTCGAGACCGATATCCTGAAGCAGCACACTTCCTTCACCGCCAAACGCGGAATGCACGCCGACTCCGATTCCCACCAGGTCATCCATGAGACCGATCCCCACACCCGTAAGAACGACGAGGCGCTGGCAGTCCCGGCCATACCGGAGAAACGTATGCGTTCGGGGATCCACATCGTTTATGGTGACAGCCGTCAGGTCGTCGTTTGCGCCAAGCCCGATGCCCAGCCTCGCAGAAGATATAATAGACGGAAGATTAAAAAGGAGTCCTGCATCAAGGGCCACACCAAGTACAAAAGTACCGCCTTCGAGATCATCGGCACCGTTGGTGGTCAGTTCATTTCCACTTGAATCATAGCGCTCGATATTGATATCAAATTTCGGCATATTTCCCTGATAGGACAGACTGACCTGGTTGATACCGTTTTTGAGATGGCGCGTTCTTCCGAGACCAGCCATGTTGTAGTAAACCGAACTCCAGTCATCTGCCCTGGCGCACATGGCATTCCCCAGACTCATCCCTTTGGGAGATGCACCAAATGTATCGCCATAATTGGACGCTGAAACGCCGGAACAAAAGATCATCATCAAAAATGTGGTAAGTATCAGAATATATGTTTTCATACAGTCTCCAATGTTTACCCTAACGTTTTAAACTCCATTTTTTATGCAACGTTAGGGTTGATTATCATGTGTTTATTAATAGCCGGAACCTCCCCCGGCAAAAAAGTTATCAATCGTTTTTCTGAAAGCCGTACTTCTCGTACACGTCATCCATCAGCGAACCGTCCCTGGATGCAGCCACTGCTTTGGACAGATCTTCCAGAAGTGCAGACAGCGTGGACCACAGGGGGTCGTCTTCCGTGATCAGGTCATCTTTTAAAAACCTGGCAGAGTCAGACAGAAGTGTTTCCCAGTCAACATGCGTTTCCATGGTTTTAACCAGGAACTCAGCCGAGCCGTCCGGTTTCATCATATCTGCCAAAATGGTCAAAGCCGCTTTGTAGTTGTCTCCGGAAAACCCGTCGTTGTCTTTCAGTAACTCGTGTATGTCAGGCAGCCGGACCTGAAGAATGGTCAACACATCGTCAAATCCCGCTTCACCCTGATTCACCCAGGCATCCTCATTGGTGTCATAATGGGTGATGAGCTTTCCTAACGCGTAGGTCAATCCTTTTATTTCCTCCTCAGCATAGCGCCTTTCCCGGCCAAAGGCCTTCTCGCTCAGAGAAAGAATACTTTCAACAAGACTGTACTGGCTTGTGGGATAGAGCAAATCTTCAATCAGATCGAGCGTATCATCGAAATCCTTCCAGCGGGTTGCCTCTTCCCGCTGCTCATCCACATATTGAACCAATCCGTATCCATCTGATGTTTCGTCAATGGCAGGCTGTCCGATCAACCGGTCCAGACCGATATCTAAAATGATATCCTCTTCCCGCTGCTGACCTTTAAATGACGTGTATTCGCCATAAATACCTTTTTCGTCGGGTGAAACAAAAAGGAATTCCGGAAAATACAGTTGTTTTACGGGATTCTCATTGATCTCTGTGAAACGCCCTTTGGTCAGCCGCAGGGTTCCTGTAATCTGTTCAAGGGCTCCGTAAATCAGGGTTGAGTCCGGCGCCTCAAAATCATTGGTTTTCAACAGTGCCTTGATCAGACAGGTGATGCTTTTGTTGTCCATCATCAACGGTAGAATACCGTCCATGCGTGTTTGCGTAAAATTTGTGTCAGGGTCATTGCTTACGGTGATGTCGCTGTCGATCAGGATGTTTAACAGATTTTTTACAGGAGCGGGCTGATAATATCGCCGTTCCGCATCCGTTCCATCCCAGGCAGAGGCATTTTTGTATGCCTCATTGTGGAAATCAGCTGATGATCTTAAAAAATCATCTCCCTGATAGTCGTTCCAATCGGAAGAGGGACCGGCTTTCGTTGCACCCAGCACCCGGGGTTTCCAGGTATGGTGCGGATGTTGCCCCTCCCCTTTTTGATAATAAATCAGCGGCTTCAAAAGCGGTGATGTCCCCTCCACGAACATACGGATTCCCCGTTTCAATGGATTGTCGCCATAGTTCTCCTGGGGCGTATGCTCTCTCAGGGCTGCGACAAAGGCGATAAAAGGTGCAAGCAGGGCGGAGCGTTCCTCCCAGATGCTATCCCCCACCTGGAATTCCTTTGAGCCCAAATCTGCATCTTTATGATCGACGGTCCTGTTTTTTTCCGTAGTGTAGCGGGGAAATGCGAGTCTTGCGATGGCCGGAAGATTTTCGCCCACGACAGATGGCGTGGCATGACCACAGTCCAGGGTTTCGTAATAGACATTATAATCATTTATGGGGCTGTCTTCACTTGATGAAGATGAAACCACTTCTATACGATAGTCACCGGGCATGGTTGATTTTCCGTCAGCGTTTGATTTTGCCCAGTAGTGATTCCCCCTGAATTTCCTCAGACGGCCAAGCCCGGACACGCCATTTGCTTCCAACACCTGAAAAATGGCTGCCTGGGTTCCGTCCAGATCCACCTTGAGCGGCAGGATAATGACCATTTTCTTTTCCGTCATAAACCACTGGTAATTTTTATAAAGCGCTTCTTCCTGACTTGAGCAGGCCCTTTGGGGATCGTTTTCCTGAATAAGCTCCTGGTAGGTCAACCGACCGGCCGCCCCTTCTTCACCCTCTATTGAAACCAGCTCGATATTTCCTGCGCTGTTGTCTATGGTCACAAAACGGTCCACTAACGTGGGCCTTCCACTGATCTGTTTCCTGACCATGTAGTGGGTCATATAGTAATCACTTTGCCATTCGAATTTATAACGGTTGTATCGTTGCCAGTCATCGCCCAGGTTTGGAATTTCCTGATCAGGGTCGTTATCGATGGGATCGCCCTTGTCCATGGGGTAGAAGTATATACAGTTATCCGGATCTTCCTTGTTGACATAGGCGTAAATTTTTCCGTTTGGTCTCCGGTATGGATACCAGGTCTTGCCCTTGATCGAAAGCGGCGTCACATCAGGATCGGAATAGTAGTAAGGGCCTTCGCCATTGAAACAGGCCCTCACGATCAGGCCCAGGGTCCAGGCGCGGCAAGCTGGGTTTCTTCAAGTCCGTCCGGAGAATAGGCTTTATAACCGTTCATGGAAATTGTTTTGCCGTAAGGATTTCCACCATCAGGAGACCCCAGGTCGCCTATGCATGGTGGTCCCAGGCAGTTCAGAATATCGTAATTTTGATCAAAGAAGAAAGTGTAATTTTCTCTCTGGCTGATAGCAAAAGAAGCCATGCTTCTATGGATATCATTGCCATCTGTTGCGCTAAGACCGATATCATACAACCCAAGCATTTTCATGGTTTTATGGGTTTTAATGCTGAACAGCGAATCATTCAGAGACAGGCGGCCCGTAAAATCGCCATGGCCATGATCGTATCGTGGGTCGGTCGGTTCCGTGATTTCGTCTGTGGATAACGCGTTACGATCATCCCAGCCCATATTGCCCGTCATGTGAGTTACAAAAAGAAGGCTTTCCAGATGAGACACAGGATAAGCACCTGAAGACGGATCGGTTCTGTCTCGGCCCAGGCTGTCGTATCGCATCATATCAAAAAGCGTCTGTTCCAGATCAACCGCATCCAGATCATATCCCAGGGCATCCAAGTTCGTCATGGTTTCCTTTAACACATACGTATGCTCGTTATCACTCTTGCTGTCTATGATGGAATGGATCCTGTCCGAACGCATCAAGAGCTGGACAATCGAAGGGAACATTTCGCGAATCGTGCTTGTGATTTCCGTATCAACGAAAATTTCATCCGTGTCCACTCTCCTGTAGATATTTTCAGAATCATTGCTGCTGTAAACTGAACCTGTGGCCGTAAAGGTATCTCTGATATTTTCAAGCAGCTTTTTAATCTTTAAATTGTTGGTCGATAATGGCGAAGGATCGAACAAAGATACCGCTTCACTGACAATTGACCTTAATATGGAACGTGTCTCCGGGTTTTTCTCCATGAGGTTCAGCCACATCATCATTTCCACGACCCCCTTGGCTGAATTACCGATGGCCGTATCGTCATCCTCAGAAAGCGGGTAGTCGGCTCTGACCAATAGTTTTCCCAGCATCGTGGTAAGATCAAGGAAATCATCCTTAAAGTCCGGATCCAGAATATCATCTATCAAGTCTTCCATATCATCATGAATTTCGATAGATGTTTTTCGGTCGTTCAACCGGCTCATGATTTTATAGTTCACAGCGACAATATCCTTGCTTCCAGAGTCTTCGCCGTCTTTGAAGAGCTCGTCCAGAAATGCATAAAAGCCTTTTGTGTAATCTGTATCTTCCGAATTGAAATAGTGTATATTCTTGTCTGCCATCTCATCAGGATAGTTGGCATCAGGGCTTAGCAGAAAATCCAGAAGATTGTCGATATCTGTTCCCGCGAGGCTTTTGACCGCACCTGTTTCATCTCCCAGAAGAATTGATCCCGAATGGGAAAGTGTAACAAATGCTTCTGCATTACTGTTGACGGTTTTGTCGAAACGCGTGTTGTGTCCTTTGGCATCGATGCTATCCCACATTTCCTCCAGGCCGCCCCAGCCGGTAAATATTTCCGTAAGTACAAAATCCGGGTAGGCCTTTTTTGACCCATTGTCCTGAAAACTTGTGCCAAGAAGGCCTGTTTTATCTTCATTTTCGTCTGATAGCTGCCCGCAGGCACTCAATAAAAAGCAGAAAACCAACACCAGGACGCACGTATACACTCTGTTCAATTTAATCCTCTCTTTCAAATCAGGCTGGCATGGTGGTTAATGATACATCCTAAAATGGACACCCCTTGAATTTCGCGGGTTAAGGTAGCATGTTAAATATTTCTGTCAAGTACTTTGTGAAGAACTAGTGGATAAAATGCCCGGCTGTAGCCAAACGCCTACAGTTAGCAAAGATTGAGCGTCATCAATTATCCATTTAAGTTTTCATTATTTTAGCCGGTCCGATCAAATATAGGTTTGACATATGCCGATAATAATGATTACCCATGAGGAAAAATCCAAAATTTTCACAAAAAACAATACGCTGTGACGCTTGATGGTAGATAACAGCTTGTCTTTGTCAACGTCCTTGAACGGCAGGCCTTTCAATGCAGTCCGCGATGTCACGGTGGTGATGGCAGTGCAAAAATTTTTTATAGAGAGTCTTTCCCATTCAACTACAAATATCACTGGTCGTAGGGCTGAATCAAATAAGACAAGGATAATGAGTCAAAAGACGACTTGACCCCATTTCCACATAAACCGCCCTTGAGAATACCATTTAAAATGACTTGAAGCAGCATCGGCAAAAATCCTTCATGGATGGTATCTGTCGTTACAGTGTCTTTCCTGAATTCAGGTGTTTACATTCTGTCTTTCCAGCATGGCACCGGATAGGTCGGTTGTTTAGAACCATTCGGGAACACCTGGTAAATCTCTCCGCCCATTATCTGCAAAACGACACTGGTCCCCTTGATCTGCCCGTCTTCACTAAATTCGACACGGCCATAAATGGTATCCAGTTTGGCGGATGCAATGGCGTCTCTAACTTTCTGAGGGTCCAGGGAGTTGGCACGCTCTATGGCATCTTTGAAAACGGCGACATCTGCGATGCCGCTGGCGTTGTGATAATCAGGGTCATAGTTGAATTTGGCCTTAAAAAGCGTGACGAATTCCTGCGTGTTTTCATACAGGTATCCCTTGAAATTCATCTGGGTAGACCAGCTGGCCACGATGTAAATATATTCGGCATCTTTACCCAGAGATTTGCGAAAATCGGCTTCCGAAGGCCCAACCGTCATGCTGATCATTTTGGGACAAACATTCAGCTCCTTGGCCTGTTGGGTAAAGTTGAGGGATTCTTCCGTGTGTCCGGATACAAGAACGATTTCTGTATTGATGGCCTTGATTTTGGTCAGAATAGATGCAAAATCAGTGGCATGTTCCGCATATTTTTCATACAAAGCGACCTTGAACCCCATCTCCTCCTGAACCTGTTCATTTTGCACGATCTGGAGGAAGATGAGAATCGAGAGCTGCTGATTCCGAAAAACAGGCGATTCATGACCCACTATACCAATACAGACCCAGGCAATTTAAATTTCTGGGATTATATGACGGGCAGTTTCGTCACCTATTTTCCCAAGCGCATGAAACCCAGCACCCTTCAGCGGCTGATCTTCGATATCAACGAGCGGGTGTTTTCGCATGCCAATATTCTCAGGGATATTTTTTCCCCCAATCTCTTTCGGAGTTTTTTCGGCATCTTCTTCGGTTATACCATGAAGCGCATTAACCAAACCTGACGCGTTTTGCAGCAAAGGGGTAATCGCCTATCTGGAGAGTATCGAAACCCGGCTCTATGACGAGAACGAGGAACTGATCGAAGAAAAACTGGCCGCACTTGAAAAAGAATTATTTGTATGTCCCCTATCCTTCTTCAGGCTTATGACCGGCATGAGGATCAGGAAGGTTTGGCGAGCACTGAATTTTTAATATCATTATCGATTTTTGCCCGGTAATAGCTGATGACCGATTCGTTGGACATGATCATATCCAGCTGACGCGTATGCATGATCAGGTAGCCCACTATTTTAAGGCGGTCTATTATAAAATCTATATCAAAGCATTCCACACGGGCAACCAGATTGTCCTCGCGCTGTTCGACTCTAAAGGAATAACTGATTAGAATATCGGCGATAAACTGAATCCGCCTTATCCGTCTATGGCTGTCAGCCGCCCCTCCCTTGAATCGGAAACTGATGTAGTTTTCAGTGATCCGTTCGCTTACCAGTGCTTCAACAATGGAAAAATGATATCCCAGCCGGGATGTGAAGCTGCAGAAATTTTTCGAGATCATGAAATAGTTCCGCTCTGCATAGGCTGACCGTATGCCTGGTTCCAGGTCCCGGTTCGTCGTGGACCGGAACATCACTGATGCCAGTCCCCTGCCGTCAATGGGAGGCGGGCCATCCCAGGGGACTGCGACAATTCCCTCCCAAATAGCCATCATGGGAATGGACGAAATATTCTCAAGCCGGATATATTTTCCTTTGGGCTCCTCCTTGACCCCATCATCCAGGTTTAAAATCCACCACTGCATAGGGACTTTATAATAGAGCTGCTTACTGGATCTTTCAGAAAAATCATGTTCCTTGCCAAAATTAAACATTTCCTGGACGGATTTTTCATGGGCAAAACGGGTAATATCATGAAAGGTCTTACAGTTTTCCGGTTTAAAACTCGGTGAGTAGGGGTCCAAGAGGTTCAGCGGGATGATATGCTTGCTGACCGATAGGAGAATGTTATAGATCGGACTTCCTTCAATGATACTCCTGCCGGTTTCCTCGGCATGGAACGGGGCCTCTATTTCGCCTTCATAAACGCTTAAATGGTTGGTGTCCACTGTAATCATGAGACCATTTTTCAATTTGCCTGTGATGTCTTTCAATCCAAAGATGGCCGGAACCTTGAATTCCCGGGCTACGTTGGCAAGATGGCCTGCAAATGTGCCTTGCTCGGTAAGAATGGCTGCCGCCCTGTTCAGCAGCGAAGCCCATAGCGGCAACGCCTGGCGGGCAACCAGAACGGCGCCTTTGGGGAAATTGACAGTGTCGCCGGGACTGTTTACAATAAAGACCCTACCGCTTGCAAAACCCGGGCAGATAGCTGTCCCCCCTGATGCAATCACATTTTCCTTGGCCTTCCAGGTGAATTCGTCCGGATAATCCATCTTCACGGATTCCATCTGCTGCAGGGGACGGCATTGCAGGATATATATGGTCCCGTCACGGGCCACCGCCCATTCAATATCCTGTGGCGCACCATAGTATTGTTCCATCCGTATGGCCAATTGGGCAAGTGTCAGTGCTTCTTCATCGCTGATGGAAGCCTGGTCCTTGGTTTCACCTGTGATATCAAATTGACAGACGCCTTCTTTTGCAAAACAGAGAAACTGATTCTTTTTTTCCTTGATATCCTTGAAGGAAATCTGTGCAGGTCCTTCGCGGCTGATCACAAAAAGATCACAGTCCACGCTTCCATCCACAACGGCCTTGGGCAACCCCCATGCTGAATTGATGAATACGGAGTTGTCAATGATATCAAGGGGATTCCTTGTGTACATCACCCCGCCGGAACGGGCATCCACCATTACAATGCAACCCACGCTCATGAAGATATGCTCGTCCCTGATCCCCTTATTGAGCCGATACGTGATGGCGTTCAGGCTGTATTTGCTGGCCACGATTTCTTTATATTTTTGAAAAAGATTATCCATATGGACATTCAATTCAGACCGATATTGCCCGGCAAAAGAGTTCCCGATCATGTCCTCACCCATGGCGCTGCTTCTCAGTGCCACGGAAATCGGGCCTCCCGTTTCCTGTTCAAGGTTCTGACCGGCTTTTCGAATTTCTTCTTCAACATTTTCTGGAAGCTGCGCATTCATGATGAGTTTCTGGATATCTCCACTCAAGTCATAAAGCGATTCCATATCGGTGATATCTGTTGCAATAAAACGTCTATCTATTTCCATCTGTAGATCGTTATGATCAATGAAATATTGATAAGCGCGCGCTGTAATGGCAAAACCAGATGGCACTTTCAGGTGGACCTTGTTCAGAATTTCGCCGAGGTTTGCCATTTTACTGCCTACGAGGTCTGCCATGGTCCAGTCTATGGCAGAAAGGGGTATGATGAAGCGTTCGTCTTTTGCTTCTTTTTTTTGTTCAATCAATCCGTTTATTTTATTGCATATCTCATCAAACCGATCGTAGAGTTGGTTATATTTGCCCTCGCTCAGTTGTTCCAGATTTTTCAGAAGGCGAAGCAGACTGACCGTGACCGCGATGCTTTTGCCTTTTACAAAGGACATCCCAAAGGGCTGTTTTCCTTGCAGCGCCTGCTCTATATCAGTCATAATTTCAAGTGCTTTATTGTTGGCGTTTAACAGGAGCTTGAAATGATAGTACCTTTCCTTAAACGCGATTCTCAGATCCTCAGCGTCCGCATCATCTATCGGAAATTCTTTTTTAAAATGATTTTTAAAAAAATTGATCAGTTTTTTCATCAGCACCAAATTTTCCAGCGCCGGAATCGTTTCCGGCACTGGAAAAAAATAAATGTTGGATCGTAATCTCTTGATTTGCCGGAGAAAAAAATCAATGGCTGATCTGCAACCCCCATCCTTCAAAGATATACAGTATCGCATACCCGTACCACAAGGTATAGACCACATAAAAAACAAGGGAGAAGACCACCATCCCCAGCCTGCTGGACATGCTTTCCGGTACGACCTTGTAATAATTATACGCGCATTCAACAGCCCTTGTCATAACGGTATAAACGATTTTCCCTTCAGCAAACATTTCCTGCTTGTTTAAATTTT
Organism: Pseudomonadota bacterium; assembly: GCA_018816735.1. Taxonomy (GTDB): domain Bacteria; phylum Desulfobacterota; class Desulfobacteria; order Desulfobacterales; family JAHIVH01; genus JAHIVH01. The sequence goes on along the minus strand of JAHIVH010000071.1, from coordinate 2,785 downwards.
TTTGCATCGATTTCAGGCTTGTCCACCAGTTAAACAAAGTTTTTTTACCTTCAGTGCCGTATTTCTCCTGAAGTTTATCTCCCTGGTTATTAAAAAGAATGTCGGCATCTTCCAGGCAATTGCCCAGAATTTTTCCAAAATCTCCGGAAACTTTCAGTTTCACCCCTTCAGTACTTACCGTCGCGCCGCCTTCTACAAACAGAAGCTTGCTTTCTCTGGCCTGTTCTTCAGAGTCATAGGAAAGATCCAGTGTGACATTTTTCCCGGTCTGGGATTTCGCCACATCGTTTTTGATCTTGGGAATGTAATAGGCGGACCCTTTGGAAATGGAATTGAAAAGATTGTCCAGGTAGTTCAGGCCGTTTTGTCCTTTATATAGAGGCATAAAGAAGATTAACAAGACCACTAAAAAGCCGGCCATCATAGCTATGCCTCCGAAAAATTCATTTTTTTTGGCTATCATGGTATCATGTCTCCTTGCCCTTTAGTTTTTTGATGTTCATCACAAACGTGCCGATGACCCAGACCGCAAATATGGAGATGAAAATAAAGAACAACCAGATGCCAATCTTATCAAGAAGGCTGGCTGTTTCTTTGGAAAGTGGAAACGCTCCGATAGATGCCAGCTTGGAAGGCAGGGCAAAAAACCGGTTGATAAACCCGGCCAGAACGGCCATGGCATAAAATCCCCGGATGGTAATTCCTTTCACCACTTTCGTCGACATCGCACCAATCTGAATCCCCAGTAAAGACCCCAGTAACATTCCCATGGCCAAGGTATAGAAGATAAAACCGTAAATCGCATACTGGCCGATGGCCGCATAACCGGCGGTAAAAATAATCTGAAAAATATCCGTGCCCACGGTGGTCATAGACGAGACCCCAAGAATGTAAACAAAGATGGGAAAAGTCAGAAATCCGCCACCGACACCCATGATTGCGGCACATAGGCCGACAAGAAAACCGCTTAAAATGAGGAACCATGAAGAGATGCTGCGTCCGCCGGGAATAATTCCCTGATCAAAGGCCACCATGGGTGGCAGTTTGATGGCTTGGAGTTTTTTGGGAAGATTGCCCATGGCTGTGCCTTCATCTTTACCCCCGTGGAAATCACCACTGCCATGCTCAGACTTTCTTGCCTTAAGAAAGTCTATCAGAGAATATAAGCCTAATGCACCCAACATGATCACGTAAATGGTGGTGATAAAGGCATCGCTGATGACCGGGTTTATTTCATATAGAACCCGGTTGATCCATCCTCCCAGTGAGGCGCCAAAAATGGAGCCGATTAAAAAAATAAAAGCAAGCGATACCGATATGTTGCCTAGCTTTTTGTGAAGCACACTCCCCATGATGGCTTTGGCGAAAATATGGAACAAATCCGTACCCACCGCCAGAATACCTTTGATGCCAGCGCTCATGAGTGCTGGGGCGATGATGAACCCTCCGCCCGCACCAATGCAGCCGGTTATCAGACCTGCACACAGTCCGATAAAAATCGACGCAATAAAGATACCCATTGTGAAAAAAGACGGGCTGTAAGCGGTTTTTCCCCCGATATACTGGGGAAGCCCGCCTACGATCTCATCGGCAAAAACGACGCCACCGATGAATATCGGCAACAGCAGCAGCCCCAAAACCAGCAACCGTTTCCTGTCTCCCAGGATGGTATTAGCCGTCCTGATTTCCCATTCTGCATGGGCGCGCGAGCCCTCATGCAAGAACTGGCCAACTTTTGTCAGAAAATTCATCGATAAAACCTCCTTATAAACCTTGTTAAATGCCTAAACCTGTTTTTTGATTATATCGTCAATCCCTTTGATTTTTCTTTCCTGTAATGATTTTTTCTGATAGGCGTCATTTATTTTGTAGGAAAGCTCGTCGATGTCAGCCGGTTTAACTATGTAATCAAATGCGCCGTTTTCCATGCCAGCCCTTGCGGTATTTAGCATGGCATGACCGGTTAGCATAATGACTTCAATCAGAGGCCACCTGACTTTGATTTCCTTTAATATCTCTATCCCGCTTCTGCAGCCGGGCATTTTGAAATCAAGGACCACCACATCGAACTTTTCGTTATGGATACGTTCGATAGCCTGATTCCCATCAGACACGCCAAAGGCGTCTATATGCCGTTTCTTCATCCGCTTAATGATGATGTCTAAAAAATTGGTCTCATCATCGACGAATAATACTTTCACCATCATACGCCTCTCCTGACCTAGTATAATCGCAAATGAATGACCAATTTGAATTGAGGGTCAGCATCTTTTCGCACATCCGTAATTGTATGGGGAAATTTTTTTTCATTGATTTGCTGCTTCGTGAAGGCTCCATCATTTTTCAAAAAATGATATAATAGATATTTACTCTTCACGGCGCAAAATATGTCAAAGATTGGATTGTGTCAATATCATAATCTCCCTCCATTGATAGTGTATGGATAAAAGATTCTTTTTCCGGTTTTTTTAAAACATTCGCTTTACAAGAAAAAAGCGGTATGAAAAAAAAGGATAAGTGGCAGACAAACTATATATTATAGAATAAATATTTTGTAAATATTGCATTACTTGCCGTACTTTCAGGCAAAGCTCCTGAAAATAATTTCCAGATGACACTGGCAACAGATAAATAAATAAGAGTAAATAAGTAGATAAGGGACGTCCTCTTTATAAATTCAAACAACGAAAGTCACATAGTTTCTTTTAAAAAATGTTATTCAAATTTGGTTACAGTTAGAAATCAGAAAGGTGGGTACTGAAATGGAGAAAAATTACACCAGCGA
>JAHIVH010000070.1 GCA_018816735.1 Pseudomonadota bacterium | reverse complement strand
TTTTCGTTTTCGATCTTTTCTTACGATGCTTTTTCTTTTTGTTATCGCTATTGCCTTTGTTTGTCTTTTTATCCAAATTTGATGGCTTTATTTTTGGTTTCGGCTTTTGACCTTTCAACCTGGCTATTTCATCTTTTAACAGTTGTATCTCCTCAGCTTGCTGCTGGATAATTTGCAATAATTCGGTTACAAGTGGAGATTTTTCATCATCTGATATTCTTTTTGTGAGCCCCGAAATGTTCATATCAGGGCTATAACACTAGCAAAGCTAGAAGTCTAGATTTATTTTCATACTACCACATATTTTTTGAGAACTTACGAAAATTGGTCAGCTAAGAGCAGAAAGGGCATCCATAGTATGCGAGATCAATCAACGAATTCTGCAGCTTGAAAATGAATATGCGCTGAATAAGAAGTTGGCTTGTGGTTTGAACAGCATTGAGAAAGTGCCCGGTAAAGATATAATGATGACGGGCAATCCAATCTTATTGAAAGTTAAAGGATTGAGAAAAGAATTGGAATTGTCCGTAAACCCTATTGATATAAAAATCGATCTCTTGAAAAAAACGCTGGAGACAATGGTGAGCCCCATTAAAATCCAGGTCGAACAACTTGAAAAAGAGCTTGAGTGGTTAAAACTTGAAGACAGCATCCGCGTCTTAAACCAAAAAAGCTCTATCGATATTTCCTTCAACATAAACCTGTTGATTTCTGCGGAAGACAAATATGTCGAACTGCAACTGGAGCAGATAAAATACGAAAACCTGATGTCAGACATCATTCACAAAATTCATGAATTATCAGGCTCAAATGCGCCTGTTCGATTCGAGACAAACAACATGATTCCAATTGATCAGATAGAAGTTTTGCTGAATGACATGAGTATCGTGTCTGAAAATGTTTACCTCAGAACCAGAGCCTACAAAAGGGATCTTGCCGGGATCAAATACGAGCTTGAAAATGATAAAAACCGGGATTATCTCAGCTATGTCCAACTATCATACGATTCGGAAGACAAGGACGAGCCAGAGAAAGCTTACTCTGTTGAATTTGGTTTCAATATGCCTTTTATCCGTTCAGACAGAGACAGCCTGAAACTAAAAAAAATAAAATATCTCCAGGATAAATTTAAATATGAAGAAGAAAAACGTGTGTTTTCTGAACAAGCTTTATCCGAATCATATTTGCTTAAAAGACTTATTCGCCAGAAATAATTTCTTCATATATGGAAATGATTAGGCGATGAAAAACTCAGAAATTATCAATTTCCAGCCCATCGAAAGATATGAATTAAAATTTATTATATCTTTTTCCCTGATTGACCCAATTTCAGAGTATGTTTCTATTTACGCTTCTCCGGATAAATACTCCTTGAAGACCAGGTCAGGGTATTACAAAGTGAATAACCTGTATCTGGATTCACCTGAGTATCTGTTTCTAAAAATGAGGCTGAACGGTTCGAAAAACCGTTTCAATATGCGGGTAAGAGCTTATGGGGATCATGCTGAACTGCCTTATTTTCTCGAAATTAAACAGAAAACCGGAAATATAGTAAAAAAATACCGTACTGAAGTCTCCGATCCCTTATGGTATAAAACCTATACAAATCCTGGGTCTATGAACATTGAAAATAGAAATTGCAAAAACAGGCAACTTTTTGAAAGACTGCTCTATTCTTATAATGCCTCTCCAAAAATATTCACCCAGTATATGAGGAAGGCCTGGATCAGTGAGGTCGATTCGTATGCGAGAATAACATTTGATTTGGATCTCAGATACATGGCCCAAAGCAATTACTGTTTTAACTATAGCGAACATGAACTTTCATCTTGTGATACAGAAACCATGTTTGATCCGGGTTGTTCAGTTATACTGGAGCTAAAATGCTTCTCCGCCTATGTGCCTTTGTGGATGATCGATATGATAAAAACCTTCAATTTGAATAGACGAAGTTTTTCGAAATACCTTACGGGCGCTGTAGAACTTTTCAGTCGTCACCGCTATGACAGGGCCAATATAGTCTCAATTTTCAATTAAAAAAAGGATAAAGACAAGATGATTGATTTACTGGCTCTCCAAACAGTTTCCTTAAATTCAACATTGATACAAATTATCTATACTGTATTTATGGCATTTTTACTTTCCGTATTAATTGGGTTCACCTATACGAAAACCTTTAAAGGGCTTTCATATTCAAATACTTATGTTCAAGCACTTATTTTAAGCCCTATTGTCTCTGCAACAATTATGCAAGCCATAGGTGACAGTTTAGGCAGAGGGCTTGGCATGATCGGCGCATTATCCATTATAAGGTTTCGAACAAATTTTAAGGATGCGAAAGACATTCTTTTCATTTTTGCATCTCTTGCGGCTGGTATCGGGTGTGGCGTAGGCGCTTATACCGTATCGGTAGTCAGGACTTTGGCATTTGTCGGAACTGCATACCTGCTCTATTTTTCATCTTTGGGACAAGTAAGCTTTTTTGACGGCATGCTTCGATTTAACATTGAAAATAGCGATCTAAACAAAAATGAACTTGAAAATATTTTAAAAACATATTGCCAGACCTTTGCGCTGATTACGCTGAGAGATATGAATCAAGGAAAACGTCTCGATTATGCCTACCATGTGAAACTAAAGAAGAATAAAAAAAATACAGACATGATAAATTGTCTTCCTGAAAAAATACCTTCCATAAAGGATGTGACACTCATGCTTCAGGAAACCACTGTCGAACTATGACTGTAATTCTATATCAAAAAATTTAAATCCCCCTTGACCAAGGGGGATTTAAAAATACTACCGACAGATCTTTGTGAATTCAAAATTAGACCACCGTGTTCACAGAGAAAAGTCCGCTGGATGAAAAAGAATTTCCATTAACACCAAACATGTCGAACATATTGTATGGCTCATTTCCCAATGCAGCCATTTTCAAATAACTTTCCATACCAAACGACGATGTTGATAATTGAAAACCATCTGATTCAGCCATCACACTTTCCGGATGGGAAGGAGTCGGTGCTTCAGGTCGATTTGCCTCCATGACGGCCTTAACCTCTTCTTCATTTAAAACACCATCTCCATCCGCATCATAAGCAGAGAAGATTTCCGTCACATCCACTTCTTCTCCTGTTGCTTCAGCGATTTTTTCGGCCAGTGTCTGAAACTCCGTTTCATCAAGGCTGCCGTCTTCATTCTCATCTGCATTACTGAACATCTGTGAAGGATCCGGACCGCCATGGCCCCCTATGCCACCAATATTACCTCCCATAGGCGGGGGTCCTTTGGGTCGATTCGCTTCCATGGCGGTCTGGGTCTCGTCCTCATTTAAAACGCCATCTCCATCCGCATCATAAGTCGTGAATAATGCTGAGATATCCACGTCTTCACCCGTTTTTTCACTGATCTTGTCAGCCAGGGTCTGAAACTCTGTTTGATCGAGTCCACCGCTACCGTCCTGATCCAACTGATTGAATATCTCCGATGGATCAGGATTTTTTTTCACGGCAGACTGCTGCATTTGACTGGGCATCTTAACAGTGGTGGCGTAATTCCGCATTGCGGACAGTTGCCCCGTGTAATACGAGCTTGAACCGATGCTGCTTATAGTCATAATAAGCCTCCTTAACATTGCCGGTTTAAATGCATCTTCACAGCCACCAGCCATTGACGACCATGAATCGGCATTTACACATTTTTAGGAATCCATTCAAAAAAACGATTTGAGATCCATTCAAACCAACGACGTCATTACCACATCGCCTGAAATATCAGATACGTTATGGTAGTGATGTGAAGAATAATTTTATATTTGAATTCAATGATTCATGAATCCTTGAAGACATATATACTATTTAAATATGAAGAAAATAGGGAGATATTGTAAAATAATTGTGTTATTCGAACAATTCTACATTTTTTTCAACAACTGATTGGAAGCTGTCAACAACGGGTCCCATACCGGGCCAAAGGGTGGTGCATAAGCAAGATCCGTTTCACTGAACTGTTGAACGGTCATTTGGCTGTGCAAAGCCACAGCAGCGGCATTTATTCTATGGGCAACCCCTTCCCGCCCGACCATCTGGACACCAATAAGACGGCCTGTTTTTTTATCCCCGGTCATATGGACCCATATGGTCGATGATCCTGGATGGGCATGGGCACGGGATCTGCTTTTGATGGTCACGCTCACCGGCTCAAACCTGGCTTTTTCCGCTTCTTTTTCTGTAAGGCCTGTTCGTGCCACATCCATATCAAATACCTTGAAAACGGCTGTTCCTGCAATGCCTGGTATTTCAGAGGGGTTACCGCAAATATTGTCCGCCACAGCCCAGCCTGAACGGTTAGCGCGCAATGCCAGAGGAATCCATGTTTTATTCCCTGTTACTACATGATAGGCATCGGCACAGTCTCCAGCCGCATATATGTTTTCATCGGATGTTTTCAAAAATTTATCTACACTGATGGCCTTCTGGATACTGGTTTCAAGACCGGCTTTTACAGCAAGCTCGCTGTTTGGCTTTATACCCATGGCGACAATGGCCATATCTGTTTCAAGCGTCAGGCCTTTACAGATTACTTTTATCCGGTCATCAACAGAAGTGATCTTTTCCACACCATATCCGGTATGTAGCGTAACATTATGTAAAGCCAATTCCTTACCGACTTCAGAGGACAGCTCTTCTGCCATCCAGGGCAGAAGCATCGGGTTTGGTTTCACCATGGACACAGATACGGATCTCTCATAAAGCGCTTCACACATTTCAAGGCCAATATATCCCATGCCGATAATAACAGCTTTTCTGACTTTTTTTTCTTTGATATATGCTTTCAGTTTCCGTCCATCATCTAAAGATTTCAAAACCTTGACACCTGGCAGATCAAAGCCGGGCAGTTCCGGAACAACCGGTGACCCACCTGTGGCAACGACCAGTTTGTCGTAGGAAAATTCAAATGATTTTCCATTTTCAAGAACGCCTGAAACATTTTTTGAAGAAGGATCGATATGCGTTGCCTTGTGACCGGTTAAAAGATTAATGCCTTGTTTTTCCCTGAAAGCAGATGCTTCTCTCACCACAAGATCCTCTATCTCTCTATCCTGATCTGCGATATTATATGGCATGCCACAGGCACTGTACGACACATCTTCTGTTTTTTCGAGTACGGTTACCTTTATTTCCGGACGATTTCGTTTGATTTTGCTTGCGGCGCTCATACCCGCAGCATCGCCACCAATAATGACTATTTCCATTTCTGACCTCCTTGATTGCTTGAAATTGTTTTATATACGCCATTCTCTTTCTTGACAAACCTTAAAATGTTAGTAATACAGTGCAACGTCTCCGAAGGGTCATGGGTTACATGAAGAATATGCGTATTCCCGCTTTCAGCTATAAAATCAACCCAATCCAGCACAAGTTGCCTGCTTGCCAAATCCAGCCCCTGACACGGCTCATCCAGAATCAGAATGCACGGATGTTTGACCATGGCCCTTAAAATGAGTGCCATGCGCTGCTGGCCAAAGGATAATTGATCAAACGGCATATCGGCATCTTCTGACAACCCTGCAAGACTCAGCCATTTTTTGGCAATCTTTATCTGTTCCGGCGATATGATGTCATAAATCCCTATGGAATCAAAAAATCCTGAAATCACCACATGCAATAAGCTGGTCCCTATCCTGTAGTTTCGATGAAAATCTCCGCTGACAATGCCCAGGTGCTTTTTAATATCCCAAATGCTCTCGCCAGTCCCTCGTTTTCTTTCGAAAATCCATAAATCCCTGCCATATGCCTTGGGGTTATCTCCTGATATCATAGACAATACGGTTGACTTTCCCGCACCATTTGGCCCGACAATAGACCAATGTTCCCCTTTTTTAAATGTCCAGGTCATATTCTCAAAAACCGTCTGGCCATTATAGCTCACAGACACATTGACCATTTTCACAAGGATGGCCGGGTCAAAAGCACTTTCGTGCTTAAAAGCGGCAGGAAGGTGGCCCGAAAATCTTATTTTTCTTTTAAAAAGCTGTTTAAAAACATCCGACTGGCAAACACATTCTCTATCTCCCTGAATGCGTACTTCACCGTTTTCAAAACAGATAACCCTGTTAATGCCTTTTGGTATTGCCTCAAAAGGAGGGACAATAAGAATGATCTGAACACCCGATAAAATCAGGCTGGTAACAGATTCCTCAAGTACCTCTCTGGATTCAATATCCAACCCTGCATATGGGTTGTCCAGAATTAAAATTTCCGGGCCTTGCATCAACGCTTTTATGATCAAAACTTTTCTTGTTTCCCCTGCGGAAAGAAATCGAAAGCCCTTATGAAGGATATGCCGGATATGAAACATCCGGCTCCATCTATCCAACTGGTCTTTTTCTCTTTGAGCAAGCTGGCCGGAAGGATAAATCATTTCCATGGCCGTCCGCCCTATGTCAAAACCGCCTTCTATAAACTCACTGTCATCATTGCGAACTTCTTCAAAAAACAGCTTTTTCTCGAGTTCCGGCGACATATACGAAATCTTCTCGTGAAACGCTCTGCTTAATACGATAAAGTCACCTGAAAAATCGACCTGGCGAGTCAATAATCTGCCGAAAACTGATTTCCCGCTTGCATTGGGGCCGGTCACCAGCCAGTTTTCCCCTTTGGCAAACGTCCAGTCCTTAATGGTCAATGTAAAATGCTCACTTATCCGTGCAACAATATTTTTTAAATGAAGTAATGCCAAGTCAATTCCTTAGGATCCGTTTCATTAAAATGCTTCTTTCAGCAGGTCAACCGAATGAATCGGTCAAAATGGGAAGCTGTGTATTCATGGCAGCATCATGGATGCAAGTCAAGCCAGTCCGACAATAACAAACGTCCTGAAAAACCCTTTTTGAACCCCAAACGCCACCAAAGAGACAATAATTTTTAACTATCTTGAATTAAAGTATATTTGCCATATAATAGCTTTGTTTTTTCACACACCTGCATGCGTAGAACCAAATTATCCTTTACAAAAAAAGCATTTTATGTGTACACATCCTCATTTATTACATAACTCAAACCTGGATTCGAGGAAGGTTATTACTATGGATGAGGAAACAGTAAAATACTTTAAAGAGTTTCTCACAAATCGATTAGCGGATCTGATTGACCAGGCAGATGACACTGTTGAAGGCATGACATCTCAGAAAGAAAATTTTCCGGATCCTACGGACAGGGCTTCTCATGAGGCCAACAGGAACTTTATGCTTCGTATTCGCGACAGGGAGCATAAATTGATTAATAAAATCAAAGATGCGCTGGACCGGATCGAGCAGGGCACTTTTGGCATTTGTGAAACGTGCGAAGAGGATATCTCCGTTGAAAGATTGAAAGCCCGACCAGTTACAACCCAGTGTATCGACTGTAAAACAAAAGAGGAAGCCCTGGAAAAAGCACTGGGGAAATAATAGCTTAAAATGCTGTAATCATGAATGAGACAAAAGACTTAGCCAATCTCGAATACCGACTGAATTACAGTTTTAAAAATATCAAACTGCTCGAAAACGCTCTGCGTCACAGTTCATTTGTTAATGAACACTCTGATTTAAGTTTAACCGATAATGAACGTCTCGAATTTTTAGGTGACGCGGTGCTGAATCTTGTCATCGGCCATCTTCTCATGAATTCTTTTCCCTCCCTGCATGAAGGTGATCTTTCAAGAATGCGGGCAAATATGGTAAACGAATCTCAACTGGCGATGATCGCAAGAGATATTGACCTTGGTTTCTATCTGAAGCTGGGGAAAGGAGAAATACAGACGAACGGTCAGGATAAAAATTCAATCCTTTCAGATGCGTTTGAAGCGGTTGTGGCAGCTGTCTATATCGATGGCGGATTCCAAAATGCCTTTGATATTGTCGCCAGACAATTTTCAGAATTCCTGCTGTCTTCCGATCCCCTCAAGCAGAGTTATGACTCAAAAAGCAGGTTGCAGGAACTTGTTCAAACATCCAAAAGACCCATGCCAGAATACCGGGTTGCACAGGAAACAGGCCCGGATCATGACAAAACGTTTATTATCCAGTTAACAATTGGTGATATCGAAACATCAGGAGCGGGAAAAAGCAAAAAAACGGCAGAGCAGGAAGCTGCTATGAAAGCCCTTGAAATATTAGAAAATCAATCTGATGTGGAAACCTGAATCTCCATTTGTCATCCCTGTTTTCATCCCGCATTCAGGCTGTCCCCATCAATGCGTGTTTTGCAACCAGGTTTCTATCACCGGTGTTTCTGCCGGGATACCCTCTTCAGAAACGATTCATAAGGAAATAAAACAGTTTCTGTCCTATCAACACAAGCATCGGCAGATGATTCAAATCGCATTTTTCGGCGGCAACTTTCTGGGCCTTTGCCCTGGTGACATCAAACGCCTGCTTACAGATGCAACAAGGTATGTCATCTCTGGCCAGGCAGACAATATCCGGTTTTCCACGAGACCGGACACCATTACCAGAGACAATCTTGATCTCATTAAACCCTTTCCGGTTACCACGATTGAAATCGGTGCCCAGTCCATGGATGACAGGGTTCTTGGCATGTCAAAAAGGGGGCACACGGCAATGGATACAACTCAAGCGGCCATGCGTCTTAAGGAAAACAGATACGAAACAGGCATTCAGATGATGACAGGCCTGCCGGGTGATACAGAAAAAATGACCATGGAATCGGCTATAAAAATAGCCGCTCTTGAACCGGACTTTGTAAGGATTTACCCAACGGTTGTGATTGCCAAAAGCCCATTGGCTGTTTCTTATAAAAAAAACGAATACACACCGCTTTCACTTGAAGAAAGCATTGCTCTGGTAAAGAAACTCTATCTCTATTTTGGAAAATACCAGATCAGGGTTATCCGCATGGGCCTTCAGGCCGATAAGGATCTTGAAAAAGAATCATCCATTCTGGCGGGCCCCTATCATCCAGCTTTTGGCCAGCTTGTCTTTTCTGCCATTTTTCTGGATATGATATCAGAACTTTTTGAGAAAAACCCTGAAATCCTGTCTGAAGGTGGTCTTGAAATCCATGTCCATCCTAAACATATTTCAACCATGAGAGGGCAGCATAATTGTAATATCAATCATTTAAAACGCACCTGCCCTTTTTCTTCCTATGCAGTCCTGCCCGATATGTCACTTGCATCTGATGAAATCAGGGTAGGCAACAACAGAATCAGAATGAGCACTTTTATAAAAACAATCCTAAATTAAGCATGTGATGTTGTCAAACGTCACCTGTGGTGACAATTCTCTTGTCATTTTGCATCATTGTATTTATAAGTATTCTAATTCATCACAGTGAGTCTCATAACTGACCGGTCATTCTATATCACCTTCACATGCCTGATAATAGGGGCATAGGAAATTGAACTGTTATGGAAGTATATGTCGCTCGCCAGCCCATACTCGATTTCAAAAAAAACCTTTATGCCTATGAACTTCTCTTCAGAGACGGCCTGACCAATTACTTTCCGGATATCAATGGGGATGAGGCAACATCACGGGTACTCTCAAGCTCCTTTTTTACAATAGGCCTTGAAAAAATAACCGGAAAAAAACTGGCTTTCATCAATTTTACGAAAAATCTGCTCCATCAGGAAGTGCCTCTTTTATTCCCTAAAAAAACAACCGTCATCGAAATCCTTGAGAACGTGAACCCTGAACAGGCCATCATAGAACGCTTAAAACAGTTTTCAAAAAAGGGATACACGATTGCCCTGGATGACTTTAAATTACGTACAGGTATGAAATCATTGATTGAGGTGTCCGATATTATCAAAATCGACTTCCGGTTAACCCCGCCTCAGCATCTTGAACCGTTGGTCATTAATCTAAAAGCCAGAGGCGTCAAACTCCTTGCAGAAAAAGTTGAAACCATGGAAGAGTTTCAAAAAGCCAGCGAACTGGGCTTTGACTATTTTCAAGGATATTTTTTCTGTAAGCCTGAAATTCTGACGGCAAGGGATGTGTCCAGCACAAACCTGAACCTTCTCACCATTATGGCAGAAGTAAACAAGGAAGATTTCGACTTTGATAAAATAGAATCGGTAATGACCCAGGATGTATCCATTTCCTATAAATTGTTACGATATATCAATTCCGCCTTTTTCAGAGTGTCTCAGGAAATTACATCCATCAAACAGGCAGCTTTATATCTGGGGCAGGATGAATTAAGACGGTTTGTATCTTTAATTGCCATGTCTAAAATTGCCTCACGCAAACCAGAGGAACTGGTAAGACATGCCTGTGTCAAGGCAAGATTTTGTGAGGCCGCCGGCAAAAAAAGCAATACCGGAGTCGATCCCAACGAATTATTTATGGTGGGGCTTTTTTCCAGTATCGACGCCATTCTGGATCAGCCCATGCCGGTCATCTTGAAAAAACTCCCCCTGTCTAAAAGAATAAAACTGACCTTAACCGGTATTAAAACCGAGCATAGCATATACCTGGATCTGATTTACCGCTATGAAAAAGGAGAATGGGGGAATGTCAGAAAACTTTCCTCCCTCCTTTCCATTCCTGAGGAGGAAATTCCGCCAATTTATCTCTATGCCTGCGAATGCGCCAATTGTCTTACCGAATAAGGGGTTGTCAGGAGAATTAATATTCAACAAACTCTTCATCAAGAGAATCTCCGCTTTCATCGTTTCCCATATTCAACAACATCCCCTTATGTTTCCGCTTCGACTCCAGAGCAGTCTCTTGCGGACTATGCCCTTTTTCATGCTGCAAAATGCTTTTTCGTTTTGCTGAAGACATACTTGGCATTAAAGTTTCCCGGCTGTCTTTACCCGTCTTGAAAAAGGCCATCACCTCCTGTAGTTGTTCGGCTTGAGCTGACAGTTCCTCGGATGTTGATGCCATCTCTTCTGAAGCGGATGCGTTATGCTGAATGACCTGCTCAAGCTGCTGAAGTGCCTGGTTTATTTGTTCGGCACCCGTGTTCTGCTCTCCTGAAGCAGCATTGACCTCCTGAACAAGCCCTGCTGTTTTTCTGATGTTGGGAACAATATCATTTAGCATTTTCCCCGCACCTTCAGCAATGCCAACACTCGTATTGGAAAGGATGCTGATTTCACCTGCCGCACCCTGGCTTCGCTCGGCAAGTTTTCTGACCGCGTCTGCGACCACGGCAAATCCCTTGCCGTGCTCTCCTGCACGGGCTGCTTCAATGGCTGCGTTTAAGGCCAGCATATTGGTCTGCCGGGCAATCTCTTCAATGATGGATATTTTCTCGGCGATCTGCTTCATTGCGTCAACTGTTTCTCCAACGGCTTTACCGCCCATTTCAGCATCATGAGCTGCCTGAACGGCAATCTTCTCGGTTTGCTGGGCATTATCGGAATTCTGTCTGATACTGGCGGCCATTTCTTCCATGGATGAAGAGGCCTCTTCAGCAGCAGCGGCCTGTTCACTCGCTCCCTGAGACAACTGCTGAGCGGCTGAACTCACTTCCTGGCTGCCGGATGAAACATTTGCAGTGGTATTTTTGATATTGGCAACGATACGGCTGAGATTTTTCACCATTATATTAAGCGCCTGCATGAGCCTGTCTTTTTCCGAACGTTCCTTCACATCAACAGTCAGATACCCTTTGGCCATTTTTTCCGCCACAGAGGTTATTTCGTTCAAGGCATCAATCAGCAGATTCAAGTTATTTTTTATTGTATGAAAGTCACCTTTATATTCATCCACAATCTTTTCCGGCATATCGCCTTTGCTGATTCTATCGATGTAACGAGCCGCTGTATTGAGAGGATTGATCACTGCGTCCAGCGTGTTATTAATTCCCTGAATGATATTCCTGAATCCGATAATATCAAATTTTTCAGGATTTCCCCTGATGCCCAATTTCCCTTCAATCGCGGCGACAACAAGCGCCTGCACATCCGCAACAGCCTGATTTTCTTCTGAAATATCAATTACATATTCGAGCCCACCGATTATTGTACCTGTATTGTCCTTGATAGGCGCCCCTGTATAACGGATCGGCAAATCTCCGGAGGGCAGTTTTGCGATTGTATCACTTGTAAAAACACCATCATTCTGCATTGCTTTTGCCACCTGGCAATTGGAAGTGTTACAATGAGCCGTGTTGAAAAGAGAGAAACACTTTTTTCCAATAACGGCATCCGGTGTTTTGCCGACTGCGGAAGCACCGGCAGGGTTCATATATTGGACGGTCATATTGGTATCAACAACCATTACCGGTGTGGGGACCTCATTTAAATAAGACACTTTTTTCTGGGCGTCATCCATCGCTTTCCGGGTATTTGTGATGTCTATCACAAACTCCAGCGCTCCTTTTACAGAACCATTTTTATCCCTGATTGGCGCACCGGTGTATTGAATGGGGATATTCACCCCGCCAGGATCGACAACGGTTTCACCCGTGACAACTTTCCCCTGGTTCATGGCCTGTGAACACCGGCATTCAGGCGTATTGCAGTGTGGGGTTTTAAACAGATCAAAGCATTTCATCCCCAGAACCTGTGACGGTATCTTTCCTGCGACCGACGCACCCGCCGGATTCATATAGGTTATGATAAAATTTCTGTCAATCGTCATGACCGGTGTGGGCAAATCGTTCAGGTAATCCTCTTTTTCCCGGGCATCATCTATGGCCTTTTTTGTCTCGGCTATATCCAGCACATATTCCAGGGCGCCAATAATATTACCGGCTTTATCTTTAAGCGCCGTAGCCGTATATCGTATCGGCAGGTTTCGTCCGTGAGGATCGGCAACCGTATCACCTGTAAACGTTCCGTCTTTTTCCATGGCCTGCAGACATCGGCATTCCGGTGTCCGGCAATGCTCAGTTTTAAAAAGCTCGTAGCATTTCCGGCCAATAACAGATGTGAGGGTTTCACCTACCAGTGTTACAGCGGCTTCATTCATATAGTGAATGTTGAAATTTTTGTCGATTACCATGACAGGCGCCGGTAGTATTTTCAAAAAACCGCTGTGTGTACCCAATTGGTCCTTGCCCCAGATACCCATTATGTTCTTAAGCATTCATCCTCCTTTATTTATTGATGTAAAGCCATTAATCATCGCTATCCTTCGTGGTGGTGTCTATTTATAAGATTTAATGCTTAGGGTTGTCCGGTTTAGACGGGCATTTTTCCGGATATTGAGGCCATCTCTCCTGAAGTGATGCAATATGCTGAAGATATAGCCAAATAGCCGAAGAAATTTTGTGAATCATATTTTAATTTTAATATGATATAAAATTATTAGCTGATTATAAATATGACAAAAATAAAAATTTTGTCAAGAATAAAGAAATAGCGGTGCCAGGACTGAATACACCTCCGGTCTTGAATTTGAATAAAGGCCTTATGAAATCACATGAACGGCAAGATTAATTCACAATATCCGTCAGTACCTCATAATGGTTAAACGGCGGCATGATGCACGCGCCCTGAAACCGGTTTTTGGCAAGTGCCAGCATTTCTTTTGCATTACCTGCACCTTCTTTTACCGGGTCAACTGATTTTGCCATGCGTTCTCTCAGCTTTTCCGGGACTGAAATACCCGCCACTTTCTGATGAAGGAATTCTGCATGCCTGGGTGTCCTAAGAGGGAGTATCCCCATGATCAGGGGGATATGAATGTGCGTTGTGGCATTTAAAATCAGTTCCGCACCTTCTTCATCGTAGACCGGTTGGGTCACGGCAAACTGTGCGCCTGCGTCCACTTTCTTTTCAAGGTGTTTGACCGCTTTTTTCAGTCCGTTTAATTCCGGATGGATATCCAACACAACGCCGGTTCTTAAATTCGACTCTCTGGCCATGCCGATTAAGGCATAGACATCCAGGTCCCTGACCGTCGTTGTTATCCCGCGATCCTTCAAGGAAACAAAATCACCTGTGCATATCATAACGGTATTGACCCCAAGCGCTTTTGCACCCCACAACTCTCCCTGAAGGCTCAAACGGTTGTGGTCCCGTGTGGTGACATGAAGCACAGATGGTTTTCCCGTATGTTTCTGGACCAATGAACAGACCGCCATGGCACTCATGCAGGGTTTTGCAACAGGATTGGTCGCCACGCTGAATCCATCAAACGGCAGATTTTCAAGGGACAGCAGGGTAGATAACAGATCTCCGGCATCACTGCCTGACGGTGGCACAACTTCTATTGAAACCGAAAATTTACCCGTGTACATGGGCCTGTATTCCATATTTTCTGAATTACTTGATAAATTGCTCATCATCTTTTCTCCGGTTATATCATTTAGACAGAATAGAGATTGATTTTACATGGAAAATCAGCACATCCTGTGATAAGAGTTCGTTTATACAGGAAACCGTTTAAAATATCAATCACGTGCATATAGAATAAACAGATAGCTAAAAAAATTGCAGAAGACATGATTCTCTCCCTCACGAATCTCACATTTCAATATCCTGATACGGAAATTCCGGTTTTCCGCACATTGAATTTTAGCCTCGATAGTCCGGGTTTCCATGCCCTTTTTGGTGCATCAGGTGTGGGCAAAACCTCCTTTGCACGCATCGTCGCCGGAGAATTGACCGGTTTTTCCGGTCAGCTTTACATCAAGGATAAAAGTATTGTACTCTATTCCTACAACCAGGAACGTCTTCCCGGATGGGGAACCATCAGGCATTTTATTGACAGCACCACGCCATCATCCATGATCGAGATGAAAAAACAGCTCATTGACATTTTCGGACTTTCCGATTGTATCAACCTTAGATTTTCCCAGCTTTCTCTGGGCCAGAAAAACAGGGTCAATCTGATACGTTATCTGCTCCAGGAGTTTGACCTGCTCATTATGGACGAGAGCCTTGCCAATGTGGATGAGCGATTGAGGGAAACCATCATCCTGAAAATCAAGGAAAGTTTCCCGGACAGATATTTTTTATATATTTCGCACAACCTGATGGAAATAACCAAATTTTCCGACACCATCCTTATATTCAGGGATATTGAAAAAATACCTCAAACGCTGACACTGAAAGGCCTCGACATCGCCTCAAGAGAAATGCCGGACAGAGACCGCCTGGAAACAACCGTGTTGGAGGTCATGAATGCTTGCTAGACGGGTGCTACAATTTTTAATCGTTTTTGCGTCAGGCCTGATCTTTCTCATGATCCTCAAATACAGCCTGACCCTGTCCGACTACGTCATTCCCTCACCTTTGGATATCTGGCATACAGGCAAAGACATTTTAACGGTTTATTTTTTTGACACCCTGAATACATTGTCTGTTGCCATCATCGGTCAGATCATATCTGTTTTTCTTGCGTTCTCCGTCGGCATCGGCGCCAGAAAAAGCACATTCGCCGGCTCCTTCATCAAAGCGGCCGCCTATAATATCCAGGCCTATCCCATTGTTGCCGTGGCACCTATTATTTTTATCCTGTTAGGAGACGGATTTATCACAAGACTGATTATTGCCGCCATGATCTGCTACTTCCCCCTGCTCCTGTCCATCATAGGGATTATGAGTGAACCTGTCACTGATATTGAACATTTTTACAATGTCACATCGCGCATGCGCTGGCAGCTCGAAGTTAAGATCCGGGCATTTGAAAATATGCATAAGCTGATTACCGTGATTTCAGGCAGCACCACGCTTGCCATGGCAGGAACCATTGTGGCTGAATTTATCGCCGCAGACAGGGGAATTGGTCACAGCATAAGGATTGCGCTTTATCAAAGTGATCTTTCACGAATCTTAACGGCACTTTTTCTCATCGGGATTTTTATCTCCGTTTATCAGGGAATGCTTGAATGGGCAGGCGAGAGAATCGGAAACAGGTGGCATGTTTCAAACTGACCGGCACGGGAATTAAAATGACACAATACCTAAAATGGCTATTTTTTTGGGGGATGGTTTTCGCCACGATAACCGTGGATATTCCTTTGGGCAATGCACAGGAAGATATCAATTATCGGCTGAAATGGCTTTTTAATACCAGTGTGGCCGGAGACCTTTACGCGCTGGATATGGGATATTTCAAAAAGGAAGGGCTTTCTGTAGCGGTCAAAGCAGGCAGCCCGGAACGGGACGCCATCCGGGAGCTTGAACTGGGACAGGCACAGTTT
Organism: Pseudomonadota bacterium; assembly: GCA_018816735.1. Lineage (GTDB taxonomy): Bacteria > Desulfobacterota > Desulfobacteria > Desulfobacterales > JAHIVH01 > JAHIVH01. The sequence continues at coordinate 533,890 of JAHIVH010000070.1, read as the reverse complement.
GGTGTGGCATCTGCAGACCAGGTCATTCTTGCGCGATCAAAGGGCTCTCCTGTGATTGTCATTGCACAGCTTTTTCAGAAAAATCCCCTTCAGTGGATCTACCGGGCTGAACCGGGAACGCTTTCAAACCTTTCCGATCTCAAAGGAAAAACCATTGGCATTACCTATGGGGGAAACGATGAAACCATCATGCGGGCGCTTTTAAAAAAAGGCGGCATTCCTGAAAAGGACGTGACACTTTTCAGTGTCCGTTATGATTACACACCGTTTTACCGGAAACGTGTGGATATCTGGCCGGTTTATATCAATTCCCAGGGAATTATCCTGAATGATAAATTGACAGAAAACGGCGAGAAAACGGGATTTTTTGATCCTTCCTCTTATGGCGTGCGATTTGTGGCCAACTCCGTTGTCACATCGTTAAAGACACTGAGAGAGCGGCCAGCTATGGTTCAGTCATTTATAAAGGCACTGCTTGAGGGCTGGAAAGAATCTCTTGCACCTGAAAATAAGCAAAAAACCCTGTCTGTGCTTAAAAAATACGACCGGGATACCCCGACAGATATCCGGGAAAAACAACTGGCCATCACCCGCACACTTATCATTCCTGAGGGCGATGCGCATTTAGGGTATATTGACAGGGAAGCCTGGCGGCAGACCGAACAGATCATGCTTGAGCAGGGTCTGATTCCAAAACCCGTTTCTGTGACGGATATTCTATTCCAGGACGGATTTGGCCCCACACAAAAAAAACAAGATTGAATGTAATCAGACGGTTTTATTTCTCCCTAAAAAATTCTGATAAAAATAGCCTGGCCAGTCTTTGCGTACAGATATTTTCAGGTGCATGATAGGGATTCTGATGGGGGTCCATATGAATGATCCGGTTTATCAATTCTTTTGCCTCTTCTTTCCTGCCCAGGTGATAGAGCATTTCAGCCTTTGCGAAATGCGTATAAAAATAGGTCGGATAAGCGAGAACCGCCAGCTCCAGTCCGGTCATGACTGTGTCCACGGTATATCCGGCAAGGCCAACGCCTTTTTCTGCAACCCATCCCCCTTTTTCAATAATGGTTGCCGTAGAAATCAGGGGACCGCAATACAAATACGTCATGTTTTCATTGGCGGTAAAAACAAGATGAGACATAATCGGTTTCAGATATCTGGCTTTGACAAGAATATTTTCGTTTTGAATGGAACGGGCCAGATTGAGTTGCCGCCAGTAATTGGCAGGCACACTATGAGGAGAAAGATCAAGGGCCTTCAATCCATAAACGTTCCCCTCCTTAAAAATCGGAAGGGCAACATCATACCTGCCCATGGATAAGTGGTAAAACCCCAGGTAATAATCACCCCGAGCCACCCATAGCTGGGCAAGCAGGTCTTTTGGGTTGTCGTCCGCGATCTTTTTAAACACAGCTACCGCTTTTTTTCCCTTATGGATGTCCTCACGCATGTCCCAGTCTATCATGGCCTCCTTAAATGCAGGGATATGATCCATTTCAGGCAGGGCACGTCCTATGGGAACAGGCAGCTTTGTCAAAAAGAGCGGTCCATATGTATTTTTGATATACGCCATATCCGCATAAGAAGAAACCGATGTAATCAGAAGTTTCATCGCAGCCATATTGTTATCATCAATAGAAATGGCTTTGGCCGCATATCTTTCTGATTGTTTCAGGTTCTCTGTCCGCCCCTTTTTATGATAGCGTGCTTTTAAATAGTAGATGCGTGCCAGCCATAAACAGGTTTCAGGGGTATCTCCATTTTGTTTCTCGAGCTGATTCAAGGTACCGATCAGGTCGTCGATATTTTTTTCATCCCAATGGTTGTCCCAGAGAATCTGCACCTCATTCCATAATGGATCACCAGCAGGCAAGGGTATTGAAAGCTCCCATTCACCTGTTGAAAATGCGTTTAAAGCGGTGAAGACCAATAATAAACAGACACACGTGAGCACTTTTACTGATTTCAAAACCATGTCGCCTCCCCAAAAACGGGTGAAAAGATCTTTTGTGTATTTCTGCCGGAATGATCATTTTATAAATAATTATGGTTTCAATTTGTCAAGGATGATTTCTTTTTGATTTTATTCAATAGATCATATATAGGAAAAATCTAAAATGAATTTTTTGCTTTGAATAAATAAGGGTGGCCAGATCATACTTGACCCAAATAATTTTTCAGTCTTGGTACGACACGAAAGTCACCCTCTTAAATATGAAGATAAATTTATGGTACAGCATTGCCGTCAAAAAACTCTGGCAAATCCCGTAAAATGTTCGGGGATTGGCGTCCACTCAGGAAGAAATGTCAACCTGACGATCAAACCGGCACCGGTTAATCATGGCATTAAATTCGAAAGAGTTGACCTGCCGGATCGTCCCAGAATTAACGCCCTTTTTAATATGGTGGTAGATACAAGCCTTGCCACAGTCATCGGAAACCAGGGAGCCATTGTCTCCACGATTGAACATCTGATGGCCAGTTTTTCGGGACTGTCGATAGATAATGCCCTGGTTGAACTGGATGCTTATGAAATGCCCATAATGGACGGCAGCGCATTCCAGTTTACCCGAATGCTTCTTGAGGGGGGAATGGTTGAACAGGAATCTCCTAAAAGTTATTTTATTGTAAAAAAACCGATTATACTTGAAGAAAACGAGAAATCGGTAAAGCTTTACCCCTCTGATATACCCAAGCTTACCTGCACGATTGAATATAATCATCCGCTCATTAAAACCCAGACCTGCTCGATCGAGCTTAATGCAGACACCTTTGAGAAGGAAATCTGTTCTGCCCGGACATTCGGTTTTGTTCAGGATATAGAAATGATGAAACGTTACGGCCTGGGAAGAGGAGGGTCTCTCGACAATGCTGTGGTCATTGACACCCAAACGGTATTGAATGATGGGGGCTTAAGGTTTCCGGATGAATTTGTCCGTCATAAATTATTAGACTGTATCGGCGACTTTTCCCTCCTGGGCATGCCGATCCTGGGTCATATTGTTGCATTCAAATCCGGGCATGCATTTAATCATGCTTTTTTGAAAGAATTTTTTGCAAGAAAAGACGCCTGGGAGACCCTTTCTTCAAAGGATTGCCAGGCTTTAAATGCCTGAAGCCCGAAACATCTTGCCATTTCATAAGGTATCCGCTATAAACTTGGGAAGTTATGATAGTGATTTATATTCCTTGATACGCATCAATTAAAAACAACAAATTAAATTCAGTTTGATGATTGCTGCCTGAACGGCAGTTTTGAAAATAATGGAAAACACATAGTCATGTTCTCATATTATAGAATTGCGGTATTTATTCTTGGTTTTTTCCTGACAGGCGCCTTTTCGCTGAACAGCAAGCCCGCATCTGCTGAAAATGCAAGACTCTCAAATGTGGTCATCACCAATACAAGGGACAATCTTCTCCTGTTTATGGAAACGCAGAACGCATTTAGTGAAAAAATTAAAACGGCGACTTTAAGCGGCGTGCCGGTATCTTTTTCGTTCTATATTACACTGGTCAAGGTGAGAAATTTCTGGATCGATAGAACCATCAGAGACAAAGAGGTGACCCATACCGTCGTCTATGATAATTTAAAAAAAGAATTCGAAATCTCCAGATCCTGGGATAAAGGAGAGCCTGTGACCACGAAGTCATTTGAAGAAGCACAGCATTTGATGACGGAAATTAAAAGTTTCAAAATCGCTCCCTTAAAAAGGCTCATCAAGGGAAATCGTTACCAGTTAAGAATACGGGCAAAGCTCAATAAACTGACACTGCCCTATTATCTGGACACGGTTTTATTTTTTATCTCCCGTTGGGATTTTGAAACAGACTGGTACACGATAGACTTTATTTATTGAATAAATATCCACTTTAAGTAACCTGATGATAAAAAACCGATTCAATCTCATCCAGACACCTCACCCGGAAGATGAAATAAAAAGACGGAAACGCGAGGGGATCATTATCATCTCCATCATTTTCACCGTTATCCTTCTTACATTTATAGAAACCCGGGTGGTTAATTTCAGCGGTGATTTTCCGGTATCAAGCACGATATTGATGTTTATTCTCATCAACATCAACCTGCTTCTGTTTCTCCTCCTCCTCTTTCTTGTTTTCAGAAACCTCGTTAAGCTCTATTATGACCGTAAACATAAAATCATGGGTGCAAAGCTCCGGACCAAACTTCTTGCCGCCTTCATCACTCTGACGCTTATGCCCACAACCGTGTTATTTTTTTTTTCCATCCATTTTATTTCAACAAGCATCGCTTTCTGGTTTAATGCACCTGTAGAACAGACCCTTGAAAACTCCCTTAAAGTCGGAAGGGAATTATACACATACATTGAAGAGAATAATAAATTTTACTTAGAAAGGGTGGCCTATCAGATAAAATCAAGACGTCTTCTTGATTCTGAGAATACAAGAGATCTGGCCAATTATCTTCAGGTCGTCCAACGGTCTTTCAATGTTCAGGCCATTGAAGTCTATACGACCAATTCCGAACGGATTTCCTTTGACATATCTCCGGCACTGGAAAAAAAATATCTGATAGAAGTATCACCGAATAAGCTTCAGAAATCCATTAAAGAGGAAGGTACCCGTACAATTACTGAAACCACGCCTGCAGGAGAACTGATAAGAACCATAGGAACCGTGCCTTTTAGTGCAACACCTGAAAATGCGAATGCCTATATCGTTATAACCGTATTGATTCCTACGGATCTTTCAAACAACATGGCATCCATATCCAGAGGATTTGGTGAATACCAGCAACGCATCCTCCTTAAAAAACCGATTCAGACAACCTATTACATTGCCCTTTCCATTGTAGCCCTCCTTGTGGTTTTCTGTGCGGTATGGTTTTCATTCTACCTTGCCAAATCGATTACCATTCCTATCATGAAACTTGCTGAAGGCACAAAAAGGGTGGCCGGCGGAGATCTCAATTTTGAGATACCGTCTGTCGCTGATGATGAAATGGGAAGCCTTGTTGATTCCTTCAACAAAATGACCCTTGATCTCCGTCATGGCAGGGAGCAGTTATCCCTTTCTGCCAGAATGCTCAAAGAGCAGAATATTGCCATTGAAGAAAGCCGGCAGTATATGGAAATCGTTTTAAAAAATATCTCCGCAGGGGTTATTTCCATTGCGCCTGAGGGCAGGATAACAACGATTAACACATCTGCGGAAAACATGCTCAACATGAATGCTGCAGACATTCAAAACAAAACCCTTGCCGAACTCCAAAAGGGTCCCCACCGGTTCCTTGCAAAAGAAATCAACGAGAAAATCATGGGTTCCGGTGATGGATTGAAATTTGCCTTGAGAACAGCCATTGAAGGCCGGCCAAAGAGTTTTGCCGTTCATGTGAATACCCTTAAAAATGACCAGGGACAACCCATAGGTCAGGTACTTGTTTTTGACGATCTGACCGAACTGGAAAAAGCCCAGCGCATGATCGCATGGAGAGAGGTTGCAAGACGAATTGCCCATGAAGTTAAAAACCCCCTGACGCCTATCACTCTGTCTGCCCAGCGGCTGAAACGAAAATATGGTGAAATGATCAACGAAAAAATTTTCGATGAATGCACGAGTATGATCATCAGTCATGTGGATCTGATTCGGAATCTGGTCAACGAATTCGCCGCATTTGCCAGATTTCCCACAGCCAATCCCGAGCCCTGTGATATTGTTGCCATCATCAAGGAAACGATAGCCCTTTACCGGGATGATCATAAGGACATTCTATTTGACCTGAATGTTCCTGACACCATCCCCTTGATAAGCCTTGACCGGCAGCAAATCAAACAGGCCATGATCAACCTCTTGAACAATGCCATTGCGGCCGTACAACAAGGTGGTGAAATCCGGTTTCACCTGGCCCATGACCCGATTTTAAAAACCATTCGCATAGAAATCACCGATACAGGAACAGGTATTTCCGATGAAGACAAAACCCGCCTCTTTGAGCCCTATTTTTCAACCAAAAAAAAGGGGATGGGGCTGGGCCTTGCGATTGTAAGTTCCATCATTTCAGATCACAATGGCATGATCAGTGTACAGGACAATCAGCCCAAGGGAGCCAAGTTTATTATCGAACTGCCGCTATAGATCAGCATAAAACAAGCATTTCTTGCTTGTATTTCAACCAAATAATCGATAAACTCCCGGATCGAAAGGTAAATAATAATAGCATGTTTTTTTCAGATGATATTTCCTTTAACCATCAAATAACTGAAGGGATAAAGTTCACATGATGTTTCCAGCTGTGTTGATCGTTGATGATGAGCCAACTATTTTGCAATCACTTGGCGGATTGTTGACAGACGAGGGGTATGACGTTTTAACGGCTTCAAATGGCTACGAAGCACTTAAGATAATTGATGCTGAATCACCGGATTTGATTCTACTGGATATCTGGATGCCGGGCATAGACGGCATCGATACCTTAAAGGAAATCAAAGCGGCAGACCCTTCTTTGCCCATCATCATCATTACAGGCCATGGCACAATCGAAACGGCAGTGAAAGCCACGAAACTAGGTGCCTTTGACTTTATCGAAAAACCACTTTCCATTGACAAGATCATCGTAGGAATCAACAATGCCCTGAATTTCAGGCGTCTTGAAGAAGAAAACAAACATTTACGAAAAAAAACCCTTGAAAAAAATTCGCTCTGCGGAAACAGCCAAACCATCACTTCATTGAAAATGGAACTGATGAATGTCGCACCAACCGAATCCTCTGTACTTATTCTGGGTGAAAACGGTACCGGTAAAGAACTTGTCGCACGCACCATTCATCAGTTGAGTAACAGGGCAGAAGAACCTCTCATCACCGTCAATTGCGCATCCATTTCAGAACAATATATTGAAACCGACCTTTTCGGGCATGAAAAAGGTGCTGTTAAAGGTGCAAAAAATAAAAAACGCGGAAAATTTGAACTGGCCACCAATGGAACCATTTTCCTGGATGAAGTGGGTGACATGAGTTCGGGCACTCAGGCAAAACTGTTAAGAGTGCTGGAAGAGAAGCAGTTCAAAAGACTTGGCGGAAGCAGGCTTTTAAGCGTGGATGTGCGCATTATTGCATCTACGAATAAAAACCTCGAAGAAGAAATCAAAAAGGGGAATTTCCGGGAAGACCTTTACTTCAGGTTAAATGTCATTCCTGTTCACGTACCGGCCCTAAGAGACAGAAAAGAGGACCTGCCGGAACTGATTGAAACGTTTCTTTCCAAATTTGCAAGCCAGTTTCACAGTCCCAGAAAACAGATATCACCAGAAGCCATGACAATCTTGAGCCAATATTCATGGCCCGGAAATGTAAGGGAACTAAAAAATCTTCTTGAGAGGCTTGCAACCATGGTCAAGGGAGACACCATCGATGTCAAGCATATCCCCGCTCCCTACAGGGGTAATGGGACATCTTTCTCAAAAACGGATAAAGCCAACTGCTTTTCAGTGGAAAAACTTGAAGATGCACAAAAAATTTTTGAGGTTGAATATGTTTTGGGAAAACTAAAATTATTTAATAATGACATCCCCAATACAGCTGAAAACATTGGCGTTACACCCGATTATTTGGAAGCTATTCTGAAAAGGTCGGATGCATAGCCCCTGAAAGGTATTCCGGGATCAATAGTGTCATGACGTTACGAATCATTGGTGGCAGGTTGAAAAGAAAAAAAATCCTGTCTGTGGAGGGGAGACAGACCCGTCCCACGTCAGATCGTGTCCGTGAATCCATATTCAATATTCTTTTCAATCAAATAGAGGGCAGATGCGTTCTTGATCTGTTTGCCGGCACGGGTGCGCTGGGTATAGAAGCGTTAAGCCGAGGCGCTTTTTCCTGCACGTTTGTTGACAACAGCAGGCCTGCGCTTTCCATACTAAAAAAAAACATCGAATCCTGTCACCTCAATGAGAAGGCCCAAATAATCAACTGGGATATCTGCAAAAATCTCTCCTTCCTTCAAACCACTCAACCGATTATCGATCTTGTTTTTATGGACCCGCCCTATCATTCTGATCTGATAGTGATCACCCTTAGGCATCTTTCAGAAACCCATGCAATGAAAGAAGAGGCGATGATTGTAATCGAACATGCAACAGATGAAACCCTTCCGGATATGATTTCAGGATATCGGAAAACCGATACAAGACGATATGGGAAAACCGCCATTACCATTTTAATGACATGAACGCATTTATGCGTTCCTGCCTGAATGAAAACATCATTAAAATAATGAAAGAATAATATTCCATCTTGCAAAGATAGGTATTAATGATATGACCATATCAATATCAGATAATGTCAGAGGATAAAAATCATATGCAAACAGTAGCCATCTACCCGGGTTCTTTTGATCCATTAACCAACGGTCATGTTGATATCATCAATAGAGCATATAAAATTTTCGATAAGATCATCGTCGCCATTCTTTATAATGTGGCAAAAAAACCGCTTTTTACGATTGAAGAACGGATTGACATGATCAAAAACTGTACCAAGGAATTTCCCAATATTGAAGTCGATCATTTTGGCGGGCTTTTGATTGAATATGCCCATAAAAAAAAGGTCACTGCCATCATCAGAGGCATGCGCGTCGTATCTGATTTTGAGAATGAATTCCAGATGGCGATGATGAACAGAAGTCTGAACAGGGATATTCAGACGATCTTTCTCATGACCGGCTTAAGATGGGTCTTTATCAGCTCTTCCACCATAAAAGAAGTGGCGAGCTTCGGCGGCGATGTTTCAAACATGGTCCCCCCATATGTCAACACGAAATTAGCTGAGAAATTTTCTCAGCAAACCGGCCAATAGTTTAAAATGAACCTGTGGCAGCTGAAAATTTTCTGTAAAACAGTCGAACTCAAAAGCTTCTCAAAAGCAGGCGAATACGTTCATCTCACCCAGCCGACCATCAGCAGTCACATCAAGGATCTGGAAGACCATTTTGGATGCCGCCTGATTAATCGCATGGGAAAAGAAGTTTCCCCGACAAAGGCTGGAGAACTTCTATATGGTTATGCTGTGAGACTCACGGCCCTATTGGATGAAGCTGAATCCGCCATGAATGAATTCCAGGGGAAAATAAAAGGGAGACTTGTCATGGGAGGAAGCACGATTCCGGGCGGTTATATTCTTCCGGATGTTATCGGCTCCTTTACCAAAGTATACCCTGATGTAAGAATTCTCCTTTCTGTTGCTGATACAGAAGAAATCATAACACGTATTCTATCAGGTGAACTGGAATTCGGAATCGTGGGAGCCAAAATTTCAGACAAGTCCATCTCCCAGGAAAAACTGATGGAAGAAGGCATGCATCTCATCGTCAAAAAAGACCACAAATGGGCAGAAAAAAAATCCGTATCCCTCAAAATGCTGACCAAAGAACCCTTCATTTTAAGAGAACCCGGCTCCGGTACATTGAAAACATTAGATGAACGAATCACATCTGCAGGATTTTCCATATATAATTTCAATATTATCGCAGAAATGGGAAGTACTGCTGCTGTGTGTCAGGGAATCAAGAGCGGTGTCGGGATATCCATTTTATCACCGGTTGCCGTAAAGGAGGAGTTATTAAATGGCAGCCTAAAATCCCTTCGAATAGAAGACGTCAATCTTAAGCGAATATTCTATTTATCAAGACATAAACACAAAAGTTTATCTCCCTTAAGCAATGCCTTTATCAAACATTTGAAAAGAGAATTGGTCCAACATGACTGAGAAACCTTCTATTTCCTGGTCTGAAGCATTTAAAAAGAGTCCTGGCCCGAATTCATTTAAAGACAGCATCATTCTTTTTATAAAAGGGCTATGCATGGGGACGGCAGATATCATCCCCGGTGTTTCAGGAGGCACCATTGCCTTGATTACCGGGATTTACGCAGATCTTCTTCTTGCCATCAAATCAGCCAATACTGAATTCCTCAAGTACCTTTTAAAACTCGATTTCAAAGGTGCCCTATCAGTCATTCATATCCGCTTTCTTGTATCGCTTTTAAGCGGTATCGGCATCGCCATCATCAGTCTCGCCCATCTCATGAACTATCTTCTCAAGAATCATCCTGTACCCACATGGGCGTTGTTCCTAGGCCTGATATCGGCTTCCATTCTTGTGATCGGAAAACAGATTCAGCACTGGCCCGGAGAAGGCGGGTTTTCTTTTATTGCCGGTGCATTTTCAGGATTCTTCATTGTTGGCATGATTCCCGTATCTACGCCCGAAGCCTTGTGGTTTATATTTTTGTCCGGCATGATCGCAATCTGCGCCATGATTTTACCTGGAATAAGCGGTGCATTTCTTCTTTTGATTCTGGGAAAATACGAATTTGTTACAGGTGCGCTCAAGAATCTTTTGGATTTCACCAACCTCAGCATTATTTTTGCCTTTCTCTGTGGGTGCCTGGTAGGCATTACCGGATTTTCACGGATTCTATCCTGGCTGCTTGAAAAGTACCATAATGCAACCATTGCCTTTTTAACCGGTCTGATGTTCGGGTCCATGAGAAAAATATGGCCCTGGAAGGAAACACTTGAAACCCAGATAATCAGGGGCAAAATTCATGTATTAACTGAAAAAAATATCCTTCCAGCCCAATTGGACGAAACGTTCTTTATTGCGCTTTTACTTGTTGCAGTGGGATTTTTACTTGTTATTTTTCTGGAAAAAAAATCAAACAGGAACACGCCATCGGCAAATGTCTAAAGAAAACGGGGGCTAATCTTTCCACCCATATTCGCCAACCAGTTTGACGAATCGGCAACCGCCCATATTTGTGATATGTACCTCACCCCGCCGGTCTTTGGTGACTTTGACAAGCTCCTGGACATTCTGGTCTCCCACAGGAATGACCAGCCGCCCACCCTCTACAAGCTGGCTGACCAGCACTTCCGGGATTTCAGGACCGCCTGCTGTGACAATGATCGCATCGAACGGGCTCTCCTCTTTCCAGCCTGTGGTGCCATCTGAATATCTTGTCACAATATTATGATATTTCAGATCATCAAACAGTTTCCGTGTTTTTAAAAAAAGCGAATGAATCCTTTCGATGGTGTACACCCTGAAAACAATCTGTGAGAGAATCGCAGCCTGGTAGCCTGAACCGGTTCCGATCTCGAGTACCCGGTCATCTTTTGAAAGCTCCAAGGCTTGCGTCATTTCTGCAACGATGTGGGGTTGCGAGATTGTCTGTTGTTCACCGATGGGCAGCGGATAGTCGCCATATGCCTGATCCATCAGTGCTTCACTGACAAAAAAATGGCGGGGAACCATTCGCATGGCATTCAAAACATTGGGGTCGTGAATGCCGCGGGATTCAAGCTGACGCTTGACCATGTCTTCCCGCATCCTAAGATATTTTCGTTCAAGTTTATCCATAGCCATTTGCTTTTAGCAATTCATGACAAATCCGTCAAGCAATAAGCCATGGGACTTTATGGCTCCACCATTTAATAGAGCCATAGCCGGAAACCACATCCCCTGATGTAACTCTAATAATTATTTAAAAAGACCAACCGACATTAATATCACCATTGGGGGAAATCTTGCTCTCTCTTGTTTTCAATGACTGACCGCCAAAGGCTCCGATTTCTATTTCTACAGTAAAGCCCTTGTTTGTTGCAAATTTATAACAGACCGCTGTACCCAATCACTGAAAACAAAAAAAAAGGGGGGAGAGACAATCGTCTCTCCCCCTTCTCAATATCAACCTCAATATCAACTTCTTAAACTTTACTTCCGGTTTGCATATTCTGCATAGCCCAGAGCAACTGTTCTGTATACAAAATGTGCCATTTTGGAAAACGGCAGGAATGCAAAAAGGTTAAACACAAAAATCAGATGAATGTAATACACCAGATAGGTCAGATATTTTGCACCACCTAACCTTGTCATTTCTGAAAGCAGACCGGTTATGCCAAGACCTGCAACCAGGGCAAGAAGGTACCAGTCTTTAAATGTACTGGTCTCTGATTTCTTGGCCATGCGATCTTTGATCAATAATGTTGCGCCTAAAATGATAAGAATTCCGGAAACATTACCTAACCATTTAACCGGATTAAGCTGGGAGTAGGGCCCGGGGATTCCAAAAATATAAAGCACGACAAAAAAGATGCCGGTGACGATTGCGCATCCAACAAATCCATAGAGAAGCATCATGTGGGATGTGGCACGGGAGTTATTTTCTCCGCATTCATTGAATTTTTTATGAAGAAGAATGGTAGGAATCACACGGATGGTGGACATAACCAGTTCTTTAAAATTCAACTCCGCTTTGTCTGTCTTTCCGTTCAGGACAGCATTTTCATGAATATCGGATACAAAGCGCTTGAGCCCCAATGCAAACACCACCAGGGAGGCGGTTAATAGGGGTACAAATGTAGCATCCACAAGCCATGATGAAATAAAATTAGCGTGAGCAATCACTTCGCCACCATGATCACCGTGATACCAATGAACACCAAAAACATTGAATATTTTTGCCATGAAATCACCCATAAAAACGGTGATAAACGCCATAAGTGCGAGCCAGATGGCAGGCACAGCAATCAGTTTTGGTAATTGGCTCCGGTCATTAACAGCCTTGGCAAGGACTTTGGGCTGGGCATATTCACTGATGGCTATTGAGCGAATCGCACCCATAACATCACCAGGCGCGGCCCCACGGGGGCATAGTGTCGTACAGTCTCCACATTCATGGCAAAGCCAGATATCAGCGTTACCGATAAGTTTATCTTTCAGTCCCCAGGATGCAGCAATCATCTCTTTTCTGGGGAAAGGACTATTTTCAGGCGCAATTGGACAGGCTACTGAACACGTTGCGCATTGAAAACATTTTTTCAGCGTATCACCGCCAAGCCCGATGACTTCATGAATGAAATCAAGATCCGGCTGAGCAAGGTATTTTTCTGACATTTTCAATACCTCCAAGATATATTATTTTTAGCAGATATTTCCATTAAAATTAATTACACACATGAATACAATTCTTTAGAATCCCTTGAACGGGTTTGGTCCGAGAGCATCGACCATCTCAACAAACTCACCAATAATTTTAGGAAGCTTGTCATACTCATCAATACCAATTTCATGCATGGCAACGCGTTCAGGTTCCAGCGCCAGACTGGAGAGTGCATCACCGATTTTCTTCATTCGGATGCTGGCAAGTTCACTTCCCTTGACAAAATGGCACTGATAGTTATCACCATGTTTACAACCCAGGAGCATTACACCATCCATACCTTGTGCAAGTGCATCCTTTATCCAGATAACGTTTACCGACCCCAGACACCGGACAGGAATAAACCTGACTTCCGGTGCGATATCCATTCGATTCATGCCTGCAATGTCCAATGCCGGATAAGCATCATTCTCACAAATGAGGCAGATAAATCGAAGTGGCGGCTCATCAAAATCATCTTCTGACGGCACTTTAATCGCCTTAACCTGGGAACCGATACTGTCAATATTGTAATCTGCAAAACCGATGATTCGTTCAGGGCAAGCGCCCATACAGGTTCCGCATCGTCGGCATCGTGTGGGATTTGGTTTGGGTGTTCCTTTTGCATCGTCATCAAGTGCGCCAAACGGACATTCTTCCGTGCAGCGTTTGCACTGGGTGCATCTCTGGAAAAAGAAATCCGGAAAGGTCATATCACCTGAACGCGGATGAACAGCAACCCCTCTGTTTGCCGATTCGATGCATTGAATCGCTTTTAAGGCAGCGCCAGTGGCATCTTCCATTGATTCTTCGATGGTCATGCTTCTTCGAATACAACCTGCTGCATAGATACCAGTTCTTTGCGTTTCATAAGGAAAGCAGATAAAGTTTGAATCTGCATACCCATCGTAAATCGCATTATCCCTGAAACCGGGTCCCTGTCTGTACGCCAGATTTACGACCGGATCATCTACAGTGACCGGAACCATACCGGTGGCGAGAACGACCATATCAGCCTTCACCTGCAGATTTTCTCCCAGAAGGGTATTTTTGGCGTCAACAAGAAGGCCTTTTCCAGATTGGGAAACGCCAACCACTTCCCCTTTGGTCATGAATACACCTGGATCCTGCTGCATGCTTTTATAAAAATTTTCCTGCAGTCCAGGGGTTTTCATGTGCTGATAAATAATATACGCCTTGCCATCTGCATAGTCCTCACGAACATATTTTGCCTGTTTCAGGGATACCATGCTCGTCACAGAACCGCAGTAATCAAAATCATTATCACTGCCATTCCCCGGACTTTGTATAAAGACAACGTTTTTTGCTTCCTTGCCATCAGAGGGCCTCACAATCTTGCCTTTGGCAGCAATCTGCTCAAACTGATCATTTGTAACGACATCCGGAATGCTGCCAACACCTAAATGGGCCAATTCGGCTGATTTCAATTCCACGGGTCGCCATCCGGCGGCAAGCACGACTGCCCCGTAAAGTTCACCATTTGGATCCAGGGTCAGGATATCTTTTTTGCCTTTGTTATATTCCTGATATTTTACGTGTTGCGCTTCATTATCAAGTTCTTTACCGTTTTCATCCACTTTCATTTCATCCGGAAGCGGAAAAGGCACGTCAAATTCAATTTTTTCACCGGGGTTTTTAAAGGTAACGGTGAATTCTCCGGGCTGACCGGCAATACGGGCAACAACAGTGCCTGTTTTTACTGTGATTTTCGGTTCAGCACTGACTTTCTGAACCAGATCATCAACCACTGTGGGTATCAGACTTTCAAACGGATCCTTTACTGGCATCTGTTTTCTTAATTTGGCCGCATATCCGCCCAAAGCAGCGCCTTTCTCAACGATGGTGACTTCAAATCCGACTTTAGCAGCATCAAGAGCTGCGGTCATGCCGGTTACGCCACCACCCATGACAAGAATTTTTCTTGAAAAAGAATCCGGTTTGTATGGCTCGGGTACCTTTACTTTTTCAAGTCTTGCAATACTCATTCTCAGGTAATCTTCGGCAGCCATCTGAATCGGATCAATAAAATCTTCCTTGCCTTTTTCTTCCTCTGTGGGGGCAGGATATTTTTCTCTGGACATGGGCCAGACCACGGACTCTCTTATGTTCACCCTGTCAACAACGCAGCCATCAAACTTGAATACATCAAAATTGACGCGCCTTGAACAACCTACAATAGAAACCGCATTGGTACCGCCCTCAACATCTTTTTTTATAATATCGACACCTTCCTGACCGCAAAAGCAGGAATGGGTTTTGAAATTTATCAGTTCTTCTTCCGGAATTTCAGAAAGCTTTTCAATATCAATGGCTTCCCCAATTCCACAACCTGTGCAGATATACACTCCTAGTTTATTTCCCATGGCTCTCTTCTACCTCCTCAAGCTTTGAATGGCCTTAAGGGCCATACCGGTCGCATTCTGGTTTGATGAAACCACGTCAGCCGGCTTGTTGGCACAACCGGCACCAAACATTCCGCCTTTTTCAAAATCATTGACAATAAACCCTTCGGCATTGAATTTCAAATCCGCCTGCGGCTTGTTGTCGGCCAATGAGGGGGCCATACCGGTGGCAAGAACGAGCATGTCCACGGTTTCTCTCTTTTTCTCCCCGGTTACCGCATCCTCTGCCACAACTGTGATGTTTCCATTAGATGCTTCTGAAACTTCGGCAACCTTCCCTTTAACAAAAAATACGTTTTTATCTTCCTTGAGCTGTTTGTAGAATTTTTCGTATTTGTAACCGGGTGTTCGCAGATCAATATAATAGATGGTAATTTTGGCATCCGGATACTGTTCTCTGATATAGGTGGCATGTTTCAGGGAGGCCATGCAACAGATATAAGAACAATAGGAAAGATGATTTTCATCTCTGGAACCAGCACATTGCGCAAAAGCAATTGTTGCAGGCGCCTTCTCATCAGAAGGTCTCATAATTTTTCCTGCTGTCGGACCATTTTTGGCTGCCATGCGCTCAAGCATCATGTTGGTAACCACATTCTGGTACTTGCCAAATCCCAGATTGTCAATTTTAGTGGCATCATAAGGTGTCCAGCCGGTTGCCCAAACAACGGCTCCCACATTTACGGTAATGATTTTGGCTTCCATTTCAAGATCAATTGCGCCATATTTACAGGCTTCAGCACATTTTTTAGCATCTTCCGGGTTGATGGACGGTGACAGGACATAACGCTGTGGAAAAGCCATATTGTTCGGCAGATATGCGGCTTTCGATTTATTCATGCCCAGATTATACTCGTTGTCAATCTCGCCTTCGCAAACTTTTTCACATTCACCGCAACATGTACAATGTTCGTTCACATATCGTGGACTGATCTTGATGGTTGCCGTGTAGTTTCCGGGAGCGCCTTCAACCTTTTCAACTTCTGCAAGCGTAAAGACTTTGATGTTTTTACTGTCTTTTAGCCGCCTGTAGTTAATTTCAAGGCCGCAAGTCGGGGGACACAGTTTCGGGAAATACTGATTCAACTGTGAGACCCTTCCTCCCAGAGATGGATTTTTTTCGACTAGGAATACTTCATACCCTACTTCGGCAGCTTCGAGGGTCGTCGTCAATCCGCTGATCCCTCCGCCAACTACCAGTATACTTCCTCCAGCAGGGGCTGCATTGTCTATTGTCATTTTATCCCTCCGTGCAAAATTCGTTTCAAATGTTTCTTAACTTCAAATACCCTTTATCTCATATTCCGTTTTCGGAATAATAAAAACTTCTGTGTCTAAATGGTTTCATTTTATGATTATTTACAAAAATAACAACCATTTAGGCACAGAATAGTTATTTTTAAATGGAAACAAAAAAGCATATCCCCCTAATTGCGTCAACACACTTTTTCACCATGAAAAGAACATGTGCTCGTTCTTATAAAAAACCTCCAGGCGCGGTTTATTGCACCTGGAGGTCATATCATCAGCTATACTTCAAACCACCACAGTCGATTAGTCCGGAATAATTTTGACGTAATCAACTTTCTTGAGTGACCACTGGTTGGATTTCTTGTCATATGTTGAGTTGACAAAGCAGAACCATTCTTTATCATTCTGTTCCGGGAAATCCGCTCTGTAGTAGAAACCGGGATAACGGGTTTCTTTACGGAACTGAATGTGTCGGAGGTGAGCTTCAACGGTGTAGATTCTGTGATAGATTTCCCAGCATCTCATCAATTCATGAAGGTCACCGGCAGCCAGTTTTTCACAATCTTCTCTCATGGTTTCGAGCATGTCCAGAACGATTTCGAGAGATTTGCCATTGGTCTGATAAAAAGTAGCTGTGCCCGCACCATATTCATGGGTGGCTTTCATCAGACGCATGGTCATGCCTTTGGGTTTGCAGTAGTTCGGGTTCACATCTGCTGCTGTGGTATATCCACTATTTTCAATGAAGGTTTTAACCGGTTTGTAAACCATGTCAGCCAATTCCTGAGCGGTTTGCGCCAATTCCGGTTTATAGCCAGCATGATTTCTGACATATTTAACCATCTGTTTGGCAACAATTCGACCTTCAGCATGTGAACCTGAAGAGAATTTGTGGCCTGAGCATCCCACGCCGTCACCAGCAGTGAAAAGACCTTTAATGGTGGTCATACGGTTGTAAACAACGCCGTCGACATCCCATTTGTAAGATGCAGGAACCCAGGATTCATCCGGACCTGAACACCAGATACCGCAGCATCCGGAGTGTGAGCCCAAGAGGTAAGGTTCGGTCGGCATAATTTCGGAATTTTTCTTTTCCGGTTCGGTGTTTGTTGCACACCAGAGGTTTGCCTGACCGCATGTCATATCAAGGAAATCTTCCCATGCTTCTGATTCGAGGTGTTTCAGTTCTTTCGGGCTCATGGATGAACCAAGAGCTGCAAGGGCTGAAACAGTGTCCATAATGATCGGGCCACGGCCTTCTTTCATTTCGAACAGCATCAGATGGTTTCTCAGGCAGGTCGGGGTAATTGCAGCGGTTCCATATGGCGCATAGCTTTCAAGCTGTTTTTTAGCACTGTCAGAAGCCACATAGTTTTCACCAAGAGCATTCTGAAGTTTGGCTTTGAAAAGAAGGAACCACGCACCAACCGGACCGTAACCGTCTTTGAAACGGGCTGGGGTGAAACGGTTTTCCATCATGGAGAGTTCAGCACCGGCTCTTAAAGCCATGGTGTAGGTAGAGCCTGCATTCCATACCGGATACCATGCACGGCCTTTTCCTTCGCCAACTGAACGGGGCTGATAAATATTAACAGCGCCGCCACAAGCAACCATCATGGTTTTACATTTAATAACATATACTTTGTTTTCACGAGTAGAGAAACCTACTGCGCCAGCGATCTTTGAAGGATCATTTTTGTCATTGAGAATTTCAACGATGAAAACTCTTTCAAGGATGTTGTCTTCGCCAAGAGCAAGTTTAGCAGCTTCAGCAACAACTCTTTTGTAGGACTCACCATTGATCATGATCTGCCATTTGCCTGTTCTTACAGGTTTGGCACCTTCCTTGAGTGTTCCTAATTTCAGGCCCTTTTTACCGTCAACATTTTTTCCGTCATCTGTTTTTTTCCAGACAGGAAGTCCCCATTCTTCAAAAAGATGTACGGAATCATCAACATGACGACCAAGGTCAAAAATAAGGTCTTCACGAACGATACCCATAAGGTCGTTACGAACCATTCTTACATAATCATCTGCTGTGTTGTCACCAACATAGGTATTGATTGCGGAAAGGCCCTGAGCAACAGCGCCACTTCTTTCCATGGCAGCTTTGTCACAGAGAAGAACGGTCTCGTCTTTGGCCCATTTAAGAATTTCAAAAGCAGTACCGCAAGCAGCCATACCACCGCCAACGATAAGAATATCGACCTCTTTTTCCACTATTTCAGGATCAACGACGGCCTTTAATTCACCTGAGGGCTTATTTGGAATTGCCATTTTATATCCTCCTTAGTAATTGGTAAATGCAAATTTAGACTAAAATCTGTTAGCTGAACATTAAACTGTTGCGATCGGCTTTTTGAGTTCAACGCCCTCGGCCTCTTCGTTAAACAGTAATTCTGAATTGAGGTCATTACCTTTGCTGTCTTTGTATGCATTGGCACTTCCTTCCGGAGTTGTACGGATGGGGAATTTGAAACGTTTTACAACGCCGTTTCTGAATTTGCAGGTCCACATAACATCTTCAGTACCCATCATTGGAACAATACTGCTTCCCATCGGTACAAAGTCTGAATAGCCACGAACTTCAATAGCCTGGGTCGGACAAATTTTTACGCATGAAAAGCATTCCCAACATGCATCTGGTTCTTGGTTGTAGGCTTTCATCGCATTTGGATCCAGCACCATCAAGTCATTGGGACAAATGTACATACAGGCTGTTTTGTCCCCGCCCTTACAACCGTCACATTTTTCTGTGATTACAAAGCTTGGCATTGATTTAGCTCCCTTATTTTGAGTTGAAATTGGAATTTTTTAGGAAAAAATTTCAACTCCGTTAAACTTTCATGGTACGCTGAGAATCAACATACCGGCCATAATTCTCTTGTCAGAAAAAATGCCTCTGACTATTTTCAATTTTACTAAAACCGTTATCCGTCGAGATAACATAAATTTTTTTATTGAAAGGCTTAAAAAATCCTACAAAAAGCAGCTTTTTAACATTCACTTATAGGCTTGTCAAGCACTTTTAGTTCATGAGAATTGATTTAATATTCAATTATTTATTCGCATATTTCAACATCTGGCATCATTGGTTTCACCTACCACTACATATAGTGATGTTGATTTTCACCAAAATATCGCGACACGAAAACCCGGGAATTCCGTGATATCAGAGCCAACTGATTTTTAATTTCACATCTTAAAAAAATCATGTTAGGGACGAACCATTCTGCCAGTCAAAATGGCTCAAATATATTGACATTAAAAAACCAGTAAAGGAAAAAATGGAAGCTTACACTGCATCAATAGGCATAGACGAACCGTTTGCCTTTTCATGTTCTCCTGTTGTCACCTGTTTCAATGAATGTTGCCGGGATTTGAATCAGTTCCTGACACCTTATGATGTCTTGCGTCTGAAAAACGCGCTTAAAATAACCTCTTCAGATTTTCTTGATCAGTATACAATGCTTCATACGGGACCGGAATCGGGGCTGCCTGTCGTTACTCTGAGACCCAAACCCGGTAAAGACATGGCGTGTCCCTTTGTTACATCTTCGGGGTGTGCCGTATATGATGACCGGCCCGCAGCCTGCCGGGCCTATCCCATTGCACGGGCAATCAAACGATCACGGGAAACAGGCGAAATCTCGGAATACTTTATGCTGATCAAAGAACCCCATTGCAAAGGCCATGAACAAAGAAAAACGCAAACTGTCAGGGAATGGCTAAAAGACCAGGGATTGAGCATCTACAATACAATGAACGACATGTTAATGGAAATCATCAGCCTCAAAAACCGGATGATGCCCGGCCAACTGGATCGTCATGCGCGTCAGCTCTTTTATTTGGCCTGTTATGACATGGATACGTTTAGAACAGACATTTTTAAAAATAACCTGCTGTCAGGTTCAATGCCGGAAAATACCCTGCTTGAACTCATTGGAAACAACGAAACCGCCCTTTTAACGTTTGGGCATGCCTGGACAAAACAAAAACTGTTTGGCATCCATATAGACTATGATCAATTATGTAAAGTGATGGAAGAGACTTGAACCTGACGCTTGAAAATAAGGTTGCCCTTGTATTGGGTGCTGTAAAAGGAATCGGAAAAGGGGTTGGCCTTGCCCTTGCCAGGGAGGGTGTAAAACTGGCGCTCACCTATTATGACTGGGAAGACAGCCTTCCCGAAATGGAAGAGAATTTCAGGTCCTCAGGAAGTGATCATGCCATTATAAAATGCAACCTTCTTCAAACAGAAAACATCCCTCGCCTTGTAGATGAGGTCATCGACCGATTCGGCAGACTTGACTTTCTCATCAACAACATTGAACGGGGGGGCTGGCCTATTGTCCATGGACCCTATATTGACTCCCAGTGGGATCTGGAACTTTCCACCACATTAAGGGCAAAAAGATGGGTATTTGAGCACACCTTACCCCACCTGATTCAATCAGGCAATGGTGCGGTGATCAATTTCTCTTCAATCGCCGGAATCGTAGGCCGTTCTGGTCCTGCCAGCCTGATATTCAACGAGGGGTATTCAGCGGCGAACCGGGGGATTTCACTTCTGACCGAGACCTGGGCAAGAATGGGAGCGCCTCATATAAGGGTTAACGAAATCATGCTTGGATTTTTTGAATCCCGCCATGCAGAACATACGCGGGGATGGGGCCTTCTCTCTGACACCCAGAAAAAAGCCATCCTGGATCACACCCTTCTTAACAGAACCGGATTGATCGAGGACGTTGTCAAGGCCGTTCTTTTTATCCTGAAAGACGCGCCATTTTTGACCGGAAGCGTCCTCAGGCTGGATGGCGGGTATGTTCTGGGAGGTGAAAAAATCGAACCTATGCCCAAAGGCGTAGTGTAGACAAAACGTGAGAGGATTGATTAAGGGATTCTATCTGTTTGAACAGATGCGTTTCCAGCTAAAAGTTCCCAATAATCGCTAAATCATTGGGGCCGGGAAGAACAATCGTGTATAAAGGTCCAAGGCATATCGATCCGTAATGCTGGCGATAAAATCACATACGGTTCTCTCTATCGAAGGATTATTCTTTTTGCAGTTGGAAAGCTCAAGCGCCTCAAGCTCTTTGTCAAGCAAGCTTCTGTTTTCTTCTTTCAGAAAAAAGCAATACAGTTCTGTGAGAATTTTGGTGGATTTGACAAATTCACCTTCCACGGGTCTTGACCGGTACACATTGTCATAGAGGAATTGACGAAGAACCGTCATGGCCTGCAAGACATCTTTACCCAGTACGAGATTCATCTCCGTACCACTTGCCCTGCTCTTAAAAATCAAATCCTGGATCATGGTTGCCGCTCTTTTGGGCTGGCTATCCCCAAGAACACTTGAGCACTCTTTCGGGACCTGCTCACGGGAAATCACACCACTTCTGATCGCATCATCCAGATCATGATTGAGGTATGCCATAATATCCGCTATTCTAACAACTCTGCCCTCAACCGTTGCAGCAGCCTCTTCCGGATCATCCGGTATAATATTGCCATACCCCTTGGAATGTTTCAATATACCATCGCGAACCTCGAAACACAGGTTAAGGCCCTCGCCTTTCCGGTCAAGAACATCCACCACACGAAGACTCTGCTCGTTATGCATAAATCCTTCAGGAAAAATCTTTCTTAAAACCATTTCACCACTATGGCCAAAGGGGGTATGCCCCAAATCATGCCCCAGGGCAATCACTTCAACCAGGTCTTCATTTAATCTCATGGCGCGGCCAATAGTCCGGGCGATCTGGGCGACTTCAAGCGTATGTGTCAACCGGGTTCTGTAATGATCCCCCAAAGGTGACAGAAATACCTGGGTTTTATATTTCAACCGTCTGAAAAAATGTGAAAAGACGATTCTGTCCCGATCTCTCTGGAATGCCGTTCGAATGGGGCATGGTTCTTCAACTTTTAACCGTCCTCTGGATGCAACACTCAAGCAACCATAGGGTGCAATAAACGTTTTTTCTCTTTTTTCAAAATCCTCACGTATCGACATAACCCTTATCTTACTTTCAGCAAGTTGAAATATTCCTCTTTGGCACCGGCTTATCTGTTCCCGTTTTTGATTGTCGCCAGAAGGAATACCATTTGTATATATGTCAAATTGACGATATAAACCTATTAAGAACTTAATGGACTGTAAAGATTTTTGTTATTAAGGAAAGTTTTTTATGGTTCCAATTGGAAAAATGATCGCACAAGCAGGACGTACCCAATGAATGGCCATCACCTCATCCTGGGAGAGCTCGTTGACTATATTACGGGCAAAACACTTAAAGATACTCATGATGAGCGTTACAGGCAAAAAATTGCCCGCCTTTTGGTGGATACGAAAGGATATTCAAAAAAAGACATCGTCACCAATCATCCGGTAACCATCGCTGCAGGTCATCAGAAAGCGGTGATCAGACTCGATTTTCTGGTCATTATTTTCGAAAAATATGCCATGCTGATACGATATGCACCCGGTTCCATTGTCACCAGGAGAAGGCCGGCAATAGCGGCATCCCGGGTTACCATGCCCTATCAGATACCTGTTGTGGTTGCAACAAACGGTGAAGATGCCGAATCACTTTCCGGTTCAACCGGTCAAATTCTTTTTAAGGGCTTGGACGCCATCCCCTCCCGGACAGAGCTTGAAACCATCATGGCAAATGACACTTTTGATCTTGTTTCTCCGGAAAAAGTTGATATGGAAGCCCGGATACTGTATGCATTTGACGTTGATGATAAATGCCCTTGTGACGATACCACGTGTGTGGAAACTTTTACAGATGAGAAGACGCCCCCTAATGAATCATGAATATTTTATGAGTCTTGCCATTAAAGAAGCGGAAAATGCCATGGCGCATGGTGAATTTCCGGTAGGCTGCGTCATTACAAATGGTGAAACGATTTTATCAACAGGTGCAAGAACAGGAACCGCAGGTTATCGTAAAAATGAAATTGATCATGCGGAAATCACGGCACTTAAAAATCTTGATATAGCTGATGGGGAAAGCAGCCCGAATCCGGCCCGAAACCTTACCTTGTACAGTACGCTCGAACCTTGCTTGATGTGTTTTGGCGCGATTCTGTTAAGCGGTATTGGTACAATTGTATATGCATACGAGGATGTCATGGGAGGGGGTACCTGCTGCGACCTGTCCCAATTACCCCCGCTTTATCAGAGCAGGCAGATAATGATTGTCAATGGCATCATGCGGAAAAAAAGCCTTGAACTTTTTAAATCATTTTTTAATAATCCGTTAAATAATTACTGGGAGGCCAGCTTGCTCTCAAGTTACACGCTTGATCAGTAAATTCATTTTCAACGGTTCAACACCCTGTACCCTGAATAACGGTCTCTATTTTTTTCTTGCATTTCTTAAGGTTATTCTGTAAGGGGTACGTTTATATAATTTTTACGTTTGTTTGAAACAAACCAAAAACAATCAGAGCCGTAAAGATAGCAAAAAAATCTGAAAAAAGGAGGTAATCGTATAGCCAGGCAAAATAAAACAAATGTAAACAAAGCAATAAGAGCAAAAGAGGTACGTGTCATTGATCCGGAAGGCAATCAGCTGGGTGTGCTTGCGCTTCATCAAGCCATTGCAACGGCCAATGATTTTGCGCTTGACCTTGTCGAAATTTCGCCAAACGCCTCTCCTCCGGTATGTAAAATTATGGATTATGGCCGGTTCAAATATGAACAGACCAAAAAGGCCCAGGAAGCGAAAAAGAAGCAGAATGTTTTTCAGATCAAGGAAATCAAATTTCGACCCAAGACTGAAGAGCATGACTTCCAGACAAAACTGAACCATATCAGGAAATTTCTTGGTAAAAAGGATAAAGTGAAAGTCACCATGCTTTTCAGGGGAAGAGAGATTATGTTATCTCAGGCAGGCAGAGAACTGCTTGAACGGGTTATCACCGAAATAGAAGATGTTGCTGTGGTTGAATTAAGACCCAAATTCGAAGGACGGACAATGGTAATGGTTCTGTCGCCCAAATAGACGCAAAATTCCAGAATCATATGTCCTGTCTATACTCTTTTGCACCATTGAAAACGTTTGGAAGTTCTTATTAACGTTTATGATTACCATACTGTGGCGTGAGTTGTTTGTTTGGTAAACTCGCGCCATATATATTTGAAAGAATTATGATCAGGCACGTATTGTGTTTCCTTTACCACACAATGCAAGACTGTTTATAAATGTATCCATAACGTATGTATGTGAGGGAATTAGAATGCCAAAAATTAAAACAAACCGGGCTGCGGCAAAGCGATTCAGAACAACAGGCACAGGTAAAATCGTTTTCAGAAAATCAAATGCCAGCCACATATTGACTAAAAAAACAAGAAAGCGAAAACGATCTTTACGCCTTGATCAAATTATCGCTCACTCAGACATGAAAGAAGTAAAACGCCTTTTGCCGAATGGATAAAAGGCCACCACTATTCTGAATGAAAAAAAATGAAACAGAAGAAATAAAAACCTTCATAGCATTCAGAATTAAGGATTAAGGAGATTTTTAATTATGCGAATAAAAAGAGGATTTAAAGCGAGACAACGCAGAAACAAGGTATTGAAACTTGCCAAAGGGTTCAGGGGCGGCCGCAGCAAACTCTTCAGGACTGCCGCGGATTCAGTTGATAAGGCCCTGATGTATGCATACAGAGACAGAAGAAGGCGCAAAAGAGACTTCCGAAGCCTCTGGATCGCAAGAATCAACGCTGCTGCCCGTATGAACGACATGTCATACAGCAAATTCATTCACGGGTTAAAAACAGCAAATATTGATCTGGATCGAAAAGTTCTTGCCGAACTGGCGATCTCTGATCCAAATGCGTTCTCACAGATTGCAGCGCAGGCAGCCCATCAAAATTAGATTTTTAGACGGATTGATTCATCAATGGCATATGCCATTTGATCCAGGGAGTGGATATTAACCTGAGAGTAGTTGAGCGCAAACTGTGGACAAAAATATCGATCAAATTCATAAGGAGGCGCTTTCAGATCTTGCAAGAGCAATTGACATTGAAAGCATTGACGCCATTTCGACCCGGTATCTTGGAAGAAAAGGCATTATTACGCAATTTTTGAGGAATGTTTCAAGCCTTCCTGTAGAAGAAAGACCACTGGCCGGAAAAAAGGCAAATGAAGTCAAACAAATTCTAAGCCAGGCACTGGCAGATGCTGAGAAAAAAATCAAGGCCCAAAACCTGATATCTGATGAAGGTGTGGATATATCCCTCCCGGGGCGGAAGCCGGAGCGGGGATCGCTTCATCCTGTGTCCAGAGTCATGCAGGAGATTTGCAATATTTTTTCCAGGATGGGATTTGATATCGCTGAAGGGCCGGAGGTTGAAACAGACTATTATAATTTTGAAGCGCTCAACTTCCCGAAAGACCATCCTGCGAGAGACATGCAAGATACCTTTTTTGTGTCTGACGACATGATTTTAAGGACGCACACGTCTCCCATGCAAATCAGGATGATGGAAAAAAAGAAGCCCCCTTTAAGACTCATCGCTCCCGGCAAAGTCTACCGATGCGATTCAGACATTACGCACACGCCGATGTTTCATCAGGTTGAAGGATTGATGGTTGATAAAAATATTTCCTTCGGAGATTTAAAAGGCATTCTCACTGTATTTGTTCACCAGATGTTTGATGACCAGACAAACCTTAGATTCCGGCCCAGCTATTTTCCGTTTACCGAACCGAGTGCGGAAGTGGACATCAGATGTGTCATCTGCAAAGGATCAGGCTGCCGCGTGTGTTCAGACAGCGGCTGGCTTGAAATACTGGGATCAGGAATGGTCCATCCCAATGTATTTGAAAATGTCGGATATGACACCAGTAAGTATACAGGATTTGCATTTGGAACAGGGGTTGAACGAATTGCCATGTTAAAATATGGCATCAACGATCTTCGAAAATTTTATGATAATGATTTAAGATTTTTAGGGCAGTTTTAGCATGAAAACTAGTCTTAGCTGGTTAAAAGAATATGTTGATGTTGAGATGGATGCGTCAAAAATCGCTGATGCACTGACCATGGCAGGCCTTGAGGTTGAAACCGTAATTGACCGTTATGCTTTTCTTGAAACGGTTGTTGTTGCACGTATTCTTGAAATCAAACCCCATAAAAATGCCGACAAATTAAGGGTCTGCACGGTTGACACCGGCAAGGACAAACTGAATATCGTTTGCGGCGCACCTAACGTCCAGGAGGGAATGCTCGTACCACTTGCCCTCCCCGGAACCGAATTGCCCGGAGGGGTCATTCTTGAAAAAGGGAAAATCCGGGGAGAAGTATCCGAGGGAATGATCTGCAGCAAAAAAGAACTGGCCATTGGAGAAGATGACGGTGGCATCATGGTTCTTGAACCTCATCTTACAATCGGTGAGCCCTTAAACAATGCCCTGAATCTCTGCGACCCGGTTATTGAAATTGATCTGACGCCTAACAGACCGGACTGCTTGGGAATTATAGGCATTGCAAGAGAGGTCGCCGCCTTTGAAAACAAAACCGTTCAAAAGCCGGAAACCAAGCTCCCGAATGCCTTAAACCACATTAAAAATTTTACATCTGTAACGATCGAGGATCCGGATTTATGCCCAAGATATGCCGCGTGCCTGTTAACGGATATCAAAGTCGGCCCCTCACCTTTCTGGCTGAAGGACAGGTTACAGTCCGTCGGGCTAAAACCCATCAATAACATTGTTGATGTCACCAACTTCGTTATGATGGAAACCGGTCAGCCGCTTCATGCCTTTGATTTTGACAATCTTGCGGAAAACAGAATCGTTGTCAAACGAGCAAAAAATAACAAAACATTTATCACGCTTGATGAAAAAGAACGCCATCTCTCAGCGGATATGCTGATGATCTGTGATGGCCAGAAACCTGTAGCTTTAGCCGGCGTGATGGGTGGACTGAATTCTGAAATCGAAGAAAAAACGACTCGTGTTCTAATTGAAAGTGCCTGCTTCAACCCGACATCCATCAGAAAAACGGCTAAACAACTTGGTCTTCATTCTGATGCATCTCACCGGTTTGAAAGAGGCGTTGACCCGGATGGCACAGTAAATGCGATCCTGAGAGCGGCACAATTAATGGCGGAAATCGGCGGTGGTCAACCCGTGGAAGGCATCATTGATGAACATCCGAAGCCGTCTTCCCCACATATCATCACGCTCGGCATTCCGGATACAAACAGACTCATTGGCACATCGCTCACGAAGGAGAAAATAGAGTCCCTCCTTAAATCCATTGGTTTCATTACTGCACCCATAGATGAAAATGCAATAGCGGTCACCGTTCCCCTGTTTCGTGTCGATGTATCAAAACCGGTTGATCTGATGGAAGAAGTCGCAAGGTGCGTTGGCTATAATCATATTCCCACATCGTTTCCCTTGATTCCGGCCAAAACAGGCGTTCACAATCCCCATATTGAAAGACGGTCAACTGTTAAAGACATTTTACTGGGTTTAGGCCTCACAGAAACGGTCAACTACAGTTTTGTTCACGAACTTTCATGTGATCGCTTGAGACTTGCCGAGAATGACCCCAAAAGAAATAGGGTAAAGATTCTGAATCCCCTTACAGAAGATCAGGCTGTCATGAGGACATCACTTCTGCCGGGACTTTTGGAAACCGCACGCCGAAACATTTCACGCCAGGTCACATCTCTTAAAATTTTCGAGACCGGCAAAATATTCATGGGCAAAGATGCCATCACCCAGCCAGATGAAATTGAAATGGTGACAGGTTTGATTACAGGCAACAGAGAAAGGATGACCTGGCACGCCGATCCGCAAACTGTCGATTTTTACGACCTCAAAGGCATCCTTGAAAGCCTATTTGAGAGCCTGCACATCGAAAATATTTACATTAAAAAATGCCTTTCTGATCAATACCCCTATACACGACCGGGTGTATCAGCAACAATCCATTTCGAAAATCAGTTTTTGGGACTTCTGGGCGAGGTTCACCCTGAAGTTCTCGCCAATTATAACCTCAAACAATCTGCTTTCATTTTTGAAATCAATCTTGATTCCCTGCTACCCCTTATTCCTGTTATCAAATCATCTGCAGATATTCCCAAGTATCCTGCGATCACACGGGACATAACCATCATTATATCCAAAAAGTCTGAAGCCGGACAGATACTTAAAACCATTGACAATCTCAATGATAAACTGGTAGAAACCGTTCAGCTGTTTGATGTCTATGAAGGAAAGCCCATTCCTGAAGGAAGACGGAGCATTTCCATCAGGATCACATACAGATCCCAGGATAAAACGCTAAAAGATAAAAATATTAACGGCATTCACCAGAAAATTACAGACACGCTGTTAAAGGAATTTGATGCGACTCTGCCTGTCTGATTAACCGTTTTGGAACCGCTAAGGGGCCAGAAATCAAAGATTATTAGACATATGATGCCCACCACCATACCAGATAAAAAATATTTCAGAATTGGTGAGGTAAGTGAAATTACTGGTTTGGAGGCTTACGTATTAAGATTCTGGGAAACCGAATTTAAAAATATCAATCCCAAAAGAACGGATTCCGGCCAGAGACTTTATTCACATAAAGATGTCCAGATGATACTCACCATAAAAAATCTGCTTTACGAAGAAAAATTTACGATTCAGGGGGCAAAAAAACACTTGAGTATTTCAGCTGTAGAGAAAAAAAACAAACCCAGCCATTTTACAATAGACCAGCTCAAGTCAGAACTGTCTGAAATAAAAAATTTGCTCAAGTAGTTCCCGATTGTTTGTCAGCAAAAACCTTTTTGTTCAATAAATATTTATCTATTGACAACAAAACCAATATATCATAAAGAACATCATTGCATTAGCCTTAGGGCATAGAGGCGGGCATAGCTCAGTTGGTAGAGTACAAGCTTCCCAAGCTTGGTGTCGCGAGTTCGAGTCTCGTTGCCCGCTCCAAACAGCTCCCTTTGCATTTAGATAAGGGGTGGGGTTTTAACACTTTGCGAGTGGAATTTTTTACGTGAGTACGTTATGAGCTGTTAGAAAAGTAGAACCTCTACAAAAGATATTACTAAATGCAATTAGGAACGGGCAAAAGCCCGTTTTTGTTTTTTTTAGAGAGGCATTATGCAGACGACAGGAAAGAATAGAGTTAAAGATATTAAGGGAAAGAAATATAAAAACAGAAGAAAATCAAAGTCACCCGGCAGGGCTGCATTAACTTCGGAACAGAAAGAAACCTTTATCAATAAAGTAAAAGGTATCGCGGAACCGCTTTGCAATGATGAAAAGGTTGTTCTGGTGAATGTTGCGTATGTTAAAGAGGGAAATAACGACATATTGCGCATTTTCATAGATAAACCCGGAGGCATAACCCTTGATGACTGTTCTCGAATCAGTATGCAGCTTGGTGATCTTCTGGATGTTAACCTTGACATTGGAACCAGTTATAGGCTGGAGGTATCATCACCTGGGATATGAAAAATATGAAACTGGCAAAGTTCCTGGAACAAATATGTATTTTAAACAAAATCAAGCCTTGTCAGCAATAACGGAGAAAACAAATGCTTATTTCTGATATGAAGCGTATTGTTGAACAGGTCAGCCGAGACCGAGGCATAGAAATAAATGTGCTGATTGAGACCCTTGAAGAGGCGCTTGGGTCTGCAGCCAGAAAAAAACTTGGGCTCAAAGCTGATGTGGAAGCAATGTACAATGAGGAAGCCGGTGAAATCGAGGTCTTTCAATTTAAGGAAGTTGTCGAGAATGTGACTGATCCCGAACTCGAACTGACGCTTAAAGAAGGCCGGAAACTGGATCCGGAATGTGAAGTTGGTGACAGTCTCGGTGTAAAACTTGACACATCGACATTTGGCAGAATTGCCGCCCAATCTGCCAAACAGGTTATCATTCAGAAGATGAAAGATGCCGAACGTAATGCTGTTTACAGCAGTTTTATAGACAGAAAAGGTGAAATTATAAACGGCATTGTTCAAAGAGTCGACAGGGGTGATATTATCGTCAACCTGGGCCAAACGGATGCTATTCTTCCGGTGAGAGAACAGATTCCAAAAGAAACATACAGGCGCGGCGACAGGATCAGGGCATATATTATAGATGTCCGGAAAGAATCCAAAGGACCACAGGTTATTTTGACACGCACCCATCCTGATTTTCTTGTGACCCTGTTTAAAACCGAAGTACCGGAAATCAGTGAAAGCATTGTAGAAATTAAAAGTGCTGTTCGTGAGCCTGGCAGCCGTGCAAAAATTGCGGTAAGCTCAATTGATCATGATATCGATCCTGTAGGGGCCTGTGTTGGCATGAAGGGAAGCCGGGTACAGAGCGTTGTTCAGGAACTGAGAGGTGAAAAAATTGATATCATTCCCTGGCATCCGGATGCTGCAAAATTTGTCTGTAACGCGCTGGCACCTGCTGAAATTTCCCGGGTTATCATCGATGATGAAAATATGTCAATGGAAGTCGTTGTACCAGATGAATTTTTATCCATAGCCATCGGGAAAAAAGGCCAAAATGTCAGATTGGCATCCAAACTGACCGGATGGCAACTTGATGTAAAAAGTGAGGCAAAATACAGCAAGGCCATGAAAGAAGGATATGATTCGTTAATGAGTCTTCCAGGGACAAACATGATGCTTGTGGATCTCCTTTATAATAACGGTATTATTTCTGCTGAAGAAATCAGCGCGGCTTCTGTGGAAGATATTATGCAAATTACGGAACTGCCCAGGCAGAAAGCGCTGGACTTGATAGAAAATGCAAAAAAACAGCTTGTCGAATTGGAAAAGTCTGTTGATGTCTCTTCAGATGCGACTTTAGACAATGCGTCTGAGGAAAGCCCGAACAGCATAGAAGAATCTGAACCCGACCCATTGGAAAATGGCGAATAACGGCATCAATGAAAAACATTTAAGCCGAATGTACGCGATAAAAGCTTAAAGCAAATAAATTGGGGGGATGGAATGGCAAAAATCAGAGTATATGAACTTGCCAAGGACCTTAACATGACCAACAAGGCACTCCTTGAAAAAATAAAAGATCTGGATATCGAGGCAAAAAGCCACATGAGTTCTCTTGAAGATGATGACGCGCAGCAGATCAAGGACAGCCTTTTTAAAAAAGAAGGTTCGGACCAAAACAAAGAGATCCGTGTTAAAGCAACGGTTATAAGACGGCGAAGAAAAAAAACAGAGTCCACAGAACTCGAAGAAATGGAGCTTGAACAGGATCAGGTGGATGAAACCGAAGCCAAATCATTATCAGATGATGAATCGGCAGCCGAGCAGGAAAATGGACAGCAAGACGTATCAGAAACAGATGATGTTCAAGAGGAAAAGATCTTCGCAGAAGAGATGACGACTGAAACAATACAGCCTGAGATTGTTGAATCACCAGAAAAAGAAATTATTATTACAACAACAGTAGCAGAAGAAACTGTTGTTTCTGAGAAAGAGACAGGCCAGGCTAAAGAAGAGTTGCCAAGCCAAACCGCCAAAGATGCACCGGTCGATGCTATTGAAGGATCAGAGGCAAGCCTCCCAATAAAACAGGACATGACTGTTGCCGAAGGCCCTGAAGAAGATGCAGCACCCAAGCATAAGAAAGCAAAACAAAAAAAGAAAAAGAAGGGGCAGCAGACAGCAGCAAAAATTATCAAGCTGCCAGACTTTTCAACGGATCTCCCACTGCCGGAGGAAATCGTTGAAGAGGCTCAATCATTAGAAGACAATTCGCCAATAATTATTGCCGATGAAAAAGAGCCTGTTCAGGAAAAAACGGAAGATTTGTCCGATAAAGCCAGGAAAAAAGGTAAAAAAAGCACAAAAATAATTGATCCGGAAAAAGATAAAAAATTCTTTAAAAAGAAAACAGCCTTCAGAAAAAAAGAAGTTATTGAAGGTGACGATTTGTACTCTGAAGCCCGTATCAGAAAAGGCAAGAAAAAAGGGTCCAAAACAAAAATACAGATCGGGCAGAAAACTCAAATCACCACACCCAAGGCCATCAAGCGACGCGTTAAAATCGATGACACCATCATCCTCTCCGAGCTTGCAAAACGAATGGGAATTAAAGCCAATGAAATGATCCAGAAACTGATGAGTTTAGGCGTGATGGCCACGGTGAACCAAACAATTGATTATGACACAGCGGTTCTTGTGGCAGGTGAATTTGAGTATGAAGTGGAAAGAGCTTCGTTTGAGGAAGAAATCATCATTGCGGCTGAAGATGACAAGGCCGAAGATATGTCCTCAAGGCCACCGGTTGTGACAATCATGGGGCATGTTGATCACGGCAAGACATCTCTTCTGGACGTTATCCGAAAAACAAGGGTGGCAGATGGTGAGGCAGGCGGTATTACCCAGCACATCGGTGCATACAATGTGACAACATCAAGAGGTCAGGTTGTCTTTCTCGATACGCCCGGCCATGAAGCATTTACCGCTATGCGTTCGCGCGGAGCCAAAATAACCGATATCGTCGTTCTGGTTGTTGCCGCAGATGATGGGGTTATGCCTCAAACCATCGAGGCGATCAATCACTCCAAAGCTGCCGGTGTGCCCATTATTGTTGCGGTCAATAAAATTGACAAGGACGGTGCAGAGCCTGACAGAATCAAACGGGAACTTTCCGATCACGGCATCCTTGCAGAAGATTGGGGAGGAAGTACCATTTTTGTAAATGTATCTGCAAAAAAGAATATCGGTATAGATAGTCTTCTCGAAATGATTCTGCTTCAGTCTGAAATGCTGGAACTCAGCGCCAATCCGAACAAACTTGCCAGAGGCCATGTGGTTGAGGCAAAGCTGGATACAGGAAGAGGCCCGGTTGCCACAGTGCTTGTACAAACCGGAACTCTAAAAAACGGTCAATCTGTCGTTTGCGGAATCCATTATGGTAAAATCCGGGCCATGCTGAATGATAAGGGCCAGCAATTGAAAGAGGCCGGACCTTCCATGCCGGTGGAAATTCTTGGTTTAACCGGTGTACCTGAAGCCGGAGATGAAATGATTTCATTGACCGATGAAAAGGCCGCAAAACAGGTCAGTGCCCATCGTATTCAGAAACAGAGATCGCTTGAACTTGCAAAGAGCAGCCGCCTGAGCCTTGAAGGACTATTTGAACAGATGAAAGAAGGCGAAGTCAAGGATCTGAATATCATTATCAGAGCAGATGTTCATGGTTCCATTGAAGCGTTAAAAGAGTCTCTCACCAAATTGAGTACGAGCGAAGTGAAAATAAATATCGTTCATGCTGCCACAGGCACCATTACCGAATCCGATATCTCTCTTGCCACAGTATCGAATGCGATTGTCATCGGGTTTAATGTCAGGCCGGGCTCAAACGTTCATGATATGGCCAACGAAGAGCATGTGGATATGCGCTTCTACTCAGTAATCTATGATGTCATTCAGGATGTAAAAGATGCCATGGTCGGCATGATGGCATCCACTTACGAAGAAAACATTTTAGGCCGGGCTGAGGTTCGCGAAGTCTTTGTCATTCCCAAAAAAGGGACTGTTGCCGGTTCCTATGTGACGGACGGAAAGGTAGAGAGGGGATGCAAAGCAAGGCTGTTGAGAGATGGCATTATTATTTTTGACGGCAATTTATCCTCTCTCAGGCGATTTAAAGATGATGCCAAAGAAGTCGCCTCCGGTTACGAGTGTGGTATTGGCATTGAAAATTTCAATGATATCAAAGTTGGCGATATCATCGAATGTTATCTGATGAAGGAGATCAAGCCTCACATGGCTTGAAACAGATATGAAACCTTTTGCACGATCAGAACGTGTTTGTGGACAGATCCAAAAAATACTGTCTGATTTATTACAAAAAAAAATTAATGACCCGCGGCTGGAAATGGCCACAGTCACCGGGGTAAAAATGTCCCGGGATTTAAAAATTGCTTATATTTACTTTACAATATCAGGAGGGAAAAAAAACCAGGAAAACGCTTTGGAAGGTTTTTCCAGTGCCACCGGGTTTTTAAAAAAAGCACTTGCAAAAAGGTTGGGGCTTCGATACATGCCGGACCTCAAATTTATTCATGATGAATCATTTGATTATGGTTCACGAATAGATTCATTGCTAAAATCAATCCAACAAGAGCAGGAGCTACCATGATCAGTCATCTGAAGAACGCGGAAACTGTTTTACTTGCTTCTCATATTCACCCAGACGGAGATGCCATCGGATCTCTGGTTGCCCTTGGTTTGGCGCTTTCACATATGGGGAAAAAGGTCACTTTGTTTAATGAGTGCCCTGTACCCAAAGTTTATCGATTTATTGAAGGGGTGGATAATATCACAATGGAGATAGATGATTTTCACACCTTTGATACTGCCATCATACTAGATTGTGCGGATCTGGTCCGTATTGGAGACAGCGCCAAAGATGTGGCTAAAATTCCTGTATTGATCAATATCGATCATCACGCCACCAACACCGGTTTTGGCAACTTTAAAAAAATTGAGACAACCGCCTGCGCCACGGCAGAAATCGTTTATGATATTTTAAAAATCCTGGATATACCTATTTCTGTTGGTATAGCTGAAGCCATTTATGTTGGCGTTTTGACAGACACAGGTTCATTCAGGTTTTCAAATACAACAAAAGAAGCGTTTGACATTTCAAAAGAAATGGTCAGTCTTGGCGCCAATCCATATAAGATAGCCGATCACATTTATGGCACCTATTCATTGGGAAGCATTAAACTGCTCCATAAAATTTTAGGTTCCATTGAAGTATCAAAAAACGGGAAGTTATCCGTCCTGTCCCTGACCCTGGACATGATTGATGAAACCGGAACTCATCCTGAAGATATCATAGGACTTGTTCATTATGCCAAGCATATTAAGGATGTCAAGGTGGCGGCGCTGATACAGGAAGCACCGGCAACAGGGAAATGCGATAATGGGACCCTTTTTCATGTCAGTCTCCGGTCTGATGGTAGTGTTGATGTCGGCGTCATTGCCAGTAACTATGGGGGGGGGGGACATCCAAATTCCGCAGGGTTCAGCACAAAGCTTAACTATCTTGATTTAAAGAAACAGATGTTTAAATATGCTGAGACCATGTAGTAAGGAATTGTCCCTGATGACAAAAACGCGGGAAGACGCGTTCAAAAATACAGATCATGGCATTATCGTTATCGATAAACCCGAAGGATTAACATCTGCCCGAGCCATTTACCACCTGAAAAAAATTCCCTGGGTTAAAAAAGTCGGGCACACAGGCACACTTGATCCATTTGCAACCGGTGTGATGATCTGTGGGATCAATCAGGGCACCAGGCTCTCCCAATTTTTTCTGAAAGGAGATAAAACCTACGTGGCCGAACTGATTCTTGGCATTGAAACAGATACCCAGGATGCAACGGGAAACATCATTGCTGAACGTTTTGAAAATGTGCACCGTCTGACAGATCAACAGATTTCAGATACAATCAAGGCGTTTGAAGGTTTCCAGGAACAGTTGCCACCTGTATATTCTGCGTTGAAACATCATGGGGTGCCGCTTTACAAACTGGCTAGAATGGGGAATCCGATTCAAAAGCCGGCTCGATCCATACATATCAAACATATTGATATTCTCAGGATTGACAAACCCTCCATATGGCTTGAAGTTTCATGCTCTGCAGGTACATACATCCGGACACTATGCGCAGACATCGGTAAAAAACTGATGTGTGGTGGACATCTGAAAACCCTGAGGCGGACGGAAAGTTGCGGCTTCACTCTGAAAGATGCCATCCCCTTGTCCATACTGAATGAACTGGATGAAGAAGAAAAACTAAAGGACAAAATGATTCCCATGTCAACAGCATTAAAAAGCATGGATGAGATGATCGTTGACGGGGAGATGGAAAAAAGAATAAAATCCGGGCAGCCTTTGGGCACCCCGGCTGATAATCCTTTACCAAAAGGACCATACATGAAAATTGTGACCCCAAACAAAGAGCTTGTGGCTGTTGTAAAATATGAAAGCGGGGCTTCTTATAAATATTGTTGTGTTTTTAACCATTGATATTTTTAAAATTAAAAGGGATAATAGAACGTTTTTAAACTCGATGGTTTAGGTTTATGTTCAATCAAATGGCACCACCTGAATGGAATATCGGATGATTTGATACTGCATAAGCCTTTTAGATAATAATAAATAGATATTTATTCCAAAAGGAGGAAGGCGTGGTTTTTTCAACGGAAAAAAAGCAAGAAATTATTGGCCAGTTCAAGCTGCATGACTCAGACACAGGATCACCTGAAGTTCAGATTGCCCTTTTGTCTGAAAGGATCACCTATCTGACCGAACATGTGAAGATCCACAAAAAGGATCATCATTCACGAAGAGGTCTTTTGATTCTTGTCGGACGCAGGAGAAGACTTTTAAATTATGTAAAGAACAAGGATGTCAACAGATACCGAACGATCATTGAAACATTGGGATTGAGAAGGTAAAACCATTACGGGCGGCATGTTCCTGGCACCAACATGCCGTCTATGATTTATAGATGAAAACAATTTCATCGGTATTAACCCAAAAGAACCTGTTGCCAAAGAAAAATTACTTAAACAGGCTCAAAAACATTATAATTTCATTTTGCGGCTTAACGCTTAACACATGTGCTTCAAACCTTTACATAAAAATAGGCGCACCTGGTATATCAAATGCACAATTCTCAATACCCAAAAAAAACATTTGATGTTTCATGTGCGCGATCATTTTTATTCTTCATAGCACGGAGTAATGTTTTCAGCCGCATTGTGACCAGGAGAAAAAATTGGAACTTATATTTACAACCGAAATTGAAGGAAAGCCACTCACCATTAAATCAGGGAAATTGGCCAAGCAGGCCTCAGGTGCTGCGGTCGTTCAATATGGTGAAACCATCATCCTCGTAACCGTAGTAGGGGCAAAGGATGCAAATGAAAATTCAGATTTTCTGCCTTTATCTGTGGAATACCAGGAAAAAATTTATGCAGCCGGTCGTATTCCCGGCAACTATTTCAGACGTGAAATCGGACGGCCCAGTGAAAAGGAAATTTTAACCTGCCGCCTGATTGATCGTCCTATTCGCCCCCTTTTCCCTAAAAATTATTTTTATGAAACTCAAATCATCGCAACAGTCCTTTCCATGGACAGGGAAAATGACGCGGATACTCTGGCTATGGTGGGTGCATCCGCAGCACTTTCCATATCCGACATCCCGTTTGAAGGTCCTATCGGGGCTGTCAGGGTCGGGCGAATTGATGGTCAGTTTAAGGCAAACCCAATGTTGCATGAATATGACAAATGCGACATTAACATTGTGGTTGCTGGCTCAAAAACAGGTGTCATCATGGTTGAAGGCGGCGCCAACGTGGTCAGCGAAGCAGATATGATTGCGGCGATCAATTTTGGTCATAAGGCGATCCAACCGATAATAGATATCCAGAAGCAGCTTGCCCAAGCCATAAACTGCCCCAAAAGAGTTCTCACTGAAAAAGAAAAGAACACGGTGCTTGAAGAAAAAATTAATACCCTGGCCAAAGAAGATATTTATCAGGCGGTTCAGGTTCCTGATAAAATTGAAAGAGGAAAGGCGGTAAGAAGTGCCAAAGAAAAACTTGTCAACGCGCTGGGCGATGAATACAAAGAGTGTAAAAGTGACATCAGCGCCATGTTCGATGACCTGAAGAAAAAAATCTGCAGGGATATTGTTCTTAAGGAAGGCAAGCGAATTGATGGCAGAAAATTTGACGAAATCCGACCGATCGCCTGTGAAGTCGGGATACTGCCCAGACCTCATGGCAGTGCACTCTTCACCAGAGGAGAGACCCAGGTCATGGGCATTCTCACTCTTGGTTCAGGCCAGGACGAGCAGCGTATTGAATCCTTGAATGGTGATGAAGTAAGACCATTCATGCTTCATTATAATTTCCCGCCTTATTCAGTCGGTGAATGCAAGCGTCCCGGCGGTCCCAGCCGCAGGGACATCGGCCATGGCACACTTGCAGGCAGAGCCATTGAAAAAGTTCTGCCGGACAAAGCTGACTTTGACTATACCATAAGACTTGTTTCTGAAGTTCTTGAATCTAACGGAAGCTCTTCCATGGGAACCGTCTGTTCGGGTATCCTGGCTTTAATGGATGGCGGTGTTCCCATTAAGGCCCCGGTATCAGGAATTGCCATGGGACTTGTATCAGATGGGGATGCCACGGTTATTCTTTCCGATATTCTTGGAGACGAAGATCACACCGGTGATATGGACTTCAAAGTCACCGGTACAAAAGATGGTATCACCGCTCTCCAGATGGATATAAAAATAAAAGAGCTTTCATCTGATATTCTTACAAATGCTCTGGAGCAGGCACGCAAAGGACGTCTTCATATTCTTGATAAAATGATGCTGGCTATCCAAACACCCAGGGACGAACTGTCTCCTTATGCTCCCAGGATTTATACCGTTCAGATCAATCCGGATAAAATCCGTGATATCATAGGCCCTGGCGGAAAAGTGATCCGGCAGATTCAGTCAGAAACCAATACCAAAATAGAAATCGATGATAAAGGTCTGATTAAAATTGCAGCTGTCAATCATGATGATGGCACAGCTGCCATGAAGCTGGTGACCGATATCGGAACAGATCCGGAGGTCGGTGGTATCTATCAAGGTCTTGTTGTCAAGACCACGGATTTCGGTGCATTTGTACAAATAAAAAGTGGAACAGACGGACTTGTTCATATCTCCGAACTTGCCAACCATCGCGTCAAGAAAGTAACGGATGTGGTAAAGGAAGGTGATACAATTAAAGTAAAGGTACTTGAAGTGACAAAAGACGGTAAAATCAGACTCAGTTATAAAGCAGCTATGGAAACTCAAGATGAATCCGACCGTCAATAAAACCGTTTTAAAAAACGGGGTTAAAATCCTTACCAAAACCATCCCCCATGTGAGATCCGTTTCCATGGGGATTTGGGTCAATGTGGGCGCCAGGGATGAACGCATCCACGAAAATGGCCTTTCCCATTTTATAGAGCATATGCTCTTTAAAGGGACAAAAAAAAGATCCGCCTACCAACTCGCCAAAGAGTTTGATGCTATTGGTGGCCAGACAAATGCGTTTACGTCCATGGAAAATACCTGCTTTCACGCGAGAGTGATGGATACGCATCTTTCCACTATGGCGGACATCCTTTCAGACATCTTTTTAAATTCCGAGTTCAGTGAGCAGGAAGTTGAAAATGAACGTCCGGTTATTCTTTCTGAAATAGGCATGATAGAAGATAACCCTGAAGAATACATCCATACGCTCCTTGAACAGAATTTATGGGGAAAGCATCCTCTGGGGCGATCCATATTGGGCAGCAGAGAAACCGTCAAGCAGTTTAAAGCAGATGCCATCAAGCAGTTCTTTCATCATTTTTATCAGCCAGACCGGATTATAATTTCAGCAGCAGGCAATGTCGAACATAACCGGCTTCTCGACCTTATAGGCCCTTCTTTTGAAACCATAAAGCCAGGCAAAAAACTTCCCGTCCGGATACCACCTTCACCGCAATCGACGGTCGCAATAACCCAGCGTGATATTGAACAGGTTCATATGTGCATTGGAACAGAAGGGATCAGCATCACCGATAAAAGACGCTTTGCCATATCTCTCATGAATACGATTCTTGGTGGAAACATGAGTTCCAGACTGTTTCAGGAAATCAGGGAAAAAAGAGGGCTCGCCTATTCTGTTTATTCCTTTACCTCTGCAGGTGTGGATACGGGAATGTTCGGTATTTACGTCGGCACTTCTCCTGAAATGGTGAACACGTCCCTTGATCTCATTCTTTCTGAGATCCGGAATCTTAAAAATGAATATGTCTCTCAAACCGAACTTCAGGATGCAAAAGAATATACCAAAGGAAACATCATGCTGTCATCGGAAAGCACGGATAACCAGATGGTACGACTTACCCAAAATGAAATCCATTTTGGACATTATATCCCCCTTTCAGAAATTATTGAAAAAATAAACGCCACCACCATTGACGATATTAAAAATCTCTGTACAGACCTGTTTGATCATATACAACCGGCAGCGGTGTTTTTAGGGCCTGTTGAGGATTCAAAACAGTTTGAAGAACAAATTCATTTTTAA
Source organism: Pseudomonadota bacterium (assembly GCA_018816735.1). Lineage (GTDB taxonomy): Bacteria > Desulfobacterota > Desulfobacteria > Desulfobacterales > JAHIVH01 > JAHIVH01. The sequence continues at coordinate 493,089 of JAHIVH010000070.1, read as the reverse complement.
TACCTGTATCTTAAATTCAGATCATCTTAAAAGGTGCCTATCAATTGAAAGAAAGCCCAATTATCAAATTCAGACGTATTTCTCCTGAAAAAACAAATGATATTCCACTCCCCCGTTACATGACAGAAGAAGCCGCAGGCATGGATGTGTGCGCCGGGGTTGAAACAGATCTGATCCTCGCACCCGGCACGATTTCCCTTATCCCCACCGGATTTGCCATGGCCGTCCCCAGAGGATACGAGGCACAGATTCGTCCCCGCAGCGGCCTTGCCGTCAAGCATGGTATTGGTATTATCAACTCTCCGGGCACCATCGATTCCGATTACCGGGGAGAAGTCAAAATCGCGGTCATCAATCTGGGAAGAGAGCCGTACACGATTAAGCGTGGAGATCGCATTGCCCAGATGATCATTAAAAAGGTGTACCAGGCCAAAGTGGAAATTGTGGAAGAACTCGATGACACAGACAGAAGCACAGGCGGGTTCGGGCACACAGGTGTTTAATGACCAAAGACGATATGCTGAAAAGCCTTGAGGAAGCCCTTAAATACATTCTTAGTAAACATCTGGATGGAGAAGACAGGCTTTCCATGGAAATGAGTATCAAACAGTTTATTTCAGAAGATGTGAGCCTTCTGACAAAAGAAGAACTCCTCTCCGAATTCAATACGCCAAAACAGTCCGTGGATAAATTTATCGCTTACCTGGAGCGGATTGGCGCTCACAAGGCGGCCGGGATAACGATTCACTAGAACGTATACGTTACTTTTATCCCATACATACTCCAGTAACGGCTTAACTTATCATTTTCAGCAGGATTGAAATATAACTGTCCGTCTGTATAGGTGTATTCTAATTTTAAAATCCAGTTGTCATTGATGTCAAAACGGGTCGAAAATACAGACGATTTGGCCCATGCCAGGTAGTCGTCCAGTCCGCTTTCCTTGTAACTTGTGCCGTCTCTATCATTTATATTTTCATAATACTCAGTGTACGTATACGCGCATTCGACAAAGGCAGAAAACCGGTAAGACAAATTGATATACCAAGCCATAAGTGGACTTTTTTCGTTTTTACCATCCACCCCAAATATGGGCACGACATATGTTTCACTGTCTCTGGTAGTCGTTTTCATATCGCTTCTGAAATATTCATAGGTCAGCACCAGATCATACCACTCATACTGGCCACTGGCCACCATCCCCCACCATTCCGTTATATGACTTTGGAATTGATATTCAAAAGGGATATTATTCAAACTGCCATTAGTCCGAATTGTTGTATCCATATTATTGTTGTTGAACCCTGTGATGCCAAGCATCAGGCCATCAATAAAGGTGTACCATTTTAACACACCATTTGATGTGTATCCCGAATGGATATCTTTCGTGTCAGCATTAATTGTAAAACCTTGTAACTCGAAATTACGTTCAGCCAACAATTCTGCGGCCCTGGCAAACCCTTTGTCTTTGTCGACCGTCATCTGTCCCAATTGCATCAGGTAGGAAAGACGTCCCAATCCACCCAATGAAACCAAACCATAAGCAGCCATCCCCCTGTTACTCTGGAGTTCATCTCGAATGACCTCTGAATATACGCCCATAGGAAGAAAAATGGTCGGTCGGAGCATATCCATATCCCTGATTTCATTGTATAAGCCATGAGGGGTTTTCATGGATCCAACCCTGAATCCCAGCCACTCCTTCCACTGGTAATCGGCATAACACCATTCAACTGTGAGTTCATCATTTCCACGGTCTCCCAGATCATAGGCAAACAACTGCATACCCACCCTGAGTCCGGGCGAAAGGATGGTTGCAAAATTCAGGGCCAGTTCGTTAAACTGAAATGTGCCATCTTTTGTTTCTGCCAGAAAATTAATTTTATCTGTCTGCAGATATCCCTGAGATATAAATCCGTGAATATCAACATCCCCAAATTCGGAGGCAAATGCGTGTGCGGTAAAAAAGACAGCAGCTAAAATGGTCAATAATATGATCTTTTTCATTTGATGATACCTCCTTATCAATCCAAAACATTAATGGTTCTAACGCCAACCGGTTTCAGTTCTGACGAAATGTAACCGACAGCCCCTTCATTTGCTGCCACATACGCCATAAGCGCCTGCTCCGAATTAAATGATCTGGGGATTAATCCTTTACCGGTAAAAACCATTTGCCGCCACCAGTTTTTGAACTGGGCTGTGGTCTTGTGTACAATTTTTCTTGTAAATTGCTCATGCGCGGGCAGATCCTTCAACACAACCACTTTGATCTGAAGGTGATCATTCCATTTGACCCGGTTTCCCAGGAACACATTTTTCAATTCTTGTGCGGTCATGGATTCCACATCCACCGACGGATGGGCGATAATCACAACATCCGCCCAGGCAGCCGAGCCGGTCAAACCATTGAAAAAGACAACAAGCATGCCCCCAACTACGATCCTCATAATCAAAAAAGCAAATCTTGATTTCATGTTTTCCTCTCCCTGGATTGAGAAAATTACATAACACCCTTTAAACATAGAACCTGATCGTGAAAGAATAAGCGTCTGGCCGTAGAATACCGATACCAGATCTATGGATAAATTTGGATTTCAAAAATATTGGCAGGGCGAATAAAAACACTTACCATCTAACCATTAATTGAATGTCTGTCAAGAAATACTAAATCCTTTCAAGGTCATATTCATCCGTCCCTAAGCCCAGTCCCTTTGCATAGTCAAATTGGTAGGCCCAATTCACATGGGGATAGACTGCTTTGAACTTGTCTTCACCCGGACCTTTGTTCGCTTCGAGGCAGGTATGGGGAAGTGCATGCTCCTGGTTCACCATATCGATGGAGGCCCGATCAATGGCCACCGGATCGGTTGATGCCATGATCCCTATGTCTCTTACAATCGGTGCATCATTATACGGCATGCAATCACAGGCTGGAGAAATATCCGTGAGAAAATTCACAAACAGGGATTTCCCTTTTTTATTTTTCAGGACCCCTTCCGTATACTCCATCATGGCTTCAAGAAATACAGGCACAGAAGCACTCCACTGGATCTGAATGGCGCCTTGCGGGCAAATGAGGATGCATTCACCGCAGCCGATACACTTCTCCGAATCGATGACCGATTTTTTATCCACGAGTGAAATGGCCGTTTGTGAGCACCGGACCAGACAGTCGCCGCAACCAATGCACTTTTTCTTCTTGATAGATGGGGAAAGATCCGAATGCTGGGCCATTTTTCCTCTTCGGGAGGCACATCCCATACCGAGATTTTTCATGGTGCCGCCGAAACCCGATAACTCGTGCCCCTTGAAATGGGCAACGGATATCAGGGCATCTGCCTGATGAATCTCTGATCCGATATAGACTTCCTTAAAGCGTTTCCGGTTGATGGTGACAGCAGCTTCACTTTTCCCCCTCAAGCCATCTGCAATGACAATCGGCGCTTCCACCACGGCATAGTCAAATCCATTCTGAATAGCTGTTTTCAAATGACTGGCCGCATCACTTCTTGTGCCTGCATAGAGGGTATTGGCATCTGTCAAAAAAGGGACGCCGCCTGCAAGTTTTACGCTCTCAACAATTTTACGGATAAACACGGGCCTTATAAATGCCGTGTTTCCAAGCTCCCCGAAGTGGAGCTTGACAGCCGTCAGATCCTTTTTGGAAATAACGTCTTTTATCCCTGCGGTTTCAACCAGCCGGCCAATTTTTGCCACCAGATTTTCTTTAAAGGTGGTTCTCAAATCGATAAAATAAACTTTGCTTTTCATGGGTCACCTCTGTTCCTGATTATTGGGTCTTCAAGACATGTTTGCTCTTAAATTCTATTTGCATATCATAACATGAAAAAATCATCAGGTATTTTTTATGACTGGAATTGAAAATGAAGAAATTTTTAAGGGGCTAATAAAAAAGGGAAAAACCCTGGGTCAAAGTTTAGAAGGCACAGGGGCAATCCGAAAGACGCTATTTGCTTAATTGGTGTGGTATTTCAAATACTCGTCCGCATTTTTATATCCGGTGTCCGAGACCCACATCCACGTATTTCCTTCATCATCGGTATTGACTGAATTGAACGCCAGCATTGCCGGATGGTCTTCATCGATAACGACCGTATTTTCCGAAGGCACCATCAGAGGAACCAGGTGGGGGAAATCAGACGCGGAAATACTCAATCGGATACGATGCCCTTTTTTGAACACATTTGATGTGGGCCAGATCTCCACCACATATTGATACAGATCTCCTTCATTTATGAGCATGGGTTCCCGGTCTGCTTTGTCGTAGAACGGATCAAAGGGGACATAGTCCGGGTCAACATAATGTTCCACCGTATTCGGGTCTTCATTTGAATCATAGGGCCTGTGAGCGGCGGAGAGCCACCCGGATGTGATATTTTTGGCTCTGCCCAGCGGATAGACGTCGTTCACTTCGATCACCCACTGAACATCCTTCACATCCATCAGTATTTCAATGAAACTGTTGTCCTCTGCCAGGGGAATCTGAATCATCTTGTCATAGATATTCGCTTCCAACTTGTCGATATAGGAATGGGATACAGGCTCATCAAATTCGGACCTGGCCCAGAACGTCAGTTTGAGTGGACCTGTGATTTCCAAATCCGTTTCCAGTTTACCGGTAGTAAACGTCAGGCAGGCGATCTCGTCGGCCCGTTCATCCTCCCAGGGAAGCGAACAGTCTATATCTATATTGAAAAGAAATTTGGCCAGCTGGGTAATGTTCGCTATCCCGCCCAACAGCCATCTCTGGGTCGACCGGGACAGGGTGCCGTGGAGTTCGGCAGGATTGTGAATGAGTACCGGATCGTCGTTTTTGTAATCACGGTAGGTTGCCTCTTCGACCAGTTGATAATTTTTTCTCATGTTAAACAGGGAAAACCAGTCCAGCCAATTGATGGTAGCCTTTTTCTTTGACAGATAAAGCACTTTTTCATCCACGCGCGATTCTGCAAGCGGCCACGATTTTTCAAGCCGCCATTTTTCTTTTCCCATCACATAAATCATGGCCGGAAACTCGACCATGAAAGGATCTTCTATCCCTTTTACTTTCCAGTCGAACCATCTTGCGGAGACTTCATTGGTGAGCAGAACGGAATCAAGCCCCAGTGCGGCAGATGCGTCAATATGATACCAGGGGCCCATGATAATTGCCTTGTCCGACACATCCTGGTTTTTCAATCCGTATTGGTAGTTATTGAGTGTACCTCTTGTAAATACGTCCAGCCAGCCCCCCACAAGAAATACAGGAAGTTTCGATGACATGGTCTTTTCCGCGCCAAAACTGTCTCTCTCTTCAGAATTCTTGTCCGGCCAATAGGTCATGGGAGATCGTTCATCAAAAAAAGGTCCGTCTACGATTTTATCGGCATCTGTAAACCATTCCATATGGCCGGGGATCTGATTCCAGCTGTCCATCCAGTTTTTTCCGGCCTCTTTGATCACATCCGTATCCGGGTCCTCCCAGGTGCCATCCATTCCGTCATTTTCACCACCCCACCACAAGGTTGAGGGAAAAAGTGCCAGAGAATCGACAAACCCCAGCCAGATGGGCACGAACACCATGTTCAAATTCCCACCATGCATGATAATATCCTTATAGGCATCACTCATGGACGAAAACGGAAACAATGCCCTGAGATGCAATGGTTCACCGGTTTTCTCATCACACTTTACCTGACCGGCGGCCATCAGCTGGCAGATGGCCATGTAAGAGGGACCGATTAGCCCCACGTTTCCATCTGACCAATCATGCTTGGGGATCCAGTCGTCAATGACAAACGCCAAATCCGTGTGCTCTTCCGGCCCAAAGGAAATCCAGTCTCCACCGGCAGATCCGGTCCCTCTGGTATCGACGGCCAGAATATTGTAACCGTGAGTAAAAAGAGAAAGGCCAATGATGAAAAAGTACTCCCTTCTGTAAGGTGTGGAAATGACAATTGTCGGCCATTTCCCGTCACCCTGGTGTTTGATCAGCGTTCCCCAGAGATCCACAGGAGATAACCCCTGCTGCTCCGGTATTTTTATTCGCAAATTAAACTGAATGATCGCATCTTCAAAACCTGCCCAGTTTATGCCATCAAGAATTTTCAGAATGTGATTCTGACCGTCTTTGGTCATTTCTCCAGCATGACTGACTTGCGATAAACAAGCTGCCACAACGACAAACCCCATCGCCAAAACAAATCGTTTCATTTTTCCTCTCCTCTTAAAAGATGTTGATACCCGAACTTCCATAATATCCATGTTGTACAAAAATAGACCTGGAATCATCTATCCATGAGGATACATATCCTCTATTTCCTTTTTATACTTCGTGTTGATAATCTGTCTTTTAACTTTAAGTGTGGGTGTAAGCTCTTCTGTATCCTGGGACCATTCACGATCGATCAGTCTGAATATTTTGATCTGTTCAATACGGGAATATTTTTCCATGTTCTTTTTAATCTCCTCATTAAACAAATCCTTGACGCTTTCATTTTCTATCAGCGACTTCCGGTCGGCAAACACAATGCCTACGCTTCTGGCCCACACCTCAAGTGTATATAATTCAGGAACGACAAGTGCACTGAGATAATTTCTATTATCACCAATGATGACCACCTGATCAACAAATGGTGAATTCTTGATACTGTTCTCAAGGTTCTGAGGAGAGATGTTCTTTCCGCTGGACGTAATGATCAGCTCTTTTTTCCTACCGGTGATTCGCAAATATCCGTCACTGTCTATCAAACCAATGTCACCTGTCCGTAAAAATCCATCTTCTGTAAATGCGGCCATGGTTGCGTCTTCGTTTTTGTAGTATCCTTTCATCACCTGCGGGCCCCTTACAAGCACCTCTCCATCTGCATCTATTTTTGTGATTGAATCCTTGATTGGAGGACCGACTGTACCTATTTTTATTTTATCTATCCTGTTTATGTTTGCACCGGCTGTGGTTTCCGTCATGCCAAATCCTTCCAGAACTTTTATCCCCATTCCCAGGAAGAACTCGGCATCTGGCACAGATAACGGACCACCACCTGAAATGGCCACGGTCACTTTATCCATGCCGATATGTTTTCTGATTTTTGAGAACACCAGCCGGTCGGCCAACTTGTACTCCAGAGCGAAGAGACCGTTTCTCGGCCTGTCATTACATATATAAGGCAGATTCTTTCTCGCAACACGCATACTCCAGTCAAACATCCTTAAATGAAATCACACTTCCGGCAGATTCACCCATTTCATCAAAGACCACAATCTCCTTTAGATTTGGCAGCAGCGGTTGAACATTCAACACCTTTTGCATATAGTCTTTGGTGCCCACAAAACAGAACTTTGCATCTGAATTTTCCAGAATATATCGTGCCTGCGCCATAGAACTTGTCGGATAAATGGCGGCATTGACACCGCCACCAGAAATGATTGCCAGATCGCTGACCCACCACTCATACCGATTCTTAGAAAAAATGGCGACCTTGTCATGGGCCGCCATCGATATCTCTTCGTATTTCACCTTCTTCTCCTCCTTCAATTGTAAATTAGCTCATGCCAGATAAGTTCTATCCAAAACATATCCGTTCCGGAAAATAGCGACACCGGAATCCTTTTAATACGCAAACATATCAGCCGGTGAGTCAAAAGTGCGGGTACCTTTTCCAATCACAGATTCACTGAAAGGCTGATTGCCGTATTTCATTTATTTATATAGAGCTATCCTTTTTTAAGTTTGACTCTTAAGGATTTGCTTTTCTCTGGCTGGGAAAAAGTCCGACGAAAGTTTAAAAATGTCTGACCTGTATTAATTGACTGACAAATTAGTCAATCAATAATTCTAAATTAAATAATGTGCTCAAGCCTGTCAAGCATTTTTTTATGACTGTTAAATTTTTGTCATAAATGATGATGGAACATATTTATGAAGATTCATTCTTGACCTTATTTACCCAACCAGGTTAAAACGCTTAAAAACTGCATGATTATTAATATATTGGATAGGAAAAATGGCACGCAACAAAGAAACAAACAAGATCATGCGTTCAACCATGAAACTGCGCCTGATAGACGCTGCTGTTGATTTGATTTCGGAAAAAGGCTATTTTGCGGTTTCACCCAAAGACATTACGTCACACGCCTGTGTCTCCAGTGGTATTTTTTATCATTATTTCAAAAATAAAAAAGCACTTGTATCTATCTTTATCAATGAAATCGGCATTACTCTGGCAGAACATCTGGATAGATTTTTTACCAGCAAAGGTGATTTCGAACATCAATGTCGGCAAGGCTTCAATGCACTGTTCGACTTTATCGAACCCAATTACAAATACTTTAAAATTTTCATCATGGAATATAACAATCTTGAATTAAAATCCCTGTTTGATTCCATGCTTCATGAAAAATTAATCCCGGACTCCAACCGCCGCTTGCTGAAACAGGGAGAAGACGGATCGGTCCGGAAAGATATTGACCGTGACATCATGTCACATGTAATTTTATTTGCCTCTATCGAAGCCATACGGCTCCATATTCTTGACGGCATTGAAAAAAACAAGATCATCGACAATATGGTAAAATTGCTGGTTTCCGGTCTGGCCACGCAAAACACCTGAATCTTTGATTACTGTATATATTGTCGACAGTTGACAATTATTCATTTATCTGTTACGCCAAGCGGACATCCGAATAATTGTTTCTGTATCCATTACGTGTTTTAAAAAAGGAAACTGCCATGAAAGAGCCATTTTTAAGTCTAAAGAAAAAAATTAATTTTTTTTCAGATGCCAGCGAAAATTACAAACAGTTAAAAAAGCATCTCAACAAACAACCTGTTGGCTATCCCTCAACGCTTACAGGTACAGAATTAAGACTTCTAAAGGCACTTTTCACTGCTCAAGAGGCAAAGGCAGCTTTATACTTAAGTTACAAGTTCGAACCATACGACGTCATCTCTGCCAAAGCCCGACAATCCGGCGATGATGTATCCATTTTACTGCCGCTTCTTGAATCCATGGAAAAAAAAGGCAGTATTTATGTTCATTTTAAAAATGGAAACGCCCATTATGCCTTGCATCCATTTGTAATCGGCATGTTTGAGATGCAGCTCAAACACATGAATACCAATTTTTTTCTGGAAACCCATAGGTATATGATCGAAAGATTTGCCGTGGAATATCTGACGACAGAAGTGCCCCAGATGCGAGTGGTTCCTATCAATAAAAGCCTGCCTATCAAACAGAATATTGCCACATACGACCAGATCAGGGAGATCGTCGATCAGACAAAAGACAGAATATGTATTACGGATTGCATCTGTAAAGTTGGCAGAGATATGATAAATGACCCTTGCAAGGTAACCGATAGAAGAGAAGTTTGCATGGGTCTCAGGGATTTTTCTGACACATATGTTCGAAATGGCTGGGGGAGAGCCATTGCCAAAGAAGAAGCCTTTGAGATACTCGATCAAAATGAAAAAGATGGCCTGGTCCTGATAGGGGCCACCATGCAGGAACCACAGTTTGTCTGCTCCTGCTGCAATTGCTGCTGTGGCATTATGGAAATGATCAACTTTATGCCAAGGCCTGTTGATTTTACGGCAAGTAATTTTTATGCTGAACTTGATGAAACGTTGTGCAATGGTTGTCAAAAATGCATGAAACGATGTCAGATGAACGCCATATCCTTTGACGAAAAAACAAAAAAAGCCCTTCCGATAAACCTGAAAAGATGCATTGGATGCGGGTTATGTGTGCCTTACTGCAAAACCGGTTCCATAAAATTGAAACCCAAAGCAAATCTATTCGTGCCGCCTAAGGACCACGACGCACTCTATGAAACCATCATGCAGCATAAAAGGGGAACTGTCCGGCAAATCGCAAAAATAACAAAATCGGCTTTAGGAATGAAAGTTTAGGTCTATCTACTTTTAACATCCAAAAGTTTAACATTCCATAACCTGTTTGCGCCAGGAACACAGATTTGATGACCTGCCTGCCCCGCTTAAAGTTTCACCATCAGTTTGCCTTTATTGCCACCTGTAAATAACAGGTTAATCCCTTCTATTGCACTTTCCAGGCCATCCAGTATATGTACCCGATATTTGATCTGGCCTTTCAACAGATAAACAGCCACTTTTTGAGACAGTTCGCTGATGTCACCCCAGTGATCGGGCATCGCAAATCCTTGAATCTTTAATCGCTTTTTAATAATTGGAATCCAGTTAGGTCCGGGTTCCGGTGTGCTTGTATTGTAATCGGAAATCATCCCACAGACCACGATACGGCCAAATGTGTTCATCCGTGCAAAGGCGGCATGCTGCACAGGACCGCCGGTGTTTTCGTAATAAAGATCAATTCCATTTGGCGTGGCATCGGCAATTTCTTGATTCAGATTTGGCGTATGGTAGTTAATGGCTTTATCAAAGTGCAACTCATGTTCCAGCCAGCGGCACTTTTCGCCTGTTCCGGCAGTGCCCACAACATGCAATCCTTCAGCTTTTGCAATTTGTCCAACAATAGAGCCCACAGAACCTGCAGCACCTGAAATCAGAATCGTTTCCCCTGCCTTAGGCTTGCCAATGTTCATCAACCCCTGGTAGGCGGTCACACCTGGCAAAGCCAGGACCGCCAAAACAGCTTCAGCAGGAATTCCGGCAGGCAGAGCTTGTAATCCTTCACCTGAGCTGATTGCATATTCGGTCCACCCCATCATACCTATCACATGTGTACCCACAGGGAAATCGCCATGTCGGGATTCCACCACTTCTGCCACGCCACTGGATCGCATGATTTCACCCAATGACACCGGTGGGATATAACTTTTTGTATCCTCACTCATCCAGCCTCGCATGGCCGGGTCAAGGGACATATGCGTTTGCCTGAGCAGGATCTGACCTTTTTTCAGCTCTGGCGTTTCCAGGGTGACCATTTTAAATATATCTGGTGTGATCTCCGCCTGGGGACGTTTTATCAATTGTATGGCTTTATATTTCATTTTTGTGATTTCCTTCTAAATTAAAAAAGGTAATGTAGATACTTTTTGCAATAACTCAATCCTTGCAAAACTCAAATAAAAAAAATACCATATCCAAAGTTTCCTTATATAAGAAAATTTTTCGCCCATCAAACTTAATAATTAAGGAGGAAAAAATGAGACTTGTAAAAGCTGTGATTGGCATTATTTTCTTGGTGTTAATGACGCTTACTGCCTATACAGATGAAAAGGATTATCAGGATATTTCTTTATCCATGCCGCGCATGCAGGGAGGAAAGCCGCTCTTTCAGGCCTTAAAAGAACGTCAGTCATCACGGGCCTTCAGTGCCAGGCAACTTCCGGATCAACTTTTGGCAGACCTCCTGTGGGCGGCATTTGGAATCAATCGGCTCGAATCTGACAAACGAACTGCCCCCTCTGCCAAAAACTGGCAGGAGATAGAAATATATGTTGTTATGGAAAAGGGCACCTATGTCTACGATCCCAAGTTAAATATACTTAAGGCACTGATAAAAGAAGATTTGCGAAAACTCACCGGACACCAGGATTTTGTGGAAACCGCTCCGGTTAACCTTGTCTACGTGGCAGATACATCAAAAATGACAGGGGCATCACCCGAAGACCAGGTTATATATTCCGCTGCCGATACCGGGTTTGTCAGTCAAAATGTTTATCTATTCTGCGCCTCTGAAGGATTGGTCACAGTCGTTAGGGGATCGGTAGACAGAAAAACGCTTTCTCAGACACTGGGTCTTCCTTCCCACAAAAAAATTATCCTTGCGCAGACCGTGGGATATCCGAAGGAAAATACAAAATAGGACTTCTATTTCCTTAAAATATTGATAGCCAAAAGATCTTTTTTCAATTAGGTGGTTGGATATGGCAAAGCTCGAATGCAATTGGCTTAAATCTAATTTTTAATTTTTCTTCAAACACCTTTTTTGTAGCTTTTGTAAAGACATCAACTTTATCTGCTGGACAAAAAACATGGCCTCGCCATTTTCTGTGTTTATATTGATCAGCCCACTGCGTAATTGAAAAGAATTTAGTTAAGTTAAACTCACAATCACCATTTTTCAATGGGCTAATCCATGTATCAAAAGCTGAATTAAAATTTGGGTCTGATGGACAGTCAACCCCAATTTCCTCATTTTCGGCAACTCTACCCGCTTCTTCCAAAATATCATCAGCAATTTCTCTATATTTCTCTTCAAATTCTTCACGGTACTTTAAAATATGATCTAAAGATTCAATTTCTTCGATTGTGTCAGCCGATATAACTACACATCTTTTTAATAATCTCCTATAAAATAAATTATGTATAAGCTTGTGCAGCTTGATATCCTCACTTCTTCTTGCTAAAATTTCAAATACTTTGTTATCATCAAAATATAAAAAATGAATCGCTCTTTCAAAAAGTGAACTTTTATCATCTGATTTAATAAAGTCATTAAATGGTATTGAAAGACTTTTTATATACTCTATAATACCTTTATACATGCAGTCACAGGCCCTAACTTTATGATGATGGTAAACAGCTGGATAAAGTGTCATTTTAGCAAACATTATCTGCTCAAGGCTTGACGTTCCTCCCCAATCAACAGTTAATCGACGATTTTCTTCCGCCATATTAATATCGATAGCATACCACAATCGATCGAGGTCAATGTTCAATGGCAATCCACTAAAATGGCCGTCCCTAAACAAATAATCTAGCTTATCCGCATCAAAAGGGCCGTTGAGAAAATCCACCTTATATCTACTATTTGGATCTGAAACATAACCAACAATAGCTTCTACCATTAGCTTTCTGTCTATTTGTTTATTGCAAGCGATACAAACTTTATTTAAAAATTCTTGGAAACTTTTGCTAAGGATAATTAATGAAGACATGGCTTCATGTGGACTTGCAGATTTAAAAGGAATATTCCTAAGAAGAGCTTCGATTTCCGGATAAAATTTATATATCTCTTCACTGGTATGTGAAAATGGACCATGCCCACAATCGTGCAAGAGGGCAGCAGTTCGAAGTGTTTGAAAATCATCAGGCAATTGGTCTTTTTCATCTTTAGAATATTGAAATTTATTCTTCAATGCAGAATATAACTTACCGACTTGAGAAGTTACGCCCAAAGAATGATCAAATCTAGTATGATGCGATGAAGGATAGGTGAAAAATGTGTAGGCTGTTTGATGGATATTTCGTAGCCTTTGCATAAGAGGAGAATTGATAAGAGAAATTTCGAAATCATTATACCTACTTGTTCCCCAAACACCGTCATGTATTACTTTTGCCCCTCTTGGACGCTTATATTCGTGATGTTGAAAAATCCATTCGGAAAAAGTATTTATTTCTTTGAATAATTGATGAAGTTGAGCGTCATCTGTTTGAGTCCAATTCCCTATCATTGATTGCTTTCAGTATAAGGTTGGTAAGGGTAAATTTTTTAATGAATAGTTTTCTTAGAATTATGAATGCTAAATTGTGATTTAAAATACGCTGCACCCTTTTTTAAAGTTTCAAGCTCATCCCTTGTAAATAAATCTTTTATTTCCGTTTCTAAAGAAAGATTCGTTGAAACCTTAAATTTATCTAACCGAGGGTTCATACAATGAAGGAGGTTTGATTTTTGCAAACGATCTATAGCGCGAGAAACGGTATTTGAGCAAGGGAAAGGTTTCGACTCGTCAAAAACGAATTGTTTCATTAAGCTGTCAAGCCCTTCAATATTTTTGCTCATATTAAAAAAAACCCTATGGATTTTAGGTATATCCGCCTCAAATTCTGCGTCACTACCCAGGAAATGAAAAATTACCTTGACAACATCAGATGGGACTCGCTGCATTATACCCCCTTATAAGACAAATAACATTTCTAATTAATTAGGATTTATTACAAAATTAATGGTCTGTAAATAAGCCAAAAGTATTATAAACTTAAATATTGATCAAAAAAGATTATTATTTATTTTTTTTCATAAATGGCGCCTATTAGTCAAGCTATTTTATAGAATCAATATAATCCTTTAACCAAATTGAGAATTTTCAAATAGACTCTGAAATATCTTTTCCACTTTGGCAACAAATATCTCTGGCTTTATTTGGAAATTCAGCTAAAAGCAAATGCAATATTAATTATTAAATTTAAACTTGCGAATCAATGAAACTCAAAGATAAACTATCTATATTGCAAGCTATTTATGATATTTATGATCGTTTGTTTAATGCGACGCCTCATGCCTGTCAAAAATTCTGTTCGTCATGCTGCACCGTTAATGTTACCATGACGAGTCTGGAAGGAATGTATATTTTACACCATATCCCTCTGGAACATAAACACTCGCTCTATGGCACGATCAAGAGCTGTTCCTCCCCAAAAAGATATCAACCGAAACTCACGCTAAATGGATTTGCCGAGTCATGTATGGCAGGGATAGATATACCTGATGAAGAGAATGACCCTTCCTGGGGGAAATGCCCCCTGCTTTTGGAACGGTCCTGCACGATCTATGATTATAGACCCATGGCATGTCGCATCATGATGTCCAAATCCATATGTGATGAACATGGCTGCGCAGATATGGATGAACTGACAATAACCCTGAATAACATATTTCTTCAATACGCGGAGCATATAGATGAAAAAGGATTTTTCGGAAATCTGACAGACATTCTCCTTTTTCTTGATCACGAAGAAAACGGTCTACGCCAGGATAACACACGCTTCTCTGTCATTAAGAACAGGGCTGCGCCTTTTCTCATGATACCGCCTGAACACCGAAAAAGGATCGTACCCATTATTGAGGAAATTCAAGGAAAAATTTGGGGATGATTGGTTTTAGGAAACAGCCATATTCAGCGCAGCCTGTGCGATGTTATCTATAGGAAGCACTTTATCCACAGCGCCTGTTTTGATGGCTTCTTTGGGCATGCCAAATACAACACAGGTTTTTTCATCCTGAGCGATGGTTTTTGCACCAGCCTCTTTCATAAACGCCATTCCAGATGCACCATCGGCGCCCATGCCTGTTAATATTACGCCAACAGCATTGCTTCCGGCAAATTTGGCAACGGACTTGAAAAGAATATCAACCGCAGGTCTTTGATGATGAACCATTGGACCTGTTTTAACTTCCACATAATACCGGGCGCCACTTCTTTTTAAAAGCATGTGAAAATTTCCCGGCGCAATCAAAACCTGGCCATTTAAAACGGAATCCCCGTCTGCGGCTTCCTTGACATGTACTTCACATAAACTGTCTAATCTTTCCGCAAAAGAAGTCGTGAATTTTGCCGGCATATGCTGGACAACCACTATGCCCGGAGAGTTTGCAGGCATCCTTGTAAGCACATTTCTCAGCGCCTCTGTGCCTCCTGTGGATGCACCAATGGCGATTATCTTATTCGTCGTTTCGGATAAAGCATTTGAAATAATTTGGGTTTGTGCCACATCATTTTTTTCAGAAGAGATTTCTTTCCTTATGGCCGAAACATTCACTGTGGCAACAGCTCTTATTTTTTCCGCCAACTGAACACTCATATCTCCTACAGAGTAAGCGGCACTTGGTTTTGATATGACCTCCAGCGCACCATATGAAAGGGCATCCAGGGCCATTTTGCTGCCGGATGTTGTAAGTGAACTCACTATAATTACTGGAATGGGATAGTACTTCATCAATTTTCTCAAGAAAGTGAGACCATCCATACGGGGCATTTCAATATCGAGCGTAATGACATCTGGTTTGAGATTAATGATTTTATCACGAGCCACATAAGGATCCGGCGCTGTTCCAATAACGTCTATATCTTTTTCTCTTGACAATTCTTCATTCAGAACCTTTCTTACAATCGCGGAATCATCAACAATCAGAACCTTTATCTTTTTTGTGTTCATTGATTTCCTATTTATCGATGGCAATTTTAAGGACTATTTCGCGTTTCCCTGTATTCACCCTGAAAAATAGCCCTTCTTCCCTATCTGAATTATAAACATCTTTTATATCTTCTTTTTTAATCAGTTCAGGAATGCCAATATTGAACTCAATTGTATCATCATAATGGCCGAAAGTATTACCGGCAACCATATTGATGACCTCCTTGATGGTTCCTTCCGTATGCTGCCATGTGATGTTTTCCGATTCTTCTCCCATAAAATCCATGGCCATTTCAACCAATAAATCTTCAGGAATAAATATTATAAATTTTCCTGAAAATGGTCCTCGAAATTTCAAAAAACACCCATATGCTTTTTGTATGTCAAAGATTTTTGATTTTTCAACTGTTTCAGATTCATCAAATTCTATCACCATAAAAAACATGGTTTCAAGAACATCAGAAATCGAGGTTATTATCGCTTTCTTCAATTCCTGTATCATCATTCGATTCTCCTAGTATTTCTACAAACTTTGCCTTAATCTCTTCCGGAGTAAAGGGTTTTTTAATATAGCCTGCCGCTCCCATTTCAATAAATTCATCAATTTTCATCCTACTGCTTTCCGTAGTAATTACCAATACTGGAATCGCTTGTATCAAATCATCCTTTTTCATCTCTTGTATAAGCTCAAGTCCATTCATTTCAGGCATATTATAATCAGTTACAACGATATCCAGCCACTCCTTCTTTAGAATTAAAAGGGCTTCCTGCCCATTCGCCGCTTCAAAAAATTCAGCACTGCCAAAACCTGATGCCTTTATAGTCTTTTTAAGAACAGATCTCATGGGCAAAGAATCATCGACAACTAAAACCTTATAAACCATTTTTGCCTCCACAGAATATCATTGCATCCGTTAATTTACGGTTATAGAAGCCAACTGGCTTTCACGTGCTGCTTAAAAGGTCCTCTATCTTCTTCATCTCATCTCCAAAGCCTGCGATAATGACCTGAAGATCATCCGGAGAGACACCCAGCTTAATCAAAACATCCTCATGAAACCTGTAGGCCAGCCCATCTTCACCCACACCGATTCCCATCATCATGCATACGTTGTCTGCAAGATAGACAATGGAAGTTTCCAGGTTGTCCTGCATAAGATCATTTAAATGGTGATTCCTGATAATCTTTACCATTTGAGAACTAAATCCCCATTTATCTGCGATGTATGCACCGATTTCAGCATGATCGACGCCTATCACTTTTTTTTCCGCTTCTCTGAAACTGAAGCCTTTCTCGTTTACAAGCTTATGAATCTTATCGATTGATCCTTCAACAAGTCTGTCCAGAATGACTTTTCCAATATCTTTTATCAAAGCTGCAGTAAAAATCATACGGCTGTTTTTAGCTTTTAACTTGACCGCAAGCCCTCGTGCAATAAGGGCACATGACACCGCGCATTTCCATAAATCACCTTCGTAAAGCCCATATCCCCTTTGATCATTGCTGAACGTTTTTGCGCCGGATTTTAAAACCACGATATCTATCACTTGATTCATTCCGAGGACAGTAATTGCATCCTGAACAGAATCAATCTTTCTTGGTAATGAATAATAGGCAGAATTGACAATCTTTAATACATTGGCCGTTAATATAGGATCAAAAATAATAATATCAGCTATTTCCGACATGGAGCATTGTGGATCTTCTGCTTTGTTCATGATCTGCCGGACGACATCAGGCATAGGCGCAAGAAGGTCAATTTCTCTCAAAAGGTCACTGATAGCCGTCATATTTTTTTCTCTCCCTCACCTGAGGTTTTTATATACACATGACCGGTTTTAATCTCTAGCCGAACAGTCCTGTTTGTATTGCCCCCTATGTTTTCATATTTGGTTATGACATTATTTTTAAAAAATATTTTTCTCAGTGACGTGTAGTTTCTTTTTCCGATATTAAAGAATCCCTTTTGATCAAGAATTTGTGCGCCACCTATTACATAAACTTCCATGTGTTGCTTTTTTGCACCATAACTGTAAGCGGTTTTAAATAAAAGTGGAATACCCCTGTCTGCGAACATGAATGGATTACGCTCTGCCTTCTCAGTATCGATACTGGATTCAGGTAACATGTAATGAAGCATGCCGCCAACTTTAATATACGGATCATAAATAACAACGCCAATACATGAACCCAGTGAATAGGTAACGAGTACAGCTTCGGGATCACTACTGACTTTCATGTCCGAAACGCCAACAATAAGGTTCATTCAGTACCTCTTCTGTATTAGCCATACGAAAAAAGTGGTCTTATAAACAATTTTCATGTCAATTTATCTCACGGCATTCAACAGCTATCTTTTATTCATCCTCTTTCAAAACAGGCTTTAAACAATCCCTCCATATCAAGGATCAAACCAATTCTGCCATCTCCCATTATAGAACCGCCTGCCAATCCCTGAATTCCTTTCAGGGATTCTCCCAGACTTTTGATTACAAACTCATCTTTTCCCAGAAGTTCATCTATCAATAAGCCTCTTTTTTCATACTTGTTTTCCACAACCACGACAATACCATCCCACGGATTTTGGGAATCTGCGCTGATCTCAAAAATCCTGTCCAGTCGGATAAGCGGTACAATCTTATCCCTGAATTTTATCATTTCACCTTTTCCCTCTACCGTAAAATAGTCCCTGGGATTTGGTTTAAATGATTCAAGAATGGCAAGCGTTGGGATAATATATTTCTCTACACCGACTCTTATCAGCATTCCCTCTATAATTGCCAGAGTCAAGGGGAGAGAAATAATAAATGTGGATCCTTTTCCTTCTGTGGATTGAATTTCAAGGCGGCCCCGTAATCCTTCTATTGTTTTTTTCACTACATCCATACCTACGCCACGACCGGAAATATCTGTTATTTTCTCTGCTGTAGAAAATCCGGGTTGCATAATAAGATCAAAAATCTCCGGGTCAGAAAGAACATCATTTTTATCGATAATGTTCTGCGAAATGGCTTTTTCCAAAATTTTCTCTTTATCAAGACCTTTTCCGTCATCTTCAAGTTCAATGACGATATTGCCGCCCTTATGGTACGCGCGCAGATGAATATAGCCGTTTCTTTTTTTCCCTTTTTTCTCTCTTTCTTCCGGCAATTCCATACCATGATCCACAGAATTCCGGATCATATGAACCATGGGTTCATATAATGCATCCACCACATTTCTATCTATTTCCGTTTCTTCACCCGACATTTTCAAATCAAGGATCCGGCCTGAATTTTTTGATAGATCACGAACCAGTCTTACCATTTTCTGAAACGTACTTCCAATTGGAATCATTCTCATTGACATGGCAGTTTTCTGAAGGCCGGAGACAATTTGCCCCAATTGATTCATGTTTTGATAAAACTTCTGATCCTGTGCTGCAAATTTATTCAAATTCTGCCTGATCATTGACTGTGCAATCACAAGTTCACCTGTTAGATCCACAAGGTTGTCCAGTTTTATGGTGTCCACTTTTACCTGGGGCGCACCCTGTTGAGAAGATTTCTGATGACGAATGGCAGAAATCACATTTTTGCTCTCAACGATATTTTCATGAATTAAAATTTCGCCCAATTTCTTTTGGGGATTTGTTTTCTGGATGTTAAGTGCCTTTTGCAACTTCTCCTCATCAAGGTTACCACTTTCGATAAGAATTTTACCAAGCGGTTTTCCCTTGGCCGCATCTGAATCGGAGACAGCCTGGTCTATTTGGGTAAGAAGCAATTTTATATTTAACGTCTCCTCAAATGAATTCTGGCCTGCATCAATGGCATTTTCAATACTGTTGAGCATTTTTCCAAGGGCATCAACAGATTCCAGAATCACATCCGTAATCATGGCATTGATGATGATTTCCCCCCGCCTGGCACTATCCAGAAGATTTTCAGTTTTATGTGCCAGAATATTGATGCGCTTCAAGTCTAGAAACCCGGAAACGCCTTTTATGGTATGAAATGGCCTGAAAATCTCGTTAATGATGTCCTTGTCCCTGGGATTCTGTTCCAGATCTATGAGCTTGATTTCTATATTTTCAAGATTATCCCTGGACTCGATAATGAAATCCTTTAAAATGGAAATATCTTCTTCATCAAACGATATTTCAGATGGCATCACATCTCCTGAAAGCTCATCATCACCACTTTTCTGGGCATCATCATGTTTGGAAGTTTCCAAAGTTGTATCACCATTAAATCTCAGGGATTGCATGACATCATCTATATCAAAAGAAAAATCATTTCCGGATGATGCAGATAGAATTATTCCGCGAAGAACCTCTGTTCCTCTGACAACCGGCAACGGATCCGTTTCTTCTTCCAATATCAACTTGCCCATATATCCCTTGATCGCAGAAACGACACTTTTAAAAGGTGTTTGTGTGCCATTCAACTCCGTTTCTTCTATATCAGAAAGGATATTCAAAATTTCTCCAAGAACCGGAATGTCTTCCACATCCAAATTTTTCACCAGTTTGGTAATTTCACCTACATCCTGTGTGATTTTCTCAATTTCATTTTTCATGGCGTGAATACTTATCGTTTAAAAAGTTATAAAATCGTTTCCTTAAATATAGGCTGTCTCATCAAAATACACTTAAGGAAATATCAAATTCATTAAAAATTTTATATGATATCAAACCTTTTGATATATTGTCGGCATGATATACTTAAAATTGTGTTCCTTTCCCATCAGCGTTTCAGAATGACCGATAAAAAGATATCCCCCTTTTTTGAGTGCATAAAAATATTTCTGTACAAGCTTTTCCTGCATGCTTTTCTGAAAATAAATCATCACATTTCTGCAAAAAATAATATCAAAGCAATTTTTATAAGGCAGCTCGTCCATCAGGTTCAGATAGCTAAATTCAACCAATCGCCTTAATATTTTCTTCACCCTTATATGCCCGCTCCATTTTTTATGCCCTTTCTGAAAATATTTTGTTTTGATCGAAGACGGAATTTGACTAACGCCTGAATCCGGATAGATGCCGGAACCTGCAGCTTCCAGAACCCTGGTTGAAATATCTGTGGCAAGAATACTTATCGTGGTGTCAGGATTTATGCCAAAAAATTCCAGGCTACAGATGGCAACTGAATACGCTTCCTCGCCTGTAGAACATCCGGCACTCCAAATCATAAGTTTTCTGTCCTTTTTTTTTTGGAAATCAGGGAAAACAATATCTGTTAAAAATTTAAAGTGCTTGGGCTCACGAAAAAAACTGGTTAAGTTGGTTGAAATTGCATTGAGCATTTCAACACGCTCATCACCTGATGGATCCTTTACCAAAAAATCATAATAATCCCCAAACCCATTTAGTCCCAAAAACCGGATACGTTTGGACAATCTCGCCCGGACAAGCTCCCTTTTCCCTTCATGAAGATTAATTCCGCATTCCTTATGCACAAATGCACTTAAATGGTGAAAATCCTTATCTGTTAATTGAAAGCCATTCATGGACGTTTAGAAGCGCCTATGGTGAAAATCATTTGATTTGAAGTCATCAGGCATGACGAAATCCTGACGCTTTCACGTTAAAATCCTGTGGAACTCTTGCCATTAAAAGGGCACATTGGAAAATAAAAACAAAGTGTCAATCAAAAATGGATCAAATTTATGGTTGCCTGATCAACAATCGTTTACAGGCTAATAGGTCATTACCGTTGAGGAATTACTAACAGGAAGGAATATAGCGCAATCACTTATATTTGTCAAACATGAATCAAAAATCGGAAGGTCATCATACTATAGTTGAGCAGCATCCTTTTTATTTTTACAGAGCCTCATAAGGCCGGGCATCACTGCATTTCTGCCATTTGCCTTGGCTTTATAGAGCATGGCATCTGCTTCATTTACAATACTGTTGATATCACTGTTACTGTTCAGCGCAGACACCCCAAAACTCGCTGTCACTGAAATCTCTTTCTTTTCTGAAATGACAATCTTATTTTCAATAATTTTTCTCAATCGCTCAGCCAATTCGATAGCTTTCTGCTTTTTTGTCTCCGGAAGGATGACAATGAACTCCTCTCCACCATATCTGGCAATAACATCCCCGCTTCTGATTTCCGCTGAAACAGCACCTGCGATCTCTTTCAACACGCTATCCCCTGCCTGATGCCCGTGATTGTCATTTATTTTTTTAAAATAGTCTATATCAAACATCAAAATAGAGAGATTGTTTTTATATCTTTTGGCATTTGCAATCTGGCCCTTCATCAGTCTGTTGAATTCCCTCCGATTTACACACTTGGTCAGAGGATCAATGGCTGCTTCTGTTTCAAGTTTTTTAATACTCATGTAGTTGGAGACCGCAATGCGGATCGTCTTTAAAATTGTCCCCATAATTTCACGATGGTAATAAAAGGTTTTTCTTTGGGGAATCAAATAAATTCTTGCGGTATATATGTCATTTTTCAGTTCATATGACACCAGATCTTCAGATTTGTATTTACATACCGGTTTTCCGGTTTGTTCTTTTTTATTGATGAGATTTACATTTATCGTTGCTTTCAGATTAAAATCTTTTCTGATCGCCGTTTCAAGAACGCCCATGTCGATATCCGGATCAATCCATGCATCCAGATTGTTCTTATCTTTAAGCACAAACGCAAAAAGCCTGTATTGTAAAATTTCCTTGAAACATTTTGATGTTTCAAGGAGGATACTCTCAAGACTGTTCGTTTGATTGATCGCCAGAATGTATCTGTTGAGGGTCTTATAATCAATCTTCCTGACAATGCCAAACAAGATTGCCATCAGCGTGATCGCATCATGTTTTATTTTTCTGATAATATGTGACATATTGGGTTCCCTCTTAAATGGTTATCTAATGCTATCTTTTGCAAGTTTAATGCCATTTTTCCAATCAGTTGATTTCCCGTCATTTTCAAAAAGCAGTACTGCGCAACCCGGCAATTTATGCCTGCCATCGTGATTCAAATGCGCCGTGATTCTTATTAAAGATCGTGCGTGTTGTCTGAAAGGCTGGATACGAACCACTCAGACGGATGACTCTAAAATATCCGGTAATCCACTGGAGGCGTCAATCATTTGACGCACGCATCCTGATTTCCACTGCATGTATATGTTGTTGACAAAATATAAAAAGGCCTTACTTTCGTTGAGGTAATTTTTATTAGTTAATACACTGAAAAAATCAGTGTCTATAATGATGGAGTAGAATAAGATGGCGCATGAAACTAAGCAGGAAATACTTGAACGACTCCTTGCCATGGAAAAACCCAAATGCCCACATTGCGATCAGAAAATGAGCTTATGGGAAGATCCCATGATTGGTTCAGGAGATGGTCTGGGCTGGGGTGTTCCTTACCTTTTTATATGTTTCAATGACGATTGTTCCATGTATAAAAGCGGCTGGGATGACCTGATGAATCAGACAGGTCATTATGCATCATACAGATGCATGAATTATCCGGGGACAGAGCAGTATGAGTGCATACCGGTTTTTGGTGAAGCTGGCGGGAAAGGGCAGATAATTGATGATCAGGCCCTGGCAGAGCAGGAAATCTTTAAAGAAAAAATGAAAACAGGATTTTCAATTCTGGCGGACTGCTATGTGAATGAAGATATTGTTAAAATGCTGACCATGCTGTCCGATGCGACAGAGCCTATTCGTGTAAGGCTTAAAGCTGCCGAAATGATTGGTGATGTGGCAGATACGGAAGCCATCGAACCCTTGAGAAATCTGAAGCTTGGGAATCAGAAGCTTGTCGACATGGTTGAAACGGCTATTCGGAAAATCCATGCAAAATATTTTACCCGGGAATGCCCTTTCTGTGCAGAGATTATAAAAAACCGGGCAAACATATGCAAACATTGCGGAAAAGAAGTGGGAGGCCTATAAACACGCCAATACCCGGATCACGAATGCCATAGAACCGGGTATTTTTTTTCCTCTATAACTTTGAAATTCAGCTATGCGTCTTTTTTTGACGCCTTTTGCAAGAAGTTCATCTTGATCCAATTCCAATTCAGGGTCACGTGCAATATGGCTGCGACAGCAAAAACAACCCCACCCCCCTCATGCAGAAATTCAAATACTTCTTTGGGCAGCAAGTCGTGCAAAAACGCCACCAGAACCTGATTTATCAGAAGAACGCCCATTATCGGATTAACTATCTTTAGCGCTGTATTCTTTTTCATAGATTCCTCTTTCATAACCTTTATAGGCTTGGGGAATTCAGGATTATTCCTGAATTGAATAAACGATACCCCCATACGACACGCCACTAAACAACAAGCGACTCACCTGTCATTTCCGATGGCTTTTCTATTTTCATCAGATGCAGAATGGTAGGCGCGATATCACCCAATTTCCCTGGTTTCAATTTCATGTTTTTTCTTCTGTCATCCACCAAAACAAGCTGCACTTCGTTCACCGTGTGTGCGGTAAACGGTTCTCCGTTTTCGTTGAGCATTTTTTCTGAATTGCCATGATCAGCGGTAATCATTGCAACACCGCCGCTGGCCATAATTTCTGTTACAATACCATTCACACACCCATCAACAATCTCACATGCTTTAATGGCCGCTTTAAGAACGCCTGTATGACCGACCATATCCATATTGGCAAAATTTAACACAATGAGATCATACGTATTCGATCTGATCCGTGTGAGGACTTCCTTTGTCACTTCAAGCGCACTCATCTCCGGTTTTAAATCATATGTGGCCACATCTCTTGGTGAGGGTACGAGGCATCGATCTTCCAGGGGAAACGGTTTTTCCTCGCCGCCGTTAAAAAAATAGGTCACGTGGGCATATTTCTCTGTTTCTGCAATCCTTAATTGTCTGAGCCCTTTCCTGCTGATCACTTCTCCCAGAATTCCCGTTAAGGAAACCGGTTGAAACGCAACGGGCAGGGTAAACGTTTCATCATAACTGGTCATACAGACATACTCACAAACAGATGGAAACGCCTTACGTTCAAAAAATGAAAAATCATTGAATGTCAAGGCCCGGGTGATTTGTCGCGCACGATCTGAACGGAAATTAAAAAATATGACACCATCTCCATCTTTAATGATTGCTACTGGTTGTCCGGCCTTATCGGTCATCGTAGCCGGTTTTACAAATTCATCGGTTTCTCCCGTATCATACGACATTTGAATCGCCGTAAGTGGATCTTCAAAACGGTTTCCTTCACCAATCGTATACAGATTATATGCCTTAAGGGTTCTCTCCCACCGGGTGTCCCTGTCCATGGCATAATATCTTCCGCATATGGATGCAATTTTACCGTGCTTGTTTTTCCTGATATGATTCTGCAATGTTTTTACATACCCGATACCACTGTCCGGCGGGGTATCCCGGCCATCCAAAATGGCATGTACATATACGTTTTCAAGTGCATGTTCTCTGGTCATATTGAGAAGGGAAAGAAGGTGATTGAGCTGACTATGCACGCCACCGTCTGATAATAGCCCCATCAAATGGAGTGATGTTCCTTTTTTCTTGACCGTTTCCATCACTGTTATAAATGCGCTGTTGTCAAAAAAAGACCCATTCTCAACAGCCATATCGATTCTTAAAAGGTCCTGATAGACAATTCTTCCGGCACCAATATTTAAATGGCCAACCTCCGAATTCCCCATGATCCCCGGGGGAAGCCCTACATCCTTGCCTGAACATTTGAGCCGGGTTATCGGATACGCCTTTTTCAATCTATCCAGGCAGGGTGTTTTTGCCTGAAAAACAGCATTCCCATAACTATCCGGATTGATGCCCCATCCGTCCAATATCATCAGAATCAGTGGTTTTTTCTTATCCATCATATATCTCCAATCTTTCAATATAATTTGCTTCTTAAAACACCTGTTACGTGCTGGCGTCAAGCTCCAGTCGTTTTGCATCCACCCAGAGCCCTTCCAGATCATAAAATTTTCTGACCTCTTCATAAAAAATGTGTATGATCACATGACCATAATCCATAAGCACCCATTGGCCTTCCCGCAGACCTTCCACGCCAATGGGCTTGATGGACTGTTTCTTAAGTTCTCTTCTTACGTGTTCGCCAATGGCGGCAACCTGTCTGCTTGAATTGCCGCTTGCGATGATAAGCACATCTGAATAGGATGTGAGTTTTCTCACATCCAGTACAACCACATCTTCTGCCTTTTTCCCTTTAACGGATTTTAGATAAGGCAATATCGATTGCTTGAAAACGTCTGTCATTTGTAAAGCCCTTTCTGTTCAATAACATCTGCCACACAATCCGGTACCAGATAACGGATGGATTTTCCGCTTTCAACCAACTGCCTGATTCGGGTTGATGAGATATCAAGTGGTGTCACATTCTGCAAAAAAACATCTTGTTTCAACGGATGAACAAACCGTGCCTGCCCATCTGAAACGTTATACATGGGTGAGATGTGCGTTTTCAGGTATTTTTCAACCGCCTCTGATGACGATATGTCTTTAGCGGTCCATTTTCCCGGACGATTCATTATAATGATCGGAATCAGCGCCAGCAGTTCTTCATGGGATTTCCAGGTATCCAACTCTAAAAAAGCGTCTATGCCCATAATAAAAAACAATTCATCAGACGCGTGAACAATACCCTTAAAATATTTTACCGTATCTATGGAATAGGACGGGCCTTTCCTCTCAATTTCCACATCAGAAACTGTAAATAAAGGCATACCTGAAACTGAAAGCTTTAGCATGGAAAGCCGCTCTGAGGCATTCACCATACCTTCCATTGCTTTATGGGGAGGACTTGCCGAAGGAATGATAACAAGTTGATCTATAAAAAAGGATTCTCTGATTTCAACCATACATCTCAAGTGACCGATATGGACCGGATTAAACGTTCCACCAAACAGGCCTATGCGCAAAGGTCTATGGACAGATGGATCATTTGAAGGTCCTTTTTTCATACACTTATCCCCTTAAATCATTTCTCCTTTCAAAAAAATCATGTTCTGATCTGGCCATCGCCCAGCACAGCAAACTTGGTTGTGGTCAGTTCTTCAAGTCCCATGGGACCAAATGCATGCAGCTTTGAGGTGCTGATACCAATCTCTGCGCCTAGCCCCAGTTGCCCGCCATCGTTAAAGCGGGTTGATGCATTCACCAGAACAACTGAAGAGTCAACTTCTTTTAAAAACCGTTTCGATCTGGCATAATCCGAGGTCACGATTGACTCTGTGTGACGGGATCCGTACTTGGCCATATGCGAAATAGCCGCATCCATACTTTCAACCACTTTTACAGCAAGAATCAAGTCCAGATATTCTTCATACCAGTCCTGTTCCACGGCTTTTTTAATATCCGGCAATATGTTAAGGGTTTTTTCACATCCCCGTAATTCCACACCGGCTTTTTTAAATTCATCAGCCACTTTCGGCAGAAATGAACCGGCAATGGATTGATGGACAAGCATGGTTTCCATGGCGTTGCAGACACCTGGCCGCTGGACTTTTGAGTTGATGCAGATGTCTACCGCCATATCCGAATCTGCGCCTTCATCCACATACACATGGCAAACGCCTTTGTAGTGTTTTAAAACGGGAATTTTCGAATGATTGACCACAAAGCGGATCAAGCTTTCACCTCCCCGTGGAATAATGAGATCAATCAGCTCTTCCTGCTCCAGCAGAAAATTCACGGCTTCTCTGTCGCGCATGGGTATCACTTGGGCGGCATGCGGCGAAAGGCCGGCTTCCTGAAGCGCTTCACTGATGATACCGGAAAGCGCCTGATTGGAATGAAAGGATTCTGAACCGCCTCTTAATATAACTGCATTTCCGGATTTCAGACAAAGCCCGGCCGCATCTATAGTTACATTCGGCCTTGATTCATAAATCATGCAGATCACGCCTAAAGGAATTCTCATGCGGGACACCTGAAGCCCGTTCGGCCGTGTCCACGTGCGGGTGATTTCCCCCACCGGATCTTTAAGGGTCACCACATAGTTCAGTCCTTCTATCATTGATGCAAGCGTAGCATCCTTTAAAGTGAGCCGGTCTATCATGGCATCGGACAACTCTTTATCCCGGGCGTACGCCAAGTCCTTTTTATTTTCGGCTTTCAGGAAATCTTTTTTTTGTTCTATCTTGGCAGCAATTTTCAACAGGGTTTGGTTTTTCTTGTCAGGCGAGCATGTGGCCATCTGAAATGCGGCGGCCCGTGCATTTTTTGAGATCTCTCTGATTTCAGCTTCAACTGTCATCTTTATTATACCCTCCTTATCAATTGACGCTTTTCTGCAAGGATTTTACGTTTATTGCCTAATCCGCCTTAAAAGTAAATGCGAGATTATCTCTGTGGATAACTTCATCATAGGGTTTTGACCCTAAGAATTGTGAAATTTTTGATGAGTTCAGGCCTTTTATCTTGTCGATATCTGCGGAACTGTAATTTACAAGCCCCACGCCAAGCCTGTTGCCACTCATATCCCAAAATTCCACAGGATCACCCACACTGAAACTGCCTGTAACACTTTTAATGCCTATAGGCAAAAGACTTTTTCCCTGCCCGGAAAGTGCCCTGGATGCACCGTCGTCAATTACAAGTTTCCCTTTGGGTTTCAAATTAAAAGCGATCCAGCATTTTCTGCTGTTCAGCCGCTCTTTTCCGGGAATAAAAAATGTCCCCAGGTCTTTGCCGTCAAAAAGATCCAGAAGTATGTTTTGTCTGGCCCCATTGGCAATAATCATGGGAATACTTGCCGCCACAGTCTTGCGGGCAGCCGTAACCTTGCTCATCATCCCTCCGGTTCCCAACACGCCCGGTAACCCTGTGGCAATGGATTCGATATTTTTATCGATCTCAGGCACTTCAGAAATCAGCTCCGCTTCCGGGTCTGTTTTGGGATTCTTTGTAAACAGCCCGTCTATATCTGTGAGATTGATCAGGATATCCGCATCAAGTAAAAGTGCGATCACTGCGGAAAGGTTATCATTATCTCCCACCTTGATTTCATCTGTGACAACTGTATCGTTTTCATTAATGATCGGTAAAACCTTCCATGACACCAGTGTATTCAGGGTATTCCTTACATTCAGATACCTCACCCGATTTGAAAGATCATTTGCCGTTAAAAGAATCTGCGCAACTTTCCGGCCAAACCGGGCAAACATTTTTTCATATTCAAGAATAAGGCCAGCCTGGCCTATGGCTGCAATCGCCTGCCTTTGGGGAATTTCATCCGGCCGCCTGGAGAATCCCATTTTTCGTAAACCCGCAGCCATTGCGCCGGACGAAACAAGAATCACTTCCATCCCCTGGTCCATCAGTTGCGAAATCTGGCTGCTGATAGATTCGACGACATTCAGGTTCAGTCCGCTATCCTTTGTAAGAACACCGCTGCCTACTTTAACAACGACACGCCTTACTCTGCTGAAATATTCTTTTCTATGGCGTTTCATGGAGCTTATCAACTGCTTTCGCAAGTCTTTCTTTCAAATGATCGATCCCTTCAGTTGTGGCCGCTGAAATAATCAATACATCATCATCTCTTTCCTTACAAAAAGCATCCTTGAATAATTCGGCTTTTTTTTGGGCCTCCAGAAGGTCGATTTTATTTAAAACGACGATTCTGGGTTTTTCAAGCAGTTTTTCGCTGTAAGAACCAAGTTCCCTGTTAATGATCCGATAATCCTTTAAAGGATCAGACTCGTCTATTGAATCGGCATCAATCACATGAACCAGTATCAGCGTGCGCTCAATATGCCTCAAAAACCGGGTTCCCAGCCCAGCGCCTTTGTGTGCGCCTTCAATCAGCCCCGGAATATCGGCAACAGCAAAAGGCTCTCCCCATGAAACTTTGACGATGCCGATGTTGGGAGTTATGGTTGTAAACGGGTATTCGGCAATTTTCGGACGCGCTGCGGATATGACACTGATCAGCGTTGATTTGCCTGCATTGGGAAGGCCGATGATGCCGACCTCTGCTATCAGTTTTAGTACAAGCTTTAAGGTGATTTGCTGGCCAG
This sequence comes from Pseudomonadota bacterium, assembly GCA_018816735.1. Taxonomy (GTDB): domain Bacteria; phylum Desulfobacterota; class Desulfobacteria; order Desulfobacterales; family JAHIVH01; genus JAHIVH01. The sequence goes on along the minus strand of JAHIVH010000070.1, from coordinate 463,226 downwards.
GTATTCCAGGTTGTGCGAATTTGGGTGCCCTGTGGGTAGATGTTGCAAAATTCTTGTTGCCTCGCCCACCCTGGCCACCTTTTGCGAGAACAACTGTTTCACCATCAGTTAAGAAATCCTTGATGATTTCTCCGGTATCCAGATTGCTTACCACCGTTCCCGTTGGAATTTCAATGATGACCGGAGTTCCGTTTTTTCCGTGCCGTTGCCTGCCTTCCCCACCGCCGCCATTCTTGGCCTTAAACGTTTTTTGAAAGCGGAATGGGTAAAGTGTGCGTTGCCGGGAGGACGCTCTGAGGATTACATCCCCGCCGTCCCCGCCATTGCCCCCATCAGGGCCGCCACGTTCAACAAACCGTTCACGTCTGAAACTGACGCAGCCTCTGCCGCCATTTCCTGACTGAACAGTAACAATTGCTTCATCAACAAATTTCACGCTGCATAAACGCTGACTTTTTTCTGTTTGCGGCCCTTACGTTCATAAGCGACCACACCATCGATCAAAGCAAAAAGGGTAAAGTCTCTTCCAAGCCCGACATTTTCACCAGGGTGAATTTTGGTCCCCAGTTGACGAATCAGTATATTGCCGGCCCTCACAGGTTCACCACCATATTTTTTAACGCCACGCCTTTGGCCATTGCTGTCGCGGCCATTCCTAGTACTACCACCAGCCTTTTTATGTGCCATTTCAAAACTCCTTGATATATCGAATTACGCCGCCTTGATACTGTCTATTTTAATAGCTGTAAATGACTGACGATGTCCTTGTTTTTTTCGATACCCTTTTCTTTTTTTATATTTGAATACAAGAATTTTCCTGAGCTTGCCCTGTTCCACAATCTGTCCGCTTACAGAAACCTGCTCAAGAACAGGCTGACCGATCATCACATTTTCACCATCTGAAAACATGAGAACCTTGTCAAAGGAAACTTGCTGCCCCACATCGCCATCCAGTTTTTCGACCTTTAGAATGGCGCCTTCTTCAACTTTATATTGCTTGCCGCCCGAAGCAACAACAGCATATGTCATTTTGTCCTCCTTATGTCACGCAGATATACCCTGATTTTAAAAACTGTGTATACTAAGAATTTTCATTTTTATTGTCAAGAGAAAGTTTTATCAATGCTATTTTTCTATAACCATTGTTCCGGCAATCAGGTCTCCGATTCTTTTCCCTTCATCATCTGCGAACACCCGATAGGTCTCAAGGAGCACCAGTAAGGGACCGGCAACAACAATCAAGGGGGCTATCATCCATCCTAAAACCGGCACAGCAATCATTAGATTCAGGGCAAACATCCAGTTTCTCTTGGCAGAATCTGCATAATCAAGCACACCCGCATTCGTATCCCGTTTAACAATATCAAGACCGATCAGGCGTTTGCCTGGGCTTCTGCTTTCAAGCCATTCCACAGGTAAGGCATCTCGAAACAGGAAGAACAGCCCCCCTAAAATCCCGCCAAAAACAGGGATAACACCAATCATGACCGCAATGACAGAATCGATCACGAATGCAATAACCCGTTTAACCGGGTCAGCTTTAACATAACCTTTTTGCGTTTGATCCAGGTTGGTAAATTTCTTTAAATTTATCATCTGCTACCACTTTTCATGAAAGAAAGTCCGTTAGCTGAAACAATGAAAAGAGGGGAGAGGCCATCAAACCCCCCTCCCCTCTTTTTTCAAATATCTTGAATATATGAGCGGAGCTTACGCTCTTACCTCTTCCTTGATCGATACCGCTATTTTGTATAGAATCGTCAGCACGATAAAGCCCGTTGCCCAGACACCTAATGTGATGGCAATTTCCTTTAGTGTAGGTACATATTCATTGTAATGGTGCATGGGGTTTGGCACAAATCCGCCAGCCATCATGCCCATCCCCTTGTCGATCCAGGTGCCTATAAACACCATGACACAAAGTACCGGCATCATTCTTTCATCGTTTCTGATGCTGGGAACAACCAACAGGCAAATGGAAAGGCCCATCAGAATCATCGATGCCCACATCCAGGGTACCAGTACACCATGCCCCTCATGACCCACAAAAAGATACTTGATGTGATCAATATGGCTGGGAATCCCACTGTAGAATGCGGTAAAAAGCTCACATGCAAAGAAGAACACATTGGCGATCAATGCATAGGTGATGATTTTCATCAATGTCTGCATGGCTTTGGTGCCTGGATCAAATTTTGTAAATTTTCGGACGATGAAGCACAAAATAATCAGGAATGACGGCCCGGCTGCAAAGGCAGACGCCAAAAACCGGGGTGCCAGAACCGCCGTCAGCCAGAAATGTCTTCCCGGAAGACCGCAGTAAAGATATGCCGTTACCGTATGAATACCAAACGCACAGGGGATTGAAAAATAGATAAGCAATTTCACCCATGCAGGCGGCTTGACATAATTTCGTTCCGCCTCAAGCAGTTTCCAGCCAATCACAATATTCAGGACAAGATACGTGTTTAACACGATAAAATCCCAGAAAAGCATGGAATACGGTGTGGCGTTCATGATCACGTTCATGGCCCGGATTGGCTGACCCATGTCAGCCACAATAAAAAGCAGACACATGATGATCGCACCGACTGCCAGGAATTCCCCCAGGATGGTGATTCTTCCAAACGCCTTGTAATCATGAAGATAATAGGGAAGGACCAGCATGACACCTCCTGCGGCAACACCCACAAGGAAGGTAAACTGGGCAATATAGAATCCCCATGTCACGTCTCTGCTTAAACCTGTTATGCCCAGCCCGTAGCTGAACTGGTTGAGATACACCAGAAAGCCGACACCGGCGATACCTGCAAGTACCATCAGCAACAGCCAGTAATTTTTTGTTCCTTTAATCGCATTTTCAAGCATGGTCGCCACCTCCTACGATATAATAAACCGAAGGTTCCGTGCCAAGCGCAGGCTTTCTTCTGATGGTAAAGCTTTTGGCAAGAATTGACCTGACTTCTGATTCCGGGTCCTCAAGATCACCGAAAACAATGGCCCCTTCAGACACTTCGGCACATAAAGGCATTTGGCCAACGGCCAGTCTTTCCGCGCAGAAATTACATTTTTCAACAACACCTTTCATACGTGTGGGGAATTGTGGATTCTTTGGTTTTCTGTCCTCAAGTCCGTTTCGGGGATCCTCCAGATTAAAACTTCTGGATCCGTATGGGCAGGCTGCCATACAAAAACGGCATCCGATACATCTGTGAAAATCCATGAGCACAATGCCATCATCCCGTTTAAACGTGGCCTTGGTCGGGCACGCTTTAACGCAAGGCGGATTCACACAGTGATTACAAAGTACAAGCACCGGTGAATGTTTGGCCGAATCCGGGATATAACTGTTCCTTTGATCGGTAAACGCATGCTCGAAATGCTCTTCCCATATCCACTTGATTTCATGCTTCTTGTTCTCAAGTTCCGGAACATTATGGGCGCTATGGCATGCCTCCGTTATTTTTTCATTGATATCTTCCGTCAGTTTGCTGATATCAATGACCATGGCCCAGTGTTTTCCGATAAGGGCATTTTCATGTTTCCCGGTCTGGGAAGCCGGCATAAAATACTCACCTATGGCATGGGCTTTCATGACCGGGGCCACAGAAAGGCCCACTGCTGAAGCACCGGCAACTTTCAAAAATTTTCTTCTGTTTTCTTCCATTGCTATTTCTCCTTTGGATTCACGTGGCAATCCCAGCAGTATGGGTTAACAGAAGCATAAACGTGGCATTTGTCACAAAACTCTGCTTTATTTGTGTGACATTCCAGGCAAGTGTTTGAAAGACTCATGTCAAACCGCTTGCCTTGATCGTTTACATAGACTCGCTGACCGCTACGTACCACTGAATTTCTCCAGCCATCGAGAATCTGCATATGCTTTTCCTTCATATCCGCTTTTGGCAGAACGCAATACCCTTTTGCCTGGGCCTCCGCGGCCATCTCCAGTTTTGGTGCCGGCTTGTTTTTCCCCATATTGATCCACATCGGGCAAGTAACAAGAATCACAAAAATAACCAAACCGGCGATGATTTTCGGTTTATCATTCGTCATCGTCGTCGCCCTCCGCTCCAGGTAAATCTTCCATTCGAAGATTCATTGTTCTTTCACCTTCACCATCCAGAATAAGCGCATTTCCAACCAGCTCATGAAGTCCGGTTACCCCAACACCAGGCACCCAGTAATCCATCAATGGGGGAAGCACCGCTCTGTCAATCGCACACACACAGGCAAGCATATTAACCCCATATTTTTCATGGACATGCTTAACTGCATTTGCACGGGGAAGGCCGCCTCGTAAACGCAACTCCATAATTTCTTCCGTATTCAGGCCTGATCCACTGCCACAGCAGAATGTGTTTTCCCGGATTGTATTGGGCGGCATTTCGTAAAAATAATTACATACATTCTGGAGCACATATCTTGGCTCATCCAAAAGCCCCATGGCCCGTGACGGGTTACATGAATCATGGAATGTGACTTTTAAATGATCGTTTCTGCTGGGGTCTAACTTCAGCTTGTTATGTTTGATCAGGTCTGCCGTAAACTCGGCAATATGAATCATCTTGGTGGATTTCGCATTTTCGAAAACCGTCCCTGTGATCGGTGATTTGGGAACTTCCAGAAAATCAGCCGGGCCGTTCATGGTATCCATATATTGATGAAGCACGCGCCACATATGCCCGCACTCACCGCCAATGATAAACTTGACGCCAAGCCTTCTGGCTTCGTGATACATCTTTGCGTTCAGTTTTTTCATCATATCCGAAGAGGTGAAAAGTCCGAAATTACCCCCTTCTGATGCGTAGGTGCTTAATGTATAGTCAAGGCCGATGGCCTCAAAAAGCATCAAATACCCCATGAATGAATAGGTTCCGGGATCGGCAAACGCATCGCCTGAAGGCGTAATAAAAAGGATCTCAGCCCCTTTTCTGTTAAAAGACGGCTCAATGGCCACACCGGTGATTTCTTCAATATCCTCACAGAAAAACTCGATGATCTCCTTGAAATTCTGGGGTTGAATCCCCAGGTGATTCCCGGTTCGGGTACAATTGGATACCGGGTCCATGATCCAATGGATGCTGATGCCCAGAAGATGCAGAAGCTCTCTGGCCATCATGGTGATTTCTGCGGTATCAATTCCGTAAGGGCAGAACACAGAGCATCTCCGGCACTCGGTACACTGATAAAAATAGGAGAACCATTCCTTGATAACGTCTTTGGTCAATTTTCTTGCACCAGCCAGTTTACCAAGAATTTTTCCTGCGGTGGTAAAATCATTTCTGTAAACAGATCTTAACAGTTCCGCACGAAGCACCGGCATGTTCTTGGGATCGCCGGTGCCAATGAAAAAATGGCACTTATCTGCACAGGCGCCACATCTGACACATGTATCCATGAACACCTTGAGGGAACGATACTTTCCAAGCCGTTCCTTGAATCCCTCATGAATGATTTCCTGCCAGTTGGGAGGCAGTTTCCAGTCATCATCTGCCGGAGACCATTCTCTTGGATTCGGCATGCCAAGGTATTCAAGAGCTTTCGGTTGTGAAGGGTAACAGTATCTCCCCTTTGATAAATCAGGCCGAACATCCATCCAGCTTTTCTGAGGAGGCTTGTTATCAATGTTGATCATTTCTTCGGGTTTAATATCCACGATTACGCCTCCTTGTCCACTGGCAATCCAGCCTCAATCATTTTTTCCCTGAAATCATCCTCATATGCCGCATAGGTATGAAATTTCAGTTCCGGATTCCATGGGTTAACGTGTCTTACCATTCTGTTGTTGCTTGCCATGTTTCGGGTGGGACTTAAGAAAATACCCCCTGCATGCATCAGTTTGCTGAACGGGAAATAGGCAAAAAGGACACTTACAAAAAACAGGTGAACAAAGACAATGCTGTTCACACCAGCCGGGACAGATGCCTTAAACGTCACAAGTCCCATTGTAAGTTCTTTTATGGCCACAACATCCACGCGGGCAAAATATCGCATATAGAGGCCGGTACCGGCAATACCGATAATCAAAAACAGCGGAAAGTAGTCTGCCATCAGGGAAATATAGCTGATCTGAGGCATGACAACCCTTCGGGCAAGAAGAAACAACACCGCAGCCAGAAGAACCACACCAGAGAGAAGAACGCCTGGCAAACCTACTTGGAAAAATCCGTCCAGGGTTTCTACAATCTTGATGCAGTACGGAACCGGCTCAAGAAAAAAACGCATGTGCCTTACAAGAACCGTAAGAAACGAATAATGAAACGCTAACGCGCCTACCCAAAGAAAAATTTCCCATTCATAGGTAATTTTTCCTTCCTTAATCCCGGCCTTTGTGTTTCTGAACAAGGATCTGAACAGCAAGACCTCAAAAAACATCCTTACAACAACACCCACAGTTGAAGATGGATTGTCGATCTTGTTCTGCGCGATCCAATCCAGGGATTTTCCCTGACCGCATGTGGTGGGGATTCGAAAAGGGACAGGTGACTTTGCCCAGTTCATCACTTTCATGATAGCCCCTACTATAAAAACACACACGGCCAGATAAGGTATGAAAATCCCGAATAGGGACTGCAGCCCCAGGACTTCCGTGCCCAAATAGGCCAAAAATCCTAGAACGACAACCGCTAATAAAGCGGAAATATAATGTACATTCATTACCTCACCTCACTTTTTAATCTAAACCGGCCTCTCAGACACAAAAACCCCTGACAACACTTTTCAAGCCGTGATCATGCTCATGCAAACGAAGTCCGGGAAGTTCCGTTCAGCATGTCATGACCCCTCATCAAAACGGTTGTCACACCCCCATTTTCAAGTTTTTGTATCGTCAAAACCACCATTCTTATAAACATTGTGTGGAATTATTTCGGTTCCTACTTCAGGAACTTCACACAATAAATTTGCTTTCTTAAGAAGCCTCAGTGTCCGGTCTTTCACATGGTTCGCCTTGTAGCTGTAAATCTGTTCCCGACACCCCATATAAATCTCAAACCCTGTAAACAAAAGGATATCTATCTGTGATTCAAATGCCTGAAGACCTTTCTGAATCTCATGATCTTTTGCTTTAAGCTCTTTTTTCAGGACATCCCTGACCACTCTTTTCAGATCCAGGATGAAATAAAGAGCCTGGGTTGGCGTAAACTCCTGAACCGCCCTGATTCTGATCACCGGGTCGAGGCGTTTCTTTATTTCCGCTGCAGCCATTTCATTTAAAAGGGCGTCAAACACATTTTCAAGACTTTTCAACGTGGTGCTGCCAACAGGATTGTTAAACGAATCACTCTGATTGGAAAATAATTTTTTAGCTTCAGGCGGGTAAGTGGCAACAATGGACTTAAACCAGTTATCTATAATTCCGGGTCGATATTTTTCAAGGTGCTTTCTAAAGCCCATTTTCTCTCACGCCACGTATCTCAATCGTTTCAGCATGGAAACGCCCAGTTGTGTCACCTGACATCAAGTAATCAAGAATCATGTTTAATTTTACACGCTTAAACAGATCTCTGCCCCCCCAATTAAAAAGACTTGTTTAATCATTTCGTTCATATGTTGTCAAGAATAATCCAAAAATCAACACCGGTATCTGATTTTAAAAAGGTCGAATTATTTTTAAAAAGCGGCGACTCCCCCTGAATTGACAGTGCATGAACATGTCTGAAAACCTCTCGGTAAAAAACTAGAACAACTTTAATTTTTCCAGCTCGACGATGCTTGGCCAGAGATCTTTTTCCTCATGGGGCTCAAGTGTGATAACCGGCAACCGATCTTTCATGGTCAACAGATGATCCCAAAGCGGTTGATAGTTGATTGTTCCCTGCCCGATAGCCACATGATCATCCCAGTCACCACAATTATCATGAAGATGCAGCTGGCCCAGATATTGGCCAAGGGTATTCAGCCATGACGAAACAGATGCTTTTCCAAAAGCAGCCTGATGGCCGATATCAAAACAAAACCCCACATCATGGGCGGCCAGGGATTCAAACACCACCTGAATATCTTCCGGGCCATCCTCATATACATTCTCCAGCATGAGACGGCTGCCTTCATCACTCAAACGCCCTGATAGCCAGGTCCACATGTCAATGCTGTTGGCAAGCCAGTCTTCCCTGTACCATGAAAAATGCCGCCTGTCGTATCCGGCATGGCACACCACGGTGACCGGATTGAAAACCGGAACCAGTTCAAGCATCTGTTCGAATCTTTTTTTGGCGACAGCCCTGATGTCTTTATCTCTTGAACCCGGTGAAATATCCATAAACGGCCCGTGAAAGGTTATCTTCAGGTTCCGTTCTTGAAACTTTTGCGCAACCCTTTTAAAATCGTCAATGGAAAAACCGGTCAGTGCCGGGTAATCGAGCCCGATTTCCGGATTCAACTTGTAGTCCAGAAAAATGTCGAGATATGACTCCAAAAGCATGGTAAACGGAACGTTCACATGAACATGATTGATGATATTTTCCAAAACCACCTCCATTATTATCAAGAAAAATACGTCAGTTATAATGAAACAATCTTGCCACAGCAGGATTTTTTATATATAACCCTCCCATATACAAGCAGCACATAAAATCTTTTAGCTGAATGATTCATAGCCGGATGATTCTCCTGGCCGGCCAAGCATATCACCTTCACTTTTTATCGGAAGACATATGATGACACATTTGCTGACCCGACATATCAAGGTGCGATTTTTCTTTTTGCCGATTATCTGCGTCATGTCTATCTTTTTTTCGATAAACGCATCCTCGGAATCCCAGGGCCGCATCCATGTGATTCCGGTATCAGGAGATGTGGAACCCGGTATGGCGGCATTTATAAAAAGAGCCCTTGAGGATGCATCAAAAACACCTGAGGACATCTGTATCCTCGAAATGGATACATTTGGCGGCAGGGTTGACTCCGCCCTCCAGATCGTGGAATTCATCCTGGACATTCCAAAGGGAAAAACCATCGCATTTGTCAAAACAAAAGCCATTTCAGCAGGAGCGCTGATTGCCCTTGCCTGCAATGAAATCGTCATGAAAAAAAATACGACGATAGGCGATTGCGCGCCGATTGCCTATTCCAATGAAGGCGCAACCATGCTCGGAGAAAAGTTCCAGTCTCCCCTTCGCGCCAAATTCAGAGCGCTTGCCAAACGAAACGGATACAACGAAACCCTGGCTGAGGCCATGGTCAGCTCTGAAATCGAGGTTTATCAGCTTAGGACAGATAAAGAAACCCTTTTCATGGATGCCAGGGAATATGAGGAACTTCCCCAGGATAAAAAGGACAGCTTTATTTCCAAAAAAACAGTGGTGGCAAAAGGTGAACTTTTGACCATGCACGATGAGGAAACAGTTGAACTGGGATTTGCCAGGATGAGCGTGGACAGCTTAGACCAAATGATAGAAAGGATGAATCTACAAAACTATCCGCTCATCCGAAATGATGAGAACTGGTCTGAAAGACTGGTTCGATTCCTCGTCAGAATCACTCCCATTCTTATGATGGTCGGCCTTGCCGCTTTATACACGGAATTGAAGGCGCCGGGTTTTGGGTTTCCCGGAATCATCGGCATTCTCTGCCTGGGGCTGGCGTTTGGCAGCCAATATCTGGTCGGCCTTGCGAATTACACCGAGCTACTGGTCATTCTTCTGGGAATCCTGCTTATCGGCATTGAAGTTTTCGTCCTGCCCGGTTTTGGGATAGCAGGCATTACCGGTATCCTTTTTGTCACCATGGGTATGGTCCTGTCCCTTCAGGATTTTGTGATTCCCGATCCGTCGTTTCCCTGGGAGATGGATTTGCTTGTCAAAAACCTGTCACAGGTGCTGGGCTCGTTTTTACTCGCTTTTTTTATTGCCCTTACCGTATTGCGATATGTGTTTCCAAACCTTCCCTTTGCCACCAAAGGGCCATATCTTTCAAAAACACTTAAGCATTCACGGGCAGACTCCATTGAGTCCTTTGGCGCATCTTCCGGTGATCAGGGCATAGCCCTGACTCCCTTGAGGCCCTCTGGAAAAATCAAAATCGGTCAAAACACATTTGACGCCATTACTGAAGGCGACTTTATTGAAAAAGGCACACCTGTGGCCATTTCAAAAATATCCGGAAATAAAATTATTGTATCAAGGAAAACCGTATGAATGTCTCTGTCTTTTTTATACCTGTATTGCTGCAGTTAGCCGGTGTTGTTGTGGTCATCGCTGAGATTATCATTCCTTCAGGCGGGATTCTTGCCATCCTTTCTCTGGGTATCTTTGGGTACTCCCTTTACCTCGTTTTCCAGCACGTATCCTCATCTGCCGGATTTCTGTTCCTTGGTATGGATGCCATTCTGATACCGGTGACCATCCTTCTTGGCCTGAAACTTTTGGCCAAATCACCAGCCACACTTCAAACAAAATTATCCAGCAAAAATGGGGTTACTGTCCAGTCATCTGAACTTGAATTCTACATCGGTCTTGAAGGAACAGCCATGACCGACCTTCGCCCTTCAGGCATTGCCCTGATAAACGGAAAAAGAGTTGACGTGGTTACCCGTGGAGAGTATCTTGAAAAAAATTCACCTATTACGGTTTTTACCGTTACCGGAAACCAGATCATCGTTCAAAAAAAAGAAAACGCATAAACCGAACAACATAAACAAAATCGTATTTTTTCCCTCTCTTTTAACACACGATAAGGAGGATTGATAACCATGCCTTTTCAACTTATTATCCCAGTCGCTATCGGTATTGTTTTTCTCATTCTTTTATATTTAATCGGGTCCTATCTGTCCCTTTGGCTGCAGGCACTCGTATCTGGCGCGCACGTCGGCCTTTTCAATATCATCTTCATGCGGTTTCGAAAAATCCCGGCCAAACTGATCGTTGAATCCAAAATCATGGCTGTAAAAGCAGGGATAGACATCTCTACAGACAGTTTTGAATCCCACTATCTGGCAGGCGGCAATGTATCCAGAGTCGTAAAAGCCCTGATTGCCGCTGACAAGGCAAACATCAGTCTGGAATTCAACCGGGCGGCTGCCATTGATCTTGCCGGCCGAAACGTACTTGAAGCCGTCCAGATGAGCGTCAACCCCAATGTGATTGAAACCCCGTTAATCTCTGCTGTGGCCAAAGACGGTATTCAGTTAAAAGCCCTGGCCCGCGTAACGGTTCGGGCCAACCTGGACAGGCTGGTCGGCGGCGCCGGAAAAGAAACGGTTCTTGCGCGTGTGGGGGAAGGCATTGTATCCACCATCGGATCATCCAATTCCCATAAGGACGTTCTTGAAAACCCGGACCGGATTTCGAAAACCGTGTTGGCCAAAGGACTCGATTCCGGTACGGCCTATGAAATTCTATCCATTGATATTGCAGATGTGGATGTGGGAAAAAATATCGGGGCTGACCTTGAAACCGATCGGGCGCAGGCAGACAAACAGATTGCCCAGGCCAAGGCAGAAGAAAGGCGAGCCATGGCCATGGCCGTAGAACAGGAAATGAGGGCCAAGGTCGAATCCATGCGGGCAATGGTCGTGCAGGCCGAGGCAGAAGTGCCTCTGGCCATGGCAGACGCCTTCAGGACCGGCAAAATGGGAATTATGGATTACTATAAAATGAAAAATATCATTGCAGATACCACCATGCGTGAAACCATTGGAAAGCCGGACACGGAGAAAAAGGAATAGGATGTCATGACCAAGCTGATCATTTTTCTCATCATTCTCTGGCAGATACGGACGGTCCTTAAAAAAGTATCTGAAGCGGCCACCAAATCAAAGCCGGATGCACAACCCAATAAGAAAGCCTCCTGGCAGGATAAACTGAAAGACGTGGCTGACAAAATCAAAACGGAAATGGAAAAAGCCCGGCAGCAGACAGACACAGCCGCTAAACGGACACCAGGATGGGATCAGATACTAACCGGAAAAAAAATGCCGCTGCCGATGGAAAAAAAAGAAGACGATAAACCGCCGGTCAGACCGACAGCCCCATCGCTTGAAAAAGCCGAATCCGCCCTATCTTCAAAAGAAGAACTCTGGAAACTGACAGACATCCGGAAACAAGAATCAGAGAAAACAGAACGGCCCGGTAAAAAAAAGCGCTTCCAAAGATCAAATATCAACCAGATGACAGATTTAAAAAAAGCGGTTGTATGGTCTGAAATCCTCTCTCCCCCCGTATCCATGAGAGATGAAAGCCATCCATTACGAGATTGATTTGTCATCATCGCATGCTTTTTCACAACCTGCTTTTTCCATCGAACAGTTGCCGCAGGAACCGCATTGGGAATCCTGCCTGACCGTTTTTATAAGCAAACCCGCCAGATAAACAAACGCTGCACCGGTGATGGTAATTATAATGGCTGCTTCTGTCATTTTTATATACCTTATCCCGTTACTGTATTAATTCCCAAAAAATGACCCTGCCTGAAAAACAACCACCGCCAAGGTAAATGCAAGTATTGTATTAAACACCATGGAAAAAGCCCCCCACCGCCACGAGCCTGATTCTCGGGAAATGCACACAACCGCCACAAAACAAGGGGCGTAAAAAATAGTAAAAATAATCAGGCTCAATGCGACCAGCGGTCGCCAGGAAGGGTCTTTACGCAACGTCTCAGAAAGTGATGCCACATCTTCAGGATCGACATCCCCAAGGGAGTATGCGGTTCCGAGCGTTGAGACAATCACTTCTTTTGCGGCAAAACCACCCACAAGGGCAATATTGGTTCGCCAGTCAAAACCCGCCCATGCGGTAAAGCGTTCGAGCGTAACCCCAAATCGCCCCGCGATGGAATGCCTCAACCCGGCCTCTGCTTCCTCTGCATCAATTGACATCAACGCCGCGTTCAATGATTGAGCAGCCTTAGACATTTCCGCGTCTTCAGGTACATGTGTCAACATTTCAGAAACCGTATCCGGCACCTCAGAAATAAGGGCGTGTCGTTTTTGTTCAAATTCAAGGGAAGCTGATTTGGGTAGCCCGGGAAAGGTCATCATTGCCCATAATAGAATCGAGATGCCGAGAATGACCGTGCCTGCTTTTTTAAGATACTGCCAGGTTCTCTCCCATGTATGAATCAACACGCCCTTAATAATCGGCATCCGGTAAGGGGGGAGTTCCATGACAAATGGCGTTGACTCACCCTTGACTATTGTAAGGCGAAGCAATTTAGCTGCAAGGAGCGCGCCCAGCCAGGAGATCAGCGTAATGGTCATCATGAGCATGGTTTCATTTTCAGGGAAGAATGTTGCCACCAAAAGGACAAACACAGGAAGTTTGGCACCACAATTCATAAACGGGACAGTCAATAATGTGGCCAGACGCTCTCTGGGAGATTTTAGCGTTCTCGCCGCCATGACACCGGGAACCGCGCACCCCCCGGCAATACCGCCAGATACGATAAACGCCATCACAGAGCTGCCATGAAGGCCGAACATTCTGAATATTCTATCCAGCATATAAGCCACGCGAGCCAGATATCCGGAATCTTCCAGGATAGCAATCCCAAAAAACATAAACATGATCAGCGGCGTAAAACCGAGGACGCCGCCAACACCGTCTATTATACCTGAAACCACCAGTGATTTTAAAAGCCCGTCTGAAAGGTGCTGATCCACAAAACCACCTAACCAGCCAAAAAAATTTTCCAGCCAGAAGACCGGGATTTCGCTATACGTGAAGGTAAACTTATAGAGGCCAACGAGCACCGCCATCATAATAACAGGCCCGATAAAACGGTTTGTAACGATCTGGTCAATCTGATCGGATGTCTGAAAACGGTTCCGATCCTGATGAAATTTGACAATGCCCTTCTTTAGAAGGGCATTGATGTATCCATAGCGATAATCGGCAATCATGGCTTCAGGATAGGTGTCGAGTGATTCTTTTAAATGATCTGAAACGGATTTTACAATCTGTTCGATTTTCTCTGACAGGACATGAGAGGCTCCCCGCCCCTGTTTGATTACATGGTCGTCTTTTTCCAGGTATTTTAGTGCGACCCATCGGGCAGGATATGTGTCTGTCAAAAATTTTTCCGCACCGATTCTTTTTTCAAGATCAATCAACACCGTATCGATATCGTTGCCATAAGACAGTTTGAGAGGAACGCTTTGTTCGTGATCCACCATCCTCGCAACCATTTTCATGAGTTCTTTTTTACCTTTGCCATTCCGGGCAACGGTGGGAATGATGGGAACACCCAAAACGTCGGACAGTTTTTCAATGTCTATCTCGATCCCCCGTGCTTTTGCCACATCCACCATATTCAGGGCCATGCACACCGGAATCCCCATTTCCATGAACTGCAACGTCAGATAAAGATTTCTTTCCAGATTGGATGCATCCACGATGTTGACCACCATCCGTGGCTTTTCATTGATCAGAAAATCTCTGGTCACGACTTCTTCCAGAGAATAGGCTGTGAGCGAATAGGTGCCCGGCAAATCAACAATATAGAATTTATTTTCATTGTCTGAATAAATTCCCTGTTTTTTTTCAACCGTAACACCCGGATAATTGCCCACATGCTGACGGGCGCCGGTCAGTTCGTTAAAAAGGGTTGTTTTTCCGGAATTGGGGTTTCCTGCCAGGGCAATGATGGCTTCCATCCTTATTTTACCTCCACGTCTATGTAATCGGCTTCATTGTTTCTTAACGTCAGGGTAAATCCCATGACCTTAATGGCCACCGGATCCTTTAAAGGGGCGCGTCCCTGAATGACGATATCCGCGCCAGGCACCATGCCCATGTCCCTTATTCTTCTGCCCAATGGGCCTTCCGCCTTGACAGCCATAATGGTTCCTGCCTGGTTTATTTTCATTTGACGCAAATTTATTCTCATAAACATCATCTCCTCAAATTATATTCTCATCGAAACGATAGTTAGGTATATCAAACTTATTTTGGTGTCAATATAAAAATTTGGTCTATAAAATATTTTCGGTGTTGACTTATTGAGTATGGGGCCATAGTATTGGGAACATTGGAGGCAAAATGGCGAATCAAAACAATTTTTCGGAAAACCTGGAGGATTATCTCGAAATCATTCTTGATCTGCAGCGCACGAATAAAGTGGCGCGATCAAAGGATATTGCTGAAAGAATGGGTATCCAGAGAGGCTCTGTCACCAGTATGCTGAAAAATCTTTCCACTAAAGGCCTGATTGATTATGAACCCTATGGATATGTCACCCTGACAGATCAAGGCGAGACCATTGCCGAAGAAATAGAGAGACGTCATGGTATCATCAAAGATTTTCTGAGCCGCGTACTTATGGTCGATGATGAAAAGGCAGATGGCATTGCCTGCCGGATGGAGCATGTGGTGGACAGGCAGACCATCGACAGGCTGGTCAACTTCATCCATTTTCTCGACACATGCCCCAAAATGGGCAAAGACTGGCTTCAGGCCTATGTCACATTCTGTAAAGACGGCAAGCCGGACAAAAAAACATGTGACACCTGTATGGAACAAACCCTGTCTTCCGAAAAATAGTAAATCGATCGCAGCCCGGCCAGGACGAATCATCCAGTTCAAGGGGGAGAATTAATACATACGCTTATTCGGATTGTGAGTCCACGCATCAAAAACCCGATTTCCCTGCGTCCTCAACTCCTGGACAAACCGGACCTGTCTTTTGTCCATAGGGATGACCAATTCTTTATAGATGAAATCATCATCAAACCCTGCTTTTTCAGCATCTTCTTTGGTGGATGCATAGCAGACAATCGGTATCCTTGCCCAGTATATGGCTGACAGGCACATGGGGCAGGGTTCGCAGCTTGTATAAAGCGTGCAGTCATTCAGTTCAAAACGGCCCAGTTTCCTGCAGGCCTTCCGGATGGCAACGATTTCCGCATGGGCCGTGGGGTCATTGGTCTCTACCACCTGATTCCAGCCTTCGCTGATAAGGGTGTCATTGAACGCAACCACGGCACCAAAGGGGCCGTTTTGCCCGTCTTTTGATTCCCTTGAAGCGATCTCGATCGCCCGGTTTAGAAACTGGACATTCATGAGGCTCATCCTATCTGGATACATTTTACCGGATTCATGTAATCCCTGGACCGGTCCACGTAGACCTGGGAGGCAAAATGAATCATATCCACGACATTCTCCTCAAATGTCCGCTTTACTCTTCCGGGAATGCCGGCCACCAGTGAATAAGGCGGAATGATTACGTCTTCCATGATTACTGCGCCGGCGGCCACAATACTTCCGGTGCCTATTTGGGCACCGTTCATGACAATGGCCCCCATCCCGATCAGGGAATTATCTTCTATCACACATCCATGAATGACACATCGGTGGCCGATGGTTACCTTGTTCCCGATGATGGTCGGTTTTCCGGTATCTGCATGAATCATGGTGAGATCCTGAATATTTGATTCGTCTCCAATGGTAATGGCGTCAATGTCTCCCCGGATAACCGTATTAAACCACACAGATGACTTTTTGCCGATTGTAACCCGTCCGATAACCGTGGCATTATAAGCCAAAAATACGGATGGGTCGAGGGATGGAGATATCGTGTCAATCTGAAATATGGGCATGGTTCCTCTTTCTGCACCTTATACGTAAAATAATGGTTCAAAAGCTGATTTTAAGTTTATATCCAGCTTTCATTGCCAACTGTCCGGCTTTAAAATTCAATCATTGCACGGACACCATAGTGAAATGTCGTATTTTCGGGTTCATACCCAATAAGGGCACCTCCTGTGGTTGGGTCATAAAAAATAACGGCCATTTCAGAATCTTCCATTTCCCAGTAAGATACAAATGGCTCAATGATGAATCCAATCATGTGTTCAGGCTTGATTCTGATCTGAACAGAACCTTTAAAGCCAAATCCTTTTCCAAACAATTGGTCATTATATATATCATTATAGGCATCGTCCACATCGCTCAGGTGGCTGGTGACCTTGCCGGCCAAAAACAGATCATATTCCAGAGTAAGGCCCACGGATACCGATTGAGAAATGGGACTGATGGTTTGAATGCCCAAAGGCAAATACCAATAGGCTATTTCCCGTTCATATCCTTTTACTTTCAGTTTCTCACCGTCAACCATGATGGTTTTCCCATCAATCATGTCATTCCAGTACCGGCATCCAAAACCAAAGAAAGGGGTCAGGATATGGGTGTTGAAAATAGCACAATCCATTCCTCCAATCGCCTGGAATTCTATCATATAGTCATCTGTATCGGTTTTAAAGGGTGTGCCACCCCATAAAACGCCATCATAGGCTATCTCACCAAAATCCACCTGAAAATTTGCCTGAAACATGCCATCCATATTATTCCGGTAACTGTATCTTGCACATATGCCATATAGCGCCCCTTTTTCTTCCATCAGAGACGGCTCTTCATAATTGAAATCCGAGGACACAATCCCTATGGCAAAACGATGGTTCTCAATGCCCAGTGCCTTGCGGTTTTTTTCTGTTTGATTGTATTGCAACACATTTCCTCTGGAAATCGACTCAATTTCATCAAATCCCCGTCTGAAAATTCTTCCGTCTGCTGCATAGATCATCACCCAGTTGGAATTCATTTCTTTGATATCACCGGTCAATACAGTCCCGTCATCAAAAAGAATGGTAAAGGTGTCGGTTGAGGATTCCTCGGTAGCCAGACCTGAACTTGAGATGATAAGAACGATGGCATAAATCACCGCTATCGTCATCCTGGTTTTATATTGTCTTGGCATAAGTCTCCTTTGTATCACGCGGAAATAATCAATGAATCTTTGAGAGAAGAGCAATGGTGCACTATTATCTTTTACCCTTAATCTGATACTATTTCAAATAAAAAACCATAGTTTCGATCATATAGACTGGGAAATAAAAAAAGTTTTCCGATTTTTAATTTGCGAACCATAAAAATTCGAACTATGCATACCCAAATAGATAGCCTGGGTTTGGGTAATATACAGGTAGTGATCAGAGAAAAAATTATCTTGCACAAATGAAGGACATGTCATGCAAGCAAAGGAAGGATAGCCGCATCTTGAAAAACGCATCATGGATTGCCAAAAATGAACTGAACCCCCACGCAGACTGGCAGGTTCAGATTAAAAACAGCATAACGACTGCTGAAGCACTTTCCGAATATCTGGATATCAATCAATCGGCCCTGGAAAAAACCATCCGGAAATATCCCATGCGGATCACACCCTATTACCTGTCCCTGATTCTTGAGCATGGCATGCCGCTTTTCCGCCAGGCTGTTCCAGATACAAAAGAGCTTCTGGATCATAGTCATACCGAGGACCCGTTCCGGGAAATTCCGTTTTCGCCTGTACCCAACCTGATCCACAGGTATCCGGATCGTGTTGTTCTCCTTGTGACAAACGCATGTGCCACATATTGCCGCCATTGCATGAGAAAACGGATGGTCGGATATACCAACCCGAAACCGCTTGATATGGCGGTCGCATTTCCCATGGAAAAAGCCGTTCAATATATTCAGGAGCATCCGGCTGTAAGTGATGTCATTCTCTCAGGCGGTGATCCGCTCCTGATTGAAACCCGGCAAATGGCAACCCTTATAAAAAAAATCAATGTTATCGACCATGTAAATACGATACGGATTCACACCCGAATTCCCGCTACCCTGCCCCAGCGGATCACAGACAATTTAATTGATGCGTTAACTGCCGATAAACCGATCTATATGAATATCCACTTTAACCATCCTTTGGAAATAACAGATGATGCAAGAAAAGCGTGTAAAAAACTCGCTGATGCAGGCATTCCCCTTGGTAGCCAGACAGTACTTCTAAAAGGCGTGAACGATTCCCGTTATACCTTAAAGCAATTATTTAAAGACCTCCTTGCCATTCGTGTGAAACCCTATTATCTGCATCACCCTGATCCGGTTAAAGGAACGGGCCACTTCCGGCCTTCCGTGAAAAAAGGTCTTAAAATCATGAAAGCACTAAGAGGCCATATCTCTGGCATGAGCCTGCCACATTACATGATAGACCTTCCCGGAGGAGGTGGAAAAGTGCCTCTTGTTCCGGATTATATAAAAAGCATCGGAGATAACCATTTAATTGTGGAAAATTATAAAGGGGATGTATTTTTATATCCGGACGGCCAATAACCCCTGTTAACGCAAATACCATTTGCGAATATTAAACCGAAAAAAGATTGTTTTCTGTTAACAATTCTCCTATTATCTCAATGACATTCTGGCCGATAGAAAAACCGCCAGAAAGTCTAAACATAAACATTTAATAAAATTAGACGATTATGCAATTTCATATACCTGACAGCCTCTCCGACCACATCACCGGTTATATTGAAAATAAAATCATCACGCTTGAATTAAAACCAGGCCAACGCATTCTCGAGGCCAATCTCGCGGAAGAAATGGGTGTAAGCAGAGGGCCGATAAGAGATTCTCTCCGTACGCTCGAAAAAAGCTGGCTTGTTGAAAGGCTTCCCCGAAAATGCGCTCATGTTTCAAAATTAACGGAAAATCATGTTAACAGTATTTTTGAGGTATTGATCGAGCTATATGCCATCTTTGTGCGCAGGTGAATTGAAGTATGCGATGAGGATCATCGCAAGGGATTCAAAGCTATTCTGAAAAAAATGGAAGGGTCTGCTGCACAGGGCGACGTTGATGCATTTGGTAAAGCCGTATTTGAATTTTCTGCCCATGGGCTTGCAGCCACAAATAACCCCATTCTGACAAGCATCCTTTCAGACCTTCTGCCAGCAGTCAAAAGGATTCAGCACGTGGCACTGTTACACAAAAAAAGGAATATGACTGGCAACCTGTTCTACTTCAAGACACTTATAGACTGCATCGATCAGCGAAAAGCAGCCTGCGGTGTTGATATCATCAGAGAATACATAACAAACGAACGGGATGATGCATTAGAAGCCATTAAATCCTGAAAAAGGCAAGCCTTTATCAAATATAGATCATCGGTAGTTTTGCCAGATTATCATGGTTCCCATTTATATGATTCAAATTCTTCCGGATGCGTCGCCCTGTATTCGGATTTGGCTTTCAATACCCTATCAAGTGTCTCCTGTGAATAGATCTTGCCCACCAGTTCATCCCATACCGGGCGGGTTTTCTGCTTCCATATTTTTCTTTCTTCCATAGAAGGGATATAGACAGCCATGCCCTTTTGTTGAAGGCTTTCAATCAACTTCTTGTTTCCTTCCCTTAACTCTCTGGTCAGCATGGGAGCGACTTTTTCCAGCATTTCATTGAACATCGCTGTAATCTCATCCACGTATTTAATCAGAACCTGCTGCTCGCTCTTTGTGATGTTCGAAAGAGCAGCATTGATCATATTTTCTTCTTTGTACACCAGTCCTCCTGGCGGATAAAACATATTCACCCCGGAACACCCGCCGCCCTTTTCAATAAAACTCAATATCTGGGCGCCGACCATATACATGGTTGGTGACGATTGCGACTGAATGATGTTGGTGGCGAGACTGCTCGGAAGCTCCAGCACGGTAAAAACGACTGGATTGATGCCCAGCTGTTTGATAGTGGCAATTTCCACATCGCCCATCCAGCACCCATATTTTGCCCCCAGAAGATCATCGGGCGTTTTTATTATCTTCTTCGTTGAATACACCTGAAGAAAGCCCACCTCCATCGGTGTCGGGACAAGCACAAACCCTTTTTCCCGAAACTTCTCAACAAAAACCGGCCAGGTTTTTTTGACCACATAATCTGCCTCGCCATAAGTCTCGAACAAAAAAGGCAATTCATAGACCCCTATCTCTTTTGAAATATATTTCATCCCCCAGGTCGTAATACCTGCGGCTTCAAGTGAGCCAGAGGCCATTTTCCGGACATAGTCCGGATCATTTCCAAGAGACAGGCCGATGTAGGATTCGATTCTGATAATATCGCCCATCCGCTTTCTGAAAGCTTTTGGCACTTCGCGTATATATTTGGCCCAGGGCGTACCCAAGGGCGCCATGCAGGCGAACTTGATCGTACCTGGATTTTTATTCAGTTTGACTAGGATATCGGCTTCTTTCTGAGGCATGCCCACGCCAATCTTTTTTAGCTGATAAGGGAGTTTCATGGCCATGCCACGGTCCTCTGGCGATAAAGAAAGCTTATTCAATGTCTCAACGAATCCGGGCGGATTCAAACTCTGGGCTTCTTCCGGAGATTCAACAAGTCTCACCAGGGTATCGGCTAACGATTCTGCAACTGCCTGATTTACGGATATCAACCAAATGCATAAATTGAAAAGCAAAAAAATCCGAAAAAGGCTCATTGCCCATGCGGCCATGCGTTGTAAAGAATAGATTTTTTCCATTTTCTGATCTCCTCGTCGTTTACGTTTGAGGTCGCGACTCTTGTTGGTGAACATTTTTTTAGTGACCGGGAAACCACGAGGAGGGGGGCGGGCAACCACGAGGGATTGCCCCTACAGTGTCTCCAGGTCTGGATTTTAAAACAAAAGCGCTTGGAGAGCCAGGGCGAGCCCCATATCTCCCTCCAGTTTCAGGCGCCCTGCCATAAAAAGGTTGATGGGGTTGCTTTTCTTGGCCATAATTTCTCTGAAATCCTCTATCTCCAACTTGATTGTCACGCTTGACATATCTGATGTGTTGAAGCCCACACTGAACTTGCTGATACTTTTATTATCATTTGTGACTTCGATGTTGATCGTACCATTTATGGCACTTAATTTTTCAGATGTAGCCGCCATTCTGCTTTTATCAGAGGCGCTCAGCTCCATGGGTTTCCCCAGAAACATGTAAGCATTTTTAACGACAATCAGCTCCTGAAGATCATTCATGCTGATTGAAAATTTTATCATGGCATTTTCAATGTCACCAAGACCGGTTACGAATTCAGTGCCGTTATTAATAATCAAATGATAGTATTCATCATCCATTTTAATTGAAAATGTAAACGCCGAATCCTTGTAAATTTCAGATACCTCTTTTGCCATTGGGCTGGACTTGATAATTGTTGAGGCAAGCGAGGGAATCAATTCAAATATTTCTTTCATTGAAAAGCTTAACTGAATCATCTGGTCAGACATGGGTAATCTCCTTTCATTATTGACAATATTCATCATAATACAATTACGGTATAGTAGACACTATATTTTTGTCATTATTCATTGTCAAGAAAATTTTAATCACTGCAACATCCTTGCGACGGATATATTTCCGGCTGGCAGGATATGGGAATATCTTCATCGAAATGAATCAAACCATTCGCAGACAGTCACAAACGAATCTGAAGATATCTTTGTCCGTGCAGGGGCAAACCCTTGTGGTTGCCTGCCCCCTTGGACTGCCCGTCGGTTAGAATAGTGATCGGCCAACCAAAGCAAAGATCGGCAGAACAATGAGTATAAATACCAGTGAATTCAAAACAAACAGAGAAGAGGCCAGCCGTGAATCAAGATCAAAAATAATTGACGTAACAACCGAATAGATAGCTGCCGGCATAAAAGATTGAATCATGATCACCTGCTTTACATCCTGACTCAAGGCCGATATGCATAGAAAAAGGAAAACCACACAAGGAATAAAGATAAACTTTTCAACGGCAAGCATCACATGCTCTTTTTTAAAGGGCTTAAGATCCGCCGGTTCAAAATTGATGCCCAACGTAAAATAATATAACGCCACTGAAACAATCAGAAACGTATCCATGGGGAAAAAAATATCCGGCCTTCTGATATGCATGCTTTTAATCAGCAAAGCACCCATGACCGCTAAAAGTGGCATATTTCTGACTGTCAGAATAAAATCACGTATATCGTTAGCCGCCCATTTTCTTTTTTTGTCAAACCCTGCATAGGAAAAAATAAAAAGAAAGGTAAACGGAATAAAATAAACCAGAAAAATAGACGATAAGGCCAGTCCTTTTTCACCTGAAACCAGGTAACAGAGAAAACCTCCCATGGTAAAGCCATGGTTTGCTAATGATGAGCTGATAATAAAGGTTTTACTACCCTTCTTTGAAAAATGCAAAGAAGGAGCAGCACATCTCCCAAAAATAAATCCTGCGACAACGATAAGCAGCCCAAAAAATGGCAGGACGATCATCTCTGAAGACAGAGCCAGTCCCCAGATGCTCCACAAGACAATCGGCGGTTCGATCATCGCAAGATTCAGTGTCACCATTTTTCGGGAGACATCTTTTAACCGAAGCATCACCTGTTTCAGGAAAAAACCGGAAAAAAATGGCACAACAATCACCAGCTGAAAAATGACAAATTTTATTTCCGGAGTCAACATGCTCGCCTCAATCTTTGGTAAGGAACTCTCACTATCATTGGTCTGAATGATCTAACATGTTTTCCGGTAATAGCAAGGCAGAATTATTTTAATTGGAGGGGAGAGAGAGATGCCGGGAAATCTGTTTTATTAAAACGAATTTCCCGCATCTCTCTTCTGGGGAGGAGGTGAGAAAAATGTGCTACAAGTTATCCAAACAATGATTTGAAGTGACTCTATTCAAGGCTTAAAACCCTTTTTGCCCGGAGGTGGCAGAAGAAGCGGAACCGGGGCAAGTACCGGCTTCTTCTGCCATAAACTCCAGTTACAGAGGAGGGGAAGCATAATTTGTATCGTAAGCTGCTCAATTGTGATTGTTTTTATATCATCTATATATTTTCGAATTTGATTTATCATCTGTCGTTTCATTTCCTGCCTTTTTACCATCATCTTTTTTTTGGGGAGTTCCGGGGAAAAACGGTTACATTTTTCCCCGGTATAAGCTCCCGCCGGGGTGAGGAGAACGTATGAAAAAAACACTGCTTCATGCTACTGCTGGTACATCTTTTATTTAATGACGCTTATGATCTTGAAACTGCCTTGTCCCGTGATCATCGCGATTGTTATCGTTTCACCTTTTTTAATCTTTTCCATTGCCTTGAAATAATCGTCCTTTGTCTTGATTGATTCGTGATTCACTTCTTCTATAATATCACCTGGGCTGACACCCGCCTCATCTGCTTTGCTCTGTGGTTCTACTTCGACAACCACAACGCCTTCCTTTCTGGTAAGATGTTTTCTCTCTGCCAATTCCTTCGTTAATTCGGCAATCATCACACCCAGTGAATCATCTTTGCTTTCAAAACCTGATCCGGATTTTGAAAATACCCGGTCATCATCTTTTTTTGCTATTTTTACAGTCAGGGTTTTGGGTTTGCCATCTCTTAATATTTTCACTTTCACATTGGAGCCAACTGCTATATTGGCAACTCTTGTCGTAAGATCATGGGCATTTTTCACGTCTTCACCATCAAGGGAGATGATGATATCCTTGGGTTTAATACCACCTTTATCTGCCGGATCACCGGGTACAACATCTACAATAAACACGCCTTCTTCGATCTTCAGTTGGTAGTAATCCGCCATTTCAGGCGTCACATCCTGAATATTTACGCCCAGCCAACCTCTGGTCACATTGCCATTTTCTTTCAACTGTCTAATAATCCCTTTTGCTACCTTGGAAGGAATCGCAAAACCGATACCCTGACCGCCCTGAATGATGGCTGTATTAATGCCGACCACATTGCCTTCCAGATCGAGAAGCGGCCCGCCACTGTTACCCGGATTAATGGATGTATCTGTCTGAATAAAATCATCATAGGCACTGGCGCCAATATTTCTGCCCTTGGCGCTTACAATTCCTGCAGTTACTGTGTGGTCGTATCCGAACGGGTTTCCTATAGCTACCACCCATTCGCCCACTTTTAATTTATCAGAGTCACCCAAATTCAAAACAGGGAGGCCATGGTCCGGCTTGATCTTGATTAATGCAAGATCTGTATTAACGTCTCGCCCGATAATTTCTGCGACAAATTCTTTATCGTCCTGCAAAATCACCTTGATCTGGTCTGCATTTTCAACCACATGATTATTGGTGACGATAAACCCTTCCTTGTCGATTATAAAACCGGACCCAAGGCTCCGCTGTCTGAATTCCCGCTGCCGCTCATTTCCAAAAAACTTTTCAAAGAAATCATTCATGGGATTATTCCTGTCATCAAATGGCGACCCGGGAAACTGCCTCAGAACAATACCACCCCCTTTCATTGTTTTAACCGTGCTGATATTAACAACGGCAGGCCCTGCTTTTTCAGCAAGCGTGCTGAAGCTTGCGGGTATCATTTGAATATCACCGGCAGAGGCTGCGCCTATAAAAACCACCATGTAAACTGATATAGCCATAGAAAATAAAATTTTTGCCGCTATCTTATTTTCACTGTTTCTTCTATTGGATAATAATTTCATTCTGTAACGCGACTCCTTTTATCTAATTCTCTGATCATCACCAGCCGTCTAATCCGTTGCTGAAATCTTTTAACCGGTGTCCTGGTTTTGTAGCTGAATATATCAAATCCTGTGCCAACATCTTGCCCCGACACCTTTTTAAATCATAACAATCCAATTTTATTACATTTATATAAATTTTTAACATGCCGTCCCCCAGCCTGAATTTAAAACTTGAAAATTTAATGAAAATAATGGATACTTTTTATCCACTATTGTGTTGAGTTGATATCCATGTGGATAAAAAGTATCCATGTGATCATACACAAACAAAAGATTTTCCAGATTGAGACCTTTAATATCAATATGTTGAAGGATTTCTATCCATAGGCATTAATCTTGCTGTTTAATTAGGGCTATGGCAAAAAACAAGAAAAAAAACATTGGCCTGCTTTCAGAATTTCATCCCTGGCTGATAATTGGGGCAATGATCGTCCTGTTTCCGATTTTTTCCTACATCACCATTACAAATATACACAAACACACCCAGAACAGCATAAATACGCTTCTAGAAAAAGGTTCCGCACTGATCAGGGCATTTGAAGCAGGGACGCGAACAGGATTGATTGAAGGCGTGATTGATACCCAGAGGCTTCAGAAACTGCTTTTTGAAACCGCCCAGCAACCCGACATTGAATATCTTTTTGTGGCAGACACAACCGGAAAAATTATCGCGCATAGCAATCTGGCACATACAGGCGGCCAGATTAATTTTATTGATCCGGACAAAAAGCTTGATCTGTCCAAAATTGCCAGCACCAAGAATCTGTACTGGCAAATTATAACCAATACTGATGGAAAAAAAATTCTCACGCTTTTCAGAAAATTTTCTCCTTCCGGCGGCTCCAAGTCTATCAGGCTGAACATCTTCCAGTACAGCAACAGCTCGCTTCCCGATACACTGATCAAGTTCAAAACACCGGAAAGGGTCATTTTTGTCGGTCTCGACATGAGTTCCGTTGAGGCCATGGGTAAAATCGACATTAGAGAAACCGTCATTACAGGTATCATTTTACTTGTTGCAGGTATTGCAGGCATCATTCTTCTTTTCATGATACAGGGCTACCAGAGAACACGCGCAACCCTTTCAAGAGTAAAAGCATTATCCGATACGGTTGTGGAAAATATGCCCATCGGTCTGATTGCCATTGATAAAGACAGACAAGTTCTATCCTTTAACCAGGCTGCTCAGTCCATCCTGAAACTGTCGGAAAATGAAATCAGCGGGCCGCAGGCCCATTCATTTTTTCCGGAGGATCTGGCGAAAATCATCTCGGACCTTGGCAGGAAACAGGGAATGATTGAAAAAGAAATCGATTGCCGCATGCATGATGGGAGAAATGTCCCTCTTGAGGTGATTGCTGCCCAGCTTAAGGATGAAGAAAATAATGCCATCGGATATATCTGTCTGATCAAAGACCTCAGTGAAGTCCGATCCCTTAAAAAAGAAATAGAACTCAGTCAGAGACTGGCATCTGTTGGCAAACTGGCTGCCGGCGTTGCCCATGAAATCAGAAATCCATTGAGTTCCATCAAAGGATTTGCCACCTATTTCAGTGAACGCTATAAAGATATCCCGGAGGATAAAAATATCTCTGAAATCATGATCAAGGAAACAGACCGGATGAACCGGGTGATCGGCCAGCTGCTGGAATTTGCAAGACCGGTTACTATCTGCCCCAAGCCGGTAGAGCTGACCCCCTATATTGAAAATTCGGTGAAACTCGTTGAACTGAAAGCAAAAAAATCCAATGTTCAAACGACCATTACCATCCTTAATATGCCTGCGATCATCCATTTGGATCCGGACAAAATCAGCCAGGTTCTCCTGAATCTTTATCTTAACGCCATTGAAGCCATGGAGGGCGGCGGCAGCCTTACCGTCACAGTATCGCCATCAAGCAAAGACAATATGTTCACCATGAACATAATGGACACGGGGGTTGGTATTCCTGAAAACAACCTGGCCCATATCTTTGATCCCTACTTTACAACAAAATCATCAGGGACGGGCCTGGGCCTCGCGATCTCCCATAATATTATTGCGGCACATCATGGCAATATCGTTATTAAAAGCCACGAAAATACCGGTACAATCATAACAATCCATTTACCCTTTGTTACTGAAAATGATCAAAAAAAATAATATAATTCTGGTTGTCGATGACGACCTTTCCCACAGAATGATGTTGAAAACCCTTATCTCAGGGTGGGGGTATGACATCAGCGAAGCGGATGATGGTGCGGTTGCTATTGAAAAAGTCAAAGAAAGATATTTTGATCTTATTCTTATGGATATCCGGATGATCAAAGTATCGGGACTAAAAGCCATGGAACAGATAAAGGCTATCAATCCGTCTATCCCGGTCATTATCATGACCGCGTATTCATCCATAGAAACCGCTGTGGATGCCCTGAAAAACGGTGCCTACGATTATCTGACCAAACCCCTTGATTTTGAAAAGCTGAAACTTACCATTGAAAGGGCAACAGAAAACATGCTGCTCAAAGCGGAAAACCAGCTTCTTAAAATGAGCCTTGAAGACCGTTTTGACAAGCAGAATATCATTGCCAGAAGCTCTTCCATGGTGAGACTTCTTGAAACGGTTGCCCATGTTGCACAGTCGGATGCATCTGTTTTGATAACCGGAGAATCGGGAACCGGAAAGGAGCTGATAGCCGGCGCAACGCACTATAACAGCCCCAGGCGGGCCGAACCCTTTATCAAAATCAATTGCGCGGCCATTACCGAAACGCTCCTTGAATCCGAATTGTTCGGCCATGAGAAAGGCTCCTTTACCGGTGCACAGAGAAGAAAAGACGGGAAATTCGTTCTGGCCAATGGTGGCAGTATTTTCCTGGATGAAGTCAGCGAGATGCCGCTATCCATGCAAGTGAAGCTATTGCGTGTTTTACAGGAGCGTGAAATCACGCGAGTAGGCGGTGAAGATGTCATCAAGGTCGACGTCAGGGTCATCGCAGCAACCAACCGGGATCTCAAAGACCTGGCTTTAAAAGGCGTTTTCAGGGAAGATCTCTACTACAGATTGAATGTTGTTGATCTGTACATACCGCCGTTGCGGGAAAGAAAGGAGGATATCCCTTTGATCGCCCAGCGTTTTCTTCATATTTTTTCTGAAAAAAACGGAAAAAAACTGAAAGGATTTACACCCAAAGCCATGGACAAACTCATCAATTACGACTGGCCGGGAAATGTCAGGGAACTGATCAATGCCATTGAAAGAGGCGTCGTGCTTTCCCAGTCGGAATTTCTGGATTTGAATGATTTCACAGCTGGCAATCCCATACCGGAAACCGAATTGGTCAATTCGTCCGAGGCCCTGGTGATTGATGATAACCTGACACTTGAAAAAGCGGAAAAAACCATCATTCTGAAAACACTTGAGTCTTCAAACGGTAATAAAAGCGAAGCTGCCAGAAGGCTGGGCATTACCCGAAAAACGCTTCATAAAAAATTGAAAGAATATGGCGTGATGTCCTAAAGTCGCTTAAAATACGAACCTGTATGAATTTGTATTGACTTGCCCCATAAACTGTGGATAGTTAAGGAACTTTTTAATTGAGCTGCAAAGGAAAAATGTATGAACGATTCGGATGGCGGCAGTTGTTGCCGGAGAATGAAGAAAGAAAAATCAAAGCCTAAAAATAATCCAGTTACGCAATGGAATGATACCCGCCCTGAGCTGCTGAAACTTACCTGAAAGGGGTTTTTTCGGTTCGAGACGCTTCTTTGTTCGTTGCGTCCTGAAGGAGATACCCCAGATATGAAAAATCCAATTATTGTACCGGAACTCCGTGAACTCATCCTGGCAAATAAAAATGCAGAAATAGCCAATTTTTGCAGAACCGGCCACCCTGCCATTGTTGCCGAGCTCATTTCAGCACTGTCTTCAAAAGAGGTCTGGCAGATACTCAAGAATGCCGAACGCCCCTTACGAGCCGAGATCTTCAGTCATCTGGATGTGGACCTTCAGGAAGACCTTGTGACCACGCTTAACCGCGAAGAGCTTGTTCACCTGCTGGCAGACATGGCACCGGATGACAGGGCTGACCTTTTCAAGCGAATGACCGATGAAAAACAGGAAGCGGTATTGCCGGCCCTTGCTCATGCTGAACGTGAAGATATCCGAAGGCTTTCCGCCTATGAAGAAGGTACTGCCGGATCGGTCATGACGTCAGATTATGCCATGCTGCCCGCGCAGATTACAGCTGCCCAGGCCATTGACCGGCTTCGTCGGGAAGCACCCAATAAAGAGACCATTTATTACGCGTATGTGGTGGATGAAAACCGGAAGCTGATCGGTTCTGTCTCTCTAAAGGACCTGATTTTATCCCGCCCCAATGCGACCATTGATGAAATCATGCAAAAGGAGGTTTTATTTACCAGGATACATGATGACCAGGAAGATGCGGTAAGAAAAATACAAAAATATGACCTGATTGCCCTGCCTGTGGTGAATGAAAAGGATTCTCTTGTGGGAATCATTACATATGATGATGCCATTGACGTTATTAACCAGGAAAATACCGAGGACATGGAAAAATTGATGGCCATTGGTGGATCTCATGAACATGCGGTTTACTCCAAAACATCTTCCTGGGGCCACTTTAAAAACCGTGCCGGATGGGTCGTTGTTCTTGCCATGCTGGGATTGATTTCCGGTCTGATCGTTCAGAAATTTGAAGGTCTTCTCCTGCAATTCACTATTCTGGCCACATTCATGCCGATGCTTGCTGATACCGGCGGGAATACGGGCAGCCAGTCCGCAACACTTGTCGTAAGAGCGCTTGCATTAAAAGAAATCTCCAATAAGGATGTTCTTGCCGTTCTTTTAAAGGAATTCAAGGTCGCTATTCTCTTGGGCCTGCTTCTGGGCATGATTACTTTCGGGCGGGTTCTTTTGACCGGAGGAGAAATCCTTTTGCCAGAAGGCTGCACGATAGCGATCATTGGCAGTGCCATTGCACTGGCATTATCCCTTCAGGTTGTAACAGCTACCTTGATAGGAGCCGGATTGCCCATGGTTGCATCCTTCCTGAAACTGGATCCTGCTGTGGTGGCCAGCCCGGCGCTGACAACCATTGTTGATATCACAGGTCTCTTGATCTATTTTTATACCATTAAACTCATTGTCGGTATTTGAAAACTATTAAAAAGGAGTCATTATGACACTTCGTGCAAAAGACATTATGGTAACCCAATTTGATAAAATTCATATAGAAGCTCCTGTGGAGCACGCCATCAGTATGATTCTGAACGGAAAGATCCGAAAATCCGGGCACAAAACCGTCAGCTTAATGGTGTTGGATGATTTTCAGAGACTTGTCGGTGTGATTACCATGTTTGATATCCTATACCACCTCAGGCCATCATTTCTGAATTTTGGAATTGACGGCCATGAATTATCCTGGGATGGCCAGACCAATACCTATATTAAAGAACTCAAGTCAAAAAAAATTCACCAGGTGATGAGCCGGAATATTGTTGGCACAACCTCTGATGAACATCTTATGTCCGTTCTGGACCGGATGGTGAAAAACAGATACCGCAGGCTTCCTGTGCTGGAAAATGGTAAACCTATAGGAATCGTTTATATTTCAGATATATATTACAAACTGTTTTCTTCTGAATAATCTCTTTTTATCGTGCCTTAACCCGTCGGGGAATGGGCGGTTTTGTGTTGTCGTTACATGTCCTTCATCACCTGACGGTTGATGGTATTTTTCCCGCTTTGTTTGGCTGCATACATGAGCGTGTCGGCTTTTTTTATCATGTCGTGTATGCTTTCAGGCAGGCATTCGTAGGTGGCGACCCCCATACTGACACTTGGGTGCCAGTTATGGCCAAGCTTGACATTAAATAACTTTTTTTGAATTTTTGTAGCGACAAGGAATGCGGCATCGGCGTCTGTCTGGGGAAGCAAAACGCTAAATTCATCCCCTCCCAGCCTTGCTGAGACATCAATAATTCTGATGTTGGATTGAATAATGCCAGCGATGACGCAAAGAAGCCTGTCTCCGCCTGAATGGCCAAGCACATCGTTCACGCGTTTAAAGTCATCCACATCGATATAGATAATGGATACGACGTGACCAAATCGCTTTACTTTATTAAACTCTATTTCCATATACTCTAAAAACGCCCGACGATTCAGGAGACCGGTAAGCGCATCCGTCCTTGCCAGTTGCTCCTGCGTGAAGCAGGCATTTTTCAACTCTGACACCAGATAAGCCATAAATAAAAATACGATCAAACGAAATGTCTCATTGATATAAGGCACAAGCGGTTTGGAAAATGTGTCAAGGAGAATCAAATCTGCAATCAGCCAGGAGCATGCACTTGACACCGATATGAAAAACCCTGCTGCAAAACCTGAGTGCCATGCAGCTATGGTAATGGGAAACAAATAAAATACGGATAACGCATATTCGGTTCCGGTATAGTATCTTGCAAGCCCGATAAAAACGGTCAGGCTGAAACAAAAAACAAGGAGTGCTCCTTTTTGCCAGTTATTGAACAAATCAATGATTCGCACGGCAATCCTCTTTAATTGAGCTTCATGAATATATGGGTTGCATTGGCCTGCGGCATGTTGACATGCCTCCTTTTCAATGAAATGATGCCCCATGCTTCTGTTATCAGCAAGCGGCATGCCAATAGCATTGGCCGCCTGCCCGATCATCAATAGTCTTGTTAAACCGAAGGTTCTCCATACATTTCCGGGAAATGACCACAGGGAAAGGTGTCGGTTTCTTTAACGGACTGTAAAACCACCTGTTGTCACCGGGCCCGTTGGGAAAAAGAAATACGGGGCCGGTCGCGTTTCGCCTGTCGGGCAGGCCCAATTCCGATGCAAAGGGAATATATGCAAATCACACTATATATCAAATAGTTCCATAGACAATTTTTTGTATGAAACACCCGTTAATGCCGATTCTTTTACCCATAGGCCACCATCGTTTTCCTGGTATATGATTTGCTATCCAATGGATCAGGACTTTACAAAAACGATCTATTAACCCAAGGGAGGTGTTCCATGAGTCTTAAAGTACCATTTTGGTCACGTATTTATATAACGACCCTGACGATCATCATCATTTTTTCGACCGCTTCAGCTGCCAATGCCGGAGACACACTTCAGTTCTCGTGCTCCGATCAGATCTATCAAGCCTTTGGGATCGAAATCGTGAATGAGTTTTCAAAAAAGAACAACATTGATGTAGATGTTTATCCCACCTACTCCCGATCTGCCATAGGCCGATTGATGAATGGGTTCAGTGATCTGGCAGCCATTACCCATCGATTGGATTATCAAATGAAAGAATATGGCTATGTGGAAATACCCTTTTGCCGTGACCCCATCGCTGTCATCATTAACGGAAACCTCCCGATAAGAAACCTCACAGACAAGCAGTTCAAAAGCATTTTCAACCGCCAGATCACAAACTGGCAGGAGATAGGCGGCCCGGATATGAAAATCATTCTGGTGACACCGGGGAAAAATACGGAAATGTATAAGAATTTTTATAACCTGGCTATGAACAGGCAACCCATTCAGTATGATTTTATTTCCTACAAATCCACAATGGCCATTGAGGCTGTCAAACGGTTTGAGGGGGCTATATCCTTTATTGCCAGAGGTGCCGTGATCAAACAGGACGGTGTCACCATTGTCAATATTAACGGCATTGCACCTGCTGATCTCAAATATCCTTATTTTCAGACATTTTCCTTTGTAACCAAGGGCAAACCGGAAGGGGCATCCAAAATACTCATTAACGCTGCTTTCTCAGAAAAAGGTCAGGCAATCATGAAGGAAAAGGGTATGACATTGATAACAGACCCTGCCTGTCAGGCACTTCTCAAATAGAAGGACAGAAAAAAGGGCGTTCACGAGCAACGCCCTTTTTTCTCTGAAACGTTTTTATTTTATAAGCTTTAAAAATTCCGGGCTGACCCCATCCTGGGCTTCAATCGTATCCATTATCTTCACCCGCCGATTCGGATCGACTTCCCCCATGACCCCAAGAACCAGTTCAACATAACCCAGCTTGAAACATTCTATTGTCATTTCAGCAATATAATCATCTTCAAACGACGACAGCAATTTTGCGATCAGCAACCGGTTTTTCATCTGATTGGCCACGAGAACATTCTGGCGAGGCAACATCTCTCTTGAAAGTGTTAAAAGTTTCTCCGGAGAGAGCTGGTCTGCAAGCCTTGCCATCACAGAATATTCATCTTTCAGAATGAGATGTCTGTTTACGTCAATTAAGAGTTCATCAGGCAAATCCTCGATAATGGATGTGGACTTTATGGGATCAAGATATACCGATACTTCTGCCAAAAAAATAGATTTGGGAAGGTCATCCTGGTCCATCTGCCCAAGAATGCCGAGCAACCGGCCTTTTTCCATTTCCTCAGTAACATCTGCCACAAGCGAATAATATTCACGGCGAAAACATTCTTTGATCAGCTTAATCAGATAGTCATCCGGAAAAGAAACCAGTATCTTTGCAATCACAGACCGGTTTTTCATCTGGTTGCTGATTCTGACATTTTCCTCTGGGGTCAGATTTTCAGATATTTCCCCCAGCTTGTCCGGAGACATATAATCCGCGAGGCGCGCCAAGACAATATCATCGTTATTTGCCAGCAGCCTTTTGCTCACATCCGTTACCAGTTCAAGCGGACAGCTTTCGATGATGGCAATGCCCTTCTGGGGTTTTAATTTCTTTGTCACTTCCATCAAAAATTCACGATCAAGGCCTTTGGTTATTTGCACAGCTGCCTTAACCGGCATCTTGTTTGACAATTTGGCAACGGTTTCCGGCTCCAGCATCCTGGCCGTCCTCACCAAAATAAAATTAGGGAGCATTTTTGTACCGGTGACCAGGAGCGAAACAATGATACCGCCCTCTTCATCCAGCACATAGGCAATCCGCTCTGAAAGCCTTATCTGCTCACTGTCACTGAGCTTTGACAGGAACTGCCAGTCACTTTGATTCTCAAGCTCAAGAAGATCCGTTAGTTCATTTTTGATATCGGTGTTTTTCTGTTCAATGCCGGCTTGAATCATCGTATGCCCTTTTTCAGAAGTCTCAGCAGCAGTATGGCCGGATATGATAAATAACACTCCCCAAAACACAGCAACAATGGTATACAACACTTTTTTTTGCATGCAGATATCTCCGTCTTTATTGTTTATGACAATTTTTTAGCAGTACGATATCCCTTGTTGACAATTTATAATGCGGATTATATAGTGAATACTATACCATATTGGGGGTGTCAATAAGAAAGTAGGCAATCATTTTAGGGGAATTGGCGTGAAATTATCATTACTTATGGCCGGACTTTACAGACTCTTTCAGTTTTCCGCATGCATTTCAAGTCCGTTCCGGCAGAAGCTGAACGAGAAGGAGGTCATCCTTGTGATGAAATCAAAGGATGACCGCATTTCAAGAACTTTCCGGTTTCAGGATAACCGTGTTCGAAGCAAAAGCGGTCCGTCCCAGGATGCCATCTGCAAGCTCATCTGGAAAACACCTGAAAGGGGTGCAAAAATCATGATCGATATTGGTATGGGAAAACCCCGGGCCATTGAAAAAGCGATCATGAAAGGAGACCTGATGCTTGAAGGGGATGCCGTCTCTATCAAGTGGTTTCTGGAAGTCATCGGAAAAGTGAGATCAATCTACTTTCGACGTAAATAAAAAAGGATCGCCTGCCGCTGAAATCCAGTTTCCGGTTTCTCATTATTGGGTTGCCTGGATTAAAAAAACATCGTACAAAGAATAGTGACTTTAAAACCATATTTATCATTCATTCTTCATAAATAAGGAGTGTCCCCATGATTCTTCATGGACTGAGACAGACCCGTTATAATCATCATGATGACTTTCATAAACCCCATCATCATCCCCATAAGCCAGGGCAAGAAAGCATTGAAACCAAAAAAACGGGCAGGGGCAGAGAAATAAAAATCGTCCGGCGCGTCCTGGATGTGAACGAGGCCATGGCTGCTCAGAACCGAAAACGGTTTTCCGAAAAAGGCATTTTTGTACTGAATGTGATGAGTTCCCCGGGTTCAGGCAAAACGACCACGCTTGTTAAAACATTGAATGCCATAAAAGATGATATTAAAAGTGCGGTTATCGTTGGTGATATCTGCACAACAAACGATGCGGACCGGCTTTCCGAAACCGGGGTGCCTGTTGTCCAGGTCAACACCGATGAATTTGGCGGGGACTGTCATCTGACCGCCCTTGTGATCGAAAATGCATTCTCAAGCCTTGACACGGATGACATTGACCTTCTGATTGTTGAAAATATCGGCAATCTGGTGTGCCCTGCAGAATTCGATATTGGCGAAGATGCCCGTGCCGTGATCTTGAGTGTGACCGAAGGTGAGGACAAACCATTGAAATATCCCCTCATGTTCAGGGAATCCGATATTGCCCTTTTGAATAAAATCGACCTTCTGCCCTACCTGGACTTTGACATGGACGAGGCCAGAAAAAGCATTCTGACCATTCATCCGGATATGCCCATTTTTGAGATTTCTTCCAAAACCGAAGAAGGGATGGCAAAGTGGATCAGCTGGCTAAAGGAGAGCATTCAGAAAAAAAAGGCGCTTATGGCCAGACAGTGATGCAAGACAATTATCTTTTGCATGACATCGATTATTTTTTAACAAAAAAAGCCGGTGGCTGTTAACCGCCAAGCCACCGGCCGATCTGCAATTCGTTCTCAATGCGAGCTATTTGTTTTTAATAATCCAGATATCTGTTATTTCCTTTTGATCGTTCAGATTGAACCCTATATACGCGCCTTCATGCATTTGCTTTGAAATCAATGCACCACCATCAGGTGCATGATAATTGACCTGTTTTGCAAGTTTGATCAAATGATCGTCTACAACGATTTCATCTTCACCCACTCTCAGCACATGCCCGTTATTCTGGTATCCCGGTTTTTTAGGCTGCTTGACGATGGTTTGCTTCGTTTCTTTTGCCTTTTCCTGGCATATGGCCATGGGTGCGGCCACAAACAGCGACAGGACAATGACAAGGCATTTACTGATTATGCTGACTTTTTGTTTTGATTTTCCGCGCATAATTTCTCCTTATGAAAATACATCCCCGTTTTTTTTGAAAGACACGGTCTTTCAGCTCAAAGACCGTATCTTTTAATCATTAAATTATTTTCCGAATAAACACCCTATCGGATTTCCCGCCAGTAGAACATCCCTTTTTGCTCTCCGGGCTCCCTCTTTGTGACAATGCCGCCAGAGGCTGTGCTCATGATTTTTATCTCCTGGTCACCAGCCCCTAAAAACGACGGGCCAAATGACATCGGTATATGACCTCTGGAAGGCGGGACAGGCTTATTACAACCCGGGCAGTTTGGATCATCTTCTGATTCCTGATCACAGTCCGGACAGTCGCTACGTCGCTGTGTGTCATCGCCTGTAGTAAGCTCGTCGTCATTATTCATGTCAAACCGTGGCTCATCAGGTCTTTGCCCGCTGCAGGCAATAAATTCATTCAAAACCGACTCCCCCCCAGCCAGACAGGGTGAAGAGCTGTCGGGGATGTTGGTGATGAAGATGGCATATCGGTCTCGAATAATCATATCCTGTATAAGCCTTTCCCTGGGAATGGGCAAATCAAAATACCACCCTGCATGCTGATAGGGATCGGGCTTCTGGCCATATGAAGTGTCATCAACCGTTCCCCAGCTAATCGTAGAATCGGTTGTAAATCCCCAACCAACACCATAATAAGTATCCTCTGCAAACTCGATCTGCTCAAGCAGGGATACTGTATCCGGCTGGTTCGACAAGTTGGGAATGCTTCCCCGGTTTAACGTGCCCAAGTACTCACTGTCGTCAATATCATCCCCATAATCCCATATGCCATAAATAGTCTGGGTGCTTGTATCGGAGACATCGGAATTGCCGAGATATTTTCCGGTACCGAAAAGCACCATATATCCATGCCTTGCACAATGATACATGGCATCGGGTTTGGCGGTGATGGGCTGGACCGCCCCCCCAGGGCCAGTTGCCGTAAACAGTGGCGCCGGTTTGGATGACACATCCTGATAAGCGGATGTCCAGGCAGCCGGATTGGCTGACTGAATATCGAATTTCCATAAATTCCCAAGGAGATCGCCTACGTAAACATAGTCTGCCAGCATATCGTTGTTTATATCAACCACAGCAGGGGTTGAAAGGCCGTTTGAGGGTCCTTTTTGGGTATCGATTTTTGCCAGCAGGGTACCGCCTGGCGACAATACAAACAGCACGGCGCTTTCATTGGTACTGTTATATCCGTTTCCAAAAATCACCACCCATCCGGCACTGGTATTTACGAGAACCGGTCTGCTGAAACTGTATCCCATATCCGCCACATCTGCGGATGCGGTGGCTGCATTGGGGAATTCCCACATCACCCGTGAGGCAAGGACAGCTTCTGAGGTGATCGTAAATGGATCGGTCACATTCAGGCAGAAATAGCCTTTTGCCCCCTTGCCACATCCACCTACCAGCAGATTCATACTGTTTACAGTTCTCACAAAAGGTGTCAGATCAACAAAATATTTGTGCGTATAGTTGGCATTTGCCAGCTGGTTTAAGTTTGAAAACACCAGTCCGGGCACATAGGCAAACATCTCATTTCCGCCTGTGGTTTTATTTGCATTAAACGCATGGATCATGCCGTCATTTCCCCCAATGTACAACACGCCATCATCGTACAGCGGGGCAGAATGCACAAAATCACCCAGCCTGGTTTCCCTGACTCTGAAGGAACTCCCTTCAAGGCTTCTGTCGCCCCTCAGATAATTCAGCATATTTTCAGCAACAACCGGGTCTGCATGGAGAGCTGTTTTCTGCGAAGCGCCAAGGCTTCCAAACCGGAAAGGAATACCTGATGCGCCGTTAAATGTGGCGACCACCCGGCCTGAATCCCAGTCGGCTGCTTCCAGTTGGTCAGACGCAGACCACAATTCTTCGTTTTCACCCCGTTTCACTTCACCGGTATGGGAATCAATATCATACGCCTTTACATCGCCACTCCAGTATTCCGTGGAATAACTCGACTGGAAAACAGCGGTGCCCTCGTTCAATTCTTCCGAGTTAATAGAGACTTTGGCACCGGAACCGATTCGCGCAATCACGTCATTGATAACCGCGAGAAACGCGTCTATCAATGCCTGGGGATTTGATGCATTGAGATATTGCCCCCTGCCGTTTACAGCCGCATGCCATACATCATCGATACGCATTTTGTCACTGTTGATGGGGCTTGGCCATGTGGGGTATACCCGATTTGCCGTTATGATATTATAAAGATCGTAATCCGCAGGATTAAGCGTTCCATTAACCCCAAAAGCCACTGTATAGGTGACCAGATGTTGCCATACGGCATCATCGTAGAAATTGGTCGGCACCTGGTTATTGGTGTCATCCCCGTCCAGGTCCGTCATCCAATACTTCATGGCAACATCTGCAAGGCTATTGGAATTGTTATCTGCGTAAGGTGCAGGGAATGAACCGTCTATGTTTGCAAGGCCCGGGGCCTGACCATTATAGGCGCCATCTGTAAACATAATGGCAAAGTTCTGCTGACATCCGCCGCCTGCACCGGAATCAAGCGGAGAAATGGCGAATTCCGGTTCATCCGGATGTATAGTTTCACTAGTGCTGTAATACTGACCTATTTTTTCAAGCCCCTTACGAAGCGGTGTTGACCCCTGCGGGTGGTTATAATGCCTGAAGCTGGTCAAAAGGTTTAAAAGGGTTGCGGTTTCATCAACACCACCGACTTTTACCGGAACCACTTTCTTTTGAATATATCCGTTGATGCTTCGGATACCCACATTCACGCCCTCAAGCATTTCTATGGACTGGCAGATGGCAGAAACGGCAACGCCCCATCTTTTTCTGTAGAACGAATACCAGTTGGCAAAATTCTGACGCTCCTCAGTATAGGTTCTGCTGGTGATGATATCCGCCGGCGGTGTGGCGTCTATAATCAATTCACCATCTTCAATATAGTTATCGCCATCATCATTATATTCATAATATGTGATGTTCCCGTTCAGATTGACCAGATAGGGTTTTCCTTCAGAAGCGGAATACACAAAATAGTGGGCATAAGTCACATTGATGCCTGCGGCTGATGCCTTGACGAATTTTACGGCGTCTGCATTGGTGTATGAACTCATGTCAGCATGATTTCTTCGGGCTACAGTAACTGATCCTGCCGAACCTGCGTTAAATGCATAGGTTCCCAGCAAATCCCATTGATCTCCCTTGGTGAGCTGATTGGAGTATGCTGTGGATGTGCCTCCTGCATGCACAATGGTATATTCGGCATTTTTATCATTGCCGCTGTAATACGCGTTATACACCCACACTTCGTAATCTTCAGATG
The DNA here is from genome assembly GCA_018816735.1 of Pseudomonadota bacterium. Taxonomy (GTDB): domain Bacteria; phylum Desulfobacterota; class Desulfobacteria; order Desulfobacterales; family JAHIVH01; genus JAHIVH01. The sequence goes on along the minus strand of JAHIVH010000070.1, from coordinate 423,478 downwards.
TGGGAAGAGTAGGGGTCCAGGTGAATGTCTCATTAACTGTGGTTGTATAATGATCTTTTCCATCATAAGCATCTTGATCGTTCCACGTTGCCCAATTCGCAGTCATTGTAATACCACTACTGTCCCTGTCATCCTTTATCACATCTCCGGAAGGATTTGTGAGGGCAAAATAAATGGTGTTAAGATTGGTATAATTTTCATCATACATTGGATGGGATCTGGCATTATCCGGATCAGCATCCGGCATGGCCGAATGCCAGGGCTTGTAAAAGACTTTGGGATCATAGTACATCACATTATAGTCCGAATACTGGGACTTCCAGTACTTGCGTTTGTCTCCGGTGATGATGTCCGAATAAGTCCCCGATTGATAGAGATTGTCTCCCGGATCATCAAACACATATTCATAATCACTATTGCCGATGGCAAACTGCCCTTCGGATTCAGTGGTCAGTATTTCCCAGTCCATCGACCCCGAATCGTCAATACCAAACATCAGATTGGGGGCAGAAGCCTGAAGCTGCACGTCCAGAGGTGTGTCCGAGATATCTATGGGTGCCGCATGTGTCAATGTGGCATTGAACTGAAACATGCTGATCGCTGCAAGCACTATAAACGCGAAAAGCGTGCGAAAGGTAATGTCCTTGCTCTTCATTTTTAACCAGAACAGATAAAGCCGGTTTTTTGTTATTCTCATCATGTCAACTCCTAAACTAAAATGGTTTTTCGTATGTCACAACCTTTTAGAGGCAAGGGCGGCCTCAGCCATTTTTCCTTGCCTGCTTATCTGGCGCTGATGGTTTTTTAAAATACGGTATTTCCTTCCCTTTAAGAAAAGCCGATTTTTTGTTAAAGGCGGTATTCATATTGTGGTGTGCTGAGTTGTTTTTTCTGATGGTCAGATCAGCTTCAAAAACAATCTCTTCATGTTGAAATATTGAAGACTAGTGTTTCACTAAATTCGAAAAGGAGCTGTCTCAACACAAACACCGCGGCCATCTTTGCCATTCCCAACAACATGTCTGCTGAAAATCTCTCCCGCGTGTATTTAATGTTAAAACTAAAAAGATGATGGGATTTTTTCCCGGATCATCAAAATATTTTTATTGACAGTGCCTATTTTAAATAAAAACAGTATAATTATCAACAAAAATATTAGAATAACGTTTATCAGGCCAGTTATTGATAAATATAACCTGTCAAAATGACAAAACTTATTTATAAATCAACCGCTTTCAGATCAATTTACGATCAGAATCGTTATATTTTCGTCTGGTATTTTAAACGTGGTGCCAATCAATTGTTTGATGGTGCCAAGCGCCTCTTTTTCAGAGGGATTCTGGCTGGCCCAGATATCAAATCCTTCGCGCTTTAAGATAATACTTACGGACGCTTTCTGGCTCGACTTGATCTGGGATTCAAAATCCGGTGCAAAAAAATTCACATCCACATGGGTAAGCACCTTGTTGTCAAAAACGGAAGGAATCAGACTGTTCAAAAGACTGATGATCTTCTTGTTATAATCATCTTCAATACTCCGGACGAGGCTTCTTTTCCTGTCCATCAAATCCCGTGAGAGCATCTTGTCCAGAAGTTCCATCCGTTTGAGGCCAACCTCCTTATCCTCCTTGTTCACGTCAATGTTCATATCCACTCTTTTGTAGGTTGCGTCCTTGTCTTCATGACCGGTTCCGGCAAATGCTGAATGGCCGACGGCGACAAAAAATAAAAGTATCGTCAAAAAATTTCTTGCATTCATGATTCCTCCATAAGATGGCATGTTATTCAGGATGACATGTCTGTTACTTATTCGACATTAACAAAATAAATCAAGCTATTTTCTTTTAAAATATGGAAGATTGAAATTTTTCCGGTTGTTATTTCAGGCTATAAGAAAAGTGCTGTTCAGGTATGGTTATCGGGTCATATTTTGGATGGCCCTTAACACCGGTTCCTCAATATGCGTGTATTTAACAGCGGTTTCAAATTCCTTGTCCCTTAGCCGCCTGCATCGGGCAACCCGGCCCCGTATGGCTTTTATATCCGGAAACATGGGAATGTTCAAATGAAGTTCCATGAGCTGATCAACCGGATACAGTCGTTCGGTTCGGAAAAGAATACCGGATGTGCTGATATTGATCGCCTGATTGAGTATAAACCCCATATCCCTGTCATACATGGGCTTATACCTCAACATGAGGGTGCGTGGCGCACGCGTTGCCCGATTCAGGATTTTCCTTTCAGGAGGAGGCATTTTGCCATTTTTTTCCCAGAAAAACGCCACTGTTTTTCTCAACGCAGACAATGTATCCGCATCCATGTTGATAAACCTCACGGCAGAATAGTATATAACATGGGTCTTCACTTCATGGCATTTGATAATTTTCCCTCGTATATAAATGGACTGGCTGTATAACGGAAGTTTGATGTCCACATCAACAAGGGTATGGGGAGCGATCAGGGTTGCCGTTGAAAAAAGCATACCGCTTGTGCTGATGTCTTTTACCTGCGTCATCTCAAAACCGCTTTCCGGTTTATCCGGCAGGCGATAACGAACCACGATCTTTTTTTCAACCCGGCTGGGCCTGATTTTATAGACCATTCAAATTTTCCAATGTTTTGGTTGATGTTAATATTTTAATTTTAATGATATTAATATATGTTCCATATTATCTTCTCTGCATGATGTCAATACGTTTTCAATCCCAACACGCGATGACCTGCCAACCATCAATCCTCTTGAAATAATCGTTCAAATAGGGAATAATCAGCCATGAACAAAACAGATTGCGATCCTCCCATCGCAGTATATTAAAATAAAGGACATGTTCAGGTGAATCAAAATTCCTTTACCAGCACATGCGTCAGGGAAACCATTGAAGGCCTCCGTGACGGACTGTCCCATTTCTCAGGCCCGAGCAGAGCCGCAGTGATTTATGTGATCGAGCCCTTTCATCCGGTTTATGTATATGACCCTCTGAATCTGTTAAGGGGCCATGAACCCAAATTCAAGGAACTCTATCTGAGTTCGGATGAATGGCGTAAAAGCTCAATCGTTTATGACAGGAAGCAATTCAATAACATGATCGTTGAAAAAAATCTTCAGCTGGCAGGCCTGATATCCTATGGGGGGCGATCCAGTTCTGTATTCTATCAGATGTGGTTTACGGAGCACCATCCGGACATGTGCGCGATAGGCCCCACAGAGAGATGGCTGGAGCAGGCCGCGTTCAGGTTTTCACATGATATTGCCAATGAAAAGGAGTTGTATACAGGAATTTCCGGAAGCTTTTTAAAAGAATATTCCACCCATGCGGTTCGGGATTATCTGGTGGATGAAATGAACATGATTCTGGGTTGGGATACCCAGATACGTGTGTATCCGATTTTAAATGCTGTCCTGGAAATTTCAAGAACACCGGAAGAAGGTGCCTGGCCCAAGGGAAAGCTCGTTTTTGTTGAAGAAAACAAACTGTCGCGGATTCAGTTTATTGCCAAGTTTCCCCAAACAGAAAGGCCCAACCTGGAAAAAATAAAACATATACGGAAACTTCTCCTTTCTGTTGAAAATTCAGAGCGAAAACTGGTATCAAATGAGCGGACGGTTGTGGGTATCACAAGAGGCAAAATACCCGACTTTTGTATTGAAGCGGATTTCAGAGGGAGACACGGTTTTCTTGGCATTAACGGAAATCCGGCCTGCAGTTTTTCTGATGGACGGTTTAAATCCACGACCCATAAAGCCAAACTGGTTCAGGTGGAGGAAGCGTTTCTTGACTCCGACCTGAATCCTGAATCTGCAACCATCCTCTTTAAAATTGTCACATCCATTGTTCATGGGGCCGCAACGCAGAAACATGGATGCACGATAGTCATCGACTTGAACGATTCTCCGGTTAAAATTTCCGGGCAGGCACTTGAAAAACCGCTCAATCTGCAATCACCGGGATTGCTTGAATTGACCAAATCCCTTTCAAAGGTGGATGGTGCACTGCATATTGGCCGTGATATTCATCTTCACGGATTTGCCTGCCTTCTCGATGGGCCTTCGATTACTGCTGAAGACAGGGCGCGGGGCGCCCGATATAATTCTGCGCTTCGGTTTACTGCAGAACATAGGGGAATTATCGTCGTTGTGGTGTCTTCAGACCAGCCTGTTTCGGTAATTGTAGACGGTGCGGAAATAAGCGCCAAATGTAACCGGACGGCACTACCCCACTACAGCAGACCCGAGCCCCTTGAAACATGGGTGTCAAAATCCGGAATCTAAAAAAACCGGCTATTCTGCTGCCTTGAAACACCTTTCCCGGGTCACGGCACCTGGCTCATTTTTTCGAAGCCTTTTTTTCAATTTCATCCTGTTCACATACGTAAAAGGTGCTTTGGCCACCCTTGATCGGCCAGTCCTAACACCTTTTGGATCAAATAAAAGATCCAGAAGATGATTGGCCGGTATGATTCGATTCAGAAACCCGGCGCATCCGGCACAATAGGTAATAACCCGTTTTCCTGAAGCTTCTTCTTTTCTCAACATGGCCCAATTCAATGCCAGGGCCTTGTCTGTGAAGGCTACGGATCCACCTTCCCCGCAGCAAAAGGTTTTATGACCGGAATGGGACATCGGGTCAATGGGATACCCCTGGCTGGCAACAAGCTGTCTCACGGCATCATGCATGCCGGATTCCCCGCGAAGGACGCATGGATCATGAATGACCAGCGGTCCGATTCCATCCGCTCTGTGCAGGGAGACATCATTTGAATTGATAAACGGATAAGCCATTTTTACATCAAACTCCCGGCCATACAGCGAAAATACCTTATAGCAGTTCGGACATGCCGTGATGACGCCTCTGATATTATTTCCGGTCAGAAACGCTTTCATTTCAAAAAACATGTCCTCAAAATACCGCTGCCGGCCCAGGTCGTGCGAGGGCTTTGTGCAACAGTCCAAAACAATACCCAAATCCGGTATTTTCTTTTTCAGGCAGGCAAACAGTTTTTCAGTCTGATGGGGCCGTGTGCCCGGCAGGGTGCAGCCCGGAAAAAAAATCGTATGACAGCCGTCAGGAAACGAATACCATGTAAACAGCCTTGACGTGCCTCTTTTTTCATATTGGAGAATGGCCCGATACGTCTTCAAAGATATGCGATCTGTTTCATAGGCGTGTTTCCGCATGTCAAGAAACATATCTTTTGGATTTAGATGAAGTGGACAAACCGCCCCACAAAGGCCACAAAGGCTGCATTTAAACGACAGATCAACCCCATTATTTTGACCGCCTGCCAGGACATCCATGGCAATATCCCCTGGCAGGCCATAAAGCTGCAAAAATCGGCATTCAATCGCGCAGCGACCGCACCGATTGCAGGTTTTATCTATTTCAGCAATACGCGCATTCTGTTTCATTCACCTGTCCCATGAATTCCGAATCTGTCCTTTGACACCTGGAATGTTTTCTATTATAGTTAAAGCAATGCTTTTTTCTAAACCGATTTTTTATCCGCTTAAAACATCCTTGAATACCCATATCAGGCACTAAACTCAAGCGGTAACCGATACTTTAAAAAATATTTTCCCCCGGACCCCCGGTTCATTAAGGACTATTTTCGCATGAATCAATTATCTGAAACCGTTTTACTGGAAAATATCATCTCCTGCATTCAAAAAAACAACCCCAAAAAATGCCTGGCCATGCTTGATGATTTTTCAACATTTACCCCTGCGCTGCAAAATAAAATCCTTTTTGAAATCAGCATGGCGCCAGACTCTGTTTCATTGGATATGCTGAATCACATGATAAGGACCGCCGACCTTTCCAAAAAACTGAAAGAAAGAATACTGGACCTCATTCTGGAAAAAGCCCATGAAAACAGTGCATTTATAGACACGTATCTTCAGTTCAGTGGTACCAAAAGACTTACAAGGGCCGTACCGCTTCTTGCCAGCACATTGATTACCGAATCTGATCCGGCTTTGCTCTTGAAAATAATCCATTCTCTTGGCAAACTTCGCGATCCCTCATGCATAAACGTCATTGCAGACTTCATTTTTTACGAGCATGATGATTTGAAACGCGCTGCGGTCAATGCCCTTGCGGATATCGGGACGAAAAATGCCATTGATGCCTTGAAAAAAGCGGCCATGACAAGCAAGGCAGATCCTTTTTTGAATGACACGCTATCCGGTATTGAAAAACGGAGACGTTCTGCCACAAAGAACGACGCCACAATGACAGAACAACGGGCATCCCAAAAAGATACGTATGAAGCGCTTGATGATGATTCCGATCTCGCCCAGCTACTTTTAATGCTGAACGCCCCGTCTATCACGGATCAGCACCTGGCCATGGATCTCCTGGCTGAAATGGGGCCCCAAATCATACCTGCTGTATTTGGCAATATGGATGTAACCCGGCCGGAATCCATTATAAACACCCTGACGATATTGAGCCAAATGAAAAAAGCCGATGCCGTGCAGGCGATTCTAAAGATCATAAAAATCAAACATCCTGATATTCATGTAAACATTGCCGCTTACGAGGCCATCAAGCGACTGGAAGTGGAAATATCCACCGTGAGCCTGATTGAAGGTATGAAAAATGAGTCTCTGCCGGTTCGTATCGCTGCAGCAATGGCTATGGACAGCAAATTTTCTGATGTACTGATTGAAGGTTTGAAGGGGATAATCGAAACCGGTGGAAAAACATCCGGAAGAGAAGAAAGCGTCGCTGCCATAATAGACGGTTTCGCAGACAACCTTTTTATCCGGCTGCTTGAGTCTGATGCTTTTGTTTTTACGGCATCCAACTACCTGCAATCCGCACCGGTTTTAATTCGAAAACACTTTACTGACCTTTTAAAACAAAAAGGAAGCCGTTCACTTGCCCAATCTATAGAAAACAACAGCTCATTTCCTGTCATTAAACACCGGCTGACCGTTTTTGTCATTGATTCATCATCCATTATGCGCCAGATTTACTACAAATACCTTATTGACCTGGGATTTTATCCGGTTCTTTTCAGTGACCCCCAAAATGCCCTTAATGCCATCGAATCAGCACTTCCCGATATTGTCCTCACGGATTCGTTTCTTCCCCACATGAACGGATTATCATTTGCCTGTGAAATCCGGAAACGTTTCACAGCAGTAGAACTTCCCCTTATTCTTTTTATTCATGGTGATGGCGATCTGTCGTCTGTGGTGCCTTTGAATAATGGACATCCGGCAGAACTGAATCGAATTATCAAAAAGCCAATGACAGACAAGGAACTTCTGAATGTCATATCTGTTGAAATTATTAAAAGTGCATCAAAAATGCTGAAATCAAATGTTCTGGAAAACCGTTACAGAGCACTTTCCCAACTGGCAGCCAATCTCCCGGCTAGTGATCAGATCGTCAACCATCATATTTTTTCCAATGATTTGAATCTTGTTATTGATTTACTTAAAATCACCCATCAAATGGGGCTTTCAAAAATCCTGCCTCAATTAAAGAAGAAACTGGCAAAAAAAATGACCCATACTGGTATCCGGCTTGCACTGATCCTATCCTTTGACAATGAAGAACAAAAAAGCGTTTTTCCGATGATCGATTATATTTCTGACCCGGATGAACATATCCGGTTTGCGGCAATCCATGCTATTTCCAAATATCCTGCCCCAAAAGAACTGACGAGAATACGGGCCATCATGGACTCTTCCGATCCAGACAAATCAGGTATTGTATCCGCAATTTTAGACAGCAGGTCCATCACGATTTTTGAATCCCTTCTTTCTTCTGATTCTTTTATCAATCCGGCGGCTGATTATCTTTCTTTAAAAGCCAGTCCGGCTGTCAGAAAGGAATTTTCTGACTTTCTTATCAACACGGGGAGAAAAGCCCTTGCCCAGTCTATCTTGTCCAGTGCAGCGGGAAGAAAACCTGATCCTGAGAAGACCATTTTTATTGTGGATGAGCATAAAGCCCTGCGACTGTTCATGGAAAAAAAATTAGTTGAAATGAATTGTATGGCCCGCTGTTTTTCTTCTTTTGATGCCACACTTGAAGCCATTCGATCTTCAAAGCCGGATCTGCTTATCACGAGTCTTTTTGTGGCGAATGATTCCTGTTTTCCATTTATCAACAAGATTAGAGAGAAGTATTCCCAAGATGACCTGAACGTGTTGTTACTTTCTACCGGAAATGAACTGGGCGACGCCTACTTCAGGGATTCGTCAAAGAATAATGCTGTTGAAGGCATTCTCTACCTGCCATTTTCGGACAAGGCATGCCGTGACAGAATTTATGCGAAATAACTATTTACTGTCCTGCCGATTCAGGAACCCCGCATATTCAATTTCATAAATGTATACCAGCACTGTGGCCAGGCCAAAAACAAGCGGGCCATAGAGCAGTCCCAGAAGACCGAAGGCACTGATGCCCCCCAGAATGGAAAAGAAGATGAGAAGTGTGCCCATACCGGCAGAACCCTGCATGAAAAGGGGCCTGACCAGATTATCAATCATGCCCACGACAACCACACACCAGACCACCATAAAACCCCCATATCCCCAGTGGCCTGAAATAAAAAGATAAAGAGATGCCGGCACCCAGATCAAGGCGGTTCCCACCATGGGAATCAGCGAGGCAAACGCCATGACCATTCCCCAGAAAAGCCCGGGCAGACCTGAAATAAAAAAAGCAATTCCTCCGGCCGCCCCTTGCAAAAGGGCAGTGACCAATGTTCCCAGAAGCGCTGATTTTCCTACTGCTTTTATTTTGTCTACAATTTTATCTTCCTGGCTGGCACTCAATGGAATCAGGTGAAGCAATCTCTCCACGATCTTCTCATAGTCTCTTATAAAAAAGAAAAACGTGAAAATCATCAAAAAAAATTTGCCAATAAGGGCTGTAATGTTCCCCGCAATGTTCCCCCCTTGGGCCAACAGCGTTTTTCCAATTGAGGCAGACAGGTTCAAGGCCATTTTGTCAAACCGGATATTCTTCAAATCAATATCCGGAAATATCAGTTTCAAATCCGGTAAAATCCGGTTAAACCATCCTGTGCCATAAATGACAAGCGGATGATCGGAAAGCGTGGCATACTGTCCTGTTTCAAACCAGAGTCGTATACCGTTAAACGAATTCACTCCCTGCTGAATCACGGAAAAAAACATGAACACTAGTGGAAGCACAACCAGAATGGTTAAAAGAAAACACGAAAAAAAAGCCGCCGCGTTTTTTTTCCCTTTCAACAAAGACTCTAATTTCAGGTGCAGCGGATGAAAAATCGTTGATAAAAGTCCTGCCACAATAATGGTATGAATATACGGCCGGACCACATGATAACAGGCAAAAAAAACAAGAATGAGAAGAAACAGAAGAAAATAATTGGCATTCAGATATCTGGTTTCAAGTGATTGTGTTTTGTTGTTTTGCCTTGCACCGGTCATAACGTCTTTATCTCCCCTTATCAACGATAATAAATGTGGCATAGGCCCGGGCAATCAATACATCTTCCGACTTCAACGAACATTCGACCTTTGCTGTCCTGTTTCCCAAGTGAATGGTTGCCGCCTCACCGGTAATCACTTTTCCTTTTGCTGCCTTCAGGAACGAAATATTCAGGTCCATGGTCAATGGATGACGATTCTTTGCAATCCCGGACAAAACGGCTGCCCCGCACAAAGTATCGGCCATGGTGCATAGAACACCCCCATGAACCAGGCCTACCGTGTTCTGATGGTTCTCATTCACCCTTAAAATGCCCTTGCTTTGGCCATGCTTCATCTCTTCAATTTCAAGTCCCATCTGAAACGCAAAAGAATTGCCTCCTGATTTCAGGTCCATGTTATTGCTCTCTCCCTGGTATTATCCGTTGTTTGAATACGTGATAAAAATAGTCGTCAATACCATATGCCGTGTTTTTAATGTAATTCAACCCATTTTTCGAATTTTTTATCATATGCCGTTATATTCGCCGCCATTACCTGTCCGGCTGTTAAATCAGCCTTGACACCATTTGGGTATCCTGATACCATTCTTTTAACTTAATTAAAAATATCAGTACTTTACAATTTAACCATTCAGCCCGGTCTTATTTTTAGACACGGCTAACCCAGAATAGAGGAGATAAACACTATGGCCGTGATAACCATTTCCCGACAATTCGGTGCAGGTGGCAGAACCCTTGGAAGAATGATCGCAAAAGAAATGGATTATGTATATCTTGATGAAGTTATCATTAATGAAATCGCAAAAAAAGTAAATGTTTCCAAAGACTGGGTCAAGTCTATGGAAAGGAATGTGGGCGGCACGCTCTCCAAACTGTTTGCCATCATGCTGAACAAAGATTATATGAGCCGGTTAATCGGTGATACAAGAGGCTATCTGGATGAAAACGTTTACATGGATGTATTGAAGGAAATTATCGTGGAGTCTGCCGAAAAAGATAATGTCATTATTATGGGACGAGGCGGTCAATACATTTTAGCGGACCATGAAAACGCCTTTCATCTTCACCTGGTTTCAGATATGGCGCACAGGATCACATTCATGCAGCAGTTTTACAAACTGAATGAAGCAAAGGCCGAACAGGCCGTGACCATTGGCGAAAAGAAACGTGCTGCCTTCTTTGCCAAGTTCGGCAAGGCCGATTATGACAGTCCCCATCTCTATCACCTGGTGCTGAATATGAGCAAGCTGTCTTTGGAAGATGCAAAAGATATTGTATGTCTTTTGGTCAAAAAAAAAGCATCCTAAAAGCTATTCATTCTGTTTGATAAAGGAATAGTAAAGGCCGATGAATGATGGGATAGCATCGGCCTTTTTGTTTATATGGCCGAAGAGGATTCCGTCTAGAAGTTATACGTGACCTTAGCCGCATAGAGCCACCAGTAGCGTTTCAGATCTGAATGATCCCTGTTGTCTGCTGAAGTATATTCGCCAAACCCGTCGTTGTAAGCGGCCTCCAGCTTGAACAGCCAGTATTCATTGATATCAAACCGAAAAGAGAATGTGCTGGTTTTTTTCCAGGCTTCAAAATCATTACCGTAAAACTGCTTAAGCACGCCGACGGATTTAAACACGTCATTTAAATCCGTATGGGAATACCGGTCTTTTCCGTGCTTGTTGGTCTTGTCCGGATAAAAAACCGAGTACATATACTCGGCCTCAAAAAAGGAGTTGAACCGGTAGGAGAGCGCCATATACCATCCCTGACTTGTCAGCGCCTCTGCTTTCAGGTATCCCGGATCATCATAACTCCTGTCTGCATCAATAACGGATTCAATTCTGTTCTGGTTGAGTTCGGCTGTAAAAGCGACGTCCCCCAGGATATATCGCAACATCAGGAAGTACCCTTTAAAATCCATATATGTTCTTAAATAGGTCAGTTTGAGAATATCCGACACCGGGCCGCTCAAAGTCCCTTCAAGATAAAAATCCTTGTGATAATAGGCCGTTCCACCCAGTATCAATCCGGGAAGGGGTGTCTCCCACTTACAATCAAATGAATGGGACTGGCTTGACGTCATATCGGTGAGCTTAAGGCCGTAATATGACCAAAAATCCTCCTGGGCGCTGGCCAAACCGGTATCTAGGGATAAATTGGCACGCCCTGTCAGATAATCGTATGACAAATGTCCCCATGGGCCGATCATATTTCCATATAACGATATGCCTTTTATAAATGAAAAGGTATCTCTGAGGATTTCCGGATACACACACTGGGGGACAAATACATCGGTCCTCAGCATGTCAAAATCCCGAATCGCATAGTAATACCCGGCTGGAAGTTTGATCCGCCCGACTCTGAATCCCAGAAAGTCCCGCCATCTGTAATCGGCAACAACCCAGTCCAGAACCAGTTTGTCATTTCCGTCTGTGCCCAGGTCCCTGGCGAAAAACTGAAGACCAAGCCTCAGTTTGTCTGTCAAATCCGTACCAAAATTGAGGCCCAGCTCATTGAACTGGAATGACCCATCTTCGGTTTCCGCCATGTAATTGTTATGATCTGTCTTAAGATACCCTTGAGAAATAAACCCATGGATATCCACTTTTCCTTCATCTCCGGCATATGCAAATCCTGCAATCAGGCTTAATCCGGTAAAAATTAAAATGATTTTTCTCATTTTAGTCCTCCTCTAATTATCCGTCACCGTCAGGATTTTAACGGTACCGCCGATCGCCGCTTTGGAAGACACATACCCGAGCCCGCCTTCTGTCCTGGCCACATAGTCGATCACGTCCTGTTCGGATTTGAATTTAAGAGGAACTTTACCTGTGCCGGTGAACAGCCTCCGCTTCCACCAGGCCTGAAACTGGCTCTCGGTTTTCCGGATGTAGGCCCGGACAAATGTTTTATGCGTTTCCGGATCACCCAAAGTTACAAAATTCACTTTCTGTTGATCCGGCCATACAGATATGTTGCCCAGAAACATGTCCCGCAGCTCCTCTCTGGTGACCTTATCTGTTTTGACATCTTTATTTATGACAAACACAATGTCATTGGCATAGGCGGAGAATGCGGTCAGAATAAGCATCATGACTGCGGTCAAATGAAAAAAAGACAACCGTCGCTTTTGGAATTTCATCTTTTTTTTCTCCTTTATCTCCATTAACAATTTTTATGCGCCATATGATTTAACCAGGACAAGCAAATAAAAAGACGGCCCTTTTATAGCGGATATATACTGCCAGGTTAAAAATTATACGTCACCTTGGCCGCGTACAGCCACCAATACCGTTTGAGATTTTTATGGTCCCCATTATCAGCGGAAGTATAATCGCCAAATCCGTCGTTGTAGGCAGTCTCCAGTTTGAAGAGCCAGAATTCATTGATATCGAATCGGAAAGAAAAGGTGCTGGTTTTCTTCCAGGCCTCGAATTCGTTTATGAGTTGCTTTTTGACGCCATTCAAGCCGAGCACTTCACCCAGATCGTTCGCCGGGTAAAAGCCCTTGCCGTTTTTGTTGGTTTTATCCGGAAAAAATTCCGAATAGCAGTATTCCGCCTCAAATATCTCATTAAACCGGTATGACAAGCTCACATACCACCCCTGATTTGTGAGATCTACGGCTTTCAGGAACCCGGGATCATCATATGTTCTGACCGCATCAATGATTGTCTCGGTTTTATTCTCCCAAAACTCGTTCGAAAATATAGCACTGCCCATGGTATATCGCAGAAACAAAGCATAGCCGGTCATATCATTAAATTTTTTGAAATAGGTCAACTTTTTATAATCGGCATACCCGCCATCTCCACCAACCGTACCCTCTGCATACAAATTGTTGATAACGTAAAAGGTTCCCCCGATCAACACGCCGGGCAAAGGGGTTTCCCATTGACAATCAAAGGCATGGGACAGATCGACAGTCATTTCTTTTACCTGAAGATTGTAAAACAACCAGAAATCTTCCGTTGCCCCCCTGTATCCCGTATCTTTTGACACATTGGGAAGCCCTGCCAGGTAGTTATAAGAAATGCTCCCCCATGTTCCCATCGACACATATCCATAAAAAGAGACTCCCTTCATAAACGAAAAAGCATCCCGCAGCATTTCCGGATACACGCTCTGGGGGGCAAAAATACTGGTCCGAAGCATGTCAAAATCCCGAATCGCATTGTAATAGCCAAATGGCGTCTTAATCCTTCCCACACGGAAACCCAGAAAGTCCCGCCATTTGTAATCGGCAAAGGCCCAGTCCAGAACCAGGTCGTCATTTCCATCTTCGCCCAGGTCTCTGGCAAAAAACTGGAGGCCTATGCGCAATTTGTCTGATAAATCCGTGGCAAAATTCAACCCCAGCTCATTAAACTGAAATGACCCGTCTTTGGTTTCCGCCATGTAGTTATTATGATCGGTTTTCAGATACCCTTGTGAAATGAACCCATGAATGTCAACTTTGTCATCTGCATATGCAGTGCATGCACATAAAAATATAATAGCTGCTGCCGTAAGAAGAAAATTCAACGTTCGCTTTTGCAATGCCATAGACTTTACTCTCTTTCTTCAAAAAGGTTATCCTTATGGCTTAAAAATTATACGTCACCTTAGCCGCATAAAGCCACCAGTAGCGTTTCAGATCATCGGTTTGCGCGGAAGTCAACTCTCCAAAACCGTCATTGTAGGCAATCTCAAACTTGAAAAGCCAATATTCGCTTATGTCAAAACGAAATGAAAAGGTGCTGGTTTTTGTCCATGCCAAAAAATCATCATTTCGGCTTTTGAGTGTGCCATTGATGTTGAGAAGCTGATTTAAGAGCTTGTTGTCATAGACATCTTTCCCATCTTTATTGTAACGGTTTCCATAATATTCAGAGTACTTGTATTCCGCTTCAAAGTAACGGTTAAACCGGTAGGCCATTCCCGCATACCACCCCTGGGTGGTGATGCTGTCGGCATCCAGATACCCGCCTTCAAACCCATCCATATCGATACGTCTATCCATGTCATTTTGGGCAAATTCCCCCATTAAAACAAACCCCTGCCATGCGTATCTGATGGTCAGAAAAATATACGCCAGATCCGATTTTTCATGAAAACCGGTTATATGATAAACCTTTTCTGCCAAGTTGCCGCTCAGCGTACCGTCGACCTCTATATCATTGAACCACATCCGGGTAAACCCGAGCATCAATCCGTTCAGGGGGGTCTCCCATTTTAAGTCATATGTAAACGACATCCCACTTTTCAAATTTGTCACATCAAGTTCCAGAAATGCCCAATAATTTTCCCAGCCACTGGCCAGACCGGTATCCGGCCCCATATTCGGCAGCCCGTTAACAAAATCATAGGCCATACTTCCGAAGCCGCCCAATTCAATTTCGCCATAAAAAGACACTCCCTTGAATGAAGATGTGGCATCCCGAAACATCTCGGAATAGATACTCCTCGGCACAAACACGCTGGTCCGAAGCAGATCCACATCCCGAATGGCAGCATAATACCCGTAATTGTTCTTGATCTTTCCCACCCGGACTCCCAGAAAATCCTGCCATCTGTAGTCGGCAACCGCCCAGTCCAGAACCAGTTCATCATTACCGTCCGTGCCCAGATCCCTTGCAAAAAACTGCATGCCCAACCAAAGCTTGCCTGACAAGCGGGTTCCAAAATTTAGTCCCAGTTCATTAAATTGAAAAGAACCGTCTTCGGTTTCTGCCATGTAATTATTATGATCCGTTTTTAAATATCCCTGAGAAAGAAATCCATGAATGTCAACCTCACCGATTTCTCCGGCTTCAGCCATACCTGCCAGCAAACCCAGACCGATCAAAAGCAAGATTGTGTTCTTCATTTCGTCCCCTTCCCTTCATTATCGCTCACATGCAGAACCTTGACGTTATCCCCGATTTTTACATTCGAGGATATATAACCAATCCCGCCCGGTGTATTTGCCACATAAATAAGCACATCTGCCTCAGATACAAATCGGATGGGCACTGTCCCGCTTCCGGTGAACAACTTTCGCTTCCACCAGGCCCAGAACTGTTCTTCCGTCTTGTTCGCATATTTCTCTACAAATCGTTTATGCGTGTCGACTTGCTGAACAATCACAAACCGGATGGGGCTGTTGTCCGGCCACATGGATATTTTACCCAGAAAAATTTTCCGAACCTCATCTTTTGTCAAAGAGTCAACGCACACGTTCTTGTTAGCGACAAAAACGATATCATCGGCATATGCGGAAAACACAGTCAAAATAAACGCACTCATCGTGACTGCTGCCAGGTGGCAAATTCGCGTTAATGTTATTTGAAATACCATCTCTCTATTTTTCCTCTATTGCCCATTAGCGAATAGTATTTGCCGTATGGACACCATCAACTGTTTATGTCTTCGGGCCTTTCAACACAGGATAACCATTAAAAAATTATTGATTTAAAAACAGACTCGCTTTTCTACAAAGGACAGTTTGATGACAACATGAATTTTAATCCTGGTGATTTCCCCTGCACCAGTCATATCTGACAGTAAACAAAAACCGGTCAGAAGTAAAGTTGCATTTTTCATTTCGAACTGTTATGTTTTTAGCTTGTCAATAGTCTACGACTGAGTTGCAAAGAAAGCTGACGGGGTTCCTTACAGAATAATGCGTGTAAAAGAATACTGTATTCTGCTTTTTAAAAACGCCGGCAGAATGATGAAAGCCGGATAGCCTCTCTGGCGACCCTGACTGCTCTGAAATTTTCGGAATCATTCATTTTCAGTGTGATATTATAAGGACCCAGGCAATGGAGATGCCTCAGATGAGCACCCCATCATCCAGTTCCCGTTCACTGGCCGCACAGTTTAGACGGGATTATTTCATCGTATCCATTATTCCCATTTTGGTTTTGTTTGTAATCTTGATCGGGGGAACAAAGGTCACACTGGGCTATCTATCCGGTCTGATCATGAAATCCACATATGACCTGAACCTGGACACCGAAAGAAGCCTGCAGGCATTGGGCGAAAGCATCATTCAAGCCAAGTCTCAGGACATAGCCAAACAAATCGAAATCTATTTCCGGATGAACCCTTCGAAAAGTATCCAGGAGATGCGCAAGGATTCATTATTTCAGACCATTTCCCTGCAAAAAGTCGGGATCACCGGATATACAGCCATGTATGAAGCCCCCACCTGTATTTTTCGTGTCCATCCAAACCCAAATACCATTGACAAGGATATGAGTTATCTGAAAAATGACCTGCCTTCCTGGTGGGCGATTGTTGGGGCCACACTGCAAGGTGTTGAGGTATCAGGATATTACAATTGGATTGATCCTGACGGCACGTCCCGCAAAAAATACATGACGGTAACACCGGTGAAATACCCCCTGAACGGCCTGACCATGATGGTTGCCGCCACGACCTATATTGATGAATTTTCGACACCCATCAAGGATATGAAAATCAAGGCCGCTAAAATCGTATACACACACCAGAACTATGTGGCCCGAATGTGGTTTATTTTCGGCGTCATGGCGACGGCGGTGATCCTGATTGCCTGTTTCGGCATCTATCTTCTGGAAAGACGGGCCGCGTTTCGTTATATTTTCCCCATTATACAATTGGCGGATACAGCCCGGGATTTAGGAGAAGGGAAATGGAATGTGGTTGATCATGAACCGATACTGCAAAGAAAAGATGAGATCGGGACACTGGCTCTGGCCTTCAACCGCATGTCGAACCAGCTTAAGGAATTATTTATCAGACTGGAAAATCGTGTCTTTGAGCTGAAACAGGTCCAGAGCGCCCTGGCGGAAAGCGAAGAACACTACCGCAGCCTGTTTGAAGGCGTTCCTGTTGGGCTTTACCGGTCATCTCCTGAAGGGAAAGTTCTCAATGCAAACCAGACACTGGTGCAAATGTTAGGCTTTCCCGACCGGAAAACTTTTTTAGATAGCATGGCTCAAAATATCTATGTTGATCCAGGTGACCGTGAATTGTGGCAGGCCCGCATAGAACATTGCAACGGGATTCTGGCCTTTGATACGCGTGTGCGGAAATACGACGGAACAAAAATATGGATCGAAAATCATGCCCGGGCCGTAAAGGATTCCAGCGGCAAGATCCTTTACTATGAAGGCAGCCTCAAGGATACCACCGAACGCCGACATGCGGAAGATGCACTCAAGCAAAGTGAAGAACGTTTTCGGATACTATATGAAGAATCCAAGCGAGCGGAGGAGTTGTATCGATCTTTAATCCACTCTTCAGCCGATGCCATCGTCATATATGATCTGAAAGATCATGTGACATATACCAGCCCAATGTTTACCAAACTTTTCGGCTGGACATCCGGGGAACTGAAAGGAAAGCATATTCCCTTTCTACCCGAATCCGAGCGCCAATCCACCATGCAAAGGATCAAGGATGTTCTCGAACAAGGGAAGCCATGTCAGGGATTTGAAACCAAACGCACCACAAAAGACGGTCGGCTAATAGAGGTCAGCATGAGTGCCTCACGCTATGATGACCATGACGGTCAACCGGCTGGCATGCTCGTTATTCTGCGTGACATCTCCGAACGTAAGCGGCTCGAAGTGCAACTTCAGCACATCGAACGTATGGAAGCCATCGGGACCCTGGCAGGTGGCATTGCCCACGACTTCAACAATCTCCTCATGGCCATCCAGGGAAATATCACCGTAATCCGGTACAGCATGGATCCGTCTTATCCCCATTACAAGGATTTTATCAATATCGAAAGGCAGGTTGAGCGGGGCGCCACATTAACCCGCCAATTGCTCGGTTACGCCAGAAAAGGCAAATACGAAGTAAAAACCCTGAACATCAATGATATTATCCTTGAAAGCGCGGAGACCTTCCAGCGAACGAGAAAGGATATTACGATCCACTATGACCTTGCACAGGATCTTTGTGCCATTGAAGGCGATATTGCTCAGATAGAACAGGTACTGATGAACCTTTTCATCAATGCTTCCGATGCCATGCCTGATGCCGGCAATTTGTTCCTAAAAACAGGAAATGTCACATCTGATGAAATGGTGAACAAGCCTTATACCCCGAAATTGTGCGATTATATATTACTAAGGGTACAGGATACGGGACTCGGAATGGATCAAAAAACCATGGACCGGATTTTTGATCCATTTTTCACCACCAAAGAAATGGGAAGAGGCACAGGCCTTGGTCTGGCATCCGTATATGGCATTGTCAAAGGCCACGGCGGTTATGTTGATGTCGAGTCGGAGAAGGGCCGCGGGGCGACCTTCAACATTTACCTGCCTGCTTCAGACAAGGCCATTGAATCCGCCATCATACCGGAAACAGATGTTGTTGTTCAAGGCAAAGGAACGATTCTCCTAATCGATGATGAAGAAATGGTCAGAACCACCGGGGCAGACATACTGACAATTTTGGGATATACGGTTCTGACAGCTGAAAGCGGCAGAAAGGCTATGGAGATTTATCAGAAACATAAAAATCGTATTGATATGATCATTCTGGATATGATAATGCCCGATATGGGGGGGGGAATGGTTTTTGATCAACTCAGAAAAATCAATCCAGAGGCTGCTGTGCTTCTGTCCAGCGGATACAGTATTGATGGCAAGGCCTCAGATATCCTGAATCGAGGGTGCAACGGCTTTATCCAGAAACCCTATACAATAGAACAACTTTCGCAAAAAATAAAAGAGATCATTAAAAAAGAAGAGGACTTGCCTTAAGGTAAACCATCCCTTCTGTCAAACGGACTATCAATCATGACCGCCTGCAGAAAAAATGCAATCCACACGGCTGAATGGTTTAAAAACCATATCCGGACCACACCGGAAACTGCCATCATGACAGGAACCGGTCTTTCCGAATGCGCTGAAACGCTTGCGATCGAGCATGAATTTCATTATAGTGATATCCCGCATTTTCCTGTGTCCACTGTATTAAGCCATCATGGCCAACTCATTTTCGGAACCATGGGAAAGCGTCACAAAAAAGTCATGGTGCTTCAGGGAAGATTTCATCTGTATGAAGGGTATTCTCCCCTTGAGGTGACGTTTCCGGTTCGGGTGATGCAGGAGATAGGGATTAAGAATCTCATTTTAACCAATGCAGCAGGCGGCCTGAATCTGTCGTATTCGGCAGGTGACATCATGATCATCGAGGACCATATCAACCTGACAGGTGAAAACCCGCTCACCGGCCCAAATGAAGATGCCTGGGGGAAACGGTTTCCGGATATGATTGATGCCTATGACAAAGACTTGATCCATCGTGTAGAATCAACTGCAAAGGCAGAGGGCATCGCCATTCAGAAAGGTGTTTATGCGGGCTTGAAAGGGCCTTCACTTGAAACGCCTGCTGAAATGACGTTTTTAAGAACCATAGGTGCAGATGCTGTCGGTTTTTCAACGATCCAGGAAGTGATAGCCGCCGTTCATTCAGGTTTCAGGGTTTTGGGGCTATCCATCATTACCAATATGAATGACCCTGCAAAGCCTGTCCCCGCAACCCTTGAAGGTGTCATCAAAACGGCAGAAAAAGCGGCGCCATATGTTAACCGGCTGATTGATGCCATCCTGGAGATATTATGATAAAAAAAAATGCCGATATCCTGATCAAAAACGGGCTGATTATTACGATGGACGCAGATGGACGAATCATTGAAGGCGGATTGATTGCCATCAGCGGCGCTAAAATAGCAGGCGTTGATTCGAAAGAAACCCTTTCCTCATGGAAGGCGGAAGAAGAAATAGACGCCAAAGGCTGTATCGTCATGCCCGGCCTTGTCAACACGCATACCCATCTTCCCATGTCACTTTTCAGAGGACTGGCCGACGATCTTCCGCTCATGACCTGGCTGAACGACTATATATTTCCGGCTGAAGGCAAATATCTCAGCCCGGAAACCGTCAAAGCCGGCACCTGTCTCTCCTGCGCAGAAATGCTTTTGGGCGGTATCACGACTGTTTGTGACGGCTATTTTTATGAAGATCATGTGGCAGAAGCGGTTCTTGCGTCCGGGTTGCGCGCGGTCCTGGCCCAGGGAGTGATCGATTACCCGGCGCCAGGTGCACCTGATCCTCAAAAAAATATTCATGTGGCCATGGGCTATGCAGACAAGTGGAAGGAGAGATCATCCCTGATATCCCCTTCGATTTTCTGCCATTCACCGTACACCTGTTCAACAGAAACGTTAAAAAAGGCCAAACAGGCTGCCTGTGAGAGAAACCTTCTCTTTCAGATTCATGCTGCAGAAACCAATTTCGAATGGGAAACCATTCAAAAAGAACATGGCAAAACACCCATTCAGTATCTGGACAGCCTGGAACTTCTTGACGAGCATACGCTACTGGTTCATGCCGTTCATGTGGATGGCAACGACATTTCTACCATCGCCAAACGGAAATCGGCTGTCTCCCATAATCCGGAAAGCAACATGAAACTCGCATCTGGAATTTCTCCCACAAGTGACTTGCTGGCTGAGGGTATCCGTGTTGGACTGGGCACAGACAGCAGCGCCAGCAACAACGACCTTGATCTTTTTTCAGAAATGGGAAGCGCCGCAAAACTTCATAAAATCCATCAAATGGACCCCACGGCCATGAAGGCGGAAGATGTTGTCAAAATGGCAACCATTGGTGGGTCAAACGCCATCGGGCTTGGCAGTATCACCGGTTCGCTTGAAACCGGAAAGCAGGCGGATATCATCATTATTGACACCCGAAAACCCCACCTGACCCCCATGTATCATCCCTTATCCCATCTGGTCTATACAGTTAAAAGCTCTGATGTAAGAGATGTGATGGTCGCAGGCAAACTGCTTGTGCGAAGGCGTCACCTTCTTTCACTGGATATGAATGCTGTTATGGATGACGTGATGATTGTGAGGAATACAATTGTGGGGAAGGATCAGAAATAGAGACGCAGGTCATGCGCCTCTATTTCCATTACTGGCAAAAGTCTTCTGGTAACGCTTACTCGCCTTCAAAAGCCATCAGCGTGAACATCTTGTATTTCGCAATTTTTTCCCTGCCCTTAAGATCCGGAAGATCAATGATAAACGCGCACTCCACAATTTCCCCTTCGAGCTGTTCCACCAGCCGGGTAGCCGCCTGCATGGTACCGCCTGTGGCAATGAGGTCATCTATGATAATCACGCGTTCTCCCTTATTAATCGCGTCCACATGCATTTCAACCGTGTCTTCTCCATATTCCAGGGAATAAGTGGCGCTGATCGTTTTATATGGGAGTTTTCCCTTTTTTCTGACCGGTACAAATCCCACATTCAGTTTGTAAGCAAGCACGGCGCCAAAAATAAACCCACGCGCGTCAATGCCTACGATCTTGTCAATTTTCATGTTCTTGTATCGTTCGTAAAAAACATCACATGCCTCTCTAAGCGCCTGGGGATTCTGGGTAAGTGTCGTGATGTCCCTGAACATCACGCCTTTAATAGGCCAGTTGGGAACCGTTCGAATTGTCTCTTTGAGATCCATGTTGCGTTTTCCTCACTTGATTTTTACAACTGCATTTTTAATGATCTGAACCACATTGTCCGCGTTCTGGTTGAACACCTCAAGAATATCTTCCCAGGATACAGGCGCCTCATCGAATTTCCAGCAGTCATAGTCTGTGGACATGGCAATGGCGGCATAAGGAATTCCGGCCTCTTTTGCAAGAGCGGCTTCTGTTGCCACAGACATATTGATGACATCCGCACCCCACATCCTGAACATGTTGGATTCGGCCCTCGTGGAAAATCTCGGGCCTTCGATGGTGATCATGGTGCCGCCATTATGTGTTGTAAGCCCCAGTTCCACTGCAGTATCATAAAGAATCTTTCTCAAACCCTCATCAAACGGGGTGGCCATGGCTGCATGAACCGTTTCTTTCTCAAACGAATCATGAAACGTGTTGATGCGATGTTTGGTGAAATCGATAAACTGATCAATAATGACAAAGTCCCCCCTGCCGATTTCTTCTCTTAAACTGCCGCAGGCGGTTGTGGCAAGGATGTGCGTCGCGCCGATCTTTTTCAGGGCGCTGATGTTTGCCCTGTAATTCACCTGGGTCGGGTTTAACTGATGTTTTTTGCCGTGCCTGGATACCGTCACCACATCGACACCACCAATTTTTCCCACACTCAACCGGGAAGATGGTTTACCATAAGGTGTTTCCGCATCAGTTGAAATAGCTCCCTGAAGCAGCTTGGGATCATCCAGACCGGAACCGCCAATGATGCCTATTTTTACCATAAACAACTCCTTTCATGGGTAATCATTAAATAAATGTAAAAAATATTTGGGTATGTAAGGGTTCGTGAAAAAATGTAAACGTATTTTTTTCACGAACCTTATAAAAGAAAACAGATTTTCCCATTTTTCCTGTTGCGCTAGGCCTGTCTATATAATACAAGATTCGTCTGATTACAATCTGTTATTTTTTCCAATACAGGAAGGCTGTGAATCTATGAAAGTTGACGGAAAACATATTCGCCCCATCTGGCTGAATGCTGAGGACGACACAATCGTAAATGTCATCGATCAGCGCGCCCTTCCCCATAAATTCATTGTGGCAGACTTAAAAACCCTCAATGATGTTATCCATGCCATCAAGGAAATGGTGGTAAGGGGAGCACCGCTTATTGGTGCCACCGGTGCCTGTGGTGTCTATGTCATTGCCCTGAACCTTGGCAAGGATGTCATGCAAGATGACCTTCTTCAAACAGAATGTGAAGCGCTCAAAAATGCAAGGCCCACGGCGGTAAACCTTTCCTGGGCTGTGGATGCCGTCTTTAAAGAGGTTATCAGGGGATCGTCTGCTTCGGAAAGGGTTAACATCGCACGGGAAAAAGCACTTGCAATCACAGAGTGCGAAGCGGAAAACTGTAAAAAAATAGGCGAAAACGGCTTTAAACTTATTGAGGCGATCCGCAAGAAAAAAAAGGGAAAGGCCGTCAACATTCTGACCCACTGCAATGCCGGATGGCTGGCCTGTGTGGAATACGGAACAGCTACCGCCCCCATGTATACAGCATTTGACCATCATATAGATATTCATGTGTGGGTGGATGAAACACGGCCATTAAACCAGGGAGCCAGACTCACCGCATGGGAACTTGGCAAACAAGGCATCAAGCACACGGTCATTACCGATAATGCCGGTGGCCATCTCATGCAGCATGGCCTTGTGGATCTGGTCATCGTGGGAACGGACAGAACCACCTATACAGGTGATGTGGCCAATAAAATAGGCACCTACCTGAAAGCGCTTGCTGCAAAAGATAATGACATCCCGTTCTATGTGGCCCTTCCTTCAAGCACATTTGACTGGACTATGAGGGACGGCGTAAAGGAAATCCCTATTGAAGAACGTGATCCTGATGAAGTGAGATATGTTCAGGGATTATACAACAATAGAATTGCAAGTGTTCTCGTACCACCTGAATTCAGCCCGGCAGGAAATTATGCATTTGATGTGACACCTGCAAGGCTTGTTACGGGATTTATTACGGAAAGAGGCGTTTGCGGTGCTTCGGAAGCAGAAATTTTGAAACTGTTTCCGGAAAAAAGAGCGGCATTCGCATCATCAAAATGACTTGACATTTAAATAAGGCTACCCCATATAAACCCAATGCTTACAGAACTTGAAAAAAAAGTAATCGCCCTGATCCAGGGAGATATTCCCGTTACGCCAAGACCTTATCTTCAACTGGCTAAAAAAATAGGCATCACTGAAAACGAAATTCTTGAAACGCTTTGTGCCCTTAAGGAAAAAGGAATTATCAGACGATACGGGGCCACCCTTCGGCACCAGAAATCCGGATATACGGCAAACGCCATGGTTGCATGGCAGGTGGATGAGGAACGTGCAGATGAAGTTGGTGAAAAAATGGCCACATTCATAGAGGTTTCGCACTGCTACAGGAGAACGCCTGAAAAAGACTGGCCTTACAATTTATACACCATGATTCATGCCAAAAGTGAAGACGGCTGCAGGGAAACTGCAAAAAAAATAGCACAGGCTATTTCCGTTACGACCTACAATCTCCTTTTCAGCAAAAAAGAGCTTAAAAAAACATCCATGGCCTATTTTCCTTTTGACGATGACGACGAATAGCCGATTATTTCCATGAATCCGCATATTCCCCATATTCTGTTTGTCAATCCCTGGATACACGATTTTGCCGCCTATGATGTATGGGCCAAGCCCTATGGTTTGTTAAGCCTGGCCGCAATTACAAGGTGCCATGGCTACCAGGTGTCCTATATTGACTGCCTGGACCGGTTTCATCCCAGAGCCGGAAAAACGGATCCTTACATCAGAAACGGCAGAGGCCCTTTTAGAAAAAAGACCATTCAGAAACCGGGCGGGCTTTCGGATATCAACCGGACCTATTCTAGGTATGGTATCGAACCGGAGTGGTTCAGGGAGGATCTGTCAGCCATTCCCAAACCCGACCTTATTATGGTCACATCCCTTATGACCTACTGGGCGCCTGGTGTCAGGGAAACCATATCGGCAATCAAGAAAATTTTTCCAACCGTGCCGGTCTTTCTGGGTGGTATTTATGCGTCTCTCTGTTATGACCATGCATGCAAACACTCTGGTGCAGACCGTGTTCTTTCCGGCAGTACCGAAAAAACGATTCTCGATATATTTGAGACCTATTTCGGATACAGGGAGCTTTCGCTTTATAACCCGGATGATCCGGACACATACCCCTACCCGGCATTTGATCTTCAGCGGGTCATCAATTATGTGCCGATTCTTTCCTCAAGAGGGTGTCCATTTTCATGTGCGTATTGTGCTTCCGGTTATTTGAATGACGCCTTCACACAACGAAAACCGGAATTTGTGGTTGAGGAAATCAAGTATTTCAATACCCGCCACGGGGTAAGGGATTTTGCTTTTTATGATGATGCCCTTCTTGTCAATGCAAAATCCCATGCCATTCCCATGTTGGAGCAACTGGTCAACGACGACGTGAATGTGCGGTTCCATCTGCCCAATGCCCTTCATATTCGTGAAATCAATGAAGAAATAGCCAGCCTTATGTATCTTGCCGGTTTTCAGACCATTCGACTGGGCCTGGAAACCGTGGAATTTCAAGAAAAACGTCACCAACTGGACCGAAAGGTCTCCGAAAAAGAATTCTACGACGCTGTGAACGTTCTCCTTTCTGCAGGATTCGAAAAGGACCAGGTCGGCGCTTATCTTTTGTGCGGCCTTCCTGACCAGACAACCGCATCTGTTGAATCTTCAATCCGGACGGTTCTAAAAAGCGGCATCACACCGGTCCTTTCCCACTATACCCCCATACCTCACACTGCTTTATGGCCGAAGGCGGTTTTATCCTCCAGATATGATCTTGAGGCAGATCCGATATATACCAACAACGCGATTCTTCCGTGCCAGAAGGAACCCTTTTCATGGGAAAAAGTCTTATACCTGAAGAATATCATTAAAGAAGGCTCCGATAACAATAAACCTGCCATTCCTGAAATGGTTGAAGCCGGCTGTGCCTCCGAAAAATTAGGTTCTACTCATAATTAAAGTTTAATATGGAAAAAATTCACAAAGATCGCCGTTGTTGTCCGGATACATTTCTTCGGCATAGTCAGGTGATGCTTGAAAAAGTTTTTTAAGAAGCTCACATTTGTCTTCGGATGTCAGAAGTTCGTCCGCCATAATCCCGTCCCGGATACTCTCCGTTGTCACTTCTTCCGAGGACATATAAATGCCGCCATCCTGTGGTGTATCAAAAACGACGAACTTACCGGCGCCCGGGGAGGTATCATCCCATGCTTTCCATTCGACCATCTCTTTGCTGCCAGGCTTTCCGGTTCCGGGATTTCCTGTGTACGCAAATTGTGCCCAATAGGACATCATTTGATCTGAAAGCAAATCTCTTGTGGCAGAATTAAAGCCAACGTTTGCGGAATTGTATAAAAAGGGTGACAGGTGGTAAGTTTTAAAATCGCCGAATATGAAGCTTAATTCAACGCCGTGAGCCGCCCCCAGTAAAAGACTTAAATCAACAAATCCAAACAGGGCTCCCTCTTCGTCCCAATCGAACCTAAACGCATAAACGTCTGATTTGTCCGGATCCGATAGAAACCATCTTGCCGGATCATCAACCGCTCCCAGCTTTTTAATGTTGGAATCCCACATGGCATAGCTATTGTAGTAATCCTCTGTGACGCCGGAGATCAATTGGAACCAGCTTGTAAATTTCGGTTCCATGAACATGAACAATTTGCTCTCATCCCTTGTGGTACCCATAATGACAGGGACATTGTTATAATTGGTCGTGTCTTTGAGAATATCCTCCACAGACATTTCAGGCACCAGATATCCATCCTGAACAATTGTCGGCGGCCATATATATTTTCCATTGGCATCTTTATATGCCCCGAGTATCTCCTCCTTTGTTTTCGCTCTCAGATAATCTGCAATTTCTTCATTAGACATACTGTTTTGAACACGCTTGGCATCGTCTCTGTCAGTTGCCAGGCCATCTGTAACCAGAAGATTGCAGAGCACTTCTCTGCTGCTGTAATCATTTCCAGGTGAAGGATCATCCATATAATTCTCGGCTTCTTCAATCGTATATGTATCTATGCCGCCACTTTGCATGATAGCCCTGTGAAACAGACCGTCTGCCTCCTTTGAAAGAACAAGCGACATTACATTCCTGCCGCCGGCAGACTCACCGAATATGGTTACATTTTCCGGATTTCCCCCAAAGGAAGAGATATTGTCTTTTACCCAGTTAAGCGCGAGTATCATATCCGTGGTACCATAGTTTGCTGTATTGTCGAAAGTCTTCGCTGTCTCATTTCGAAAGGCTGGATGAGAGAAATAGCCAAAGGACGTAAGCCTGTAGTTGATCATTACCACAATCACATTTTGGGAAGCAGCGAGTTTGTAGCCCTTGTTTATCCCGCCATAACCGGCTCTGTTGCCACCACCGTGTATCCAGAACATAACAGGCAGTCTGTCATTTCCGGAAGGTATATGGTCTGCATCGAACCTTGGTGCCCAGATATTTAAATACAGGCAATCTTCTGAACCAAGAATGGCTTTATTCGCTTCGAAAATGGTCGCTGTGGATGCAAACGCATCCCCTACCTGTGTACACTCTGAACATAATTCCAGTGCTTTTTTTGTACCGCTCCAATTTTCAGGCGGCACAGAGGCTTTCCACCGAAGGTCGCCGACCGGCGGTTTTGCATAGGGAATCCCTAACCAGGCATGACTGTTTTCTTTATCGTTAAAACCGATCACATCACCATAAATGGTTGTTCGCAGGGTTTCCGGAAGAGCACAACGATCACAGGAGCTGAATGCTGAGGTGGAAAATATGATCAACGCAATTAAAAAGAGGATGGCATCTTTTTTCATAAAAATGTCCTTTTTGTGTTCAGGTAATCGGTTTCACCATTTTAAGGTATGTTAAGCCTACCAGTTTTTCGACTGAATTGACCATTTGGGATCAGCCAAACTTAATCCGCAATCTTCACCGACAAACTGATCTTTGTTTTCATATAGATCCTTGAGAATGAAATCCAGCCATAAAACCGCGGCCTGGGCGAACACACCACCTTTTTTCACGGCAAAGCCAGCCATATGCGCCCCAAAGAGCCCTCCCCCTTTTTTAGAATAATCGTAATTGGCCCAAACAGACGGAATATCGTCAGGAACTTCGGCGAAATCTTTTTCAGCCTGCGGATATGCGATATCTTTTGGCCCGCTGTTCACCCACATGGTTGGCGTATGAAGTTCCAAAAGATCTTCTTTGGTCGCGCCCCCCATATTGCCGGTATCAAAAATGCCGCTGTTCCATGCCACGACAGTACTTACCCTGGGGTCGCTTCCAACGTGCAGGGATTCCAATCCCCCGCATGACTGCCCCATTACCGCAACTTTTTCCGTATCGATCTTGCCGTAATACTTGCTGTCCGGCCGACTGTTTTCGGAGATGGCCCAATCGATGGCATCAACCAACATATCAGGGGTTGTAAAGCAAACCTGATCGATACCATTGCTTGCAATGACGAGATAATTATGGGCAGCAATTTCACTTAAAAATTCCGTAAAAAAAGCACCTGGTAATATGCACCCACCTTCTCCCCAGATGACAATAGGCATTTTCTCCGTGAGCGTGTCAAGAGCCGTCGGCCTATATATACTGTGCTTGGGCAGTCCGGGATCCTCTTCGAGCGTTACATCCGGATTGCTCGACGAACAACCTATGGTCAAAATTGAAAATATTAGCATGCTGAAAAGCAAAATTGTAAACAGATGGCTATTGACTTTTTTTTTCATAAAAGCACTCCTTTCAAGCGCAAAACAGTTTTATTTCATTATAGACAATGAACTTTTTTTTGGATTTGTGATTGTTTAGGTTAAAATATTTGGGAAACGCTGTTATGTCAAGGTGTTTGTCTGACAGTGGAAAGATAGAGTTTCATGAAACAAATATGCTGTTTTAAAACACACGAAAAAACTTCAGAAATCAGGGATGCTCACACGAATTGGCCCGGCCAGGGGCGGTTACTGGAAAATAATCGTGGACTAATCTGAATGAGCTGAAACGCGCGAAGAAGCAAATTGATAGATATAGAATATCACCCCGCCTGAAAAGGCACAGGCGCTGCTAAACAGGAACAGATACGCCCCCATTTTTTCAAAAAAATAGCCATTTATCAGAAAACCGACCATCATGCCAAGCCCGTATGTCACCGCATTGTTGACAGACTGGCCAAACGTTTTGGATTCATCATCTGATAGTGTATCAATAAAAAGAATACTTGAAATATGAAACACCCCATACGTGATGGCATGAAGGATTTGTGAAACAAGGATGGCTATCGGTGATACGGCAAAAAACAACACACACCAACGAAATGCGGACATAAACAATGAAAAAATGATCAGCCGCTCAAATGAAAACCATCTGAAAATCTGGCGGGAATTGAGCATGACCACGATCTCGGACAAAGAGGCGAGCGCCCAGGAAATCCCTATAAAAAAACTGCCGTAACCGAGTTTTTCCAGATGAATGGAAAAAAACCCATAATAGGTACCATGACTTAAAAGCATTAAAAATGCACACACTAGAAATACAGCCGTTCTTCCGTTAAAAAAATTTTTCCGTATCTTTGGTATTTTTTCTTTCGGGGTTTCATAATCGGGAACCAGAGGGGAAAGGAACGCCTGAATGATTGATCCTGATAAAATCAGCAGAATAATAATATCTACAGAATACTTGTCTATTATTTTTCCCAGGACAAGAACAGCCAGAATGAAACTCACAGACCCCCATACCCGGATATTTCCGTAAAGATCCCTGTCTTTTCCCAGAATCTTTACGGTCAGGGTCTCCAGAAATGAAATCAAAGGCGAATAAAAAATACTGTATACAATCATGATAATAACCATGGCGGTAAAATCAGCGGTCACCAGAAACAACGCCCAGACGCCGGCACTCAACAGATTGCATGAAATATAAAGTTTTTTTCTTATTTTTATACGATCGGCAATCGCCCCCCAGATCAGAGGGAATAAAACGCCAATAACGGTTTTTATGGCCGAGATAATACCAATCTGAAAACCGCTGAATCCCAGATGATAACAGTACAGGTTGAAGAAGGGCAAGAAAATGCCCATCACACCGAAGTACAGAAAATACTGCCCGCCCAATATCCATCTGGTTTTTAACTCATGATTCGACATATTAACATCCACATGCACCGGTTTAAATCTTTCCTGCCAGATATCATAGACACCATTAACCGTCTTTCGGCAACACCTATTTGCCACCTGTTTATTTGTCGTTATCTTTGCTTTACAAATCATCCGCACAATGGTATTTTCGCATTTGACGTTAAAAGGCTAACCACCCGCCTGCTTTTTGCAATTAACCGGAAATAAAAGGTTCACATGAGGATTCTATTTTACAGGCGATCCATCAGGCGGTCTTTAATCAGATATTGTATTTTATATGAGCCCCAAAAATCAGTATTTAAACGCAGGAGCCGAAAATGGACTACATAAAGATTAGATTCGGTAATATACTTGAACAGGATAATACAAGGACAAATGATACTGATGATACCCTGTTTCATCATACATTTAACCCCATGTTCAGTTTTTCGGAACGGCTTTGGAAACCTCACATGGACATTTTTGAAACCCCGGATGAAATCATTATTCTGGCAGAAGTGGCTGGCGTCAATACCAGTGATTTTGAAATCGAAGTATGCGAAAAAGCAGTTAAAATAAGCGGAAAACGTGCGGAAGCACCCCCAGTTCCCAACGCCACATACAGACTCGTTGAAATACAGAACGGATCGTTTGAGAGAATTCTGAAACTTCCCAGAGCGATTGATACGGAAAAAGTGTCGGCAGATTATACTAACGGATTTTTAAAAATAAACCTGGCAAAACTGGCCCGATAAATTGATATCTGGCCATCCTGTTCAACCGAAGCAAAAATACATTAACCGATTGATACTAACGTTCTACTAAACCGTTCAAAGCTGTCAATAAAGAAAGAGGTGAGAATTTGGAGGAATACATGAGCGAACAGCTGCCATCATCTAATGAAAAAAATACGGAAACCCCGGCTGAACCTTTGCCGATACTCCCCATATATGACGTGGCACTTTTTCCCAAAATGGTTCTGCCACTTGTTGTGACCAAGGATGACTCCATGGAGCTGATCGATGATGCCATGGCCAATAACCGCGTACTCGGATTTCTGGTGGCTAAAAATTCCGATATTGAATCTGGTTACACTCCGGATGACCTGTATTCTTATGGAACGATTGCCATGATCCTCAAAATGGCCAAAATGGAAGACAACAAGGCCCAGCTCATGGTTCAGGGGCTTTCCAGATTCAAGGTCGATGAATTTATTGATGGCAAGCCCTACCTCAGAGCGCAGGTAACCCTGATCAAGGAAGATGAACAGATTGACAAGGAAATACGGGCACTCATGTCCAATGCCCACGATCTTTACAGCAAGGTTGTGGAACTGTCTCCGGGTATTCCCCAGGAAATCGTATCCATGGCCAAAACCATACGGGAACCCGGAACCCTGGCAGACATGATCACGTCCACGATCGATTCCGCCCAGGACGAGAAGCAGCAGATTCTAGAAACCCTGGATGTAAAAAAACGGCTGAAAAAAGTCACCAAAATGCTCAATTACCAGCTCGAAATTCTGGAAATCGGCAGTAAAATTCAGTCCCAGGTCAAAGAAGACATGGGAAACAAGCAGCGGGAATACTATCTGCGGCAGCAGTTGAAGGCCATTCAGGACGAACTGGGAGACAAGGATGAATCCACGGCAGATATCGAGGAGTACCGGGTAAAAATCAAGGAACTGGCCCTTCCTGAAACCGCAGAAAAAGAAGCGGAAAGAGAACTGAAGCGCCTATCCAACATGCACCCGGCATCCTCCGAATATACAGTATCCCTATCCTATCTGGACTGGATTTGTTCCTTGCCCTGGAATACGGCCTCTGATGACAATCTCGATATTAAAAAAGCAAAGAAGGTCCTTGATGAAGATCATTTTGGCCTTGATAAAGCCAAAAAACGGATCCTGGAATTTCTTGCCGTACGTAAATTAAAAGCAGATTCCAAAGGACCGATCCTCTGCTTTTCCGGCCCTCCGGGAACAGGCAAAACCTCCCTTGGCAGATCCATCGCAAGGGCCATGGGTAGGGAATTCATTCGTATCGCTTTGGGCGGCATGAGAGACGAGGCTGAAATAAGAGGACACCGGCGAACGTATGTCGGCGCACTTCCCGGACAGATCATTCAGGGCATGCGCCGGGCAAAAACCAATAACCCGGTTTTTGTACTGGATGAAATAGATAAGGTCGGCGCATCTTTTCAGGGTGATCCCTCATCTGCACTTCTTGAGGTCCTTGATCCGGAGCAGAATTTTTCGTTTGCAGACAACTATCTTAACGTTCCTTTTGATCTGTCAAAAGTCATGTTTATCACAACGGCAAACGTGCTTTATACCATTCCTCCTGCCCTGCGAGACAGAATGGAGGTACTCGATCTTGTAGGATATACGGATGATGAAAAAATAAAAATCGCCAACCGTTACCTGATTCCCAGACAAAGAAAAGCTCACGGGCTTAGATCCAACAATGTCACATTTACAAAAAGCGCCATCAAAAAACTGATTTCAGGATACACCCGCGAGGCGGGTTTAAGAAACCTTGAACGGGAAATCGCAAATATATGCCGGGGAGTTGCAAGCAAAGTCGCCGAAGGTGAAACAGATTCGGTTACCATCAAAGTGATTAATTTAGCCAAATACCTTGGACCGGAACGCGTCACGCCGGAGGTCAGCTCAAAAATCAACAAGCCCGGCGTAGTTATGGGCCTTGCCTGGACACCCGCAGGCGGAGAACTCCTCTTTATTGAAGCGATTGCCATGAAAGGCAAAGGCGGTCTTATTCTAACCGGCCAACTGGGCGATGTAATGAAAGAATCGGTCAGCACTGCGCTGAGCTTTATCAGGGCCAATGCCAAAAAATTGAAAGTGGATGAAGCTTTTTTTGCCCATCATGATATTCATATTCATGTACCGGCAGGGGCCATCCCAAAAGACGGGCCTTCCGCAGGTGTAACCATGCTGACGGCACTTACGTCTCTTGCCAGCGAAAAACTTGTTATCAACAAGATGGCCATGACCGGTGAAATAACATTAAGAGGCATAGTCCTCCCTGTGGGCGGTGTCAAAGAGAAGGTACTGGCCGCCCATCGGGCAGGTATTAAAACCATCATTCTTCCGGAGTCCAACAAAAATGACCTGGATGAAATCCCCAATAAAGTTAAAAAAGCAATTCAGTTCCACTTTGTTGAAAAAATGATCAACGTGATTGAGGTTGCCCTTGAAAAATAAGGCCATACAGCTACCACCAGCAAATTGATATCCATATGGGAAATACTATTTTCCGACATATTTTTTCAATAAGCACTGCTGTATTATTATTTATATTTACCCTGGAAGGTTGCCTGCCCCGGCAACCTTTGCCGGAAAAAAGGGAACCAGCCCCATCAAACCAAAAAATATCTCCCTATAAAATAGGAAATATCTGGTATCATCCGATTCCCCATTCAAGAGGATTTCGACAAGAAGGCCTTGCTTCATGGTACGGGAAAGATTTTCATGGTAAAAAAACAGCCAATGGCGAAATCTACAACATGTATGCCATGACTGCTGCCCATAAAACCCTCCCTCTGGGTACCTGGGTACGGATTGAAAACAAAGTGAATGATAAAAAGATCACCGTAAGGATCAATGACCGTGGACCGTTTGTGGCAGGCAGAATTATTGATCTCTCGTACACGGCTGCCAAAGAACTTGACATCGTCGGTCCGGGAACCGCACCGGTTGAAGTCATTGCCCTGGGAACACCGGATCCGGATAAAGATGAAAAGACACCTCTAACATTCATCCCTGGAGATTACTACTCAGGCAATTTCGTTATTCAGATCGGCGCATTCAAGGAGCGTGAAAATGCGGAAAGACTAACCCATTCCCTTTCCGGTGAATATGAGAATGCCCATCTGGTTCCTTTTCAACTGGGCATGGAAACGTTCTACCGGGTCCGGATAGGCCATTTTTCTGATCTGTCTGAAGCCAAGGCCTTTGAAGAAGCAATCGCCTCAAAAGGATTTCCACAGGCATTTGTGGTGGCTGAATGAAAAATATCGAAAACGCCGTTGATAGCTGTACAGCTGGTTTTGACTACAGCAACTATTATTGATTAAAAATTTCCTTACCCAATCGCAAGCCCGCCAGATTAAAGGCTGGCTGGTTTGACCGACTATATACCGCCCCTGATTTCCCCGCTCACTAAAACCGGCTTTACTTTTTCATCAAATTTTGATTATCCATATGCCATGAAATCCAAAAAACCTTCACGACAAACGGTTTTTCTTGACAGAGACGGGGTCATCAACCAGGATTCACCAGACTATATCAAACGTCCTGACGAATTCGAATTTATTCCGGGAAGCCTTGAGGCCATCAAACGGTTTACGGAAAATGGACTTGACGTCATTGTCATCACCAACCAGTCCGTTATCAACAGAAAAATGGTCTCAAAGGAAGAACTTGATCTCATTTTTTCAAAAATGGTTAAAGGTGTTCTCGCAAATGGCGGTCATATCAAGGATATTTTTTATTGCCCCCATGCACCGGAAGATGACTGTGACTGCAGAAAACCCAACCCAGGCCTGATTTTCAAGGCCAGGAAAAAATATGATATCGACCTGGCCGAATCGGTTATGGTGGGGGACAGTGTAAAGGATATGGCGTGTGCAAGACATGCGGGCGTGGGAAAATCCGTTCTGGTAAAAACCGGAAACGGGATAGGTGCACTTCAAACGCTTCTTGCCCAAAACACGCCTCCGGATCATGTTGCTGAAGATCTGAACGACGCTGCAACATGGATTATCAACCAGCTTACGTTTTCTTCTTTCAAATGATTACGCTTAAGGGCCATCTCACACATATTACGTACACCAATGAAGATAACTATTACACTATCGCCAGATTTTCGACCCTTAATCCCGAGACCACGATCACTGTGGTTGGCTTTCTGGCAGGGATCAATCCCCACGAACCGCTAAAAATTCAGGGGCAATGGGAAACCCACGCCAAATACGGGCAGCAATTCAAAATTGATTCATTCGAAACGATCCTCCCTACGACCACAAGTGAAATAACCAGATATTTAAAATCCCTTGGCATCAAAGGGTTGACCCGGAAAAAAATAAAACACATCGTCAACCGGTTTGAAGAAAACACGTTTGAAACCATTGAAAAGGAGCCTGAAAAACTTAAATCCGTTTCCGGTATCGGCGATATTCTTGCCAACCGCCTGCACGACACCTGGAAAGATCATCATGCAACCCGATCCCTTATGAATTTTTTCAAGGAAAAAAACTTTCCCGTTTCATTGGTCGCACCTGTTATTAAAGCATATGGCAAGAGTGCCCTTCACGTGATCGAAAAGAATCCTTACCAGTTGCTTGCTGATATTTTTGACCTCGATTTTCATCTGATCGACAACCTGGCCAATCAGATCGGTGTACCGCGGGATGATCAGCGAAGAATTTCTGCATGCATCCATTTCACCTTGGAAGCAGGTGCCTCAGACGGACATGTGTATATGGCGCTTGAGGCGCTTGTAAAAAGGTGCGCCAGTTTTGGCATTCCCCATGAGAAAGTGAAAATCGCTATTAAGGATTTAATTGATCTGGGAGTGCTTGCAGCCGAATGCCTGAATGATGAAAAACCGGAAACAGCTGTATACCCGAAAGCCCTTTATAATGCTGAAAAAGGGATTGCCGCCAGATTATCCGCCCTTCTTTCCATGCCAGTAACAAACCGGGGTATGGACAGGGACAAAATTGTAGATGAAATCGTCACGCGCCTGGCTATCAATCCCTCAAAAGAGCAGCTGGAAGTGCTGGAAGATATTCTGTATCATCGTGCCGTGATCATCACTGGCGGTCCGGGAACAGGAAAAACCACCCTGATCCGTTCGATTCTTTCCATATTCAATCTGATCGGCAAACGGGTACTCCTTGCCGCCCCCACCGGCCGGGCAGCAAGACGGTTATCCGAGGTTACCGGCCGGAAAGCATCAACCATCCATAAACTGATTGGATTCAACCATAAGGAAGGGCAATTTGAAAAGAACAGGGATACGCCGCTAGATACAGATATTTTGATCATTGATGAAGCCTCAATGGTGGATACGATTCTTATGTATCACCTGTTTAATGCCCTTCCCTTTTCAGCGTCCATCATTATCGTAGGAGATATTTTTCAGCTCCCTTCTGTGGGTCCGGGAAATGTGCTGTCAGACATGATCCAGTCGAATAAGATCAAAACCTTTTCCCTGAAAAAAATATTCCGGCAGGCAAAAGAGAGCCCCATTATTATTAACGCCCATGCAGTGAGGCAAGGACAATTTCCGGACTTGAAGAAACAATCGAATTCCAAAAAACTTTCCGAGTTCTACTTTATTGAGACGGCTTCACCGCCAAAAGTCGTTGAGCGGATTGTTGAACTGTGCTGCCAGAGAATTCCCAAGAGCTATGGTCTTGACCCCATGAAGGATATTCAGGTTCTCACCCCCATGCACAAAGGAGATGTGGGCACCATTCATCTCAATCAGATTCTTCAGGATGCCATGAATCCTGAAAAAACACATTTTGACTATTCCGGGAGAAAATTCAAACCCGGAGACAAGGTCATGCATCTAAAAAACAATTATGAAAAAGAGGTGTTTAACGGGGATATTGGAACAATACACGCATTGGATAAAAGCGAGAACAGGCTCACCGTTAACTACGAGGACAGGCTGGTGGACTATCATCTTGAGGAACTGCATGAACTGACGCTTGCATATGCCATATCCGTTCATAAATCACAAGGCTCGGAATATCCGGCTGTGATCATTCCTCTCATGGAACAACATTTCCCCCTGCTTCAGAGAAATCTGCTTTATACGGCAATCACGCGGGGAAAAAAACTGGTCATCCTGATCGGCACGTCAAGGGCATTTGCCATTGCCTTGAACAACGACAAGCAGCGAAAAAGAAATTCCGCCCTTGATATTCGACTGATAAACCTGATGGGCCCCTTACCCCCTGTTGACCTTAAACACACCGATCTTGTCTTTTAAGGCACTTGCAAGCTTGGCAATATCCATGGTGTTTTTCTTGACCTGGGAACAATTGTTCGTCATTTCGGAGACAGCGGCATTCACAGTGGACATTTCCTCTGCTATTTCAGTTGAGGAGCCCGCGCACTGGGAAATATTTTCACTAACGCTCTGAATGCCGGTTGAAATTTGGACGATATTGCTTGCAATCTCATTGGTTGTAGCGGATTGCTCTTCTACCGATGCCGCAATGGTCGCCACAATATCATTCACCTCATTGATGACAGATGTAATGCCTTCGATGTCAGAAACAGTTGTGGATGTGGAGCTTTGAATGCCTTCAATTTTTTCCTTGATGTTCTGAGTCGCCTCGGATGTCTGCCTGGCCAACGCCTTGATTTCATTTGCGACCACGGCAAACCCCTTCCCCGCTTCACCGGCCCTTGCTGCCTCAATCGTTGCATTTAATGATAACAGGTTTGTCTGTTCTGAAATTTCAGTGATCACCTCGGTCACAGCTTCGATCTCTTTTGCGGCTGCACCCAGTTTTGCAACACCACTTGTGGCGCTTTCCACCTGGGAAACCGCATTTTCCGATATCAAACGGGCCTTTTCCGTGCTTTTGGCAATTTCATGGATGGTCGCAGTCATTTCTTCCGTCGCACTGGCGACGATATTGGCATTTTGTGTGACCTGCTCAACGGCTGAGGCAACGGAACTGATCACCGTATTGACATTGTCTGCGGACTTATTGACCGTGTTGGCTTTTTCCGAAACCTCCTCGGCCCCTTTGGCAAGAAATGCCGACAGCTCAGAAAGACCTTTGGAGGACGTATTCATTACATCAGCGTTTCCGGCAATATCTTTTATGATATCATGTAGTTTATCAATAAAGATATTGAACCAGCGGATCAGATCACCCACTTCATCTTTTCCGGCAGCTTTGAGCCTGACCGTCAGATCCCCCTCTCCTTCTGCGATGTCCTTCAACCCGTCCGACGCTCTCAATACCGGATTGGCCACGGACTGGCTGATGAACACAGCCATGGCAGCGGCTGCGATCAGGCTTAATATAATAACGCCCATCACAACAGAGACCGCGCTTCTGTATGTTTGAAGTGCCTCATCCCGGGTTGAGTGAGACAGGGAGATATTGAGCTCTGTAAGTTTGGACAACTGTACCCTCATGTCATCAAATCTTTCCCGGGCTTTCCCCAGAGTCAGATCCAGTGCTTCCCGCCGTCCGTCTCTGGTATCTTCCGTCCTGCCGTCCACCACTCTTTTGGACAATGCTTTCCAATCTTTGAAAATCGATTCAAACTCCTGTAAAATATCTGTTTCTTCCGGGGACAATACCTTTTCTTTGTAGATACGCATCTGGGATTCGGCTGTCTTCAGATTTTCCTGATATTCGTTTACAAGCTCTTTAAATATATCTGATTTTGGATTTGAAAAAATCATGGCCCGTTCTGCAGCAATCAACTGATGCAAATCCCTGTCAGTTTGAATGAGCAATTCCAGATTGGGCATCCGGTTTAACAAAATATCGTTCAGGTTGGTTTTAATTTTAATCAATCCGATATAACCGGCACCTCCGGCTATGACAATAAAGATCACCATCACCAAAAATCCTATGATCATTTTGATCCGAAGTTTAACATCCCTGAATCGAAACATCGCCTGAATGCTCCTTTTTTCAAGACATTTCAAATCTATTCCACTTTATCCACATCAATACCAAAGGTAATGGCACCGATCACGGTTTCACCATCTTTTACCGGCACGGAAACCTGCACCAGGTAGGCCTGAGAGCTGTCATCAAATTCAACATCATCTACAAACACAGCACCTTTTCCATCACTGTAGGCATTTTTAAACTTGGCTTCATCTCCCTGCCAGTAGTCAGACGTCTTGTCTGTCATGGCCACGTTTGCCCCCTTATCATCCATGACAAAAATTTCTGCATAATAAGACGCACTGGCCTGAATTTCTCTCAGCCGTTTGCCACAAGGAGACTCCATAATGGCCTTCATGTTATCTGCTATTCCCGGAGTGGCCCGCCACTTGTCATCCATCGCCTTTACGGCGGCTAGGGTTTTCCCTTTGGCGTTTTCCGCTTTTACAGCTTCCACAATGACCGGATCCGATCCCAACTGGGCCAATGTTTTGTTGGCAAGATCATAAATTTTCTGGGGGGCCTTTTCTGCTGCCAGGCCGACGTTAAGCATCAAACAAACGGCAACACTGCCAATTCCCATGAGTATCAATCGTTTCATAATAACCTCCTGTTAATTAGTTTTGTAAAAATGGTTATAGCGGTCTGATAAAAAAGCCCTATGGCTGCATTTGTCGTAAAATATATGCTATCAGGGTAAAACGTTTGGAAATTATTTTCATGAAAAACTTAGAGTCGTTTTATTAATGGCCAATAAATCGAAAAGTGACATAATCAGTGGGAAAAATTATGCAATATCAGGATCTAAAAGTCAATATGGTATTTGTACGAATCCGGATGCGATTCCTATCTCCATCATTTCAGGCATCAAAATCCTTATCTGTTTCCGGAAGCGCAGGAACCTTAATAAATTCCACCCCCTCATCCTTTAAAATCTTTTCTTCCTCGGACGTACTTACACCACGGATATTTCGAGGTTCTGAGACACCACAGTGAATTTTAAGGGCTTCTTTGGCAAAATCGGAACCCACATCGTCAAAATTCTTTTCAACAAAATCCGCAATTTGCCGGTTTAACGCCATCAGGGCTTTTTGCGGAGAATTGTTCAGGGTCATCGCACGCGAATGTCCACTTCTGTTCCCTTTCGCAATGGCAAATGTAGAAAGAGCCTTGGTAATATCTCTGCTGTCGCAGACCGGACATGAAATCATCCCTGTTTTGAGCTGATTCTGAAACGCGTCATTATCTTTAAACCACCCCTCAAAGGTGTGCCCGTTGCCGCAATTTAGATCAAATGCTATCATTTGCCCCACCCATGGAAAACCATTTTTCCCCATATCCGTCTAATACTTTGTTTATGTGAAACGGCCCGTTTAAGGCTTTCAGGACTACTATGGATCATGAAAAAACAAATTCCATTTCACAAAACACTGAATAAAGAAATATATTAAATATTTACTATCATCAATATTTTTTTGATGAAACCATTGACATACTGTAAATATTAACACAAATACATTAAGGTAAATTATTTAATTTCAAATAAGATTTGAGCACAAATAACATCCGGTGCTTTTAACTGATTTTTGATATAACCCATTATCATGGAGATGATTGATTATGAAACGCACACTATTTGCCTGTACTTTCCTGCTTCTTTTTTCAGCCACCGGTTTTGCCGAAACCATGTATATTCATGAAGTGTTAAAAATAACACTGAGAACCGGCCCGGGAACCGATCATAAAATTTTGTCCATGATCGAATCCGGCCAAAACGTCAATATTATTGAAAAAGGTGAGGAATGGAGCAAGGTAAGGCTATTATCCTCCGGTAAGGAAGGCTGGGTTTTAAACCGATTTCTGACAGATAAAATTCCAACAGCCATGCAGCTTAAAGCGCTTGAGAGCAACCACCAAAAACTCACTGAAAAATATGAATCCCTTGTTGAAAAAGCGGAAAGCTACAAAACGGAGAATACGAATCTCCAGACTGAACTTTCCGAAATCAAAAAACAGTTTGAAGAGATCTCAAATGCACATGAATCCCTGAAAAAAGGATCTGCTGATTATTTTAAACTTAAAACCAGTTATGAAAAATCCTCCAAACAACTTGTGGAACAAACCAGCACCATGGAAATTCTGAAAGAAAAACTTCAACAGAAATACTTAAGTTTCTTTGCATTTGGTGCAGGTGTTCTGCTTCTTGGTATTATTATTGGTATCATTTTTAAAAGCGGACGCAAACAATCGTCTCTTTATTAAATCAGGATGGCATTTTATATGACGTATAAAACGGATTTTCTGGTCATTGGAAGTGGGGTTGCGGGTCTGATGTTTGCGCTGAATGCGTCACGATTCGGCCATGTGACGATTGTAACCAAAAAATCACTCATGGAAAGCAACACAGCGTATGCCCAAGGGGGAATTGCTGCTGTTTTTGGACAACTCGACTCTTTTGATCTTCATATCGAAGACTCTCTGGCATCCGGGGATGGACTTTGCAACCGGGAGGTTGCTGAAATGGTAGTAAAAAACGGTCCTGAAAGAATACAGGAGCTGGTCAAGCTTGGTGTCAATTTTAACCTCAAAAAAGATGGGGATATAAATTCTGAAGAACTGGATCTGGGCCGGGAAGGCGGCCACTCCCAAAACAGAATTGTTCATGCGTTTGATACGACCGGTAAGGAGGTCATGAACGTTCTTGTGAACCGCATAAAAAAGAATAATAATATCACGTATTATGAAAACCATATTGCCATTGATTTGATTACATTTTCGACCCGGATGAAAAGCGGCCTTGTAACCACAAATCGCCAGGATC
Source organism: Pseudomonadota bacterium (assembly GCA_018816735.1). Taxonomy (GTDB): domain Bacteria; phylum Desulfobacterota; class Desulfobacteria; order Desulfobacterales; family JAHIVH01; genus JAHIVH01. The sequence goes on along the minus strand of JAHIVH010000070.1, from coordinate 381,831 downwards.
ACTGCTGTGGTGCCTATGTTCTTGATAGAACGACCGATCAGATCAAAACATTTTCATCCAAAATCACCGTTCTTGCCACGGGTGGAACCGGCAAAGTCTATCAATATACGAGTAACCCGGATATTGCCACGGGTGATGGCATTGCCATGGCCTACCGGGCAGGTGCATCAGTTGCCAACCTTGAATTTGTTCAGTTTCACCCCACATGCCTCTATCACCCGGAAGCTAAAAATTTTCTGATTTCAGAAGCGGTAAGGGGCGAGGGAGGCATTCTTGTAGATAGCTCCGGCAAGCCATTCATGAAAGAATACTCTCCACAGGAAGACCTGGCATGCAGGGATGTGGTTTCGCGCGCCATCGACTCCGAGCTGAAAAAAAGCGGGGCAGATTCCGTTTTTCTCGATATTACTCATGTGGATCATTCATTTGTAAAAAAACGTTTTCCCAACATCTATCAAAAATGTCTGTCCTTAGGTATCGACATGACCAAGGAACCTATTCCTGTTGTGCCTGCCGCACACTATATGTGTGGTGGCGTGGCGACTGATCTTTTTGGCCGGACAGATATAAAACGGTTATTTGCATTGGGAGAAACTGCCTGTACAGGACTTCATGGGGCCAACCGGCTTGCCAGCAATTCTCTTCTGGAAGCACTTGTATATGCTCACCAGGCCGCAAAGCAGGCTAAAAAAGATCTCTCCGGAATAAACTTTTCCCTGACTCCCGAGCCCTTTGAGTGGGACGAGGTCGGCTCCACCCCCAGTGACGAAGTCTGCATGCTCACCCATAACTGGGATGAAATCAGACGGTTTATGTGGGAATATGTGGGAGTGGTACGATCAGACCGAAGGCTCGAACGTGCCCAAAGAAGAATTGATATCATTCAAAAGGAAATTCAGGAATATTACTGGGATTTCAATGTTACGTCAGATCTGATTGAACTCCGCAATATTGCCACGGTTTCCGAATTGATTATCCGGTGCGCCGGGCTGCGAAAGGAAAGTCGGGGACTTCACTACAACATCGAATACCCTGAAAAAAACGATAAACTTTTTCTGAAGGACACGGTCCTGAAACGGCACCTGATGTGAGGATGTCTTCATGTGACAAGATTGACAACATCAACAAATGTATTATTTTTACAAGTTAACTAAAATGAAATATGTAAAAAAATTTACGTGTTGAACAGGACTATCAGGGTATATAATGACAACCAAACGAGATTATTATGAAATTCTCGGTGTATCTCGAAATGCCGATAATAATGAACTGAAATCCCGCTATCGAAAACTCGCCCTACAATTCCATCCGGACAGAAATCCGGGTGATAAGGAAGCTGAAGAAAAATTCAAGGAAGCGGCTGAAGCCTATGATGTTTTATCCGATTCCAAAAAGCGTCAGATTTATGATCAATTTGGCCACCAGGGGCTTCAAGGCCAGGGATTTTCAGGGGCTGGCGGCTTTGAGGACATTTTTTCCAGTTTTGGGGATATTTTTGAAGATTTTTTTGGATTTGGCGGCCAAAGGCGTTCTCAAAACAGAGTCCGGCGAGGTGCAGATCTTCGTTATGACATGACGCTTGATTTTATGGAAGCTGCGTTTGGTACGGAAACTGAAATCTCAATAGAAAAAACCGAAATCTGTTCCAGATGCCAGGGAAACGGTTGTGAACCCGGAACCCATCCGGAAACATGCAGTCAGTGCCATGGTACCGGGCAATATTCTCAAAGCCAGGGTTTTTTTACAGTGAGAACCACCTGCCCGTATTGCCGGGGCAAAGGCCAGGCAATTGTCAACCCTTGCAGTTCCTGCAGAGGAACAGGACATATGGCTGTAAAGAAAAAAGTGGCTGTAAAAATTCCTGCTGGTGTTGATTCAGGTTCGAGATTAAGACTGACCGGTGAAGGTGAGGCAAGTCCCAGTGGTGGTCCCAACGGAGATCTGTACGTTTTCATCAATACAAAACCGCATAAATATTTCAAAAGAAATGAAACCAATATCATCTGCCTGGTCGACATATCCTTTATTCAGGCCATTCTGGGTGACACAATCACCATTCCAACATTAAATGGAGAGCGTGAACTCGAAATACCCAAAGGCACTCAATATGGTGATACTTTTGTCCTGAAAGGAGAAGGCATTCCCTCATTGAGAAGTGGCCTCAGGGGTGATCAGATTGTCCAGGTTGATATCAATATCCCGACCAGCATCAATAAAAAACAGGAAAAGCTGTTAAAGGAATTTTCAGCCCTGGAATCCAACAAGCTCAAAAATAAACTGAAAAACCTTCTTAAAAATCATCAATAGCATATGGAAAGAAAATAAATATTATGTTTGAATTGAAAATTGTCACTCATTTTGCTGCAGCCCACAACCTGAAAATGGTTGCCCAGAAATGCGAAAATCTCCATGGACATAACTGGAAAGTTGAAACATCTGTTATTGGCAGTCAACTGAATGCAGCAGGTGTTCTGATTGATTTTGGTGAGCTAAAGGGTTATGTCAAACAAATCATGAATGATCTCGATCATAAATACCTGAATGAACTTGATTATTTTACAGGTGGCAATCCATCCTCCGAAAATATTGCGGTTTACATCGCAAACAGACTTCAGGATCTCATCCATGAAAAGGGCGCAACGGTAAGCAAAGTCACTGTATGGGAGTCTGAAAATGCCTGTGCAACCTATATGGTGCCACCTACGACGTAATCATTGTCATTAAATCATCTCTGGTGATAATGGAAACCACATCATTTACATAGTTTTTAATATTTTCCATGCCACCTTCCTGACGGTCGATCAAGGTAACCACCTTGACCACATCGAGGCCGGTTGACCGGGCTCGATCAATGGCTTTTATTGTCGACCCCCCAGTTGTAACCACATCTTCTATGATAACAACGCGTTCTCCGGAAGCCATATCCCCTTCAACCCAATTTACAATACCATGATCTTTTTGAGTCTTCCGGATGGAAAACGCTTTCACCGGCATATGATTCAGTTCAGATGCAAAAGAAGTGGCCACAGCAATCGGGTCTGCCCCAAAAGTAAGCCCTCCCACGCCATCCGGAACCACATCTTTAATCGCTTCAAAAACAAGGTGGCCCACCAGGTACATCCCTCTGGGGTGAAGCGTGGTTGGTTTGCAGTTCACATAAAATGAACTCAAAGCCCCGGACGCAAGTTTAAAAACCGGTTTATCAGAATATTTGAACGATTTTTCACAGATCATCTTAATCAATTCCTGCCGCATCATGTCCATATTGCTCCTGTTCCTTACACGTCGTTATTTGAAAAGCTCCTGCTGAACTGGGAAATTGGAATTGCCTGTTTTAATGGCATTCAGCAGGAGCCCTGATTAAGGAAAACCTGTTAAAGCACTCCTTGAATCTGGGTAGAGATACCAGTAAAATGTATTCCGGTCAATAAAACAAGAAAGCATGACCATTGAAATAAATATGATGAAATTTCCCTGTTTTTCCTGTATATTATTTCACCATGAACGATAAGTCATCCATCATCCGCATGTTTCATGTTTATAAAAGATATCCGACTAAAAATGCCATTCTGGATCTGTCGCTCGATATAAGAAGAAACGAATTTATGATGATCAGTGGGCCATCAGGGGCTGGGAAATCAACACTTCTGAAGCTATTGTATCTTGTAGAGCCTGTATCTGAAGGCCAGATTATTATCGAAGGGATGAATCTTTCCAGAATTAATGGTAAACGCATTCCTTTTCTGAGACGAATGTTTGGAATCATTTTTCAGGATTTTAAGCTGATTCCTTCCAAAACAGTATATGAAAACATAGCCCTTGTTCTGGAGGTGTCCGGAATAAATTCTCGAATCATTCCCAAAAAAATCAACAGTGTATTAAGGACTGTTGGTATGGAGGGTAAAATAAACGCCTATCCACCAAGCCTTTCCGGAGGTGAGCAACAGCGTGTTGCCGTAGCGAGGGCGGTTGTTGGAGATCCAAAAATCATTTTGGCGGATGAACCTACAGGAAGCCTTGATCCTGATTCAGCGAACAGCATTATGGAACTTTTAAAAGGGTATCACAAACGAGGTGCAACCATTATCATCGCCACCCATGATCAGAATCTAATCAAGAGTACAACCGGAAGAGTCATCTTTCTAAAACAAGGGCAGCTTGTACATGAGCACCTTGAGGGACCCCACACACTTTTCTGAAGGTAGCATTGAATGATATTTTTTTTAAAACGTGCCATTCGGGATATACTGGATAACAAATTCCTTCATATGGTCACCATTATAACAACAGCCTTGTCCATACTCATGGTCAGTTTGTTTGGCCTTTTTTTCCTCAACATAAATGAAGTAATGAGTTCATGGAAAGATGGTGTCAGAATATTTGCCTACGTTGAAAACGATCTTGGAGATAGAGAAATAACCAATTTGAAGCAACAAATATCAAACACTTACGGTGTTAAATCGGTAACTTATATTTCCAAAGCCGACGCCTTTCAGTCTTTGAAAACCAGAATGAAACGACAAACGGCCCTGTTCGACAATCTTAAAACCAATCCGCTCCCGAATACGTTAGAAATTCGTATGATACCCGCCACTCAAAGTTGGGAAAAAATCGAAAATCTTGCTAAAAGCGTGGAACAAATACCGTTTGTTAATGATGTGGAATATGGTCAGAAATGGCTGGACAAATTTATCAACATTTTCAACCTGATTTCCATTTCCGGCATCGTCATGAGCAGTATTTTTTTTATCGTCACTGTTTTTATAATTGCAAATACAATCCGTCTGGCTCTATATTCCAGAAGAGACGAAATTGAAATCATGAGACTGGTTGGCGCCTCCGATAACTTTATAAAATTACCATTTTACATTGAAGGAATCATTCAGGGAGGCATTGGGGGAATGACAGGCCTTTTGCTGCTTTATATTCCCTACTGGGTGATTACAACCAGCCTTGAACGTAACTTTTCAACATACATGATCAATATACATTTTTTTCCTGTTTGGGCCTTTTTAAGCATATTGGCAGGAAGTATGCTAGTTGGATTAATTGGATGCCACCTATCATTAAAACAATATTTAAATACGCCATAAGTGGAATTTTACTTCTGATCCTACCATGTATATATGTCCAGGCAGCAGATCAAACAATTCCATATGGTATTGTCTCCACATTCTTTTTGAATGTCCGGTCCGGTCCCGGGCAATCCTATCCTGTTATTGACCAGTTAACCAAGGGAACGCGCGTTGACATACTCGAAGAAGACAATAAATGGCTCAAAATTGAATATGTGGGGAAAAAAGGATTTGTACGAAACAGGAACCAATACATTGTGGTCAAACACCGCCCTGTTCAGGAAACCCTCCCTGACCCACAAACACATCTTACAACTTTCAAAGAGTCCGGTATCATAACGGCGAACTGGATTCACGTCAGGACTGGCCCGGGTACGCATTATCCCTCTATTGGCCTTCTGGAAAAAAATACACAAGTGGATATTTTGAAAAATCAGGGTGAATGGCTGAACGTTTCAGTTAACGGAGACACTGGATTTATCAGGAACAGAGAAATATATATTCATATTTCACATAATGGCAGTCATATATTGACAGAAAACCCCTCAAGTGCTCCTCCCTCCCAATCTAAAGAAAAGACACCGGTCATCGGTCCTAAAATCCCTGAAAAATCTGTCCAGTTGAAAGTAAACGAAATAAGCAGAAAAATTGAGGTACATGAAGAAGAAATCAAAAATTACAGTGAAAAAGAACATTCTATCATTAATGGTTTGAATGAAATTGAAATATCGCTTAACACCGTTTTCAAAAATGCAACTGCTACCCGGAAAAAATTAAATGCAATCGAAAACAAAGTTGGCATTACGGAAAAAAATCTGGCGGATTTAAAATCATTAATGACAACTGATGAGGAATACGTTGCCAAAAGACTTGTATCATTATATAAGCTAACAAACATCGGGAATATGCCGATATTGGCATCCTCAGATTCTATGTATGAATTCTTCACGCGCAAAATTGCCCTGGACAGGATATTGTCAGAAGATGCAAAAATTTTTGAAAACCATTATAAAAATATGGATAGTCTGATCAAATTAAAAAAAGAACTTGAAATTCAGCAAAAAACAATGCTTTCTCTTAAATCTGACTATGATGATAAAATTCGCATTATTTCAAATAAAAAAGAAAAGCGTGCCACCCTACTGTCTGATATTCGCAATCAGAAGTCGTTAACCGTTGCTGCCATTGATTCACTGAAACAGGCACAATTCGACCTTGAACAGAAAATACAGTCCAGATATCGCGAAGAATCCAATAAACCCGATCCTACCCCAAACAATACAAACTGCACTTTCATTAAAGGTAATATGTTACCTCCGGTCAATGGTCAGGTAGTCACTCTTTTTGGACAGGGCATTGAAACCGATTATAATTTTAAAACATTCTTCAATGGCATTGACATCAAAACAGAACGCGGTGAGCCTATTCAAGCTGTATGTGGTGGTTTCATCATTTTTTCAGACTGGCTTAAAGGATATGGAAATCTGATTATCATTGATCATGGTAACTACTATTATACGGTCTATGCCCATGCAGAGGAATTGTTTAGGAAAAAAGGGGATTATGTCGAGCCTGGAGAAGTTATTGCTACAGTCGGTGAATCCGGCTCCGTTGCCGAACCCAAGCTTTACTTCGAAATCAGACTCCACGGGAAACCCATCGATCCCTTGACTTGGCTAAAAAAAGGATAATGAGGAGAAAATCATGATCAACCCCAACAAGCGATGTTCCATTCAACGTCAGAAAATCATTTCCGCCATCAGCTTTTTAATAATCTTGTTTTCAGGCAAGAACGAACCACTTTGTGCTGGTAATGATGAAACATATAAAGGCCTGAAAGTTTTTTCAAATGTAATAGAAGAAATTGAACAGAATTATGTTGACCCGGTAGAGCCGGAAAAGCTTATTCAAAAAGCGATTCAGGGAATGCTAACCGGTCTTGACCCCCATTCGGCCTTCCTTCCGCCAGAAGACTTTGAAGAACTGCAAGTCGATACAAAGGGAGAGTTTGGCGGTATCGGCATAGTTATTTCCATCAAAGACAATGTACTCACTGTCATATCTGCTATTGACGGTACGCCTGCCTATAAAGCAGGGATAAAAGCAGATGATAGAATTATAAAGGTCGACGATGAACCCACCCAAAACATGCAACTGTGGGAAGCAGTAAAGAAAATGAGGGGTCCCAAAGGGACTATCGTCATCATAACGGTCATTAGAAAGGGAGAACCAGAACCCCTTGACTTTGAACTTGTCCGGGATGTTATTCCCATTGAAAGCGTAAAATATGTCACGCTTAAAAATGGCTATGGTTACATATGGATAACCAATTTCCGAGATAATACGACAGAAGACCTTAAAGCTGCCCTTGTCGAACTTGAAAATGAAAGCAAGCCACTTAATGGTCTGGTTGTGGACCTTAGAGATAACCCTGGCGGACTCTTAAATCAGGCCGTAGATGTCTCGGACACGTTTCTTTCAGGGGGCGTTATCGTTTCCATAAAGGGCAGGCATGATGATCAGCAAAATGTATTTAAAGCTCATTCAGACCCTTCAGATAAAGTTTATCCCATTGTTGTTCTTATTAACGGAGGGAGTGCCAGTGCATCTGAAATCGTAGCTGGCGCCCTTCAGGATAACAAGCGTGCATTGATACTGGGAACCCCTTCTTTTGGCAAAGGTTCGGTCCAGACGGTCAAATCCCTCAGAGATGGATATGGTATTAAATATACCATTGCCAGATATTACACCCCCAATGGCACCTCCATACAAGCCCAAGGTATACAGCCTGATATTGTTCTGAAAAACCGTATTTTAAACCAGGGGCAAGATGAAACCGATTCTCCGTTTATCAAAGAGAAGGATTTAATCAATCATCTTGAGGCTGAACCAGCAAAAAGCAAAAAAAATAAATCCAAACAAAATACCATGGAAAAAAAAGCAATGAAAAAACATGGCCAGCTGGATTCTGAAGACTTACTGACTGATAATCAAATTGAAAGAGCCCTTGAAATTCTGATCAGCCATAATATTTTTAAAAACCTGACCAACAAGCCGCAAGACCAGTAATTGTTTAATACCGGTTTGAGTCATAAAAAACAAATTCGATTCTTAATGAGCCCTTGACATACTGTTCTTCTGCTGTTAATGGCCATTTTATCGGCAAAAACTGTTCTCTTTCCTGATTTTTCATAGCCTGGAATACACGTTCAGGTGGTATATATACCAATGGGATCAATCGACATGAGAATCTGAACATCAATCTGATGTGTTATTTTATACCATTTTTAAATTATGCCACCTAAAAAAAAAGCAGCAAATAAACGTGCCCCATCCAAATCTCAAACGAAAAAAAAACCGGAGATAAAACAAACATCTTCTCTTTTAAAGTCTGTCACCGCTATTTTTATTATTGTTGCCATTGCCACGACAGCTGGATTTCTTGCACATCTATTTCTTCCCCCAAAAAGACCTGCTATCATAAAAAAACCATCTTCCATAATAAAAAAAATTCCAGCTCCTCCTGTTTTTGAAATTTACACCAAAGAAGAGCCGGATTATCATCCCCCGGCCACATTGCCCGTCAAACCCAAGAATAGTCATGTATTACCCTTTGTCTCTATCATTATCGATGACCTGGGTTATGACTACCATTTAGCAACAGGCTTTCTTGAACTTAATACTGACCTGACGTTTTCTATTCTCCCCCATAGTCCACATGGGACAGAAATAGCCGAACTGGCCCATCAGAAAAATGTAGAAATTATGCTTCATCTTCCTATGGAGCCGTTCAACTACCCAAAAGCAGACCCCGGTCCAGGTACCCTCTTTGAGAGCATGTCTCCTGATAAGCTTATTGATCAACTCACTGCCAACCTTGACTCAATTCCTTATATCAAAGGCGTCAACAACCATATGGGGTCTAAAATTTCCACAAATGAGCCACAAATCCATCAGATTTTTTCCATACTAAAAAAGAGAAATCTGTTTTTTATAGACAGCCGAACGACAAATAAAACAATCTGTCAACCTGCAGCCAGACTATTCCAAATACCGTTCGCCCAACGAAATATATTTCTCGACAACAGACAGGACGCAGTTGAAGTTCAGAAACAGATATTCAAACTTGTCAAAATGGCTGAATCAAAAGGAGAGGTTGTGGGCATAGGGCACGCCTACCAGATTACTTTAGACGTTTTAAGAGAGCTATTGCCCTGGATGAAGCAGAAGGTAACGATCGTTCCAGCCTCAAAAATAGCACACTTGGTTGAAACACAAATTTAAACATTTCCACCTTGAATTCTTTTTTTCTAAGATAAAAGCACAATAGATACGATCATTTCCATTGCGCTTTTATCTTTTTATTTTGGCGATTTAACCCTATATACTTCTACCCGCATCAAAACCTTGATGAACCGCATCAAAAGCAAGAGCAACCTGTTTTGCATCTCCAACAACATCATAAGTAATTCCGCTATTTTCAACGATTTTCTGGAGAGGATTGTACGATTTTGATCCTGCCGCAAGAACAACCGTATCCGCAGGTATTTCTTTAACTTCTCCGTTAATATCAACCTTTATGCCTTGTTCCGTTATCTCCAGTGCTTTTGTCTGAGTATTTATTTCTACGCCAACACGCGACAAATCCTGCATCATGCCCCATCGGGTCGATTTTCCAATATCCTTACCCACTGTATCAAGCATCTCCACAATCATTACTTTCTTTGTGCCTTTCAGACAAAGATCATATAAATCCACCAGTGGTTCAGCATTGTTCACCATTAGAAACTTCAAGGTTTCTCCGGTAATTGTACCCTTCTCAGCGAGGAAAAGTGCTGTTTCCACACCAACGGCTCCTCCCCCGATTATAATGATCCGTCTTCCCGTAAATACTTTTTCTTCAAGTACATCCCAGGCCTGCACGACATGGGGTAGATCATGGCCTTTTATCGGTGGTTCAATTGGCACGGCACCCGTCGCCAGTATTATATGGTCAGGCTTTTCCGCTTTTATCAAATTCCCATCTACATCAATTCCTGTTTTCACGTCTATATTGCTTACGCTTACCTGGACCGATAAATTTCTTGCAAATTCTGCAAACTCTTCTCTTCCCGGAGGCGATGAAGCCAGATAAAGTTGTCCACCAAGAATTTGCTTTTTTTCAAACAAGGTAACATGGTGCCCTTTTTCAGCCGCTGAAAGCGCTGCGCTCATCCCTGCAGGCCCTCCCCCTATCACCATTACCTTTTTCCCTGTAGCGATTTTTTCAATAATTTTAGTTTTTTCAAACCCTGCCTTTGGATTACACATACACGCAACAGGTTTAAGTTTAAATAAATTATCAAAACACCCTTGGGCACATGCAATACAATGCATGATTTCCTTCTCTCTACCCGTACGCATTTTTTCCGGAAGATATGGATCTGCAATCAATCCCCTTCCTATTGCAACCATATCACACATGCCATCACCGATCATTTCTCTTGCGGTTTTAGAATCATTTATTCGATGGCTTGCGATGACCGGTACTTCCACAACATCTTTAATCCCTCGCGCAAGGTATGAAAAGGCTCCTCTCGGTACTGCTGTTACAATCTGAGGTACTCGGGCTTCATGCCATCCCACGTTTATGCAAAGGGCATCTACAGAAGCATTTTTCACTAAACTTTTTGCAAATATTTTCAACTCTTCCCGGCCTTGGCCACCTTGCATGAAATCATTGCCATTCATTCTTACGATTACCGGAAAATCACGTCCTGTAGATTTTCTGATAGATTGAACCACTTCTATGCCAAACCGCATTCTGTTCTCAAGACTTCCACCGTAGTCATCCTGTCTTTGATTTGTTAATGGAGATAGAAACTCACTAATTAAATATCCAGTGCCCGCCAGAATTTCTACAGCATCAAACCCGGCTGTTCTTATTCTGACTGCGGCCTGTGAAAAAGATTCTACAATTTGCTGAATTTCATCTATCGTTAATTCCTTGGGTACTTCGCGTGTCAGCCTGGATGCAACGGGCGAGGGTGCAACGGGTTGGCGACCTCCTATAAAAAATGAATAGTTATATCTTCCTGAATGATTTAGCTGAACAACGGCACCCGTTCCGTTTTCCTTAATTGCAGAGGCCAGCTTTTTCAATCCGGGGATAAATTCATCACTATGAGCACCTATATTTAAAGCACTGCCTGACATGTCGTCTGGGGTCGCATACCCAACGCATATCATACCAGCCCCCCCTTTTCCTCTTTCCCGGTAAAACTCGATGAGGGTGTCTGTCACCTTGTAATTATCCGCCATCCCCATATGCATGGCTGGCATATATATCCTGTTTGATGATTCAAAACGATTGATTTTTATTGGCTCAAATACCGGATCTCTCATTTTTTCCCCCTTGACATGATTATTTCTTTTTATCTCACTTAGCCCTTTGCAGAGAAATAAAATACCAAACTATTTTGTATACATATTAAAAATACCATCTTCATTCGCCTTGAATATTTATCACTTTCAGATAAATATCTTATATCATTCTAAGGCAGTACTTCTTCCAAACCTGCTAAAAAAGTGATATCCAGCAATATAATACGTTTATTTAAACCATACAATTTTTTTTGACCATTGGAAAGGCTAAATTATTCTGACCAACAATTTATTTTGCATACAAAACATATCTTCTTTTCAGCTCTATTAACTTTTCCATCAATTTTTCCTTTCGTTAAAAAATATCGAGCTCCTAAAACGGCCAACACCAAACGTTCTCGCACCTCTCCATATGGTGGAGTACCCTATTTTGAAAGCATCAATATCGTTGACCATATGGGCCTTATTTTCAATTTTAAAATATTCTCGGAATTTTGGAGTCATTTTATCGCCCTGAATCCACTACTCAATACAATTTTCAGTATCCAGCGATGTTCCCGAACCGATATAGAATGTAACAACATATGAAATAAGCGGCAATACCCATTATTATGTCTGGGATGGGTATGATTGAAAATTCAGGTTTATTGCAATCTGAAGGACATGTTAACCAACTTTCGCAAGACCACACAGCTCCATCCCCTTTCAGAATCATTCGCTATACATACAAACCCATTTTCTGTATAAAACGATATGACCTGAGCAGCCTCATCGTTTCGGATACCCGAAATAACAACAAAGGCCCCAGGAAGTGTTATTCGATAGATTGACAAACACAGAGACTGGATTGTAGGAAACCTCAAATTGGCTGTTATCAATAAGAACTTACAGTCAAACATGTCTATATTTTTATCTGAAACACAGATACGTCCACCAAAGCCATTTATTTTTGCATTTTCCATAGCTTCGTACCTGGCGTTGGTGTCCAAATCCGTTCCCTGTGAATGCTTCAAGCCCAAGGCAACTGCAACGATTGCAAGAATACCTGACCCTGTACCAATATCAACACCCAAACCATCTTCAGGAAATTGTTGTCCGGTCATGATATTATCAATGGCTCTCACACACAGGCATGTCGTTGGATGTTTCCCAGTGCCAAATGATACACCCGCCAAAAGGCTAACAACCACATCACCAGGAATAGCTATATACTTGACTTCTGGGGGTTTTATTATAACATGTTTTGAGATTCGGACAGCGCGGCTAAATGACAACTCGATAAAAGAACAACCATAATGAGATGAATACTCAAGTTCCCCCTTTTCCACCAGCAATCGTATGCGTTTCCGAACAATTCTTCGAGCTATTCCGAATTCACCAGCAATTCGCGTTTCTATCCCCTGTTGTGTGATGCGATATTCAGACTCAGCTAAAACGTGCATAATCACGCAGTCTAAACCACTTGGATAATCTAAGTGTTGCCTCATGGATCAATCTTTACCTTCAACCTCTTTTTCTTTTTCCAACATGCGATAGTACCAACACGCAAATTCAAACATCCCCTGATACTTATCATCCTTATTAATTATGCCCAAGCATAGATCAAATGCACCTTTAGCAAAAGCATTACTATAAGTCTCAATATTTCGTGTCTGCAAAAACTCGCGAATCAGCATTTGACTCGTCTTATTTGCGCCATCTCGCCTAATATCTATTGGGTCTTTGGGTTCTTCAAACGGATCCCACTGATCATAGCCCACTCTTAAGATTCTCTGCTGTCCCCGTTTCCCCATTGCATCAAACACAGCTTTTTTTCGTATAGCCACATCCTCTTTTGAAAATATCGCTACATTATTTTGACAGGTTGTCTTCTTCTCCAGTTTTTTTTGCATCACCGACCCCCAAGTATTCCTCATTAAAATCTGTAATCAAAGCCATGGATAAAGGTATTAATACTTCTGCAATTTTCGCATATCTCGATTTTATATGAATAGCCAATTCCAACGACAGATTATACAATTGATTATGAATCTTATCCATATTGACCGTGGGATATTTTCCCCCTTTTTCGAACGCAGACTTGCCACAAATGTGGCTTGCCCCACTCGTTGAAGTTGGAATACCATAGAGCCTGCAAGTTATCGGGCGCATATCATACATGTCACACTTGCTTTTTTCATTTAAAAACGGGCACCGCACACGCTCCATAGCCATATCTCCCAATATACCGATCTCATCCCGACCATGTTTCAACTGCTGAAATGCACTCTTTTTAAGTTTATGAATCTGTCTGTCTGCCCGTGCTGCTTTTTCTATCAACAACGATCGTTGATCCCCACTAAAATTCTCCTTAAAACGTCTGTTGATATACACCGCTTCGATAAAAGATAAATCGAACAAGGCATAACAGCAATCATCACAACCTGGCTTACATTTCACACAATATCCATATTCATTCCCCACCTTTTTAAATATACCGTCTATCATTTGGACATAGGTCTCATATTTATCAAGAATAGGCTTAAAATCCATACTCACGTCCCTTAACCTCCATTTTTAAAAACCAACAATGTTTCACGTGAAACATTATTTGCCAATACAAAAATTGTTAAAAATTGTATCGAGTATATCAATCGGGGTGTTGTCTCCTGTAATTTCTCCGATTTTTTCGATACAGGCCTTTATATCAATAGCTACCAGTTCAAGGGGAAAAGAGTCTGCAATAGATTTAATGGCAGCGTACAAATTGTTTTGAATAAAATCTAAAGCATTCTTCTGTCTAATTGTGGGGATAAGCTGACTTTCAGAATGCTTGATATCAAAACTAAATAGATTGGAAATAATATTTTTAAGTTCCGGGATTCCCTGATTGTTTTTAGCTGATACAAAAACATGTTGAATACCCTTTTTAAATATAGAAAAATCATAAGTGTAGGGTTCATCAACCAAATCGATTTTGTTTAAAACCAGAATCACCTGTTTATCGATGATTGACGTATATATTCGATGATTTAAAATGGGTGTGTCTTTGGAAATATCAATCACAAGGAGCACGATATCGGCGTTTTGAATATGGAGTTTTGCCTTTTCGACACCTATTCTTTCTATCAGGTCATTGGTCTGATGAATACCGGCAGTATCACTGATAACGACGTGGGTACCGTTTAAAATGATGGTATCATCAATAATATCCCTGGTCGTGCCAGGAACTGGTGTGACGATCGATTTTTCCTTTTTTAGAATACAGTTCATCAAACTGGATTTACCGACATTGGGTCCGCCGGCAATGACAATGTTAATACCATCTCGAAGGTGATGCTTTTCTGTATAATTAGCCACTAGGCGGGATATATGCTCATTGATGATACGATTTAATGTATTTATTAGTGAATCTGACGAGGGAATGTCCAAATTTTCATCTGGAAAATCTATGGAAGCTTCAATGAGAGATAAAAAATCGATTAATTCGGATTTTAGGCAATGAAAAATATGGCCAAGTTCTCCCTTAAGTAGAGCTGCTGATATTAAACCTGCTGTTTTTGTTTGGGATTCGATCAAATCAATTATGGATTCGGCCTGAATAAGATCAATACGGCCATTTAAGAAAGCCCGTTTTGTAAATTCCCCAGGCTCGGCCAGGCGTATGCCCATTGTGAGAAGCAAATCAAGTATAACGCTCATAATGATTGGACTGCTATGAAGCTGAATTTCAACAACATCTTCACATGTGTAAGAGTGAGGTGATTTCATTATAAATAGAATAGCCTCATCAAGAATCCTATTCGATTCAGGCTCAACTATATAACCGAAATAAATTTTTCTATGAAGAAATTTGGGGCTATTAAGCAAGCCGGCATTTGTTGACTTGAAGATGGTATGGGCAGCGGTGATTGACAGGGGGCCAGATATCTTAATAATACCAATCCCCCCTGTTCCTGGTGGAGTTGAAATAGCTGCTATGGTAGATGGTTCGTATTTGGTCATAATTTAATAGCTTATAGCCGTTCAGATGGTCTGTACTCAAATTATGACCCGAATCTGTTGAGAATATTTTACCATCTAAAAATGCCGATTGATTAAATGAATCAGGCTATTTGGCTTCGGGACTATCATATTTGGTATTTTTCCTGAATTTGCGCTTTTTGGGAAAAATGACCAAGCGTCTGTAATATCCTTCTCCAATACTTCTGGTTTTTACCGTATGATCGTCCTTAAGCGTTAAGTGAACTATCCTTCTGTCATGGGCGGTCATTTGACTGATGGTAGATGGTTTCCCCGTTTTCTTAGCTTTTTCTGCCAAGCGGAGCGCGAGGCTTTCAAGACTTGCTTTTCTTGTTTCAAGATATCCTTCGATATCGATCTGAATTCTAACGCGCTCATCACTTTGTTTGTTTACGATTTTATCGATGAGATACTGCATAGCATCGAGAGTTTGGCCTCTTTTTCCAATAAGTAACGCTGAGTTCCCACCTTCAATGCGGTAGATAACTCTATCGCTGTCGGTTGCAATTGAAACTGAGGCGCCATCTGTAATAGAATCAAGAACATTTTGAAGCATTTGCCTGCCGGAAATTACAGGACCTTCAGGGTAGACGTATGGGGCGGTGATGGCTGGTTCTTGTGTAGGTTCGGTTTCTTTTGGCGGATTTTTGGGTTTAGCTGGCCGTGAATAGGCCGTCTTTTTTTCCGTGCCATTAAAAGCCTCATCGACTAAAGATTTTATCCCATCACCAGGGACTTGTTTTCGGGTGCTTGCAGAAGAATCGGTTTTCAGAACAGTTTGGGGCGGCTGAAAATTTTCGATAACACGAATTTTTGCCTTTTTAGCTCCAATTAATCCAAAAATTCCGGTCGACCCGGATGATAAAATATCAAACTTTAAATTATTTTTATCACAATTAAGTTTTTTGCAGGCGTTACTAACTGCATCGTCGATGTTCTTGCCTTCAAATTCTATTTGAGGCATTGTTAATTCCTCCATGGTTAGTTATTATTTTTTGTTATATAATACTGCTGCGCTATTGATAGAATGTTGTTAATGAGCCAATACAGGACAAGTCCTGATGAAAAATTAATGAAAATAACAGTCATAAATAAAGGCATCATCATCATCATTTTAGCTTGAGAAGGATCTCCTGCAGGTGGTGACATTTTTTGCTGAATAAACATGCTTGCACCCATTATCAAAGTAAGCACGGGTATACCTGTTGGCGGCTCGAAAAAAGGTATTACGACACCAAAATTAAAGAGTCTGTCAGGAGCTGACAAATCGGTAATCCAACCAAAAAACGGGGCGTGCCTGAGTTCGATAGCGGAATATAGCATTTTGTATAATGCTAAAAAGATAGGCATTTGTACAAGCATTGGCAAACATCCCCCAAGAGGATTTACTTTGTAGGTCTTGTATAAAGCCATGACCTCTTGGTTCTTTTTTTGAGGATCGCTTTTGTATTTTTCATTAATTTCAGCCATCAGTGGTTGAAGCTTTTTCATCTCATTCATGGATTTGTATGCTTTGGTTCCTAATGGCCAAAATAATATCTTTATCAGTATGGTAAGAAAAATAATAGCAAGACCGTAGTTAGGAATAAAATCGTAAAAAACATTCATAAGCCACAAACAAGGCTTTGCAAGAAAATCAAACCATCCAAAATTGACCGCTTTGTCTAAACGGTACCCCGACCCTTTTAAAATCCGGACACTTTTGGGTCCCATATAAATATCATAGGAAAGCGTTTTTTGATTACCCGGAGAAATGGCGCCAATCATTTGAACAAGACGGGTATCTATGATATTATACGTTTCAGAGATGTTCGAACCCGATATTCGGGTGCTTTGATTCAAGTTCAGGTGCATGCTCAGATCCTGTTTCATTTCAGGAATGATGCTAGACATAAAATACCTATCCTGAACTGCGATCCACTCGAGCTCTCCGGTATAAATGTTCTTGGTTTTTATTTTCTTTGCCTTGACCTCTTCAAGATGATTGTCTATTAGCGCGCATGGGCCTTCAAATGCATACCCCCCATTTTCGGGAAAAGCGTCAACAAACGAAATTTCCAAACTATCGTCTAATGTGGCGTTTGAGTTGTTAACGATATTGACTGAATATGTAAAAATATAGCCTTCTGGTTTGAAATTAAAAGTTTTAGCAATGCTAAAACCATTAGGGTTGTGCCATCTGAATGAAACAGATACAGTATCTTTCTCAACTATTATAGAATCCGTTTTTGCATCTGTTTCAAAAAGGGCATTGTCCAGACCAGGTATACTGTTATTCAACATATCCGATCTGAGTGTCCCGCCTGAAACAGCACTTGAAATTACTTCCTTATTAATATGGCTTTTTTTAGTTTCAAAATAATCGTTAAGCGTAAAACTGGTGATAACCGCGCCTCTTTCTGAAATTTTAATGTGGTAGGCGGGTGTTGAAATGGTAATCGTTCTTGGCTCCTTCTCAACGATTGGGTTTAATTGGTCAGTTACAATACTTTCTCTTTCAGCAGAAGCGGGATCGTTAATGCCATTTTCTGAATGCGTAAGAATGGGCTTATTGGAAGGGTTGGTGTTGACCGTTTCCTGAG
The DNA here is from genome assembly GCA_018816735.1 of Pseudomonadota bacterium. GTDB lineage: Bacteria > Desulfobacterota > Desulfobacteria > Desulfobacterales > JAHIVH01 > JAHIVH01. The sequence continues at coordinate 363,809 of JAHIVH010000070.1, read as the reverse complement.
TTGAAGGAGGTGCTTGTGAAGCGGGTTGTTTGGGTACGAAAAAATGGTCCCACACGATAAATACGATTATAGACAGTGCGATTGCCATAAACAGGCGTGCTTGTTCCATTGGAACTCCTAACCAACTGTTTTATTTGTAGTAATTAAATATAGATTCCTGTTGTGCCATCAGCATATGCGATCTATATTTAAAACAGGGAGGGCAATGGCTATAAAAAACCAAAAGAACAAACTTAAAAGTTAGGGAACAGGATCAAAACCACCTGGGTGGAAGGGGTGACATCTTAAAACACGTTTTAGTGCAAGATATGATCCTTTTAATGCACCATACCGAATTATTGCGGTCATTGCATAAACTGAACACGTTGGGTAAAAGCGACATGCAGGTCCTATAAATGGAGATATTAACCCTTGATATAGTTTGATTAATAAAACAAGTATTGTTTTAATACTCACTTTTTCTCACAGGCTCTGTCTAAAATCGTTTTAAGAGAAGGTAAAACAATTTCAAATTGAATATTAGATGCCAGCTTTTTAACGATAATATTGATGTCTATGTGTTCAGTCAGGTGCTTCCTGTTTAAGCGATAAGCTTCTCTGATAATTCGCTTTAGTCTGTTACGATTTACTGCGCCTCCGACTTTTTTTGATACGGTTATCCCTAAGCGTGAACCAAGTAATTGATTCTTTTTATATAAAACTATGAAGTATCTGTCTTGTATCCTGTTTCCGGATTTTGATAACTCTATATAGTCTCTTCGTTTTTTTATTCTATGACTTTTAGGAAACGAATATTCACGCAAATAGCGATTACCTCTTAGAAACCCTCACATACCAAGTACTAATTCCAGCAAATTAAATAGTTAATGGTATCTGCATAGTGTATTAAGCTGATAGTTTCTTTCTTCCCCTGGCTCTTCTTCTTTTTATAACTCTTCTACCGGCTGCAGTAGCCATTCTACTTAAAAATCCATGTTTTCTTGATCGTTTGATTTTACTAGGCTGGAATGTTCTTTTCATGACTAAATTCCTTTAACGTTCTTTCAAATGCTTCTTATATATTTATACCATTAAAAGTTAATATTCTAAAAATGAATCCTGTAAGAAAACCATATTCTAAAGAGAGTGTCAAGAAAGAATCTTTCAATAATCATTTTTCAAAAGATTCTCGAATATCATATTCCTCTATGTGAAAATCATTATCCGGGATTATTTCAATTTTTTTCCCGAATTTGTTTTCAATATAAAATATCATGTTTTTTTCCTTATTTTTAAGCATATCTGACAACGGCGGACTCACTTTAATTTTGATTGTATTTCCCAGGATATCATCAGCTCCTCTCATAATTTCCCTAAAAATATCAAAACAAACAGTCTGCCTGGACAGCAATAATCCATTTCCCTCACAATAAAAACATGGCTCGCACATCATTTTAAGCAGAGATTTTGTCACACGTTTTCTCGTCATCTGGATAAGCCCCATATCAGACATGGGTAAGATGCTGGTTTTACTTTTATCCTTTTTTAAAACCTCTTTTAGCGTATTGTAAACATTTTCCTTATTAATGGTCTGCTCCATATCGATGAAATCAATAATGATAATGCCACCAATATTTCGGAGCCTAATTTGGCGGGCAATTTCATCAATCGCCTCTAGATTGATTTTTAATACGGTTTCTTCAAAATTATGCCTGCCAATGTATCTACCAGTATTCACATCAATAGCCACAAGTGCTTCCGTATGCTCAATGATGATATACCCACCAGATTTAAGCCATACTTTCTTTTGAAGCGCTCTGTTAATTTCATTTTCTATGTTAAAATAATCAAAAACCGGTTCAGGTTTATCATAATATTCAACTTTAACATTAAAATCAGGTATAATGCTTTCGATGAAAGCCAATACGGATTTGTAACCCGTGTAAGAATCAATTATTAATTTGTTGGCATCATGTATTAAATGATCCCGTATAGCTCTTAAGGTTACAATTAGATCTTTATGGAGAAGGCAAGGAGCTGTGGTCTGCCCTATTTTTTCCTTAATATTATTCCATGAATTTTCAAGTAATTTCATCTCATGAATTAATTTATCATTGGAAATACCTTCACTTGCAGTTCTTGATATATATCCATAGTTATGTTGTCTTGAATTTAGAATAAGGTCCTTAAGCCTACTTCGTTCGTCCTTATCTTCAATTCTTCGTGATATACCAACATGATTTACGGTTGGCATTAAGACAAGATAACGGCCAGGCAGTGAGATATGGGTTGTAATTCTGGGTCCTTTTGATCCAATAGGTGATTTGACAACCTGAACCATAATTTCCTGACCCTCGGTAATCAGGTCTTCTATTTTTGCATTAGGTCTTTTTGGAGGGATGGTTTCCGGATCAAAATCTTCGATAGACAAGTCGTCTGAAGATATATCATCATTACCCAGATGGTCATCACCATTATTTTTTCTCCCTACCACATCATCAACATATAAAAATGCGGCCTGATCAAGATTAATATCCACAAATGCAGCCTGCATACCTGGTAGAACGCGTTGCACTATACCCTTGTAAATATTGCCGGTGATATTTGTTTCATCACCCCGTTCAATGAAAATTTCGGCAAGGATACCATTTTCAATAAGGGCTACTCTGGTTTCATGATCTGTTACATTTACAATAAGCTCAGTATTCATAAAAAAATTCTCAAATTAAAAACAATTATAATTTTAACCCTGCCTCTTTAACAGGCTTGGTTTATGCCAAATTCATTTCCGCTTTTTTTTTTACCGGAACTTTCAGTATGCGGATAGGTTTGATTTCATTATCGGAAAAGCTGAATACGGTTTTGATTATCTCCGAAGGTCTTACCGAGAGCCCAGATTCAAATATTAGTAACATTAGTAAATTATAAGAATCAAGTAATTCAATTTTTAAAACCAACTTCTTGAGGTCAATCTCTTTTTTCTGACCCTTTTTATTTGTTTTTATAAGAATACATTTTTCCTGTAAAAAAAATATATTTAGGCAGGTTTCGTCAAAAATACAATTAGATGAATGTAGCAAATACCGAACCGGACTTGTTTGAATATGTTTTGATTGATGAACCTTCTGCCTGCAGCTATTTATTAGAATACCTTCTGGAAGGTCACTATTCAATTTTTTTTCAATGGTTTCCGGATTAATATATTCAGTCAATTCAAAATAAAAAAAGTCTTCCAGGGTTTCTATTCCCACAGGTAAAGGATCATCAAATGAAATTTTTGGTTTTGGATGAAATCCGTTTGAAAATTGCACAGGTATATCTGTTCTTTTAATCGCTCGCATTATGATATTAACCAGTTCAAGGTGGCTTAGGTATTTGGCCATACCCTGTTTTGAAAAAGAAATAAAATATTTAAAACCGGTTTGCTGGGAATTTGACGTGCTGAGTTGTAATGGATCAGTCGCGTTTACAAAGGATTGGATATTTATTTTATTGAAAAGAACCGGTTTTATTTCTTTAAAATCACATACGCCACATCCACTGCATGAACCATTTCTGCAATCTTCTGTAAATTCAGATTTTAACGCGTGGTGCCATTCATTGACTAAAAATGATTTTTTTACGCCTGAATCAATATGGTCCCACGGTAATGAATTATCAAAATCATTATATTTAAAGTTGACCCTGGTAATATCCACATTTTCTTCTTGAAAGGCTTCTTTCCAGAGATCAAAATTAAAATAATCTCGCCATCCGTCCAATTTACACCCTTTTTTATAGGCAGAAATAAGAACAGGCGTAAGTCTTCTATCACCTCTGGCCCAAATTCCCTCTAACAGGCTGACTTTCGGATCCTGCCATTTAAACTGGACACCAGGTATTTCTAGAATTTTTTTTAGTCGGAAAATTTTGGCCATCGATTCCTCAAAACCAATTTGAGCCATCCACTGAAACGGGGTATGAGCTTTGGGAATAAATGTTGTGACACTGACGTTTAAAGTAGGTTTCCTGCCTTTTGAACCTTTTAGACTTTTAAGCTTTTTGACCAGATCAACGATGCCGGTTAGGTCTTCCTCTGTTTCAGTCGGCAATCCAACCATAAAATATAACTTTATAACCTTCCATCCCAAGTTAAAGGCATTTTGAACAGTATCTATAATTTCCTTTTCTGTAAGCCCTTTATTGATGACCTTTCTTAAACGGTCTGTCCCTGCCTCAGGCGCAATTGTAAAACCGGTTTTCCTGACTCTTTTAATAAGACTCATTAACTCAGGTGTTAAAACATCAGCACGAATAGAAGGCAATGAAATTGCTGTATGGTTAAAGCAGCTATTATTACCATGTCCCCCACCCATCAATTGACTGATTAGTCCGGCAAGATCAGAATAGTCCCCCGTGCTTAAAGATAAAAGGGATATATCGTTATAACCCGTATTTTTAATGGCATTTTCAGTAATAGTTAATATTGTATCGACAGATCTTTCACGGACAGGTCTGTAAATCATGCCTGCCTGACAAAACCGGCACCCTCTGCTGCAACCCCGGGCAATTTCTATACGCAGCCTGTCATGAACCGGTTTTCCAAAGGGAACAATAGGTGACTCTGGAAAACTATTCTTGTCAATATCAGGTAAGACAGCCTTTTTAACTTTTGTGTAATGAGAATAGATGGGAACTATATCTGTAAATCCATCCAAAGGGTTGTTGTTGCAATCCCCATTATATACAGGTTTAAAAAATGAAGGTATATAGACACCCGGTAATTCTGACCACATTTCCAACAAAGTGGATTTGGAATTTGTTTTTGCCTGTTTCCATGAAATCCATTTTTCAGACATCTCGAGTATAATATTTTCCCCGTCTCCTATTACCATGGCATCAAAAATGTCGGCCACTGGTTCAGGGTTAAATGTACACGGACCACCAGCTATTATGAATGGATAAGTATTATCTCTTTCTGAAGCTAAAAAAGGTATATGGGAAAGATCGAGAATAGATATAATGTTTGTGTAATTTAGCTCGTAAAGCAGACTGAATCCAACAATATCAAATGATTGTAATGGCCGCTTGGATTCAAGTGAAAAAAGGGGAATATTGCCGGCCCTCAATATATCTTCTATATCAGCACCGGGATAAAACACCCTTTCAGCAGCGATGTCATTGTGGCTGTTTAATATACTGTATAATATCTGTATTCCGAAATGAGAGGTTCCTATTTCATAAAGATCAGGAAAAACCAGAGATATATTTAATTTTACAGAACCACTTTTTTTCTTTATTATATTGGTTTCACATCCAAGATATCTGCTTGGTTTTTCACAGAATGGCAGTATATCTTGAATCATTAAATTACCCATGCTATTTTATTCTTTCATTATGATACGTATAATTAACTAAATCTTAAAAACTTTTTAGTATAAGATAGATTACCCCTCTTTTAAAGGTAAAAATGATGAAACGGGAAAAAATTAAACAAATATTGGATAAAAACAGTCCTATGGACAGTGTTCTTGTTAAAGGCTGGGTCAGAACCAAAAGGGAATCCAAAGAATTTACTTTTTTAGAAATTAACGATGGATCCTGTTTAAAAAATATTCAGGTTGTTTCAGATCATACACTTGAAAATTATGATGACATAATAAAAATTACAACCGGTTCAGCTGTTTCCATAACAGGAAAATTGGTTGTATCCCCAGGTAAAGGTCAATCTCTTGAGATACAGGCTGAAAACGTTGACATCGTTTTTATAAACCCAGAAAATTATCCACTTCAAAAAAAAAGACATACGGATGAATTTTTAAGAACAATTGCCCATCTTCGCCCAAGAACCAATAAATACGGAGCTGTGTTCAGAATCAGATCTGAATTGTCATATGCTATTCATCAATTTTTTAAAAATATGGGATTTTTTTATATTCATACTCCTATTATTACAGGTTCGGATTGTGAAGGTGCCGGAGAATTGTTCAGGGTAACCACACTTAAAAATATATCGGATGAAAAAACGGATTTTTATAAGGACTTTTTTGGCAAAGAGGCCAGTCTGACCGTTTCCGGCCAATTGTCTGCTGAAATGTATGCCCTTTCGTTGGGAGATGTATATACTTTTGGACCAACCTTCAGGGCAGAAAATTCAAATACAAGCCGCCACGCAGCGGAATTCTGGATGATCGAGCCGGAAATGGCATTCTGTGATATTGAAGAAAATATGGGTGTTGCTGAAAAATTTATCCAGTATATAATCCAATATACGATTGATAATTGCAAACCGGATTTGGATATGTTCTGCAAATTCGTTGATAAAGAATTAATGACAACTCTTGATTCTGTTATTTCCCGTGATTTTAAACGCCTTACCTATAAAGAAGCTATAGATATCCTGATAAAATCAGGTGAAAAATTCGATTATGGCGTTTCTTTTGGCAATGATCTTCAATCAGAGCATGAAAGATATCTAACGGATATTTATTACAAAGGTCCTGTTATTGTTTATAATTACCCAAAGACAATCAAACCGTTTTATATGAGATTAAATGATGATAATAAAACCGTTGCTGCAATGGATATACTGGTTCCTAGAATCGGAGAACTTATAGGGGGCAGTCAGAGAGAAGAAAGACTTGATGTATTAAAATCAAGGATGCAAGAAAGCGGATTAAATCTCTCAGATTACTGGTGGTATCTGGAATCACGGACCTATGGGTCTGTTCCACATAGTGGTTTTGGGCTTGGATTTGAAAGACTTATTATGTTTATTACGGGAATAACAAATATAAGGGATGTTATTTCCTTTCCACGGACTCCTGGAAACATTGATTTTTAATTTGTATAACTATTTATCTATATATCGAGTGTTGTTATTTCAAGGGCGTTATTTTGTATAAAATCTCTTCTGGGTTCGACTTCTTCTCCCATAAGCAATGAAAAAATCATGTCTGCCTGTTCGGCGTCGTCTATTTTTACTTGATTTAATATTCTTTTCGACGGGTCCATGGTTGTTTCCCACAACTGATCAGGATTCATTTCTCCAAGACCTTTATATCGTTGGATAGAAATACCCTTTTTCCCTTCAATTATTAAATAATCCAACAGATTTTTCATCGTTTTTATTTCTACTGATTTTTCATCTGTTTCGGCAGTTTTGCTGTTAACCAAAAACATTGTATTATAATATTCTTTTAATTTTTCTCTGAAAACATAGGCTTGTTGATAATCTTGAGAATAAATTAGAACCCGGCCAACTTCTGCAGATTTTTTCTGGGAAATAATGACAGGATCATCCAAATCCACTTTCCCTATTGGGGTTACAACCATCCTGTATCTATTCAGATTTTCATTATAGAGAAGATTTCCAACCTGATATCCCTTTTCAATAATTTCTTTTCTTAATTCAGCCATTTTTTCTTTGTCCTGGAGAAATGTTTTATCTTTTATTTCTTTCCCCATTAAAAGCTCTAATAATTTTTCATCGTAGTTTCGCCTATCCATCTTGGCCATGACTTTGCAAAAACTGGATATATTTTCTAAAAATTGAAATAATTCATCATCTGTAAGAATTTTACCTGATTTCAATATTTTTACACTTTTTTGATCACATATTCTCTTTAGTATGTAGGTATCATATTCATCCTCATCCTTAAGATAATTCCCCTTATTTCCCTTTCCCACTTTGAAAAGAGGAGGTTGCGCAATATATAAATATCCGTTTTCAACAAGATCCAACATTTGTCTGTAAAAAAAAGTTAATAAAAGCGTTCTGATATGAGAGCCATCAACATCAGCATCTGTCATGATTATGACTTTATGATATCTTATTTTACTTATATCATATTCTTCATTACCAACACCTGTTCCAAGAACAGTTATAATATTTTTTATTTCTTCACTTTTTAATATTTTATCAAAACGAGCCTTTTCAACATTCAATATTTTCCCTTTTAAAGGTAAAATAGCTTGAAATCTTCTATCTCTGCCTTGTTTTGCAGAACCACCTGCAGAATCACCCTCCACAAGAAATAATTCTCTTTCTTTGGGATCTGTATATTGGCATTCAGCAAGCTTTCCCGGAAGAGACGAGTCTAAAAGGACTCCCGCACTTCTTGCAAGATCTCTTGCGCGTTTGGCCGCATCCCTAGCGCGTGCGGCATCTATAGCCTTGGTAATTATCTTTTTTGCTATTACAGGGTTTTCCTGAAAATAAATCGATAATTTTTCATTTACCAATGATTCAACAATTCCCTTAACTTCACTATTTCCTAATTTGGTTTTAGTCTGGCCTTCAAATTGAGGATTTACTAATTTAACACTGATTATTGCTGCAAGACCTTCTCTTACATCATCTCCGCTTATTTTTCCCTGAAGATTCTTTGGGACATTGTCTGATGTCAGATAGGTATTTATTGCACGGGTAAGCGCACCTTTGAATCCCGAAAGATGAAATCCACCCTCATGTGTGTTTATATTGTTTGCGAATGTATAGAGTTTTTCGTTGAATGTGTCATTGTACTGAATAGCAACATCAACTGAAACATCACCTTTTTCTCCTTCTATAATTATCGCATCATGAAGTGCTGTATGGGATCTGTTCAAATATTCTACATAACTTTTTAACCCGCCGTGATAACAGAATTCTTGTTTATCGTCTGTTCTTTCATCTTCTATAACTATTTTCACGCCTTTATTCAAAAACGCAAGTTCTCTTAAGCGTTTTGAAAGAATTTCATAACTGAAATTTCCTTCATTCATAATTTCAAAATCGGGTGAAAAATGAATTTTAGTTCCCCGCTGGTCAGTATCACCTATAATTTCAAGCTCACTTGTTTTTTTACCTTTTTCATAAGTTTGGCGAAAAACTTTCCCATCCTGGGAAATAGTCATTTCAAGATGAGCTGAAAGTGCGTTAACAACCGAAATTCCAACACCATGAAGCCCTCCAGATACTTTATATGTATCATGATCAAATTTTCCACCTGCGTGTAGTTTTGTCATAACGACTTCTGCAGCAGACACTTTCTCTTTTTCATGAATTCCAGTTGGAATTCCTCTGCCATTATCAATAACAATTATGCTATTATCAGTTTTAATTTTAACATTTATTAACGTGCAATATCCTGCCATAGCTTCATCAATACTGTTATCTACAACCTCGTAGACAAGATGATGCAATCCTTCAACACCTATATTTCCAACATACATGGAAGGTCTTTTTCTAACAGCTTCAAGGCCTTCGAGAATTTTTATGCTTTCAGCATTATACGCTTTATCAACCTGTGTCATATTGCTCGCTTATCTAAAACTTTTAAAATTACATTTTCATTGGCATAATAACAGACAAATATCTTGTATCGTTTTTTCCTTTTATAAAACAGGGATTTTCTTCATCCAATACATTTAGGACAATATTTTCTTCATCAATCACATTTAATGTTTCAATAAAGTATTTAGGATTAAAGGCACTTTTAAAAGACTTTCCATAATAATTAATTAAAATATCCTCTTTTGATTCACCGAGGTCCGGATTTGATGAAACAATCAAAAGTTTATCCCTGTCAAAGTAAAAAACAACATTTTTATAATTGTCTGAGTAGAAAATAGACATTCTTTTAATCATTTTTAGAAAAAGATCTTTATCCATATCTATGGAATGGTAATCCTCCTCTATGGTAAATATTTCACTGCAGTCCGGAAATTCACCTTCAAGAAGGCTGATAATAATGGTTTCATTATCCTTTTTCAAAATGAAATGATTTTCTTTTATTCCAATTTTTATAAGCCCTTCCAATTCCAAAAATTTATATACTTCACCCAATCCTTTTTTTGGGATAATAATGCCTGCTGCAAATGATATATTTGATTTATCATTAACGGTCTGGTCCACTTTTGATAGCCTTTTTGAATCTGTGGAAACCATTCTTATCAATTTATTATCATTTTCATCTATTACATAAAAACCAACACCTAATATATGTGCTCTTTTTTCTTCTGAATCAGGACTTATTATTATCATTTTTTCAATCATATCCTTAATCCAGCCTGATTCTATTTCTATAAAATCTACATCTTGAATGTGTGGAATGAGTGGAAAATCATCATAATCCATTCCAACAATTTGAAACTCTACGTTTTTATTACTAATTTTTATCCATCTGTTTTCATTTTCAGAAAAACTAATTTTTTCACTTGAAAAATTATTAACAATTTCAAATAATTTTCTGGCATTGATGGCTATAGTTCCTTCTTCTTCTATTTGAGCAGGATAAAATCCTTCAAAACCGGTTTCGAGATCTGTTGCTGCTATTGAAATTCCTTTTTCTGTGGATTTAATGAGAACATTGGCTGTAATAGCCAGACTGCTTTTTCTCCCTGTTATTCCCTGAACTTTAGCCAGAACATCTTTAATGTCGCTTTTGTTAATAGTGAATTTCATATGTTTTCCCGGTTACAATGACTTTAAAAATGATTTTTATAATAATTTTTTTATTTTACACATGGATAATGATGAATTTTAAAATAAACAACATAAACTTCCCATAGATACTCATATATAAATGAAATTACAATATAAAAATGATAGGACTCTCCATTATGAGTGTATTGTTATAGCAGGTGTTTTTATAATAGCAAAATATACAATGACTATTATTAGTTTAAATTTTAAAAAAATAACATTCATAATAATAAGGAAAGTTCATTTTGATGATAACTGTGTAACTTATTATATTTATTTTGTTAAATATTTAATTTAAGTATAAAAACCTTCTTATTAAAATTTTTATAAAATAGGGGTTTACGTCATTTTAAATAGTTTATGTTGATAATTATTTATTTATTAACAATTTATATGTTTGATATCGATAACTTCGTTGACAAAATAATAACAATTACAAAATCCATGATTTTATTTTAGGAACTTCTTTTTTTTCCCATTCAGGTGTAACTCGTAATGTTATGAATTGTTTGAAAAGATCATCCATTATTCCAAAAATTTTGCTGTATAAATAATATTTTTCTAAAATTGCACCATCAATATCTTCCTTTTCTTCCACTTTTCCTGTTTCTGGCGGTTTAAGCCCTGTAATATGAAAACTTTCCCCTTTAATATTAAATTTCCAAACATGTTCGTTCTCTTTAAAAAAAAGATGGAGTTCAATTACCACTGCTCCTTTTTTCAAGGCAAGTATACCCTCTTTAAGATCAGCATCATCACCTTTTATGGAAATAATTTCTGTTGAATCTTCATTTATTCTATTTTCAAGAACAATATGATTTCCGATTTCGAGAGAAATAGGTTGTTTTTGATGATCAATAAGTTTACTTCTATCATTTTCAATAATATACCAAATCCATGTTAAAAATTCATTTCCGATAAATTTAAATTTATTATATGATACAGCAATATCAAGCATCGTTTACTCCGTGAATTTTGTAGGTAAAAGTTTTGAAAGATTGTCTTTATGGGAATCTGACAGGTAATCTGAAAAATCAGCCAATGTATAAGGGAAAAGACGAATTAGTGTCATATGAAATGATTTTGAAAATAATGTTTCAAATTCTTCATTTGCAGATTTCTGCGTTGATAAAAACCATACTGTAGATTCTTCATAATTCCACAAAACATCATATATATTGGGTGTGGATGGAATTTTAAGTGTAAGTTGATGAATAACATTTTCTTTGATCTGTTTTTTTTCATTTCTTGAAATATAGTCCCGACCACTTTCAGAAAGTTTTTTTGAAGATTCAATAATGACCCTTTTTTTTATCAGTTTGGACGGGATTGATTTTTTATCAATTCTTAAAGAAAAAATAATATAATTTCCATAAATAAAGGATCTGTTTTCAAAGTCGGGAATGAAAGGATTTTCGAAAGTTGTCCACCCGACAGACATCTCTTGAGGCACATCGTCTATTTCAATAATTTTATTTTTTTTAAGGCCTTGAGCAACAGTATCAATGATAGATTTTTCAAATTTTTCATTGACCCTGTATCGTGTTACAGAAACGGTTGAAGATAATATTCCCATTAAATAATACCCCTTTTTTTATAAGCTGAGCTTTTTAAAAATTTTTATAGAAAACTGATCTTTATATCCTTTTTAAGAATTACCCTCAATGAATTTTTATGTATAAATATTTAATGTATTGTATAAAGGGCTTAAATATATTATATTTTTGAAACAATTATTCAAGAAATCATTAATTAATAAAGGTGTTTTTTTTAAATGAAAGAAAAATTGATAAAAGTTCATAAGCTTGATAACAATCAGGAACTTGAAATATATGATCTGTCAAGAAAAATAGCAGAAGATACGTGGGTGGTCATCGCTATTATAAGAATGAATATTAATATTAATAATTTATTTATGAAAGATGAAAAAGAATTGCCTGTCACGATCGCTGATATAAAAGATATTTTGGGGGAAAATGTTTTATTTGAGATAAAAATTGAGAAAAATTTCATACATCATTCTAATAAAAATAATGAATTAAAACAGTTAGTAGATTCATTTTTAAAAACGAATATCGGTTATATTTCCAAGCATGCTTTTCCAGGTAAGTATGTTTTAAAAGAATATTTTAAAAAAATTAAAAATGTGCATCATAATTGCAGTTAATAAAATTCTAACACATTATAAATTATTTATTTTATTTTATTAATCAGTCTTACAGTAAAATATAGGGAATATGAAACTCAAAAGTAATCTAAAAATATCAACCATAATGTCTATTTTTTTATACAGTTTTTGTTTTTTATATTTTAATAATTATGTTTCAGCAGATATATATATGTTTATTGATGGTGAAGGAGGTATTCATTTTACAAATGTTCCAACATCATCTGACTATGTTTTATTTGTCAAAGAAAGACCAGACAGTTATAATTTAAAAATTAACGAAAACAGATATGATCATATTATTAAGGAAGCCTCACAAAGATATGATGTTCCTTTTTCATTGCTTAAAGCAATTATTAAGGTGGAATCCGGCTTTAATTCAAAAGCGGTTTCAAGAAAAGGAGCTGTTGGGTTGATGCAGATTATGCCTGAAAACAACAAAAATTTGAATGTTCAGGATCCCTATAATCCATGGGAAAATATTATGGGAGGTTCATGTTATTTTAAAAAGTTATTAAGTAAATTTGAAGGGAAACTGCCGCTTGCTCTTGCCGCATATAACGCTGGACCGACAGTTGTGGATAAATATAAAACCATTCCCCCTTATGAAGAAACAGAAAATTATGTCAGAAAAGTCATGACGTATTATTATGCCTTAAAAGATTAAAAGATGGAGATTTTTTTAAATGGAGAATGATAATAAAGTATCACGGGTTGAACCGGTTCAACTTGGATTAAATAGTCGATTTATATTCGAGTGTCATCAAAAAGTAAGTTGTTTTACAAAATGTTGCCGGGGAATTGATATTATTCTTACCCCTTATGATATTTTAAAATTAAAAAATCGTCTTGGATTGTCTTCTGATGAGTTTCTTGCAATTTATACAGATCTTAAATTTCTTGAAAAAACAGATTTGCCAATTGTTACTCTGAAGCTTCTGGATGACGAACAACACTCATGCCCATTTGTAAGAGATGAAGAAGGGTGTATTATTTATAATGACAGGCCAACGACATGCCGGTATTATCCCTTGGGTATTGCTTCATTAAGTTATACAAAAGAAAGAGAGGGGGATGAATTTTTCTTTGTTGTCAGAGAATCTCATTGCAAGGGATTTGATGAAGAAAAGGAATGGACAGTAAAAAATTGGCGCAAGGATCAGGGCGTTGATATTCATGACGAAATAAATGCCGGTTGGACAGAATTGGTTGTCATGAAAAAATCATTCCCAGCAAACATAACAATAAATGAAAAAGCCAAACAGATGTTTTTTATGGCCAGCTACAATATAGATAAATTTAAAAGATTTGTTTTTGAAAGTTCTTTTATGGATAGATATGAAATAGAAGATTCACTTGTTGAAATGATAAAAAACGATGATATTGAATTGTTGAAGTTTGGTTTTAAATGGATTAAATCCGTGCTATTCCAAAGTGAAGAAACAGGAGAAATAAAGGGGTTTAAATTAAAAAAAAACAAATAACTGCTTAAAAAAAGGGTGGAGCTGACTTTTCCACCCTTCTTAAACATTTAAAAATAATAAGTTTTAATTAGAAAATAATTTAGTATTCAGGATAAATAAGAGTTTTTATAAAGGATTTATCATTTAACCTGTCTTTAATATTAACGTTAAAATAATCCTCAATTGGCCTTAAAATTTCAGGACTGTTATTATAAATTGTTTCTAATACTTCAATAACCTTTTGAATTCCATTTTCCGTCATTTTACCAAGAGGTCTTCTGCATCTTCCTGATGGCATTCCCAAGATTGTCATCAGAGTTTTTATTGCAAGCGGATTTCTTGCCCGACAGATCACTTCTCCATAAGGGGTATTTTCTTTAGTTGAAACTGTAACCAACTGAAACAACGGCTCAACCTTTTCTTTTATTTTTGTCGCTTCAATTATATTTCCTTCAGTCAAATTAGCTACCATCTGCGTCATGGCTTTAGGTGCTATGTTAGAGGCTACGGAAATAACACCAGAGGCTTTAATTAAAGGATCTGTCATCATATCGTAAACCAGTGCATCATCCCCTGAAATAATATTGAAATCCGGTCCACAACATTTGCGTGTCTGTTGCATGTTTGAAATATTTCCAGTCGCTTCTTTAACAGCACAGACATTTTTATATTTATTATAAACAATTGCCAGATCTTCAGGCATCATCTGTGCGCCTGTACGACCGGGTATAATATATGGAATAATAATAATATCAGAGTTTTCAGCTGCTATAGGTTCTATATATTCTCGTCTGATTTCTAAAGAACTGGGGCCATTATAATAAGGATCGACAAGAAGAACCGCATCAACACCTACTCGGGCAGCGTGTTTAGTTGCTTCAATGGCTTCACGAGTATTATTGCTCCCTGTACCGGCAATGCTTACACAATTATCTTTCGATTTATTTATAATTATTTCAATTGCTTTGTTATGCTCTTCCCAAGAAAGTGTTGGACTTTCACCAGTTGTACCAACAGCAAGAATTCCTGTGATACCGTTTTTAATTTGAAAATCTGCAAGTTTATCGAGCCCTTCATAATCAATGGAGTTATTAATAAAAGGTGTAATAAGGGCTGTATAACATCCTGCTTTCATGCTAAATCTCCTTAATTTGGATGATTAAAATTTTTTTTATTTTTTTTTAAAACCATAGAAACGCCCGTGCGATTAATTATACATGCAAAATCCACATATAAATTTCAATATAAAAAACAAAAATAGAGTTAAGGAGAATTTTGTTGGTTTCAATATTAAAATTAATAATGTTTTTTTAAAGAAAATTTGAAAGCATTTTTTAAAAAAAATAATCAAATAAAAACAATATATTATGTATAAAATATTGTTTTTATTTGACAAGTATTTTAAATAATTATAATTTCACAAATTTTTAGGTTAAATCTGACTTTTAGCATGAAGTTGAATAAGATGCTAAAAGAATTAGTTCAGAAATAACGAAATGGTTAGGAGTTACTTATGACCCAGGCAAATAATGCTGAAGAATATATTTCCGATTTAAGAAAAAAACTTGCATTAAATCCGGAGTGTGGCACCACTCATTATAACCTCGCAGTGGCTTTAATAGGACTTAAACAATACGAAGAAGCCGAGAAAGAGCTTTATCAGGCATTGGAAAACAGTCCCTCTATTGCAGAGGCATATGTTCAGTTAGGTGGTATTGCTCTTCAAAGAAATGATATGGAAAAATGTATTTATTACAATAAGATGTCTGTGCGTGCCCGGGCAGGTTTCTCACCGGGATATGGCAATCTCGGTTTTCTATATCTTCAAAGCGGGGATGTTGACGAAGCAATCACAAATTTAAAAAAGGCAATAGCATTTAACTCAATGTTTATTCAGGCCTATGCGAATCTGGCAAATGCCTATTTAATTAAAGGGCTTGTTGATGAAAGCATAGAGGCAAGTTTAAAAGCTCTCAAAATAGAACCTCTTTTTGCTGTTTCACATAACAATCTGGCAATTGCCTACCTTGAAAAAGAGGATTATAAAAAAGCAGCCGAACATTGTGATAAGGCTATTCAATGTGGTTATGAGGTTGCACCGGAAATTTTAAAAGAGATAAACAATAACCGGTGAAAGAATTATTTTAGGACGTCCTGAATGGAAAAAACACCCATGTTCCGTTTTTTTATTTATGATAAACTGACTCCAATTCATAATAGAAAAAAAAAATGGAAAGAATTTTTACCGCAGGATCGTAATAATGAAAAACCGCTCTTGCCTGAACAGCAGATTACTTATGGCGATTACTTAAACGCCATAAAATCCTACATTAAAAAGGATAATTTTGAAATTATTCATTATGCACTGGTTTCTATAATAAACGAAGAAATAGATATTCAGGATTTAAAAGAAATAAATATAATTTTATCCAAGCATGGTGAATTTTATCACCCATCAAAAATAGAAATAGTCTATCAGGATAAAAAATATTTTTTTGTTATGAATGTGGCCATATCGATTGCTGGAAAATCAGCCATTAAACATGAATTTGGTATATTGGATGAACTTTGCAATAAATTTTCGCAACAATATCTGCCGGAAGTTTATGGATTTGGCAAAACCTTGATCAGAAAAACCTTTCCGGTTTTAATGTTTCTTGGAAAATGGTTTGAGGGCTACCATGAGTTTCATGCATCATTGGATAAGAATGGAAAAATTAAAATCTCATTATGGGATACAGAGGATGGAAATTTATTTTTGTCTGATGAAGAAGTATTTATGGTTTACGAAAAAATTTCAACTATTCTTACAGTCTATTATCATATGGATACCTTCAGGCAGATTTTTCCATGGCACCATGCGGCAGGAGATTTTATTCTGAAGAGAGATAAAAATGGTGTTGATATAAAATTGATTACTGCCAGACAGTATGAATCCATGCTTGAAGACAGGGATAATGATGCGGACTTTAACCGTTTGGCCCTTCTTGTTTTTTTATTGAACCTCTCCATCAGAATGCGTCTTGACAGGCTGGATGGTGTCGGGGAAATGATCTGGCTGGATGATTTTCTGGTTAAAGCTACCTTAAAGGGTTTTTTTAATGGATTGACGGAACAGCAGAATAACGGAGTGATACCAGATGATTTTTCAGAATCTTTTAAAACCTATATCAAATGCAGGGATAGGGAAGAATTGATAGAAATAGCCTTATTTATTGTAAATTCATATAATGAGAAAGCACCAGAAGTGTCTTTGATAAAGACAGAAATAATGAACCATATGGCAACATGGATTGATGTTATGGAAAATGATTATTAATAAATGGTTATCATACGCTTAAACCAATGGTTTGTATTATACATCCTTGTATACAATATGGGGAAAAATTGAGATGGATGACATCAATAAAAAGGGGTATGTGTGATTTTATAAGCTGATGAATTAACTATTGCCCTAAAGTGAACCTTTTGTATTGACAATCGTTACCATTGATTTTATACATACAGCTTTAATAATTTTGTAAAGCTGGATGAAAATTATTTTTTAATTTTAAGTATATATAGTTGTACTGGAATTGTGGTGCTTGACACTCCAGAAATATGTGGAGAAAGGTTACATCCTTTTTGTCAGGCTGGTAAATTTTAAAAATGGAGGAAAGGCAATGGCAAAGCATGAAACCCCTTTGCTGGATCAGCTTGAATCTGGCCCCTGGCCAAGTTTTGTATCTGACTTGAAAGCTGAAGCAGAAGCAAGGGCGAAAAATGAAAAAGGTATTGATTATCAAATTCCTGCTGATTGTGTTGAAGATTTGCTCGGAGTTCTTGAATTATCCTACAAACATGGAAGAACTCACTGGAAACATGGCGGAATCGTTGGTGTATTCGGCTATGGTGGTGGTGTAATCGGAAGGTATTGTGACTCTCCGGATAAATTTCCCGGAGTTGAAGCATTCCATACGGTTCGTGTTGCTCAACCAGGTGGAAAATATTATAAAACCGAATATCTAAAACAATTGATGGATATCTGGGAACTTCGAGGCAGTGGTATTACCAATATGCACGGTTCAACAGGTGATATCATTTTTATTGGCACAACCACCAAACAGCTTGAAGAAATTTTTTATGAAATGACCCACAACATGAACCAGGATCTGGGTGGTTCAGGTTCTAACTTACGTACTCCTGCTGACTGTCTGGGCGAATCAAGATGTGAATACGCCTGCTATGACACCCAGGATCTTTGCTACAACCTCACCATGGAATACCAGGATGAACTTCATCGCCCGGCATTCCCCTATAAATTCAAATTCAAATTTGACGGCTGCCCGAACTGCTGTGTGGCTTCAATAGCACGTTCCGATATGTCTTTTATTGGTACCTGGAAGGATAAAATTCAGGTTGATCAGGCAGAAGTAAAACTTTATGTGGATGGACAAACTCCTCCAAATGGTGGCGCACATAAAGATGGGAATTGGGGTCCGTTTGATATTGAAAAAGAAGTCGTTAATATTTGTCCGTCCGGATGCATGGGATACAAAGGCGGAAAACTTCTCATTGATGACAAGGAATGTGTAAGATGTATGCATTGCATCAATGTTATGCCAAAAGCCCTTCATATTGGTAAAAAAAGAGGTCTATCCATTCTCGTAGGCGCAAAAGCCCCCATATTGGATGGTGCGCAGATGGGTTCTCTCCTTGTTCCTTTTATAGAAGCAAACAAGGACAATGATTATGAAGAAATTAAAGACGTTATTGAAAAAGTATGGGATTACTGGATGGAAGAAGGTAATAACCGTGAGCGCCTTGGTGAGTTGATCAAGCGTAAAGGCTTCCAGAGACTTCTTGAAAAATGTGAAATAGAAGCAGATCCCCGCCACGTTCAATTCCCGAGAGAAAACCCCTATATCTTCTGGAAAGAAGACGAAGTTGCCGGCGGATGGAATCGAGATATTAACGAATACAGAAAACATCATAAACGATAGGGAGGAATATCATGGCTTTTATATCTTCGGGTTACAATCCGGACAAACCGATGGAAGATAGGATTACCGATATCGGTCCGAGAAAATATGATGAATTTTTTCCGCCCGTTATTGCGAACAATAAAGGTAAATGGAAATATCACGAAATTTTAAGACCGGGTGTGCTTGTTCATGTAGCTGAATCCGGTGACAAGGTTTTCACAGTTCGTGTAGGTGGCGCGAGACTTATGAGTGCATCTCTTATTCGTGAAATCTGTGAAATCGCTGACAAGCATTGCGATGGTTACCTTCGTTTCACAACCAGAAATAATATTGAATTTATGGTTGATAACGAATCCAAACTACCCGCTCTTGAAAAAGATCTTTCTTCAAGAAAATTTGCCGGCGGCAGCTACAAGTTCCCGATTGGCGGAACAGGTGCGGGTATCACCAATATCGTTCATACTCAAGGGTGGATTCACTGTCATACACCGGCAACAGATGCATCTGGTACTGTTAAAGCAACTATGGATGTTCTTTTTGACGATTTTCAGAAAATGAGACTTCCTGCTCAGCTTCGTGTTTCCATGGCTTGCTGCCTTAATATGTGTGGTGCGGTTCACTGCTCAGATATCGCAATTTTGGGATATCACAGAAAACCCCCACTTTTGGATCACGAATATCTGGATAAAATGTGCGAGGTTCCGCTTGCGATTGCTGCCTGTCCGACCGCAGCTATTAAACCGACCAAGGTTGAACTTCCCAATGGCACTAAAGTAAATTCTGTTGCTGTAAATAATGAAAGATGTATGTATTGTGGTAATTGTTACACCATGTGTCCTTCTATGCCGCTTTCCGATACAGAAGGCGATGGTATTGTTCTTATGGCTGGTGGAAAAGTGTCCAACAGAATTTCAGCACCTAAATTCTCCAAGGTTGTTGTGGCATTCTTCCCCAATGAAATGCCAAGATGGCCCCAGATGACCGGTGCCATTCAGAGAATGGTAGAAGCATATGCAAAGGGCGCTAATAAATACGAACGTCTGGGTGACTGGGCAGAAAGAATTGGTTGGGAAAGATTTTTTGAGGTATGCGAACTGGGTTTTAGTCATCATCTCATCGACGATTTCCGTGATCCCGCATACTACACCTGGAGACAAACAACTCAATTTAAATTCTAATCTTTAAGAGTAGAATTTATTATTGCATTTTTTGCCGGGACTTTAATATCGATAAAAGTCCCGGCTTAAAAATTTTATTATAAGGAAGAGTTCAATGGATGCAGCAGAAGCAAAAAAAATTATCGTGGAAGAACTGGAAAAAAAGACCAAAAGTAAATCAAAATTTTATTTAAAAGACTTTTATAAATTTCTGCCGGATGAAAAACCAAGAGCTGTTAAAAATATTGTTAACGATATGGTTGCAGAAGGCATTCTTGAATACTGGTCAAGCGGCAGCACAACCATGATCGGGCTTAAGGGAAGAGGAAAGCAGGCTGCAGCTGAGGATGAAGATTAAATTTATTGCTTTGTGCAAACATGATGATTAATCGCAGTTTTTATCTATCTGATTAAAATTTGTTTTCAGAGTAATGCATGAGATCGGATAATCATGATTTTCCCGGTATTGTAATTTCCGCTTTGCGAGGGGGGTCGGGAAAGACCATATTATCCATAGGGATTATTGCTGCTTTAAAGGACGGCGGCAAGAAAGTAACTCCTTTTAAAAAGGGTCCTGATTACATTGATGCAGGCTGGCTGGGGTTGGCCGCCGGTCAGCCCTGTTACAATTTAGATACATTTCTGCTTGATATTCCTACAGTAAAACACTCCTTTTACACCCATGCTGCACAGTCTGAAATTTCGATTATTGAAGGCAATCGGGGTCTTTATGATGGCATTGATACCGAAGGGACGACAAGCACAGCAGAAACATCCAAACTCCTGAGTTTACCGGTAATCCTCTGTCTGGATTGTACCAAAACAACCCGAACAATGGCAGCTGCCGTTCTGGGATGCAAAAATTTTGATCCGGAAGTGGATATCAAAGGTGTTGTGCTGAATCGGGTAGCAGGTTCCAGGCACGAAACGATTTTACGGACCAATATAGAATATCATTGTGGCATTCCTGTAGTCGGGTCCGTTCCCAAACTTCGAAGTCATGATTTTCCGGAAAGGCATATGGGGCTGGTTCCCACTCATGAACATGAATGGGCCACAAACTCAATTAACGCAGCAGCTCAAATTGCCAAAAATCATATCGATCTGGATACAATCGTTCAAATTGCCAATCAGGCAGCGGCAAAAGTCAAACCGGATTTACATCAGATCACCCTATCGGGAAAATTACCCTTATTAAAAAATAAAAATAAAACAAGCCGGAGCAAACAGGTAAAAATCGGTATTTTCAGAGATTCGGCCTTTCAGTTTTATTATCCTGAAAATCTTGAAGCCCTTTCGGAAGCAGGTTCAGAACTTGTTTATATCAGCCCGCTTGAGGATCAACGCATGCCTGAAGACATTGACGGCGTTTATGTGGGGGGGGGCTTTCCCGAGACCCATGCCCGGGAACTTTCCCAAAATGTCACTTTCCGGGAAGGACTTAAAGCACTGGCTGAAAAAGGGTTCCCTATTTATGCGGAATGTGGCGGTTTGATGTATATGGGGAAAAAACTTATTCTGGAAGACGAGTCATATGATATGACCGGCATACTCCCCATTATTTTCGGGTTTTCAAAAAAGCCTCAGGGTCATGGATATACAATTATAGCAGTGGACAAGGAAAATCCGTTTTTTAAACCAGGAACCGAAATCAGAGGCCATGAATTCAGGTACTCCCGGGTGATTGAGTGGGAAAGCGCCAACGTAAATACGGTATTTGAAATGAAACGGGGAACCGGCATTCAAGGTAAAAGAGATGGTATCTCCTATAAGCGTGTGCTCGCCACCTACACTCACCTTCACGCTTTGGGAACGCCCGTGTGGGCTGAATCACTTATAAAAAACGCTATCAATTATCAAAAGGAAAGATAATAAAAAAGGGCAATCTTTTTAAAAGATCACCCTTTTCAAAACTTGTCACAAGGTTTTATTTTTCTTTGGGATGACAGTCGTTACATTTGGTAGGTCCTGGACCATCTGTTTTCTTTCCGGTCTTTTTCTCATTAGTAGTCTTGTGGCATTCGATGCAGTTGTCATGTATCGCATCAGCGTGATACTCTCTTTTTTCTTTATCTGTGAGCTTTTTGTCTTTTGTGGATTTCGCTTTTTCGGCTATTTTGTGGCATTCGATACAATTTTTAACATCATCGCCTGCTTTGAGATCAGTTAAGGGTTTGTTGTCCTTGTCATGATGGCAGTCACCGCAAGTGGCCTTGTATTCGTCTACATGCTTTTTGTGGGTAAATGTAGCGATTCCCTTGGTGTGTTTTTTGTACGCCGGATTTTCCATTTTAATCACGTCTTTGACTTCTGTGCCTGCATAAAGGCCGCTAGAAATAAAGGCGCCAGCAATGGCTACAATAAATAATACCATGAACAGTTTTGCATTAAAAAGTTTCATTAACCATAACCTCCTTTAGAAAAGTTGATAAAAAGTGAAAATAACCCCCAATAATTTTTGATTTTAACTTCAAATCTTAATTTTTGAAAATCGTCATTCTATTAATCAGTTTTTTTGAGATGGATCAAGTATTAAATAAAATTTAGATATCGGTTTTTTGATTTAAGAATGATATGCCTTAATTCCCTTTTTCTTCTTTATTTTCCCTATCCTGGTCAACTTCATCTGCATCTTCATCCCCAGGTTTCTTTTTTCCAAAGATAACAGCCCCTAATATACTGATTTCATAAAGCAGCATTAAGGGAATGGCCATCATGATTTGCGTGACCACATCTGGTGGCGTCAGAATGGCTGCACCCACAAAAAATATGAGTATGGCATATTTCCTGTTTTTTCTTAAAAAATCAACGGAAACGATACCCAGTCTTGCCAACCCTGTTATCAATATCGGCAGTTCAAATACAACACCAAAGGCCAAAAGCAGCTTTGAGGCAAAATTCAAGTACTCACTCACAGAGGGCATGAACCGGATGGTCTCATTGGCAAATCCCTGAAAAAAGGCGAACCCAAAGGGAAATACAACAAAATAACCAAACAGTGACCCACCAATAAAGAAAAACGCCGACAGAAAAACAATGGGGATAAGCATATGCTTTTCTTTAGGATAGAGCCCTGGTGCCACAAACATCCAGAATTCGAAAATGATCACAGGGGCAGCAAGAATCAATCCTGCAAGAAATGATACCTTCAGATAGGTGAAAAACGCTTCGGCCACACCTGTAAAAATGAACGTTTCACCTTCCGGTAATACGGAGAGCATGGGCATTCTTAAAAGATCAAAGAGTTTTTCCTTAAAGGCAAAACAGGCAATAAATCCAATACCGACCGCAATGATACAAACAATCAATCTGCTTCTTAATTCCTCCAGATGGGATGTAAAGGGAAGCTTTTCATCCTCAGTCATTTTCCGGCCCCTTTTTTTCATCTTTAGCTTTATCTTGAGGAGGTATGGTCTCCTCTTTATGAACCGGATTCACCTCATCCTCAGCCTGAGTTGTTTGATGGGTTTCAGGCTCTTCTTCCAGGTTTTTTTTAATCGTATGCTTCACATTTTCGGTGATATCGGTTAATGGCTTTTTTAAATCCTTTACAGTATCATCAATATTAATGGCATCTTTCAGCTCATATGTGGCGCGTTTAAATTCTCCAATGGCGCGTCCAAGGGATTTAGCGAGATCAGGAAGCTTTTTAGGGCCTATCACCAGTAAGGCGATGATAAGAATAACAATGATTTCAGGCATGCCCATTCCAAACATGTTTTACTCCCCCAACCTTTTGGTGAAAAAAAATTATCTATGCATTTTCGATTTTCATTCCATAAACAGTGAATTCAGGCTCAAAAACTGGATATTATTACTTGGTTTATTTATGGGTGTCAAGGGGCAGCTCGTTTTCCCAAAAAACAGGTTTTAACGGTTTGGACCGGGTTTAAGTATGAAAAAATACATATCGCCCTCATGACGCATGTTACCTGCCGCAATTTCGGCATATTTGTCGTTTCCACAGAAAAGATCGCATCTTCCAGGTCCCTTAATGGCGCCACCGGTATCCTGGTTTAATGTGAATCGTTCAAAAGGAATCCAGGCATCAATATTTCCGTCACCATCAAGAACCGGCTTATGGGATCTGATAAACATCAGGGCTGCATCTGGAAATAGTCGCCGATCTGTTGCCGCAGAACGGCCTGGTGTCAGTTTGACCTCAAGACATCCGAATGGACCATCAACTTCGCGTTTAAAAAAAACATAACTTGGATTGGTGTTGAAAATTTTCGCCTGTTCGTCCGGGTGGTGGGTAATATAGTCTTTTATTTTCTGCATGGATATTTGGGATTGATCAATTTTACCTTCCTCTATCAGAAGTTTACCGATACTTCTGTAAGGATGACCATTGGTTGTGTGGTAGTGAACATTTATCATATCCCCGTTTTGAAGACATATCTTGCCTGATCCCTGAATCTGAAGAAAGAAAAGATCTGTTTGATCGCTGACCCAGCAAATGGGGGTGGCTGCATCACGAAACAGCGCCATGTCTTCAATCTCTTTTCGTTCGTAATAGGGTACCACAGTGTTGTCCGTAAACCTTCCAATAATTTTTTTCCCTTTGAACTCGGGAGAGAACAGGGATAGATCGATGATGGTGTGGTCACCAGGTTTTTCATATATGGGATACTGATATACGGGAGTGCGGTTGAGGCTTCCTTTGAGTACAGGTTCATAGTAACCGGTGAAAAGCACTTTTTTTTTCTTGTTACCCGTTGATTTATAAACATAGAAGCTTTTTTTAATGAATTGGTTTATTTCTGCTGCTGCCGGATGCGTGTTTATAAAGTTCATGAAACATAGAAGAGACTGTTTCATCTGCTTGGCTGTGTATACGTCTTTTCCGAACTCAAAATTTCTGTCTTCTGAAACTTTGTCAAGATAGGACAGGCTCATGAGAATGCTGCTATCAAGGCCATCAAAGGACATATCATCTGTGAATTCAGGATACTGAAATGTAAAAAGCTTCTTAAGGGAAGCTTTTCTCGATACCTCTTTTCCTGAAAATACGGCACATCCCCATGCCAAAATGAAGATAATAGCGACGAAACCTGCTAAATATAACCGTGTATATTTTTTTATCATGTGAAATATCTAACTTTCCAATAAGAGCATGAATATGATCTGTTTATTCGGTATTCAAATCTGCATTTTCGGATATGGGCAATATCATATCAGTATCATCCTGAATGTCTAACTGCCTGGCTTTTTGCATGATGGGATCGAAATCGCCAATCTTATTATTCCCTTTTAACGTTACACCAAGATTCTCGAATTTTCGCGCAGATACAAATACTCTTTTTTCAATTGATCCCACCATCTGGTTATAGGTGTGCATGCATTTTTCAATATCCTTTCCAAGCTTGTTTATATGAGAGGATACCAGAAAAAGTCTTTCATAAAGTTCATGTCCCAGCTCACTGATGGCCTGAGCATTTTCTGAAGCCAATTCCTGTCGCCATCCGTATGAAACTGCTTTGAGAAGAGAGATGAGTGTGGTTGGCGTAGCAATAATTACGCCTTTTTCAACACCCTCTTCAATCAGATTGGGCTTTTTATTAAGTGCGGCACTAAAGAAATTTTCTCCGGGAATGAAAAGGACGACAAATTCGGGTGTGGGTTTAAACTGTGTCCAATATGTTTTTTGAGCAAGTTTTTGAATATGGGACTGGACATGTCTGGCATGGGTTTCCAAAAGGAGGTTCCGGTTGGCATCCGTTTCTGTTTCTACAGCATCCAGGTAGGCAGAAAGCGGGACTTTTGCGTCAACAATAATATTTCGGCTTCCTGGAAGTCTCACAATCATATCCGGGCGCATCAGCCCGTTTTCAGATTGTGCGGTTTCCTGTTGGAAAAAATCGCATTTTTCTGTCATTCCGGCAAGTTCAGCAACCCGTTTCAGGGTAATTTCTCCCCAGCGCCCCCTGGTATGCGGCTCTTGCAAGGCCTTAACCAGTTTTCCGGTTTCTTTCTGGAGATTTTTTTGTTCTTCGGAAAGCGCAAAAATCTGTTGCGTCAATGTGCCATAGGCTTTTTCTCTTTCCAGTTCCATGATCTGAACATGTTTGTCATACCGTTCAAGGGCATCCCGGACAGGTTTTACGATTTCTTTGACCTCTATGCTTTTTACGTTCAGGTCATGCCTGGCCGCATCCATATACTTTGAAAAGGAAGAAAGGGCAAGTTCCATGAAAGACCGGTTGTTCTCTTTCAATGCGCTTGATGACAAGGCGGTGAAAGTATCCATCAGATTTTTTCTGCTTTCCGTGGCAAAAGACTCCCTGTGCAGAACCTCTTCCCTTTCCTTTTTAAAAAGGGTTTCAAGCTCTGTACATTTTTTCTGGAGATCGGAAATAATAATCTGGTTTGTGTCGATTTTTGATTGATAGCCGTCAATACCTTTTTTCAACTGTTCTATTTCTGAAGTTTTGTTGCGAATATTTTCTGTAAGCGTGGCAATTTCAGCCTTGTTTTCTGAAGCTAAAACCGAGAAACGGCCTGATAACAAAAGTTTTGCGGCAATCCATCCAAATATCAACCCGGCCAGCAACCCGAAGGGAAATCCGATAAGATCATTTACAGAGATGATAGGCATATAAAGTTAAGGCCGATTATTGTTTGATAAAGGTACCGCTCTTTCCGCCAGTTTTTTTTAATAATCGGATATCTGAAAAAAATACCCCTTTATCGTAGGACTTGACCATGTCGTAAATCGTCAGCGCAGAAACAGATACAGCGGTTAGCGCTTCCATTTCCACGCCGGTTTGGCCAACCAGGCGGGCTTCTGACTGGATGCGAATGGTATTTTTTTCTGTATCCGGAAAGAAATCAATTTTAACATAGGTCAAATTCAGAGGATGGCACATGGGAATCAGGTCTGCTGTTTTTTTAGCCCCCATAATCCCGGCAATCCTTGCTGTTTCGAGCACATTCCCCTTTTTAACCTTTTGAGATATTATTTTTTCAAGGGTTTCATGGCTTAGATGGACAAAACCTTCTGCGATTGCCGTTCGTTCGGTATGGTTTTTTTCAGTAACATCCACCATCTGAACATGCCCGTTTGAGTCGATATGCGTAAAATCAGTCATTTTTTTCTCCGGAGATTAAAGAAGTATCAATAACATGCTTTTCTGCCTTTGCCAAATCGTAAGGCGTGTTGATATTAAAAAACGAGTCCAAATTCGGATCAATTTTTCTTACATTTTCTTCTGAAATGTGGTGGACTTTAACCCGGTTAAAGAAATTCATGATTTTAGGGACGCCCTTTTTTAGATTATCTTCCACTGACGGAAGGCAAGCCTTTGAGTATACGGCGCACAGAGGTTCTATACCGTTAGCGGTTTTGGGAATGACGATCGATATATTTGACTGGATTGAATCCACAATCGTCTGAATCAGCTCTTTTTTTAAAAAAGGCATATCACAGGCAGAAAAAAAGGCATATGGTGATGTTGAGTAATAAAGGCCGCTATGGATACCTGTGAGCGAAGACCTCATCGGAAATAAATCAGTGGCAATTATGGCATCCCAATCCATGAATAATTGAGGTTCATTGGTAACGATAATGATTTCCCTGAAAATGGCCTGAAATGTCTCAAAGAGATAGTCAATGACATGTTTGTGGTTAATCTGGATGAGTGCTTTATTAATGCCAGGGAGCCTTTTATTTTGCCCACCTGCCAAGATAACGCCGGAACAGGGTATTGCAGTCATGACATGGCCTATAGGGTCATTATTAAATAATTAAAAAAACAGATCGTTCATCTTGCATTTGCTTGAGATATAGAAAAAATAGCATATTTGATCAAGGGGATTTTTATGACATGAAGCCAGGGGTAAATGAACACGCAGGGGGATACCCTTAAAAAAAGAGTCAGTTTATCCGTTAAAAACTTGATCTTGGCCAAAGTGTTGGTATATGAATAAGGCTTTTATTTCAGAAAATATTTTTGGGTGTAACGGAGATATTTCAATGAATAACGAGAAAGAGATTTTATCTGAATCCGATATTGATCGGATACTGAAGCGTATTTGTTCTGAGATTCTGGCGGCTCACAAGGATATAGAAAATCTTGTATTTATAGGCATACAAACGCGGGGGGTCTACCTTGCAAAACGCCTCCAGTCTGAAATATTAAAGTTAAAAAATGTTGAAATTCCAACAGGTATCATTGATATCACCTTATACAGGGATGACTGGACCCGGATAGATATCAACCCCGTTGTCCAGGATACCAATATAGCGTTTTCTGTTGACGGCAAACAGATTATTCTTATTGATGATGTGCTTTTTACAGGAAGAACTGTCAGGGCTGCAATGGATGCGCTGATGGATTTTGGGCGTCCGGATCGTATAGAGCTTGCGGTTTTAGTAGACAGGGATTACAGGGAGCTTCCTATTCAGGCCAATTATTCAGGAAAAACAGTGACCACAAGCTATTCAGATACCGTAAATGTCATGCTTAAAGAATATGACGGGGAAGATAAGGTTATCATCATGCAGGGAAAACCATGAGTACATCGGAACATAAAAAAATATCGCCAGATAAGGTTACTGTGGGGGTAATAACCGTATCCACCACACGAACGATCAAAACCGATAAAAGTGGCGAATGGATTGTCAAGCGCGCTGTAAAGGAAGGTCATGATGTTATTCTTCACAAGGTTGTGCCTGATGATCGGGAAAGAATAAGAGAATCGCTTTTTCAGGCTGTCTATGAGCTTAAGCTACAGGCGGTTTTATTCACCGGAGGAACGGGAATCAGTGATAAGGATGTGACCATAGAGGCAGTGAAACCATTTTTTCATAAGGAATTAACAGCTTTTGGGACGATTTTTACACAATTGAGTTATGAGGAAATAGATTCGGCAGCTATTTTGTCAAGAGCAACAGCAGGTATTATCGACAAGACGGTTGTGTTTTGCATGCCCGGAAGTCTGAAGTCCTGCAAGCTGGCCTGCAAGACAATTATTTTTCCCGAACTGGGCCATTTGGTAAAGCATATATACGAGTAAGGAGGCGTAACCATGTCAGATGATCAGAATACAATTTATACCTTCGATTATTTTATCAATTCCTGGCAGGACGCATCTCAGGAGATGAAGGATATATTTATAGAATTAAAAGAATACCTCGAGCAAATGGAAGGGGTTTCGTTCGATTTTAAAGGCCGGGCGGGCATCAGTTATTCACTCCGGGCAAAGCATGATAACCAGAAAGACAGAGAGCTTTTTGCCATGATAGATGTGATTGATGATGATCCGGAAAACAGATGGCTTTCTATTTGTTTCTATGGTGATTTGATTACAGATCCGGATGATGTGGGGGATCTTGTACCCGAGGGGCTTCTCGGGGAAGATGCCCACTGTTTCGATCTGTACGAGCCTGATGCAGGTGAGGTCAGTTATTTAAAAGAACGGCTCAAGGAAGCTTGTATTAACGCATCAAAGTGATTTGGCGATTATTTGGAAACTGGCAGGACGATTTTTCGTTTATCAGGATTTTTGTTCTGCCTGAAGATAATCGCAATATGACCCACAAGACCAGCCACCTCACATTTTTCTTTATTTTCTATGATTGCCAACATATCTTTTTTTTGCTGTTTTTCTTTATAATCGATAAACTTGATTTTGATGAGTTCGTGAGCGGAAAGAGATGCGTCAATAGATTGGAGCAGATGATCTGTGATTCCCTTCTGACCGATGATAACCACCGGTTTAAGTTTGTGGGCATTCTCTCTTAAATATTTTTTCTGAAATCCCTTTAATTTTTCCATGATCAAATCCTTTCTTTTTTTTTCAAAGAATGCGGATTTATATATGGTGTTTATCCTTTTGTCAAAAGGCATTTTAATTAAAAAGGCATGACAAAATCGATTTCAAGACCTTTTTTTAAATAAAGGCCTTGAAATCGAAAATCGGTTGAATGACTATTTGGCGTATTCTTCAATGGCCATCTGGCGAATGACCTTTTTATTCAGTTTTTGAACTTCTGTTAATGGCATCTCATCCACAAACCTGACCATTTTGGGTACAGCATATTTGGCAATTTTGCTTTTCAGGAACTCGATTACATCTTCTTCCTTAATTTTACCTTTATACTCGGGTTTGGGCTGAATGTATACAACCACCCGTTCGCTTCCTTCTCTTTCAGGATCAGGTACACCAACAGTTGCCGCATGCTCGGCTCCTGGGTAGGAATAAAGGATATCGTCAATTTCTCTTGAATACACCTTGTACCCGGAGACGTTAATCATATCTTTCGTTCGGTCAACAATATAGAAGTAGCCGTGTTCATCCACGGTAACCACATCTCCTGTTCGCACATACCCTTCATCATCCAGGCCTTTTCCAGGTTCCGGCCAGTAGCCTAACATTCGCTGCGGGCCTTTAAGGCACATCTCACCTTTTTTGCCGGCAAAGATATCATCAACAGATAGCTTTTCTCCTGTATCAATATCGATCAGCTTGACTTCTGTATCTGGAAATAAAATTCCTGTTGTTCCGCGTTTTTCATTTTTTCTGCCGGAAGAGGTTTCCTTTTTGGTTTTGTTAACAAGAAAATGAACCCCCCGTGTCATCATAAAACCAAAATTTTTACTTCCCAATTTTCTTAAGAACCAGTTGATTGATGGGGCTACACCAGGCGTACACAGAAACATGTTGTTGAATTTTACAGGTGTTCTGCCACCCAGAAGTCTCAGTAAAAATGAGGTATTTAAATGGGTGCAGGGAGACATTTCCGAAAGTCCGTATCCCTCCATAACCCCACCACCCGATTTTTCCTCAAATTTTTTCTGGGTGTTTGGTGGAAGCGGAGCCGAGCCGGATACGCCCAGAATACCAATACCGTCAAGTGATTCATCCGTGATTTTCAAAAATTGTGTGGGCACCCCCATTTGAATAACCGGATAATAGGTTCGTATCATTTCGACCATTGATTTGGTATCCCTGGCATCCGGGATCAGAATCTGGTTATAGCCGTCAACAACCATGGAGTGCATAACGAGATGCCCATAGGCATGAAAGAGCGGCAAGCCAAGGAGAACAGAAATGGCGCCTTTCATGAGTTTTCCGGCAGCACCAAATCCGTGCAGACTTTGAATCGCATTGGCATAAATGTTTCGGTGCGTAAGCATGCATCCTTTGGGAAGTCCGGTTGTGCCGCCTGTGAAAAGCAGCAGCTCCAGATCTTTTTCAACATCGTATGTATAGTGCGGTGGATTGGGTGCCGTCTTTGCAATCAGCTCAGTCAGCCAGAGGCCACCTTCAATATCTTTTACAGGAACCTTTACAGGTGGATTTGGGGAATAATCTTCAATTTCCGTAAGAATAACAGTTTCAACTGAGGTGCTTTCCATAAGCGATTTTGCAAGAGCGCTGTTTTCAGCCATACAAATGAGTACTTTGGGTGTACCCTCGTTAAATTTGTGTTCAAGAGTATCAAATGGCTCGAGAGAGCTCCCCGGAATATGAACAAGTCCTGCCTTTGAGATACCAAAATCTGCAACAATAAATTGAATTGACGTAGGAAGAAGAGTGGCGACCCGGTCCCCCTTTTTCAACCCCATTCCAGCAAGCGCAGTGGCCAGTCTATCCGCATGATCCTTAACTTCCGGATATGTCATTTTATAGTTAAACTGAATCAAACCTTGCTTTTTGTACTTTTTTGCTGCCACATCCAGGGCATGAAATACGGGTTCATCCGGGTATGGTGTTAACGTTTTAGGAATGCCAAAAACTTTGTACTCTTTTTCCCAGGGCATCTGTTTTTCAATCATGGTTTACCTGCCTGTTCATTTGGGGTTAATGTAAGAGATTGAATTTGAATCACAGAATAGTTAGTAAAATTATTAAGTTGATGTCAAATAAAAAATGAGGGTGAGCGAAATATGGGGCATCATTTCTAATACACGAGGCATGAAAATCGTATTATGGATCTTATCAGTGGATGCCAACTTTATAAAATGACAAGGTTGATTTTGTCTGAAATTGTGCGTGTAGACTGAAGCGGTGCACCATCAATATGCGTAACGGCAACAGCGCCCATTAATGAATTTGAGGCAATCACTTGGTCTGCAAGAAAGAGATCGTCTTTATATATTTTTTTTCTTTCAATCATGTAATTCCAGGATCGAAGCAGTTTGACCACCTCTTTTTCCATAACTCCGGGAAGCACATGCTCGGATAAGGGGAGTGTTACGTGTTTACCGGAAATTAAAAAAATGTTTGCGGTATGGGTTTCCGAGATACTGTTGTCCGGATTCAGTATCAGGGCCTCGTCGGCATTGTTTTGTTT
Organism: Pseudomonadota bacterium; assembly: GCA_018816735.1. Classification (GTDB taxonomy): domain Bacteria; phylum Desulfobacterota; class Desulfobacteria; order Desulfobacterales; family JAHIVH01; genus JAHIVH01. Next base: position 331,331 of record JAHIVH010000070.1, on the reverse strand, counting down.
TGCATAAGCACCTGCTTGTAAATAAAATAAATAGTTCAGCGATTTATGATCCGCCAGCGGTGTTTTTCTTGAATGCGGGTATGTTGAAATGGTGAGTCCCCGCTGTCCTGTTTCTTCAAGGCGATGGGTGTACGGTCTTGAGGTGACAACAAGATGATGGTTAAATGGTTTATGATGCCTGTTGCCAAAAGATGTTATTAGCTTAATGGCTGCCACTTGATCCATGAGGCCATTTTTGCGGATGACCTGGAGAATGATTTCGTCCCAGCTTAAATCCGGTGGATCAGACGGGTAAAGCTCCGCCCAGGTTCGATTGAATCTGTGAATATGTTCACCCAGAAACCGAATGTTTCCATTGACGACCCGGATGGTTTCAAAGAAGCCGTAACCGTACTGAAATCCAAGGTCAGTTATTGGAATCCTGATATTTTGAACCGGAATAAGTGCGCCATTAAACCATGCATGAACCGGTTTTAGTTTTTCTTTATCCTGATGTCCCGTGATTGTATCAATAAGTGTTTGGCCTTTATGCAGGGTTTCACTATATTCGGAAAAAGGATCTGAGTCATAGACAATACCGCCGCCAACGGAAAAAAACAGCTTGTCATTAATAATAGTCGCTGTCCGGATGGCTATGGACAGATCCATGGTCTGATGAAAACTGATATAACCGATAGAACCTGTATAGATATGTCTTCTGACGGTTTCAAGCTCATCAATAATTTCCATGGACCTGATTTTGGGACACCCTGTAATTGATCCTCCGGGAAAAGTTGCTTTTAGGAGGTCTATGGAATCGGATTTGTCATCGAGTTTCCCTTCAATAACCGATACCAGGTGATAGACATTCTGATAAGCCTCAAGGCGTTTGTGGTCGGATACGTTAACCGTTTCCGGCTGACATACTTTTCCCATATCATTTCTGATCAGATCCACAATCATGGAAAGCTCGGCATCATCTTTTTTGCTTTCAACCAGTTCTGATTTAAGTTGATGGTCTTCCTCGTCTGTTTTTCCTCTGGGTCTGGTTCCTTTGATAGGCCTGCTTTCAATAAATTCTCCATTTTGAAGGAGAAACCGCTCTGGTGATGTGGAAACGATTTGGTGGTCACCGGCATTGATAAATGCAAAGAAAGGAGCGGGGTTTTTCCGGTACAAATCCTGGAAAAGTGAAAACGGATTTCCTTGAAAGCCGATCTCAAATCGCTGACTCATATTGACCTGATAAACGTGGCCCGAGGCAATATATTCCCTGATAATACGAATGGTATCCATGTAGGATTCTTTCGTAAAATTGGAATGAAATCCGGGTCCCGTTCCTTTATATTTAATATCTTCAGAAGGTGCTTGAGCGATAATTTTCCTGTAAAGATGAATGCATTTTTCGACGGTAGCGCCTGTTAGCGTGTCTCTTTCTGGTATATAAAGCTTTGTTTGTGCTGTTTTTTTATCGTGAACTAAAAGAAGTGAGGGGATGATAAAATATATATGGGGGAGCCCAAGGTCGTCTATGGCGGTTCGAGGCAATTCTTCTATGGCACCTTTCAGATCATAGGACAGGTATCCAAAAAGCCCTGATGCTATGGGCAAGGGTAAATTCGTATTTTCAAGTGAATAGGAGGCAATCAAAGACCGCAGCACGTCAAACGGATCACCATCAAATTGAAATGTTTGATTTTCCGCAATAATCGTCATCCGCTGGTTTTTTCCTGAATAGGTCAGAAAAGGGTTGGCCGCGATGATATGGTATCTTGCACAATCAAGATTTCCGCCACTTAATAAAACAACCGTTCCCGGTAATTGAGAAAATCTGGCAGCCAGATCAACCCACGGTTCGTCCAGATGAATGCTTTCAATATGAATTCTTTTTATTTTTCCTGTGATAGCAATAATATCTTTAATTTCTGTCATGTTGATATGTCTTATTGGGGGATATCAATTTCGGGATGAATCAAACGGCCCCAGTTTTAAAAAATTCTCAATGATAATATGCCCTTTTTCTGTCAGAAAACTTTCCGGATGGAACTGAACACCATGCAGCGGATAACGGGGGTGGGATAGTCCCATAATCACACCATCCGGGCTTTTTGCCGTTACAACAAGTTCATGCCCGGCAGGACTTGTCATCAGGGAATGGTATCGGGCCGCCTTTACTGGAGATGGTAATCCTTTAAAAAGATAATTTCCGGCGTGCAAGACCTCAGATGTTTTTCCATGCACGGGAAGCGGCGCACGAACGGTTTTTCCGCCAAAAGCTTCATTGATGCATTGCATGCCAAGGCACACACCCAGAATGGGTATATCTTTGCAGAGTGTCTGGATTGTGGTGACAGAGATACCTGCATATTCAGGATTTTTAGGGCCAGGACTGATCAGAATGTAATCCGGATGACCGTTTTTGATGGTTTCGATGGATATCTTGTCACTTCGGAATACGTTAATGTCCAGTGGATATCGTTTGAACATTTGGACCAGATTATAAGTAAACGAGTCATAGTTATCGAGTACAAATAAAGAGGGTTTCATTTTTTTTCCCATAACCTTGCTTCATTCACGCGAATTTTAAGACAACCCCAATTATCTTATTGCCAAATAAAAAAAACGCCATCCAGTTGAGCCTGGGTGGCGTTTGCCTATTGCATAACTCAAAAACTTTTATTTTCCGTGTTCCGGAAACAATCCGTATATTTCCGTATAATTAGTTGGCAACATACCGTATTGCTTTGCGATGGTCAAGAATTTATCAGGCCGGTTCATTCTTTATTTTCTTGTCATTGACACATGCGTTAAGTCCGGGATAGTAGTGAAACCGAAACAAAGAGGTTTGTGGATGGCATTTTAAAGAGGCATTAGCGGTCAACTAAGGATAGGTCAATAAATTGAATATGCAAAAAAAAATATGCAGGAACCGTCAGAATGAAAAGCTGATTACTGCCCTTGTTGCGAACAGCAAAGGTGAGATTTTTGATCTTGATGGCTATGCTGCTGTGGGGATGGAAGGTTCATTTTTTCAACCCCTTACGATAAAAGATACGGTTAAACTGCCCTATGGCAGTGAGCTGATGTTTCTACCAGACAGAAAACCTGTTTTATTTAATATTAAAAAGGGCATGTTTGAGACCCTGCATGAAAATCCCTATATACCGGGAGAGATTATATACCCGGTCGCCTCATTCAATTCGCCCGGGTATATGGTTACTTATAATAGTGCTTATCAAGATGTTGAAACAAAGGCCCCCCTTCCCCTCTTTTCCTATGGGGCTGTGGGATGGGATAATGACGGTTTCAGGTCGGCAGTGTTGCTTGTGGACAAGGAAAAACGCCAGGATTTAAGATTGATGCCCCGGGAGAAGGTGGTTTCAGGCGTGAGCCGGATGCAGGAAAAAATGCCGGATAACAGACTCAGATCTCACCTTGAGAATTGTGCCCTTGTTTATGGGTGCCCGGCAGCAAAGAATTTTTTTATTGGCCGATTTGAAGCCCCACTTCCCACATCAAGACAGTGCAATGCGAGATGCATGGGATGTATATCACTTCAAAAATCCGGACGGATTTCAAATTGCCAGGACCGGATTTCTTTCACACCCACACCAGATGAAATTGCAGAGATCGCACTTGAACACATGAAAAATGTTAAAAACAGTGTTGTAAGTTTTGGCCAGGGGTGCGAAGGGGATCCCTTGATGGCCTGGGAAGTTATTTTACCTGCTATAAAGAAAATAAGGCAGGGCAATGGACAGGGAACAATCAATATGAATACAAACGGAAGCAGGCCGGATATTGTGGCCATGCTTTTTGATGAGGGGCTTGACAGCATCCGTGTCAGCATCAACTCCGTGAGAGAATCCTGTTATCAGATGTATTTCAGGCCTACAGGCTATCATTTTAGTGATGTACTAAAGACCATTGAAATGGGGATTCATAGAAAACGATTCGTTTCGGTCAACTACCTGAATTGTCCAGGGATTACAGATACGCCTGAAGAATGGGATGCGCTTCTGTCATTTTTGGATCATTACCCTATACATATGATTCAATGGCGAAACCTGAATTATGACCCATTGCGCTACCGCAAGGCTATGGAAAAGGCAGATAAACAGGGCGTGCCAATTGGCATGGAAAAATTGGTTCACAGAATAAAAAAATGGGTCCCGGATTTAATACATGGCTATTTCAACCCTCCCAGAGAAAATTTTTTAACTTCTCATGCATGAACACAATAGAATAACTGATTATAATATAAAAAAATATATTGTATTGGTGTGTTGAAAAGCCTCTACAGGTCAAGAGCATTGTTTCTAAAGTATTTTTTATGGTGTCCGATATAAACTTTAAAGGGATTTTTAATTGAGAGGAGGTCAATATGGAAATTGTTGTTGGCACAACTCCTCGTGTTGGTGGCGCAAGGACTGCGAACTATGCTGGCGGAGGGGGGATTGAAGCCAGAGTGCTTAATGTTCGGCCTTCGAGGAAAAAGAAAAGGAGTTCTTTTTCTGGGAAAAATAATCGCAGATTTGGCTCTTCTGTAAATGATCCTCAAAGAGGGCGTGTAGTGACGCTTCTTATATCTGATGAACAAAGTTTGCCAAGCGATATCACATCAGGAAACTACAGGGTTCTTGTTCGTATTATTCCTCGCAAGAGATAGGTTGGTTTCAAGCTGGTCAACATTTTGGAGTTACAAACAAAAAACCCCTGCCTGTTCGGGCAGGGGTTTTTTGTTTGTTTTAGATATGCGCTTTATTCATAGTATTATTCCCTTGCCAGTGATATCTTTAAGCAATGATTTAAATTTTTACTGTTCAGACAAATTCCAGGCCAAAGGGTTCCTTCTTGTGAAGGGTGTTCCATGAGGAGAACCAACATTTTAAGTTATAGAAAGAAGACGTTATGAAATGGATAGAAGCAAAAGTCATTTTTGAAGCCGACAATAACCAGCTTGCAGAAGAGTTAATATCCGATATTTTTTATGATTTCAGACTTCAGGGGGTGGTGATCGAGGAACCGGACCTTGAACCAGCCGAAGGATGGGGGGAGGATGCATTAGAAAGGCCTGTACATTATTCTGTCGCAGGGTATCTGCCTGACAATGAATTCAAGGCAGAGCGGCTGAAGAGACTTGAGCAGGAGCTTATCACACTCAAGGAGAAAATGAACCTGTCCTCCTATCAGGTTTCGTATTGTACGATAGATGAAGAAGACTGGGCCCATTCATGGAAAGACTATTTCTGGCCGGAAAAGATCAGTCAAAGATGTGTCGTGAAGCCCACATGGCGGGATTATAAACAATCGCCAAACGAAATCGTCATTGAAATTGACCCGGGAATGGCCTTTGGTACGGGAACTCATCCGACCACATCGCTTTGCATAAATATGATAGAAACCTGTCTTAAACCGGGTGATTCATTTCTGGACATTGGCACAGGTTCCGGCATTTTAATGGCCGCTGCTATAAAACTGGGGGCAAACTATGCTCTTGGAATAGATAATGATGAAGTCGCTGTTGAAATCGCCCAAAAGAATATGATATTAAATGGCATTCCACCAAATCAGTTTCGTGTGATTAAGGGAGATCTTGCAGGTGGCGTTGAGAAACGGTTTGATCTGGTTGTCGCCAATATTCTTGCTGATATTGTCATCTCACTCCTTGACCAGGTGGCGGGTGTGTTATCTGAAAATGGATGGTTAATCTGTTCGGGAATCGTTGATAATCAAAAAGATAGCGTCATTGAAAAAATGACAAAAACCGGATTTAACGTAATAGATGTCAGATCAAAAGACTCGTGGGTATCCATCTCAGCAAAAATTAATCAACAGGTTGCGTGATAATAATAAAAGATATTTTATGATGCACTCGTAGATGCAGAACAGGATGTACCATGTGGCAATCGTTGAGTATTTCAATAAGGATATGGCTAAGTATCAGCATTCTTGTTTTTGGCTACTTTGTGTCCATGGTGGTCGGTTATGTGCTTGGTCTTCAGACTGAATCCCGTTTGTTTAATGTTTCGGAAAGTTTGGTGCCTGCAGCGAAATACAGTCAGTTTGCTGTTGTGTCTTTTAAGGAGCAAATGAGGCTTTACCAGGATGCCGTCCTTTCAGGAGAAAAGGTTTTTGTCGATTCGGCGGTGTCCAAATCCTATGATTTTCAAAAAGCGCTTAAATTAATTGTAGCGATCAGCGGTCTGGAGGAAAGCAAGAAGGGAGATGCCGAGAAATTAATAGAAGAACATGCGCATTATACCCGGAAAGCAAATGAACTCTATTACGCCATGAGCTCCGTTTTTGAGGGAATGGAAGACAATCCGAGTTTGGCAACAGAAGAGCAGTGGAATAAAAATACCGCATCACTTATGACAGCGCGTGCAGATTCTCTTCTTGGGCAAATAACGCAGTGCGCCAATTCCTTTTCAAGAGATTTGACCATTGAACTTGCAGCAATAAGCAAGGTCACCCGGCAACAACGAATTTTAAACGCGATTGTATTTATAAGTGTTGTCATTACAGCTTTTACATTGATGGGAATTATTATTTCCAGATCCATAAGCCGTCCCCTTAAAAAAACATTCATGCTTGAAAGCGCGGTGGAACAGTCTGTGGATGGTATTGCTGTGCTGGATTTTGATGGATATGTTCAGTTCGGTAATCACGCATGGGCAGCCATGCATGATTACACGATAGATGATATCTCAGGAAAACATCTTTCTTTTTTTCTTGGGAATGACCTGACAGATAATACGTTTATGTCTATTCTTGTAGAAGTCCAAAAAAAGGGTTCTGCGAAATGTGAGCTCAATCATAGAAAAAAAGATGGTTCCGCCTTTCCCTCAACCATGACCGTTAACCTTTTGAAAGAAAAGACTGTCAAGGATAGCCTGATGGTCATTGCAAGGGATATCACCGAACAGAAAATTCATGAAATGGAACTGCGTGCCGCCAAAGAAAAGGCTGAGGAAGCCAATGAGGCCCTTCAGCAATCACTTATCATGTTAAAAAGAACCCAGGATCATCTTGTACAATCTGAAAAGATGGTTGCATTGGGAGGGCTTGTTGCAGGAGTGGCGCATGAGATAAACACGCCTGTCGGCATTGGCGTAACCGCTGCATCGTTTCTCGAAGATAGAACCATATTGTTTAAGGAAGATTTTGAAAAAGATGCATTAAGACGTTCAGATATCGAAAAATATCTGAAAATTGCCCAGGAAACATCCGCAATGATACTTTCCAATCTGTTGAGAGCCGCGGAACTCATTAAAAGTTTTAAGCAGGTCGCTGTTGATCAATCCGGTGAAGATAGGCGGATATTTAATTTAAAAGAATATTTAAACAGTGTTCTTTTGAGCCTTAACCCCAAATATAAACGCACGGGCCATAGTATCACGCTGAATTGCCGCGATAATATGGAAATCAATAATTATCCGGGTGCATTTTCACAGATCATTACCAACCTTTTAATGAACTCTCTGATTCATGGTTTTGACGGCATTGAAAAGGGCAAAATTGATATTGATATTGAGATCCGGGAAAATAACCTGATCATTTCCTATCGTGATAACGGAAAGGGCATGGAATCGGACCATCTCAAGAAAATTTTTGATCCCTTTTTTACAACAAAAAGGAGCTATGGGGGGACCGGATTAGGTATGCATATTGTTTTCAATCTTGTTACCCAGCAACTAAGGGGCAAAATTGAATGTTCCAGCAAGATCGGGGAAGGCGTTTCTTTTTTGATTAAAATTCCTGTTGATGAAGTCGTCGCAGGGGTTGTATAGTGTTTTTTTCCAATCATCGTTATACATGTGTATAACCCGTTTATTCAATCTTCAAACAGAAAGAGAGGGCTCATGAAAACTGGAAACTTGATAGGTGTATTTTTTGCTGTTCTTATGTTTGTTGTATTCAGTCAGAATACGGTCTCTGGCGATAGCAAGGACGACATACAAGCTGTTGTGACACGCGTGGAAAAAGCGGTGGCATTGATTCAGGCTGAAGGGGAAACGGCGTATCCAAAACTTGTAGATCCAAATGGAGAGTTTGTGGGTGGCTCTGATTATGTTTTTGTATTTTCGCTAAAGGAAGCGGAAAAAGGCGTACTGACCTGTCACGTGAAAGAAGGCATGGTCGGAAAAAGTCTCATGGGCTTCAAGGAACCAGGCACAAACAGAAAATTTGCTCAAGATTTTGTGATTATTGCAGAAAGTCCGGAAGGCAAGGGATGGACAGAGTATAAATGGAGCAGACCGGATATTCGTGAAATTGACACCAAGGCGACCTATATCATGAAGGTTCCGGGGAAAGAACTTGCCGTGGGCTCAGGTATTTATGGTGTAACAAAGGATGAGGCTATCGCTGCTCTCAAGTAATATAAAAGCGACAATGGCCGTAGATTAAACTTGAGCGGATTATATTTCAGCTTATGCTATCTGCGGCTATTATTTTTTCCCATCAACCGGCTTTGAATAACCAATCCTTTTTCCTTAAGGTATAAAATATGTTTTCAGGAATAAAATCCAAAATCATTCTTTTATTAACAACAGCTATTCTTTTGATGGCTATTACCGGGGCCACCGGTATTTATGTGGAACAGTCCAAAAGAATCGCCTCCAAAGTTGCATCTGCATGTATGAAGGTTGCTTTGGGGGTCAAGGAAGGTATGATGCTGGAGGAAAGCTATTTTAAACAGGCTGATGAGGATCTGTTGAAGCAGATTTTAGAAAACCGCCGGGAGATGGACGACCTGCTCCTGACTGCAAGAAAGCATTCAAAACATGCTCAAATCAATACGCTGATCGATCAAGTTGTGACAAGAGGAACAGAACGAAGAGATTTGTTTCAGCAAATTAAAAAAAATTCTGAAAAAATACAATCTCTTATGTCCAATTATGACAACACCATTCAGAAAATCAATGAAAAATGCATGGGGATTGTGGGCGTGATCAATGAAGAAGAGTCTTTTCTGATAATGGAAGGCCAGAATCTGCCAATCAATTTATCTTCAATGCGGGATCAGCTGATTTTTCTCCAAAGTATGATCGATAAAAAAACGATCAGCCTTCAAAGGCTCTATGTGCAACATCGGTTTGACCGGTTTCAGGAAGAGAAAAAAACAATTGATGAAAAGATAAATGGTGAATTCCCTGGCATGAATAATTTGATTAAACTGATCAACAAACCAGACTTCACGGAAAAATGGAATCCTGTGGGCAGTTTTTTTGAGATCATAAGAAATACAGAAGATGAGATTAAACGAGAGCTTAAGATAAACGAGGACGTCAGCAACAGTTTAAAACAAAACGGATGGCAGATGCAGGCTCACATCTCAGACATCGTAAACATTTCAGATAATGAGATTGAAAAGAAAACCAGAACAGGTGCTGCTGTCGGATTATCCATATTTATTGTTGGCATTCTTCTGCTGGTCTGTATTGGTTTGTTTACAGTTCGATCCATCTTGAAAACTTTAAGAGAGGTCGTGGAGAGCCTGAAGGATATTGCCGAGGGGGATGGTGATCTGACAAGACGTATTAAAGTTAAAAGCCGCGATGCCTTGGGTGAGCTTTCTGGATATTTCAATGGTTTTGTTGAAAAATTACAGAATATTATTCAGGAAATTGCACACAATGCAGATCAATTGAATAGCTCGTCATATAGCCTTCTTTCGCTTTCCAAAACATTATCCGAAGGGACCGACCTCACGTTTACACGTTCAAATTCCGTTGCGTCATCTTCCGAAGAGATGAGCATTGGTATTTCATCAATGGCTGCAGCCATCAGTCAGACATCCATCAATGTTAAAAGTGTTTCCGGTGCAGCTGAAACCATGACTGAAGCCATAGGCGGCGTAACGGAAAATACGGTTAAAGCATCCGGAATTACGGCGAATGCTGTTATGGAAGCAGAAAAAGCATCGTCAATGATTGGTGAGCTTGGAAAAGCAGCAGAGGAAATCGGTAAAGTTACAGAAAGCATAACAGATATTTCAGATCAGACAAATCTTTTGGCCTTGAATGCAACCATTGAGGCTGCAAGAGCAGGTGAAGCGGGAAAAGGTTTTGCGGTTGTGGCAAATGAAATAAAGGGACTTGCCAATCAAACCACCGAAGCCACCCATGAAATCAAAAAACGGATTGAGAGAATCCAGAATTCAAGCAACAAAACAGTTGCCCAAATTGAGCGGATTGCAACTGTTATTAATGAGGTTAATGAAATTGTGTCTGGCATTGCGTCATCTTTGGAAGAACAGCTTGTCGTTATAAAAGGAATTGCTGAAAATGTTTTCCAGGCATCGGAAGGAATTGGTGAGATTGATAAAAGCATATCCCAGTTTTCAACAGCCTCTCAGGAGATCGCAAAAGATATTTCAGAAGTGGAGCAAGTGTCTGGCGATATGGCAAAGAGCGGCGCAACCTTAAATAGAGATGCGGAACAGCTTCTTGACATGGCCGGCAAGCTGTCGTCGCTTGTCGGCCAGTTTTCAGTCTAACCCGGCCAAATTTGAAGTGGTCGAACAGGCCGGGTTAAGGATTGTCAGTTATTTAATAGCGAAATCGCCTGATTTACGATATTTTCAGCAGTAAAACCAAATTCCTTTAAAACCCGTCCGCCAGGTGCAGATACCCCGAACCCATTTATACCCATCATTTTCCCATGACTTCCGGTATATTTTTCCCATCCCATAGGAGAGCCTGCTTCTATGGCAATCCTGTGTTTGACAGAAGGTAGCAAGACACTGTCCTTGTAACGTTTTGATGTTTTATCAAATAATTCCCAGCTTGGCATGCTTACCACGCGGGCAGCAATATTTTTTTCAGCAAGCATTTTTTGAGCCTCAACAGCAATATGAACTTCAGAACCTGTGGCAATAAGAATAAGATCAGGTTCTTCTGCCGAATCCACCAGGACATATGCGCCTTTATTAAGAAAACTGTCTGGTTCTTCACGATTCAGAATGGGCAATTTCTGCCGGCTCAGAATAAGCGCTGTTGGCCCATCTGAGGTTTTTAACGCCTGGCGCCAGGCATCAGCTGTTTCTATGGCATCGGCCGGACGAATGACGGTGAGGCCCGGGATACATCTCAATGCGGCAAGATGTTCAACCGGTTGATGGGTTGGACCGTCTTCACCCACGGCCACACTGTCATGTGTAAAAACATAGATCAGGGGAAGTTTCATCAAGCTGGCGACTCTTATGGCGCCTCTCATGTAATCGGAAAATACGAGGAACGTTCCGCCATATGGCCTCAATCCATTATGAAGAAACATACCGGCCATGATACTACCCATGGCGTGTTCCCGGACGCCGAATCTGATATTTCGACCGTCATAGCTGTTTTTTTGAAATTCAGTTGAACCATTCATGTAGGTTTTGTTTGAAGGGGCAAGGTCAGCAGAGCCACCAATCAATACTTTAAGGTTTGGTGAAATGCTGTTCAGAACCTTTCCTGAAGCAGCACGGGTGGCTATAGGACCATCTTTAGGTAAAAAATGGGGGATATCCTTATCCCATCCGTCAGTCAGGTATCCGCTCATGGCATCAACCCATTCGTGTGCGAGTTCGGGATAGGCTTTGGTATATGTTTTGAATGTATCAAGCCAAACCTGTTCCTGTTCAAACCCTTTTGAAACACATTCCCTGAATATTTTCAATGCGTTTTCAGGAACATAAAACGATTTGTCTTCCGGCCAGCCCAGATTTTTTTTAGTCAGTCGAATTTCATCATCACCCAATGGTGAGCCGTGGGCATCACATGTTCCCTGTTTGTTCGGGCTGCCAAATGCAATTTGGGTTTTTACCAGAATGAGAGACGGTTTTTCCGTTTCATTTTTGGCATCGGTAATGGCTTGATAAATGGCGTCCACATCATTTCCGTCATTAACGTTGATGGTTTGCCAGTTATATGATTTGAAACGCATCTCAACATCTTCTGTAAACGTGATATCTGTTTTTCCTTCTATGGAAATATTGTTGTCATCGTAGATGCAAATGAGCTTGGAAAGTCCGAGATGTCCGGCCAGGGAAACGGCCTCGCTGGTTACGCCTTCCATCATATCCCCATCACCACACATCACAAATGTGTAATGGTCGACAATTTGGTGATCAGGCTTGTTGAACCTGGAAGCCAAGTGACGTTCGGCCATTGCCATGCCCACAGCATTTGCCATACCCTGGCCAAGGGGACCTGTGGTGGTCTCAACGCCAGGTGTGTGTCCAAACTCCGGGTGTCCCGGCGTTTTACTTCCCCACTGACGGAAATTTTTTAAATCATCCAGCGACAAATCGTAGCCGGTCAGAAAAAGCAGGCTATATAAAAGCGCGGATGCATGGCCCCCGGAAAGAACAAATCTGTCTCTATCAAGCCAGTCCGGATTTGAGGGATTGTGCTTTAATACTTTAGCCCAAAGGGCATATGCAGCAGCAGCAAGTCCCATCGGTGCACCTGGATGACCTGAGTTGGCTTTTTGAACAGTATCCATGGAAAGTGTCCGGATGGTGTTGATACAAAGATCGTCAAGCATCTTCTGATCGGTCTTCATAAGTCGTATCTCCTTTAGATAATTTGAAATTGGTGCTATATAGTTATCTTACAACCCTCTCAGGTGTTCCGGCTTCAGGGAAATTTTTCCGGAAAGTGCATCTTCAATCTGTTTTAGGGTTTTGTTCTTATCTTTCGGAAACTGAGCGCGTATTGGAAGATAATTGGATGCATGATTGGCATGGAAGAGTCCGTTTGAAAGATCGGTGCTGGCGATCATGATACCCAGCTCTTTCAGCATTTCGTTTGCGTCAAGCATGGGGAATTTTCCATCTATATGGTCTTTGTATAATGGTGTGCCAGGGGTCAGCATCAATGTTAATGCACCCACGTAGTCCGGGTTGATCGCTGACAAAACGCGACCGGTTTCCTGGGCGTGAACAACAGATCTTTCCCTGCCGGCAATGCCCAAAAGAACAGTAATGGAGAGTTTGATGCCCGATGCTTTTATTTTTTTTCCCATTTCGATCATGCGATTTGCGTCAGCCCCTTTGTTGATGGCTTTCAGTGTAATGTCATCCCCTGTTTCAAGCCCCATGTAAGCTATGCCAAGCCCATGGTTCCGAAGCTCCTTAAGCTCATCAACAGTCTTCATACTGATGCTTTTTGTGTTGGCATACACCCCCACTCTTTTTACCCAGGGTAACTTTTTCTTGATTTCACAGAGATATGTCACCAGTCTTTTCTGCGGAATGATCAGGGCATCCCCATCACAAATAAATAACCGGTCCAGGTATGTATAATTTTTTGCCGCATAGCCAATGTCCTTCAGGATGACATCGTCTTTTTTTATTTGAAATCGTTTGGCTTTGTACATTTCACAAAATGTACATTTATTATGTGAACAGCCGACCGAAATTTGAAGCAGAATGCTGTTGGCTTCACTTGGGGGTCTGAAAATCATCCCGTCGTAATGCATTTTTAAGCATGTCCTTATTAAATATTAAATAGTTACACATTGCACAGGGCAACCCCCGTGTGCCCAAACAGTTACCGTCTTTTATCCTAACCATTTATCAATACGCAACAAATATTGTGATTTTTTCATCGGGCATAGCGTCTAATTTTTTGAGCAGGGGTTGACATTTTGAAAAACAACCCAATTTTTATTCATAAAATTACCACAGATCGGCTACAAGAGTTTAATATTAACCAGATGAGCCATTTTCAATATGTTTCACTTTGGAAAAAGTAAGTGGAGAAATCCATTGAGAAGTGGGCGACCAGTAGCACATTAAATTTGAAACTGGCTCCAAATTTATCTGAATCGATAACAGGAGAGCATATGGGCGGGAAAAAAGAAACGCATCAATTCAAAACAGAAGTGCAACAACTCATGCACCTTATCGTTAATTCACTGTATTCCAATAAAGAGATTTTTTTAAGGGAATTGATTTCAAACGCTTCTGATGCCATTGATAAATTACGGTTTAAAGCTCAAACCAATCCGGATATTCTGGGCAAGGATTCGGAATTTTTTATCCGGATTATAACCGACACCCAAAATAAGACGCTGGCGGTCATTGATAATGGCATCGGCATGACCCATGACGAGGTGATGGACAATATCGGTACGATTGCCAAAAGTGGTACAATGGCGTTTCTTGAGACCATCAAACAATCCAAACAGGAAAATACACTTTCTCCTGAATTAATCGGCCAGTTCGGGGTGGGATTTTACAGTGCATTTATTGTGGCAAAAAAAGTAACGGTAATCACACGTTCCGCAGATTCTGACAACGGCGTAAAATGGGAATCCACAGGTGACGGGTCATACTCGATTGAAGATGTGGAGAAAGCCGAACGGGGCACAGAGATCATTCTGGAACTGAAAGAAACGGAAAAAGATGATACCGATTTTACAGAGGAATGGACCATTCGCAGGATCGTAAAACAACATTCGGATTTTGTCAGTTATCCAGTTATTATGAATGTTGAAAAAACCGAGCCGATTCCGGATAACGAACAGATCAAGGATAAAGATGGAAAACCTGTAGGAGAAACAAATCGAAAGGTTCGGGAAGATGAAACGCTAAACTCCATGAAGGCGATCTGGGCCAGGAACAAATCAGATATTACGGATGAGGAGTATGAAGAGTTTTACAAGCATATCAGCCATGACTGGAATCCGCCTCTTGAAAAAATGCATATGAAATTTGAGGGAGTTACGGAATACAATGCGCTTATTTATATTCCGTCAAAGGCGCCGTTTGACATGTTTAATCAGGATCGTAAAAATGGCATGCAGCTCTATTGCAAGCGTGTGTTTATCATGGATGACTGTAAAGAGTTGATGCCTGAGTATTTAGGTTTTATTCAGGGGGTTGTTGATGCACCGGATCTGAATCTCAATGTAAGCCGTGAAATCCTTCAGCAGGACAGGCTTGTTAATAATATCAGGAAAAACCTCGTGAAAAAGGTGTTTGAACTGCTGACTAATCTGGATAAAGATAAATTCGACACCTTTTATCAGGAGTTCGGCCAAAGCTTGAAAGCCGGTATTCCAACTGATTTTGAAAACAAGGATAAAATAGCGGATTTAATTCGCTATAAAACAACCAAATCAAATGGTCAGTCCATCTCTCTTAAAGAATATGTTGACAGGATGAAGCCGGATCAAAAAGAGATTTATTATATCACCGGCGATAATCTTGTCTCCCTGATGAACAGTCCTCATCTGGAAGCCCTTAAAGACAGGGATTACGAAGTTCTTCTGATGACCGAACCGGTTGATGAGTGGGTGGTTCAATCTATACCTGAATATAACAAGAAAAAATTGAAGAGTGCAGAAAAAGGTGATCTTGATCTGGAAAAAGTGGATGAGAAGAAAAAAGATGCATATTCGTCATTATTTGAATTTATAAAAAAATCCATGGAAGAAAAGGTGAAAGAAGTCAAACCCTCCACCCGCCTGAAGAATTCTGTTTCCTGCCTGTCAGGGGAGGATTTTGGGATGAGCGCCTATATGGAAAAAATTATGAAGGCGACAGGTCAGGATGTACCTAAACAGAAACGTGTCCTTGAACTGAACGTCGAGCATCCGGTTCTTGCAAAAATAAAAACTATTTTTGAGACCGATACAAAAAATCCTGCCCTGAAAGAATATTTTGGCCTTATTTATGATCTTGCGCTGATCAGTGAAGGTGGAAAGATTGAAAATCCTTCTAAATTTTCCCAAGCTGTCAGTGATTTGATGGCAAAAGCGATTTGATAATTCCCATTGATTAAGAACCAGACCGGCCGGTGATTGTAGAAGGGCCGGTCTGGTTTTTTATTTTTTGTGCGGCTTTGTCTTGAAATTTAAGTCGTATTCTACTATCTGTGTTCAACATACGGCCACGATCAGCTATTTTTCCGGAGGCACGATGACTATAAAATATACGATTTATACACTATTCATATCTATCTTTTTCATAATTCTGTCAGCAACTTCAGCAGATGCTGAGCGATTCAGCGTGTCTGTTCCCATCGCAAATATTCGTTCCGGGCCAGGCACGAGCCATAAGGTCTTGTGGAATGTTGAAAAATACCACCCTGTTGAAATTATAAAAAAACAAGGAGAATGGTGTCAATTTGAAGATTTTGAGCATGATAAAGGATGGGTGTTGAATTCGCTTATTGATAAAACCCCTTCTGTTATTACAATAAAAAATCAATGTAATGTCAGATCCGGGCCGGGATCGGGGTATGCGGTTGTTTTTACAGTTGAAAGGGCGGTTCCATTCAAAGTTCTGGATAAGAAAGGAAATTGGATACAAATCGAGCATGCTGATGGCGATAAAGGGTGGATTCATGCGTCCCTTGTCTGGTGAATTGGGTGGGAATCAATGTTCACCCATCGAGCACGACATAATTTTGAATAAGGAGACTGAATGAGAATTGATATTCCTGCAGGGAAAAAAAAGATTGTTGGCATTGGCGCTGCTCTTGTGGATATCCTTGCCAGAGAAACAGACGCGTTTTTAAAGGGAATCAGTGAAATTAAAGGTGGAATGACACTTGTTGATAACCCCTTTATCGAGAATGTGTCAAAGAAAATGACGGGTGAGGTCATCACGGTTTCCGGGGGGGCTGCCTGCAACACTATCGTCGGTATCGGAAAGCTCGGTGGGGACGCCAGGTTCATCGGAAAGACCGGTCGAGATTCTTTTGGAATACTTTTTGAGTCTGATTTAAAAAAAAATCATGTTGAACCGTTCTTGTTTCAGTCATCCTCCCCAAACGGAAAAGTGCTTTCGATTATTACGCCGGATGCGCAACGTTCCATGTTTACATTTTTAGGTGCAGCCTCTGAGCTTGCCGCTTCGGATATTTCCGAAGCGTGTTTTAAAGATGCGGCCATTGTTCTTGTAGAGGCCTATCTTTTATACAACTCACCGGAGCTTGTCATAAAGGCGATGAAGATGGCCAGAAATGAGGGTGCTCTGGTTGCCATGGATCTTTCCAGTTTTACTGTGGTCAATGATTTCAAGTCATTACTCCAAAATGAAGTGAACACATATGTCAATATTTTAATAGCCAATGAAGATGAGGCTTATGCCTTTACCGGGCATCGGGACGAAAAAAAGGCAATAGCGGCTTTATCTGAAGGCGTGGATGTGGCGGTTCTTAAAGTCGGAAAAAGGGGAAGTTACATCAACCATGATGGAAAGGTCACCGCTGTTGAACCATTGGGAAGCGGAGATGCAATAGATACAACAGGGGCAGGAGATTTGTGGGCATCCGGGTTTTTATTCGGTATTGTAAATGGCTGGACACTCTCAATGTGCGGAAAAATCGCATCAGCCTGCGGGTATGAGGTATGTCAGGTCATTGGCGCCAAAATTCCCGATACCGGTTGGGGGCGAATACAAAAAATGATAGAGGATAAGTAACTTGTTTTTGAAACAGGTATGCCGTTGGCAGACAATTAACAAAGAATAGTATGGGGGGCGGTATGGCACAGGTAAGTTTGGCGCGTAAAAAAGAGTTGATGGAACCGGATGAACTCGAGGTGTTTTTAAAAAGGTCTCTCGAACGGATGATCCAGCACAAGACACAATTCACTATTGGCGTTATTGTTTTTTTGGCGATAATTCTTATGGTTTCAGGGCTGTTTTATTATATGAAAAATAAGGAAATGAAAGGGTCAATGGCTTTGGCACAGCTTATTTCGCAATATGAGATGAGCAGCAAATCAGCCAATTTACCCACTGAATTTTTTGATAAGTTTAAAACGTTTATGGATACTTATTCCGGCACCCGTTCCGCGGAATTTGCGGCCCTCAGATATGCAAATATCTGTTATCAGGAGGGGAAATATGACGATGCCATTGTTTTTTATAAAAAGGCCCTCAAGCAATTTAAAAAAGATACCGCCTTGACAAGCATCATGCTTTGTAATCTGGGATATGCATACCAGGGGAAAAAGGATTATGAGACAGCCAAAACGTATTTTGAGCAGGTGGCAAACCAGAATAGTGCCCTTTTAAAGGAAGATGTGTTATTTAATTTGGGTCTTATTTATGAGCAAACAGGAGATAAGGCAAAAATGGATAAAAGCTTCAGTCAGCTTCTGTCGTTTGATAAAAGCCGAAATTATCTTGATATTGTGAAGGAAAAAATTTCAGAATAACTTGAGATAAGGATAAAGGCAGATGGAACATCTGCCATCTGCTTTTAACCGATATTTCATTTTAGGATTGATGGGCTCGATTTATAATCATCAAGAATAGCTTCTGCTTCTTTAAGAGTCGCCACAGCAATTGCCTCGTAACCGATATTCCTGCTTTGTTCATTCATTTTACTGTGCGTGAATTTGTTGAAAGACTCCTCGCCGACCACTCTCACCACTTTACTCATGCCGGAGTCTTTTAATGCACCTTGTATGATATTAATATAATCGGCCTCTTTATCGGTAAAAGTCAGTCTCAGGTTACGGATATCAACCAGGCATGAAAAGTCATTCTGGAGTTGATCTACTTCTTTGGCAATATTTTTTATTACTAAAGGAATATCTTCTTCGATCACATCGTCAAGGGTTAGGTATAATCTGTTTTTTTTCTTGTCTGCATAGATTGTATGCATATATCGATTTCCCCAGGTTTTAAATATTGTTTATTAAAAATCGAACCAGTTCTTTTTGATGGTCGTCATCATTTAAAAATTTAACGGCGATACCTTCATCCTCTGTACGGACGATTTTTGCATTAAGCTGATGGATTTTTTTTAAATGTTCCGGAGCCAGTATTCTCAATGATATTTCCTGTCCCACTTCAAATGGTTCCGATGTTTCAATAAACATACCGCCATTGCTTATATTTTTAATAGTGTTGGTGTAAACACTGTTAGAAACTGACCAATCAACAGATAACAGACAGCTTTTTCTTTCGTGTTGTCTTCTTTCTTTTGATAGCTTCATGGCATCATCTCTTTTATAGGGGGTTGATTGAGCCGGTTTTGTGCCCTGGAAATTGGCACAACGGTTTTGTCAGGCCCAAAATTACCTTGAATGAGCGAGGTTTTCAGGGCTCATCATGATCAATGCACCTTTTGAAACTTTTGGGCTAAATTTATAGAGTATTCAAAACATTGTGTCAATATGTAATCGCTTTTTGATTGGGCAGATTAAACGATTTTTCACTGAAACAACGGGCGCTATAAATATAAAAGCTACCCGGAATTACCGGATAGCTTTTAATGAAGAAAAAAATGAAAAAATTATTAGGTTGTTATCATTATAGCAATAAGTATACCATTCGGCCAAATCGTCTTGATCGGTAGGTTTAAAAATATTATTTAATATTAATTCAAGTTCTTATGAAATGTTGAGATTGTCTTGCCGAACGGGCTGGTGTGTTCGTGTGCGAGAAAAAAATGAAAAAGTTTAAAATTTTGAACCTGCGGGGTTGGCAATAATGGAATAAAAACTATTTAACATGCTGTTTTATAATGGTTATTTTTGTAAATTTCCGGAAGTTTAAAATCTTGAACATGTTGGGTGGCAAGAGCTATATATAGAATTAATGCTTTGATTTTACACAATATTTAAACGTTAAAGGATTTGAACTCGTTTGAAATCTATATACAAAATATATGGTTTCAATCTATTTGCGCTGTCTTACAATTTATATTTTTTTATTTTCTGGTTAAGCCCGCTTTTGCCAATTCCAAGAATTTTTGCTGCGTGTGACTGCACATTGTTTGAAAGGGTCAGTGCCCGTTCAATCATTTTTTTTTCAATCATGGTCAATGTTTCACCCAGTTTTGCTGTCACCGGGATTCCCTCCAAACTGATAAGTGCCGGTGCATTTTCTTGCAGGTTTTTTGGCAGGTCGGATATTTGAATCGTATCTCCAGGACAAAGAATCATTGCCCGTTCTATTACATTTTCAAGCTCTCGGACATTACCTGGCCAGTCATATTCGTAAAACAGCCGTTCGCTTTCCTGATTGATTCCAGTCACGATGATATCTGAATTTCTTTCATGGGCGTATTTGTGCATAAAGTGATCGACGAGAAGGCGAAGATCCTCCTGTCGCTGCCTCAATGGTGGCAGAATCAGATTGACCACATTCAGGCGATAATACAGGTCTTTTCTGAAATGGCCTGATGATGCCTCCTCTTTCAGGTTTTTATTCGTAGCCGCGATTAACCGGAAATCTACAGAGATGGGTTTTACACCACCCACACGCTCAAGCACTTTTTCCTGTAGCACACGCAATAATTTAATCTGAAGGTTTGGGCTCAGTTCGCCGATTTCATCCAGGAACAGGGTGCCGCCATCCGCACGTTCGAATCGTCCTTTTTTCATTGATGCCGCACCGGTGAAAGCTCCTTTTTCATGACCAAATAATTCGCTTTCCAAAAGTGTTTCTGTAAGAGCTGAACAATTAACAGCAATAAACGGCTTATTCTGTCTTGTGCTGTTAAAATGGATAGATTTTGCAACCAACTCTTTACCGGTGCCACTTTCACCTTCAATTAGAATTGTTGCGGATGTCGGCGCCACTTTTTTAATTTTTTCGAACACCTCAGCCATTTTTTTGCTTTTGCCAATGATGTTGCCAAAACTGAACCGGGCTTCAACCACGGTTCTTAATCGCCGGTTTTCCTTTACGATCTGATAGGTTAAGATGGCTTTTTTAACATAAAGGACAAGGCCCTCATTATCAAAAGGTTTTAGAATGTAAGTGTAAGCCCCCTTTTGCATTGCTTCAACAGCTTTGTCAATTGTCCCATGAGCCGTCATGATCAACACCGGCATATCCGGATCTTTACGCTTTATGTTTTCCAAAAGTTCGATACCATCCATTTCTGGCATTTTCATATCTGTTATTATCAGATCAACGTCCGAGCCTGAGAGAATATCCAGGGCCTCCCGGCCACTGTTTGCTGTCAGGGTTTCATATCCTTCTTCTTCCAGGACAGCACTTAAGATCAGAGGATAGTTTTTTTCATCATCAACAATTAGTATTGTTACCATGGTTTAGCTTTCCTGATCCTTATGGGGTAGTTTGATAGAAACCCTGACACCGCGGGGAGATATATTCATAATTTCTATCAACCCATTGTGTGACTCGATGATATTTTTTACTATTCCCAATCCCAGTCCTGTTCCTTTTTCTTTTGTTGTAAAGAACGGGTCCCATATTTTATGAATTAAGGATTCGGATATGCCTTTCCCTTCATCTTCGAAAATGATTGAAATGGAGTCGTTGTCAGAAAAAGCCCGGACGCTGATTTTGCCGCCTTCGGGCATTGCCTGCATGGCATTAATCAGAATATTTAAAAAGGCCTGGTAGAGCATATTGGGATCAGCCATAGCAGATGGCAGGTTTAAATCGAATTCTTTTGATATATGATAGCCATTTTTTTCAATTGTTGTTTGGAGAAACGTAATATTCTTTTCAAGAATTTCATTTATGCTACATCGTGTCATGGATGGTGGTTTGGGTCTCGCAAAATTCAGAAAATCGGTCACAATATGGTTTAAGCGTTCTGATTCCTCAAGTATAATATTGGGAATCATGTTTGTGGGATCTATCTTCGCAACTTTCTTTTTCAACAAGGCTGCTGAGCTGATAATAATTCCCAGGGGGTTCCTTATTTCATGTGAAATGCCGGCTGTCATTTCGCCAAGCGACGAGAGGTGCTGCGCCCGGTTAAGTTCTTCCTTAAGTTTAAATTTTTCAATGTTTTGTTTTTCAATTATATTCTCACCCCGTTTAACAACAAATAGAAGTGTGACAAAAAGAGCCCCCATGATTGCTGAGCAGGTCATGATGATCCGTTGCTGAATATTGAAAATCATATTGAAATCATCTGTTGTATTCTGCACAATTTCAACAACGCCAAGCACCCTGCCAGACAGTCCAGCCAGTGGTTTTTCAACCCTTAATGGTGCAAAGGTGATCATTTTGCTTTCCTTGGGCTTTCCAATAAGAATTTCAATGAACCGCCCTTTCTGAACAAAGTTTGAAGACGCTTTTCCGTCAACGGCATTTTTATATCCAGTGCCGCCTATATTGGGTTCACCTACCATATTGGTGCTAAAGCTGTAGGAAATAATATTATTAAGGTCGTATATATTTACATTGTCAATTTTAAAACTGTGCAATGTGCTTCGTATAACTTTATCTAGCCTTTCAAATTGTTCCGGATTTCTGAGTTGGACCTTTCCGTATTTCAACGTTACAGGAATAATAAACTGAAGGAAGACCTGGTGATTAAGATTTTCTGCCAGAAGAAGTGCGTATTCCTCATTTTTTTTAAGGAGAATGGTTTGTATAAGCTGTGAATTTACAAGTGAAAGCGCTAATGTGCCGATAAAAATAACAATCAAGCTTGATAATGTAAAATATTTAATGAGCCTGAAAGGCTTTATTTTTTCTTCGCCCGCTCCTGAAGCGGGTGGAGATTTTTGAATAATCATCTGGTATCACCTGGTGATTGACGCATGCTCGGCATTTTTTGGATGATACCGTAACAAAGGAAGATTCAGTTATCAAGGAGATTAACAGCTGGGTGTTATAAAGAATGGATGGGTGCCATGCGGATCGTATTAAATATTTAAAAGTATGTATACGATAGTATACGGTTTGCGTATTTGCAGGTTGTTTGGCTTTCGTTGTTTTTGTTTCTCAGATAACATTAAGAGAAGAAATGGCTTTGATAATCGTTACAGAAAGAGCGTATCATTTTTTTAAGCACTTGTCGGCTGCTGAAAACATTAAAGGAAATGTACCTAAAACTATATGTTGTATTTAAAATTAATTAAAGTACTTTATATTGTATGAATTATTTCTCAAAAATACATGCTTTTCTTAAAAAAACAAGGGGTTCTGGTATTACAAACGGGATAAATATGGGGCTGGTGGGATTTTTTATGCATATTTTTCTTGACATTACAGTCATTTAAAGCGATTTGATATATATCAAAATTGATGCACGGATTTATGTGGCCTTATTGAAATCGGATCTTTAATGATTCAGCTATGACGCTTTCAATATCATCAAACTTTGAATTTATCTTACTATAGTCAACTATTTTTTTTCCGTTTTTTGGCTTGCTTGAGGAGAATATCTCCGATGTGCGTGGTTCATTTGAGAAAAATAGCGGCTGTCCTCTTAATGATCGTTAATAATTTGAAAAATAAGATTTATTTTCTTTTTGGTTTGCTTTTTGCTTTTATGGTGCGTGTGACTGAATAAAGAAGATGTTTTTTTAAGTTTTCGTTAATTGATTTTCATTCAAAGAAGAGAAAATTATGTTATTTGGAAAAAGTGAACATCTGGTTGGACTAGACATTGGTTCAGGCGCTATAAAGGTCTGCGACCTGGAAATAACAAAACGGGGCTTTGTTTTAAAAAAATTTGGTACAGTAGAGCTTGTGCCTGGCGCCATTGTAGAAGGTATTATTCATAACCACGAGGCTGTTGCAAACGCGATTCGTGAACTTTTTTCCATCTATAATATTCGGGACCACAATGTTGCAATAGCTATAGGCGGATATTCTGTCATCGTGAAGACAATATCCGTTCAGCGGATGGCAGATACCGAGCTTCAGGAAACAATTCAGTTTGAAGCTGAGCAGTACATACCCTTTGATATCAGTGATGTAAATATTGATTTTCAAATTCTCGACGATATGCCTCCTGAGTCAGAACGAATGAATGTCATTCTTGTTGCTGCCAAAAAAGATATGGTAGACAATTATCTGCAGCTCACAGATATGGCAGGGCTTAACCCATGTGTGATGGATGTGGATGCCTTTGCATTGCAGAACATATATGAATTGCTTTACAGGTCAGAAACAGACCCTGATGAGCAAATCGCTTTGATTGATGTTGGAACCAGTAAAATAACCCTCAATGTTATCAAGGGAGAAAATTCCTTGTTTTTGAGAGATATATCATTTGGCTGTGGACAGATAAACAGAAGCATCGCTGACAAGGTTGGATGTTCTCTTGAAGAGGCGGAAGTCATCAAGCACAGCAAAAATTCGGATAAATTATCATTAACCGATATGAAAGAAATAATATCCGCAACGGTATCAGACTGGTGTACAGAGATAAGTCGTGCGTTTGATTTTTTTTACTCGACCAATCCGGACAGCAGAATAAAGAAGGTTGTTTTAAGCGGCGGGGGAGCTAACATCATTGAATTCAAACAGCTTCTGGCACCACAGATTTCAGCAGAGGTAGAAGTTATCAATCCGTTTAAAGGTGTGACCATTAATAATGAGCATCTGGATAGTGGCTACCTTGAACAGATGGCGCCTCAGGCTGCGATCTGTATGGGACTGGCCATCAGGAAGGTGGATGACAAATGATCAAAATTAATTTATTGCCTTTTCGTGCAGCCCGGAAAAAAGAAAATATTCGAAGACAAGTCTCCATTTATTTCTTGCTTCTGATTATGGTTGCGACAACACTTGTTTATTACAATATCAGTCTTGGTAGCAAGCAAGACACACTTAATTCGGAAGTGACTGAATTAAAAAAAGAAGTGAAATCATTCGAAGAAAAGGCAAAACAGGTTGATATCATAAGGAAAAAGCTATCCGTATTAAAGCAGAAAAATTCGGTTATTCAAAATCTTGAATTAAATCGTAAAGAACCGGTGAAGCTTCTTGATGCCATGACCCAGGTCATCATAAAAGACAGAATGTGGTTTACAGAACTGGAAGAGAAAGAAACCATACAGCCAACACAACCATCCCCGCCCGCCGCCCCGAATACCAACTCTATGAAGCCTTCCTCCACCAGTTCTATCACCATAAAAGGAATTGCACTGGACAATAAAACAGTGGCGGATTTTATGACGGGTCTTGAAAATCTGCCGATGTTTGAAAGCGTCCGGTTGGTCAATATTGAACATGAGAGTATCCGTGATGTTAAAATGAAAAAATTTGAAATCATTTGCACTAAGGCGCCGCTTAGCCAGGAACCTGAAACTGAGGCAAAACTGCAATGAAAAAAATTGAATTGAATAAAGCTGCTCTTGATCCTATTTTTAAGTCATTGGAGCAGCTCTCAAAAGCGCAACGACTTTTAATCTGCTTTGGCTCTGTCCTGCTCCTGATAGGAGTGTTTTATCTGGTGCTTTATAAGCCCAAGCTTGATCAGATAAACAAACTGAATACTGAATATGGCGGCTTGGAACAAAAGCTGATTGTTGTGAAAAATAAGGCCAGGGAACTTGACAGGTTAAGCAAGGAAATCGGGGAAAAAGAGGCTCAATTTAAACTTACCATGAATGCTCTCCCGGATAAAAAAGAGATACCCTCATTACTATCAAATGTTTCACAATCCGGCCAGGATGCCGGGCTTGAATTTATACAGTTCCAGCCAAAACCGGAAGTCAACAGGAGTTTTTTTGCTGAAATACCCGTAAAAATCAAAGTCAAAGGCGAGTATCATAATGTTGCTGTTTTCTTTGATGAAGTGTCTAATTTGAATAGAATTGTGAATATTAAAAATATAAAAATGGGAAAAGCGGGCAAGTCTGCCAATAAAAATGATCAGGTTGGAGAACTGAGCACGGAATGTACGGCTGTGACTTACAGGTTTATTGAGTCCTCGATACCAGAAACATAAAAAAAAAGAAAATAGATGATTATGGATAAAAAACCACTTTATATCAGCCTCTTTTGTTTGATGGTAATTTTTAGCGGGTGTGGCAGAAACAAGGAAGATCGTTCTGATTCACAGCAAGGGTCAAAGATAGTGACTGGGAAAATTGCCCCCTCCCCGCTATTGGCTACAGAAAAAAAAGATGACAGTCCTGTTGTTTTACCGGATGCTGAAAGGGCTGGTGTGCAAGAGGACCGACAAGCTCTTGAGCCGGTAACGACTGTTGAACATGCCGAAAGTGAAGACACACAAATTGCGGCCGCTCCGGACAACATATCACCAGTAGTTGAAGAAAAAACAGCGGTTCATTTTGACGGAAATATCGCCTTGCTGGAAAAAAAGCCCTTTAAACCTTCTTATGATCCTGTCGGTAAGGTGGATCCATTTAAGCCATTATTCACAGAACCTGCAGCGGACACCTCTGGCGCAATGACAAAAAGAAAAAAAAGAAAACCGCTTACGCCACTCGAACTGGTGGATATAAGCCAATTAAAGCTTGTTGGAATCGTTCGGTCTGCTGATAAGGATAGAGCCCTTGTAGAGGAGATAAACGGCAAAGGATATATTATAAAAGAGGGAACTTATATTGGAACAAACTCTGGAAAGGTTGTTCAAATCCTTCGGGATAGAGTTATCGTTGAAGAAGAAATTGAAAATGTATTAGGAAATATCTCTTTAAAGAAAAGGGAGCTTAAACTTCAAAAACCGCTTGGAGAAGAATGATATGGTTAATGAAAAGATGAGACCGGTACAATTCAGTATTTTGAATATTTTTCTTGCAGCACTGATTATATCACTTGTGGGATGTGCTTCAACCGGAGGGGGGAGAAAAAAAGTTCAGGTGGCGGAGGATGCGGACCAACTGAAATACATTAAGAATATAAATGTTTCAGAGCAGGGTAATGCTTCCCCATCGGTTTTAATTGAAGGAGATCGACTGCTGACTTATACTTCGATAAAGCAACCATATCCTTTGAGCGTGATACTATACTTTCCTGAAACAGATTTGGATCTTTCAGACGTTTCCTTTGAACCGGAAAGTGATATCATCGAATCCGTAAAAGCCTCTCAACTGGCGGAAAAACCCCATACGTCAAGAGTCGAGATTCTATTAAAAAAAGACACATCCTATGAAGTTGAAAGGGACGAAAACGCTTTGAGGGTGCTGTTCGATAAAGGGGAGGCAACTCCTGAAGAAACAGATGCTTTTGCTGATGAAGCGCCTGCAGAAGGCATGCAAATGCCAGCCGATGAAGCGGAGATGAATGAAGATGGACCCGCTTCCCAACTGGAGTCTGTTTATGCATCAAAATTTACGGATAATGTAAAAATTAATCTTAATGCTGATGGCCAGATCAAGGATTATAAAGTTTTTGCATTAAAGAATCCGCCGAGGATTGTTTTTGATGTTTTGAATATCGCAAGCACATTCAAAAAAGAGCAAGTGATTCAGATTGATGAAGAATGGGTAAAAAGAGTTCGCTATTTTAGTTATCCGGATCGGTTACGACTGGTTATTGATACAAAAGATGAATATCTGGAGGCGTTTTCAGCGATTCCGACTGAGAGCGGAATGACCATTCAGGTGGGGAGCGTTGATAAAGACGCCCCCCGTCCCATAATTGCCTCAGTCCAGACCGGTAACGATAATGCTGAACAAGAACCAAGTGCCACCAATAAGCCAGCTCAGGGAAATATTAGACCCGCCTGGATTAACAGAATAGAATTTACAAGCGAGGAAAAAGGGAGGTCGTCCATACTTATTGGCACGACACAGCCTGTGGAATATGAAGTGACAAAAGACAGCGACAAGAAAATCAATCTGTTGCTTAAAAATGCAAAGGTGCCCAAATACAGACAACGACCCCTTATTACAACCCGGTTTGAAAGTGCTGTAGACAGGGTCATGCCTGTTTCTGTACCTTCAGCAAAGAATGATTCAATTATCGTGATGGAATTAAGAGAGTCGGTCCCCTATTTTATTGAGCAGAAGGGAAATATTCTGACCGTCCAGTTTGAAGCATCTGCCATCGCTCCAAAACCTGAAGATGAGGCAGATTTACCATCCTGGAAAAAAGTGCTGGACGAAGCAGTCGTAACAGGTGGCCAGAAAGCTGCACACGTACCGGAAGTTACAGCAGGGGGCCAGAAAATTGAAGATATGGGGGCAAGTGAAACGCCAATAGAAGCATCCGGTGAGACTGGGCCGGAGGGAGAGGGTAAAGATAGGCTTTATACCGGGAAAAAAATTGCCCTAGATTTTTATAAAACAGATATCCAGAATGTGTTCAGAATATTAAGGGATGTCAGTGGCAAGAATTTTGCCATTGAAAAAGATGTAGCCGGAAAAGTCACCATGGCACTGGACAAGCCTGTTCCCTGGGATCAGGTTTTGGACCTGGTATTGAAAATGAACCAGTTGGGCATGGTCTATGAAGGCGACATTATTCGAATCGCAACATTGGAAACATTAAAGGCAGAAGAACAGCTCCGGCAGGAAAATTTGGTTGCACGTCAAAAGTCAAATGAGCAGGAAAAATCGCTTGAGCCACTTGTTACCGAATATATTCCGATTAATTATTCCAATGCAGAAGAAGATATAAAGGCACATCTTGAAATGATCCTTACAAAGGATCGAGGGTCTGTGAGTGTAGACAAACGAACGAACCAGATCATTATGGTAGATGTCCAGGATAAAATAGACCGGGCAAAGGAAATAGTTAAAAAACTCGATAAAGTGACCCCTCAGGTTATTATCGAAGCCCGTGTGGTTGAAGCAAGCACCAGCTTTGCAAAGGAATTGGGAACCGAGTGGCAGGTGTTAAGCGAGGATGTATATAATAGTGATTTAAAAGGGGCATATGGATTTGATATTGCGATGAATAACGCAATGGCCAGTTCGACAGGAAGTTTGGGATTTAATTTTTCAAAAATTGTAGGAACGCCATATGTATTGAACGCCAAACTGACAGCCATGGAAACCCAGGGACAGGGGAAAATTATTTCAAGCCCCAAAATAGTTACGCTTGATAATAACAAGGCAACTATCAAACAGGGTATCGAATATCCTTACCAGGTGGTGGATGATGGCGATATTGAAATTAAATTCAAACCCATAGACCTGCTTCTCGAGGTAACCCCCCATGTAACGATGGACAATCGAATTGCCATCAATATCAAGATTACAAAGAATGATATTTATCAGGAAACCAGTCCCCCTTCATTGACAACCAAAGAAGTGGAAACGGAACTTCTTATTAATGACGGGGATACAATCGTCATAGGCGGTATTATCAAAACCAATAAAAGAGATTTGGAACAAGGTTTTCCTATTCTATCTAGAATCCCCGTTCTTGGGTTCCTGTTCAAGAGCAAGGTGAATTCGGATGAAAAGGAGGAATTGTTGATTTTCCTGACCCCAACAATTGTTCAGCTGGAACAGCCACATATATAGTCACTGAAAACGTGAGGGAAACACAGTTTGCCATATTTTATAAAGGTTTTTATACCGCAGGAATATGGCCGTTTTATAACTATGATGGAAAAGGAGTTAACATGAAAAGCAACCGTATCATGACGATCATCATGATGGTGTGGATTGTTGTGTTCTCGTTACATATAATTTCTTGCGGGCAGAAGGGTGAGCGGCCTGGTGCGGCGGAGGAAACCGATAGTTCGGCAATGACTGCGCAGAGTATGTCTGTCAGCCTGTCCCAGCCAACAGTAAAGACAGACGATTCAGATAGCTGCACGATTACTGTCATGGTTCTGGATAAAGACCGCGTGGGAATACCGGATTTAGATGTTGGTTTTTCAGCAGCAGGGGGTCGCCTGAGTGCATCAACGGTTACAACAGACTCCGAGACGGCAAAAGCGGAGGTGCTTTTTTCAGCCGGTCCGGACAAGGAAAATAAAATCGTTACGGTAACGGTTTCTGTGAAGGGGTTGACATCTGTTCCCGTACCCATACAACTCGTTCAAACCACGATTACATTAGAGAGCAGCACGACCAATCTTCAGATAGGCGGCTCTGACTCGGATACCATAACACTCACATTAAAAGATGCTGGTGACGCGGCAATCAGTGATGAGGATGTAACCGTAAAAATAGACAGCTCGTCAACAGGTAACGCCACACTTTCATGCGTGGCTGGTGATGCGGATTGTTCGGTAAGCAGCAATGTACTAACGTTAACCACAGACTTCAATGGGCAGGCGGAATTTAATGTTCAGGGAACTTCCGTAGGGAATTTGACAATAATGGCAGAAGCATTGGGCGCAAAAGGGTCTGCCACATATGCGGTTGGGATCAAGGGCACTTCTTTTGGCATTTCATTCCCTACGGCGGATCCTTACAGCTTGTCGACCAATACAGCGGTGACGGTTGTTGCAGATGCTCCGGGCGTATCCTCTGTCAGGTTTGCAACCACACTGGGGACTTGGGATAATGGTGCATTGCGCGTTGTTGAAAAGGCCGTTTCCGGTGGAAGTGCCTCTGCTGTTCTGAAGTCAACAATTGCCGGTATTGCAACAGTACAAATTTTTGATGTGGCCAGTACAACTACACAGGATTCTATAAGTATTGCCATTTCCGCGCCCACTAGTGAAGCCAGCCAGGTGGATATCCAGGCCAGCCCGTCTGTCGTGGCATTGAGCCTGGGAGACCTTGACAATAAAGCCACATTAACCGCTATAGTAAAAAACAACAGCGATCAGCCGGTTGGAGGGGCACCAGTTGCCTTTTCCATAGTGAACCCCATAGGTGGTGGTGAAAAAGTGTATCCTGTGATTTCGATTACAGACAGTTATGGCATAGCCACAACCACATTTACGTCAGGTTCTCTATCCTCGGATTCAGGCGGTATTGAAATATTGGCCGAAGTGCTTGTGGGCTCCATGCCAACAAGCTCTACCTCAGTCAAAATAGGGGGGACTGCCGGATCCATTTCCATAGGCTATGGTACGACAATTGAGACAATAGATACGGATACCGCCTATAGGCTTCCCATGTCTGTGATTGTGACCGATGCAAACGGTAATCCGGTCAAGGGCACAAAGGTTTCATTAAGCGTCTGGCCATCTCAATACCGTAAAGGATACTGGGAGGAGATTGAACCGGGAAAATGTGTGCATAGATATGGTTCGGGAATTGATAACGAAGATGATTTTTACTCTGATGGCAGGAAACGAAATTTGATTCTTGACGAAGGTGAGGATCTGAATGAAGATGGCCAGCTGACACCGATGAATGCTGCGGCCGGCGAATTGCCCTCAACCGTTACAACAGACGATAGTGGCAAGGCAAGCTTTGCTTTGATTTATTTAAAGACATCTGCCGCCTGGATTGAGGTTGAAATTACAGCAAGTACGCTTGTTCTGGGCAATCAGAATATATCGGCCTATTCGTTCTGGCTGCCCTGGCTGGCTGGGGAGGAATGTCCCTTGCCTAATTCACCGTATGGAACAGATACTGGTGAAGCAGTTATTGAATAATCGTTTATGAGTGGGGGGGCGACTGGGGCTCCCCCAAGTATTTAATTGATTTTTAAATTCCAATTAAGTATATTAACAGATGTTAATCTGACAAAACGTTGTAATCTTGTTTTTTTAGGGAATGAATGGGGTGAAATTATTAGCAAGGGAGTGATGATGAAATCCGCTCGTTCAATTATTTATATTCTATTGATTTTATTTGTTTTTATTTTATCTGGCTGTGGGTCTGATGTGGGTATAACGACCGATGACGGTACGGGTGGAGATAATACTGACACCGGGAATGAAGTGCTGGTTGCCGATATTGGCATTGTGGCTGATGAATATTCGATTAATCCCGGTGCAACAACGGCAATCACAGCAACGGTTTACAGTTCAAGCGGTTCAACTGTTCCTGGGGTGACCGTTTCATTTTCTTTGGATGCACCAACCCTTGCCTCCATCACAGCTTCTGCTGTAACATCAGCTGCCGGGGCAGCCTCTGCCACGTTGCAGGCTCGATCCCTGTCCGGTGAGATTCATGTTTCTGCAACGGTGGGTTCAGTTACCAGTTCCTCGCCTGCCCAGATAGTCGTTCTTGACCAGACATCCCCCGCATCAATGGATGTGAGCGCAAATCCCACCAGTGTCCTTGTGGAAGGAACAGCCACAATCACAGCCACAGTTTGGGCAAATAGCGAAAAAACCACAGCAGTTCCAAATGGCACCTCTGTTGCATTTTCAATGGCAAATGAATTTTATGGAACGGTTTCATCTTCATCCACCACAAATAATGGGAAAGCCACAGCTACATTTGAAGCATCCGAACATGCCGGTTTTGCCACGGTGAAAGCCACAGCAGGAACAAAAGCCACAGGTTCAACCCAGATTGAAGTATTGCCGACATCGGCTGTCGCTATCTCATTTATGTCTGCAGAGCCGGATGCAATTGCATTGAAAAGTTCAGGCGGCAATGAAATTTCTACGATTAAATTTGTTGTCAAGGACAGCAATGACAATCCCGTACCTGGTATGAATGTGTCGTTTTCTTTGAAAGGTCCAAATGGAGACGAATTTATTGACGATTCGGACAGCACACCTGACCAGATTGATGTATCTACAGGACTGGACGGTGTGGCTTCGGTCAGACTGCACAGCGGCTCTGTAACAGGCCCGGTTACCATTTCGGCCACAATTGATGTGGCAGGAACAACAATGACATCGGAGTCATCCGTTGTATCAATCGGTGGTGGCGTGCCATCGGCAAAACGGTTTAGTATGGCTTCGGAGCTCTTAAACCTGCCAGGACTGTGGAAACAAAATTTAGCGACAGACATATCGGCATATCTTGCGGATCGATTTGGCAATTACAACGTCTTGGATGGCACGAGTGTCTCCTTTATCTGTGAGGAAGGTCTTTCTATTGACACCAGTAAAGTGACAGCAGATGAAACAGGGATTGCCTCTGTTAAGGCAAGAACACAAGGCGTTCCTGAGGATGTTGAGCCGGATTCATGGGAAACATCATTATATAACCATGTGCTTTCAACTTATCCGGATACCGCTTTATATTCTTGGGGCCATCCGAGGGATGGCTGGTGTAATGTGGTGGCATATACGAAAGGTGAAGAGCATTTTGATGACACAAATGCTAACGGGATGTGGGATGCCGGGGAGACTTTCATTGATACTGTAGCCGACCCCTTTATCGACTATAATGATGATGGCGTCTATACCGGAGCTGGTGCAAGTGATCCGCAGGAAATCTATATTGATTCCGGAGATACAAGTTATAATGGCGTCTGGGATGGAGATAAATATATATTTGGTAATATGACGATTTTAATTACAGGCGAACCATATATCTTGTTCAGTAGTAATACGTTCGATGTTGTAAATGGTGGGTCTACCTCTATGTACGTGCTTATTTGTGATAAGAATTTGAATCCATTACCTGTCGGAACAACTCTTTCGGTTTCTGCTAATGGAGGGGGGAAGGTGTTTGGAACAACCTCTCTTACTTTTGACGGGAAAGGGCCTATTGAGTTTTATTACACGATAGCAGATGATGATCCTGAAACGGACGAAGCTAATACGGTTGAGTTTAAAGTGAGTATTGTTTGGCAAGAGAGACCATTAGGGGTAACAATTTCAGGTACGGTCAACTAGTCTTTAGTCGTTAACCCCTCTTTTGGTTGAAAAAAGAGGGGTTTTTTTCATTTCCCCAATCTGAGTTCAAGCTTCTTCCCTATCTCCACCGCCTCTTTCGAAAGCTCACTGTCTTTTGGTGCAAGTTCAATGGTCTTTTTTATTTCATCTGATGCCTTTTTAAAATCTTTTGATGCAATATACGCTTTGGCGAGATCGGAGTGAAGCTCTGCGTAATTTGGAGCAATTTGTACGGCTTTTTCAAAGGTTGTTTTCGCTTTTTCAATCTTTCCCTGGGCAAGATATGTTTTCCCAAGACCTCTTAGCGCAATGATAAACTGGGGTTCAAGATCCAGCGCGGCAAGATATTTTTGTTCTGCAAGATCATATATCTTTTTGTTATAGTAGGCATATCCAAGATTGGACAGGGGGAAATGAGGCGTGCCGTAAAGAATATTCCGGGAGAGTTCGGTAAATATTTCAATAGCCTTGTCCCAATCTTTTGCTGCAAGATAGGCTGCTCCCAGGCTGTTAATAGCGGCTGCGTAATCCGGTTTTAACAAAATGGCCTTTTTAAAATGACTGATGGCTATATCGAGACGGTCTTTTCCCATATATGCCCTTCCCATGGCGTTTTGAAGGTAGGGGTCATTTGGGGTAAGTGTTTCCGCTTTTAACAGTTCTTTTAATGCCGCTGAATAATTCCCCTGCTGGATATAAGCCTCTCCCAGATTCCTCAACGCTTCTGCCTGCTTTTCATTTTGATGGGTTTGGGCTTGCCTGGACGCACATGATGCAAAGATCAATGATGCAAAAAAAATAAGTGATAAAGTAGATATTCGGTGCTGCATAAGCTTTTATTCCCCTTAATCAGAATTTATGAAGCGATAGCGATATGTTGTCTGCGATTATTTATAACCATGAATTATCGTAATAACTAATACAAAATCAAGCCTGAATGGAAATGATGTCTATTCCCAGGTTCTGGATGAATTGCATTATCTTTTCAGGGATTGGATTTAACAACAAGAGATATTTTCTGCTTTTATTGTGTTCGATATAATAACTGCCCTCAATTTGAATAAATATATTTTCATCTACCGTTCTTTCAGCACCTTTAAAGACTTGGGAAACCTGGTAAGAAATGTTTAATGATTTAAGAATTTTTTCTATGATTATGTCGGGTGTTTCCATTTTTTTTATGGATATGATGCTGAATCCGGAGGATTTTATTGCATCAAAGGCATCTCCATAAATATTTTCAAAATCTACGAGCAGTTCCTGACCGTCGCCTGTGGAAATAAGGCTGGCGAAAGCTTTGATTTGAATGCCGCTGTATGGAAATGAAATACTGATATTCGGTGCATAATAAAAGTCCAAAGCGATGACCAGATCATTGATAAATGATTTTTTATCCAGGCTTGATATAGAGGTGTAATTTCCTGAGATGATGCCTTTTTGAAAATATTTTGGGTATTTTGCCTGGCCCCCAATACTCTGAACGATATCCTTGATGACAATTTGCTTTTCCTTAAGATACTGGCACAAAAGCTCAGGTGTTTTTTCAGAAGAGTCTCCTATAATGAATACGCAGTTTTTATATGTTTCATTTTTGTCTTTATTTTCCGTTTCAAAAATCCATTTCGTTTTAATTGATACAGCTGCTGCCAAATCTGCAAAAGATATCGCATTTTTCAATTTTTCATTTTTTCCCGGCGTAACCAGAGAGTTCAGTATATGTTCCAGCGATTCATTTTCTGATGCAGGGGTGAGGGTGAGGTTTGGCCAGGCATTATTCAGGGCACTTTTTTGTTCAGCTGTCAGGTCAGAAGAAACAAATAAAATTTTTTCACCATCCGGCTTTTCAATCAACGGAAATTTAGAGAGATCTATCTGAATATCCTTGCCGCTTTGGGTGGGAAAGAAATAAATACCATTATCCTTTATCGTAGCGCTCAGTGCAGTTGCCGCCAGTTTATAGGGGGTTTCATCTTTTTCTATATCTGGAGAGACGTCTTCAGCTTTTTCTTCTTTGTATTCATCCATATCGATTGCACCGTCTTGTTTCAGACGTCCGGAGCTGTCAAACAATGCGGTGTAATACAATTCGTTCCTAAGGGACGCATCTGGCAAGATAAGTTTCTGGCCGATATAAATTTTATTTAAATCGGAAATATGCGGATTAAGCGTTTTGAAGATTTCAATCCCCTCTTTATAAGACTTGCTGCCATAGGGGCCATAGTGTTTTGAAATAAGCCTCGATATCACGTCATTTCTTTTGACGTTGTGAGACTGAGCGTGCCTTTTTAAGATATCCGGAATGGATGTAATGGTAATAAAAGGGATATCAACGATACCGGTTTCCTGATCAGGAAAAGAGTTGGGGGCTATTTTTTTTAAGGGAATAAGGATCTGCTGACCAGTATGAATTTTATTAACATTTATGATATTGGGGTTGATTTGTTGAAAGAGATTCAGAAATTCAGGAAAATCCTGGTGCGAAATCTCACCTTTTTGTTTGAAAAGTTTTATCACATAATCGTTCGGAGCTACAATATAGGGTTCGCAAAGAATTTCCTGGCCATTCGTATTTGCTACAATATATCTCTTATAAAGCGTTGCCGCACGAGGATAATCCACGTTAAGCAGCACAAGAAGGAAAATGATTGTTAAAAAAACACGTCCGGTTAAAAGGCATGCCTTGCTTTTTATCATCTGCGCCTTAATCCTGTATTTTTTTGAGTTTCAGTGCAAGCGCAATCTCATCAGATATTCTATTTATAAAGGCTTCAAGCTCTTTTCCTTCCAGGGGGCAACCGGGTAAGGGAACCTTTTCAAGGTCTTTGGGATGGACATGAACAGGTTTGTTTATCAAATGTTTATTGGGTAATATCTTAAAGTCATCTGGAAACGCATTCTCAAAATACATGTCCTGAAAACCGGAGAATTTCAATGCATGGGCGGTTGAATCAACAACAGCTATTTCATTTTTTCCGATCAACCCCAGGCGTTTTGCCTCAACAAGCCCTGCCAGCGTTTCTCCACCCTGAGTGCAGGCAATATGTCCATTCTGGTTGGCAAGAAGCTCCCAATCCATGATGGATTGCTCAGAAACTTCAACAAAAAAGGTCTTGTTTTGACCGGCAAGCGTGTTGTATTTTTCTACCATATGTATCACGCGAGGCATGGAAACCGGATTGCCAATCATTGCCGCTTGAGCCACGCTTGGTTTAACATTGACAGGGGAATATATTCTTTTTTGAGGATTTTTTTCAAGATAGTACTTATAGACAGGGTTTGCATGTTTGGATTGCACACCGATTATTTTTGGCAAATCCCTTATAATTCCGGTTTCAAAAAATTTGATGAATCCATTTATGATTGCAGTAATATTTCCAGCGTTTCCAATGGGAACGACAATGATTTTGTCTTTCATATCATACTCAAAGGCCTGGGCCACTTCATAAGCATACGATTCCTGTCCAAGGATTCGCCAGGCATTTTTCGAGTTTAAAAGGGCCACATCATATTTTTCAGAAAGATTTTCCACAACCTTCATGCAATCGTCAAAAACACCAGGTATTTCAAAGACAGATGCCCCGCTTCCCAGTGGTTGCGAGAGTTGTTGAGGTGTCACTTTTTTATAAGGGAGAAGAACGGCAGATTTTATACCAGGCTTTAAATAAGACGCATAAAGCGCTGCCGAAGCAGATGTGTCGCCGGTGGATGCGCAGACTGCCAAAATATTGGAAGATACACCTTTTTTAATGAGATAGTTGATATAACTTAACGCACTTGCCATTCCCCGATCTTTAAATGAGGCGCTTGGATTTTGACCATCATTTTTAAAGAAAAAGGAAACGCCAGCCTCTTCTTTCAAGTAGGCGTTTGCCTCCACAATAGGTGTATGACCTTCACCCAAATAAACAACATCATCCATCGGCAAAATAGGGCCAATGAATTCATGGAAAAGGTAAATACCTTTTAATGCGGGTATTTTAAGCATTTTTCGATAGTCGAATATTTTTCTCCAGGTTTTACCCGGAATTTTTTTCAGCTGGTCAAAATGATGATCCTCGATTAAAAGTACCTTTCCGCATTTGGGGCAGGTGTAGAGAAGTTTATCTATCTCATACGCTTCATGGCACCCAAGGCAGCTATAAAAAAGGTTTCCTTTATGATTCGGAATCAAATAGGGTCTTATGTCTTTTGGAAATTCTTCAAGCTTCACGATTCGATCCTCTCCAGTCCGTTCATGTAAGATTTCAGTGCGTCAGGAATTAAAATGGAACCATCAGCCTGCTGATAATTTTCCAGTATGGCGGCAAAGGTTCTGCCAACAGCAAGACCGGAGCCATTTAAAGTGTGTAAAAACTCAGTCCCTTTTTTGCCTTTTCGCCTGAATCGCATATTCCCTCTTCTTGCCTGAAAATTTTCAAAGTTGCTGCAGGAGGAAATTTCCCTGTATTTTGCCTGTTCAGGCATCCAGACTTCTATATCATAGGTTTTTGCCGCGGAAAACCCAATGTCACCGGTGCAGAGGGTGATAACCCGATAGGGGAGTTCCAGCCGTTTCAGAATCGTCTCAGCGTTTTCAAGAAGTTTTTCAAGTTCGTCATAAGATGATTCAGGCGTCGTAAATTTGACCAGTTCAACCTTGTTAAACTGGTGTTGTCTGATGAGGCCCCTGGTGTCTTTTCCATAAGAACCCGCCTCTGAGCGGAAGCATGGGGTACCGGCCGTGTAATAAAGAGGCAGGATCTCCTCGTCAATAACCTCATCTTGAAAAATATTGGTGACCGGCACTTCAGCCGTGGGAATCAGAAAATAATCGAGCCCTTCCAGCTTAAACAGATCTTCCTCAAACTTAGGCAGCTGACCGGTGCTGATCATGCTTTTCCGATTGACGATAAAAGGCGGCAGAATTTCCAGATAACCATGCTCCTGGGTATGGATATCCAGCATAAAATTGATTAGTGCGCGTTCGAGTCTTGCGCCATGTCCGAGATAAAGAGGAAACCTTGACCCGGTTATCACAGCAGCTTTTTCAAGATTCAGAATATTTAAATTTTGGCCAAGGCTCCAATGGGCCTGGGGTTCGAAATCGAAGTTTGGCGGCTCATTCACAACTTTTAAAAGGGTGTTTTCCGTTTCATTTTTTCCAATAGGGACTGATTCATGGGGGATGTTGGGAATGGTTAAAAGAATTTGATTCAACAAGGCATCATTCTCTGTCAACTCCTTATCCAGCGCTTTTATCCGTGAAGACACATCCCGCATTTCTAAAACAATATCATCTGCGGCTTTACCATTTTTTTTCATTTTCGCAACAGTATCAGAAACAACATTTCTTTTATGACGCAATTCCTCGATTTCCTGAAGCAAGGCGCTCCTCTTTTTATCACAGTCAATAAAGGTATCGAGGTTCGCGCTATTCCCCCGGTTTGAAAGAGCGGTTTTAACTTCAGATAAATTTTGTCTTACATACTTGATTTCCAGCATATTATTACCTATATTTCACCCTGATCTGGATGGATAGATTTACGCTTATGGTGCAAGCGGATCGCTTTTGTTGGTTTGCCAGACATGATCTAAAAGATGTTGTATGTTATACATTGGCAATTCCGATGAATAAAAAATAAAAGAGGTCTATCATGAAAAAGACAGTTTAGTCAATGATTATTGCAAGTTGACAATAACTACCTGTTCTGTATATTATCTCAAAAAAATATTAACTGAAATGGAGAATGCCTATGGAGGATGTCGGAGATAAAAAAGTCGGCATGGTAAAGCTGGTGAGAGATGCACTTGAAGGACTTGCCACAGAAGAACTTGACATCAAGCGCAGTCAGGTAGAGGAAAGACTTTTTGAATTTGCCAATTATATGGAATCCAAGATCGTTCTGTTGTACATGAAAAAAGGCATGGAGCTGAACACAAAACATATCATTGAGCGCAGTTTTGAAAAGAATAAAATTGTTGTGTTGGCTCTGCCAAGTGCTGAAAAACACAAATTTACATTGATGAAAATTTCAAATCTTGATGAAGATCTCATCGAGGGCCCAGATGGCAACATGGAGCCTGATTCTTCAAGATGCAAGGCTGTCCCTATCGATCGTATCGATATCGCCATTATACCGGGCGTCGCTTTTGATGAAAAAGGGGGACGGATCGGTACGGACGATGGGTATTATGACCGTCTGGTGTCACGGCTTCCCATAACAACCCGTAAGATTGCGGTTGCTTACGAAGAGCAGGTCGTTCAGCAGATACCTATGGATTCAAGAAATAAACATGTGGATATCATTATAACGGATCAACGAATTATCTATAAGATATAAAGAAAAAATATAAAGAACCGCTGGTCAACACTATCAGGAAAGGTTCTTTTAGTCAGGGTTGAGCGCTTTTTCAAACTGGATAAGATTATCATTCCGGCCGACGGCAATAACTGTGTCCCCTGCACGAAAAACAGACTCGTAAGACGGATTGAATATCATTGAGCCATCTGCTTTTTTTATGGCTATCAGGATCAGGTTGAACTTTTGCCGGATTCCGGAATCTTTTAGCATAATATTCGCCAGTTTGGATTTTTCACTAACAGGAATTTCTTCCATCTGAATATCTTTATTGTTTCGTGTTAATGCCAGGTCAAGAAAGTTTGTTACTGTTGGGCGAAGAATACGCTGGGCCATGCTTACTGCGCCTATGTCATAAGGGGATTCAACAATATTGGCCCCTGCTGCTTTCAGTTTTTTTTCTGATTCCTTATGAGTAGACCTGGCAATAATCAGAATATTCGGATTGATCTGCCTGGCAGTGAGAACCAGAAATACATTGTGCGTATCTGTTGCAAGAACCGCGACTAACACTTTGGCCCGTTCGATGCCTGCCTTAATCAGTATCGTTTCATCTGTGGCATCACCTGCCAGATATAAGATGCCATCCTCATCCATTGTGGAAACCAGTTCCGGATTGTTGTCTACCACAACAAGATTTATGGATTTGTAATCTCTAAGCTTGTTACAGAGAACCCTTCCAATACGTCCATATCCACAAATGATATAGTGATTTTTCAGCTGATCGATTTTTTTATCCAATCGCCTTCTCCCTAAAATTGTTCGTATACGCCCTTCAACCATGAATTGAACGATGGCACCTGCAACATAGACAAAAAAACTCCCTCCTAAAAAGATAACAAGTATGGTGTAGAGCCTGCCCACCTGGCTAATGTTATGAACCTCACCAAAACCAACTGTGGTGAGTGTAATGATCGTCATGTAAACAGAATCAAGGAGGCTCCACCCTTCAATGGTCATATATCCGAAGGTGCCGAATATAATGATCAGTGTTAATAAAATACTTGAAATGATTAAATGCCTTGTGCTGTTCAATGGGAGCCCCGGTTATATTTGAGTTTGGTTATGCTTATTATTTTCAATCAGGGTTCCTGCCATCAGTTCTTTAAGAGGATTTATGCTCCCGGAAACAGGAGGTTTGTTACGTGACTGCTTAAATCATACTGATATGTAATTTCCAATTAAAAAGCAAGAAGCTTTGCAAATATAGGATTGGCGATCAGAATTATTCGGGTCATATTTTTTTGGTTTGAATGAAAAAAGGAGATGGCATTTAGCATCTCCTTTAAAATAATTCAGTAACTATATGGAAAAAGATTTATTTGCCGGTTGCTGCAGAATGGGTCTTAATTTCAACTTTTTCTGTAAGTCCGGCATAATATTCCCGAAGAATGTCAAGAACTTCTTCACGGCCAAAATGATCGGGCAACGGTGTTCCCTCTGAGAGACCTTTTCTAAGCATGGTTCCTGAAAGGAGCACTCTGTCTGATTTGTCATGTGGGCAGGTTCGAAGAGACGCCATCCCATCACATTTAACACAGTAGAATGTCCAGTCAATTTTGAGGGGTTTACAGACAAGTGCTTTGCCTTTTTCTGCTGGCGTCGGGATTTTGTTAAATATTTCCTGAGCTTCGAACATGCCATAGAAATCGCCAACACCTGCATGGTCACGACCGATAATCATGTGGGACACGCCATAGTTCTGGCGGAAGGTTGCATGGAGAAGGCCTTCACGAGGACCAGCATAACGCATGTCAAGCGGATAACCGCCCTGAAGAACATTTTTCGCCACAAAGTATTTCTTCACAAGTGCATCGATACATTTTACACGAACCTCTGCCGGAATATCTCCGGGTTTCAGGTTGCCAACGAGAGAGTGGATAAATACGCCATCACACACTTCAACGGCAATTTTTGCAAGGTATTCATGGGATCGGT
Source organism: Pseudomonadota bacterium (assembly GCA_018816735.1). GTDB lineage: Bacteria > Desulfobacterota > Desulfobacteria > Desulfobacterales > JAHIVH01 > JAHIVH01. The sequence continues at coordinate 289,765 of JAHIVH010000070.1, read as the reverse complement.
GCATGGGGTTTCTCAGCTGAAGTGCAGCTACAGTGCCCCAGCCTTTTTCCTCAAAGATTTTTCTGGCTTGGGCAGGTCTCAGATAAACATCTTTGTATTTAACCGGATATTCGCCCTCGCTCAATACTTTTACAGGACCGGCAAGGTTCACGTCTTTCTGGCCCATGACCATCTGAACACCCGGGTGGTCATCTTTGGCAATTTTCCAGAAATCAGCTGCAGTTGGTGTCCCTTCGCCCATAAAGGTTTTTTCACATTCGTATTTTTTGTCAGCTTCGGTCATTTCATATTTTTCAGTGACCTTCATGGTGGCCATGATGGTGCCTTTTTTAGTTTGTTATTCTTTTATGGGCCTCTTAACAATTTACATCTTAATGCTTATCGTTCACAAAAAGCTCAAATAATAAAGCCAAAGGAGACCTTATTATGAAAATTTCGGGGTAATGCATCTATTAAGATCCTCAAGAACCTCATCCACCGACTCGTAAAAAATCGATGCACCGTATGTAAAATGCCGAAGAATATCGTTTAAGTTATTTGGTATATATGGGTAAAGTTTTTTTAAATTCATAAATCTCCATTTATGAATAATTGAAAAATCATCTCGTTCTGCCTTGCTTATTAATTCTTGATATACCAATCCCCCCTGTTCTCTCTCTTTCAGGTTGTGAAAGCCTTTCCCGATTGAATAGAGCAGAATATTTCCAATCCCTATGAGATCAAGGCTGAATGGATTTTCAGCCAGATCATAGTCATAATCAAAGTCTATCCACACATAGTTTCCTGTGCCCTGCTCAATGATAATATGATCATTTCGCACATCTCCATGTCTGAATCCGGCCTTATGTAAAATCCGCAACGCATCAAAAGCCTTTATCAGTTTTTGCAGAATATCCGGCAGAAGTTCATGAAAATAGCGTTCGTGGTCCATCGTAATGGATTCTATGTACCGATAAAAATTTATTCCCTTGACAACATCCAATACCCTGACATTATTTCCTTTGGTATCACTATGTTGAGAGCCATGCATAAAATAGGGATGGTTTCCGACAAGGTTCAGTACAGCCCCCTCCTTTTCCGGGTTTCTGAAACACGGTATTTTGAGATCCCCGATGCTCGCTTCAAATGTCTCAAAAAAAGATAACTTTAGAATCTTCCGTTCACCAGTATCAACATCCACTGCTTTTTTAACCCAGAATTTAGGTTCATCAAGGCCAAAACGATCTTCCCGTTCGTGGCCCTTTATAAGGTAACTTTTGCCGCCAACCTGGACAATATCACCATAATCAATAGCAAAAATATTAGATGTATCCTTAAAAATTCGTCCACCCATGGACTATTCCTTTATTAATCTCTAAATTCCATCCTGAGTACTTAAAGAAAACAACAGATTTGAAAAATATGCTGAATGATTAGTTTTTGACTATAACAAAATTGTTTTTTGGGGTCAAAAAAAATAAAAAATAGGGGCTGATGTTATACCCCCTTCATAACAAAGAGCCCGTTCCTTATATAAGAAACGGGCTCTTAACTCTCAATCAGGTTGAAAAAAACCTGTCTTTATTTCTCAAGGGACTGATAGTATTTGATCAGAATGTCAGCAACTTCGGGACGTGAGAATTCTTTAGGCGGTTTGATGCCTTTTCCCAGCATTTCACGAACCTTGGTACCTGAAAGAAGAACGAAATCTTCTTTGGTGTGGCCTTCAACGCGGTTCATCATAACAACCTTGTTGAGTTTCTTTGAGTAAGCCGTGTGGTCTGCCCTGTAGATGTCGATCTGAAGATCGTTTTTTGAGATGTCGTCGAAGATGGTCTGTGCGTCGAAAGGACCGTAGTAGTCACCAACACCAGCGTGGTCACGACCAACGATCAGGTGAGTACATCCGCAGTTCTGACGGAAGCAGGCATGGAGAACAGCTTCACGAGGACCGGCATAAAGCATGTCAAAACCGTAACCGGTAACCATGACGGTGTTGGGCGGAAAGTAAACATCAACCATTTTACGGATGCAGGCGTCACGAACGTCAGCAGGAATGTCGCCTTTTTTCAGTTTACCAAGCAGCATGTGGATCAGGATGCCATCGGCTTTTTCATCTTCATAAGCCATGCGGCAGAGTTCTTCGTGGGCCAGATGCATCGGGTTACGGGTCTGGAAGGCAACAACTTTTTCCCAACCGCGTTTTTTCATTTCTTCACGGATTTCAACGGCTGTTTTGAAGGTGCCAGCGAATTCTTTCGGGAAATAAGAGAAGTTGAGTACCTGAATGGGACCGGAGATGCAGGTTTTGCCAACGCCGTTGAATGCAGCCACGCCCACGTGTTCTTTGTCATCAGTACCGTAGATGGCTTTGGTCATGGTGGCCATTTGCGCATCGGTGAATTCTTCGATAGCTTTTACATCCTGAATAGCGATAATGGGGTTCCCCGCAACATTGGGGTCTTTCAGAGCGATTCTTTTAGCGCCTTTGATGGCAGATACATCTGAAACAACGTTGATAACGGGGGTCGGCCAGAACTGACCCGAGGTAGTTTTCATGTTTTCAGCAACGCTCATGGCGTCAGCCACATTCATGTAACCTGTGAGCGGAGTAAAGTAACCGCCACCCAGCATAACGGCGTTACCGGCAGCTGCGGAGCTGATCAGGATTGAGGGAAGGCCAGCGGCTTCTTTTTTCAGTTCGGCACGTTTGGCATCGTCTGCCACGTACAAGGGCATCAATTTGTCGGAACCAAGAGGTTTAATCATAATATTCTCCTTTAAAAATTTATTTGGTGACTATTCATAAGTCTTTCATCTTAATTTGCAATAAAAAGTGAAATTTCTATCAATTGTTTCAACCTATGTCAAGATGATATTTAGCTGCTTGCAGGGTACCGCTTATAAGAGAGCTTTTATTATTGACCCAGTTTCTTATAAGCCGTTACCTTATGGTTTTACACGATAAAAAACCATTACCATGACACCCTGGAATTAATATTTGAGACTTGAGCCAAAATCGGATATAGAGACGGTTTTGATTTTAACCGTTGATTATGACCTATGGAGCTGAATTTATGATAAAAAAATATCTTGAGCATGTTGAAGCGCGTTCAAAAATGAATATCGATCCCCAACCACTGGATTCCTTTCAGGTAATGGCGCTTGCAGAGCTTTTGGTCCACCCGCCTGCGGGGGATGAGGCGTTTCTTTTAAACCTGTTTGAAAACAGAATCCCTTCGGGTGTTGATACAGCAGCAAAAATAAAGGCCGAATTTTTATCTGAGATTGTGTCCGGAAACCTGTCATCCCCTTTGATTGACAAGCAAAAGGCAACCCGGATCTTAGGGACCATGGGGGGTGGCTATAACATCGATATTTTAGTTAAGCTTCTTGATGATTTTGCGTTGGCTGATGAGGCTGCGGATGCATTGTCGCATGCCATTCTGGTATTTGATTCGGTTTTAAGGGTTTTCGAAAAGGCAAAACATAATATTTATGCAAAAAACGTTATTCATGCCTGGCGGGATGCTTTATGGTTTGAAAAAAAAGACAAGCTCCCTGAAAAGATGATGCTTTGCGTGTATAAAGTTGACGGGGAGATTAATACAGATGATTTTTCTCCGGCATCCGAAGCCTGGAGCAGGCCGGACATCCCTCTTCATGCATTGAGTATGCTTCAAAAAAGAGCTGAAGACCCCTTATCCAAATTGAATCGTTTAAAAGAAAAAGGCCTTCCCATTGCCTTTGCCGGTGATGTCGTCGGCACGGGTTCATCCCGAAAATCGGCGGCCAACTCTCTTTTATGGCATATTGGTACGGATATTCCTTTTGTACCCAATAAACGGCAGGGGGGAGTTGTTCTCGGCGGAAAAATTGCCCCGATTTTTTATAATACGCTTGAGGATGCTGGCGCGCTTCCTGTTGAATGTGATGTGAGCGGCCTCAAATCGGGGGATATTATTCAGCTTCATCCCTATGAAGGTAAGATTGTTCACCATGAAACAGGGAAAATCGTATCGAGGTTTACCTTAAAATCGAGCGTGATTTTCGATTCGGTTCAGGCTGGCGGTCGCATCCACCTGATTATTGGGCGATGTCTTACCAATACAGTTAGAAAATTATTGGGTCTCGAGCCTTCAGCGATTTTTAGAAATGCTAAAGTTCCAAAAGATACGGGAAAAGGATACACGCTTGCCCAGAAAATCGTGGGGAAAGCCTGTGGCGTAAAAGGGGTTCGGCCTGGCACATATTGTGAACCGAAAATGACAACGGTCGGTTCTCAGGATACAACAGGACCGATGACACGTGATGAGTTAAAAGAGCTTGCGTGCCTTAAGTTCTCTGCGGGCCTTGTTATGCAGTCTTTTTGCCATACAGCGGCATATCCCAAAAAGGTTGATATCAGCATGCATCAAACGCTGCCGCAATTTTTTAGAGAACGTGGCGGAGTTGCTTTAAAGCCTGGAGACGGGGTGATCCACTCATGGTTGAATCGCATGGTTTTACCCGATACTGTGGGAACAGGAGGGGATTCCCATACCCGATTCCCACTAGGTATCAGCTTTCCTGCAGGCTCCGGGCTTGTAGCATTTGGCGCAGCTCTGGGCACGATGCCCCTTGATATGCCTGAATCTGTGAGGGTTCGCTTTAAAGGTAAAAGGCAGCCCGGTGTTACTATTCGAGACTTAGTGAACGCCATACCCTATGTTGCCATTGAAAGAGGCCTTTTGACTGTGGCAAAAGAAGGCAAGAAAAATGTTTTTTCAGGCCGCATTTTAGAAATCGAAGGCCTTGAAGAACTTGAAGTGGATCAGGCATTTGAGCTTACAGATTCGTCAGCTGAGCGCTCAGCGGCCGCTGCTACGATTCGTTTAAGTAAAGAAGCTGTCATTTCCAATATCAAATCAAATCTTGCGCTTTTAAAATGGATGAGGCGTAATGGCTATAATGATCATGAAACCCTTGAAAAGCGTATTCGGGAAATGGAGCTCTGGCTGACCGCACCGGAATTGCTCGTAGCAGACCCGGACGCAAAGTATATTGAAGAAATTGAGGTCCATTTGGATCAGATTAAAGAACCGATTCTTGCCTGTCCAAATGACCCTGATGATGTGCGTTTGCTGTCTGATGTGGCTGGTACACCGGTAGATGAAGTTTTTATTGGTTCCTGCATGACCAATATTGGGCATTTCAGGGCTGCTGCAACGCTTTTAAATGGGGGAAAAAAAGTGAAAGCGGCATTGTGGATGACTCCCCCGACGCGTATGGATCAAAAACAATTGAGAGAAGAAGGGCTCTACAGTATTTTCGGAAAAGCGGGTGTGAGAATGGAAATTCCAGGCTGCTCTTTATGTATGGGGAATCAGGCGAGAGTGAATGACAAGGCCGTTGTTGTGTCAACATCGACTCGCAATTTTCCAGAAAGAATGGGCAATGGCGCAAGGGTATATCTGGCATCTGCAGAGCTGTCCGTGATGAGCGCCTTATTGGGGCATATTCCTTTTCCAGAAGAATACATGAGAATGATCGGTATGATCGAATCCAGCAAAGATCAGATTTACAGGAATTTAAAATTTGACGAGCTTGAGGACTATTGTGAGGCCTTGATATAGGGGGGCTACAGTTAAAAAAACCGCTCTGGCCCGACAAATCAGAACGGTTTATTTATTTTAATGGCGGAGAAATAGAGATTCGAACTCTAGAAGGGGGATTAGCCCTTACGCCCTTAGCAGGGGCGCGCCTTCAGCCACTCGGCCATTTCTCCTTGGATGGCGGAGGAGGTAGGATTCGAACCCACGGAGCTGTTACACTCAACGGTTTTCAAGACCGCCGCCTTCAACCACTCGGCCACTCCTCCGGTCAATTTTTACAGGTTCTTTATCACCCAAAAAGATCCCGGTCAATAAATTTGTTTGGGGGCATTATGAAAAATTCACTATAAAAGCGATGATTTTTCAAATAAATTTATTTTTATCAAGAGAGAATTGCCGGCAAATGTAAATAAGGGTTGAGGATATGATGGGTTTTCGATAGTAATGACCTGATAAAGGAAGGAATAAGAAAAGGGTTTCAAAAAAAATCAGGTTGTTGACAGAAAAATAGACATTGGAGGCACGTTGGTTTGTTCTGATCCGAAAAAAGGGCCACAGCATATTTGGGTTTTTCAGCAAAATGGCAGTGGTGAAAGAAAAATTAATGGCGTAAGAACATATGGTGGAGATTTATTTTTACTGAATACGTTTTCTATTGACTCACACCTGCCTTCAATAATAAATGATTCAAGTGAGTACCTGCCGAAGGAAATAGAGGCAGATTTGGTGCTTGATTTTTTTAAGCATCCGGATTTATCTACAGACCTTGCGAATGCATGCGAACTGAAGAAAATACCTGTTGTTGCTTCTGGAAAAAAAAACACAGGGCGGTGGGCGTTGAATCCGCCCACATGATGTGCGCTTCCCAGGCAGGTCTGCCTTGGAAGATATGGAGAGTGCTTTGGTTTGCCGGAATTTGATGTCAGGGTTTCAGAATCGAGAATAGTTCACATAAAAGTAAACCGGGGCGCACCGTGCGGTGCGACATGGCGGGCCGCAGAAAAAATTATCGGTGCCACTGTGGATGATGCGGGAACCGCCGTCGGTCTTGCTGTACAAGTATATTGCATGGCAGATCCGGCAGGATGGGATACACTGAGAGGCAAGAGCCCTGTTCATATTGCAGGAGATGTTCACCGGGCAGCCCTGAATCGTGCTGTAAAACTGTTCATGTAAACCTAATATTAACTGTGGCAATAGGGAAAATTAAGAGGGGAGACAGGACCATGAAACCAGGCTTTTTAAGAATGTTATTTGTATTTCCTTTAATGATTGTGTGTTTCAGTTCTTTGGCATTTTCAATGGAAGAAGAAAATCAAAACAATATACCCGTGTTGAGTATTGAAGAAACAGCTATCTGCCGTGATGTTGTCGACAGAGAACCGGTCGGTGTTGCAGAAGTTTTTCCCAGTGATGTGAAAAAACTTTATTGTTTTACACGAATTGCAGGTGCAGATCGGGACACGGAAATTATTCACAACTGGTATTTTGAGGAGAATCTGGTGTCTTCTATCAATTTGCATGTAAAACCAGGCAACTGGAGAACATATAGTTCGAAGACAATTATGTCGGAGTTTGTGGGGGACTGGAAGGTTGAAATCCTTTCAAGTGATGGCATATTGTTACAGAAAATATATTTTCTGATCAATAATTAAGGGGAGTCTGAAAATGGCAGAAAAAAAGACACTCGGTGAAATTCTGGTCCACAAAAATCTAGTTTCAGCAAAGGATATTGATAATGCCTTGCGGATTCAGACGGGTGGTAACAGGCGGCTCGGTTATATACTGATCAAGATGGGTCTTATTGCCGATGACCAGCTTTTTGAGGCACTTTCTGACCAACAGGGCATCCCGGTAGTTGATATTGAACGCGAATTTTCAAGTGAAGTTGAAAGAATCCTTCCCAGGTATTTATGCCGAAAGTACAGTGCCATTCCGGTGTCCATGGAGGAAAAAAATGTGCTTAACCTTGCAATGGTCAATCCATTGGATCAGGAAGCCATTTCAGATATTGATAACTTCACGGGCTTACTCGTCAAGCCGCTTCTCGCAAAAGAAAAAGATATCGCCAATGCGATCAGTACCCATATTCCTTTTCTGGCAAAAGATATTTTTAATCCTTTAATTTACAGCAAACTCGCACAGGCGGTAACAGCCCTTGCGATTGTTCTTTTGGTGGCCGTATGCTTTTATGTGTATAAGGATATTCAGATCGAAAAATATGGTTATGTCTCAACATCCGGGGAATTGACCGTATATTCAAATCATGAAACAATGGTTGGTGTCGAGGGAAATGGTGCCATTTCCCTTATAGGGCATGGCCCTTATGCAAAGGGGTTTTATTCTGTTGTTTTTGATAATTCGGAATCGCTAAAAGCGTTTATTGATAATAAAAAGAATAACTTTTCAGATGCTCAATATCAATGGCTCACATGGGTTGCAGAGAACAAGCTTCCTGCAAAAGGGAAGTAGGCGCTAAATAATAGTCTGGTTCATGTATTTGTTGGATATACTAGTTAAATTTTATTTTAACGTCTCCACGAACTTTAATATTTAAATTTTCCATTTTCATATCGTTTAAAACGGTTTTATCCATATCTACACCTGCCATCTTGGTAAAGGCCTGGGCAAATGTAATTTCTTCCATGTGGATATTCAAGTTCATCTTCTGCTCGATTCCTTCTGTAAAATCCAGGGCCAGTTTGTTGACAAAGGCTTCTTCAAAAGACGTCTGGTTGGGGTTTACTGGTGTTGCATCCATGTCGCTTTTTACAAATACCTGGTCAAAAACTTTTTTCTGAATTTCCTGATCCGCAGCGCTGGAATATGAAAATACCTGGTTAAACCCAACAATGCCCGCCTGGCCAGTGACGCTGTTCAGTTCTTTGTCTGTGAGGGCCTTCATATCTGTCACCCCAATGTGAGCTATAATAAGGAAGCATGTAATCATGGCCGGGAAAAAATATTTTCTCATATGGGAATCCCCTTTTAAATTGATGTATCCGTTTTAAGCCATATTAGAGTTAATTAGCAGGTTGACGCATTTTTTGTCGTATATTGTGTGGTTCGGTCATGTCCAAATTCGAACACCTTCCATTTACCAATCAACCTGTTTTAAAATCAATTAATATTTCTAAAGGCTTTTATATTTACATGTAAAATATTATAATTTTATAATCGAATAAACACTGTTTTCCAACAAATTAACATTAATTGGAGGTACTGTCAAGATGATCGGCTTGAAATGGGATGTTCGGAATCCAAAATGATACCATTGGATTATTTTACGGAACAGGAATATGTTATTTTTATAATTGTATTTATGGCGCACTTAAGCTTAGTATGTCCCACAATGGACAATAACAAGACATGTATCAAATCATGTGGAACTGCAATCAGCATAGTTGGTTTAAAATATGACAACAGATAACGTAAAACTGGGAATCATCGGTGCAGGAAAATTTGGAACCGCACTGGCGCACAGATTCTGTGATAACGAAAACCTTGAGGTTTCCCTTGGTGTGCGCAGGGAAACCATGCTTTATAGCAAAACAAGCCTTATCGATGCCATGCTGGAAACACGGACCAACCCCAAACACATGCCGGGGAAAAAATTATCTGACAGGTTGCGGATTGCTCCTGTTGAAGAGGTCGCTATAGATAAGGATATCCTGATTATATCTGTTCCTGTCGGATATATTAGAGATGCGGTCAAATCCTTCAAAGACATCGTTTCACCGGAGACCATCGTTTTAAGTACAATGAAGGGGATAGAGTTCGAATCATTCAAACGGCCAACAGAGATACTTGATGAAGAAATGGACCGCCTGGATCAGGACCGTTTTGCCGTTTTATCTGGCCCAACCTTCAGTTATGAGTTGTATAATGGCAACAGGCTTTCTGCCGTGATTGCCGCACGTGATAACAATGTTGCCGCCTTTTTGAAAAGCAATTTGGCTGTTCAGGACATGCTGAGCCTTCAAACGACAAGTGATGTGAGAGGTGTGGAATATGCGGGGGCTTTAAAAAATGTGATTGCTATTGGTGCAGGATTTCTTTTTACAAAAAACTATGGACATGGCCCGCTTTGGGCGTATTTGAACAACGCCGCCTTTGAAATGAAAAAGATGATATACCTCTTGGGCGGTAATCATGATACCATTCATGCCCAGTCCGGAATAGCAGATCTGTTTATGACCAGTACGTCAAGGCTCAGCCGAAACTGGAATGCAGGAAAATGTCTGGCAGAAACCGGGAGCATCAGCTACAACAATCAAGACGGTGTGGCTGAAGGGGTTTACACATCAAAAGCCCTAAGAGAATTTTTCGAAACCAACGATCTTGTGGAATTTGCCAGTGAACATTTTAAAATTTTGCTCGATCTTGGCTATATGATTCATGGAAACGATCGCACGCCTGAGGAAATTATAGAAGGTATTCTCTCCTATTATGAGACAGAAAATAAGTTCAACCTGTTTCAAAAAGCAGTAGACAGATTGAAGCTTAGCCAGGTAAAGCGAAAAATTTTAAAACGATATGAGGGATCTTGACGCCGTTTCCGTCTGTTTGCCTTGTTGTCAGTTTTTTTCTGAAAGATCTATTTCGGGCCTCCATTTCAGCCATTTTGATTTTGGATCGTTGTAAAGCTGATAAGTGTCATTTTCCCTGGCCATATGGCCCATTTCCTTATTCTCGGGAGTTGCAAAGGCGATTCCTCCGGAAACAAGAGATGTCAGGGATTCTGTCTTAATTTCCACACCGGTCAGTTTAACATTGATATCTACACCACTTACCCGCCAAAACTTCGAGTTCTGACGGACAAGAGGTGCATATAAAGGCTCAATCTGAATTTCGATACGGATTTTATCAGATGTTTTGGAGAGCGTATAATCTGCCACCTCTCCCACATGTATCTGTCTGTAATAAACAGGCGCACCCGAATACAGTGAGCCGAGTTTGTCTGAAAAAAGAATAATTTTCAGACCATCCGTATCCACATTTTCAGGTCGTTTGGATAAGCCCGTAAAGGTATACAGTGGTTCACCCGATCCGGGACAACCTTCAATATATGGGCCGGCAATCAGTGTATCAAGCCCTGAAATGCCTTTGATGCCTATCTGGGGTTTTACCAGCCAGAACTGGCTGTCCGTGCGCGCAAAATCCATATAGGTTTCAAAAAGATTTGCGTTAACCACCACACCTTTCCTGTCAGTGTTCAACACGATGGTTTTCACCTGCCCGATTATTGTTCCCTTGAATTTAATCCATGTTTGATTTTCTTTAAGTCCATTGCCGTTTTGAAAGGAGATTGTTATGGGAATCTCACCCTTCATGGCATTTTGAAAATTATCATACAATCTGAAAATAGTGCCACTTTCACATCTTTCTGCTTCAAGACAGGTTTCCGGTGTGTTAAAGGCAATGGCTCCGAATAATAGTGCTGAAAGTGGCTTGCTGGATACCTCTATCCCTGAAAGATCTGCCTTGACATCAACCCCACCGGCATTCCAGAACCGGGAGGTTTTTTTTACGAGAAAAGCATACTTTTCATAGATAAACAGATTTAAATAAACCGATTTCCCGTTTTCCTTGATTTCAAATCCTTCGATTCTGCCCACCTGGAAATCCTTATACAATACGGGATTGCCTATTTTAAATGCGTAGAGTTGTTTTGCATTAAGCACAATATGAAGTCCTGGTGCGGTTGGATCATCTGCAGGTGGTTCCTCAAGACCCGTAAACTGGAATTGCGGTTCGCCTTTGCCCTGGCGAACTTCAATATACTCTCCGGAAAGCAGTGTACTTAATCCAGAGACACCTTCAATGCTTAGTTTTGGGCGCTCGACCCAGAAATAACTGCCTTTCCGTGCCAGGTTTTCGGCAACTTTATTCAATAGCGCGTGGACGACGACGCCATCCATGGCTTCATTGAGCCTTATGCTCTTTACTTTTCCCACAACCATTCCCTGAAATTTGATCAATGTATTATTGCTTTCAAGGCCCTTGCCATCTTTAAATGAGATCGTTATCGGAATACCGCCTTCCATGGCGCTTTCATAGTCACCATATAATTGAAAGACAGTTCCGTTTTGACAGAATTCGGATGTGCCTTCTGTTTCAGGTGTTTCAAAAGCAACACCACCATCCAGAAGTGCGGCAATGGATTGGGTTTTCACCTTGATACCCGACAATCCGGCAGTTACATGGATCCCTGAGACATTCCAGAACCGGGTATTTGTTTTTACAAGCGGAGCATATTTTTCATAAATATAAAGATGAATCATCACTATTTTTTTGTCTTCCGACAATTCATGGTCATGAATTTCTCCTACCTTGATTTTTTTATAATAAACAGGAGCGCCTTCCGAAATGGACCCCAGATTGTCAGCAGTTAAAATAAGATGCAGCCCTCCGGGTGAATCCGGGTCTCCTATTGGCGGCTTTTCAAGGCCTGTAAAGGAAAAATAGGGTTCTCCCCTGCCTGGCCGAACCTCTATGTACTGACCGGAGAAAAGCGTGTTTATGCCGGAGACACCTTCAGAACTTAAACGAGGCCTGACAATCCAGAACAAGGTGCCTTCCACGGCAATTGGTGCGGCAGCCTCCTTGATCGACGTGGATACAATGACCCCCTTCAAGTCTTCGGCAATATCAATATCTGTTACCTTACCTACGACAAGCCCCTTATATTGAATATTGGTTGATCCCGGAATCAGCCCTTCGCCGGAGTTGAATCTTATTTTTACTGTAAATCCACCCTCCATGGCAGCTTCCCTGGTTTCATAGAGTTTGAATACAGCGCCGTTCTGGCATGGTTGTGTCGGTTTTTCGGTTTCCGGTGTTTCAAAGGCAATGCCACCGGCCAAAACAGATGCAAGGGACTCTGTCCGGATTTTGAGGCCTGAAATACCTCCTGTTATGGATATGCCGCTGGCATTCCAGAATTTTGTATTTTCCCGAACAAGCGATACGAATTTCTCATAGATAAATACATGAATTTGAACGTTTTTTTCATTGACGGATAGTTTATGACCATCCACGCGCCCCACTTCGATTTCACGAAAAAGAACAGGGGAACCCTCGGATAATGATCCCAGACGGTTGGATTCAAGTGTAATATGAAGGCCTGCTGCCTCCGGATCTCCAAATGGGGGCTGATCAAGTCCAATGAAATTTTTCTGTGGCTTTCCTTTGCCAGGTCGCATTTTGATATATTCACCGGTTAATAACGTATCTAGTCCGGAAACGCCTCCCAGGTTAAGTCTTGGGCGAACAACCCAGAATATGGTGCCTTCTTTTGCCAGGTCTGCCGCAGACTTGTTCAGGGTCGCTGTGACCACAACGTTTTCTTTATCCTCACTCAATTCAATATCGTCGACAACGCCGACATTTACACCGCCATATTTAATTAATGTCTCTCTTTTTACGATGCCTTCACCTGAGTTGAAAGAAATCGTTATTTCAAGGCCTTTTTGCATGTAGCTAAAGTATACCAGCCATAAGCCTATGAGTGCTGCAATAAGCGGTACAACCCAGATAATTGAAATTCTGCTGTCTTGAGAAACTTCCGTTTCAGGGAGATCTTTAAATAGATTTTTTTCATTCATGATCGTGTTCTCTGTCCCATATGAGTCTGGGGTCAAAACTCATGGATGCAAACATGGTAACGACGACAACGGCCCCAAACGCGCTTGCACCCCTGTTGGGGGTTACATTTAAAAGAAAGCCAAGTTTTACGAGTGCAGCCAAAATGGAAATCATAAAAATATCCAGCATGGACCACTTGCCAATTTTTTCAACGATTTTATAAACCAGTGTCCGCTGTCTGGGATTCCATTTCCATCTGAAATGAACAGATAAAAGCAATAATACCAACACAACGAGTTTTAAAACCGGTATAAGCACACTCGCGACAAAAATAATCACACCAATAGACCACAACCCGTTATTAAAAAGCGCAATAATACCGGAAATGATGGTATCAGGTGTTCCCCGGCCAAATTGGGTCACGGTCATGATCGGATAGACATTTGCCGGAATATATAGGATTAATCCGGAAATGACAAGCGCCCATGTCCTTGCCAGGCTTTCCGGTTTTCTGGTGTGGAGTGTTGCGCCGCAACGGGCGCATTTCTTTCTTTTTCCTTTTGCGACCGGTATGTCTCTGAAAAGTTTTCCGCAAATATGACAACTTATAAGGGAGGCTTCTCTGGCGGTCAGTCGTTTCTTTTTCATCTGCTTTCCTCCAGTTTTTCCCAGATCAGATGATGGTCAAGAGTGGCAGATGCACTCAATGATATCACAATGAGAACGATAAAGGCATACAGGCCAATACCTGTGGAAACGGTTGCGAAGTCGACTAACTTAACCATGGCTACGATAATTGCCAGCATATAGACATCAAGCATTCCCCATACATCAAGTGTGTGGTACATGCGAAAAATAAACAGCCTTCCGGGGACATTGATATTCAGCTTCAGTGATAATAAAATATACAGAAGCATGGCGAGCTTGATAAATGGGACGATTATCGTCATCATGAAAACCATCAGGGAACAATCTTTCAGGCCATAGTGGTATAAATCAATCACACCTGTTATCATTTTATTGGTTGTCTCTGCTCCCACCACTTTTAGATTGAGAAGCGGATAACAACAGGCAATCAGAAAAAACATCAGCCCTGCGATCACAAGTGCCAGGGTTCTGTCAATGGAGTTGATCTTGCTGCTATGTAAAAGAGACCCACATCTTGAACAACGGGATATATCTTCCGGTGAGTAGGGCTTCGTGACATTTAAAAGATCGCATTCCCTGCATGCGATGAGGTGTTGGTGTTGCATCATATGAATAGCTCTTAATGTTTATTCCTTCTTGCCAGACGCATATATATATGCGTGATGGTTAATATGGATGTCAGAAAACCGATACTCTGTAAAGCTCAGCCTGATTGTCAGAACAGATATGAACTGTTTCAAGACAGGCTGGGATAAATACCGACATTCCCTTTTTCAATTCCATACTCTCCATTAAATTTTTTTCCCCCCAATACAATCGTATCTTTTCGTTGGTGACAAGTAATATTTCCGGAAAATTGTTTGATAGTATCGTTTTTTTATCTCCTTGTGAGATAATCATTTTTGAAATTTGAAATTCCTCAAAAGGGGTATGATACAAGACGTCGTTTTTATGGGCAGGTGCGCCGATGATAGGGATTTTTTCAGTATTGTAGTCAAGTATCCGGAACAGGGTTTTTGTATCCTTAAATTTGGGCGTGAGGCCTGCCCGGACAACATTGTCCGAGTTGGCCATGCATTCGATGATATTTCCTTTCAGATAGGCATGGGGCAGTCCGGGAGTAATCGCTATACCCTCTCCTTTTTTCAGATGAATTCTTTTGAGCAGGAAAATCATCAGCAGGCCCACATCTGTTGTTGCGTATTTTTTTTCAAGGTTTATGAAAAGAATTTCATCTTCTGTCAATAGGTGTGTCGAGGATGTTAACCTGTCTTTGATGCGATTATTGGTATGTTCCAGACGCCCCGGATCCCTTTCGGCGGTCAGCAGCATTTCCGAATACATTGATTTTAAAAAAGTTTGTTTTTGATGGTCTGCTTCATGGGTGAAGGCATGAAGGGTGCCACATGTTTCCTTTGAGACCATATCGGATAATTCAGGACATGTTTTAAAGGTATCAAGAATTTCGTTATAATTTTTAAAACCTGCAAGTGCATCCAGTGAATCCAGGGCAATGGCAACTTCAGGTTTATGATTGTCATCCGGATAATGAAACGGATCTTCTTGATGCAGGATTTCTGCCTGTTTCTTATTCGGATGGGCCTGAATGGAAAGTGCGTCATCGGCAGACAGGATTTTTAATAAAAACGGGAATGTATCAGAAAATTTTTTTGAAGTGCCTTTTCCCAGCGTTTTTAAAGGATCATGTTTGATAAAGCGGTCAAGTGGAACAAGCGCCTCTTCAATCAAAATGGATGATGGGCCATTTTTATGGGTGCCCATCCAAAGCTCAGCATAAGGTTTGTCCGGTTCAGGTGAAATACCCAGAAAGGTTGGTATAAATGCGATATTTCCCCGTTGTCCCCAGGCATAATGCTGAATCGTATTCTTCATAAGATAGGGTCGTTTTTCTGTCTTCAATAGGGTCATTTGGGCTCCAAAAAACGAATTCTGTTTGACAAAGAGAGCATCTTTCTTCGGGAAGTTAAAAAAATGGCATAATTCAATTGAAAATGATATGAATTTTTTCGAATCTGATCATAATGAACTTGAACCTGACAGGATTCAGCCCAAAGGGACTTTCTATGAAAATTGCCTTGATGCATTATCATTTAAAGACAGGTGGCGTGACGACAGTTGTGAGACAGCAGGCGGAGGCATTAAAGAATGATGCCGATCTGCTTGTGATGACCGGTGCTGAGCCTGATACAAATACTTCTTTTGACACGATTGTCATTCCGTCAATAGGTTATGATCGCGAGGGTGTGACAGATCAGTATCCATTAAAAACAGCAGACGCTATTTTTGATGCCCTTTTATTGAAATGGCCGGATGGCTGCGATGTGCTTCATGTCCACAACCCATTGTTATCTAAAAACAGATCCTTGCTAACTGTCTTGAAAATTCTTCAGGAAAAAGGTGTCAGGCTGTTTTTACAGATTCACGATTTTGCCGAAGATGGACGACCACAATTTTATTATAAGGAGGATTATCCGTCAGATTGCCATTATGGCGTCATTAATTCCAGAGACTATGATATCCTGAAAAAAGCAGGCTTGAAGAAAGAAGGTCTTCATCAAATAGAGAACACCATTCATTTTCATGATCCAGAACCCGTAGATCAGAAATATATCCGGCATATCCTTTATCCGGTTCGGGGCATCCGGCGGAAAAATATTGGAGAAACGATTCTGTTGTCTCTTTTTTTCAAGTCAGGACTGCCTGTTGTCATTACCCTTCCACCCAATCACGAAAAGGATCTTAAAAGTTATGAGGGGTGGAAAGCCTATGTGCAGGCAAATGGATTGAACGTCCGGTTTGGCCTGGGTCAAACGCATTCTTTTGAAGCGCTCATAAGATCATCGGCGTTTATTATCACAACGAGTATTAATGAAGGATTCGGGTTTTCCTTTATCGAGCTATGGACGGCCGGAAAGCTGATTTGGGGAAGGATGATACCCGATATTTGCAGGGATTTTAAAGAAAAAGGTGTGGCATTGGATCATTTTTATGAAAACCTTTTTGTACCTGTTTCATGGATTGGGAAATCCTCCCTCCATGAAAAAATGAAAAATGCCTGGGGGAGGTCCTTAATGTATTTTAACAGGATCTACGATCCCATGGAATTTGACGTGTCTTTTAGACAGATCACTCAAAATGGCCTCATCGATTTTGGCATGCTGGATGAGGCATTTCAAAAACAGATCCTTTCCCGTGTGATATCAGACAGCACTGCAAAAACACAGTTAATCGCATTAAATCCGTTTCTTTTATCTCCCGGCAACGTTCCTTCATATGATACGCTGATTGAAAAGAACAGAAACGCTGTAAAACAATTTTTTACCAGAGACAGATACCGAAGAACCCTCCTCGATATTTACGAAAAGGTAATGCGCACACCTGTTTCACACGGCATTGATAAGGAGACGCTTCTCTCAGGTTTTTTGAATCTTGATAACATGCATTTGTTGAAATGGTATGAAGATATTTCCTAAAAAAAAGATATGGCCATATATTTCAGAGCGTTTACCGATTCCCACTTCCTTTTCATTCACCGGGGACGCGATCAACGGGCTGAAATGTGTGATGTTTGATATTTATGGAACCCTTTTTATCAGTGATTCAGGTGATCTCGGTTTGATGCGTCAACAACTTCATCATTCGGAATCATTCAGAAAGCTGATATATCATTTTGGGATCAACGAGGAGCCTATGGCCATTTTGGAAGCGTTTTTTAAAAAAATAGCAATAACGCATGATCAAATGAAAAAGGTGGGTGTAGATTTTCCTGAAGTAAAAATTGATACGATCTGGAAAGATGTGCTTGGCCTGGATATCCGCATGGCCAGAGAATTTGCCGTTTTTTTCGAAGTGATGGCAAATCCTGTTTATCCCATGCCAAACCTTGAGATGGCTTTGGCAGAGATAAAAAAAAGAAAAATACAGATGGGTATCATTTCAAACGCTCAGTTTTATACGCCTTTTCTATTTGACTGGTTTTTAGATTCGCCAATGAATACATTAGGATTTCATAAGGATCTTCTCTTCTGGTCCTATAGAGAAGGGGTTGCCAAACCCTCTCCTCATCTTTTTGAACGTGCTGCAGACACGCTGCTGAAAATGGATATCTCACCCGAAACCGTTCTTTACATCGGAAACGACATGCGAAATGATATTCTTCCCGCGCGTTTGAAAGGGTTCAAAACCGCTCTTTTTGCAGGCGACAACAGATCATTGCGGCTTCGAAAGGAATTGCCTGAACTGAAAAATATAAGGCCTGATATCGTTATGACTGATCTTTCACAGATTTCCCTGGTTATCGCGTAAGACATGTTTTAAAATAAAACCCAATTCATCCTGGTCGATTATCGAACGATCGTTCGTATATTCTTGACACGATCATGCCGCAAATGTATTCTCTGAAAATATTTGATGATTCATTCGGTTGTCATGTGAAATATCTCGCGAATTTAAAATGAGCCATACAGGGAACCTTACAAAGATGAATTACGAAGAATTTCTTACAAACATCAACATCACCATGGAGGATTTCTGCAGGGAGGCATTTTTTGAAAACAGGGAGAACATACGGGTAAAAAAAGAGTCTACGGTTGTTAAAAACCTGCAGAAGATTTTTGATGCTGTTTTTAAAATTTCCTATGAAAAAGGTTTTCAAGCCATGAGCATGAGAGATTTGAGCCGGGAAACCCGCATGAGCATGGGGGCGCTTTATGCCTATTTTTCAAGCAAGGAGGAGCTTCTTGAGATTATTCAAAGACAGGGCCGCGCCATTGTGAACAGGTCTTTGCAACTCTATCTTGAAGCCGATACCCCACCGGATGTGAAATTAAGGAATGTGATCAAAACACACCTGTTTTTAAGTGAGATTGGACGTCCCTGGTTTTATTTTACGTTCATGGAAGCAAAAAACCTGAATCCAAAGGAACTGGAAGAAGTATTGGCTATGGAGGCCTATACAGAAAATATTCTGGTGGATATCCTTGAAGAAGGCACCTCAACGGGCCTTTTTCAAAAAAGGGATCACAGCCTGACAGCCTGTATGATCAAGGCCATGCAACAGGACTGGTATCTGAAACGATGGAAATATTCAAAACGGAAAATATCCGTTGATCAGTATGCGGATTTTGTATTGGCATTTGTTGAAGCGTTTATCAAATCAAAAGAGATAGGATCAGGAGGAAGAAAATGATAGTGATTGCAAAAATAAAGAGCAAGAGCGGCAGCGAAAAGGAAATGGAAGGCGCACTTGTGGAAATGGTAAAAAAGGTGGCCGGGGAAGAAGGGACACTGCTCTACACCCTTCATCGTCTAAAAGATGATCCAAAGACGTTTTTATTGTATGAACAATATAAAGATGACCAGGCGTTTATCGATCATAGCGGCACGCCCTATTTCAAAGCGTTGTTTAAAACCTTGAAACCGCTTTTGGATGGCGCCCCCATCATCGAAATGTATGATGAAATTGCAAAGCGATAAGTTCACAAAACGGATATTCGTAATGACAGGAGGAAAAAATGGTTGATTTTTCATTAAAAGACAGAATTGCTCTGGTTACCGGGGCAAGCCGGGGAATTGGCCAGGCCATTGCCGAGGCATTTTCCGCTAATGGCGCTCATGTGATCCTGGTCAGCAGGAAGCTTGAGGGACTTGAGAAAGTTGTATCCCAAATAAAGGCAAATGGCGGATCTGCAGAGGCTATGGCCTGTCATATGGGGCAGATGGATCAGATTGACGCATTGTACCAGGCAATCAGCAAGAAATTTGGCAAACTTCATATACTGGTTAACAATGCAGCCACAAATCCGTATTTTGGTGACATGTTGGGTGTGGATGAAAAGATATGGGATAAAACCAATGAAGTAAACCTTAAAGGGCCTTTTTTTATGATTCAACGGGCCATCCCTTTAATGGCAGCCGCGGGAAAAGGATCTGTCATCAACGTATCTTCTGTAAATGGCGTATCTCCGGCACTTCTTCAAGGCGTGTATTCCATTACAAAAGCAGGTGTGATTTCAATGACAAAGGCCTTTGCCAAAGAACTTGGAAATAAAAACATTCGCGTGAATGCCATTCTTCCCGGTCTGACAGATACCAAATTTGCCGAGGCATTGATTGGCAATGAAATGATTTTGAATGCCGCGCTGCAAAGCGTTCCCATGGGCAGATATGCGAAGCCTGAAGAAATGACCGGTGCCGCGCTTTATCTGGCATCTGATGCGTCGTCATATACAACCGGTACGCTTGTGGTCTGTGATGGTGGCATGCTGGCCTAAAACCCTTTTTCGTGTCAAATGACTTTAGCGGGCAGGATATCAATGTAAACGAAGAAAAAGGGGAAAAAACGTTGGACACAGGGCACCTTGTTTTCAGGGCAGGCCAAAAAGCGTTTGCCATGATTAAGGATGGCGGACTTGAGCCTGATAATGTAAAAGTAGTTGCAGGGGCTGCAGGTGGTCCAAAATGGTTTGTATTAAGGCATCTTGACGAGGCTATTTTTTTGTCATGGATGAAACACCGAGAGGCGCCTCTTTTTCTGATAGGGTCCTCTATAGGCTCATGGCGATTTGCAGCTGTGTCACAAAATGATCCGGCAGATGCTATAGCGCTATTCGAGTATGCATATATGCATCAAAAATATACTGAAAGGCCTTCAGCAGAGGATGTATCAAGGGCCAGCCGGATTATTCTTGACAGATTTATAAATGATTCAAAAGCAGATAGTATATTAAACCATCCGTTTCTGCGACTCAATATCATGGCGGTCAGATCACGCTTTTCCGTTTCTAGTGACAGAAAGGCTTCTCTTGCCATAGGTCTTGCTGGCGCATATCTGTCAAATTTGTTCAACAGGGAATTTTTGGGGTGTTTTTTTGAGCGTGCGCTGTTTTATGATTCAAGAGAAAAACCGCCTTTCTTGAACATGAATGATTTTCCCTTACGAAAAATTCCCCTCTTAAAAGACAATCTAAAGGATGCGCTTCTTGCATCCGGGTCTATTCCTTTTGTTATGACCGGTGTAAAAGATATCAAAGGTGCCCCAAAAGGTGTTTACAGAGATGGGGGGGTTATCGATTATCATTTTGATATACCTTTTTTAAATCATGAAGAAGCAATTGTGCTTTATCCGCATTATCTCGACCGGCTTATTCCAGGGTGGATGGATAAAAAATTGCCCTGGAGAAAACCAAAATCAGATCATATGGACCATGTTCTTCTTGTATTCCCCTCTCAATCTTTTATTGAGAGCCTTCCCTATGGCAGAATTCCAGATCGAGTTGACTTTAAAGCGTTTTTCAAGCGTGATGAAGAAAGAATTTCATACTGGAAAAAAGTAGTCCATCAGAGTCGTGTTTTAGGAGATGAATTTATCGATGTTGTTGAATCCGGAAAAATTAGAGACGTTGTTTTGCCTCTTTGATGTTAAAATGCAGTTACTTGGCCATGCATAAGGACAGGCGTTGATATCTTTCATCAAACGAATATTTTCAGGATTAGGTATTTCAATCGTTGTTTTTACCCTTGCGACGATTACGATTTGGCAGTGGCCCTTTCTGACAGCCAGGCTATCTCAAACCAGGGAATTGCAAGCATTGATGGGGTTAGTGCCGATTCTGCCCTATGTGTTTTATGGTGCAGGGTCAATGATTGCGTTCCGCTATAACCAGACAGGCCTGGTTTTATCTTCGTTTTTTCTGGCATTCTCCTATTTTCTGGTGACCAGCCGGAATATCATTCCCGCAGATATGAGAATCCATATGGTTCAATATCTGGCCTTTTTATTGCCAATCAATTTTGTTTTTTTTTCATTTTTAAATAAACGGAAGGTGCTTTCGCCAAAAGGATTTTTATATATCCTGCTGATTTTAGTGGAAGTCATTTTTGTTGCACTCGTTATTGTCATTTCAAACGATAAACCGGGATGGTTCTCATCACACGTAATGGCGCCCATACCTTTGAAAAAATGGATGTATGGCATATCAACGGAATTCAATTCTGTTGTTTTTATTTTTCCGGTGTTGAAAAACTCTGTTTTGTCTTTGCCTGTGGTCATGTCATGCCTTTTTTGTTTTTTTACCTTTTTTATCCGTTTTTTGAACACCCGGTCGGTTATAGTTAATGGATTTCTTGGAATTCTTGTAACCGCATTTGCAGGAATTGTCCTCAATGGCAGGCCGCCTGCGGTGATGATTTATTTTGCAGCATCCGGTTTGATCCTTGCCATTACCACCATTGAAGTTTCATTTTCAATGGCCTACATTGACGATCTGACAGGGCTGCCAGGCCGGCGAAGCCTGAATGAAGCGTTGATCAATCTGGGAGGGGCATATGTCATCGCCATGGTTGATGTGGATCATTTTAAAAAGTTTAATGATACTTATGGTCATGAAACCGGAGATCAAGTACTTAAAATGATTGCCTCCCATTTTTCAAAACTTGCAGGAGGAGCAAAATCGTTTCGATATGGTGGTGAAGAATTTACGGCCATATTTAAAGGTAAATGCGTGGAAGATGCCATGCCCCATCTAGAAAAATTTAGAAAGGCAGTCGAATCGTTTCCATTTGCTGTAAGGGGAAAAGACAGGCCCAAACAAAAGAAAAAAGGTGTGGAAAAGCGAAAAACATCAGCATTGTCCGCGAAAACGGTTCGTGTAACAGTAAGTATCGGTGTTTCTGAACCGTCAAAAACAGACAACTCACCGGATAAAGTGATTAAAAATGCAGACAAGGCCCTTTACCGGGCAAAAAAGGCAGGGCGCAACAGAATTATGGGCTGAAAAGAGGCGTCGGTTGCCTCTATCAAATAGTAAATATGGCAAGGTGATAGAACGGGGCTTTTGGCGTTGGCTGATTTGATGAAATAATTAACGCTTTTATACTTAGTAAACCTTGCGTTAATTTGTAAGATAATGGTATAGTCACTTCAAATAGTTAAGAAATTGTACTATAGGTCAAGATATCTTTAAGTCACAAGTCGGATAGAAGCATACAAAAACGGGTTTTGATAACCAAACACAAAACCATAAAATAAAATGTTGTAATATTTATAATTTCTTGACAGTAGAGCCTCAGAAAAGGTATTTATTGGTATCCAACATTTTAAAGTTAACTACAGGAGCTGTTACATTATGGCGCTAACAAAGACAGAGTTGATTGACTCCATTCAGGAGCGTATTGGTTTCCCGCGTAACAAAAGTTCAGAGATTGTGGAGATACTTTTGGAAATTTTCAAGGAAACACTTGAAAATGGTGAGGATGTACTCATAAGTGGTTTTGGTAAATTCTGTGTGAAGGATAAATCTGCCCGCAGAGGAAGAAATCCTGCAACCGGTGGTGATATGATGCTTGATCAAAGGAGAGTGGTCACGTTTAAATGCTCCTCTGTATTGAGAAACAAGATTAATGATGGTGTGTGACTTGAGTCTGGCCAAAGGGTGGCCTGACCTGAACAATTTTTATATGTATAAGAATCGAATCCTGTCCGTTTGATGATAGGCGAACGACACCTTTATATGAAGAATTGACACGCCTTTTTGGCAGGTTATTTCTAAAACCTCCTTCTACGCCGTTGCCTTACCACGCATCATATCTATCTGGCGATCCTTTTTGATCCAGTATAAGTTTATCCACTCCTGAAAATTATTTCTGAATTCTTCATCATTCATATAATTTCCTTTCAGTTCCTCTGAAATGGGGATTACGTCAACCTCGATTTTTACCGCTTCCACTTTGCCACAAGCAAATTCCCAGAACGTTTTTACACCCTTTGGATATACAATTGTCACGTTAACAATATTGCTTATTACATCACCCATTGCCCCTAAAACAAAAGCAACACCTCCTGCTTTTGGTTTTAAAAGATTTGCATAAGGCGATTCCTGTTTTTGGTGTTTCCCTTTTGTAAAGCGCGTTCCTTCTACAAAGTTCATTATGGAGATAGGCGTAGACTTGAATTTCTCGCAAGCTTTTTTTGTATTTTCAAGGTCTTTGCCCTGCAGGTGGGGATTTTTTTCCAGGAACTCCTTTGAGTATCTTTGCATGAACGGGAAATCCAGTGCCCACCATGCGAGCCCAAGAAGCGGGACCCATATCAATTCTTTTTTAAGAAAAAATTTTAAAAAAGGTATCTTTCGGTGAAAGATTCGCTGAAGCACAACGATATCCACCCATGACTGATGATTGGATAAAACCAGGTACCATTCATCCATTTTCAGGTTGTCAAGGCCTGAAACATCCCACATGGTTTTTTGTGTAAGATTCTGGTTTAAGTTATTGCAGTAAATCCAGTTTGTTGAAATATAAATCAGAATAACATCGCATAACTTTCGCCAGGCTTTAAGCGGAATAATAAATTTGAAAAACGCTATTATAAAAAGAGGAATGCACCAGAAAATGGTATTTACAACATACAGGATCATAGAAATAGTACCTATAAGAGGAGCAGGTAAAAATTGAAGCATGGTGCCTTCCTTATTTATTAAAGATTTTTTAAGGTGTTTGTAGTTGTAGACAATATCTCATTCAATGATCAGAAGCCACTAAAAAATCACCAGATCGGGTATAGGAAACGCTGATATTTGTGTCAAGGCCTTACCAATGGCCACTTGCCTATTTACAAAAATTTTACAATTCCTACAGAATCAGGAAACAGTGATGAAAAAAAAATAGAGGGCGGATCATCAAGGGTGTGGCAAATAAAAAAAGCTAATTTTTGGCGATGTCCCATAGACTTGCCGATATTCCCAATTCCTCCAGTTTTTCTTTTACAGCGGAAATGATTTCCGGTGGAAAAGCGATATGGAATATGGCGTTATTTTGTGAGGCAAATTCAGCAAAAAGCGACCATTTTTCAGGAATGTCCGTATCTTTAATCGTTTTCAAGGTAACAATGGAGAATAGTCTCAATTTATCGTTTTTGATCGATGTAATATCGGGCGAGAAGCTTACATCATTTGATTTTTTAACCACATTTTGTGGTGTCTTGTAACCCGGAAGATTGGCACGGATGTTTTCATGATTTCTTTTTTTTAGGGTTTTGACAACATATTCCAGTTTTTTTGTTTCTTCGGATTTAAAAAAATTTTTTAGCATACCGTACCATTTTAAGTAATAGGTTATTGAATAAGTCTCATTTCATACTCAACAGGAGAATCCGGGTCTGTAACGTGTACTTCTTTGATTTGAGCTCTTCTAATCGATTCATTGACAATTCTTGACGAATGGACACCGGTTATTGTTGTTCCGGCATAAATCGTTCCAGTTGCTTTGATTATGGCAATCCCCTTTTCTTTTTTGGCATACTGAAGGATATTTTTCTTTTCAGCAGTGAGTTCCCACAATCTGGACTCAAGAGCCGCAATTCTTTTTTTATTATTTTCAATACTTTCGAGCATTCGTTCCTGCTTGTCAAAAAGGAGGTTTATTCCATTTTCAGCCATTCGAACGTTTTTTTCAAGCTCTCTGATTTGGGCTTCCAGCAAGGAAATGCCTTTGGCATCCCCTTTTTCCTGAAGGTCTTTTATCTGTTCCCGGATTTGCCTTTGTTCAATTTGGGATCGGTCTTGAATATGCGCCTGTTCGGCAATCGACATATGCGTCTGCTCTTCTTCCTTGATAAAATTTTTATTATGTTCCTGACAGTCCTTTATAGAAGCCCTGTGTCTTTCGATGGCGCTGTTAATGCCACCGATCTCCTTTGCAAGATGATCGTCCAGGCCGGCTTTAAGTTTGCATGGCCGGGACATGGAAGTCCCAATATCAACGGCTTCGATACCATATTTGGCAGAGATATCGGATGATACGATTTTACCGCCTGGGGCTTTACATGATCCGCCACATGAAATTTCAGAGTCAATGATCATTTTGCTGACGAGAATATCACCAAAGTTCGTGATATTTGATTTACTGATAAATTTTGCAGTCACATCACCCAGCGCACTGATTTTAGCGTCATTGATACCATCTGTAACCATGAGAGAACCTGTGAGTTCAAGTTCCGCACCATTAATTTCTTTGACTTTGACGTTTCCCCCTTTGACCTTGAAGCCGTTTTGAATGGCACCAGTGATCAGGATATTGCCATCAAATTCAACATGTCCGGTTTTATATCCCACATCCCCACTGATCGTCAGCTCGTCAAGAACTGAAATCCTTCCCCCAACAGACAGCTGGGGCTGGCCTTTGGTTTTTGCGAACATTTTGAGACCATCTTCGGAAAATTTAATATTTGCCCCGAATAAAAGGATCGGGTCTTCAACTTGATCCACAGGAATAGGGTCGCCATATACATCAATGCCTGGAATTCCCTGGACAGAAGGTATTTTTTCCGCCATGAGTTCTCCTTCCTTGACATGGGGGATATCGCCTCTGTCTTTGAAATCGATCTGCCCGTCTTCCTTGATTTTTCCTGCTTTTCTTGGTGTTGTATCAAAGTAGATGATAATCTGCCCTTCTTTACCGTTTTCCGGGGGCGTGCCTTCGGCAATTTTAAAAACCGGTTTGCCATTTTCACTGTTTTCAATAAGGTTTTTTATTAGGTCATTTTTTATCACGCCATAGGTTATCGCATTTTCATCAAGAATTTTTTGGACATCATAAAGTTTTATCGAATTATCGAAATCATCTGTGGCGCGGAAAAATGCATTTAACCTGTCATAGGTCACAATGATTTCAAAACCATTGCCTTCAAACAGGTGACCTTTGTTTTCTTCAATAAAGGTATCCATATCCTTTGCGTCGTTCGGCGACGCTGACATATTTTCGGTTTCAGGTTTTTTTTCATTTTGGATGTCCGGGACGTGATCAGGCAGTTGTTCTGTCGAGACGGGTTTTTCAGGTGACGCTGTGTGTTGTGATTCAGGAGAAGGCGGTACCCCTGGTGTTTCTTTGCTTCTAACCGGACGCGCTGTTTTTATTTCGTCCAGCCGATTTTGTTTTTTTAATATGGCATCCCGTTGCTGGATTGTCAGTTCGTTATTCTTGACAAGGATATCCCCGATTGGCATGATTTTCCGGGATTCCTTAAATAAAATAGCCTGCTCCTTTAATGCTGCCTTTGCTGCGTCCTGACTTGTGAACCCCGCTTTTATTGCAATCGCTGCAAACAATTTTTCAAGTTGGCGATTTTCCCATGATTTGGAGATGTCTTTGGCCAGTGCCATGCTTTCAGGTGAAAGAATCTGTCTCTCAACAAGGAAATCTTCAAATGTTTTTGATTGATGTTCCGTCTGCGTTGAATTGTATTCTTCAAGTGCCAGCTTAATGAGATCCTTTCCGGCAAGATTATAATTTAGGATGACCTGGCATATCAATGGCACTGTCGTATTTTTTTTCAGGATAGAAACAACAAAGTTCTGACCACATTTCTTACAGGCCACTTCCTTACCGACAATAGTTTCAGGAACCTGATAGAAGGCCTTGCATGACGTACAGGATGTGATTACAGTCTTGCCGTTTTCAGACATAATGAATACCTGTTTCTTTGCTGAGTATATTTAATTGAACAAATATTACAACATCACGAAATAATTGTCAAATTAATCATATTGAATCATGAACTATTATATATTCATGATAAACAGGGCAAATGAAAAAAAAATGGGTTATTGATAGATGACAGACCAGAAAAATGAAATTAATCCGGCGATAATAAAGTTTGTTTCAACCAGGAATTCAAGCTTGAAGCCTGGCAGCATATATTCTTTTTCATGAATGAAAATGATTGCTGTAAGATAAAGCGGATAAAGGGCAAGAACGCATCCCAACCCAGAAACAAGGTGGAGCATGCTTGATCCCAGCATGAGAAAGGACAGGAACAAGAGGGTGTTTTTAATCAGTCGCATGGTTTTTTCTTCGCCGATCAAAAGAGGGATTGTTTCCTTCCCGGCTATTCTGTCACCTTGCATGTCAAGAATGTTGTAAAGCGCCGTCCTGCTAAAAACAATGCCTGAGGATAACAGGAATGCGATCATCGTCGAGAGGCGAATTCTGCCGGTGACAGACAGTGCCGGAAGAATCGTTGTGACTATACCCCAGGCAACGGTTATCAGAATCGTTTTGGCACCGGGAATATCCCTTATTTTACGATATTTCCCTTTATAGATGGCGTTGGGTAAAAATGTAAAATTGTATGAGAGTCCCAATATGCTCATGACAGACAGGGTGATAAAGGACAGATGATCCAGTGTATATGCGGTGATCAGGCATGCTGCACCGGCAATGATGGCAAGGCCTGCCAGGATGGTCATGTTGTCATTATAAAAATTTGCCCTGTCCGGATCATTGTACCGGTCTTCCTTGATACCGGTCAGGTCGTTAAATATATGCATGGATAAAATGTAGAGAGACGAAAGGATAAGATGACGAGGCCCTGCAGTAAGCCCCTGAAGTTTGGCGCTTGTATAGCTGATCAAACCTGCACCAACGGCTAAGTAAAGGTTGGTTAAAAGAAGCGCGCGCTGCATGGAGAATATTTTTTTTAACCAACCATGGTTTTTTGTAATAAAATTAGCTTCAAGAAGTCTGTAAACCCGGTTAATGACCCAATTGGGTGTGGATGCACCTGCGGTGATCGCAATGGTTTGATCAGGCTCCAGTGATTTCATATCCAGTTCAGATTCATTTTCAATATGGTACGCGGGCTTACCGGTTTCTTTGGCGATTTCAGCGAGTCGCCGCGTATTGCCGCTGCTTTTTCCCCCCACGACAATGACCGCATCTACAGATTCCGAAATGGTTTTGATTTCCGCCTGTCTTTTTTCGGTGGAATCGCATATTGTATTGAAAATTTGATAGTGGGGAAGGTGTAATGCAATATATTCCCTGGCTTCCTTAAAAAAGGCTGTATTCTGCGTGGTCTGGGCAACGACGATCGCATTTTTAAATTGGGGGAGCATCTTAAGGTCGTTCATGGATTCAACCACATGCCCTTTGCCTTCAGCGTAACCCAAAAGCCCTACAACTTCAGGATGGTCCCTGTCTCCTATGATGATGGATGAAAAACCCTTTTTTGCATGAACGCGGATAATGGTCTGCACCTTTATTACCCGCGGGCAGGTGGCATCAATAATATTAAATCCCGCCTTTTTCAACCCGGATTTCACTTCAGGAGGCACGCCATGGGCCCGGATAAGTACAGAACCAGAGCCTTTTTCGGGAATTTCATTTATGACAGGAATGCCTTTTTCTTTTAGAAGATCAAGCACCTGGGGATTATGAATAAGGGGTCCGTATGTGCAGATAGGCTCATTAGAGGTATTGGCTGTATCTAAAACCAGATCGACAGCGCGTCTCACTCCCATACAGAATCCCGCTGTCTTGGCGATTTTTATTCTCATTTTAAAAATGCATTAAGATTTTATTTCTGCAAGGAATATTTTATGGTCAACCAGCGACAGGGATAAAATTTTTCCTTTAATGAATTTCTGATCACCGAAAATGCTGATAAGCTTGATGCCATCTCCCTCAGGCTCAACTTTGTCTACAGCTTCCATGATCAAGGTTTCAGAATTATTTTTTAAAAGATATGCATTGGCTTCGCACATGATATTTTCCTCACATTTATTCACATTTTTTCAAATGATTTTCCACCAGTTCGTCTATTAAGTGGGGCAATGGCATTTGAGAGACACCGGCAATTCGAATATTTTCCTGGCTCAAGGGGATTAATATTTTTTCTGCACAAGCAGATGAGATGGCGTTTGCTATATCGGGTGTGACCTCACCCATCATGGCATTTGCCATAAGAATGCTAATGGGGCCTACAATAACATCAACTGTTTTTATTGTTTGGATAATGGCGTTCTCGCCTGATGCGCCTTTGTTTGCTCTGGCTTTCAACATATTTGCCGTTGCAATTGCATTGGTGCCAAGCGCTATGATTTCAACAGATTCTCCATAAACCTCTTTTATTTTTTTTATGATGGCGCTACCTATACCACCACCCTGACCGTCAATCACGCATATTTTTTTCATAAAGTTTTGTTACCTTTAAGACTGAACAGATGCCTTTTTATGGAAAATATAATCGTCATGGCTCGCCATTTAGCATTTGAAAGAGACGGTTTAAGTCATCATCTCCATAAAAATCAATAGAAATTTTCCCTTTTTTTCCTTTCCGGGCGATATGCACTTTTGTTCCGAAACGCCGGGAAAGACCATCAGAAATGTCTTTAAAATAATTATCAGAAACAGACGGCTTTTTTTCCGGTATTATTTTTTCTGATTTTAACTGTTTGACCAAGCTTTCAGTCTTTCTGACGGAAAGGCCTTTTGCCAGTATGGTTTTCCATGCCGCATTTTGCTGAGCCGGATTTTCAGCACCCAGCAGTGCCCTGGCATGCCCCATGCTTAATGTTCCATCTGAAATGCTCGCTTTTATTGGCTCCGGGAGATGACGCAATCTCATAAAATTGGCCACGGCAGATCTGCTTTTGCCCACACGTTTGGCAACTTCTTCCTGGGTGAGTTTGAATTCATTCAGAAGGCGGTGATAGGCTTCTGCTTCTTCCATGGGGGTAAAATTTTCACGTTGAATGTTTTCAACAATGGCCATTTCAAGCAGTTCAGTATCTGAAATATTTTTTACAACAACAGGTATTTTGTCAAGACCAGCCATTTTGGCTGCCCGAAGCCTTCTTTCTCCTGCAATCAACTCATATCCTGTATCATCTGTTCTTACCAGAAGTGGCTGAATAATACCCTGCTCTTTTATGGATTCGGCCAGCTCATTCAGTTCCTGTTCGGAAAATTTCATTCGCGGCTGATAGCGATTGGGATTGATGATATTGATATCACATAGAAAATAATCACTCGATGCATTATTAAACGTATCTATGTCCGGCAACAGAGCGCCTAATCCTTTGCCTAAAGCCTTCTTGGGTTGTTTTTTATGAGAGTCTGGGTTTTTCATAGCGCCGGGTCATGATATTTTATAATTACAGGTTGTGATTTATTTATTCCGCTGAACTAATTCCTTGGCCAGGGCCATGTAACTGACTGCACCTGGTGATGAAGCATCATAAGCAAAAATTGGCTGCCCAAAGCTGGGCGCCTCACCAAGACGCACATTTCTTGGAATGATTGTTTTAAACACAAGATCTTTAAAATATTTTTCCGCATTTTCAGCAACCTGGGCAGCCAGATTGGTCCGTTTATCATACATGGTCAGGAGAATTCCTGCGATTTTAATTGCCGGATTCAAATTTTTTTTAATTTTCTTGATGGTTTGTAAAAGCTGGCCCAGGCCTTCAAGTGCATAAAATTCGCTTTGCAGGGGGATAAGAACCGTATCAGCGGCAACCATGGCATTTAATGTCAAAAGGTTCAGAGACGGCGGACAATCCAGAATAATATATTCAAATTCCCTGTTCAGTTTCAAAAGCATTTTTTTCAATATATTTTCTCTGGAAGGTGCGGACATCATTTCAACTTCAAAACCAATCAGTTCAACCCGCGAAGGAATGATTTTTAACGAATCGACATTGGTGTCAATAATCAGGTTTAACACGTCTTCTTCACCAATCAGGCCATGGTAAAGCGTTTGATTGAGAGATGTCTTGTCAATTCCCAGGCCTGTCGTGGCATTGGCTTGAGGGTCGCAATCCACCAGAAGGGTTTTGCTGGATGATAAAGCAAGAGCAGAGGCGAGATTGATCGCTGTTGTCGTTTTACCGACACCACCCTTTTGATTTGCTATGCATATTATCTGCGCCATGGAATGTATCCCTAACACACAATTTGATATTTGAAAAGCATATTAGATTGTGCCATGATGATTGTCGATAACAAACGAAAAAGAGGAGAGTATATGTGTGTTTTAAAAAAATTGGTAGGTGTTTTTATCATAATGACGATGATAACTTTCCTGCTTATCCCTTCGAATGCTTTTTCAATTACATCAAAACAGGAAGAAGAGATTTCAAAAGAATTCATGAAGATGGTTTTAAGCCATTATCATTTGGTAGATGACCCGCTGATCACAGATTACGTGAATGCTGTTGGGAAAAGGCTTGTGGCAGGTATCCCCCCTCAGTCCTTCAACTTTCAGTTCTATGTGATTGATGAAAATGAATATAATGCATTTGCCGGTCCTGGAGGGCATGTATTTATCAACAGCGGCCTGTTTATGGCCATGGAAAATGAAGAGGAGCTGGCAGGTATTCTGGGTCATGAAATTTCCCATGTATCATGCCGGCATATTTCAGAAGGTATAGAGCGGTCAGAAAAAATAAGTATAGGTACCCTGGCGGGTATTGCAGCAGGCATTTTTTTAGGCGTTGGCGGCGCATCGACTGCGGCAAGTGCCGTGACCTTTGGTTCTTTGGCAGCAGGCCAGTCCATTGCACTCAAATACAGCCGTGAAAATGAAATCCAAGCGGATCAGATCGGTCTTAATAACATTGTCAAGGCCGGATACAGCGGAGAGGGGCTTCTGTCGATATTGAAAAAAATCAGGGCCAAACAATGGTTTGGTTCTGAACAGATTCCCACATATCTGGTTACGCATCCTGCAATCGAAGACAGAATCACCTACATGACGACCATGCTTGAACAAAAGGAATATCAACCCGGTTCATCATTATCAATTGATCCCTATTATTTCGAAAGAGCCAGAACGCGCCTTGTGGGGGTTTATTCTGACGAATCGTTTGCCCTGGCAGAGTTTAAGACCGCTGTCAGTAAGTATCCTACAAATCCCATGACACATTATGGCTATGGGCTTGCTCTTGAAAGAGCAGGCAACAGAAAGGAGGCGATCCTTCATTTCAAGAAGGCGCTGGAGAAAAAAGCATTTGATCCCTACATACTTCAGGATCTGGGGAGAGTCTATTTTTTTGATTCCCAACCCAAGGAGGCATTAGGTACCTTAAAAAGTGCCATCAATATTAATCCGGAGTGCGGGCCGGAAGCCTATTTCTATCTCGGAAGAGCTTATGCAGAATTAGGAGATTATAAAAAAGCGGAGTCGATATACCTTGATCTGACAAAAAAAACGCCCTTATACAAAATGGCTTATTATTATCTGGCTGAAATTTATGGCAAACAGGGGTACATAGGTGAACCGAATTATTATTTGGGACTTTATAACAAAAACATGAACAATTATGCCAATGCTGAATTCCACCTCAAGAAAGCGATCGAAACCCTGAAAGACCCGGAAAAACTCGAACATGCCAAAGAATTGCTTAAAGAAATAAAAAAACGGGAGCGTTCAGCAGGGTCTAAAGAACAAAAGACAGGGCCAGACCCAAAATCATTTTTCAAATTGATCAAAATGGGAAAACTGCATGGTGAAAGTCCCTCTTCCCTGGGTTGCAGATCTTAAACTGGTTGAATAGCCAAACATTTTTGAAAGTGGCACAATGGCATTGATTTCCTGAATACCACTTTTGGGATTT
Source organism: Pseudomonadota bacterium (assembly GCA_018816735.1). Lineage (GTDB taxonomy): Bacteria > Desulfobacterota > Desulfobacteria > Desulfobacterales > JAHIVH01 > JAHIVH01. The sequence continues at coordinate 256,542 of JAHIVH010000070.1, read as the reverse complement.
ATCGAAGATATTTTCCCCCCTCGTGCATTGAGCTCTCCAATGACGTCACCCATGAATGCATCCGGAACGAGAATTTCCACATCCATAATCGGCTCAAGAAGGAAGGGATGGGCTTTCATCATGGCTTCCTTGCATGTCATGGAGGCGCTCACATTAAATGCGAGTTCACTGCTCATGGATTCCCTGAACGCGCCCTTAATTAGAACAGCCTCAACATCCATCACCGGATAACCCATAAATGCACCACTGGCGAAAGAATCCATTACACCTCTTTCAATTGCCGGAATATACTGATCCGGAATCATATCAGACGATATTTCTGACCTGAAGGTGTTCCCTGTCCCCCGTTTCAGAGGTGACAACTTAAGCGTAACCTCTCCATAATGATGTTGCCCTGAAATATCCCTGTCAAAAACAACAGTGGCTTCAGATTCTGTTCCGATGGTTTCCCTGTAAACAACCTGTGGTTTACCGACATTGACGTTGGTGTTAAATTCACGGAGCATTCGGCTGATAATGATTTCAAGGTGAAGCTCTCCCATTCCTGATAAAATGGTCTGCCCGGTATCTTCATCTTTCCGGACTTTCAATGTGGGATCTTCAGCAATAAATTTTTTGATAACCTCCTCTATTTTCTCCTGATCCGCATGGGTTTTGGGCTCGATCGCTATAGAAATAACAGGTTCATAGAAGTCTATTTTTTCTAGAAGTACCGGATGTGTCTGATTACATAGGGTATCTCCGGTTGAGGAGTCTTTCAAGCCCACAACGCCAATGATTGCTCCTGCCCCGGCCTCATCTATCCTTTCTTTTTTATTTGCATGCATTTTTAAAAGACGGGCCAGTTTTTCCTTTTTGCCGAGAGACGGGTTGAATACCTCTTCACCGGCTTTCATTGTGCCACTGTAAATTCGTACAAAAGAAAGTTTTCTGCCTTCTATCATCGAAACTTTAAAAATGAGAGCCGCAAGCGGGCCGTTACTTTTTGTTTCGAATTCGAGAGTGTCGCCAGTTTCCGGATGAATTCCTCTAATGGGAGGCACTTCGACAGGGCTTGGCAAAAATTGGACGATAGCGTTCAAAAGGGGTTGTATGCCTTTGTTTTTAAGTGCACTTCCACATAAAACAGGAACAAGGGCAAGTTGAATGGTCGCCTTTCTGATGGCAGCAATGACCATTTTTGCTTCTATGGGTTCTTCAGCAAGGTAGGCCTCCATAATATGATCGTCGAAATCAGCCACGCCTTCTATCAACTTATCTCTGTATTCTTTTACCGATTCGAGAAGTTCAGGCGGGATGGGGCTTCTTTCATATTTGGCACCCAGAGTTTCCGTATCCCATATGATCTGTTCCATCGAAATCAGATCGACAACACCTTTAAAATTCTCCTCCGCACCTACCGGGATCTGCAGGATCAGGGGGGTTGCTCCCAGCTTTTCCTTCATCATGTCAACTGTACCGAAAAAATCAGCGCCGATACGGTCGAGTTTATTGATAAAAGCGATTCTGGGAACCTTGTATTTGTTTGCCTGCCGCCATACTGTTTCCGATTGGGGCTCTACACCGCCCACAGCACAGAATACAGCGATAGCACCGTCCAGCACCCGAAGAGATCGCTCCACTTCAATGGTGAAGTCCACATGCCCCGGTGTGTCGATTAGCTGAATGACATTGGTGTCCCACAGACAAGTCGTTACTGCGGACGTGATCGTAATGCCTCTTTCCTGTTCATCGGTCATCCAATCCATGACAGCTTCGCCATCGTGAACCTCGCCGATTTTATATGATTTTCCGGTATAATAGAGGATACGCTCTGTTACGGTTGTTTTCCCCGCATCAATATGCGCCATGATGCCTATATTTCTGATCAGGTTAATTTTTTCTTTTTTATTCATCGCACTAACAGCATGTTTGCTTTAAAAGGTAATTTAATGTCAATATGCCCGGAAAGCGTCAGGGCATCATTCCCTCCCAGTAAAAATTTAACAGCTTTTATCTGAGGGATATTGACGATTAAAGAGTTGACTATCGAAAAGACCGTGAAATATTCAAGTCGGCTACCACCGGGATGATCGGTTTTTATATTTTCTGAAAGATCGACGTATGCGGTACCATTTTTTGAAAGATAAAGTGCTCTTAAGGTCGTTTCAGAAGGGATGGTTCTCATTAAACTTCCTTTTGGGCCAGCAATTAAGGCTTCAACAATTGATTTTGCAAATTGGGCAGGATCCTCAACGTTGATAAAAGAACGCTCCTCTGCCATCAGAAAGGATGTGCTGGTATCTGTAAAGTAAAGATAGATATTGGATCGGGTAACCGGAGACACATGAAACGACAAGGGCATGCCGTCCTTGGGCACGTGAGAATGCTTTGACCAGTGTATTTTGGATAACACGGCTATAGCGGTGAAAGCCGTCACCAATATCAGTGCCAAATAAAAAGAATATTTTTTGTTACCCATGCCTGATAGTTGCCCTTTTAAAATTGGGGAAAGACGAGTCCCTTAATGTATAGCCTTAAAATTGCAAACCGTTTTTTGATCGGACCATTTCACATTTACTTGCTTTCAACACGCTCTAAGCTAATATGTGTTTCATGTCAAGAAAAGAAGAACGCATCCTTGAGACTTGGATGATTGCGGGTTTTGAAATAATTCACAACAATTCCTGTAGTAAAAGTTTTTTAATTGAATATATTGTTTTTGTCGTTTAATTATGTATACATAACCTTTTTTGGCATTCAGATCAATTATCGGAATTTAATGAATATTAAAAGCTCATGAGAAAAAATTTACTGGGACAGAAAAAATCACATCTGGTTGCTGACTGGAATGCGCTTGAAAGGGTTTTTATCCGGCCTGAAAATGAGGCCACGCGGATCACGCTTGTTAAATATATGGAGCAGATTCTTTTCGGGCTTCATGAGTTTTTAAATAAGAATGTCGGTATTACCGAGGAAATCAGTTTAAAAGAACTCTCCAAAAATTTTACTGATACGCGTATCGGTAAGCACCCGGAAAAAAAACTGGCAGATGTTATTACAGATATTGTCAAGGAAATCGCACCCCATGCCGTGAATGTGGCATCCCCTTATTTTGTAGGTCACATGACATCTGCTATCCCGTTTTTTATGGTGCATCTTAAAACCATAGTATCCGCACTGAACCAGAATGTGGTCAAGCTTGAAACATCCAAGGTTGTCTCTGTCATAGAAAAGCAGGTAATCGCAAAGATTCACCGGCTCATTTACAATATGAACGAGCTATTTTACCAGACACATGTTCAGAATACAACCACGTCCTTGGGCTGTTTTACAGAAGGCGGCACATCGGCCAATCTGACAGCACTGTGGGTGGCCAGAAATGCGGCATTTCCTCCCAAAAATGGATTTAAGGGCATTGAGATCGAGGGCCTTTCTGCTGCATTCCGGGCGTATAATATTGAAAGAGCTGTGGTTCTGGTTTCCGTGCGTGCCCACAAATCCCTTAAAAAATCCGGTGGCATTCTGGGGATCGGGAATCAGAATGTGATTGCCGTGGATGTGGATGACCGGAGCAGAATCGATATTTCGCTTTTGAAGCAGGAAATCAGGCAACTGAAAAAAGACGGGAAGACAAAAATTATCGCCATTGTGGGGATTGCCGGCAGCACGGAAACCGGGAGCATTGATCCATTAAGGGAAATGGCGGAGATTTGTAAAAAAAACGATACTTGTTTTCATGTTGATGCAGCCTGGGGCGGACCGACATTGATGTCCGAGAAATACAGGCACCTTCTAAACGGTATTGAGCTTGCCGACTCCGTAACCATTGACGGGCACAAACAATTTTATATGCCCATGAGCTGCGGTATGCTTTATTTCAAAGATCCGTCGATCATGGATCTCATGGCATATCATGCCAATTATATCAATCGCCGGGGCAGCGTCGATCTTGGTATTAAAACATTTTCCGGGTCCCGGGAGGCCAACTCCCTTATTCTCGACAGTGCACTTAAAATCATGGGAACCAGAGGTTATGCGCTTTTGATTGAGCATGGGATTGAAGTGGCTGCTGATTTTGCAGAAGAGATCGAAAGCAGGGAGAATTTTGAGCTTGTTACGAAACCGGTGTTGAATATATTGACATATCGGGTATTTCCCAAACAGCTGAAAAAAGAGCATGAAGCTGGGGATGACGATCAAAAGAAAGCGATCAATGCCCGATTAAATGAAATAAACAGGATTGTTCAACAGGTTCAGCGGGAGGCAGGAAACAGTTTTGTGTCAAGAACAGCTTTTAAAATGAAAAAAAACCCAAATGAACAGATGGTTGTTTTGAGGTGCGTCATGATGAACCCGATGACCAACATGAGTATTTTAAAGGATATTCTTGATGAGCAGGAAAAAATTTATCTTGACTGGGACGCCGGAAAACTGAAAAACAAGGGACGCAGCCGGACATATTGATCGATTCATCAAGAGGAATCCACCCACTGCAAGGTTATGACAGGTTAGGTTGAAAATGAATATACAGAAAAAAATAACGTTGGTAATTGCAACACGAAACAAGGGCAAGACAGAGGAAATCCGGTCGTTTTTGAAAGATTATCCTGTCCATATCAAAAACCTTGAAGATTTTGGTCCGATACCGGAGGTTATAGAGGATGGGGATACCTTTGATGAGAACGCTTATAAGAAAGCCAGCTTTACAGCCCGGGTTCTTGGACTCCCTGCCCTCGCAGATGACTCCGGTTTGGTAGTGGATGCATTAAATGGCGCACCCGGTGTTCACTCGGCCCGATATGCAGGCGCAGATGCCACAGATCAAGAAAGGGTGGCAAAACTTTTAAGCGAGATGAAGGGCATAAAAAACAGGAACGCCGCGTTTGAATGTGTGATTTCCCTTGCCGTTCCTCAGGGATCTGCATTGACATATGACGCAAGATGTGAAGGCCTTATCACTGAGGCCGCAAAGGGTGAAAACGGGTTTGGGTATGATCCTGTTTTCCATTGCCAGGAATTTGGGAAAACATTTGCTGAACTGACACTGGAAGAAAAAGGGCGTATCAGTCACCGGGGAAAGGCGTTCGCTCAGTTAACTCAGGAGTTTGACAAAGTTATGATATGGATTAACCAGAATATGCCGAGGTTTTCCTCCATACACGACGATGAAAATTCAGGGAAACAATAATTTTTGTAAAAAAAAGGATGGCCTTTTTAAAGACTTTATATAATGGAGTCAAGGATATTTAGGGGTAACGGGATACTATAAATTGTTAATTATTTAACGAGAAGGTAAATAATATGACACTTCAAATGAAACTAATGGATGTGGCAAGTGAAATCGGTGGGGTTACCGCATATGACGCGGCAATGCAGATTCTTGAAAAAAAAATGGATGCGGCAAATGTTGCCAAAATCAGTCAGATCAAGTGCAAACCCGTCGTTATTAAAATTGCAAATGCTGTAGTCATGTGTGATCCGGACACGGTTTTTATCAACTCCGGCTCACCGGAAGATAAAGCGTTTATAAGATCGCTTGCATTGAAAAATGGTGAAGAGTCAACACTCGCAATGGAAAATCACACCATTCATTATGATCTCAAGGAAGAGCAGGGCCGTATTACAGACCGGACATTTTATATGGCCGAGCCTGAAGAGATCGTAAGCTCCCTTGCAAACCGGATGGACCGGACAGATGCCTTTTCAGATATCAAGGAAAAGATGACAGGCATCATGAGGGGAAAAACCATGGTGGTCGGTTTTTATATGAGAGGACCGGCTGGGAGCCCTGCTTCCAATCCTGCTGTTGAAATCACAAGTTCGGCCTATGTTTCTCACAGTGCTGATATTCTTTACCGAAACTCTTTTGGCATTTTCAATCAGGAAGTGACGCGCTTGGGGCATTTTTACGGCAATATCCACTCAGAAGGAAAAAACAGGTCGGAAGATCTGCCAAATGCCAGGGTATATATGGACAGGAGCACGCAGACAACCTACAGCATCAACTGCACCTATGCGGGCAACACGCTTCTCATGAAGAAAGGAAATCATCGTTTTTCCGTGGATAAAGCGGTCTACACAAACAGGGGCAATGAACTTTCCGAGCATATGTTTATCACGGGTATCGAGGACGAGGATGGCACTATCACCTGGTTTGCCGGTGCTGCTCCCAGTGGATGCGGCAAGACAACAACCGCAATGGCGGGTGGTCATTTTGTGGGAGATGATCTGGCACAGATGTGGATTGACAAGGATGGCTTTGTCAGGTCCATCAATCCGGAAAAGGGCATATTCGGCATTGTGGAAGATGTGAACTGGGAAGGTGATCCCAAATTGATGGAACTTTTAAGAAAACCGGGTACAGAAGTCATATGGTCCAATGTGTTGATAGATGAAAACAAAGTGCCTCACTGGACAGGAAATGGCGAGCCGGAACCGGAAAAAGGGTTTAATTTTCAGGGAGACTGGAAAAAAGGGATGACAGATAAAAATGGAAAACCCATTCCCATTTCCCATCCCAATGCACGGGCTACGCTGTCATCAGATGCCCTTGACAACTATTCTGAAAAAGCAGAAGATCCCGCAGGTGTTGAAACAAAAGTAATTACATACAGTGGCCGCGACAGTGACACCATGCCGCCTGTTTGGGTCGCTAAAAATCCGGATCATGGCGTGGCGATAGGTGCCTGCATTGTTTCGGCAGCTACGGCAACAGAAGTGGGCGCAACCGGTGTTAAAAGGGCACCCTGGGCAAATGCACCGTTTATTCCGGGAGCACTCGGTGATTACATGGATGCCCAATTCAAATTTTTTGGAAGCAGCAAAACGCCTGAAGACAAGAGAGTGGTCATGGCAGGCCTCAATTATTTTCTGACCCATGAAGCACGTGGCGGTTCATCCAAAAAACTTCTGGGAGAAAAAAAAGATGTGAAAGTCTGGCTCGGGTGGCTTGCCAAACGGGCAAATAAAAAGGTTGACGTCATCCATACTCCTGTCGGTGGTATTCCGAAATATGAAGATCTCAAAGCGCTGTTTAAAAATATCATTGATAAGGATTATCCGGAACACCTTTATGTCAAACAGTTTTCACTCTATGTAGACAATATATTGAAGCGAATAGATCTTCAGACAAAAGCCTATGGTAAAGAGAAAGATATTCCTGAGACTCTTTTTAAAGTGCTTGCCGAGCAGAAAGAAGGGCTTTTGAAATTGAAAGACGCATACGGAGAAGTTGTTTTGCCTTCACAACTGATCGCAGCACAGTAACCCACATGTAACTGTTTCTATAAAAAGGGTTGCGTTGATCGCAGCCCTTTTTTTTGGGATAACCTGAAACCGGAACCGGTCTAATGTCCCGTTTGAACGATCACGCCATATTAAAAAGTATTTTCAGCCGGAGAATGATCGTTGCGCTGTTCATGGGATTTGCATCTGGTCTGCCCCTTTTTTTGACATCCGGCAGCCTCATTCAGGCATGGATGACCGAAGAAGGTGTTGACCTCTCGTTAATCGGATTAACGGCTTTTTTCGGACTGCCCTATACCCTTAAATTTTTATGGGCACCTTTTTTGGACCGGTTTATTCCTCCTTTCTTGGGAAGAAGACGAGGCTGGCTTCTTACTTTTCAAGTGTTACTGATGATTTCAATCGCAGGTTTGGGACAGACAGACCCTTCTAAAAATATTTACATGGTTGCTTTGGCAGCGTTTATTGTTACGTTCTTCAGTGCCTCTCAGGATATTGTAGCCGATGCGTACAGACGGGAAGACCTGGCTGATGAAGAACTGGGACTGGGTTCCTCAATGTTCATCAATGGTTACAGGATAGGTATTCTTTTAGCGACCGGAGGGGGACTTATCCTGGCAGATCATATGTCATATTCACGCGTATATTTTTTGATGGCAGCATGCATGATAGTGGGTATTGTCACCACAGTGCTAACTCCTGAACCTGCGCTTCCGGATGAAACACCAAAAACATTAACAGAGGCGATTATAGCGCCTTTGGTCGATTATTTCAGCAGAAATAATGCCATACTCATTCTCACGTTTATCCTGTTATATAAAATCGGAGATACCATGGCTGGTGCCATTACCATGCCTTTTTACCTGCAAATCGGTTTTAGCAAAACAGAAGTCGGTACAATTGTGAAACTTTTCGGCTTCTGGGCGACCATTTTCGGGAGCATGGCCGGTGGCATTCTGATGTTGAGAATCGGCATTACAAAAAGCCTCTGGATTTTTGGCGTTCTCCAGGCGGTTTCCACCGCAGGGTTTGCGCTTATGGCCCATATCGGCTACAGCATTTCCCTGCTTACGTGCGTGATCACATTTGAAAATTTAAGCGCCGGTATGGGCACATCTGCATATGCCGCCTATATGGCAAGCATCACCAACAAAAAATTTACAGCCACTCAATACGCCCTTTTAACCAGTCTCATGGGCGTCCCACGAATATTTGCCTCAGCACCAACCGGGTTTTTTGCCGAGTACCTGGGGTGGGAGAACTTTTTTATCTTCTGTACACTCATTGCGTTGCCAGGCATGCTGCTTCTTTTTAAAATCGCGCCATGGCGCTCTGAATAAAGACGGAAAAATTTCTACAACTGTCTCGACATATCGAGAATTTTGAATCACACCTCTAAACACTTAAAAAAATATGGTAAAGGGTAAAACCTCTTGCTTTAAGATTATGCCGGGTTTCATAAATTTCATTGGAAGATAGAATGCCTGACTTTGATAGTTTTTTAGGCGCTATGAGCTTGAGTTCTTTTATTTTGCTGTCAATATATCCTGAAACGCCTGAGCAGGCTTTTTCAATATCCCCATCAAAGATATATCCAAGCATTGCACCGGTGACCATAAGTGGTGCATATTGGCCGGTAACAAACCGCATCATGCCTTTATTGACATACTCATCATTCCCGGCGTCCATTTTTCCTTTGCCGCTGGTTGATCGCACTCTCAATCGTTTGGCTTCAATTGCAAAATAGATTTCTGAACCATATTCACAAGACACTAAAATATCAATATAGCCTTCCGGTGTGTCTATATCAGGATCAGGTGAAAGTATTTCTTGTTGAGGGTGAATACTTAAAGGACCATCTCTAAAAGGTGGCAATTGGTTTAATTTTTTGCAAAGGCGCCGGGTCAGTCGATTTTCAATTTCATTGGGTGTTTTTTTTCGAAGTGTTTTCCCAGCCTGAACAATATTGGTTAAGATAATGGGGATATGCCCTGTCGGGAAAAGATTTCCGAATTTCTTTTCCTCGTTATCCATTAAAAGACCTCATGAGATTGAACAATTTCCCCATAGATCCGTGCTGCATCGTTTAAAGCCGCTGTGCGTGTCCAGTTCAGGAGGTTGTTGGGACGAACAATATGAATGTGTTGCCCTTGAAAAATAAGAATATCACGGTGGTAAATTAATGTTCCATACTCCTTTGAAGCGTGCTGATGGAACGTATTCAAATTTTCAGCGAGTTTTTGTGAAATTTCTTTTCGTTGAAATGCCGTTTTCTTATCGGCAAGATTGACTGTAACCATGGCAAGGCCGGTTTGTTTATCAAAGCCGCCTTCTGCGCTAACCCGATAGCGCGAGCCTTCCACAGTGGCCCACTGGTTCAGTGTAAGTGTCAATGTATCTGCATATGCCGCTATGCCATTGGTTGAATAGGGTTCGATATGTGTTTTATCAACTGGATCAAGCGTAACGGTTTTGGATGAATTCCAGGTAGTCGGTGTAGAACTGGGTTCGAAAATTTGAATGGTATCTTCTACCAGCATGATTTCCTGTTCGGTCAAACCAAAATAATTATAAATCATGGGTTCGATTTCATTTTGGACGGCATCAACCTGTCGTTTCCGTTCTTTCTGCCATGTATGGCTGATGTCGGAGTCATCTTGTTTGAACAAAGAATAGCGCTTGGCATCGGGTTTTAATTTGTCAAATGTCTCTTGCAGCCGTGTTTTAAGTTGACTGATTTTTTGACCGATCTGTTTAACGATTTTTCTTGAATCAGGTGAAATAATTTCATAACCCGGCAAGGGAAAAGGTACCCTCAGCAACTCGTTGAGATGGACTTTGTCCCTCTCACTCCCCCAGTTTGAAGAAGTATGAAATAAAAAATATCTCGCAAGATTGGATCGTAAATAAGCAGATAGAAACATTAGAAGAGAGGTGTCCGTTTCCGGACCGGCTATAGATTGAAGAGAATGTTGAAAGAGTACATCCTGATCACTAAAAGCGACTTTGCCAAAACCTTGGCTGATGAGAACCATTGGCGTTTGAAATAGTTCATTAGGTGGTTGGCTGTATAACACATCCTTTCGATATTTTTTCTTTTCCAGTCTTTCTTCTATTGAAATCGTGTCAGTTGCCAATAATAGTAAATCGTTTTTCCAGGGCGATGCTTCAATAAAAGGGGTTGTTAGTGGCCACATTATTTTTTTTAGAGGACGATCTGACTTGGTTTTGGACGCTAAGAATGGTTTGATGCCTTGTCCGATAATCCATCTTTTTGTTTTTTCCTTCTTCTGTTTCCGAAGCTCACTAAGCACATCAACATGTTCTCTTAATGACGGCAAAGATTGAAGCAAATCAAGCAGCTTCTGATCCCGTTGCGTTCCCCATAACCTTCGTTTCCAAACAACCGGTGCCGGTGTGGTTTTAGATTGGGTTGCCGTAAGGATATCTGTAAGCGAAAGCCAAGTCCGGGATGACGGATTAATGGTCACAACACCTGTTCGTAAGCCATCACGGTTAAATTTGGGAGCAGTGAATTCGATTCTATGTTGCGAGAGTTTGGGAGTCGTATTTTTAAAACGTGCTATGAATGCCGGACATAATGCATTCTGAAACAGGAGAAAACTGTAATCCGCCATTTGCAAAACCATCTCCAGGCATACTTGTTTTAACCATTTTGCTTGAAAGGCATCGGTCTGGTTTTGCAGAATTTTAGTGGGCAACAGAAGGCACCCTGTCCCATCTTTTTTAAGTAATTCCGGTGCTTTTTGCATAAATTTCTGGGCGATTTGTTTGCTCCCTCTTCCCTCCCAGGGCGGATTGCCGATTATACAGTGAAAAGCCTCACCGGAAAGCGTTTCTTTTGCCAAAAAATCAGCTCTTAAAATAACCGGGATATCTGCTGAAGGCCGATCAGGTGTATCCCCATAATTCAGCAATTTGGGAAGCGGCTGCCCGGTTCGTTCCACATGTTTTTGAATGTCCGGGGGATTGAAGAAATCAAGATAGGCCAGATAAAGACTGAAACAGGCAATCCGGCAGGCTGTTTCCTCAATATCAATTCCCCTGATCTGGCAAGCAAGGATATTTCGAAGGGCATTTGCTTTTTTTGAATACGTAATTCGTCCGGTCTGTGAATGAATCCACCTATTTGCCAGGCGGTTAAACAGGATGACCAGAAAAATGCCCGAGCCACAAGCCGGATCCAGAAAGGTTCCGTCTAAAAGAGCCGGGTTGTCCTTCATGGCTATGTCCACAACCATTTCTGCTAAAAATCGCGGCGTATAAAAAGCACCTTTTCCCTTTTGTTTTTCTGGGTCTTCAGTTGTTAGAAAATCCTCGTAAATGGCACTGATTGTTTCAACAGGGATCATTTTAAAATTGTATGGCCAGAAGCCCAAATAACGCTGACCGCTTTCAACTTCATGACCACCTAAAAAAAGCTCTAATTTTTTAAGGTGAATTGGGTGAATGAGTTTTTTTTCATTTTCCAGATCCTGATCGAACATATTGCCGTTAAACTTGTTTTTAAGGTCTTTGAAGAGATCGTAAAGGAATTCTAATTGCAAACGTTTGGCAAACAACTTGGTAGGGCTGATACCACGTTCTAATGGTCCAATGGAAACAATTCCCCGATCAAGCAGATAACAAAGGAAGAGGACTCTGCCTATAAAGGCATGGGCGGCCATGGGACTTAGCCCTTCATCTCCTGCAATCAGGGCATTTCGCAAAGCCCGCAGGTTGTCTGAGAGCCAGGCATCTACGGTTTGATCTGGATCAAAAACAGGTCTGTTTTTTTCGTAATAGTGACCCGTCGCCAAATCATGGAATAATGTCTGGATGCGATGGACGTAATCGGCTCGCTTTAACGTTTCAATTAGCGCATGATCAGCGGTATCTTTATTCGCTTGATCATTTTGTGGCTTTGTCAAACCGGAATAGATAAAGACGGATGTGGGATCAGCCAGGACAAGGATATTGGCCACACCTTGATTCCAAAAAAGGTTTTGCAGACGGAGGCGATCCTTCAAAGATAAGGGGATGCCATGTTCTTTGAAATACAATACGGGGCGGCAATCAATACAGAGGACGCCGTTGAGTCTTAATTCTTCCCATGCTCGGCCAATAACCGATACATACCCTATCAGGTTGAGGTCACTTTGGATCGATTCAAGGGTGCTGTAAAACATCATCCCTGAGAGCGCCACTTCATGTGCTTTTGTAAGGTCTGATATTTTTGTGGTGGTCTTCACGTTTTATTATATCCGCCTAATAAGAGCCTTTGCCGTACCTTGTATTATGAGTTCGTTGACAGGAACCCAATCATTGTAATCAGGATTTTCAACCCTTAAATAGAAATTGTTTTCTTTTAAAGCAAGGGCTTTCAAAGTATTTTCGCCATCAATCAAAGCAACGACGACATCATTCTCATTCGGCGTGGCATCAGCATCCGCAATCACCCAATCTCCATCATATATGCCTCTGCCTATCATGGAATCCCCTTTTACTTTAAGAGCAAAAAGGCGGTGGTGTCCAATTCCGTCGAGTATTGTTGAATCGACCGAAATCGTTCCAGACTGGAATTCAATTTTTTGTTCCGGAGTGCCTGCCGGAATATCCCCAATAATCGGCACGGTAATAGTTTCCTGACCAGTTCGTTTAACCGAAGCGGTTAATTCGATACCTCTGGACCGGCCAGTATGACGACGTAAATAACCTTTTTTTTCCAGGGCTAAGACGTGATCGGCTGCCGCTTTTGTACTTTTAAATCTGAAATGATTGGCAATTTCCCTGTATGTTGGGGCCATTCTTTCTTTGCTCTGAAATTCGCAAATAAAGTTAATTACTTCTGTTTGTCGAGGTGTTAATCTATTCTCACTATACATTTGTGTAGTACAGTGGCAAGTCAAATTTAACTTGTCAATAATTTATTATTGTTTTTGATGCAATATGTAATTCAACATCAAGTCAAAATCATTGAGATTCGTACCTATAAAACTGAATATATCACCTTCTCTACCAATTTTTTTATGTATTATTATTGGTCCCGTGATAGAATGATACAAAAAAGAAAGCGGGGAGAAAAATGACAAGTGATTATCAGTTAAGAAATATTTTACGAAAAGAAAAAGAACAGCTTGCGCTTAGGCAAAAGATACTTGCCATGACTTCTGACAAGGCTTTGGCGGAAATTCTGAATTCAGATCAACCGGCAGGCCTTGTCCAGTCATTTTCCGAAGAGGATTTATATTTTTTAATCCATGAGATTGGCCTTGATGATGCCCTGCCTGTGATTTCTCTCGCGGCATCAAAACAATGGGAGTATATTCTCGATCTGGAAACCTGGCATAGAGATAAAATTGACCTCCAATCTGTTTCAAAATGGATGCACCTTTTTTTTCAGGCAGATAAAAATCGTCTTGTTCACTGGTTGATGTCAGAAAAGGTTGAATGGCTGGAATATTATCTTTTTAAACATATTGATGTCCGAATAAGACAGCATGACGAGGACCCTTCCGATTTTGATGAACACCATTTCACACTCGATGATATTTACTATATCCGGTTTTTGGGTAATTCTGAAAAAAGAGGCCAAAATGAGTCTTTTGATGATGACCAGTACTGGTTTGAAAAACAGTTCCTGGAACATCTGGCGGAGATAGATCATACCACCTATCAGAGCCTGCTGATAGAAGCGATGAGTGTCCTTTCTGCAGAATTTGAAGAAGAGAATTATCGGTTAAGAAACGTGCGGCTTGCTGAAAAAGGGTTTGTGCCATTTGATCAAGCCATAGAAATATATGCGCCCATTACGGTCGAGGCTGTGACCGGGTATGGAAAAAAGTCACTTGCCACAGGGGGTATGGATGACGACAGATCTTTTTCTCTCCCTCCGGTTGCAATGAATATGAAAAGAGATTCGGGGTATTTTTCAGATGCGCTGGCTATTATCGAAAAAGATCAGATGTTCACAAAAATTCAGATTGAGTTTGCCACTCTTTTAAATACAATCATTTCTGCAGATCAGGAACCGGTCAGGGAAAGGGAACAATTGGCTGGCGTTATCAAAAAGGCCGCCGGGTATTTAGGTATTGGTCTTGAAATTCTTACCGGTGAAAAAGAGAAAAAAATTAAGAAGGCCGCAGCCATGATTCAGCAATATCAGCTTGCACATATTTTCCGGCTGGGGTATAGCCGCTCGCTCAAATTGAAATTTCGGGCAAATAAATGGGTCAAGAAAAGCTGGTTTAAATCAAAAGGGCTTCCTCTGAGTTTCTGGGATGAAAAACTGATGGGCATTCTTGGCGGACTCCTGGTGCGCCACCCGCTTTTTTTCGATAACTATGAAACAGGTGTCCTTTACAGAGAGTTTGATACGTTATCTGACATTTCACGCACTGAGAATAGCCTGGAAGAAATCATTAACCTGGATAACCTGTTTTCATTGATGACCATAGATCTGAAGGCTTTTTCAGATCCGAGACTAAGTTATATCAAACTGATTCTGACACTCTTTGCGTCACATTTTGCTGGTGTTGAACCTGCCCGTCCAATTCACTTGGGTGAACTCAAGGTTTTTTTTCAAAAACTATGGGGAAGTGAAGAAAATCGGATTAAACAAGCAGGTAAAATCAGTGAAGGTGTAAGGACATTTTTTCTAGGCTGGCTTTCAGATCGGACAGGATTGACTTCCATTGAAATATCGGATCAGATGGGCAAAACCCTTGAGACCATTTTCCAGGAAATGGAGAGTGAATACGGGAATGTATCTTTGGATGATCTTGATCCGCGATTTATTGATCTGATTTATTTAGACATACCCTGAAAGGGGTCACTTTAATGCGTCCTCAATGACATTTATCAGGTTTTTAACTGTGGGTGCGGCTTTTCCCATGAGTGAATAATCTGTTATTGTTTCCGTAAGTGGTGTCGGTTCCGGATTGATTTCTATGATGATTGCACCTGCTCGCTTGGCAATTAAGGGAATGTGGGATGCGGGCTGAACAAGAGCGGATGTGCCTATGACCAGCATCAGGTCACATTCCGACGCTGCTTTTTGTGAGCGCCACATGGCATCCTCGGGTATCGTTTCTCCAAAAAAGACACAGTCTGGCCTGTAAATCCCGCCGCACGGACACCGGGGAGGGATTTCTTTAAGATCGATTTCGTTGCTGGCTCTTTCCGAATGGCAATCCATGCACGAGTAGGTTGCAAAATTTCCATGGAATTCTACCACATCTGTATTTCCTGCCTGTTGATGCAGGCCATCAACATTCTGGGTGATCACGGTGATGAATTTGCCCAGCTTTTCCAGCCTTGCCAGTCCGTCGTGAGCTGCATTCGGATAAGATGACTCAATGATAGCCTTCATTTCCCGGAGAAGGACATGCCAGACTTTTTCAGGATTACTGATAAAAGCCTGGATGTGGGCGTATTCCATAGGGTCGAATTTTTCCCAAAGCCCGCCTTTTCCTCTAAAGGGCGGGATGCCGCTTTCAACTGAAATACCTGCACCTGTCATGGCGACGATTTTATTTGCACGTAAAATTTCTTTTGAAACCTGTTTGATCAGATTATCCATTTGGACACTATAAGTGAATCGCCATATCCGCGGCAACCGCGAAACAGGTCAGCTTTTGACGGGTTGAATCGATGATTTTATGGCAGTCAACGACGATATTATCCATTTCCGTATCTGTTCTTTCCTGATTCAGATGGAACAGGCCCAATTGCCTGACTTCCGCTTTTAAGGCCAAAGAGAGTGTATCTGTATAGGCAGAGTGGCCCCATTCAACCGATTTTTGGTATTCTTTTGGTGTGAACTCGGCATCATGAAAAAGAAGATCGGCATCTTTTGAAAATGCACAATAATCATCTGGTAAAAGACCACCCTTATGCTTAAATGAAAGTTCATTATCGGTCAGGAAAACAAAAGTTTTGCCATCTTCAATAAATTTATATCCACAGCCACCTCCTGGATGGCTCAAGGGAACAGGGGTAATGCTCATGGAGCCGATCCTGAAAGTGTTCGGGCAACCGTCCTTATATGAAATGGTCGCTTTTAATTCTTTGTATTGAATGGGAAAATAAGGGGGCAGCAAAATCCGGGATATCATTTTTTCAACCTGGTTATTCGGGAAAGGGCATTTGTAGATATATATTCTTGAGCTTGGCATGAAAACAGGTCTGAAAAAGGGAAATCCCATGACGTGATCCCAGTGACCATGAGTGAAAATGAAATGGTATTTTTTTCTTCTTTCGGTGATCAGTTGGTTGCCCAGCCTCCGAACGCCTGTGCCAGCGTCTACAATAATAATATCATCGCTTCGGGTTCTGATTTCAAGGCATGTTGTGTCACCACCATATTTGATGAAGTCCTTGCCGGAAACCGGAATAGAACCTCTTGACCCCCAGCATTTAATGACCATTTATTCCCTTTGCATCGTATTTTTCCGAATGTATAATTTGCTAATATAAAGCAAAATAGGATAGTTGGATAAAAAAAGTCAAGTATATTCTATGCTGAACGATAGATGGGGCGCTCAGCCTGGTTGTCCAGGCCAAGCGTTTTTCCTTCCAGTTGGAGAGATTATCAGAAATCAAGAGAAAGCTGGGTGCCAAGCTCCATTGGATTATCACTGGTTCCTGTGGCTTCACCGGCGATCAGATAAGCGGCCATAACATCCAGGTTTAATCCTTTGATCACTTCATAGGAAACCGTGATATCGATCTCCGTCCCAAGGTCTCCGGGTTTCTTTTTTTGGGTAGTTTCATCCACGCCCGGTTCTGCAAGGAGGGCATACCAAATGTCTGCCTTTACAGTGATATTCTCTATGGGTTTATGAGATGCACCAAGGTTAAGGGCCATGATGTTGGCCGTAATATCAGATGGATTGTCCTCTGGGGTGCTATTATTGTAAATGCCATTGCCCAGAATTTCAGACCAGGAGTATGAAGCCCCTTTGGGAACTAAAAAATAGGCGTTGTCTTTATTTTTTGGATCTTTTCCAGCAGCATAAAAGGCTTGGCCATGAAAGCCCATATTGCCAAGATCAACGCCACCACCTGCTGCGACAAGAAATGCTTCATGCCCCCCCTTACCGTTCTTTTCCTCCCCTTTTTCATAAATCCCTGTAAACCAGGCATTTGCAGCATTTAACCGGGCATCAAAGTCTATTCCCAGAAAATAGATGTTTCCCGGATAGTCTTCAAGAAAAGCCTCACCCCCCATTTTTTTTACTATCAGTTCCGAATCTGATTTGTCATCAGTTGAGCCCGAAGGCAGGTTTTTCATTTGATACATCAGATAGGGATTCACCGAAATATCACCCAGTTTGATGGATGGTGATATAAAATAATAATCTTCTTTTGAAAACAAAAGTTCACTGGCAAGGATGGCCGATTGTGTCCCAACCCTTACATTGGTCTTGCCGATGAGAAAATCTGCATACATGTTTTTTATGAGAATTTCAGACTCACTGTTGTATGCCGGCCGTCCATTTTTGATAATGGCATCTTCCGCATACAGACCGGATGCGTTTATATTTGCATCCGGAAACATGCAAAAAACATTTTCAAAGGCATATGCCTGAAATGAGACAGCCATCCAGATCCAGATGGCTGCCGAGAAAATAGATATATGCTTCATAATAGCCTCCATAAGGTTCGTCTAAAAAAATAAATTTCTGATTTAACGAACCTTTACCCGGGAATGCAATGGTTCCCGGGTAAATACTTCAGGCATTAGAAGTTGATTTGCCATTTGGCGCCGACATATATTTTGGAACCTTCAGTCGCGCCTGTTTCATCATCCATGTTATCCACATAGCCGACTTCCGGGACCATACAGACTGCCGGGATGGGGGTATATCTGAGTTGGGCATATACGGCCAGGGTGCCATCCGGATCTTTTGCTGAATCCACATCATGCTGGACATATCCTGCACCGGCTTCAATGGCCATTTTGTCGTCAATTTTGGAGCCTATGACAAGTGCGCCTCCGAGAGAGGCGCTGTTTTCCACATCGCCATCCTTGATCTCTGCAGCATCAGCATTGCCATCAAATTTGAAACCATAATTAGCGGCATTCATCACATAAAACAGGCAGACGTTAACATAGGAATCTCCAATATTTGCCATGCAACGTGCTCCCACGATTCCGGAGTACAATTCATAATCATGCTGATTGGTGCTGCCTGTAGGCGTATATCCGACTTTATAGGCATTGAAACCGCCATAGACGGTTGCCATTACGTTATCCTGTTTGATATTGTAGGCGACTTCCAGTTTCGGGATATAAGTATCAATATCAACGGTACCGTTTTCTTCATCAACACCCAGATCGTTTGTGTTGCTGGGCGAGATTGCAGCGATCGTAAGGTCACCTATAATGACTTGAATTTGGGCCAGCCTGCCTTCATAGGGGCATCCGATGGTTAAGAATCCATCATCTTCGCCATACACCCTGTTGCTCATCATGTGACAATCAAGAGGGGTATAATTTTGGCCGACAAGAAGGGTTCCCTTGCCGAAATTCCAGGAACCGTAGAGGAGTCTGATATTGGCATTTCCACCTGATGTGCCATATTCAAACCGGCCATTCACATCTCCCGTGGTTACATTTGCGCCGATGCGGGCATTGGTCTGGAGCCATTCTGAAAAATCCACATCATCTTCTCCGCTGGCGCTTAAGTCTTCATCTTCCATGTTATACCAGGTGGCCATTCTGGCATGACCGTAGAGCCCCCATTCTGCCAGGGCTGATGATGTAAACACACATAAAAATACAAATGAACTCAAAATCACTAATAATCTTTTCATTTTCTTCTTCTCCTAATTGTAAGAACAGCTGATTCTGGTTTAACCTAATAATTTCAATTACAGTTGGCATGTGTAAAACGTGTGTTTCTTCTTACAGGTCAGTCGTTATCACCTCCTTTTTTTGTTTATGATAATTTTTGCCTGGATATGGAATATAAATAAATCGATTTTACAGGTATGATGGTCTCCGGTGTGTTTGGGAAATCATTTATGATAAAAGATAAGTTTTGGAGATACAGATATCTTAAAATTTTCAGGTTCATGATTCAATCCTGCATAGACGTTTTCAGAGACGAAAATAAGACATCTACTTTTTTTGCTACCTAACAGCCTGAAACCAAAAAGTCAAACGTTTTCAAATAAAATTTTCAAATAAATGCGGCAGGTTATATGTCAAAAAATTGGCAGCCCGTCAAGTTTTACATGTTTGTGCAGAGGAACAGTGATTGGTCCACATGACTTAAATATTGAATATTTACTTTCAAAAACAGCCAAGGTATGGCTATCTGTAAACATATCTGATAGTCATTTTCAAATGATTGCCGAAGGAAACAACGCTATTCATTTTGAAGTTATTGCATTTCAGAGGCGAGGTTTTTATGATTAAGAAAATGGTTTATGCGGGCATTTCCGGTTTTTTTCTGATGGCCTCTTTCTATGGGGGAGAGGTGCTTTCCGCACCTGTTAAAAAAATAGTGATGCTGCCATTTAATATTTTTGCGGAGACCGATCTTTCCTATCTTCAGGAAGGAATAAACCGAATGCTCAACGCAAGGCTTGAACCACTCCGCCAAACCATTCTTTTTGATATTTTGGAAAAAGAGGGAGATTCTGCCGCAAAATTGACAGATTTTTCGAATGCTGTAGAACAGGGAAGACATGTTTCCGCCGATTTTGTGCTTTGGGGAAGCATTACCGTTTTGGGTGAAAAGGTCAGCACAGATATTCAGCTGATAAACGTGAACACAGGAAAAACAGAACTACCCTTTTCCAGGCTTGGGCAGGAAAAGGGGGATATATTAGGTCATGTTGATGCCTGTGCTGAAATGCTTATTGCGTATTTTTCCGGAAATGAGCCTCATTCCCAGGTTCAACCGGCTCAACAAGAGCCTGACAAGCCATTGACAATACTGAAAAGCCAGACATTTGATTTTGCGATCGCCGGGATTTCTGCCGGAGATGTCACTGGAAATGGCCGGAATGAAGTTGTACTAACAGGAAAGGATTCCGTTTATATTTATGAAAACGTTATAAAAGATCCTGTCAGGATTTTTGAATATAAAGAAAAAAACAGTTCGAAAATTTTGGGCGTTGATGTGGCGGATATTAATGAAAACGGAAAGGCTGAAATTTATGTGACCGCAATTTACGAAAACAGCGGGAATTTAAAATCGTTTGTGCTTGAATGGCAAGACGGCACATGTAAAAAAATAACAGACCGGGAAAAATGGTTTTTAAGGGTCATTGATAATGGCAAAGAAAAAAAGATGCTCGTCGGACAGAAACGGGGAAGCCAATCAATGGTGTTCAAATCGGGTATTTATGAGCTTGGATGGAAAAACAATAGCCTTTTTGCGTTAAGACAACTGGATGCGCCTGACAGGGCTACGGTTTTCGGTTTTACAACTGGAGACGTGTTTAACACCGGGAGAAATAATGCTGTGGCAGTGAATAGGGATGGCCATGTTGTCGTCTATCAGGAGGATGGAAAAGAAGCCTGGGTGAGTCCGGTTGTTTACGGTGGCAGTGAAAATTTTGTAGAATATGACACCAGCCCTGTTGCAGATGATAATTTTCATTATTACCTTCCCCAGCGGATGTTTATTTCCGATATCACCCAAAACGGGTTGAATGAACTGGTGCTTGTTTGCAATCATGAAATGACCGACCGCATTTTTGCAAGAATGCGTCATTACGACAGTGGCTTTATCGAATGCCTGGCCTGGGATGCCATCGGTTTCAAGCACCTTTTAAAAACACAGGATATCTCAGGTTATATCAGCGATTATCAGGTGGGTGACTTAAACCGAAATGGCCATCCGGATCTGTTTTTCTCTGTGGTGTCCGGAAGCGGAAAGTTTTTTGGAGAAAAAACAAGCTATCTGGTGTTTTGGGAATACGGAACGTAAGGGCTTTAAACAATCCGGCTGAATTTTTTTTCGATATCTGTTTTTGTCCATTGAATCCATGTGGGTCTGCCATGAGGGCAATGGGACGGATTACTGCAGGCATCAAGCTGTTCCAAAAGCACACGCATTTCTTTTTCAGTCAATGGCTGTCTGGCTCTAATGACGCTGTGGCAGGCCATAATGATGAGGCACTGATCCAGTTTTTCTTCAAGTCCTTTTGAAAAATCAGCATCCAGCATTTTTTCAACCATTTCAATGACGACAGGCTTAATTTCCCGGTCTGCCAAAAGGGCTGGCACGGATTTTATGATAAAGGTGTTGCCGCCAAACGGTTCTACCTCCACCCCCAACAATTGAAGATTTGGAATCAGCTTTTCAAGCAGAGCTGCTTCCTGGTATCCAAGCTCTAAGGTTTCCGGAACAAGAAGATGTTGAACAGGTATTTGCGACAGCCCGGATTTGTGTTTCAGTTTTTCGTAATATATCCGTTCGTGAGCTGCATGCTGATCAACTAGAATCAGGCCCTCAGAAGATTCACACAGGATATACGTATTCCTGAACTGGCCGATGATATGAAGGCTTTGAAAAAAGGATTCTTCCCAAAAGGTTTTCTGTTCGTAGGCGCTCGTTTTTTTGGGAGATACAAATGCTTCAGGTGCTTTGTCTGCAAGAGGTTTGTCAGAATAATCCATGGCTTCCGGACGCGATTCCCTTATCTCGGGGCCAGGTTGATACGATACGCTGTTGTTCGCCGGCATATTCAAATAGCCGGCTTGAAGATCAAGGGGGGCCTGGTACGGTGATCGGCTGTATGGCATTTGGGCAGGGATTCCAGGAGAAGGTGAGGGTTTTGAATCTGTTTTACGTTCAATTTTTTCTTTTGGCGTGGCCCATCGGGCGCGTTCTGAATCTGAAAGAACGTTTGATACGGTTTCCTTTAGCATATGATAAATATGCGTTTTATCGGCAAATCGTACTTCGTGTTTGGTCGGGTGCACATTGACATCCACTTTATCCGGCGAAATGTCTATAAAAAGCACTGCCAATGGGAAACGGCCCTTTACAAGCCGGCCTCTGTATCCCTCGAACAGGGCATGCTGAAGTCCTCGGTCCCTGATGTATCTGCCGTTGACAAATATGTAAATTTTCTGGGAGGTGCTCCGATGGGTGTCGGGTGTGGAAATCCATCCGGACAGAGTGATTTCGCCTTCTCGATAATCAAGTTTCTTAAGATGGGTCCGGGTGTCGTTTCCAAAAATATCAACTGCCCTGATAAACGGATCTCCGGACTGTGTCCATGTTTTGACGAGTTTGCCATTATGGTTCAGCCTGAACTGAATCTCCGGCCAGCCAAGCGCCATGCTTGATATCGTATCTGCAATATGGCTCATTTCCGTGTTAACAGATTTTAAGAATTTTCTCCGGGCAGGGGTATTAAAAAAAAGCTGACTCACGGAAATCATCGTGCCAATCGGTGCACCAACTTCCGTCACATCTTTAATTTTTCCCCCATGCACGGTTATTTTTGTACCTGCGGGCGAATCCTTGTCACGGGTGATCATGGTAAACCGTGAAACAGATGCGATACTGGGCAGTGCCTCTCCCCTGAATCCTAATGTCCGAATTGAAAAAAGATCTTTGTCCGCAATGATTTTACTGGTGGCATATCGCTCTATGGAAAGCAGGGCATCATCTGCATTCATGCCTTTCCCATTGTCAGATACCTGGATAAGTGCCCGTCCGCCTTGTTCTATTTCGATATGGATACGTGTGCTATCCGCATCAATGGCGTTTTCCAGAAGTTCTTTTATTACAGAAGACGGGCGTTCAACCACTTCTCCTGCGGCAATTTTATTGGATAGTATTTCCGGAAGTATACGGATGTTCGCCATAGTTTATGATCATCCGGTTAATTTCGAATCACTTTTCAGAATCCGGGTCAGGGATTCGGCATCATTCGGAGACAGGTTATATCGCATGGATGCTTCATCAATCAGTTCCAAAAGTCTTTTTGACATGTCTTTCTGTTTTTCTTCCGAGATCCACTTGACGGCGTTTCGAATATGATCACCTTCCGGCATAATGGTTGTCATGATTTTTTTCCCGAGAGCTGTGGTTTTTTATGATGAAAATCGGTTTCCTGTTCAAAGCTGTAGGCAACCTTGAATAATTTGCCTTCTTCAAAATGCCGGCTCATGAGTTGAAGGCCTATGGGAAGCCCTTTTTTTGAAAATCCGCATGGCACGGAAATGCCGGGTATCCCTGCCAGATTGGCCGACAGCGTAAAAATGTCAAGGAGGTACATGGTCAGTGGGTCATCAATTTTTTCGCCAATAGGAAATGCGGGTGTCGGACTGACCGGTGATAAAATGACATCACAGGATTGAAACGCTTTTTTAAAATCGTCCATAATCAGTGTCCTGACCTGGGACGCTTTTCCGTAATACGCGTCATAATAGCCAGCTGAAAGCGCATATGTGCCGATGATGATTCGCCTCTTTACTTCAGGTCCGAATCCTTTTGACCGGGTGTTTTTGTACATGTCTATCAGACTGCCCGGATGATCCGCCCTGAATCCGTATTTTACACCGTCATATCTGGCAAGATTCGAACTGGCTTCTGATGGTGCAATCACATAGTAAGCGGCCACCGCGTATTTTGAATGGGGCAGGGAAATATCGACACACTCCGCACCCATCTGCTGAAGAACGGCGATTGCATTTTTAATGGCAGCCTTGACATCCGGATCAATGCCTTCTGTTTCATGGTACTCTCCGGGAATACCGATTCTTATTCCTTTTAACCCCTTTGAAAGAAAAGAAGTGAAATCCGGCACATCCTGTTTGGAAGACGTTGAGTCTCTTGCGTCAAATCCTGATATTGCATTCATTAATAGGGCATTGTCCGTAACATTTTTGGTTAAAGGGCCAATCTGATCCAGAGAAGATGCAAAGGCAACAAGGCCGTAGCGTGATACTCTGCCATAGGTGGGTTTCATGCCAACAACACCGCAGTGAGATGCAGGTTGTCTTATAGACCCCCCTGTGTCGCTACCCAGAGACCCCAGGCACATGTCAGCGGATACAGAGGCTGCTGATCCGCCACTGGAACCGCCAGGAATGCAATTTAAATCCCATGGGTTTCTGGTCACTTTTAGCCTTGAATTTTCTGTAGAGGAGCCCATGGCGAATTCATCCATATTGACTTTTCCCACAGTCACTGCACCGGCCTGACTTAACTTTTCCATGACCCCGGCATTATATACAGGAACATAATTTTCCAGAATTTTTGAGGCACATGTGGTTCTCAAGCCTTTTGTGCTGATCAAATCTTTGATGGAAATCGGGATGCCCGTTAATGGCGTGAAAGTACCTTTGGCGATTTGTTGGTCAGCCATCTCAGCCTGTTTCATGGCATGGTCATGATTCACTGTGATGTAAGCACCTATAGTCTTGTCAACAGCTTCAATTCTATCCAGCACAGCCTGCACCAGTTCTTTTGCGGATATCTCTTTGGCCCTTAGGCATTCAGAGGCTTTTTGTATAGTCATTTCATGGAGTTTCATCGCTTTTTAAATCCTTATCCGGTTGGCATGCATATTTCTTTTGTTATATTGACGATTATCCAATAACCTTGGGTACGATAAAGCACCCGTCTTCTTTGCCTGGTGCGTTTGCCAAACCTTGTTCCATGCCTATGGATTCTATTTCAATATCCTCGCGGAATGCATTTGTTGATGATGAGGCATGGGAAGTCAGGGATACATTCTTGGTGTCAATTTGATTAAGCGTGTCTACATAGTCAAGTATTTGCCCTACCTGGTTACAGAACTTATCGATGACATCCTCGTTCAGTTCAAGTCTTGCCAGGTTAGCGACATGGATAATTTCATCTTTTGTTATTTTCATGTCCTTCTCCAAAAAAAATCTTTATTTGTTGAGCAAAATGCCCTTTATTTTATCTTTTTCAAGCCGTTCAAGTACAGGCTTTGCCTGTTCGCGCTTTCCATATGCCCCTATCCGAACGCGAAACCAGATGCCCTTGTCTGTTACTTTTCCGATACTCCTGTATGCGTGATATCCTTTTGATGACAGTTTTTTTACAAGGCGGTCTGCGTCATCTGCCTGTCTGAATGCCGCTACCTGAATCGTATATCGGCCATCTTTTTCAAGGTTATCAGGAATCGTTTTTTCATTTTCGGCGGGCGGAGGCAGCTTTGTCTGTTCTGTTGAGAGAAGGCCCTTGTCTTCTTTAATTGGTGTGGTGATTTGGGTGTCCGGGGCAATGTCATTTTTATCCTCTGCGGATTCGCTTTCGGGCTGCGGTTCATAGTCTTCTTTTGAGATGGGTAACGGTGCCTGTTTGATTATTTTTATATTCAGTTCCTTGTCATCCCCATCATGTTTCAGTGCATCAAAAAATTCGAGTTCAGGTTGATCGGAGAGTTTTTCCGGCCTTGTTTCTGTGCTTTCAATGGTAAAGGTCTTTTTAAAACTGGATAGTTCCTGTTGCAGTTCATCAATGTCGAATTTCAAAGGGGCTGTACCCCTTCCCACAAGGATACCCAGAAAAAACATGCTTCCGGAAACGAGAAAAAAAACACAGATCCATCCCCAGGGATTTTTGTGGGGTAAGTTATCCAAGGTGGCCTTTTTTTTCAGTTTATGGGTCATTTTTTTTAAAGGCTTTCTTAATTTTTATCCATAACAATGAAACTTTAATTTTCACATAGAAAGAGGGGCTGATACTCCCAAAAGAACGAGACCATTTTTGATAACCTGCTGAACAGCCCTGATTAGATAAAGTCTTCCAGATGTCAGTGACGGATCATCGGTAAGAACTCTCAGTTTGTTATAGTAACCGTGGAATGCAGATGCAAGTTCCATCAGGTAAAACGTAATTCGATGGGGCTCCATATGGATCGCGCTGTATTCCACAACTTCCGGATATCTGGCAAGAATTTTGAGCATTTTTATCTCTTCCGGCGCATTTAGAACTGTGGATAGCTGATCGTTGTATGTCATATCTCCAGCGACGTTTTCTTCCTTTCCCTTTCGAATAATGCTTTCAATTCTGGCATGAACGTACTGTACATAGTAAACCGGATTATCATTTGATTTCTTTTTGGCCAGTTCCAGATCAAAATCAAGCGGACTCTCATAGTGCCTGCTCAGAAAAATAAATCTGGCCGCATCTTTCCCGACTTCATTGATCACATCGCAAAGGGCATCAAATTCTCCTGACCGTGTAGACATGGCAACTGGCTCACCTGCCCGTAAAAGATTGACGAGTTGAATCAGAATAACATGAAACTGGTCACAGTCTTTCCCGGAGGCTTCAATGGATGCCTTTAACCGTGGAATATAGCCATGATGATCTGCACCCCATACATCGACGACCTTATCAAACCCTCGCTTAAATTTATCCTGATGATAGGCAATATCAGACGCAAAATAGGTTGTCTGCCCATTGTTTCTTACAACAACCCTGTCTTTTTCGTCACCATATCGGGAGGTATTAAACCATAGAGCACCATCTTTTTCATAAATATGACCATTTCCCTTGAATTCGTTGAGTGCTGCCTCTACTTTGCCATTATCAAACAGGCTTTGTTCGCTATACCAGAGGTCAAATGTCACACCAAAAGATAACAGGTCGGATTTAATGCCTTCCAATATGTTTTGGGCGGCAAATGTCGCACAAAATGTAATTTTTTCTTGCTCATTGCAGACATCAAGATCGGTTTTATGATGTTCAAGAACGGTTCGCGCAATGTCCTTGATGTAAGCGCCCTGATAGCAATCATCCGGAAAAACGATAGATTCCCCCAAAAACTCCTGGAGCCTCAGAAAGACAGATCGACCCAGTGTCTGGATCTGTCTGCCGGAGTCGTTGATATAATATTCACGTTTGATATCATGACCGCAGAATGACAGAATATTGGCAACAGCATCGCCCACGGCTGCTCCCCTGCCATGACCTACATGTAAAGGACCGGTAGGGTTGGCGCTTACAAATTCAACCTGAACTCTTTTTCCTTTTCCTATTGATGACGATCCAAAGCGGTCACCATCATGATGAATTTTCTTTAAAACAGGGTGCCATGCAGCTTCGTTAATGAAAAAATTCATGAAACCCGGGCCAGCGATCTCAATGCGGGCCAGAATGGTATCGGGGCCCTCAATATTTTTAATGATAATCTCCGCCAGTTTTCTGGGGGGCATTTTCTGGGCAGATGCCATGACCATGGCTATATTTGATGAAAAGTCGCCGTGAGAATCTATTTTAGGCGCTTCGATTTCAGCGTCGGGACTGATGGGAACTGGCATGTCGCCATTTTGAATAGCCTTTTTAACGGCGTTCTCTACTATATTTTTTATACTTTTTTTCATGTTATCGTTCGCCCCCCTATCCCGTTTTTTTACGATCAATGTCTTTTCAAATGACTATAAATACGCTCACTTCATAAAGATTTTTACAGATCAAGTCAAGAAAGCATTATAGTCGCAAATGATTGTCACAATAAAGGGTGTGTTGAAAAACAAGAATGGTTAATGAAAGGGGTTAAAAAAAGGGTCAGGGAGAAAAAAATCCATAACCCTTCAAGGCATGATAACAGCCACTGCTTTATTTATTCGTCTTCATCACCCAAAGTGTCATCTATGGATATCTGCTCAATAGAATTATCTATAGGGTCATCTGTTTTTACATCTATCTCATCAATGAAGTCCTCATCAATCTCTTCCTCCAGAAGATTATCAATGGCGGCGGTTTCATTATCTTCTTCATCAATATTAAAGATATTTTCTCCCTCATTGGTAATATGTTCTATATCGTCAAAAAACAATTCCACGGAATCCTTGCCCTCTTCAGCGAACAATTCCATTATCGATCTGATGATTTGATGAATCATATGGTTCGGGGGAAACATATTGTTTGATCTTAACATGTCAAGGATCTGGTTCGGGGTCTCCATAGCCTTTTTTATTGCATCTGAAGCGTGCTTTTCTTCACAGATCAGGGAGTATTTTCCTGTGTCCAGCTCTGCCAGTTCTCTGATAATTAACTCGGTATGATCTTCGCTTTTTAAAAGCAAAAATTTTTGCTTCATATGTGTCTCCTGCTCCTGTATGGCATGAATGTGTTATTTTGTCCCTTATAAGGAAATCTCAAATAAAGGGCTATCATAATAACGAATAAATGATTGATGTCAATTTCAAAATTGACCGTTCTTAAAAAAGTCAGAATTCTTTTTCGAAAGACGTCCTTCTGACCGGGACATAATTTTTTAACTGTTTAATATTTTAATATATTCACCCGGATGGGACCAGGTTTTTTTTGATTTTTTATATGAATTCATCCTCATGAATGATGAAGGAAATTTTGCACGTATTTTTTAAACATTTTTTTAATTTTCAGATTTTTTTCTCTTTTATAGAGTCTTATAAAAATACCTTCAACGCTATTTCGGGAATAAGCAGTGCTTTTGAAATGTTCACCATAACCTAAAGTGGCCAGTATATATGCAAAAAGTCCAAGCAAATCGTAACCCTTTTCTTTCAGACTGAATTTTGCCTTTATGGTTGGGGACATCAATGTCCGTCCAGTCAGGGAAAAGCTGTTAATAATGGCTCGTATCCCGGAATTGGTTTTTGAAATGGTATCATAGGCCATATAGAAAGCGGCAAGAGGGCTTTTTTGAAGTGATGATGGCATTTCCCTGTTGCATTCGGTAAGATCAGCTGTTGTAAGGCCAGCCAGATATTGAAACGTCTCCTTTTTCCCATAAAGATATGTGTGGTGCTTCTGGCTCTCCTGAAAATTGATTGATCCGGGAAGATCATTCAGGCAGGCAGCCTGAATCCCAATTTTGTTTTGATGGCAGAATCGAATAATGTCTTTTCCCGAATGATCATCAAACGAGTGAAAATAATCAAATGGCAAGCCAAAAATAAAGGCGCCGATAATGGAAATGCCGTATTTTTTTATCGTTTGAATTTGCTCGGTATAGTACTCCGCAACACTCATGTTTCTTTTCTTGATTTCATTGGCAACACTTTTGCCAATAAATTCAAGGTTGTCTATGATCAGTGATTCAAAACCAATCAGAAAATGAGTGGCACCTGAGAGCCTGAGTTTTTTCAATAAATTTTTTTGTTTTGCAACATCTATACTGATCTGCGTGGCATAGTTAATTTTCAGCTTGGCAGCAATGAGTTTATCCAGAAGCTTTTCCAGATAGCTTCCTCCAAGAAGAAGATTGTCCGGTAAAAACATAAAATACCGGTTTGACAAGTTTACGCCATTTTTTTGGTGAGCAAGGATTTCATTGATGAAATCATCCGGATCTCTTGAAATAAATGTTCGCTGGTTTTTGGGTAAGGTAGATATGGAGCAGAAATTACATGAATAGGGACAACCCAGATACGGTGTGGCCATTACTGCTCTGATATTTTTTTCCAAATAAGACCCTATAAGCGGAAATTTCTTAAGAAAAGGGACTTTCGGTCTGGGAGGGGCAATGATATTTTGTCGACCCCATACACCGTTTTCAATTGTTATCCTGCCCAGGTATTCCGATTTTAAACGGTTGTTTTTAATATCATTTATGACTGAACGGATGACATGTGAGTCCCCTGGCCCCCTTACAATTGCAAAAAGGTCAGGATAAGAGAGTTGTTTTTTAATGAATATGTCAGCATCGCCTGGCCGGGCGGAAATATGTATGCCTCCCAAAATGACAGGTATTTTAGCCTGGTTCAGAATAATCGAGGATACAACCGATGCAGGGAAATTGGCGCTCAAGGTTGAGATAAAGACGGCAAACGGCCTGCTTTTTTCTTGTTTTATAATATCGCCCACGGTTTTTCTCTTGCCATCAGAGATATGCACTCTCATGCCCGGGTCAACAGCAGCAATCTGGTTGGCGATATAATACAGTGCATAAAACTCCATTCCGCTGTATTCCATTAAGCCAAGTCGTTCTTTGCTTTTGTCAAATTCAAGATAATTCAGGTAGTTATTTTGATTCAGCTGCGCAATATCTTGTGTTGAAATATATAAAAAGAGATCTGAAAAGGACAGGTCTTTTTTTTCAACCAGCGCCATTAAATCAAATATTAGGGGGGTATATACAATACAGTAATTACTGGCCATATTTATTCGAGCTTTTTTTTAAGGACATTTTCAAGCATAGCATCAAACTCAATTCTTTTTGGTTTTCAGTCGTTTTTTTGTTTAATCTTTAATATAACCGGAGAAAATCAGGGCAAATCAAATGAACTGGGTATGATAAGTATGATATGTGAAGATGGTTTGTCAATTTTTTAATATTAGAAATGTATTTAAGAACTTTTGGGACCGAAAATAGATATTGGTTTCAATATAATAAAATTTGTGATAGTGTCTGTGCATTTATTTCATAATCCTGAATAACGTTTGTTCACAATGGTATCCTCGGAATAACTGGGGAGGAGCCGGCAATGAGCGCAAAATTTATTTGTAATTGACTAAGATGAAACGACCTGTTCGTATTTCAACTAAAATATGGCTGAGTTTAAGTATTCTTGTTTTTGGTTATTTTATATCCATGATGGTTGGCTTTTTACTTGGACGCCAGACAGAATCCAGATTGCTTTATGTATCCGCCCAGTGGTTTCCTTCAGCAAAGTACAGTCAGCTTGCCGTCCTTTCCTTTAACGAGCAATTAAAACTTTACAAAAATGGCGTTCTGTTCGGTGATGAAACGCTTTTTGAGTCGGCCTATAACAAATCGGTTGAAGTCTGTAATTCCTTGGATGCTATTTTAAAGATAAGGGAATGGGATGTGCAGACAAAGACCCTGATAACAGACGTTGTTAAAAATATTAAAACATTTACCGATGGCGCACAAAAAGCCTATAGCGTTCTTAGTAATCCCTGGGAAAATATTCCGGATGATGAACTTGAGGCCATTCAGAATGAAGCTGCCCAACTGGCCAATGTATCCCGTGAACTCCAGGATGAGCTTGTTGCTATTTCCAAAATGTTTTCAGATGGCCTGAATACGGAATTATCTTCAGTAAGGACCATCAACCGGCAACAGCGATATTTGAATATGGTCATTTTTTTTGTTGTCGTTATTCTTGCATTGAGCCTTGTCTATCTCGTCGTGTCGCGGTCTATCAGCAAACCTCTTGAAAAAACCTTTATTCTTGAAAAGGCTGTCGAGCAGTCTGTCAATGGTGTTGCTGTTCTGGATCTGGATGGAAATATTATTTTAATGAACAGTTCCTGGGCCACCATGCATGGGTATGAGGAAGAAGAGGTTCGGGGCTGGAATCTTGCCCGTTTTTTCAAGCGTCCTCAGCTCAAAGAGGAACTCGCCATATTCAATGATGTTGTAAAAAATGAAAAAACCTATTCCGGTGAATCCGAACACAAGAAAAAGGATGGCGTTACTTTCCCGGTAATGAAGAGTGTCGCTCTTCTTGAACATTTTGGAAAAAAATTGATCTGTGTGATTGCAAGCGACATCACTGAAAACAGAAAAGCGCAACGCGCACTCAAAAAAGCCCACGATGAACTTGAGCAGCGCGTAGAGGAAAGAACCGCAGAGCTTTTAAAAGCAAAAGAAGCTGCGGATGCTTCTGCCAAGGCCAAAAGCGAATTCCTTGCCAATATGAGCCATGAAATCAGAACGCCCATGAATGCCATTATTGGCATGAGTGATTTGATGCTGAATACGGAAATGAACCGTAAGCAAAAAGAATACTTAAGCATCGTGAGATCATCCGGAAGATCTCTGTTGTCACTGATTAATGATATCCTGGATTTTTCAAAAATTGAAGCCGGCAAACTGGAATTTGAAAAAATCCCATTTATTATAAGGGATCTGGTGGAAGATGTCTCGGATATGTTTTTGGAAAAAGTGCAGGAAAAACAGATAGAGTTTATCGTCGATGTCTCTTCCGAGGTACCATACCAACTGATTGCCGATCCCATGCGTTTAAAACAGGTTTTGGCAAATATCACATCCAATGCCTTCAAATTCACCGAAAAAGGTGAAATTGTCATTGCGATCAAGAAATTGTTTGATAGCAAAGGGGCAATAGAGCTTCTTTTTACAGTCAAGGACTCGGGCATAGGAATCGATCCTAAAGTTCATGATAAACTGTTTGATGCTTTTTCACAGGCAGATGGATCAACAACGAGAAAATATGGGGGTACCGGGCTTGGTTTGACGATCTGCAAAAAAATTATTCAAATGATGGGCGGTGAAATCTGGGTTGAAAGTGCTATTGGAAAAGGGAGCAGTTTTTATTTTACAGCCAAATTCAAAGTTCCTCCGGAAAATTTTCCCACAGAGTATGTTGTGCCCGGTGACTTGAAAAATATAAGGGCGCTTCTTGTGGAAGATAACCGTTCCACATCCGAGGTCCTGACCCGTTTTTTAGAGTCATTCGGCTTTCTTCCGGAAGTTACAGATACAGCAGAAAAAGCATTGGACCTTTATGAAAAGTCAATTGCCGGACATCGTTTTGGCCTGATTTTAATGGATGTGAAACTTCCCGGCATGGACGGCATTACCGCATCTGAGCTAATAATGAATGAAAGGCGGGTTAAAGCGCCACCGATCATTATTGTAAGTGCGTCAAGCAGCCCGACGGAAATAGAGCGATCCCGGAAAATAGGCATACACACCTATCTTGTAAAACCTATAAAACAGTCGCACCTTTACGACAGTATCATGGAATTGTTCGGTAAAGAGATGGCGTTGACAAACAGATCTGCTTCAGCAGGCGCATTTGTTCCCAAGAAATATTCAGACCTCTCCATTCTTCTGGTCGAGGATAATATGATCAATCAGATGGTGGCCATTGAAATATTATCCACATCAGAAATTTCTGTGGATACAGCGAATAACGGACTTGAAGCCGTAAGGATGGTTCAGGAGAAAAAATACGATGCTGTTCTGATGGACCTTCAGATGCCTGAAATGGATGGCCTTGAGGCCACGGAGACCATCCGGAAAAAATTAAATATGAATGATTTGCCGATTATTGCCATGACGGCAAATGTCATGCAGGAAGATCGTGATAAATGTGCAGAAGCAGGCATGAATGACTATGTCCCAAAACCCATTGACAGCCAGGAACTATTTACTGTCCTTGAAAAAAATATCCCGTCAATTATGAAATCATCCTAATAAGGATGTCCTCGGCTTCACAATATGCATCGGTTACCGGAAAAATAGTTATAACAGAACCATCTGTTGGGGTTCCGTGATTTCAGCACGATCCACGTTCTGGTATCCTCTGGGCAATTTTTTTCCTCTTTGACCCCGTTTCCCTTTATATTCTTCAAGATTTCCCGGTTTGAGTGTCAGGGTCCTTTTGCCTGAATACAGGGTAAAATAATGGCCCAAGGGCAAGATAAATAAAATGGATACAAAATCCTCCCTTGTGGCTGCTTGCTTTGAGGGGATATGGATGATTTTGTTTCCTTTTCCCCGAGGCAGGATCGGCATCTCATTGAGGGGGAAAAGCAACATTCGGCCTTCATTTGTGATGACGGCAAGCTGGTCGGATTCCTTGTTTGTTATGACGACAGGTTGTATGATTTTCGATCCCTTGGGCAGGGTTATCAATGCTTTGCCATTCCTGTTTTTGGTGTAAAGATTGGCCAGATCTGTCATAAACCCGTAACCCGCGTCACTTCCAAGAAAAAGAAGCGTCTCAGGTTCACCCATGAGTGCTGTCACAAAAGTTTGTCCCGGGGGCAGGTTAAAATGGCCGCTTAAAGGGTCCCCTTGTCCTCTGGCCGATGGCAAGGTGTGCGTGCTTAACGAATAACTTCTGCCAGATGAATCCATAAATACAGCAGGTTGATTGCTTTTACCCTGAACAGCAATTTTGAAAGCATCTCCGGATTTATAATTTAATTTTTCACCGTCAATATCATGCCCTTTTGCAAGCCTTACCCATCCATTTTTTGACATGATAATTGTTACCGGTTCCACAGGTTTTATATCTTCCTGGCTTAATGCTTTTGCCTCGTCCCTGACCTTTATTGGAGATCTTCTGTCGTCACCGAAATTTTTAGCATCTTCCTTTAATTCTTTTCGAATCAAAGATTGCAATCTGGCGCGGGAGTTCAGGATTTTTTCCAAAGCCTCTCTTTCTTTTGAAAGATCATCAAGCTCTCCTTTAATTTTGATTTCTTCCAGTTTTGCAAGATGACGTAACTTCATTTCAAGGATGGCTTCTGCCTGACGGTCGCTTAAGACAAATCTTTCCATCAGAACAGGTTTGGGTTTGTCTTCACGACGGATAATCGCGATGACCTCATCAATATTAAGGTAGGCGATTAAAAGTCCTTCCAGGACATGAATCCTTTCCAACACCTTGTTCAGTCTGTACTGTAATCTTCTGGTAACAATATCTTTTCTGAATTCAAGCCATTCGGAAAGAAGAGATAAAAGATCGTACACCTTTGGCCGGCCACTCAGGCCAATCACATTCATGTTTACCCGGTAAGTTCTTTCGAGGTCTGTTGTGGCAAAAAGATGGGCCATCAATGCCTCTTTGTCCACACGGTTTGATTTGGGAACGATAACCAGCCGGGTGGGGTCTTCATGATCTGATTCATCTCTTAGATCCTCGATCATCGGGAGTTTCTTTTTTTGCATCTGGGCGGCAATCTGTTCCAGGACTTTTGCTCCGGAAACCTGATGGGGAAGCGCTGTAATGACAATATCACCATTTTCAGGATGATAAACGGCCCTCATTCTTAAGCTTCCTATTCCTGTTTTATACATATCAATTATATGGTCACGAGGCGTGATGATCTCAGCATCTGTGGGAAAGTCCGGCCCCTTGATAAATTCACAGAGAGTTTCAACCGTTGCATCCGGGTGATCAATCAGATGGATCAGTGCGTCAGCCACCTCACGAAGATTATGAGGGGGAATATCTGTCGCCATTCCAACGGCAATTCCTGTTGAACCGTTCAGCAAGACATTAGGGAGTCTTGCCGGGAGGATGGCGGGTTCATCTAGCGTACCGTCGAAATTGGGCACCCACGAAACCGTGCCTTGGCCCAGTTCATTTAATAAAATTTCTGAATACCGGGTGAGTTTGGATTCTGTATATCTCATGGCAGCAAATGATTTTGGGTCATCAGGCGACCCCCAGTTTCCCTGCCCATCTATCAGGTGATACCGATAGGAGAACGGTTGTGCCATGAGTACCATGGCTTCATAACAGGCAGCGTCTCCATGGGGATGAAATTTACCGATGACGTCACCCACTGTTCTGGCTGATTTTTTATATTTGGCTGTTGCTTTTAATCCCAGTTCACTCATGGCATAGATGATACGTCTTTGAACTGGTTTCAAACCATCACCGATCGTGGGAAGCGCCCGATCCAGAATGACGTACATTGAATATTCAAGATACGCCTTTTCAGAAAATATCTGAATGGGAATCTTTTCAATACCTTCTATATTAATGAAATTTTCCTGATCCATATCATCTTTCTATATGTTATTTAATGTCTCTATAAGATGCCCTTTATTTTCAAGCCATACACGCCTGTCTTTTGCCCGGTTTTTAGCAAGGAGCATGTCCATGATTTCGGTGGCGTTATTCTCATCCGGTGGGGATTGCGTGTCTCCATCCGCCGGTATGGTCAATTGAATCAATCGGCGTGTATCAGGCGCCATGGTGGTTTCGCGAAGCTGAAGGGGGTTCATCTCACCAAGCCCCTTGAACCGTTGGACATTTATTTTTATTCCATTTCTTTCTTCGGCGGTTATGCGATCAATGATACCCTTTTTTTCTGCATCATCCAGCGCATAAAACACTTTTTTCCCCGCATCGATCCGGTAAAGAGGAGGCATGGCCACATAGACATGTCCTTTCTCAACCAGCGGCCTGAAATGACGTAGAAAAAGTGCACAGATCAGGGTGGCAATATGAAGACCGTCTGAATCTGCATCTGCCAGAATACAGATTTTGCCATATCTTAGTTCATCAAGGTTAGCAGATGCGGGGTCAATGCCTATGGCCACTGAAATGTCATGTATTTCTTTTGAATTGAGAATTTCAGACGGATGGGACTCCCAGGTATTCAATATTTTTCCCCGAAGTGGCATAATCGCCTGAAATTGTCTGTCTCTGGCCTGTTTGGCCGATCCCCCTGCCGAGTCTCCTTCAACCAGAAACAATTCTGTTCTTGATGGCTCCTGTGATACGCAATCTGCGAGTTTCCCAGGTAGCGCCGGGCCACTTACGATCCGTTTGCGTTCTATCTTTTTACTGGCCCGTAGTCTTTTCTGGGCGTTATTAATAATAATTTCGGCAAGTTGCTCTCCAATATCCGTGTTCATGTTCAACCAAAGGCTGAAAGCATCTTTTACAACACCAGAAACAAATACGGCGCATTGCCTGGATGTCAATCTTTCCTTGGTCTGACCTGAAAATTGCGGGTCCTTGATTTTGACCGAGAGAACATAACAGCATTTGTCCCAAATGTCCTCAGGCGCCAGTTTTACACCTCTTGGAAGCAATTTCCTGAATTCACAGAATTCTCGTATGGATGAAAGAAGACCTGTACGGAATCCGTTTACATGTGTGCCTCCTTGTGAGGTTGGAATAAGGTTTACATAACTTTCCGTCACGGGTTCTCCGCCTTCAGGAAGCCAGGTTACTGCCCATGCAGCTATTTCATCATTTCCGGAAAAACCACCTGTGAAAGGATCATGGGGCAAGGTATCAAATTCGCACAAGCTTTCGATCAGATAATCTTTCAATCCATCCTGAAAGTGCCATTCATCCTTTTCTCCGGTGGTTTCATTTAAAAATGTTACAGTTAGCCCAGGGCAGAGGACAGCTTTCGCACGGAGCACATGCCTTAAATTCCGGACAGAGAACTTGGGATATTCAAAGTATTTGGGATCCGGCCAAAACCGGACGGTCGTACCTGTATTTTTTTTTCCTACAGCTTGAACAAATTCGAGTTCTTTTGTTTTATTACCGCTTTCAAAAACCATATGAAATTGTTTGGCTTCCCGCTTGATAAACACTTCGAGGCGAGAGGAAAGCGCATTGACCACAGAAACACCCACCCCATGCAGACCACCTGAGAACTGATAGTTTTTATCTGAAAATTTTGCACCGGCATGGAGGCGCGTCATAATCAGTTCAACACCCGAAATACCTTCATCCGGGTGGATGTCAACGGGCATACCTCTGCCATTATCTGTCACTTCAAGGGAATTATCTTTATAAAGGATGACATCAACCCTGTTTGCAAACCCTGCAATAGCTTCGTCCACACTGTTGTCAATGGCCTCCTGCCCCAGATGGTTTGGCCTAAGGGTGTCGGTGTACATTCCGGGCCGTCTTTTTACAGGATCGAGACCCTTTAAAACTTCTATAGATTCAGCATTATATACTGTTTTCATTGAAATCGTCCGTGTTACTTATTTGGGTCAAACTGCCCCTTTTACATCCTGATATATTGCCGGATTGTGAAGGGCCGCGCCATATGTTTGCTTTGCGCTTGCGTCCCGGCATCATAGCGGATATTATTATTTTTTCAAATTAATTTCAGGTGGAAAAAAATAAAGCATGGATTGGGTACAAAGGTCTCCCCCCAGTTGAATGCAGAATAACAATGAAATTACCCAAAGACCAGACCGGCATAACCCACAAAACTCTGGCCAGGGCTTTTGTCATAACTTGTTTGGTAGGTTAATAAATCTGCCTGGGTTGCCCCCATGGCCTTCGCTGCCGTAATAGCCGCTGCTGCCGCTCCTCCGCAGCAGGCATTTTGGTTTGCCAGTGATTCCTGGATAACGGCTTTTGGGTCCAATTCGATAATTTTATTAATAATATTTGCATCATTTTTATCCCGGACCCATTCCAGAGCTTTTTCACCGGTTCCAAAGGGAGTAAATCCATAATTGGGGCCATAATGGGTCAGATCTGTGGAGCCGATTACAGCTGATTTAAGTCCTGACGCATTGGCTTCTTTTATGATTGTATTTGCAATATCCAGGGATAGGGATGAGGGCGGTGCTCCCACAGGCAGGATTTTTGTTTTGCCTGAAAAATATTTGATAAATGGCAGCTGAAGTTCAATTGTGTTATCTGTGATAAAATGCCCGCCTGTTTCAACTACAAAGTCGAATTGGCCAATCAGTTTATTGGCAAGGTCACTGGCAATTTCAAGTTCACCAAAAGGTGTCTCCCAAGAGCCTTCCGCCATTATGTAAGGTTTTGAATTTTGGGACAGATGCATCCCAAAGATAACAGCAACATCTGGTTTGGAATCGGGATGAAAAATGGCTTCAATGACGTTGCAGGCTATACTTCCTGAGAAAAACCATCCGGCATGGGGCACAATTCCGCCAATAAGATTTTTCCCAGTAACTTTTTTTCCATACCCTTCTATTAAAAAGGCGGCGATTTCCTGTTCACAAGCCTTTCGGCTTCCCGGATACCAACTCCCGGAATAGATGGATTTTCGGGCATTCATTGCTGACCTCCAGAAAAATTAGATTGCTTGACGTGGAAACGGAGTCATACGATTTTTTACTCCATTTCATCGGCTTTTTCTATTTTCTTCGATTCCCTATCGGTAAGTGGATTAATACCAAGGTTTTCAAGTTTTTGTTTTACGGTATCCGGTTTAAGGGGCTTTAAAATATAATCGTTACAGCCTGATAAAATGCATTTTCTGACGATATCGATCTCATTATTTCCCGTGACCATTATAGTGATAGCCTGTTTTTTTGGGTCTAAATTTTTTTCCTGTTCCATTTTCCTGACTTCTTTCAAGATATCAAGCCCACTGATATCCTCAAGGGACAGATCCAGAACGAGAAGGTGATAGGGTTCATCGCTTTCAAACGCTTTTTTAAATAACTTCAGGGCATCATTGCCGTTTGTCACTGCTTTGCAGATACCGTATTTGCCGAATGTTTTTACCATTACTTTTCGGATGATTTCTTCATCATCCACAATAAGGATTCGTATCATATTATCCCCATAGGTCATTTAAAAAAAACAGGCATAACTCAGAACCTATGCAGGTGTCAGCCCTTCACTGAAAACATAATCATATCATTTTCCACGCCTGCACGAATCATACTGCCCTCAATAATGTTTCCCTTAAGCATTTCCATAGCAAGAGGATTTTCCAGATATTTCTGAATCGCTCTTTTAAGAGGGCGCGCACCAAAAACAGGGTCATATCCTTTTTCCCCAAGAAAATTCTTTGCATCTTCCGAGAGATTTAACTCAATATTTTTTTCAGCCAGCCTTTTACGTAACCGGTTCACCTGAATGACCACGATGCGTCCGATTTGCTCGGGTGTCAGACTTTTGAAGATAATGGTCTCATCAATTCTGTTTAAAAACTCAGGATTGAAATGTGCCTGGAGGGTTTCTTTTATCTTTTCCTCAAATTTTTCCTGTTGTGTGACACCATATTCAAGAATCCACTGACTGCCTATATTTGATGTCATCACAATTAATGTATTCCGGAAATCTACCGTCCGTCCCTGACCATCTGTCAGGCGTCCTTCATCCAGAATCTGCAGAAGCACATTAAAAACATCCCGATGGGCCTTTTCAATTTCATCAAACAGGATAACGGAATAGGGCTTTCGGCGGACAGATTCTGTCAGATACCCTCCTTCCTCATAGCCCACATATCCCGGAGGGGCACCAATAAGCCTGGATACAGAATGTTTCTCCATATATTCGGACATATCTATTCGAATCATGGCTTCATCACTATCAAACAAAAATTCTGCGAGGGCTTTTACCAGTTCGGTTTTCCCCACACCTGTGGGGCCCATGAAAATAAAGGTTCCCAATGGCCTGTTCTGATCCTGAAGCCCGGATCTCGCTCTCCTCACCGAATTTGATACGGCGGAGATAGCTTCATCCTGACCGATGACCCTTTTGCCAAGGTATGATTCCAGCCGGACAAGCTTTTCTTTTTCACCTTCCATTAATTTTGTGATCGAGATACCTGTCCATTTTGAAACAACTTCGGCAATATCTTCGCTGTCAACCTCTTCTTTAAGCATCTTTTGGCTGGATTGTATTTCCTTGAGTGTCTCTTTGGTTTCTTCAAGTTTTTTATTGAGTTCAGTTATTTTACCATATCGGATTTCAGCGACCCTGGCAAGGTTGCCTTCACGTTCGGCCTGCTGTTCTTCAAGCCCCATTTGTTCCAGTTCTTCTTTGATCTGCCTTATTTTTTGGATCAGTTCCTTTTCATTTTTCCAGTGAGCCTTCATTTCTGTGATTTTTTCATTCAGGCTGGAAAGCTTTTCATCAAGTGTGTCAAGCAAGGTTTTTGATCCTTTATCGGTTTCTTTTTTAAGGGCTTCTTTTTCAATTTCATATTTTGTGATCGTTCTCTGGATTTCATCAATCTCAGCTGGCATACTGTCAATTTCAATCCTGAGTTTTGACGCGCTCTCGTCGATAAGGTCTATGGCTTTATCTGGTAAAAAACGATCTGAAATATAGCGGTTTGAAAGTGTCGCAGCAGCCACAATGGCAGAATCCATTATTCTAACGCCATGATGAACTTCATATTTTTCCTTTAGCCCCCTTAGTATGGAAATCGTATCTTCCACAGTGGGTTCCTGAACCTGAACAGGCTGAAACCGTCTTTCAAGGGCAGCGTCTTTTTCAATATA
The DNA here is from genome assembly GCA_018816735.1 of Pseudomonadota bacterium. GTDB lineage: Bacteria > Desulfobacterota > Desulfobacteria > Desulfobacterales > JAHIVH01 > JAHIVH01. The sequence goes on along the minus strand of JAHIVH010000070.1, from coordinate 215,661 downwards.
TTTTTTATATTCGCTGAGCGTGGTCGCACCGATGCAGCGAAGCGTGCCTCTTGCCAGGGCAGGTTTCAGCATATTGGAGGCATCCATGGCGCCTTCTGTTGCCCCTGCGCCGATTAATATATGAAGCTCGTCAATAAACAGGATAATTTCACCGTGGGCATTTTCAACTTCTTTTAACACAGCCTTGAGTCTGTCTTCAAATTCACCCCTGTATTTTGCGCCAGCCACAAGTGCACCAAGATCAAGGGCTACAAGTCTCTTGTTCATGAGGGTTTCTGTGATGTCCCCGTCGATGATTCTTTGGGCCAACCCTTCTACTATGGCTGTTTTCCCAACACCCGGTTCACCGATGAGTACGGGGTTGTTTTTCTTTCTGCGGGACAGAACCTGCACAATCCTCCGGACTTCATCATCCCTTCCGATCACCGGATCGATTTTGCCGAGCCGGGCGAGGTCAGTGAGATTATTGCTGAATTTGTCAAGGGCCTGGTATTTATCTTCCGGGTTCTGGTCTGTGATGGTTTCGTTGCCGCGAATTTCAGAAAGAACTTTCAATATTTTTTCTCTTGTAATGCCATGATTTTGCAGCATTTTTGACACATCCCCCTTTTTTTCATCGCAAAGGGCCAGAAAGATATGCTCAATGCTGACATATTTGTCCTTTATTTTTTGTGCTTCTGAAAATGCGGCATCAAGTATACGATTTGTTCGTCCGGAAATGGTCGTTTCACTAAAACCGCTGCCACTGACCCTGGGAATCTTGTCGAGTATCAGTTTAAGGTCTTGATAAATGGTCCCATAAGACACCCCAAGCTTCATGAGTATGGATCTCGCAAGGCCATCTGTATCGTTAAGCATAGCCTGAAGCATATGCTCCGGCTCAATTTGCTGATGCTGATTTTCCGCAGCAACTTCCTGGGCACTCTGAATGAGTTCCTGGGATTTCAGGGTCAATTTGTCAAAACGCATAAAACCTCCTGTCATATGGTTACGTCAAAAACGGAAGACGTTAAATCGTATCAAATCTAATAACTTATATCGGTTGATAAAAGTTAAGTCTGATTTGATTTTTATCAAGTCATTGATGGATATAAATTGCAGGATCGAACGGGGTGGTATTAAGGAAAGACTGGGATGTATGTTATACGCCCTTACCCGTGGGTTAAGGCGTATATGGAAAAAAGAGTGATTATATATTAAACCAGGCTGAGCCTCCAGGTGACCTGTTTTCTGTAATACTGATGGTAGATCGATACCTTTTTGATGTAAGTCCTGGTGGATTTGAAAGGGGGTATACCATTGTACCGTTTTACATTTTTTAACCCTGCGTTGTATGCGGCAAGGGCCAGTTCCACATTCCCATTGTATCTATTTAATAGATATCTGAGGTATTTGGCACCCGCATCAATGTTATGACTCGGATCATATATATCCTTCACGCCTAGCGATTTTGCGGTACCTGGCATAAGCTGCATCAGTCCCTTGGCGCCCACTTTTGACACAGCCTTGGGGTTGTAGCTCGATTCGGCCATGATAACTGCTTTGATGAGAGCAGGCTCAATTTGATATTTTTTAGAGGCCTTAAGGATTAACTCCCAGTACTCCTTTTCCTTTCGAAGCTGGGCAAGGGATTCTTTTTTTGAGGCGGTTGCCGGATGCTGCTCTGGAAAAAAAGTTTCAGTATAATTGGTTGGTTTTGTTATTTCGGGAATTTCAATTTTGCGTGGTGCCTGGTTTTGCATGAGATCAGGTGAAAACATACAACCCATGCAGGCCATCCAGATAAAAACGATCAACTTCTTCATACTTCTCATAATCCTTTTTCTCAGGCAGCCTGGCTATCTTTTTGATCCTTGGCTTTCCGCACTCATTTGTTACGAGTTTGGCTTTTTCTAAGAAATATTATGGTTAACAATGTTTTTTTTAATTATTTTATGTAATAATAAGCAATAAATGTGCCTAAATGTTTAACTTTGCCATAATACCGAATAAATCAAGATACTAATTTCTTTTGGCCGTTATATCGCAAAAAAATAATTATATCCTTTACGCCATAATATATATGTAATTTCCTTTATGAATGTGGTATTGCTTTTCACAGCTCCCATGGATTAAAAGGATGGACATAAATTAAAATTAGAATCTTCACAAGAGATTTTTTTGTATTTTTAACGGATATTCCAGTCGGTTACCTGATAGAAAACCATTTCCTGACTTTTTTGTGCATGAAAACGAGAGATGTCAACGGGTTGACCGTTACGGGTGAGGCTTAGAAATGAAACACGCATATCTGGCATTTTTGACGGTGTCTTTTATGATAGTCACGATGGCAAATTCATCAGATTTTTCCCAAATAACCGTTCTGGGTTTGAAGTTAGGAATGACCATGGATGAGGTAAAAGAAAAATACCCGTCTATACAAACCAGCATTGTCAAACACTGGGGGACAGATGATGTATTATATTATACGGCAACAATTCCCCCTGAAAAAATCAATAACTGGACTGTGGTGAGTATGCTTTTCAGCTCTTTCAGGCAAGGCAAAAAGCTGTATAAGTTTCAGGTGGAACAGTTTGTTGGTGATAATGTATTTGGGGAGCTGGAAAAAAAAGTCATAGATAAATTCGGCGTCCCTGATTGCTCGGCAGGCTATCTTACCGGAAAAGAATTGACATGGGGTGTCTGCTCAGGCAATGAAAAATTCCAGGGTGAAAACCCAAAAGGGCAATATCTTTCTTTCATTTACCATGATGCACAGATGATCTTTGTAATGGAGGACAGGGATTTGAAAGCGCATATGAAAAAACAGGTATTGCAATACGATGAGAAAACGCGCCTTAAAGAGGTTTTGGAGCTTGATTTTTAGTCAGCTATCAGGGAGCAGGATCTGTATTTATACAATAACGGAAATATTGCCACCTGCCATCAGGCTGTTACCCGGAATGGTTAAGGACCGGGTGTATTGGGTGGCATCTTCCTCTGTTTCAAGTTCATTTGCGGTTTTTAATAACTGGTCTGATGCGCCGCCTTCAATTCTGGGAACACGGCTTACAGGGGATAATTGGGGCAAGTAAAATGTTAAAGGCGAACTGCCTATGGGGCTTATGCTCATTCTCGCACCTCAATGGATGATGAAAATCGAATAATCCTTAGACGATAATTTGATTATCGGAATGTATCATAATAAACTGAAGAAAAATATAAAAAACAGATCCTGACCGTATAACGATTCAGTCAGAATCTGTTCTGTTTTGATAAAATGAAGGGCAAAAATATGCAATGGAAATGATGCTTTGATCACTCTTCCTGATTTTTCAGTTCATTCAGATAGTCCATCAGGTGATCGATTTCTATGTTTGTTTCTTCTTCAGAGGTCATGCCAAAGGGCGTAATAATGGCGCTTCCGCTCACTCCATAAGATTCATCCACAAATCCTTTTGTTGCCAGGTTTCGGATATCAAAAGATACCATGGCTTCATCAAAAGCAATCAGGGTGCCTTCGAGTTCACCACTATCTATTGAAATAGGTGATCCATGGGTTGTATTGACAATAATGTCCAATGTGCTTAAAAACAGATTTTTAAAGCCACATACAATAACAGCCTCTGCATTCCCGCTCACAATTGTTTTGTCTGGAAGCATAAATGCGTCGAAAGTGTATTTGAATTTTAGACCCGGCTCCGTATAGCTCCAATTAACGCCCATTTCAACTTGAATCCCCCGATTGTCACTATCGATTATCGTCATATATCCAGTCTCAAGAAGCTGATTCAGATTCCCTTTAAAGCTGCTGTCAGGAAGATTGGCTATGATGGCGGCGAGCATTTGTGCACCCAATGCCTGTTCAGTGTCAGATAGTCCGGCGTTGCTTTCTGGAGGTGTTTCCGGCCTCACACCCATGGCATATGAAGTGCTTGTAATTAGTATGATAATGATTACAGTAACTGCGTTTGAGATAGTTTTTTGCATGATTTTTTGTCTCCTTCAGTGTTCGTTTTTCAGGTCCGGGATCACTTATTTTGAAAGTGAAATGGTCTGTTTCGCTAATTTTTTTCTGCCAAGCCGTGCGATTCCTATCATACTCAAACCGACAGAAAGCATTGCGTGAACTTCAGAGACGGAAGCAATGTCCAACCCCATAAAGGTACCTTCTATAAGGGTAAGGGCTGATGCACTGCCTATAAGTAATATGAGGATCGGTAAAACAAGGATAGAAACAGAATAGATTTTTTTCATTGAACGCAAGTCCTATTTCAAGGTAACTCGGCCGTCTCGTGGAGACCCGAAGCTTTCCGTACTTGCTTCGCAGCAAGCTTGGCTTTTTCTTGAGACTATTCCCTGTGAACAGTCACTAAAAACAACAGCAATATCTATGCCATATGGATGGCAAGTAAATGATATCTTTCGTTATTACAGTATATTGCAGCCATTTATTAAAAATGGATAGGGCAAAAGCAAAAAAAGTCGGGTGTTTTAGGAAAGAAAATACATGGTTTTGGATAATAAATTATTTAATATTGGGAAGTATTGTGCAATAAAATGCAGATTGATTTTGCCCTTGTGCCATGTTCACCGGAGCGATTAATTTAAAAAGGACGACTTTTAAGGGTTCCCTCAAATGATGCTGGTTGCTGATAACATGCAGGTTATTAATGCCACGGTCTCGAAGGCCATGGAAGACATGAATTCCGGGCCGATACGTGCATTGGCAGCTAAATGTTCTGCAAGAGGTGCTCATGCTATTGATGTCAATTCCGGCCCATTGGGAAAAGGGGCAAAACAAAAAATGGCATTTCTCATCGAATCGGTTCAAGAAGTGACCGCATTACCTATTCTTATAGACACGGCCAACCCAGTGGCCATGGAAGCAGGACTCGCTGTGTCAAGAAATCCGGTCATTATCAACGGGTTTTCACTTGAACCTGTGAAAATGGCCGGTATTTTACCTCTGGCAAAAAAATATAACGCCGATATTATTGGTTATCTTCTGAATTCTGACAGCAGCGTGCCTTTGGACTCAGGTGAACGGCTAACTATAGCCTCTCAATTACTGGCCGCCATTGAAGAAGAAGGCATTTCGCCGGAAAGATTGATCATTGACCCTGTTATTGTACCGCTTTCATGGGAACAGGGAACATTCCAGGCAATGGAGGTGCTTTCAACTTTGAAACTGTTGCCAGAGGTTTTGGGTTACCCGGTAAGAACCATTGCCGGTCTTTCCAATCTGACCAGCGGTTCAAAATGTTATAAAAAGAGCATTTGGATGGAAAATATCTATTTGCCCATGCTAGCAACTGCAAATCTGTCGATGGTGCTTTTGAATATATTTCATGATGAAACAGTGGCTGTTGCAAAAACCTGTCGAATTTTAGAAGAAGGTAAAATTTTTTCCTGGGAGTCAATATAATATTTTCAAGGTATCGATAACTTGATATGTCTTCCGACAAACATCATCAGAGATGTTATTACGAGAATGGCAATAAAAAAATATGACGTTTTATCAGTTTGACAATTACAGTATCACCCTTGATAAAAAAGGGGTGAACATATATACAAAAGCAAGCTATCCCATACGTTACGGTCAGTATTCAGAAATAAAAACCAAAGAGTTTGTATATCATTTTAATCAAAACGGGGAAATCAGATTTATTCAGGGCAGAGGCAATGGCTGGCCAAACCCTGTTGAATGGTTGAAGCGTACGCTTGGAAATGACTGGATCTATTATTCTGCGGGTGGGTATGCGGGTGTATTTGAATGCATGGGCGAATATTATGTGCCCTGTCTGCCATATGGCAACACATCTCTTTTGGATGCCAAACCTTTTAAAAACAAAATGATAGAAAATGCCATAGAGATATGGCCTCGTGTGGTTTCATCGATTGCCTGCCTTTTGGATGGTGAAACCCATATTGATCTTTCACATTATATTTCGAATGTAATAAAAAATGATTCTGCCCGGCTTCAACAGAAAGCCCAATTATTTCACAGGTTGATTGGGGGCCAAATATCTGTTTTACCGCCGGATACAAGACATGTTGATTATGATGTCATCCCCGTTATTATTGCTGATGGTTGTCTTTACAATTGCGGATTTTGTCGTGTAAAATCAGGAAACCGGTTTGAATCGCGCTCAAAAGAAGACATCTTAAATCAGATAAGACAATTGAAAGGTTTTTTGGGTAGAGATATAATAAACTACAATGCCGTTTTTCTGGGACAGCACGATGCACTGAACGCACCTGCTGAATTGATCAATTTTGCGGCTCAAAATGCCTACGACATATTTGAATTGAAGTTATCGAATATGAAAGGGGCGAACTTGTTTTTATTTGGCAGCGTGAAATCTTTTCTTGACAAGGAGCCCTCATTTTTTCAGGATTTAAACCGACTGCCCTATAAGACGTATATCAATATAGGGGTTGAATCTGCAGACCCAGCCACGCTGAAATATTTAAAAAAACCTATTGAACTTAAAGATATTATACACACGTTCGAGCGAATGATGGCAATTAACCATCATTTTGAGAATATCGAAATAACGCTGAATTTCGTCATCGGGGAAATGTTGCCGGAAAACCATGTGCCGTCTATTTTGTCCCTGATACGGGACAGGCTTGATCGGCCATATCCAAAAGGTTCTGTATATTTATCGCCATTATATGACTATGAAAAAAAACGATATCTGAGGGACATCCTGCATCGGATAAAAATACAAAGCAAACTCCCTGTGTTTTTTTATCTTATTCAAAGATTGTAATTTTTTAAGGGGTTATAAAAAAGAAAGGATTTTTGAAAAAATTTAAACTAACAAATGATTTACAATTTTAGCAAATTTTAGTAAAGTATCCGATCAAGTCACAAAGCATAAAAGAACATCGTTGGCTTCACTGTTCGCATACAGCACCAATCTATTTGTTTATGTTTAAAAATTAGCATTTTTTTCTCACGATAAAACATAATTTTTGCCTGGTCTACCTTATATTCCCCACGGAAATGCCAGATGGCATGACGTATTCGATTATTTATTTTGAATTTGAAGTGATACATGGAGTCTATATGAGTAGCGTCAACATTTTAATTATAGACAACAGCGAGGAAAATATTTCAGAGTTGAGCCGTATTTTGGGTCATCTGCCGTGCCATATTATTGCTTCAACATCCGGAAGGGACGCATTAAACCACATTTTGGAGAAAGAATTTGCATTGATTCTCTTGAATGTCATGATGCCCGAATCGCATGGATATGAACTGGTTCATCGCATTAAAAAAGTCAAAAACGGGTTTCATGCCCCCATCATTTTATTTTCTTCTGAATTCAGGGAGAAAGAAGATATTCTAGAAGGATACAGGACTGGTGCGGTGGATTATATTTTGATGCCGGTTGAACTTCTTATTCTTGTAAATAAAGTCAATGTATTTATTGAATTGTTTAAACAAAAAAAAGTCGCTGAAAACGCCATCCAAAAAATCAAATCCTCAGAACAAAAGTACAGAAGTCTTTTTGATACAAGCAGAGATGGTATCGCATTTATAAGTATGGAAGGGTATATCGAGGACGCAAACCCTGCATTTTGTGAGATGGTTGGCTGGGGTATAAGCGAGCTTCGTTTTTTAAATTATAGAAATTATACACCTGAAAAAGGAGTCCATTTTTATGACGAAATAATTGAAAGTCAGGTATTGGTCAGAGGGTATTCGGATGAGTTTAAGAACGAGCTTTTAAAAAAAGATAATACGAGAATTCCTGTTGTTGTCAGGCTTTGGCTTGTCAGAGATGACAAGGGGGCACCGTTGAGGATGCTTAAGATACTGAGAGACATTACACGTCAAACCCAGCTTGAAGCCCAGTTAAGGCAATCCCAAAAAATGGAATCCATTGGCACACTTGCAGGTGGTATTGCTCATGATTTCAATAATATTCTGGGCGCAATCATGGGGTATGTCCAGCTTGCGCAGCTTAATGTCAAGGATGAAAGCGCCACCAGGCACAACCTTGATAATGTATTGATTGCCTGCAACAGGGCAAAAGATCTTGTTGCTCATATTCTGACGTTCAGCAGGCAATCAGAAACCGTTCGAAAACCTGTCCGGATCCATCGGGTTGTGACCGAAGCCCTGAAGCTCATTCGCGCATCTTTACCAAGTACAATAGAAATTCATCAGGAAATTGAAAAGGACAGCACGCTCGTCAACACGGATCCTACAGAAATTCATCAAATCATTATGAATTTTTGCACCAATGCGCTTCATGCCATGGAAGGAAAAGGAGGCATATTATCGGTTAGCCTGAAACCGGTTGAAATTGATCAGATCAGCGCGATGACAATAAAAGATATTGTGCCCGGACCTTATTTGAAGCTGACCGTAAGCGATACGGGGTGCGGTATTGAGAAGAATGCGCTGGAGCGGATTTTTGATCCTTATTATACGACAAAAAAAATGGATGAAGGAACGGGGTTGGGACTTGCCGTCGTTCATGGCATTGTTAAGGCGCATGACGGATTTATTAATGTTCAAAGTGATTTGGGCAGGGGCACGACGTTTGAGGTATTTTTCCCACGGATTAAAGCCGAGGATACGCTGGTTGAAATTCGAAAAACGGAAATCCAAAAAGGGACAGAACGGATTTTATTTGTAGATGACGAACAAGCACTTGTTGATCTTGAAAAAGTCATGCTGCAGAGACTCGGTTACCATGTGGTATCTGAATCAAGCAGTGTAATGGCGCTTAAATTGTTTGAAGAAACGCCAGATGCATTTGATCTTGTGATCACTGACATGACCATGCCGAAAATGACGGGTGACGAATTATCACGGAGAATCCTATCGATAAGGCAGGATATCCCGATTATTTTGTGCACAGGTTACAGCCATCAGATATCCCCTGAAAAAGCCCGTGATGTTGGCATCAGGGAACTGCTCTACAAACCCATCGAAATAAGAGAGCTGGCATCTGCCATCAGACGAGTCCTTGCCGGAACCTGATGGGCTTCGTTTTTGCCAGGGTTTTTCCAGACGGTTTGATTTCATCTTTTCTGATAGACATTCAGGCCACTATTGCTCGAATGTTGCAGCTGCTTTTTTTCCTTCCATGTGAGGTCTGTATATTTTTATTGCCTTGAAATTCAGAAAAATATAGTGTTATGGACTTTTGTTTTATCCGGATGCTGTATCTGCTCGATTAATTTTGGACAGATATCGAGAATCCTTGTATTTTAAAAAATGATTCCGGGTTGATGAAAATAGAAAGCTATTTTTTCAACAAACCGGTAACCAACCAGGAGTTGATATTGAATGGAATCAGACACCAATAGTAATGTTCATAAATTGATCTTTAACGACAAGGAGATCCTCCTTATAGGAACCGCACATGTGTCAAAGGAAAGTGCGGAATTGGTCGGCATCGTGATAAAAGAGGAAAAGCCGGACACGGTCAGTGTGGAATTATGCCCTTCCCGGTATCAAGCCATTCGACAGAAAGATAAATGGCGGGAAATGGATATTGTAAAGGTCATTAAGGAAAAAAAGGCGTTTCTTCTCCTGATGAATCTTTTGCTGGGATCTTTTCAGAAACGAATAGCCGAAAAGCTTGACATCAAACCTGGTGAAGAAATGATTAAGGCGATCGAGGAAGGGGAAAATGTCAAGGCTGAAATTCATCTTGCAGACAGGGAGATTCATGTAACGCTTTCCCGCATATGGCGTATCATGGGGCTTTGGGAAAAGATAAAATTCCTGTTTCAATTTATTCTGTCCTTAGGCGATGTTGATGAAATTGGCGAAGAGGAAATTGAAAAGATGAAAACCCAGGATGTGCTTCAGACCCTTCTTGCTGACGTGGAGAAGTCTCATCCTGTTTTAAAGGAAATTCTGATTACAGAAAGAGATCAGTACCTTGCGGAAAAAATTAGAACGGCTCCAGGTAAAAAAATCGTTGCGGTTGTTGGTGCCGGGCACGTTCCAGGCATCAAAAAGTTCTGGAACGAAGAAATTGATATCGACTCACTGAACGTTCTGCCTCCTAAAGGCAGGATGTCAGGATTTTTTAAATGGGTATTGCCCATTGCAATTCTTGCCTTGTTTGTTTTTGGTTTTTTCCATGGCGGGCAGGCCAAGGGCGCATCCATGATTGGCTGGTGGGTGGCAGCAAATGGCATTCTGGCAGGACTTGGAGCCTTAATGGCATTTGCCCATCCTTTTACGATCATCTCGTCTATGATTGCGGCGCCGTTAACATCCTTAAACCCTATGATTGCGGCCGGATGGGTCGCGGGTCTTGTGGAGGCCTTTTCAAGAAAACCAAAAGTGATGGATTTCGAAAACCTTCCGGAAGATATTCTGTCTGCCAAAGGTTTCTGGCGAAACAAGGTTACAAGAATTCTTCTGGTAGTTGTTTTTACAAATATCGGAAGTTCTCTGGGAACATTCGTGGCGATCCCATTGATGGTAAACGTTATGCATGCCGGATGATTTAATCGGGAAGAATTTTGACAATGCGTTTTTTTGATACGGTTTTATGTCTTTCATCCATGGGTATATCGACGACTTGAAGGCGGCCTTCTGAGAATAATTGAATGCATTGAGGGTATAGCTCCCATTCGAGCTTCAGCCCTTTTTCCTTTACACGGTCAATCGTGTCTGACGGTTCAATAGGAAATGTGCTTTGTCCGATGATAGGTCCGGAATCCTCTCCGTAATCAATGAAATGAACCGTGCAGCCGCCAACTTTGCATCCATATCTGAATGTTTCACCATACCCGCCGCTGCCGGGGAAAGCTGGCAGGATGGCCGGATGAATATTCATGATTCTCGGGCTTTCAGGGGGGATATTTATTGTGTCAATAAAATAGGGGGTAAGTGTTCTCATGAATCCGGCAAGCACAAGCAGGTCAAAGGGATATCGTGACATTTTTTGTATGAGATCCGCTTCAGCCAATGCACGGGAACAAAGAAAAGTCTTAATTTTCTCCGGATTATCATCCGGTTTGAATAGGCGTTGTCTTGATAAGACCTTTTCCAGGTTAAAGTCCGGTGGCAGAGAGATTTTTTTGCGATTTCTCTTATAGTTATTTAATATAGCAGAATAGTCAGTTATAAATGCGGGGATGCCGATTTTTTCGGCTCGTAAAAGTCCTTTTGCTGAAGGGTTGTCCGTACCTACAAATACAAGTTCAGCATTGATACGTGACGATAAAGACGCATCTATAATTGCCTGAAGATTTGTTCCGCCACCTGAAATTAATGCACCCACGCGTATTTTTGTCTGCCCCATGATTCTCTCCGTATATGAAAGTAGTTTAAAAGTATCCGATTTGGTAACAGAACGGTATTGCCATGTCAATTATGCTGTGGCTTGAAGTTTTATTTTATGTCATTTTACTTTGGTAATGTGAAGGTTGACAATGATTTGACTCGGCATTATAGTCTAATCTCATTTTTTTAAGGAATAACCTATTAAAAAAAGGATCATGTCATATGGGAAACGGGATTATTGAAATAGATGATGGCAGTTTTGAAAAGGAAGTATTAAAGTCTGACAAACCGGTATTGATTGATTTCTGGGCGCCATGGTGCGGCCCCTGCCGTGCGATTACTCCGATAATTGAAGAAATTGCAAAAGAATATGGGGATAAAATTAAAATTACAAAATGTAATGTTGATGATAATCCAATTACGCCGGGGAAATATGGCGTACGTGCAATCCCAACCCTGATTGTTTTTAATAATGGTGAAATCGTTGATCAGATCACCGGAATGGTTGCCAAGGCAAAACTGATAGACAGCATTAAAAAAGCAATTTAAAATCCGGAACAGGATGGTCAGTGATGAAACAAACAGATCATGATCTTGTGATTATTGGCGGAGGCCCTGCAGGCTTGACAGCAGGACTTTATGCTGCCCGTTCGCGATTAAACGTAATTCTAGTAGAAAAAATTGTACCAGGCGGTCAGGTGCTTATTACAGACTGGATTGAAAATTATCCTGGCTTTACAGGGATAAGCGGGCCGGATCTTATTGAGAAAATGGTTGAACAGACAAAACAGTTTGACCTTGCCATAGAGTCTAACGAAGTCCTGTCCATGGATCTCACAGGTGATAGTAAAAAATTACAATTATATGACAGGGAGATTACCACAAAATCCATTGTTATCGCAACAGGTGCCTCGCCGAGAGCATTAGATATCGGTGAAGACCGGTTTGTCGGCCGAGGCCTTTCATACTGCGCCACATGTGATGCCCCTTTTTTCAAAGACAAGGTGGTTGTTGCTGTTGGTGGTGGGGACACTGCCATTCAGGAGAGCATTTATCTGACCAAGTTTGTCAAAAAAGTCTATGTTGTTCACCGGCGGGATGAGTTGAGGGCTGCCAAAATATTGCAGGAACGGGCATTTGAAAATGATAAAATTGAATTTGTATGGAATTCTGTTTTAACAAGTATCGATGGCGAAAGTGGTGTCGAAAGCGTTCGCATTAAAAACGTGAAAACAGGTGAAGAAAAAAATATGGCCAGCGACGGATGTTTTATCTGGATTGGCATTTTGCCAAATATCGGATTTGTCGGTGCAGGCCTTGCGCTTGATGATGCAGGATTTATTGTTACTGACGATCACATGCAGACATCCGTACCCGGTGTTTTTGCTGCTGGTGATATCAGAAATACACCTCTAAGACAGATTGCAACTGCTGTCGGTGATGGCGCAATAGCCGCCATGTCGGCTGAACACTATATTGAAAATATAAAAAAATGAAACGACTAATCACACTTTGCCTTATCGGTTTCCTTTTAAGCTCAGGTTGTTCCTTGTGGGGCAAAAAAAAGGAAAAATCAGCTGAAGAACTTGCAACTGACGGGATAAAATCATTTGACGGCAGAAACTACAAGGATTCCATAGCTGAATTTACAAATTTGAAAAACTGGTATCCTTTCAGTAAATACGCTATTCTTGCAGATTTGAAAATCGCAGACGCCCATTATCATTTAAAGGAATATGACGAGGCGATTATCGCCTACAGCGACTTTGAAAACCTTCATCCCAGAAATGACGCTGTCCCTGAAGTGATATACAAAACCGGGCTTTGCTACTATGATCGTATTGATACCATAGACCGGGATCAGTCAAATACGTTGAAGGCACTAAATACTTTTGAACGGATTATCCGCCAGTTCCCTGACAGCGAGTATGCGGAAAAATGCAGGGAAAATATCAATACCTGTCTTGAAACCATCGCCGGCCATGAAATGTATGTTGGGAAATTTTATTTCAAATCAGAGCATTATAAAGCTGCAAAGGCCCGTTTTGAAACTGTCATTTTTTCATATCCGAAAACCCATGTATATCAGGAGGCACTTCAATATCTTGAAAAGTGTAAAACTGCCCTGAACCAAAGCCAGGTGCCGGATAATTAGGAACGTCATCAAAATCCATTTTTGGTGTAAAATAAATCACTTTACACATCATCATTTTTGGTGTAATAGCCCATAACTGTTTTACTAAGTTTAGATAAATACCGATAGTTTTCAGAAAAAAGGAGTTATCGTATGGCAAGGGAATGTGGAATTTGTGGGAAAAAATCAATGGTAGGCAATAACGTGAGCCACGCGCATAATGTGACCAAACGTCGATTTAAACCGAACCTGCAGAATGTAAAAACAATTTACAAAGGGAGCGTCAAAAAAATGACCGTATGTACATCCTGCATTAAATCGGGTTTTGTTGTTAAAGCCCCATGAAATACGCTCATACAATTAGCTGTTAGTAATGGTAGCACAAGAGGAGAGCCGGGGCGCATACGTATTGTCCGGTTGCCAGAAAGAACGATGGAACACGCCTCCGTTATCATTATTAACAGTTAATTTCTCTCAATTATTGCCTGTCTACCCGTTTAACCGACTGAACCAATTTTATCTTTTTAATTGAAGAGATGACCTTGTGCAACTGCTCCTTATCTTCTACAGATATGGTGAATTTTGCATCAACCGTTTTGTTGTCCATGCTTTTCGTGTTGGCATTAACAATATTTGCGCCACACTTGCTGATGGTTGCGGTGATGTCCGCAAGAAGCCCGAACCGGTCATAGGAATGCACAAGAATTCTGACGGGGAAGGTCTCTCCAACCTCCTTATTCCAATTAACGTCTATTTGCCGGTCAGGATTCATCTTCAAGGCATGGATACAGTTAATCCGGTGTACGGTAACCCCCCTTCCCTGTGTAATATATCCGGTAATCGGATCCCCAGGCACGGGTTGGCAACACTTGCCGAATTTTACCAGAATATCCTCAAGGCCTTTTACGACAATTCCTTCTGACGGTTTGATTTTTTTGGGACGGCTGATCAGTTTGGTAAAGAGAGATGTTTTGCTCTGGTCTGTTTTTGGTTCAAATTTTTTAATAATTTGAAGAGAGGTTATTTTCCCATACCCGACATTTGCAATCAGATCATCAGCGGTTTTCAATCCAAATGAAGCCACGATGTCTTCTGCTTCTTTGGATTTCATCAGCTGGTTGAAATTGAGCTTATATTTCCTGAAAGCTTTTTCACAAATCTCTCTGCCCAAAGAAACACTTCTGTCTTTTTCCTGCGTTTTTATCCATTGCCGTATTTTCGATCGCGCCTTGACCGTTTTTACGAAATTTAACCAGTCTTTGCTGGGGGTGTGGCCTTTTGTGGTAATAATTTCAACGGTATCCCCTGTTTTAAGCATATAGGACAGCGGCACCATTCGACCGTTGACTCTTGACCCTGTGCATTCGTTTCCTATTTCCGAATGGATCATATAGGCAAAATCAACAGGTGTGGCACCCTTAGGAAGAGCCTTTATTTCTCCGAGGGGTGAAAACACATATACTTCATCAGGGAAAAGATCAATTCGCACATTTTCAAGAAACTCATCCGGATCTTTAACATTTTTCTGGTTTTCCACGAGATTCTGGATCCATGCATAAGCCTTGTTGACCTTTTCATCAATCACCTTGCCTTCTTTATAACTCCAGTGTGCGGCAATACCGGATTTGGCTACCTGATCCATTTCATGGGTTCTGATCTGTATCTCGATCCGTTCACCTTTTGGCCCAATGACGGTTGTGTGAAGCGACTGATACATATTGGGCTTGGGTACACCAATGTAGTCCTTGAATTTTTTAGCAATGGGCTGCCATAACGCATGAATATGCCCCAGAGCTTCATAGCACTGGGGAATGGTATTTAATATAATCCTGAATGCGATAATATCGTATAATTCATTATATTCAAGGCCTTGGGTGACCATTTTATTATAAATGCTGTAATATTGCTTATATCGGCCCAGAACCTCACATTTTAATCCAACGCTATCCATTTTATTTTTGAGAAGCTGTTTGACCTCTTCAACAAACCCTTCCCGCCCTTCCCTGCTTTTATCGACCAATGAACTTATTTTTTCAAATTCATCAGGTAAAATATATTTAAACGCAATGTTCTCAAGCTCATTTTTTATCCAGTATATACCGAGCCTGGCCGCGAGCGGTACATAAATATCAAAGGTTTCCTGGGCGATCTTGATCTGCTTTTCCTGTTTTTTGTGATATTGAAGCGTTCGCATATTATGGATACGGTCCGCCAGTTTGATCAGGATGACCCGGATATCATCTGCCATGGCCAGAATCATTTTCCGGATACTTTCGGCTTCCCGGGCCTGTGCCGTGTGAAATGTGAGCTTGGACAGTTTTGTGACCCCTGACACAATATGGCAGACACTCGGGCCAAAGATGGATTTGATTTCGTCTTCCGTAGAGTGCGTGTCTTCAATAACATCATGAAGAAGGCCTGCGGCAACACTTTCAACATCCAGCATCATATCGGAGAGAATATAGGCCACTTCCAATGGGTGAGACAGATAAGGCTCTCCTGAAAGCCTGACCTGGCCATCATGAACCCTTGCGGAAAAAATATAGGCACGTTCCACAATATCCAGGTCAGCTTCAGGGTTTACTTCGATGAGTCTTTCAAGTATATCGTTTATCCGGATCATATATAACTCAACCCGATCATCAGTATGATTTTGCGAATACTACCCGGTGGCCGCTTGGTTTTCCGCAACATAGGCACTTCCCGGCTTCTTTTTTGCTGTCAATGGGAATGCACCTGATGGTAACACTCAAATCATTTTTAATTTTTTCTTCACACTCACTGTCCCCACACCAGTGTGACATGGCAAATCCGCCGTGTATTTCAGGTTTGTCCAAATTTTCAGGGGTGAAATACCTGTAAAATTCATCTTTTTCATTTATAGGCGTGGTATGTTGCTTTCTGTAAGAAAGCGCCTTTTCATAAATATTTTTTTGTATATCATCGAGCATTTCCGGGACCAGTTGGATAAACGCATCTCTTTTTACAGATGTTTTGTCCCGGTGGCTTTTGTCCCGTCTTCCCACAAAAACAGAATTGTCAGCCAAATCCCTTGGGCCGATTTCTACCCGCAGCGGAATGCCCTTTTTAATCCAGTCCCAGCCTCGACTGCCGACATCCCGATTATCAATTTCAACGCTTATTTTCATGCCATGATAGTCGGTTTCTCTCAATTCCCTGGCGAGGCTTTCAGTGAATTCCAGTATTTTCGAGGTGTCATCCACTTTTTTGATAATAGGCATGAGGACAACATGGGATGGTGCCAGGCGGGGTGGCACGATAATGCCATCATCGTCACCATGGGTCATGATCAACCCGCCTATCAACCGTGTTGACACCCCCCAGGATGTGGTCCAGGCATATGATTCCTTTTCATCAGCCGTTTGAAATTTGATGTCCGACCCTTTAGCAAAATTTTGACCCAGAAAATGGGAGGTGCCTGCCTGAAGCGCTTTTCTGTCCTGCATCATGGCTTCGATACACATGGTGTCTTCCGCGCCTGGAAAACGCTCTGCCGTTGATTTTCTGCCTTTGATTACAGGGAGAGCCAGATAGTCTTCTGCAAATCTGGCATACACATCCAGCATCATTTTTGTTCGCTCGATGGCTTCTTCTCTTGTGGCATGTGCCGTATGCCCTTCCTGCCACAAGAATTCACTGGTTCTTAAAAATAGCCGGGTTCTCATTTCCCACCGGACCACGTTGGCCCATTGATTAATCAGTACCGGAAGATCCCTGTAGCTCTGGATCCACTTTGAAAAAGAATCACCAATGATTGTTTCTGATGTTGGACGCACAATCAGAGGTTCCGCAAGTTGGCCTGCAGGAACAAGACCGCCTTCAGGGCCTTTTTCGAGTTTGTGATGGGTTACAACCGCACACTCTTTGGCAAATCCTTCAACGTGTTCTGCTTCTTTTTCAAGAAAGCTTAAAGGGATAAAAAGGGGAAAATAGGCATTTTTAACCCCTGTTTCTTTAAACAGATGATCTAGATTTCTTACAATGTTTTCCCAAATCGCATATCCCCAGGGCTTGATCACCATGCAACCCCGGACCGGGGAATTTTCAGCCAGGTCTGCAGCTTTTATGACCTGCTGATACCATTGGGGATAGTCCTCTTCCCTTGTCGGTGTAATTGCATATTTTTCCTGTTTGGCCATGTTTTTCCTCTTTTACAGCGATATGATAAGATTATGTTATATCTTCTATTTTTGTGATTTCTTCTTTTAGAATATCCACCAGCCTGTCTTGAGGGAATTTTTTGACCACAACTCCCTTTTTGAAAAGGATGCCGAAACCGTTTCCTCCGGCTATACCAATATCCGCCTCTTTTGCTTCCCCTGGTCCATTAACCACACACCCCATGATGGCGACTTTAATCGGAGTTTTCTTTTTCTGCAAGAATTGTTCTACCTTTTCGACAATATCAAACAGGTCAATGTTGCAGCGGCCGCAGGTGGGGCAGGAAATAAGTTCCGGTCCGTGCCGCCGGAGGCCTAAAGCTTTTAAAATCTCATATCCCACCCGGATTTCATTCACAGGATCACTGGTGAGAGAAATCCTTATGGTATCCCCGATACCTTCTGAGAGAAGCATGCCCACACCCAGAGCGGATTTTACAATGCCCGGAAAAATGGTTCCGGCTTCCGTGACACCCAGATGAAGCGGAAAATCTATTTGCTGTGACAGCAACCTGTAGGCCTCGATTGTCCGTGGCACATCTGATGCCTTTAGGGATACCTTGATATTTTCAAACTGGTGAGACGTTAATAAATCAATGTGTCTCAATGCACTTTCTACCATAGCCGGAGCGGTCACGCCGTGGTGCCGGTCCAGAATATCCTGTTCGAGAGAGCCTGCGTTCACGCCTATCCGGATGGGAATCTGATAATCGTTTGCGCAGTCGATCACCGCTTTTATTTTTTTTTCGTTTCCAATGTTTCCGGGATTGATTCGAAGTCCATCTGCGCCAGCCTTGGCAGATAAAATCGCCAGACGGTAGTCAAAATGGATATCTGCAATAAGCGGAATGGAAATGTCTTTTTTTATGGCTGAAATGGCAGAAGCCGCGTCTTCATCCGGCACAGCCACACGAATGATCTCACATCCGGCCTCTTCAAGTGTTTTGATTTGATGAACGGTTTTTTGAACATCCTGGGTGTGGGTGCTGGTCATGGATTGAACGGCAACAGGCGAAAAGCCGCCAATTTTTACATCCCCGACAGTTATCTGCCGTGTTTTTTTTCTGTTTTCTGCAAATGACAATGCCATCGGATTTCTGTTCTATCTATTTTCAGGTTTACGATTTCTTTCTTGATAGTCCTGCAATAAATTTATTAAACTAACAAACCGTTGATATTTGTTCAAGCAAATAGAGATGTGTCAACAGGAAAAAAAGTGTTGGCAATGACTAACTTTAAAGGAGTATTTATTCATGTCGTTCACAGACAAAGCTGGTAAGAAGAACTCTCACTTAAAATTTGATAAAAAAACAGAAGATTTGATTTTAAAGGCCGTGAAAGATGGCAAGCTGTCCTGCGCGAAATGTTTCAGTCTTTCTGATGAACTGGATATCTCAGCCCGGGAGATTGGCCAGTTTGCCGATACCCACCATATCCGCCTGGTCAAATGTCAGCTCGGCCTTTTTGGGACAGGACCGGGTCAGCAAAAAGGGGTTTTGAAAATCAATCCAGTGCCAGAGGAACTCAAAAAGCGGGTTTTTAATCATCTGGACGATGGCAAGCTGGATTGCAAGATTGCGTGGAAAGTGGCGTTAGAGATGAACATTACCAAAATGAATGTCAGTGGAGCCTGCGAAACATTGGGGGTCCGGATTAAAAACTGTCAGATCGGGGCATTTTAAATAAAAAAGCCGTGGAATAAATCCACGGCCTTTTATCATCATTTGGCTGAGGGACAGGGATTTGAACCCCGATTGGCGGAATCAGAATCCGCAGTCCTACCCTTGGACGATCCCCCATTGATCTGAAGGGTCTTATAGAAAAAGACAGAGGGAGTCAAGAAAAAATTGAAAGGAAACCCTCTAATTTCAAGGGGCCTGTCTGTTTCAGGATTTTACCCTATTTTTAATATACGATTCTGCCTGTCTTAACCGGCTAACCGTCTTTTTCTTTCCAAGAGCGGCAATCATTTCAAATATGCCTGGGCTCACGGTTCCACCGGTTAAGGCCACGCGAACGGGCTGGGCAATCTTGCCGAATTTGACACCCGTGATATCCATGACCTCCTTGAATGGATTTTCAAGATTTTTTTCGCTGAAATCGGTCAGCTTTTCAATACGTTCGACAAGAGGAACCAATATGTCCAGAAATTCAGTTGATAGAAATTTTTGGGCTGCCTTTTCGTCGTATTCGACCGGTTCTTTAAAGTAGAACAAGGCGCCATCTGCCATTTCGATCAGGGTTTTGCTTCTCTGATTCAGCGTCTTTATGATGGCCTCAAGGTCGTCTGTCTGTTCCGGATGGCAATTTTTTTGAGTGAGAAACGGCATCAACCGGGGAGTAATCTTCCGGGGTTCCGCAGTCTGGATATGATTGGCATTCAGTGCCATCAGTTTATTCACATCAAACACACCAGCCGATCGTCCGATATTTTCAATGTTGAATTTTTGGATCAGTTCATCCCGGGTGAAAAATTCCTGATCGCCGTGTGACCATCCCAGACGAACCAGATAATTGATCACTGCGTCCGGAAGATAACCCATATCCCTGTATTCAGTGACGGACATGGCCCCGTGCCGTTTGCTCAGGCGGGTTCTGTCACTGCCAAGCACCATCGGAACATGGCCATACCGGGGCAATTCATGCTTCAGTGCCTTGTAGATCAGAATCTGTTTTGGCGTATTATTCACATGGTCATCGCCTCTTATAACCGTATTGATATTCATCGTCATATCATCAATGGCTACAGCAAGATTATACGTCGGTGTGCCATCGCTTCTTGCAATAATAAAGTCATCCAGTTCGGTGTTCTGGAACACAATGTTTCCCTTGATGATATCCGGAAGAACTGTTGTGCCACTTAATGGCACTTTAAATCGAATGGCGGCATTTTTTGTTGTTTTCATATTTTTTTCTCTGCAGGTGCCGTCATATTTGGGTTTTCCACCGCTTTCCATGGCTTTTTTGCGCATGGCCTCAATGTCTTCAGGTGAGCAGGTGCAATAATAGGCATGGCCCGAGTCAACCAGTTTCTGTATATATTCTTTATAAATATCGAACCGTTGGGATTGAAAAAACGGGCCTTCATCCCAGTCAATTTCAAGCCATTCAAGAGAGGACAGAATCGCATCCACAGATTCTTTTGTGGAGCGTTCTGTATCAGTGTCCTCGATTCTTAATATGAATTTACCTCCCTGGTTGCGGGCGTAAAGCCAGTTGAAAAGTGCCGTGCGTGCGCCACCCACATGAAGGTATCCTGTCGGGCTTGGCGGAAATCGGGTAATGATCTGGTCCATTATTTTTTCACCTTATATATATGTATGTTCAAACCTGTTGACCCCAATCAGTCAATCAGTTAACGTCTGCCATTATGGCTGCCTCAGATATCATAAACGTGGGTTGAGTACAAAAACAAAATGATGGGGTTTGAAAATTCTTGACAATGTGCTGGAATTAAAATACATAAAAGCGTTTAGTATTCGAATGAATATATGAAAGAATTGTTAACAATTATAAATAGTTAGGAGATTTCCATGGCGGTACCAAAGCGTAGGACGTCCAAATCAAAAGGGGCCAAAAGGCGTACACATCAAAAAACTTCAGCTCCGAATTTATCCAAATGCCCACAATGCGGCGAAGCCAAACTGCCTCACAATGCGTGTCCTGAATGTGGTACGTACAAAGGAAGAAATGTGCTGAACCGTGAGGATGACTAAACCGGATAAGGCCTTTTTTACAATTTGCCGAAAGGGTTTGATATGCCGGACCAGATTAAACGGACAGTTGTGGTTACCGGAGGTTCGAGAGGGATCGGACGTGCCATATGTCTGGTATTTGCAAATCCGGATACACGAATTTTTTTCAATTACTCCAGATCGGAAGAGGATGCCAGGCAAACGGAAGAAGTGGTTTCCCAGGCTGGCGGATATGCATCGGGGCTTCAGATTGATGTGTCCTCTTTGACAGATGTGGCGCGTTTTTTTAAAACGATTCTGGATGAAACTGGCCGTGTGGATATCCTTGTAAATAATGCCGGAATAGCAAGGGATGCTCTAATTGTAAGGATGTCAGAGGCTGACTGGGATGCTGTTTTAAATACCAATTTGAAAGGGACATTCAATTGTACAAAACTGGCTGCCAAAGCGATGTTGAAACAACGGTATGGCAGAATTATAAACATCACATCGGTCGTAGGTGTTTCCGGAAATCCTGGTCAGGCCAATTATGTGGCTTCAAAAGCTGGTATTATCGGTTTGACAAAATCAGTTGCCCGGGAACTGGCCACAAGAAACATAACGGTTAATGCCGTTGCACCCGGATATATAGAAACGGAAATGACAAATAAACTTTCGGATAAGGCAAAATCGGAGATGGTGGGTCTGGTCCCTGCCGGTCGAGCAGGCAAGCCTTCCGAGGTTGCTGATGTCGTCGAATTTCTTGCATCTGAAAAAGCATCTTATATCACCGGTCAGGTTATTCATGTCAGTGGTGGAATGTATATATGATGAAAGGAGATTTAACTATGTCCATTGAAGATAAGGTAATCAAGATTATAGCTGAAAAACTTGATGTTGATCCTGTTGAAATTGTACCGGGCGCATCCTTGATAGATGATCTGGGTGCTGATTCCCTTGATCTGGTTGAGCTTGTCATGACCATGGAAGAAGAGTTCGATATTGAAATATCTGATGATGATACCAAGGACCTTGTAACCGTTAAAAATGCAATTGATTATATAATCGGGCATTTATAAGAAATTTGGAAAATTATTTCATTGTCCCACCACCGATGAATCATTGAATCCATCGACCGGCTGTTTCCATTTTTATATTTCCAGGCAAGATGCATGGCAAGCCTCAAAAATTTATCAATTCGCTTTAAATAATTGATTTTTGGGCTTGATAAATGTTGATTGGCTTTATAACAGATATTATCTGTTTTTTTAAAGAATGTGAAAGGGTATTGTAACAGGAAAAAAACGTGCATACAGGAATAAATAAAGATGGATGAATCAGCAGACTGGACAGTGGCCCCGATTATTATTGGCAGTGATCATGCGGCTTTTCCCTTAAAGGAAATCGTAAAGGAATTTATTCGGGACAGAGGAATTGATGTAACGGATATTGGAACCAATGGAGACGCTTCTGTGAATTACGCCGAGTTTGGCATGAAGCTTTCCGAAGCTGTATCGACAGGGAATTATAAAAGAGGCATTTTGCTTTGCGGGACAGGTCTTGGCATGTCGATGGTGGCCAACAGGTTTCCCCATGTCCGGGCCGCACTATGTAATGATCTTTTTTCCGCAAGAATGAGCAGGTGCCATAATGACGCCAATATCCTTGTGATGGGAGGACGTGTGATCGGCGAGACACTGGCGCTGGAAATTGTAAAGGCATGGCTGGAAACGCCTTTTGAAGGCGGCCGCCATCAGGAGCGATTAGATACATTTGATGTGATTCCGTGCCGTCGGCCTAAGACAACAGCTTAAATTTAATTTTCATAAAGGGGATAATCGTTGGATTTAAAACTTATTAGCGCTATAGACCCTGATATTGCACGTGCTGTGAAAGAAGAACTCCTTCGGCAGCAATATACACTTGAGTTGATTGCTTCTGAAAATATTGTCAGTCAGGCAGTTTTGGCTGCACAGGGAAGTATTCTAACCAATAAATATGCGGAAGGGTATCCGGGCAAACGGTATTATGGCGGCTGTGAACATGCGGATATGATAGAAGAAACGGCTGTTTTAAGGGCCAAAGAAATTTTTCAGGCAGACTATGCGAATGTTCAGCCCCATTCCGGTTCCCAGGCGAACATGGCTGTCTATTTCAGCCTGCTTGAACCCGGGGATACCATTCTGGGGATGGATCTGGCCCATGGTGGGCACCTGACACACGGGAGCCCAGCCAGTTTTTCAGGCAGATTCTATAAATTTGTGCATTATGGTGTGGACCAGAAAACAGGGATGATCGATTATGATGTCCTCAGGCGCCTTGCGCAAGAGGCTAAACCCAAAATGATTGTGGCCGGTGCGAGTGCCTATCCTAGGACCCTTGATTTCGAGGCGTTTTCAGCCATAGCAAAATCGGTTGGGGCGATTTTGATGGTAGATATGGCTCACATTGCAGGACTGGTAGCCGGCGGTGTTCACCCCTCACCGGTTCCCCATGCAGATGTGGTGACATCAACCACGCATAAAACATTACGTGGCCCTAGAGGCGGTTTGATTCTTTCCCGAGAACAGTATGCCAGAAAACTGAACAAGGAAATTTTTCCTGGTATCCAGGGTGGACCGCTGATGCATGTGATTGCCGCCAAAGCAGTCGCGTTCAAGGAGGCGCTGACAGACGAATTTAAAAGTTATCAAAAACAGGTGATTAAAAACGCACGCGTATTTTCTGAAAACCTTTTACAGGAAGGAATCAATCTTGTTTCAGGTGGTACAGATAATCATTTGATGCTCATTGATTTGACGAACATCGGCATCACCGGAAAAGATGCAGAAATTGCTCTGGAGAATGCGGGCATCACCACAAATAAAAATACGATTCCTTTTGATCAAAGAAGTCCCAATGTTACAAGTGGCATACGGTTGGGCACCCCTGCGGTGACATCACGAGGGATGAAGGAAGACGAGATGAAACAAATCGCCGCATATATGGTCAATGTGCTGAAAAATACAAAAAATACTAAAATCATAGAAGATACAAGGCAGAATGTGCGTGAACTCTGTCAAGCGTTCCCGATTTATACTAACCTGTAGAAGAAGGAATGATGCCGGTGGATGATAAAAGGCCTTCATGGAAGAGTTATTTTATGGATATTGCAGAACTGGTTGCCAAAAGATCCACTTGCACCCGGCGCGCAGTTGGTGCAGTTGTTGTGAAAGATAAACGGATTTTATCGACCGGGTATAACGGGGCGCCCACGGGTGTAAAGCATTGTGTCGAAACAGGTTGCCTTCGTGCCAAGCTTGAAATCCCCTCAGGAGAGAGGCACGAATTATGCCGGGGTATCCATGCAGAGCAGAATGCCATTATCCAGGCTGCTTATTATGGTATTTCCATTAAAGACGCATCTTTGTATTGCACCCATCTGCCCTGCTCCATCTGCGCAAAAATGATTATCAATGCCGGTATCAAAACCATTTACTTCATGTCAGGATATGCGGATGCCTTGTCAGAAGACATGCTCAATGAAGCGGGGGTTCAAGTCATCCGGTATGATTCTGCCGCTAAGGAGAATCATACATGAAATGCCCATTCTGCGGAGACACAGACAATAAAGTGATAGACTCAAGATTAAGCAAGGATGGTAACGTCATCAGAAGGCGAAGAGAATGCCTTGCCTGTGAAAGACGGTTTACCACTTATGAGCATATCGAGGAAATCCCTGTGATGATCGTAAAAAAAGATGGGCGCCGGGAAGTCTTTAACCGGAACAAGGTGCGATCAGGTCTGCAGAAGGCATGTGAAAAAAGAGATATAAGCATTAATGTGATAGAGGATATGATTGATAACCTTGAGCGGGATTTAAGAGAGACCGGTGAAAAAGAAATTCAATCCCGGGTTATCGGGGAAAAACTGATGAACAGGCTTCACAAGCTTGATGATATTGCCTATGTGAGATTTGCATCTGTATACAGAGAGTTCAAGGATGTGAATGATTTTATGGAGGAGCTGAAAACGCTCTTGAGTTCAAATCAGTGAAAGTACGACTGCGCTTTATAAGCGGATATCACATGGTGCAGGCTGATTTTAATTTTTAAGGAGTCTGATGGACGATTCATATTTTATGGCGATTGCCCTTGCGCTTGCTGAAAATGGGTGTGGGTTTACTTCTCCCAATCCCATGGTCGGGTGCGTGGTGGTAAAAGATGGCCTTGTTGTTGGCAAAGGATGGCATGAAAAAGCAGGACAACCTCATGCTGAAGTTAATGCCATCAATGATGCCGGAGAAAATGCCAATGAAGCAACCTTGTATGTCACGCTTGAACCCTGTAACCACACCGGGAGAACGCCGCCTTGCACGGAAAAAATTCTTTCAGCCGGCATCAAACGCGTTGTTATTGCCATGGAAGATCCGAATCCGGATGTCAAAGGCGGGGGTATTGCCAGACTTAAGGAAGCGGGGCTTTCAATCTCTTCAGGTATTCTGAAAGACAAAGCTCTAAAACTGAACGAAAGTTTTGTCAAATATGTTCTTACAAAAAAGCCTTTTGTTACATTAAAATGCGCGGCTACGCTGGATGGGCAGATTGCTACCCGATCCGGAGATTCCAAATGGGTCACAGGCCCTGAATCCAGAAACCATGTCCATGAGCTCAGGCACATGGCGGACGCCATTCTCGTAGGTATTCAAACCGTTATAACGGACAACCCAAGCCTCACCACCCGGCGCGAAGGATTAAAAGGAAAAAATCCGGCAAGAATTATTCTGGACTCGCGCCTTTCCATTCCAGAAGACGCAAAGGTATTGCAGCCTGATACCGAATCTGGTACCATAATTTTTTCCGGTATTCTGGCGGAAATAGATGCCAGCCTTTTGGAAAAGAAAGCACAGCTTGAAAAAAATGGTGCACGGGTCATTGAAACCCCGTTAAATAATGATTTGATTGATTTCAATATTGTGCTTGATCGGCTGGGTGGGCTTGGCATAACCAGTCTTTTGATAGAAGGCGGTGGTCGAGTCATCTCTTCTGCTTTATCGGCAGGTATTGTCGACAAGATCGTGATGTTTTATGCGCCCAAATTCTTGGGCGGAAATGACGGTGTGCCCGTATGCAGAGGTATTGGGCCGGAAAAGATGGATGATTGTATCCAAATGGAGAATATTACCCTGAAAAGATTCGGGGATGATGTGATGATCGAAGGCTATGTGAAGAAAAGATAGGCTACTTGGAGCGGTACATGCAAAGAGGATAGTGGCGGATGTTTACGGGAATTATTGAGGGACTTGGCACGATAAAACAAATCCGGCCTTCGGGACAGGGAAGGCGTATCGGCGTTGAGACGGATTTCCCGCTTGATAAAACAAAAATCGGTGACAGTATTGCCGTAAATGGTGCCTGCCTGACAGCTATATCCCTATCCGGACATCGATTTGAGGCAGACCTGTCGCCTGAAACATTGTCCATTTCAACAATGGGAAAAATAAAAGTCGGCGAGAGAGTGAATATCGAACGGGCGCTTCGGTTTTCAGACAGGCTGGACGGCCATATTGTTTCAGGGCATATTGACGGATCGGGGCGTATCACCTCAAGGGTGCAGGCAAGCAATGCCATCTTGATAACGATAGACGCACCGGAATCCTTGACACGATATATGATCAAAAAAGGTTCTGTTGCGGTTGATGGTGTGAGCCTTACGATCAATAACGTAGGAAACAGAAATTTCAGCGTCAGTATTATACCGCATACGGCAAAACTGACGACGGTTGGGTTTAAAAAAACCGGAGAATTGGTAAATATTGAAACCGATTTAATCGGTAAATATGTTGAGAGATTTATTATAAAAGATTCACATCAAAATGACGCAGAAGATAAAACTCGAAAACCTTCAATAGATATGCAATCATTGGCCCGGACCGGTTTTTTGAATAAAAATATGGGTTAAGCGTGGATCGGGTGCGGGCGTAAAAACCGCCTGGCATCCAAACTTTAAGGAGTATCAGAAGAAATGCCAGTAATAACTATTGAAGAAGCCATACAGGACATCAAAGCAGGTAAGATGGTGATTCTTGTGGATGACGAGGATCGTGAAAATGAAGGAGACCTTGTGATAGCCGCTGAAAAGGTCTGCCCGGAGTCTATCAATTTCATGGCAAAATACGGCCGGGGCCTGGTTTGCCTTGCGTTGACCCGGGAGAAGTGTGAAGCCTTGAATCTGCCGATGATGGTGCAGAATAACACCTCGCCTTTTGAAACGGGTTTTACCGTCTCCATTGAGGCCAAGCATGGCGTGACAACCGGTATTTCGGCTGCTGACCGCGCGACAACTGTTCTGACAGCTGTTGCCGATAATGCCAAACCATCGGATCTTGTGAAACCCGGCCATATCTTTCCTTTAAGAGCCAGAACCGGCGGCGTAATGGTGCGGGTGGGTCAGACAGAAGGGTCTGTGGATCTGGCCAGATTGGCAGGGCTTAAGCCTTCTGCCGTGATTTGTGAAATTATGGATGATGACGGCACGATGGCCAGAATGCCTTCTCTTGAAAAGTTCAGTCAGGAACATGGCATGGGCATATGCACCATCGCTGATCTTGTAGAATATCGGACACGGACGGAAACCTTTGTTCACAGAGCAGCTGAGACCACTATCCCTACCATTTATGGCGGAGATTTTAAAATCATTGCCTATCAGAATGATATTGATGACCTGACCCATGTTGCTATGGTCAAGGGAGATATTGATCCGGATAGGCCGATTCTTGTTCGCGTGCACTCAGAATGCCTTACAGGTGATATTTTTGGTTCCATGCGGTGTGACTGTGGTGACCAAATGCATAAAGCCATGAACATGATGGATAAAGAAGGAAATGGCGTTCTCCTTTATCTCAGGCAGGAAGGAAGGGGAATTGGATTGATCAATAAACTCAAGGCTTATGATCTTCAACAGAATCACGGACTGGATACGGTCGAGGCAAACAATAAGCTGGGTTTCAAGGATGACCTTAGGGATTATGGTATCGGCGCCCAGATTCTTGTCGATCTTGGGGTAAAAAAAATGCGGTTGATAACCAATAACCCCAAAAAAATGATCGGTCTGGACGGCTATGGCTTACGCATTGTTGAACAGGTCCCCATTGAGATCCCCCCAAATGAATATAACAGGGGATACCTTGAATGCAAAAAATTGAAGATGGGGCATATTCTCAAGCACTTGGAGAAAGAAAACTGACATTTTTTAAGAGCGATAAAACGATTAAAAATATATGAATAGCCGGGAGGGAGACTATGCCAAAAATTATCGAAGGGGAATTACTTGCCAAAGGAAAACGGTTTGCCATCATTGCCAGCCGGTTTAATGATTTCATTACAGACAGGCTTGTGGGCGGTGCTATGGATGCCCTGGTGCGGAGCGGTGCCAAAGATCAGGATATCACTATCGTAAAGGTGCCAGGTGCTTTTGAAATTCCTTTGATAGCAAAAAAAATGGCAGAAAAAAAAGGATTTGATGCCATTATCTGTCTGGGTGCTGTAATTCGAGGTGCGACCAACCATTATGACTATGTCTGTGCAGAAGTATCCAAAGGGATTGCCCACGTCAGTCTTGAAGCGACCATGCCGGTAATCTTTGGTATCCTTACAACAGATACCATCGAGCAGGCAATAGAACGCGCAGGAACCAAGGCCGGTAATAAAGGATGGAGTGCGGCGATCTCCGCTGTTGAAATGGCAAATTTAATGAGTGCGGTAGACCGGGCCTGATATGGGGTTTAGACGAAAATCAAGGGAGCTTGCCATGCAGGCGCTCTTTTATATAGATACAGAAGTGGATTGTTCCTCAGAAGAGGCACTGGCACTTTTTTGTCAGAATTTCAGTCCGGCAGATGATGTTCAGCCTTTTTTTGAAAAACTCGTAAAGGGCGTTATTGCACATCAATCTGAAATTGATACAGTCATTTCAAAAAATTCGAAAAACTGGAAGCTCAACAGAATGCCTTCAGTAGACAGAAATATTATGAGAATTGCCGTATTTGAACTTTTTTATTGTAGAGATATTCCGGCTAAAGTATCGATCAATGAAGCCATTGATATCGGTAAAAAATTTGGCACGCCAGAGTCAGGTTCCTTTATCAACGGGATACTGGATAGTGTTTATCTGAATGATATTGAAAAAAAAGAAGGTATGAATAGTTAAGCTTTAGAACTGTTTTAACATTTTTTTAAACCATTTTTAAGGAGGGTGCTATGGGTCCCAAAAAAATTTTGCTGACAGAAGATCAAATGCCAAGACAATGGTATAACATATTGGCAGACATTAAATTGAATCCTCCATTGGGGCCGGATGGAAATCCCATAGGGCCGGAATCCCTTGCACCTGTTTTCCCCATGAATATCATTGAGCAGGAAGTCAGCACAGAAAGATGGATTGATATTCCGGAAGAAGTTCTCGGCATTTATAAAATCTGGCGACCCACACCGCTTGTCCGCGCGACTGCACTTGAAAAAGTCCTGAAAACACCTGCCAGAATTTATTTTAAATATGAAGGTGCCAGCCCTCCCGGAAGCCACAAGCCGAATACGGCTGTTCCGCAGGCATATTATAACAAGGAATTCGGTATTAAAAAGATAACCACCGAAACCGGTGCTGGCCAATGGGGTAGTGCACTGTCATTTGCATGTGCCCAGTTTGGTCTTGAGTGCGAGATTTATATGGTGAGAATCAGCTTTGACCAGAAACCCTACCGGAAAAATATGATGGAAGCCTGGGGAGGAAAATGCATACCAAGCCCCAGTCCGGCAACCAAAGTGGGTCGGGAAATTTTGGAAAAAGACCCTAATACACCTGGCAGCCTGGGAATTGCCATCAGTGAAGCTATTGAGGCGGCGGTTACGGATCCCAGTGGCAAGACACGATACTCCTTGGGCAGTGTGCTAAATCACGTGATGATGCACCAGACCGTGATAGGCCTTGAGGCCAAAAAACAGCTTGAGGCTATTAACGAATATCCGGATATCATCATTGGGTGTGC
The DNA here is from genome assembly GCA_018816735.1 of Pseudomonadota bacterium. Taxonomy (GTDB): domain Bacteria; phylum Desulfobacterota; class Desulfobacteria; order Desulfobacterales; family JAHIVH01; genus JAHIVH01. The sequence continues at coordinate 185,396 of JAHIVH010000070.1, read as the reverse complement.
CGGTGGCGGAAGTAATTTTGCCGGTATTTCCTTTCCGTTTGTTCTGGATAAAATCAACGGCAAACAGATTGAAATTTATCCTGTGGAACCAGCCGCATGCCCAACATTGACCAAAGGGCCATTTGTTTACGATCATGGAGATATTGCGCGCATGACACCACTTCTTCCCATGCACAGTCTCGGACATGCCTTTGTTCCGCCCCCCATGCATGCCGGCGGCTTGAGATACCATGGCATGTCTCCTACGGTAAGCCAGCTTGTTTCAGAAGGTCTAATTGAAGCAAAGTCTGTAACCCAGTTGGCCTCTTATAAAGCAGGCGTTCTTCTCGCAAGAACAGAAGGAATTATTCCGGCGCCGGAAACGAATCATACTTTGGCATGTGTGATCGATGAAGCCAATAAAGCCAGAGAAGAAGGCAAGGAAAAAGTGATTCTGTTCAACTGGAGCGGGCATGGCCTTCTTGACCTTGCGGCGTATGGTAAATATTTCCAGGGTGAATTGAAAGATTTTGAATTGTCTGATGCCGAAATGGAAAAGTCCGAACAGGTTTTTGCCAATTTTCCCAAGCCCAAACTGTTAAAAAGTAGATGATGTGTAGAAGGAGGTGGAAAACACCTCCTTCATAGAAAAGCAGCAAGGAAAAAGGATATGGCGAATAGCAGGGACCATCTTGAAAAACGGTGTCCAAAACTGGGTAGCGTGATTGCGTTTTCCTATTGCCGCACATGTGGAGAAGATGCGTCACCGTGTGGCAAAATTTTTGACTGTTGGTGGGAAGATTTTGACATTACGACATATTTAAAAGAAACACTCACTGAGCATGCATTTAATAAATTGGCCGACTCACGCCCCAAACCCAAATTGGCCAGCATTCTCGAATTGATTGAAGAAGCCAAAAAACGCATGAATGAGCAGAATGGGTAATCATTATCCTTTCAGCCAGAAACATTTAACCTAAATTTTTTGGGGGTTCGTTTGATTATAAAAAAACTGGAAGTCGGCCCGGTCATGGCAAACTGCTATATTTTAGGATGTGAAAAAACAAAAGAGGCAGTTGTTATTGATCCTGGTGATGAGACAGCACGCATTCTTCTTTCTCTTGCGGATTCCAAGCTTAAGCTGAAGTATATTTTAAACACCCATGGCCACTTCGATCATGTGGGAGGGAATAAGGCCATGAAGGACGCCACAGGTGCAGATATCATGATTCATCCTCTGGATGCGCCGATGCTTCAGCAGCTTTCCATGACGTCTGCTGTTTTTGGCCTTCATGTGGAAAATTCCCCCCCTGCGGACCGATTGATAAAAGATGGTGATGACATTTCCTTTGGTATATTTACCATAAAGGTGATTCACACTCCCGGTCATACACCAGGTGGTGTGACTTTTAATATCGAAAAACGATTGTTTGCCGGAGATACGCTTTTTGCAGGGTCGATAGGCAGAACCGATCTGCCGGGCGGACATTTTAATACGCTTATTTCAAGTATTAAGGATAAACTTTTTAAATTTGATGATGATACGGAAGTCTTTACCGGTCATGGGCCTGAAACGACAATCGGTAACGAAAAGCGGTTTAACCCTTTTTTGTAGGTGCAGGCTTCAACCCGAAAATGAGTGTGCCGCAAAAGGCCTGAACACGTGACCGGAAGCTGAAAAAATTTATTTTTCTGCCTTATTTTGTCTCATTTAAAGGCCGTTTGCTTTAAATGTTTCCTTTTTGATGTTGTATTGTTTCATTTTGCTATATAACCCTCTGGGATGAATCCCTGAAATCTTTGCGGCCTCTCCCACCTTACCCTTGGTTTTTTTTAACATAATGGTGAGATATAATCGTTCAATATGTTCCATGACTTCATTTTTTACTTCTTGAAGCATTTTCCCTTCCCAATTTGTTTCAAGTTCAGATAAATTGCCAGGAAGACCATCCCGGATGGTAATGATATCTTCAATCAAGGAGTGGTCGGTATGAAAGAAAATGCTTGGTAAATCATTTAAGGTAATCTCATCTGTTTTGGAGATGAGCATTGCCCGTTCAATTACATTTATCAGTTCCCGGACATTTCCCGGCCAGTTATATCGGCATAACGCGTCAATGGCAGACGGCGCAATCCGGTTTATTTCTTTTCCGATTCTGTTTTTATAATAATTGATAAAATGATGGGCCATGGCTGGAATATCTTCACGTCTTTTCCGAAGTGGCGGAATAGTAAGTGTTATAACGCTCAATCGGTAATAGAGGTCCTGGCGGAAGTTTCCGTTTGTCACTTCCATTTCAAGATTTTTATTGGTTGCTGCAATAACGCGCACATCTACCCATATCGGAGCTTCCCCTCCAACAGGTTGAACTTCATAATCCTGAAGAACTCTCAGCAGTTTGGTTTGAAGATGAAGCGGCATATCGCCAATCTCATCAAGAAAAATGGTGCCGCCGTGGGCGAGTTCAAATGAGCCGCGTCTTGACCGGATGGCTCCTGTAAATGCCCCCTGTTCATGTCCGAAAAGTTCGGATTCAAGGAGTTGTTCGGGAAGGGCTGCAGTATTGACGGTAATGAAAGGGCCTGAGGAGCGAGTGCTTTCTGCATGAATGGCTTTTGCCAGATGCTCCTTTCCCACACCCGTTTCACCCAGGATGAGAATAAGTGAATTCCCCGGAATGACCTGGGCGACTTCATCCATAAAAATGTGCATTTCTTCGCTGAAAGACACAAAATCACTGATTTTGGGTTTCACACGCCCCTGCCTGTCGAAGCGGTCCATCAGGTTCAGCTGGCGGCGGGATTCGATGGTTGTTTCTATTGCCTCTGTGATACTTGTACTGGTGATTCCCGAGTACAACACCACATCTGCGCCAGCAGCAACAAGGTGGGCATGTTCTTCGGAGGAGTCACTGTCATGGATGACAACAATGGTCGGCTTTTCGGGCAAACTGTTGAGCGTCGAGAGTTCGGAATCAATAGGCTTGGGAATGGTGGATTTGCTGATGACAACAATATCTCCACAGCTTCGAATCAATTTTTGCCATGAGGCAGGAGTTCCGCCATATGATTTTATTTGCACATCAGAATTATAAAGACTTTCTTCCAGTTGGTGTTGCAATTTGTTGTTTTTTATGGCCAGTGCGACCCGGATAATCATTTGAGGCCTCCTTTAAATCGGTAAATTATTACCAGTCTCGTAATTACATGTAACTACATAAAATTAAAAATAAAATATAGCTATTAATGCCAAAGCATATCTATAAAATTAGGGATTTAATGCCCAATATTTCTAAAAACAGTAAAATAATACTAAAAAAAATATAAATAAGCAATAGTTTACCGAAAAAAGGAATTGTTAGTTTAAATTCAAAAGTTGTCATTTGTAAATACTCTTTAATTTCAATATGTTAAAAATATTTATTTAATGGCACGCAACATGCTTGAGGATTATCTTAAATATAATTTGGAATCGGCCCGAAAGATCAAAATGGATATAAAAACCGTAAGACAATGAGCACAAAATCAGAGAATAGAAAAAATAAACCGGAAGACCCGCAAGATGACAATGAGGATAGGGGAAACTTTATTGATGATTTAGATGATGAAGATGACTGGAAGCCAAGAAAAAAGAAAGATGTTGGCAGGAGATTTCATCGGAAAAGAACCATAAAGGATGACTTTTGGGAAAAATATTAAAGGCTGATGAAGAAAAGACAGGCTAAAGGCGAACGGGTGGTGATGGTGAGATTCATGAATTCACCGCATGGCATCGTTCATCACATGTTAATAATTCAGTAAGGTGGAAAAAGGGACATTACGGATGAAAAGAATGACGATGATTAGTGCCCAAGCCGTTTTGAAAGAGCAAACAGAAACTGATGTATGGGGTATAGCTTCAGCAATCGATATTTATGATTGCAACCCTGTCAAAATCAGAGATGCCGAAACAATTAAAACATTTGTTGTGGAATTATGTGAGCTGATTCAAATGAAACGATTCGGGCCGACACAGGTAGTCCATTTTGGGGAAGATGAGAAGGTCGCCGGTTTTTCAATGGTTCAATTGATCGAGACATCTCTCATTTCAGCTCATTTTGCCAATCTGACCAACACCACTTATCTGGATGTTTTCAGTTGCAAAACCTATGACCCGGAAGTCGTCAGACGGTTTGCCCAGAACTATTTCGGGGGTGAGAGCAGCCATTTGAATGTAACGATGCGTTATTAAGCAAATGGTAAACGTCCGATTGATTGATGACCTGACTGAATGCCGGCATATTTGGGAGAAAATATGGCCGGTCGAAAATGTGTTTGATTTATGGGATGTGAGAGCGTGCTTTCTTAAATCATATAATCGGCCGTTTTGTTTTATTGTTGCTGAAGAGAATGATAAAGTGTGTGGGCTTTTGGCTTTAAGCTGGGTGGATGAAGTGAATCGGTTTTGCCATTTCCCGGGAGAAATATGGAAAGGCAAAACCTGGCTGGAGCAGAATAAAATTATTTCAACAAGCCTGTATGTTACAGAAAAGTTGATAGATAATATTCCCGGGCCCGCACATGTGAGATATCTTATCGGCAATAACGCTCATATAGAAAAATCTCTTCTGCAGGAAGATGAAGTCGGATACCTTTTTCATCCTGAACAATACCAGTTTTCATTTCAAAATTATTACCAGTCATTTCCCGGAAAGAAACGAAAGAAGCTGACCCGGGAATTGTCAAAACTGGAAGAAATGGGCATTTCCTACAGCTACGATGATTCAAATACCTATACGGAGCATCTGTTTCAAATGAATATGGAAAGATATGGCGATTATTCATACTTTCAGGATAATCGTTTTTTGAATGCATTTAAAAATCTAATTGAATTGCTGAAAAATAATGGCTGGCTGAGGGTGACGACCGTTCTCATCGGTGGAGAAATCGCTGCAATCGACGTAGGTGCGGTTCTTGAAAACCATTACACAGTGCTGGCCGGAGGAACCAATTCCCTTTTTCCGGGCGTTGCCAAGCTTATCAATTTCCATCATTTGAAATATGCGTGCGAAAAGCATTTTGAACAAGTCGATTTTCTCTGTGGTGATTTTGGGTGGAAGGAACGATTTCTTTTAACACCTCGCCCTCTTTATGAATTCATAAAATCATGATATCACCAAAACCAACAGATCCTTTGGAAGGCAAGAATACGTTGCTTTCAAAAGTATTGATTGTCGGGACAACCGAAGATTATGTTGAATGGATCAGGCAGGCGTCTCCTGATCGGGCTGTTTTTCTTGTTGACAGGGAGGATAGACAGAGAAGATGTTTATCTTGCCCATCCTCTCCAGACGAGGTTATCACCGATCTCGATCAGATGGATGCTGTTCGGAAGGAATTGACGCTTTATCTTCAGGCAGGGAAGGTGACCATCGACGGCATTGTCTGCTTTGACTGTGAATATATGGCCCTTGCTGCAGGACTTGCTGATATCTTTCATTTGCCTTATCCTTCCCTTGCTGCCATAGAACACTGCCGGAATAAATATCTGTCAAAAATAATATGGGAAAAACATGGCGTGAATTGCCCGGGCGTCCGTTTAATCCGGTCTTTAAAAGATGCTTTCCTGTTTTTTAATGAAATGAATCTCCCTTGTGTTCTAAAGCCTGTTTCCGGAAGTGGCAGTGAACTGGTTTTTATCTGCAGGAATGCTGGAGATATCCGTCATGCCTATGAAAGAATAGAATCCGGACTTGAAAAACGAGCCGATTTGGCCATGTACAGAAATGAAAAGTCCTCTTCCATAGTCATGGAAACATTTGCAGATGGCAGTGAATACAGCTGTGATTTTGTAATTGAAGATAAGCATGTGGCCATTTTGCGCCTTACCAGAAAAATGTATTACCCCTTTGGGCCTTTTGGAACGACCTGGGCCTATATCCTGACTTCACGGTCTGCCATTCAAACAGGTGAAAAAGATCTCGAGGAATTGCTGGCTGACGCAGCCGGATCACTGGGCATTGATCGGTCGATCTGCATGGTCGATTTTATCATTCAGGGAGATGATGTGGTTTTCCTTGAAATGACGCCGCGACCGGGTGGTGATTGTCTGCCCCATCTTTTAAAAACGGTTAGAGGGTTTGATATGCTTCAATTCGCCATGGATTTTTCATCCGGGAAACCCGTTGTCCTGCCTTCATCAATTCATCATGAAGAGCCTATGATGGGGGTCAGGATTTTTGCAGGGGCAAACGGGATTTTAAAAACAATCCATACGGAAAACGTGAGAAAAGACAAAAGGATACTTGATGTTTACCTGAAATACCCTTCAGGTCATCAGGTGACGATGCCACCGGAAGATTATGATTCGTGGATATTGGGCCATGTTGTTTATAAACCGGAACCGGCAAGGAATCTGGAATTGCAGCTGGAAGAATTGAAACAGAAAATAATTGTGGAAATCGAATAATGACGAACGAGAAACTGAAGAAGTCCATACTGAATAAGGCTTCAGCTATCCTTGAAAATCCTTGCGACGCTTTGCCGGAAGAAAATTTGGTGAAATTTGTATCCCATTTCTTTCGTAGAAAAGACATCTACCTGGAGATGGTAAGAAAAAATGGGTCACCCTTGTACCTCATAGAAAAAAATATTCTGAAAGACCGCGCCATGGCATTCAGGGAGGCTTTTCAATCCGTACTACCGGAAGTATCGTTTTACTACGCCGTCAAAAGCAACAATCACCCGGAAATTTCAAGAACGCTTATAGAAAATGGGTTCGGACTGGATGTCTCAAGCGGCCTGGAACTTGAGCTGGCAATCTCGATTGGCGCAACGGATATCGTTTTCAGCGGGCCTGGAAAAACAGATGCGGAGTTATCCCTGGCAGTTGATCATTCCGCCCATGTGGCGGTTCTGATGGACAGCCCTTTTGAACTTTCAAGGCTTGAGCGCATCGCAGAAAAGGAAGGAAAAACAATCCGTGCAGGCGTGAGACTCACGACCAATGAAAAGGGGTTATGGCGGAAGTTTGGCATTCCGATGTCATCCATTAAGGATTTTCTCGAAAAATCGTTGGAATGCCCCCATGTAGCAGTCAATGGTTTCCAGTTTCACACGAGCTGGAATCTCAACCCGGACCAGCAGATACAATTTATTGAAAGACTGGGACGCACGATACAGACGCTTCCCGCTCAATTGAAAGACATGATCTCGTTTATCGATATCGGCGGCGGTTACTGGCCAACCATGGGCGAATGGCTTCAAGTCCAGGGCACACCCGCAGGATCACTATTAAAGCACCTGCAAATAGATTCCGGAAATGATCTGGCACATTTTTATATGCCGTCTGAAACGATTTCCAATTTTTCTGAGAAATTGGGTGCAGCCATAAGGCAGCATATTTTTGTTCATAAACCGTGCCGGATTTGTTTTGAACCCGGACGATGGATCGTAAATGATGCCATGCATCTGTTGTTTTCCGTTGTTGATAAAAAGGATGTCGATTTTGTCATCACAGATGCCGGCACCAATGCCGTTGGGTGGGAGCGATATGAAACCGATTACTTTCCGGTTTTAAATTTATCACGACCTGCCCTTATAGAAAAGCCCTGCATGGTATCGGGCTCTCTTTGCACACCGCACGATATCTGGGGATATGGGTATTGGGGCGAGGACATCTCTGCTGGTGATATCCTCATGATTCCCACACAGGGTGCGTATACCTACAGCCTGCGCCAGCATTTTATCAAGTCGCTCCCGGAAGTGGTGATTATCGGGTAACATGATCGGCCTTGGGTGCGATCTTTGCCCAGGTATCCCTTAACGTGGCTGTACGGTTGAATACCACTTTATCAGTCGTCGTATCTTTGGTATCCATACAGAAATACCCTTGCCTTTCAAATTGAAAGGTGGTTCCCGGTTGTTTTCCGATGATACTTCTTTCAATTTTACAGGCAGATAATTTTACAAGAGAATCCGGATTAATGAAATCCGTAAAATCGGTGCCTTCTTTTTCACCACTCGGGTTGGGCACGGTAAATAACCGGTCATACAAACGGACGTCCACATCAAGCCCATGGGCGGCAGATACCCAGTGAAGCGTGGCTTTTACTTTCCGGCCATCCGGAGAGGAGCCGCCTTTGGTCAATGGATCATATGTGCAGCGAAGTTCTTTGATTTTTCCTGTCTGGTCGTCTTTTATCACTTCATTGCATGTGATGTAATACGCACTCCTCAGTCTCACTTCCCTGCCAGGTGCAAGTCTGAAAAATTTTTTCGGAGGGTCTTCCAGAAAATCATCCTTTTCTATGAAAATTTCCCTTGAGAAGGGAACTTCCCGCGTTCCCATATCCGGATTCTGGGGATGGTTGGGAATGTCAAGTTCTTCAGTTTTTCCTTCAGGATAGTTGGTGATGATTACTTTTAAGGGATCAAGCACACACATGACCCGAGGCGCATGTTGGTTTAACTCATCCCGGACACAGTCTTCGAGCATTTCAAATTCAATCCGGCTGTCTTTTTTGCTGACACCTATCCTGTCACAGAAGTTTCTGATCGCAGACGACGGATAGCCTCTTCGGCGCAATCCGATGAGCGTCGGAAGCCTGGGATCGTCCCATCCTTCAACAATCTTCTCTTTGACAAGTTCTATCAGTTTTCGTTTGCTCAATTCCGTATATTGCAGGTTCAACCGGGCAAATTCGATTTGCTGGGGGTGGCATGTCACACCCAGTTCGTCAAGAATCCAGTCGTAAAGCGGCCTGTGGTCTTCAAATTCCAGCGTACAAATGGAGTGCGTAATCCCTTCAATCGAATCGGACAATCCGTGTGCAAAATCATACATGGGGTACATGCACCATTTATCTCCGGTTCGATGATGGCTCACTTTTTTTATTCTGTATATGGCCGGATCTCTCATATTGAGATTGGGGGATGCCATATCGATTTTGGCGCGAAGTACGTGTTCGCCTTCTTCAAATTCTCCGTTTCGCATTTTTTGGAACAGATCAAGGTTCTCCTGAACAGTGCGGTCCCGAAACGGGCTGTTTTTACCCGGTTCTTTCAGCGTTCCCCGATATTCTCTGATTTCGTCAGCATTCAGGCTGCACACATAGGCTTTGCCAAGCTTGATCAGTTGAACCGCGTAGTCATATAATTGTTCAAAATAATCAGAGGCATGAAAGAGATTGTTTCCCCATTCAAACCCAAGCCATTTGACATCTTCAATAATGGCGTCCATATATTCGACATCTTCCTTGCTGGGATTGGTGTCATCAAAACGCAAATGGCATTTTCCCCCTTCATAATCATTTGCAATGCCGAAATTCAGACAAATTGATTTGGCATGACCGATATGAAGATACCCGTTTGGTTCCGGTGGAAAACGGGTTACGACATGGCCATTGTTTTTATTATTTTTTACATCTTCACTGATGATGTTTCTGATAAAGTTTGTTGGAGAGGTATTGGCTTCGTTCATGATGAATATCCTGTATCCTTTTTTCCGTGTTGTTTCAGGAATACCTGATTGCTTTCAGTTAAGATAGATGTGTATCATAAAGTCATTCTTCCTGCCAGCTGAAAAGAATCAAGGTTTTTTGATTGCCTAAGTGAATGATTTTGGCTATAATTGCAAGAAAATATGAACTTAAAGAGGGTGGCACTATGTCTAAATTTACATTAGCAGGTCTTCTTTCATGGCTTGGCGGTTTTCTTCTGCTTGGTTTTCAGTCCATTTCCACATTAATGAGCGTGGAAGGCAAATGGAAAAGCATGAATTTGAAGGATGTGGTTGACGCGCAATACCTGACGTGGGTCGATGGAATTACGTGGGACATGCTGACCAAAATGGTGGATTATGTTCTGACCATGCCTCTTTTTGTGCTTCTTTTTTGTGTGGGCACGATCCTTTTTATCGTAAATGCATTTTTTGAATAATACTGATCAAAGATGCCCGATGCTGTGATTTTATTTTTTGTATTACCAGAAAACATATAAAAAAAGCAGGCCCTTGACTGAATGGCCTGCTTTTTTTCTTGTCATCCATTCTGTATCTTATTCTCTGGACTTTCCTTCCGGATATCTAAATGCCATGGCCACATTAAACATATGGGATTTTTTCTCATTTTCTGTGAGATCCGGGTAGTTCTTGAATACCATGATAATGCCAATCAGGGAACACAGGGCAGCCTGCACACGCATTGGAACGTTGTCTGTGAAACCCGCTTCTCTGAAAGCATCTTCAAAGAGGTGAAGAATGTATTGTTCAATAGCCCGATATCCTTTAATGACTTTATCATTCATGCCTTCTGCAAGCATGCAGTGGCACATCATCTGGAATTTGGGTGCATTTTCCATGACATACTCAATAATGCCGCCGATAAGCGTCTCGTAATTCCCTTTTCCCTCTGCCAGTCTCTTTTGGATTCGGGGTTCTATTTCAGCCAAATCCTGGGTTAATACTTCGGCAAACAGTTCGTCCCGTGTGGGAAAATATCTGTATATACTTGCCGGGGAAATACCGGCTGCTTCAGCGATATCTCTCATGCCAATTTCATGAAACGGCTTTTTATCAAATAGTTTTAAGGAGGCTTCCATGATCAGTTGCCTTCTGGTTTCCCGTTCTTCTTCTCTCAATTGTTTAAATGACGATTTTGGTGACATAATTCGCTACCTCCGCTTGATCTTATCTTTATTCGTCTATATGATAAGATTAAAATGTATAAAATATAATAAGTTATCTTTAACCTTCTGTCAATTTGAGCTATGCATCACCTGATGAGTCCTGAATTGACACCCGGTTTTTTCAAATGGTTATCTGTTTCAACATTGAGGGGTTATCTATATAAAGGGTATTAAATCGATTTACGACTTTATCCGCAGTCAATCCCCATTTTTGGGAAACAGGATAGATCGGAACCACCCTGAAAAAGTGTTCCCTTCGAGCATGGATTTGTCTAAAATTCGAAATTGCCTTGCCAATTTAACCGGGTCAGCAAACCAGTCGGCTCTTGTGATAAATTTCATGTCCGGGTCCAGTTTCTTTACGACCTTTGCCGGATTTCCTGCTGCGACACTATTGGATGGAATATCTTTAACAACAACAGCACCCGCCCCAATTATACTATTTTGTCCTATGGTTACTCCTTTTGTAATAATCACACTGTCTCCTACCCAGACGTTGTTTTCAAGCTTTATCGGGCTTGTTTTCCCCACTGGGTAGCTTCTGTCATAAATGCCGTGGGCATCGGAATCCGATAAATACGCACCATTGGCAATCATACAATTATCACCAATTGTTATTGAGGTTGCTGCGCTTATTCTCGTTCCCGGGCAAATCAGACAATAGTTGCCTATGTTTATGCCCTCTATATTCGCCTCATTGGACCAGATTGTCAACCTTACTTTATTGTCCGGTGTCGCGATGACAGTCGTAAAGTCACCGATATGAATGGGGGCACCGAAAATTTCCACATTCCATGGTTTCATGAATACAAAATGTTTACCTAGAGATTCAAGCTGGGGGCGGATGAACCGGTTCACATAGAATTTTTGAAATTTCTGGTATGCTTTTTTGATAATATAAGGTCTGTGGTCTTTTCGCAATAGGTTACCTTTGAAATAATAATGATATCTCCCAGCAGTTTAATATTTCAATGGGTGATTAATTCAGTGCACCTGTTCTTTGGTTATCTGTCCAATACCATTTGATAGTTGTACCGTCATGTTTATATTGTAAATATTTAATATCATGAAGAGATTTTACAACCTGCTCAACGGCAAAAAGATCTTTTCCGATATGATTCGAAATCATGGTGGCGAAAATCAGCGACTGATTGTTTTCCGTACCTTCGGTTTGATAAGCCCCCAAGGTTTCGATAATATCTTCTGAAAGGATTTTAAAAATGATTTCCATTCTTCTGGTGCCTGCAACTTTAAAATAATCCTCATCTGAACATTTGCCGCTTTGGTATCTTTTTTCTGCCTCCTGAAATTCTTCCTGGATCGTCTGGTTGAATTCATCCACAAACCGGGTTGTTTCCTCGGCAGAAAGTGAGGATGTTCTTACGATGGCATGGTCGGCATCGTAAAGATTCCAGTCATCAGAAAGGATTTCCAGGTCATAATTTTGTATATCTTCTCTTATAGCCGTGCCCGGGAATGGTGCGAGAAGATGGTATCCAAAGGGGATATTCAGTTCTTTGGCAAATTGAAGGGTCTCTTCCATGGAATCGGGTGTCTCACCGGGCAGTCCCAGAATAAAGGAGGCATGGGCAATCATGCCGGCTTCCTTGCAAGACTGGATTGCGTTTCTCGCCTGATCAGGTGTGATTCCCTTTTGAACTGTTTTCAATATATTCAGGTTCCCGGACTCAATCCCGAAGCTTACCGCATCGCAGCCCGCCTTTTTCATCATTTCTAGCATTTCTTTGCTAACCGAGTCGACACGTGCAAATGCACTCCAGTCAAACTTGATCCCTCGTTTAAGAATTTCTTCGCAGAATGCCGTCACTCTGTTTTTATTCGCTGTAAAGAAATCATCTGCAATATTGATTCTGGACAGGCCAAACGAAAGAAGATATTCTATTTCATCCAGAATTTTATCTGCTGACCGATATCTGACTTTCATGCCGACCATTCGTCTTCCCAGACAGAAAATGCATTTGTTGGGGCATCCCCGGCTTGTAATGATACTCACCGGAAATCCAAGCGCCATATATTTGGCCATGGGCAAGAGATCCCTTGTGGGCATGGGCAGGTCATCCAGATTCTGGATAAATTCGCGCTGGGGCGTTTTAACGATTTTTTGATCATCCATGAAAGCAATTCCCTGAATATCATGCCAGCAAGCCCTGTCTTTTATGACTGGCAAGAGTTCCTTAAGGGTCAGCTCTCCTTCACCGGTGACGATTACATCCACTTCAGGATACTGGTTCAATACATTTTCATAATCAAACGATACATGAGGGCCACCCATCATGGTCGTCATTTCAGGCCGATGGTTTTTTGCTGTTTTCATTATTTCTGCAGCCATCGGAAAGTTCATGGTTACAGATGTGGCACCCAAAATATCCGGTTGAAACACGTCAAGTGCTGCCTTCAATTTTTCTTTTGTATATTGACTGACAATATAATCGAAAATTTTAACTTCATGGCCAGCCTCTTTGCACGCGGATGCCACGTAACAGATCCCTAATGGTGGCGACGGCGCCTGCTCAAGTGGATAAGGGGGGGCAATCAACGCTATTTTCATTCAATTTAACTCCTTGTTTAATCGTATATATGGTGACCATATGTCATCAATCCCGTCCCTGGAATATCAGAAAATAGGTACTACTCTTTTCTTGTATAAAATACAACACTTTTCCCTATCAGGGGATTAAGAAGCCTGTCCAGGAAATGGGAAATCCTTGGTTGCTGCAAGGTATCCCAGTCCAGAAACCGCTTGTACAAGTTGACCAGCTTCACATCGTTGCGGGTAGGCCCGGAAAGACATCTAAGCCACCAGTAGGGGGTGTGGATGCTGTGGGCATAATGCGATGCCCATGTTCTCACACCTGCGTTTTCAAGAAGCGCCTGCATTGCTTTTTTCTTGTAAATCCTTATGTGTCCCTGATTAACCAGAAAATAATCATCTGAGAGTGACCAGCATATTTTTTCAGGCAGATATCGGGGAACGCTTACCACAAGCTTCCCGCCTTTTTTTAATACCCGGACCAGTTCGGAGGCTGCTTTTTTATCGTCCGGGATATGTTCTAAAACCTCGGAGCATATGACAATATCAAAAAAATGATCCTTAAATGGTAAATGGGTGATGTCAGAGACAGATAATCCCCATTGGCCCTCATCATATTCACCGGCGTATTTATGAAACATGAGCCTGTCTCTGGCTTTACACAGATCAGAAAAGTTCAGATCAGCCCCCATGACAAATGCACGCTTATACCGGAAGGCAGATGCCGTGTGCCGCCCCTGGCCACAGCCGATATCAAGAATCTTATAACCCGGTTTTATGCCCAGTTTTTTAAAATCGACGGTTACCACGAATGACCTCTCTGTATATATCCGCTGTTTTTTGGGCTGCCATGTCCCATGAAAACAGGTGATGTACTCTTTTATATCCTGCTGCCCCAATTTTTTCAGCTTGTTCAGGATTATCAAGCAGGTAGGAAATGGCTTTTGACAGTGCACCGGAATCAGCTGGTGGTACCAGAACGGCTGCGTTCCCCGCTACTTCCGGAAGTGCGCCGCCAGTCGTGCAGATAACAGGCACTTTGCATGCCATGGCCTCTCCGACTGGAAGCCCAAAACCTTCATATAGGGAAGGAACAACCGCAATGGATGATTTGGCATAGTGTTGAATGAATGCATCATTTGAGATTCTTCCTGTAAAGGTTATTAAGTTTTGGATGTTGAGGTTTTGAATCAGCTTTTCAACACCACCATTTTTTTTAGGCGTACCAATCACCGTTAACCGGATGTCCCTTTTCAAGGAAAGATCATGTATGGCATGAAGCAGGTAATAGAGCCCCTTAAGTGCGCTGTCTGCACTATTTGTGACAATCAGATGATTCTTTTCTCTTTTGATATCCGGCATCGGGCGGAAAAGGGTCGTATCTATCCCGTTGGGAACAACCCGAATACGATCTTCAGGAATCGAAAAATCCTTTGCGATATCTTTCCGGGAACATTCGGATACGGTAATGATTGTTTTAAGTCTTCGTGCCACGCGTTTCTGCATATGGAGAAAAGAATACCATCTCATATACTGCATTTTTTTCCAGGTTGCTGTCACGCTGTTAACGGCGATTTCCCGGTCTTTTGTTATGGGATGATGGATGGTTACAATTGTCGGAAGATGTTTGTTCATATTCAGAAGCCCATAGGACAGGCTCTGATTGTCATGAATGATATCGTAATGGTGAAATTTGTTTTTCAGGTACCTGTAAGCCCGGATACCAAAAATAAACGGTTCAGGATAACCCATTGAGGATGTGCTGAGCCATTCCATCAGGTTCACCGGATCCCAGAGTTTTTTAAATGGCGGCATCTGGTACATATTGGAAGGATTATAAAGGTCAAGTCCTTTTAACATGAACAGTGGGATATTTGCATCCAGTTCAGGTGCGGGTGGCCCTGCCACCACATCTACCTCATGGCCAAGCTGTTTTAACGCATGGCTCAGATTTTTTATATAAACCCCTTGTCCACCACAGTGAGGATTGCTTCTGTAGCTTAGCAAACATATCTTCAATGGTTTTGCATCAATTGGTTTCATCCGTTTTTATTTTTGCATCCATTCAAGATAAAAAGGTCATGCGCCCTTAAAATAGGAATGAGCTTTTTAGAGAGGTTTTCTCCGATCTGGATCATTCCATTGTCGCCCAGATGAATAAAATCAGGGCAAAGACCTCCGGCTGCATCTGGCATCAGCTCTGGCCCTTCTATTAGGTAAACATTGTCATGGGGAGATGACGCCACCGCTTCCCGGAGGAGATTTCGATATAAATTGGGGCTTTTGCTTTCCAGATAATCCCCATAATAGGGTTTAATCGTGATGCAGACGACCGGTCGTTTTGCATCACTTTGTGCGATTCTGTTTATCATATATGCGATTCGATCTGAAAATTCTTCCGGAGAAAACAATTCGACCATGTTGACGGAAAGCGCCAGTGTGGCAAAGTCCCAGTCATCCCGGCTGGCAATATAATCGGCCAGTTCAGGCTCGCAATATGCCGAACAGCTCGTTCCAAGATTAATAACATCTGCTCCCAATCGATATCCAACCTGACTTGCATAGCTTAAGTGAGGACCTGAGGCAAACGCGCCTTGCGTTATAGAAGACCCATAGGCCATATATCTGAGTTTTGGCAGTTCTTCCGGTTTGGGTGGTCTGATATTTCCTTCTGTTTCAATGCTGTGAAATCTGATGGGCGCTCCCATGGTTGTTCCCCATAATCTGATTCTGCATACATGGGGAGAAAAGGATGCGTCTGGGGATACTTTTTTTGCCATATCCATAAATCCATAAGGCATTGTAATTTCAATGGTTGTTTTTTGCCGCGTAATGGTAAATCGCTGACGTGATTGAACGGTGCCAAAGAATATGTAAACTTCTGTATGGTCATCAACCATCCGGTCTATGATTTTGTCTACAGACAGCGTCATTTTAACCGGATATGTTTCACTGACAAAACGTATTTCAACACCCGAAGGGCAGATCATCATCATCTGCGCAGCCTGGCTCAGACTGTTTCCCACCTCTTCCGGAATACGTTGAAGAAGCCCGCCTTCTATACCCTTGTGATGGTATATTTTTTCTATATTATGGAATTCCACTGCATTGAAAATCATGATTCCAATCAATCTGAATAAACGGCTATATCTCCTGACAGATGATTAACCTTGTTAAACGGATACGCAGGTTTGTTTTTATGAGTCAGCAATGCTTCCCTATAATAAAGCCATCCGCCAATTAAAAATCCAATGCCGTTAAGGCTGATGCATAAAAATAAAATGATATACACTCTTAAATATTTCAATATTTTTTTCCCTTTATGCATAAACCTTACCTTTCGCTCAAACAAATAATGACCGCTTGACCAAGCGGCCATTATTTGTTTATTGCTTGATTATTATAACATCATACTTTTTCAATCAAAACGCCAGCGCCATTTCCAAATCCACCGCAGAGTGTTGCGATACCGTATTTTTCTTTTGGAAATTCTGTTTTCATGACATTGAGAAGGGTGACGATAATTCTTGCACCGGATTCTCCCAAAGGATGACCAAGAGCAAGCGCACCACCCCAAACGTTTACTTTGTCAAATGGTGCATTGTCTTTGTCAATGCCGGTTTCTCTGATGCAGGCAATGGACTGGGCGGCAAAAGCCTCATTGATCTCATATGCGCCAATATCCTTAGGCGTCAGGCCTGTCTTTTTAAAGATTTTTTTAATGGCAAGTTCCGGCCCCATACCCATGATGGTCGGATCATTTCCTTCCTGAACGCCCAGTTTGTATTTATATGTGTAAGATAATCCAAGTGCGTCTGCTTTTTCACGGCTCATCATGAGAAGAGCTGCAGCTCCTGCGGTAAGTGGGGACGACGTGGCTGCGGTCACTCTTCCATCGGCCTGGAAAGGGGTTTTCATGGTAGCCATTTTTTCCGGATCAAGTGTATCTCTGACCCATTGATCTTTGTCTACGAGGAATTCCGAGCCGTCTTCCTTATGTCCCATGATCGGAACGATTTCATTTTTGAACTTGCCTTCTACTGTTGCGGCATGAGCTTTTTTATGGGAATACATGGCCATGTTTTCCATGTCTTTCCTGGAAATATCATAAATCTTGGCTACTTTTTCAGCTGTATTTCCCATGGGAATTTCCAGCATGTTATATCGGTTAAAGAAATTATCAGGGAAGGCCATGTTTGCGCCCATAGGTACTTTTTCCATATCTTCAGCACCTGCAGCGATCATGATGTCTTCTTCACCGGATAAAATAGCCCGGGCGGCATCAATGGTTGCGGCCATGCCGGAAGGGCATTGATTCTGAACTGTTTGAGTCGGCACTCTTTCTGGAAAGCCATGAGAAAGCCAGGTCAGGCGGGCAATATCATTCTGATAGCCGGATGCATTGGCCGTGCCTACGAAAAACGCACCGATATCTTCCGGTTTGACTTTTGGATTTCTTTCAAAAAGCGCTTTTAACACAGCACCCAGTGTCTGGTCAGGTTTAACATTTTTAAACCAGCCTTTTTCTGCATGGGCTCTTGCGTTCGCTGTTCTTACGCCATCAATAAATACACACTCTTTCATCTGCATTGTTGGTTCTCCTTTATTTTTCAATTAAGCCGGATATTAATAATGATATTCACCTGAAAGATTGACAACAGGACCTATCATGTTTTTTAAAACGCCCCAATAAGCGCTATGACCTTATTCCCCTTTGAACACAGGTGTTCTTTTTTCGAAAAATGCTGTAAATCCTTCAACGGCATCTGCTGAATTCATTACCATTTTTGTACCTTCAAGTTCTACTTTCAGCCCTTCATCAATTCCTTTTTCATTACCGGCAAGCATGGCCCTTAATACGCATTTGACTGCTAACGGGGGACGTCCTGAAAGGAAGTTGGCCATCTCCATGACGTCATTCATCAGTGTTTCAGGTGTTGAGAGTTTATCCACAAGGCCTGCTTCAAAAGCCTCTGATGCGGAGAGTTTTTTGCTGAAAAGGATCATTTCCATGGCTTTCTTTTTTCCCAGCACCTGCATCATTCGCTGGGTACCGCCCCAACCGGGTATGATACCCAGGTTAAGTTCGGTAAGACCAATTTTTGCCTTGGGGGTATCCACCATGACCCTGAAATGGCATGCCAGCGCAAGCTCGCATCCGCCGCCAAGTGCAAATCCGTTTAATGCTGCAATAACAGGGATGGACAGCCGGGATACCCTTGTCCATGTTTCCTGGCCCAGAACACCGCATTTTTCTCCGTTTGCCGCGTCACTCACATCGAATCCCGCGCAAAAGCCCTTTTCTCCTTTTCCGGTTACCACAAGGACGCGTACGTTGGTATTTTTTTCAATTTCATCCAGTGCGCTGTTGAAATCGTTCAGCGTTGCCAGGTTAACAGCATTGGCCGGAGGATGATTAATGGCGAGAACGGCAACATGATCTTTTATTTCAAGTTCTACATTTTCATAACCCATATTGGAATCTCCTGAAAAATAAGTATCTCCTGATTAAAATCAGGAGATTATATTTAGTATTAATTTCAAACAAAATATCAATAATCGGCTATTTATTGAAATTTTTATAAGACCCGTCAATAATTTCAGGTTCTGGTTTGAAAATTTCCAGATTGAATCTTTCACTCAATTTGTTCAGTGTGTCCGTAAGAATTTTCGGATCCTGACCGGCACACAAGCCAAATGGCCCCATAAATGCATTCATGCCAAATACGAGTGAATTGTCAATATCGTTTGTTGATGTTGAGACTTCTTCTTTATATACCTTGACCGCTTCGTTCAACTGAACGGCAAGAAGTTCCATTGGGGTGATGGTCGTGCTTTTTTTGGAAAGGTCGATAACGGCTTTGCCAGCTGACCAGTCATAAATACCCTTACCGGTCTTCATGCCCAGTTCGTTGTTTTTCAGCTTTTCTGAAAGCAATTTTCCAGGTGTATAGTCTTTGGAAAGGGTTTTTGAATAGTAGGAAAGTGTGTGACAGAACACATCCAGACCCACATAGTCTGCCAGTTCAAATGGCCCCATTGGCATGCCGGTTTCTTTCATGCCGGCGTCGATTTCACAGGGTTTTTCTTTGCCTTCGTCCAGAATGGCGCTGAAAAGCGCCTGGTTGGGGGCATTGATCCGGTTTACAATGAAACCCGGGGAATCTTTTAACACTTTGATCGGTTTTTTATTGATTTTTTCAGTGACGGCAACGAGAAGGTCCGCTGTTTCATCGGTTGTCTTGTTTCCATATATCACTTCAACAAGTTTCATCCGGTTTACAGGGTTGAAAAAATGCATGCCCACGAAACGTTCGGGACGATCTACCACAGCACCTATTTCAGAAATGCTCATGGTGGAGGTGTTTGTTGCAAGTATGGTATCTTTGGCTGCAAGTCCTGAAATTTCTTTGAAAACGGATTTTTTCAGGTCAAGAATTTCAGGAACAGCCTCGATAACGATCTGTGCATCAGCCACAGCTGTTTTGGTGTCAAGAGTTGTTGTGAGCAGGTTGTTCATGACATTGTCCAGCGTCTTCTGGGGAATTTTCCCCTTGCCCACAAGAAAAGTCAGGCTCTCTTTTACCTTGGATACTGCATTATCGAGAAATTCCTGCTTGATATCCTTGATGACAACATTGATTCCTGCAACAGCACATACCTGAGCGATTCCATGCCCCATTGCACCTGATCCGATAATCGCTATTTTTTTGACATCTTCAAGTTTCATAAATCCTCCAAAATCAAAATGTTCATCATATGGCCTGAAACTCGCCATGCATGATGTAATTTAGGAATCCAAATCTATTTGAATTCTCAGTAAAAATTATTCTTTTTTCAAACCTGTGTTCACCCAATTGGGATAGCTTAAAAAAGCAATGATATTAAAAAAAAGGTTAATCTAACTTAAAACTTTTAATTTTTCAACAAATTTTCTTACAACTGTAAAAAAATTAGGATGAAATTTTAATATTCTGATATGATGGGGTTTTTTAAAAAATATGATTAACGGGACTACGCGACTGGTGCCCAAAACCTGATTTTGATTACAGGCGGTTCCTGCTAAAAGAGAAAGATTCATGTTTGACAATAAAAAAATTTAGGGCTAAGTGTATAGCGGTTTTTCAAAGAAAACCGAAAAGAGTTCCTGTCGTATTGAAAATCCTTAATTAGCCATGAAGATCGAAGGCCATCTTTATCGCTAATGGAATGGTATGAACTGGCAAATATTTTAAACTAATCATTAATTTAAAGGAGACAGACATGAAAAAAGTTTCAGTAATTGCAGGTATCATTGGGTTTGTGATTATTCTCGCAGTGGTTGGTTGTGGCGAAAAGGCGATGTCACCTGAAGATGTGGCTAAAACGTATATAGACGCAAAGTTCAAAGATGTCGCATCTGACCTGGATGACCTTGATTACAAATTGGTTGAAGAAGAAGACGGTGCTGTTAAAGTCAGGATTAAAGGAAAAATCAAATATGAGGAAGTGCTTTCAATGGTTCAACAGGATGGCAAATGGGTCATGGGGAGCAAAGCCGAAAAAGCGGAAGATGTGAAAGAGGGGCATGCACCTTCAGAAGATGCTGGTACGCATAATGCCGTGCAGGAAAAAGCCCATCATTAATCCATGAGATGAATATTTTGTTCTCTCTAAACGCAGGAGTTGGTTATGAAAAAAATTTTTCTGGCGTTAATCACAATCAGTTTTGTTTGTGTTTCTTGCAGTCAGACGTCTGAAGTTAAAAAAAATACGATAACAAAGGATTCTTTACAAACTGAAATCGATAAACTCAGTTATGCCATTGGATTAAATATTGGTAAAAGGCTTAAAACAGATAGTATGAATATCGATGCTGATGTTTTCAGCAAAGGTGTGGCCGATGGTATAAGCGAGCAGAATGTGTTGATGACGGACGAGGAAGTCAAGGATGTCATCCTTGCATTTCAGAAGAAAAAGGTTGATGAAAAAAGAGTAGAAGCCAACGAAAATAAAAAAATCGGAGATGAATTCCTCGCTGGAAAGAAAAATGAAGAGGGTGTGATCGCTCTGGAGAGCGGCCTTCTCTATAAGGTGATTCAGCAAGGCAGTGGTAACACACCAGGGGGCCAGGATACGGTGAAAGTAAATTACAGAGGCATGACCGTTGATGGCAAAGAGTTCGACAGCTCCTATGCGCGAAACAAACCGGCCACGTTTAAAGTGAACCGTGTCGTCAAAGGATGGACAGAAGCGTTACAGCTTATGAAAGAAGGCGATAAGTGGGAGTTGTATATTCCTTCAGACCTTGCCTATGGCCCTAGAGGAAACAGAAATATCCCTCCGAACTCCGCATTGATTTTTGAAATTGAGCTATTGAATATTGAGCCAAAAAAAGACAACGATACCGGGAAAAAAGATAAGGATGCTGAAAAGGAATCAGCTTCTTTAAAGTAAAATGGTATTGATACGCTTTGAATTACAGGCCGGGTATGGCCATCAATAACAAAACGCCAGCAGGGATATGAACTTCCTGCCGGCGTTTCTATTTTTCAGGAAAGAATCGTTTCAATTTTTGTAATTAAGGCTTGTTCTTTGGCGGTTATTTTTTCCTCTGTCCCGACCATTTCTTTTGCAATTTCTATAGCCTTCTTTCTGTCCGACTTTTTTGTAAGAAGCAGGGGAAGGGCTTCCAGCGCTTTTTCCTGATTGGTCTGGAGAATACGGGCCTGTTCTTTGACCATGACTTTCAGATCAGCCCGCTTGATATGATAAAGACGTTTATTGGACAGGACGATTTTTTCTGCCCGAAGCATTTCCGCCTCTTCAATAATTTTATCTGAAGTCATCGTGGCAACGATAATGCGAATGACGCCCTCTGAGTATCCCCCCTTTTCAATGGCATCCAGCCAGAATTGTTTGTCAGCTTTGTTTTCCGCCTTCTTCTGCTTGATGGTTTCCGGTGTATCTGACACAGGCAATGTCTCACTGAAAAATCTGAAAAATTGTTCTGACAGGGAATTATCATATAAATTCTGAAAAACAGTTTCCTGGGCATGGTCTCTCACATCTCTGTAGTAGTTCCAGGCATTGGTCATCATTTGAGAGAAATTTTTTTCCATTTTGACAAACGGATTGTCTTCATCCGTCTTGATACGATTTTCACGAATCTGTGGAGAAATGAGTTTTACAGGGATTAAAAGCGGGTTCAGGTCTGATATCATGTATCGTTCCAGGCGCAAGGGATGGAGTTGTTTCAGAAACGCTGCTGTCCATTCATTTGAAAGCAGTTTAATCCATTGTCCGACATAAGTCTGATATAGTTTGTCATTTTTTTCTGAAACCATGGCTACGATTTTAAACGGTTTTTCGTCATTTTGACTGTCATCAAGGTCATTAATATCCTTCATGGTTCTTTCTTCAAAACTTACGGTATAATCATTCATCCATTCTTTGCTTGGGCCTTTTTGAATAACCATTTCATAAAGTCCAGGGGCCAGATAATCGATCATTTCCACACTGCCTATAATTTCCCGTTGCTCTTTTTTGGCAATTGATGAAGACACAAAAATACCAAGATGGCCGATTTCCGGGTGCACGATATACACAATAACCTGTTGATGCCTTTTGATTTCATCAACGGATTTATAGACAATGGGAATCCAGTTCAAGGCTTGCTGGGGAGGCGTGATGTTGTCCCCTTTTGAGGCAAAGACAACAACAGGATCATTGAATTTTTTCAGATCGATGGGGTTTCCCTCTTCAAATTCCAGTTTCCCCTGAACCAGCTTGTTCCCCACAAAAAGATCATTGACAATCTGGTGGATTTCGCTTTTGGTCAGGATAAAAAAGCCGCCCCACCATTTCTCGAAGTTTAAGAATCGTTGTTCTTCAGTATCTATTTTGTCATAGAGATTGTGCAATTTGTTCCAATAGGAGTTTGCCGGGTTGAGTAATTCAAAGTTGAGTACGAGATTGGCGCCGTCAAAATAGCCATTATTAAGATCGCTTAAAAAGGAATTCATCCATACACCACCTAAAAGTCCCCCTTTGTAACGCAGCGGATCCTGGCCTTCGACACCAGACCAGTATGACATGGGAGACCCATTAAGCAGCAAGGGGCCGACCAGATCCGGCCTGTCCGCACCGACGATGGCAGATGCCCACCCTCCCTGGCAATTTCCTATGACAGCAGGTCGGGGTGCCTTGGGGTGCCTTTTTTGGACTTCCTCGAAAAAGCGGGTCATTGCATTTTTCACATCACCCAAGGTCTGGCCCGGTTCCGGTTCTGTGCTGAAAATAAGAAAGTAGACCGTATGCCCCTGATTCATTGCCATGCCGATTTCGGAGTCTTCTTTTGAACCACCGATTCCAGGGCCATGACCGGCTCTGGGATCAACAATAATAATGGGTCTTAAATTCAGGTCGGGGATCGTTTCCTTAAGGGGCTGGGAATCCCTCCTTTCAACCGGAACGTTTTCTTTGGGGGGGGCGCTTCTCCTTCGATCCTGAATTTTTGCTAATGAATAGTTGACCGGTCTTTCCAGTTTTTTCCCATCGAGAATAACCTTATAGTTGTAAATCAAGGCAGGTGGCTGGCCATTTTCAATGTGTTTTAGATAGGTGTTGCCCCGTTTTCTGAGAGCGTCTGCGAACAAAATGGATTTCTGGAAGCTATCCAGGAGATATGTGCAGGCATTTAAATAATGCGTTGTGCCAAATGAAGTAAAAGAGTTTGTTTCGGTTGGTGCCATGGTGTTGACCTCCAAATAAATATCGTTATTAAAATACAGTATAAAACGCAGGCTTGTAATGTGAGAAGAAAAAATATAAAAAAAGGCTTTAACATGAAAATCAAACAGTGGTTTGAAAAATCATTACAATTACGCACATTATCATTTATTAAATTGGGTTTCAATATATATTCTGATGTGGTCACATATTTCAACATAAGGATGTTTTTATTGATTTTTTATCTGATAACAGCAGGAAAACAGATATGTTGCGAATAAACAGAAAAATATCACTCATTACGGGTCTTCTGATTTTATTCGTCATATTGTCTGTCAATATCATTTCAGGAATTATCGGTTTTGAAAGCATAAGAGAAAAGATTGAGAAAAGGATATCAGAAATGATAGGAGGAGAAGTGACCTATCAGGATGCCCGTCTGGCTATTTTCCCAATTCCCCATATTATATTCTCTGAAGTTGGTGTTTCCATTCCCGGTTATATCCGTCTTGAAGTGGATTCAATCAAAATCTATCCGGAAATTTTGCCTGTTTTGAAAGGAAATATCCGCCCATACCGGGTGAGCCTGATTAAACCGGATTTGCATGTCGTTATATCCTTGGAAAAGGATGGAAATAGAGATGAGAAAGAAGTGGCTTATGGGTATCCCGATCTCAGACCAAAATTTGAAATGCTAAGAGACCTGATGGCATCATATCATCTTGATCTGGAGGTGATCGTGGAAAAGGGTTTCTTAAGTCTCCCTGCTGAATCCAATGTTTTTTTTAAGTTTAATCATATTAACGCAAAAACCCGTTTATCTTCTGACCGGTTTGACATTGATGCCAGCTGCAGTTCCAATATCTGGAATAAAATTGAATTCAGGAGTGTGTTTAACTTAATTACCATGAATGGCAGTGGTAAAGTTGATTTTTTTGATCTTGAGCCCCAAAAGATTTTAGTTGATTTTCTCCATATAGAAAACGTTCAGACAGATGATACCCGAATCAATCTCAATATCGATTTCATTATTAGAAATTTGACAGACCTATATGCGACCATAAAAAGTTCACTTCCAAGTATTATTCTTAAACAGGATAATAGGAAAATAGAGATCAACAGTAAATATCTTGACGGTTACCTGAAAATTGATAATGGAACAATCAAAGTGGTCCTGAATTCATTGGAGCTTGATTATCCAAAACTGTCTCTTTCGGGTAAATTGTTTATCGATCCCTTTTCTCCTGAAATATCATTTGAAATAAAAGGCAAAAATGTTGATGTGGCTTCTACACGGCATACAGCGCTTTTATTATTTGGCCAAAACAGAATTGCTCAGCTTATTTTTGAAATTCTTCAAAATGGTGCTGTGCCTGAAATCACCGTAAGTTCATCTGCCAAATCATTAAAAACGCTTGGCAGGCTTTCCAATTTAAAAATAAAGGGCATATTATCAGATGGGGACATCCATGTCCCGAAAGTTGATCTTGACCTTTCAAAAGTGAGTGGTGAAGTATTCATTTCAGAAGGCATTTTATATGGAAAGAATCTTGAAGGGTGGTTGGATAATTCCAAGGGGTGTGATGGCAGTTTAAAATTAGGTCTTTTCAAGGGAGAAAACATTCCATTTCATCTTGATGTCGGCATAACAGCGGATCTTTCAGAACTTTCCCCTGTTTTGCGGCGACTGGTAAAGTATGGAAAATTAAAGCGTGAAATAGAAAATATCAGTATGCTTCAGGGGAAGGCAACAGGAAGGCTCATCCTGGGAGAATATTTACATAGCATCATGCCAACGATAAACGTTACCAGTTTGTATGTAATGGAAGCATTTTATAACCGGGTGCCGTTCCCCATGCATGTTTCTCATGGCCGGGTCTTCTATGATGGCACACATATTAATGTTTTGGGCATCCAGGGCCGTGTAGGCAACTCGTTTTTTTCAGATCTCTCTTTCAGTGTAGATTGGGAGGATGAAAAATTACTTCATGTGATTTCCAAGTCTGCGGATGTGAATATGGAAGAATTGTATCCCTGGCTTGTTTCATTCCATCCGATTTACAATGTCTGTCATCGTTTAAAATACCTTAAGGGGAATTTTTGTTTCCAGGCTTTAGAGATGAATGGCCCGATTTTTAAACCCCAACAATGGGAGTTCGACATTTCAGGGACTCCGCTGCATCTTTCGACAGACGCAGACTTCCTGGGGGGACCTGTAATGGTATCACAGGGAATGGTTGAAGTGGATCAATACGATATTATTTTTGAGGATGTGATGCTAAATTCCCTTGAGTCAAAAGTTAACGCCAACGGTTCGGTTTATGATTATCTAAAAGGTGTGGAAAGTTTCTCAACAGATTTTACCGGGCACTTGGGGGAAGATAATTTTTTATGGCTTGCAGGCATTTCAAACATTCCGGAAATACTCAGACCAAAAGGACCTTTTGATATTTTAAAAGGGAGGATGGTCTGGCAGAGGCATGGGCCATTTTCACTATTTGCAGATGTTGATATCCAGGCAGGGACAAATGTGAAGATTGATCTCATGGCCAAAAAAAATGCACTTTCGATAAAAACGCTTTCTGTGAAAGACATGGAATCTGATGCCATTTTTTCTTATGACAGCTGCGACGATGAAGTGGGGGTATCCTTCTCGGGCAAACTTACAGGGGGAACACTCGACACGGTTCTTGAAAACAACCCGTTTCTTGACGGAGATATATATGGTGATTTTTATGGTGATTTTTACGGCGATATGGCTCAAAAATCTTATACCAGAGGAAATGTGAAGGGCTCTCGATTAAAAATTCCATTACCGGGTTTTAGCAGCGTGACACTTAATCAGTTTTCAATTGCAGCAGAAGAGAATGGAATATGCCTGGAGAATGTTGATGTAAATTATCAGGAAAGTCAGGCCATGGTACAAGGGACATTGAATTTTTCAGAAGAGGGGTTTATTGCCGATTTTAATCTGGCGTCCGGATTTCTTGATTTGAAAAAAATAACTGAATTATTCAATACCGAGAGTAAAAACCCGGACAGAAACGAAAAAGAAAATCCTTCATGGCCTGTTTCAGGCAGGATTGATATTAAAGGCGAAGAAGTTGTTTATGGAAACAGGACGTTTACGGATCTCCATTCCCTCGTTTTATTCAAAAAGGACGAAATAACGGCTTCCATAATAGATGCCGAGTTATGCGGAATTGCCGTCAAAGGAACCATTGAGGCATTTCCCGAACGGGTTTCTTTCAATATTATCCCTTATGTATCAGATGGAAATTTAAATAAAACGTTGAATTGTTTATCTGAAAAAAAAGTTCAGCTTGACGGGGAGTTTAATCTTAATGGTGAGATCGAGGGCATGGGTGGGGGAAAGGAAGGGCCGGACATCACCCATGGCAGGTTGGAATTTAAATCAGTGAATGGGCGAATTTATAATTTTGTTATACTTGCTAAAACATTGTCCATTTTAAACGTTGCGGATATGTTACGAGGTGATTTCCCGGATCTCAGAAACGAGGGTTTCCCTTATAGATCGATAAAAATAAAAGGGTATTTTGAGTCAGGAAAATTTATACTCGAAGAGGCCGTTATTGACAATTCTTCTATGGGAATTACAGCTAAAGGAGAGATTGCCCTGAAGGATATGACGTTGAATCTGACAATACTGGTCGCCCCACTTAAGACAGTTGATTTGGTCATCCGGCATATTCCAATTGTGAATGAAATTCTAGATGGCACTCTTGTTTCAATTCCTGTGAAGGTTACTGGCAGCTATTCTTCACCCAAAACAGTATTTCTGGAGCCTTCAGCCGTGGAATCCGAGTTGGTCGGGATCATGGAGAGAACTCTGAAGCTTCCGTTTACCATCATAAAGCCTATTTTTTCAGATGATAAAAAGGCAGATGAATAAGAACAGCCAATGAAAAGGGAATAAAAAATACAAAAGGCTGGTATCCCCACATAGTTGAGGATTCAGCCTTTTGTATTATAAATATTTATCGATGTATGGGGGTTGATTTATGCTTTTCCGTAAACACCTTTGCCAAGGCTTTTGACGACACCCTTCTTTTTTGCTTTATAGAGAAGATTTGATATCTGTTTGTCTGAAAAAGCGGTTTTCTTTTTTATTGAAGCAATATCAATTCCGTTTTTGCTTTTTTTGATAAGGCTTACAACCGTATCAATGGCAGTGACATCACTTTGAGCCTTTTTTACAGCTTTTTTGGGTTTGGCGGCTTTGGCAACAACTTTTTTAGCTGTTTTTTTCTTGGCTGTTTTTTTTGCAGCTGCTTTTTTTGCAGGCGCTTTGCCCATTGCTTTTTCAATTTTTTCAATTTTGGCAGAAAGCGCTTTCAGTTGTTTTTTGGCAGCCTGCAGGTCTTTTTTGGCAGTTTTCATAAAGATCTCCTTTTTAATTTAAATAATTCATGGTTTTGTTTTTTGACGACAAACGGCGATGACAATCCGATTTCTTCATATTAATCCGTTTTGTCTTTATTACGCCAATAAGGTATCCGAAACTGTTGAAACCGAATGCGTTGAATTTTTTTCTCCATTTGCAACTGCAGTTATTATTTTGTGCAGTATCTGAAAAATCACTTCGGTTTTTTAAGCACTCTCTCCTTTATTCCTGCAGAATAAAATAGGATTCACGATAATACTTCTCTACTTTCTACTGATAAGTATCTCTTCTGTCAAGTAAAATGTTCAAATTTTTTAAATATTTATCATTTTTTATGATTCTATCATACAAAATTTCAAACTTGCCATATCAATTCCGCATGGTTTGAAACGGATTTCAAGGGTATATTATAAGATAGAATATCGCTATAAACATAGAATTGATAAAGGTTTTATGGAAGGATATAATTTAAGATAGAGGTTCAAAATGATCAGCCTTACTTCTTGAATAGAAATTTTTTTATTGAAGGTTATAAATGAGTGCTTCCTTAAAAAAAGCATGCTTTCCGGTCCTCCTTCGAAGCTTGACGAATATTCTTTTGTGTCAGCGAATGAAAAAACCGCAAAAAGTGACCATATCTGCTCGGAGGTAACGGATTTTCCCCTATTCTGCCAGAAAATTTTTTCCGCCGAATCTTGATTTTTTTCCTGAAACAGTTAAAGTGAATTGAATCCGGCAAATTTGAACCGGAACAGGTTCGTGCTTTTTCGATGGTTTGCTTGTATTGTTAAAGGTGGGTATGCTGATAATCTTCATGCTGTTTCTCATAAATCCCATAGATGAAAAAACAGGTATCAGACACGTAAGGAAATAAAATGATAATTCACAAAATTGAAGCAAGAGATCTTCCGGATTTATGGTTCCAGGCTGTACATGATATCCTTGATATCGGCAGAAGTTTTACAATCGACAGAGGCTCATTTGAGGGACAAACGCGCCTTGAATACGATTACTTTATCGGTCATGTGAAATATCCTGGCACAAAACCCCTTCTGCCGGATATCCCTCCAGCGCTGAACATCCCGAATCCTGTTGAAGAAGCATATATTTATGGAGGAGAGGGATACGACCGGTCGTACATCGAATATATCATGAGCGGCCGGAAAGAACCTGGCGAGTCATACACATATGGCGAACGACTGGTGCGGGCGCCTGTTATAGGAGACAAAATGTCCTGGTGGGTTGAAGGAAAAACGGATATTATTGATAAGCGGGACATTGACAATAAAATTGTATATGAGGACGATGGCCAGCTCTACATCAACCAGATAGAATGGATTATAGATACCTATAAGAAACATGGTGGCAGAAATAACCAAATGGTCCTTCAGATCGCTCACCCAACAGACATGACCCTCATAGACCCGCCGTGTCTCAGATCCATTGACACCCGAATTCAGGATGGCACGCTTCATTTCTTTGTTTATTTCCGGTCATGGGACCTCTGGGGAGGACTTCCAGCCAACCTTGCCGGTATTCAGCACCTGAAAGAATATATGGCCTCTGAAATTGGTGTAAAGGATGGGGAAATGATTGTTGAAAGCAAGGGACTTCACCTTTATGGTTATGCTGAGGAACTTGCCAAGATCAGATGCATGAAAACAGCATAGAAAAGATGGTATTTTTAGATGATGTTTAGCCGAAAAGGTGTTTGACCAGAAAATCGGTCTCCAGCGTTACGATTTTTTCAAAAAATTCTCCTGCATAGGGCGAAAAATGACCACATGGCAAAGTGACGAGTTCACCTTTCGGCATTTTGTGGGCGGCCTTGTCAGCCGCATTTTTTGCAAACAGGGCATCATGTTCTCCTTTTATGACCAATGCCGGACATTTGACCTTTGAAGCATAGTGAACCGGCCTGTAAAATCCAAGCATCAATGTTATCCTGGCCGGACATTTATTTTCGTATTCTATACCTTTGGGTATAAGAATTTCCAGAGCTTCAGGTGCATCTGGAGTGTTTAATACAGCAAATGTATCAGGTCCGGAAAGAATAGGAACAAAGAAAGGGTCCCTAAATGATATTTTTCGGATCAGGTCTCTTACCCCTGCAATCAATCCATCTTTAATGTTGCGAAGCCGTGTGTTTATAATCGTCGATATGCCGTCCGTAAAAGGGACCTGTGAGACGATGGCGGAGATGTCAGGATCAGCTGCCGCCACAACAATGACATGGCCACCGCTGAAGGATGTGCCCCAAAGTCCAATTTTCTCTGTATTAACTTCTTTCAGAGTCCGGACATATGCCACAGCTGATTTCCAGTCTTCGATGTGCATAAATGGATTGACAAGGTTTCGGGGTAGCCCTTCACTTTCCCCAAAATGTCTGTAATCAAACATAAAAACAGCCATTCCGTATTTTAAAAACCGTTCGGCAAATGGAAGAAGACCAAAGTTCATCTGAGCACCAAAACCGTGAGCCATGATAACGACGGGAGGTATTTGAATTTCTCTTGGCAGGTAGAGATGGGCGCCACATTTTGTTCCATGACTGTTGAAGAATGTTTTATGGACCAGGTAGGTTTTCGAAGGATCTGATGAATCGTGCATGTCTTTTTCCTTATAATAATAGAGAGGTCACAATACTATATGCCGCTATATATTTGCCCTATATCCTTATTCAGTTGACGTCTTGCAGAACTGTTGCTGAAGATAATATCAAATTGGTCGTATGTCAATCAATAGCAGTCAGGATAAAGGAAAGGGAGTAGGATATTCAACATTGTGATCATGCATGAAAGAAAAGGAGGCATATGAAAAAATGATGCGCCAGAGTTATTGTTGTTGTGCTTTGGCGCATCATGTGAGTTCAGCTTTTACTGTTCTTTTGTTGTACGAATAGCAGAAAGAGCAATAAGTATACCCATTATGCCTATGAAAGAAATCATAAAAAATCCCCGGTTGGCTTTACAAACAGATACAAAGCATATCTTGTCATCATCATCCTTTGAGGAGGACTTGGATGAGGACACTGCCAATACACCAGGATCAAGTATACTGCCATTTGCAATACCATCCGAGTCGGTAATGGAATCTCCATCCGTAAGTGTCAGCGTGATGATATTATCGCCGTCATTACTGCCAAAGGAAATTTCACGCCATCCGGCACTGTCGATTTTATAATATTTGGCCGTTGTGGGAACATTATCGGGAAAGATGATAGAAATGGTGGTGGTTTCTCCTGATGAAAGCCCTGTGATCTGAAACTGGGTGACGCCATAGGGGAATGTCATATCCGGTTTGCTGGTCTGAGGCAGAGAGGCGTCTGTGTCATTTATAGATTTTATGCCAGTGAGTTGGCCCGCCGATGAACATAGAAGAAGATTGGCGCCGCCTGTGACCGGTGTGAACCCGGCGGTATCGACATCCCTGTAGTCCGGAATGCCATCATTGTCAAAATCGCTGGTTTTATCCACACATTCTTCTGTATCAAGAATGCCGTTCCCATTGGAGTCCGTGCCGTTTATGGCGCCATATATAATGATTTTTCCCTGATCCACATAGTTCCAGCCATCTTCATAAACATCCAGATCCGTGGTTCCTTCAGGAAGGGGTTCCACCCTGATGATAGTTACAGACCGGGTACAGGCACCTGCATTATGATCCCAGTCCGAATTGTAAGGCCAGGTGACATCCTGGTCGCTGGATTTGCTGGATTGATCAGGCGCATTGGGGTTTTTTTGAGGTACGACGATTCTGAAAGGGCCGTCTCCGTCAAGCTTGTTTTCATCTGTCAGTGCGCCTGTTTCCAGGCAGACGCCGTCCACTTTAACGGCAAGTATGGCTTTAAGCCCCTCCTCCACCGGAATGGGATCGTTGTGGTTTCGGCCTGCGCAGTATGCAGAAGAATAATCGCACCAGCTCTCAGCTTCTTCAACATAATAATAGGAAGATGGCGGATATTGATACGTCTGGCCCGGATAATCACCATAAACATGATATAGCTCTGCATCTGCATCATAATTAAGCGGGTGATACTGTGACCAGCCATCCGGAGCAAATACAGTGATGCCGGTGGCCGATGAGAGAATTCCCGAAGAATCGAGCAGATCTTTTAGCGGGACACCTTCATATTGTGCATAAAAGTCACCGGATCTTGCCGTATTCATCAACATGAACTGGGTATGCTGATCCATGGCTTCAATCTGTTCTCTGGTGTAGATTCTGTATGGCGGGTCTGTTTTAGACGGATCATCTCCTGCATCGCCGGGAAAGCGCTCAGCTTCGATTTCCTGAGCATTGGTATATCCGTCCTTATCCGAATCTTCACTGTTAATAGCAGTAATTGCCTCTACATCGCGACCATTTATAAAATAATCTTTACCAAAGGCATTCAACGTATCTACAATATTTCCGGATCCGTCATAACCATAGGAATAGTGGCACCACTGGCAACTGCCCAGAGTAACCGTACCGGAAGATTTTTCATATGAGCCGCCTGCGTGACATAGCGCACAATGATCAAGCTTTGAGTTTTTTTTGTTTGGATAGATTTCCAGAAATTTGTCTGCATCCTGTTCCCCTTCATGGTGATAGGCGGCATATGCCGGCAGTGCCATTATTAGGACTGCCAAGCCTATCAAGAATCGTTTCAACGTTGCTTTCATTCTTTATTTCCTCCTTTTGTTAAATTAAAAATCCATACTGAATCGTGCGGTAAATACATTTTCCCTTTTTATATAATTGACGGTGCCATCAGGCAGCACTCTTGACCTTAAAAGATCTGAAAAATTCGTATGGGTATAGTCCAGTATAAAGCGATGCATAGGGTAGAGAATCCAGTTTAACGCCATGCTGATGGCCTTGGCATGCCGAACCGATGTAAACGCATCCGCCACTATCCAGTCTGGATCACCGGAGAAGCCCTCAACCCTCAGGCCCAGACAGAAAGCTCCCCATGTTTTTTCTGAGGGATTGAAAAATCGATTCGGGTAGACCGGATTTAATACGCTTTTTGAAAGCACAGCCTCTTCTCCTGTAAGAAAAAAAAGCATGCTGACATACCATGAAGAGAAATCGGCATTTTTGAAAGATGAACCGGACGGTTTGAGATCGGTATACGAAAAATGAATATATTCTCCGCTAAGGGCAAATGGACCATTCCCCCAGAAACTTTCAAAAGCGTATCGGGTTCTGCTCCTGCTGTCGTTCAGCACACCGAATTTTGTGTTACTGCCAAGTAGATACAGACTCCTGTTTGTTCCTGCCATTCCTGTGGATCTAACCTGGAGATCAACGTTTGCCAGATCGATATCGGAGAAAGTAAAAGAACCGCCTATCTGAAAATAATTTAACCAGCGGCGGGTTGTGTTCTTAAATGGGCTGAAGACAATTCGGGTGGCAACCTCTGGTGAATCGTGAACACTTCCTGAAGATGACCCGTCAACCCCGTCTCCGTTAAACAGGCCTATGGCATAATTAAATGTATCTGTAAAAAAAGTCCCATGAAGCATAAGTCCGATATCCCGTTTGGGGGTCAGATAATACCCCATGGATCGCTCGGCAAAATAAAGCGATTTGTCCCGGCATTGCCATTCCAGGCTGAACGGTTCTTTGAACTGGCCAAAACGCAAACCATGCATGGGATAAAATGTCATTTCACCATAAGCATCCACCAGATTTTTGGTTTCATTGCCCTGGAACTCGTATTCCATGCCAAAAAGAAAATACCGGGTCAGACGACCCCGGAAAACCAGCCTCCCTCTCCGGATGTCAAAGCGGTTATCGGCTCTCTGTTTTTCCGTATAATATCGATAATCTGTCTGAAACGCCCCGCCCAGGCGAACTTCCATGCCGCCCTCCTCTTCGGATTTCAGATAAAATCCGCCATTGTAACCGGCAAAAAATATTCTTTCGGCAAAGGCCGGGGGGATGGCGACTGTTTCCAGGCTGATAAAAAAAAGAGGTATAAAATAAAATTTATATAGTATTTTTGTGTACTTATGCATAATCTCACTCTGGATTGTCTGGCAGATGCATCCAGCAGCTTCCATTCAAACCTATAAGGTTGTTTGTAAAAGTAATTTGTATTTCATTTCAAGTCGTTATTGTCAATATATAGCAAATTATATTATTATAAATTGCTTATAATAACTCAAAATTACCAATTATTACTAACATAACAGAAAAATGTATGATTGAACGACGTGGATTAACTCTGAAGGATATGGGTTGAATTCCTTTACACAACCTGTCAATATTGTCCTCAAAAAAAATTCAGGATAATTCTTTTCGAAATCAAACGAATAAGGGTCAGCAAAATCAGGAGGTTTGGAATGAGAGTGACGGTCTTATGTGAAAATACAGTAGGCGTGCCTTTTCCCTGGGGACTTATAGGTGAACATGGCCAGGCACTTTTGATAGAAGGGGAACGGACAACACTTTATGATACCGGGCAAGGTGTGGGATTGATCAATAATATGACCATCATGAGTAAGCAGGCTCATGCGATTGATCGCATCATCATCAGTCACGGCCACTTTGACCATACAGGCGGATTAATAAAGGTTCTGGAAAACCGGGACAAGCCTTTACCTGTATATGTGCATGAGGAGGCGTTTCAAAAAAAAATTGCATTAATTGAAACGCAATCAGACAATATCGAAGTCCCTATCGGGTTTCCGCTAAGTAAAGAATCATATCAGGAAAAAGGGGCAGACTTTCGATACATCCATTCTTTTGCAAAAATCGACGACGAGATTTGTGCAATATCGGATATTGCAAGGCCGGATGACTGGCAGACATGGGACACCCGTTTGAAATACAAAGACGGCGATACCATATATTCTGATCCATTCAATGATGATTTGTCCCTTCTTCTTGAAACCGGTTCCGGCCCGGTGGTCCTTCTGGGGTGTGCCCATGCCGGTCTGGTTGAAATATTAAATGATTTAAGCGACAAAACAGGCCATAAGACGTTTCATGCAGTAATAGGTGGCACACATCTTGGCACGGCTTCCGACCAATATATTCAGAAATCAATAGATATTTTAAAGCATTACAAAGTAAAGCTCATTGGCACAAGTCATTGTACCGGCTCTCATGCGGCATCTGAAATAAAATCGCATTTCAAAAAGGAGTTTGTCATGGCTTCTGTGGGAAGTGTGTTTAATTTTTAACGTGGCTTGATAATCATCTTCTGATATAATGGATACAATGTTTTCTTGAGATTAATGAAAAGGTATGCCGATTCGTCGTTTCATACCATAACAATCATTTGCTGTTCACAGGAGATGGCCAGTCTTTCATGGATATCAAGGTTATTCGTAAAAACAGAAGAAAAAAGGATCGTCGTAAAAAGAAAGGTCCATATAACGGCCCTGAACGGCGAAGTGGAAAAGATAGAAGAAAGCTGGATGAAAAACTTCATCTGCTGATTGAGGAAAATGAAAAAAAGCAGGCAATTCAAGATAGGATAAAATCCCAATCCGGAGCTGGCAGTATTATTCGCAGACGGAAAAACGGACAGAATGAACGGGTTAAGGCATGCAATGATAGCGAAGGTCAATAAAGGGGGGAGATCATCTTCGTGAAGGATAATATCGTTACAAAGACAAAAGAAAGATACATGGAATATGAAAAACGTCATCAGGATATCCTTGATGCAGCGATTACATTGTTCAATAAAAGAGGGTATACTGCCACAACCACTGCCAGAATTGCAAAAGATGCAGGCGTCACTGAAAAGACGATGTACCGTCATTTCAGTAATAAAAAAGATCTGTTCAATGAATGCATCAATTCGGTGGTCACGCTTCTTTCCGCCACATGGCAGGAGGAGATGGATAAAGATAGTAACGACCCGGTAATTTATCTTAAGGCACTCATATATTCATATGTCCGTTTTGTTATAGATCACCCTGATAAATCGATGTTTCTCGTTCATTTATATAGTGCCAGGGACACGGAAGAACTGGATGGACGGTTTTCCAAAATTTTGAACATGATGATCGACGAAATGGAAAAAGCCATTGCTGAAATGAGAAAAAAAGGAACGTTACGAAAAGGGATATTTCCCGATATTCATCCCAGAATGTTAGCCGGGCTTCTGATCAGCCAATATTTTTCAATGATTTTTTTAAATGAATTCATGTCTCCTGACCTGTTCAATGCGGAAACCGCTATTCATCTTGTCAAGGAAATGATGGGGATTGATTGATTCCCCCCTCACCTGTCCATTTGATTCCAATCCGATTCAGGCAAGAGGGGATTTCTATTATTGCGTAACGACTCTCAAAGAGAGTTCATTAAGCTGTTCCGGAGTTGCTTTTGAGGGTGCATCCGTTAAAAGGCATCCTGCGCGCTGGGTTTTCGGGAAAGCAATGACATCCCGAATGGAAGGCTGCCCGCAAAGAAGCATGACCAGTCTGTCAAATCCAAATGCCATGCCGCCATGGGGCGGCGCGCCTGATTCAAGTGCGGATAAAAGGAACCCGAATTTGTTCTCATATTCTGCCTTATCCATTTTTAAAACGGAAAATATTTTTTCCTGAATCTCCCGGTCATGAATACGAATACTGCCTCCGCCTATTTCAGAACCGTTTAACACCAGATCATATGCACGGGATTTTACAGCAAGAGGATTGTCCGAAAGGTTCTGATAATCGTCTTCCATGGGGGCTGTAAAAGGATGATGGACAGATGTATAGCGTTGTTCTGCCTCATCATACTCAAAGAGCGGAAAATGAGTGACCCAGACAAAGTTGAATTCGTTTCTGTCAATCAGATTTTTTTTCTCTGCAATCAGATTTCTGAGGTTTCCCAGTGCTTCATTAACAATCTGGGGCCGGTCCGCTACAAAGAGGACAAGGTCATCCTTTTCCATGTTAATTTTTTTTGCCATCATTTCCTTTTCATCATCTGAAAAGAATTTGGCAATTGGCGACTGCCACTCGTTTTCTTTTACCTTTATCCAGGCCAGGCCTTTTGCTTTATAGATCGCCACAAACGTTGTGAAATCATCAATTTCTTTTCTTGAAAAATCCGCACATCCTTTTGCATTCAGCGCCTTTACCATTCCCCCTTTTTTTACCACATCCGCAAACACTTTGAACCCCGTATTTTTGACAATATCAGAAATGTCTGTGAGTTCGAGGCCAAAGCGAAGGTCGGGTTTGTCAAGGCCGTACTTGTCCATTGCCACGTCATATGTCAGCCTGTTGAAAGGAATTTTTACGTCCTTCCCCAGCACCTCTTTGAAAACGATTTCCATCATGCCTTCAGCAATGGCCATGATGTCTTCTTCGCCCACAAATGACATTTCAAGATCTATCTGGGTAAATTCGGGTTGTCTGTCTGCTCTTAAATCCTCATCCCTGAAACAACGGACGATCTGATAATATCGATCAAAACCACCAATCATGAGCAGCTGTTTAAAAAGCTGGGGAGACTGGGGGAGTGCAAAAAAGCATCCTTCATTGACCCGGCTTGGGACCAAGTAGTCTCTGGCGCCTTCAGGTGTGCTTTTTGTCAGAAAAGGGGTTTCAATATCGAGGAAGCCATGTTTATTTAAATAATTTCGAACAGTCAAAGATGTTTTGTGTCTAGTAATGATATTTTCTGATAACTTGGGCCGTCTCAAATCGATATGACGGTTTTGGAGCCGTATGGTTTCGGAAACCTCTATGCCATCTTCTATCTGAAACGGAGGGGTCTGGGCAGTATTTAAAATTTTCAGTTCCGTTACCATCACTTCTATCATGCCGGTTTTCATTTTGGGATTGATCATCCCTTCCGGTCGTTTTCTGATGATACCTCTCACGCCCAGCACAAATTCACTTCGGATGACATGTGCCTTTTCGTGCACCGCTTGATTTTCTTCAGGATTGAAAACGATTTGCGTCAATCCTTCCCTGTCTCTGAAGTCAACAAAGATAACACCGCCATGATCACGTCTTCGTTGTACCCAGCCCATCAGAATGACTTCTTTCCCGACATCTTCTATGCCTAACTCCCCACAATTGTGGGTTTTTCGCATATTTCCAAGTATATCCGCCACTTTTTTAACTCCTTTATCTGATAATTCTTGATTTGATATTTTCTGCGATACCTGCCGCGGGAATGGAAATCTGATCTTTTGTATTCATGTTTCTCAGGGTGACATTCCCGCTCTTCAGCGCCTCGTCATCTGCGATGACAACAAACGAAGCATTCAGTTTGTCTGCCCGTTTCATGAGACTTTTAAGGCTTCTATCCCCATAGTCCATATCTGCTGTAATTCCCTGTACATTGAGTTTGCAGATCGATTCAAACGATACTTTTTTGGATTCATCGCCCGTTGCAATAAAGAAGACGTCAACCGGCTTTACTGAAATGGGGCTGTTTTGGGATAAGATTTCACAAAGCCTGTCAAATCCGATGGCAAACCCGATGGCTGGCTGGCTTGGCCCATCCAGAGCTTCCACAAGGCCGTCATAGCGGCCACCGCCTGCAACGGCATTTTGTGCGCCCAGAGCCGTTGTCTGGATTTCAAAAATAGTTCGTGTATAATAATCGAGTCCTCTTACAAGGCTTTTGTCAATTTCGTATTTGACCCCAAGGTGTTTCAATGTTTTTTTAACCTCTGAAAAATGGCTTTCACAACCGTTACAGAGAAAATCGGAAATGGATGGCGCATCTTTTACTGCGTCCCTGCAGGATGGCACTTTGCAGTCAAGCACTCTTAACGGGTTTTTTGAAAGCCGTCGGTTGCAGTTTTCACATAGCAACTCTTTTTTCGATCCGAGCATGGAAAGGAGGCTTTCCTTGAATCGGGGCCTGCATGCAGGGCATCCCAGCGAGTTTATCAAAACCGTTATATCTGACACATTCAGACGGGAAAAAAGCGTCATCAGCATGAAGATCATCTGGGCGTCCATAAGGGGGGACTCGATGCCGAACACTTCCGCATCGATCTGGTAAAATTGTCTGTATCTTCCTTTCTGGGGACGCTCTTTTCTGAACATGGGGCCAATGGTATAAAGTTTCTGGATCGGGTCGTTTGCATAGAGCCGTTGCTGAATATAAGACCGGACCACGGATGCCGTAGCTTCCGGGCGAAGAGTGACCAGCCCTCGCTTGCCATCTTCAAATGCATACATTTCTTTTTCGACAATATCTGTCGTGTCACCAATGCTTCTCGCGAACAACTCCGCTTTTTCAAGAATGGGCAGGCGGATTTCCCGGTATCCAAAATCTTCAAAAATCGTTCTCGCAAGTGTTTCGACCTGCTGCCAGAGAGTAATTTCCTCCGGGAGTATATCTTTAAAACCTTTTATCAGTTGAATCATTTTTTTTTACCTTATATAATAACCGCTCCGATCATCAAACCGGATCATTTTAAAATATCATTGTCGTCATTTTATATTTACGATATACAATGATAAAAAGAAATAATCCGGATTGTCTGTCATTCAATTCATCATGGCAAACAAACACGCAGCATGGCCTGCCACAATTTATTTTGAATAATTTCGCTTATGTACCTATTGGAGATCATTTAGTCAATATTAATGTTGGTATCCGGAAAAAAGGAGCGAGGATATGATGAAACCAACCATAGCGATTGCGGGATGTGGAAAAGTCGGCACGACATTCGGAAACCATCTGTCAGGCAAGGGGTATGCCATCAAAGGGATTTCCTGCCGTACGCTCCCCTCAGCCCAGGCTGCTGCCCGGCTGCTGAACACCGCAAATTTCAGTGTAACCCCCTGGGAAATAACCGGTGACGCAGATGTGGTATTCATTGCAACGCCTGATGGTAAAATTCAGGAAAACTGTGAGGAAATTGCAAAACACCATGGATTTAAAAAAGGAGCGATTGTCTTTCATTGCAGCGGCTCCCAGCCATCGACGATTCTTGCTTCTGCAGAAAAAGAAGGTGCTATTACAGGATCCCTTCATCCGCTTCAAAGTTTCGCTTCGGTCAAACTCACAGACAATCCGTTTAAAGGGATCATCATGGCGGCAGAGGGGGCGCCTTTGGCCATGGGAATTGCCCGAAACATAGCTGCTGAACTGGAATCCGTGTTTATCGAAATCAGGACCGATGCCAAAACCCTTTACCATGCCTCAGCTGTCGTGGCATCAAACTACCTTGTGGCGCTGATCGGGTTTTCTTTTGACCTGATTAATGAGGCAGGCATTTCTGAAAAGGATGCCATGAGTGTTTTAAGGCCCCTTATCAAAGGGACACTGGATAATATTGAAAAAGTAGGTGTGGTAAACGCCCTCACCGGCCCTATTGTCAGGGGGGATGTGAGCACCGTTACCCGTCATCTCGATCAAATAAGGGAAAGACAGCCCGGACTTGTGGACATGTATAAAATACTCGGCCGGTACGCGGTCGGTCTGACAAAAAAAAGAAACGAGCTCGATCCCCAAAAGATCAATGAATTGGTTGACCTGCTGAAATAACCGGATGATGAAATCCGGTTATTTATATGGCATTCAGCGTGAGTCGCACATCTTCATCAAGTTTTTGGTTGGCTTCTTCCAGTTTATCCTTTCCTGAAATCACGGCAACAGACGCCCTCATGGTTTCCGGATTGAAATATTTTTCTGCTGTCTCAAGGATATCTTTTTTGGATAGTCCAAGCAGACCTTCTTTATAGGCCTTCCGGGTGTCATCGGAGAGCCCCACCATTTTACGGAAAAACGCTTTTCTGGCGGCAAATCCGGGTGTTTCCGGTTTGTCTATTTCCGAACATACCTGGAGAATGGCTTCCTTGATGTCTTCATCACTATAGTTTCCCTGCCGAATAAAATCACAGGCGCCATGGAATGCGTTTAATGTCGCCACAATATGCGGGTCTCTATAGGATGCAAATGAAAACAGGCCGTCTTCGGCGTTATACATGGCAAGTCCGCCATACGCACCGCCTTTTTCACGAATTTCCCTGTGAAGGTAAAGAGATTTCAGGATTTTACTGATAAGCGACAGGGACGGGGCATCCCCATGGCCCAACTTGACCACTTCAAAGCTTTTTGCCACAAATGACACTGCAGACTGGGTATACCACCCTTCATGGATGATGTCACCTTGAACCGGTGCGTCGATAATGTCCGGGGGATTTCCGTTTCTTTTGGGAAGCTTGTTTTGAAGTTCGCCGGCTTTTTCTGAACCATGCGCCATACTTTCTGCTTCACCCACAATGGCGATCTTATAATTATCACGATTAAACAGTATCTCTCCGATTTGATATAAATTTTTAGCGAAGGCATCCAATTTTTCATCTGTCAAGTCCTGGTTTATCTGTTTGATAAACTGAAGCTGACGCACACCATGCCATGTTTCGCTCAGATCACTGGCTTTAGAAAATTTTCTGCACGAAAGTGAAATGGCCAGGCGGTGGCCATTCTGAATCAGCGCCGATTCTATGGCGGCCTGATACTCCCTTAAAAGGTTATTTAATCGTTTATGATCTTCAAAGCTGAACGCCAGAAGCAGTTCGTCAAGAATGCCGACCATGGCTGCTATATTCCGGTTCAGGCATTTTCCGGAAAAGGAGATAAACGGCATGCAAGCCTCTGACCCGTCATAACGGGTTCTGACATGGGTTGACAGGCCGATGCCCCCTGTTTTGGCATCGATCATCCGTGCCAGTTCCACATAAGAATGTTTTTTCGTGCCTGTCTTTGAAAACGATGTGGCAAAAAAAGGTGCCATTTCAATCAATTTGTCCGGGAGCATTCCGGTTTCGGCAATTGAGGAATAGTAAAAAATGCCTGATGTGGACTGGTGATAACAGAATAAAGGCGGTTCACTGACTTCGCGTGTGGCATCAACGGTTTTTATTTGGGGAGGAATTTCATCAAGCCCCAATGTGGGCAGGCAGGACAGATCCTCTTTTGTCTCCTGCAACAGGGTAAGCTTTTGGGAGTCTTCCCTGATTTTTTCAAGATCAGACGGCTGAAGCCCGGATTTTATTTTTTCAAGTTTTTCCGAGATTTTCCGGTTGTCCCGTTCAGTCATTTCCTTGTCAGGGATGAGCGTCATTTTTATACAATGGGTATTTTCGATAAAATATTTTTGAATCTGATTTTCAAGAAAGGGGCCTTTTTTCAGTTCCAGGCTTAACCGTTCCAGGTCTTTGTCAATCAGAAGCGCGTTTGCCGGATCACCGCCATGCATCCAGATACCCACAATCCACATCATGATTTTGATACCATAGGGATAAGGGGAGTTGGTGATCTCTTTTTTGTGAAACTCTATCTGGTGGATTGCCGATTCAATCAGGCTTTTGTCGATGCCTTCTTTGGCAAGATGATTCAGAATATCAAAAATAATTGTCTCAATATCAGACGCGGATTCCGGGGAAACGTTTTTGAGGCCGCAGGCAAACATTGTGTCTCTGTTTTCAGAATCAAAGCCTGTTCCGTCACTCAGTGAAGATCCTAATTCCGAATCGATTAAAGCCTTTCGTAAGGGGGATGCGGGGTTTCCCAGTAAAATATGCTCAAGAACAATCAGGGAAAGAACCTCAAAGGATGAGGTTGTATCCGCCATCAACCAGGCCAGACAGAATTGCGCTTTTTTTTCATCACTTTCATGGGCCCCGATGGGGTAGGTATAGGTCTTTTCTTTTGGTTTTTTCCATCTTTTCTGGTGCGGCACATCTGTATCCGGATCAATTTTCGAGAAATGGGTGAGCACCGACTGCTCAATAAGGGCAAGGTGGTTTTCCAATGGCATGTCACCGTAGGTATAGAAAAACGCATTGCTGGGATGGTAGTGTACCTCGTGAAATTTCTTCAGCTGCTCATAGGTCAGATCCGGAATGACCAGCGGGTCTCCTCCGGAGTTGTTGCTGTATGTTGTATCCGGGTAGAGAGCGTTTAAAAGCGATCTGACCATGACCTGGCTGGGGGAAGACATCGCGCCTTTCATTTCATTGTAGACAATCCCTTTCAAGGCAAGCGTAATATTCCCATTTTCTTCTTCGTTTTCTATCTCTATCCGGTGCCCCTCCTGTTTGAAGCTTAACTCGTCAATCAGGGGAAAAAAGGTGGCGTCCAGGTAGATACCTAAGAGATTGTAAAAATCGGTACGGTTTTCTGTTGAGAACGGATACATGGTCCAGTCAGAAGACGTAAATGCATTCATAAACGTGTTCAGGCTTCTTTTGATCATCGAAAAAAACGGATCCCTCACCGGATATTTTTTTGACCCGCAAAGAACTGTATGCTCAAGGATATGCGCAACGCCTGTTGCGTCTTTAGGGATGGTTTTAAACGCAACCGCAAAGGCATTTTCCGTATCTTTCCGGCTGATATGGATA
Source organism: Pseudomonadota bacterium (assembly GCA_018816735.1). GTDB lineage: Bacteria > Desulfobacterota > Desulfobacteria > Desulfobacterales > JAHIVH01 > JAHIVH01. Next base: position 141,769 of record JAHIVH010000070.1, on the reverse strand, counting down.
TGCCTTGCCCCTGTTTTTTTATGGGCCAGTTCATAAAGATACGCATTGATTTCCTTCAGCCGTTTTTTTTGGATCACTTGATACCCAAGGATGTTGCCGTTTTCCGAAAGATGTGGATTGTTCGGGTCTGTCATGGTGTCATTTTTCTGTTTCATATCAATTTACCATTAATAAAAAAATGTGGAATCGGGTTTGGCCGTAACTTGACTATTTTGCATAAAAAGGTCGTTAGCATGTTAAGTCATACGTATGCAAGTTTCTTTTTAATTCAGCCCAATAGGAATGTTCAAACGGAGGGCAGAAAAGTGGCTGTTGACATTCTGCGCCTTTTAAAAGGCATATGATTGTATTTTTAATTAAAGGTGTGTCCTTAACGGGTCAGTTGATAGCTATATAGGTGCCTCTGTTTTTCCGCGTAATTTTGCCTATTTTATTTAAACGGAAAATGATGTTTCGAATCTTTTTTTCGTCAAAACCCGTTTTATCCTGGATGGTTTTAAAATCTGCGCCTTTTTTGGAGCCGGAAATGACATCCAGTACCATGGAAGATGCTGTTGCTGTTGATTTTCCGGTTGTTTTTTCTCTCAGATGGCCAGAGCCTTTTGACAAGCTGGCTTTTCCGGAAAGGGTCAAGGACGAATTCGTTTTCCGGATCAGTTTTTCAAGGCGATCCATTTGATCGGTAAATTTGTCAATGTCTTTTTTGGTAGGAAGATTGTAATGTTTAATAAATGACTTCAATACTGCATCAAAACTGACTGATTTCTGAATTTTTTTAGGCATGAGACCTCCTTGGCTGGACATTTAATGACGATTTCTTTGATGGGATAATTACTGATGCATATTTCTTGGCAGGATACAACATTACTATATAAAAAGTCAAGTAGCTATCTGATAACATTGAAATTATTTTTAATGTTGAAAACGGAACTAACTAATCGGTTATAAACGTTTGGCCATCGCCGCTTTCGCGCGTGTTTGCCTGGAATACTAATGCGGTTTTTCCGGTGCTGATATAATGCCTTACTTGCGTGAATGAGAAAAAATGTGATCATTTATTATCTGGATTGCCATACTGTTTCCTAAGGCAATTTTCTATACGTTGGTGTGTTTAACCCGTTTTCAGTTGTAATTTGAGTTGATTTGGCATAATACTGTCGGCCTGTTTGCTTTTATATAATGAACAATGAGAATGATGCAGGGCGCATGGGGGGGGGGCATTTAAAAAAAATGAAAAGAACGGCGGTTTGGCAAAGAAAGAGAACATAAAATATGCGGTAACCCTAAATCCGAAAAAGAAAGTTCAACGCTTTGTTGAACAGGTGAAGGGACTTCAGGGCGACCCCCATTATGTGGCAACCGGAATAGCTATTGGCATATTTATCAGTTTTACGCCGACCATACCTTTTCATACAGTGATTGCTTTGCTGCTGTCTTTTATCTTCAGGGGAAGCAAGCCCGCCGCAATTATCGGCACCTGGTTCAGCAATCCGTTGACCATACCTGTTTTATATATTGGCGGTTATGAAGTCGGCCGGCTGATTTTGGGCAACGCATCCTTAGATTCACATATGATACTAACACTGATGCATACACTGGAGAGCACGTCCTCTTTTACAGCCAAAAGTCGTGTCCTCATGGAATTTTTGAAAGAAGAACAGGGTGTGTTTTATATAATGATGGCAGGTGGATCGATTCTGGGAGTCATTTCCGGTATCATCGCTTATTTTGCAACCTATAAAATTGTAAAAAGAATCAGGTTTCAGGAAAACAGATCATGACCTATCCGGGAATACTATTAAAAGCCTGGCAGCTTGGACCTAAAAAACAGCTGGGCCAGAATTTTTTAACAGATCCTTCTGTTTCTGAAATGATTGTGAGAAAATCCGGAATTACAGATCAGGATCATGTTGTGGAAATTGGCCCGGGTCTTGGCGCATTGACGATCCCGCTCCTGAAAAAGGCAAAAAAAGTCTATGCCATTGAAAAGGATACTTCGTTGATCCCTGTTCTAAGGGCAGAAGTGCTTGCGGAGAATATTCCGATAGAAAAACTTGACATCCAGAACCGGAATGTACTGGATGTGAATTTCTTTGAATTTGAGGGGGGGGCTTCCGGGAAAATCGTGATTATAGGGAATCTTCCTTATAATATATCATCCCAGATTCTCATAAAATTGATGCAGTCCAGGCAAACCGTTCGAAAAGCGATTTTCATGTTTCAGAAAGAGCTGGCGCAGCGGATTGTTGCCGCACCGGGCGGAAAGGATTATGGCCGTCTTTCGGTTGCCTTGCAATATTGTTCAGTTATTCGAAAGATTGCAGAGGTAAGGGCAAATCTGTTTTTTCCCAAACCAAAAGTTGATTCGGAAGTTATTGAAATTGTTTTTAAGGACGCACCAGAAGATCTTGTCAACAATGAAGATTTTTTTCTCAAAGTGATTAAGGCAGGTTTTGGCAGACGGCGGAAGACCTTGAGAAATTCTCTTCTGGGAAGCGAGCTTGATATCAGTTCTGACAAAGCCATCCGTGCACTTGAGAAATCAGGTATCGATCCGGTAAGAAGGGCGGAGACATTGACTGTGAAGGAATTTGTCATGTTAAGCAATTTTCTTGAGGAAGAATTAACAGGTATCAGTGATGGTCTGTTAAAAACTTAAAGAGTCATCGAATGGTCCTCCTTAAAAAAAGAGGCATAGCGCATGTTATTTCCGGAATCAGGCGTCACAATTAATCCCCTTATCCCGTTTGGCGTTGCTTTTATCATTTCTTTTTTCACTTCCATGGGGGGGGTATCTGGCGCGTTTCTTTTATTGCCCTTTCAGGTGAGTTTCCTTGGGTATACATCGCCTTCAGTGAGCGCAACGAACCATGTGTTTAATGTCATTGCCATTCCCAGTGGCGTTTATCGTTATATAAGAGAAAAACGCATGCTTTGGCCCCTGACATGGGCGGTTGTTATTGGAACGTTGCCAGGGGTTTTTATAGGTGCATGGATACGTATCGTGTATTTGCCAAATCCAAGAAATTTTAAATTTTTTGTGGGTGTTGTTCTCTCTTATATCGGGTGGCGCCTGCTTTCAGATGTGATGAGAGAAAAATTCAACATGCCTGTCAGTAGTATTAAAACAGCCATCAATCCTGCACCAACTGCTCGTTTAATTATATTGGAATCCTCCATTCGAAAAGTATCTTTTGAATTTGATAATGAAGCCTTTCAATTTTCACCACCTATTGTGTATATGATTTGTTTTCTCGTGGGAATTGCCGGTGGTATTTATGGAATAGGCGGCGGCTCAATTGTTGCACCATTTTTTGTTGCCATTGTTGGACTCCCCGTCTATGCGGTTGCCGGAGCTTCATTGATGGGTACATTTGTCACTTCGATCGCGGGTGTGATATTCTATCATATTTTGTCACGGTTCTACCCTGCCATGTCCGTATCTCCGGATTGGCTGCTGGGCATTGTGTTTGGCGCAGGCGGAATGCTTGGTATGTATATGGGTGCACGAACTCAGAAATTTGTGCCGGTAAAAATAATTAAGGCCATTTTGACAGTTTCTGTGTTGTTTGTCGCGGGAAAATATATTTGGGGGTTCTTTTTGTAAAATTCTGCTATTGGATTTATCACTAGAATTCAAAGGCTACCCCCAAATCACTTTATCGGGATCAAACGATACCCAGACCGTCCGGCCCGGATACAGGTGATTTGTCTTCACTGTATCAAGAGGCAGTTTTGAAGTGATCTGAATATCCCCTATTTGAACAGATATGAGAATCTGTCTGCCTGGTTTTTCAAGCAGGAGTTTTGATATGATGCCTTTGATCGATGCCAATCCGGGAAGGGCGCTTTCCATTAAATCCAGTTTCACCAATTCAGATGGCAAAATGGCTATTGAAGACAGATTCGCAATTGGTTTTTTTAAAATAAGGTGTTGGCCATCGGGGAGTTTTTTTTCAAATAATCCATCCTCCCTACTGTTAAAAGGTCCCACGAAGAAATTCCCCAGGCCGGAGCGGATCAGTTTCCCTTGATACAAGTGAAGCACATGATCTGAAACATCATAGAGCCATTCCCGATCATGGCTGGCAATCACAAGGGTGGTGCCCCATTCTTCCCTTGCTTTTAAGGCTGCCTTTCTGATGAGCTGGCTGCTTTCGGTGTCTACATTGGCAGTGGGTTCATCCATGAGAAGTACCTCCGGCTTTAAGACCAGCCTGGCAGCAAGGGCCACACGTTGGGTTTCACCTCCTGACAGTTCATACCATTTCCTGCTGAAAAAATCCTTACCTGAAAGACCGACCCAGTTCAATGCTTCATTAATTTTCGCATCAATGTCGCCGGCCACGTTTCTGATTTTTAGGCCATATAAAATATTATGGTAAACCGAACGCTTCATCAGATAAGGCTCCTGAGTCAGAAGCGAGACTTTGAATCTGGTGGCCGCCGAAAAGGGCACTGCTGGCTCACCCTTAAAACGGATCTCTCCCTTTTTCGGTTTTTCCACAAAGGACAAAAGTTTCAAAAGCGTGCTTTTCCCACTTCCATTGGGTCCGATAAGCCCTGTGATGGCGTTTGTATGAATGGTCAGTTCGTCTACGGAAAGTATGGTTTCCTCCCCGTAATCGTGGTGAAGATTTTTGATATGATAGACCGGATAATCCATAAGTGTTCGCAACCTGCTAAACCAGTTTTTTTTTAAAAAATGAGACCATGATGTTTACGGAAAACGCGATCAGCAGGAGAACAAGGCCAAGGGCAATACCTGTTGCGAACATACCTTTTCCGGTTTCAAGGGCAATGGCGGTCGTAATCGTTCGGGTGTGCCATTTGATGTTTCCGCCAACCATCATTGAGATGCCCACTTCGGTCATGACACGTCCATAAGCGGTAAGCCCTGCAGCAAAAATACCATGCCGGATTTCCCAGAGGCTGCTTAAGAGAATCTGCATGCGATTTGCGCCCAGGGAAATAAGCGTGGTTCTCAGTTTGTAATCCATGGCTTCGACAGCTGTGGCGCTTAAAGCGATAACGATGGGCAGCGCAAGAATGGTCTGGCCGATCGCAATCCCCGGGAGTGTAAATAAAAGCCCCATGTGGCCCAAAGGTCCTCTGTTGGAGAGAAATGCATACATCATGAGGCCAATAAACACCGTGGGAAGAGATAACAATGTATCTACAACCAACCGCACCTGGTGCTTCCCCATGAAGTTTACATATCCCAGGAGGAATCCTGAAGGAATGCCCAGGACAAGGCTTGCCGTCATGGAATAAAAGGAAACCTTAAGGGTGGCATAGATAGCTGAAAATGTCTCTGCATCTCCGTGGAGAAGAAGTAGAATGGCCTTCAGAAAACCGTTTCCGATATATTCCATGTGGATGTTTTCCTATTTTGCATTGGGAATAAACAACTGCTTGTTGAGAAGCTTGAAATCGCCTATCCACTTTTGCGCCTTCTCGCCTGCAATCCAGTTTGCAAAGACCTTTGCCTGCTCAGATCTGGTCTTTGGGCAATTGACGGGGTTGATTTCAATCACACTGTACTGATTCTTGAGCATGTCATCCCCTTCAACCAGGATTTTTAATTGTGGATTCCCGCCCATTTTATCTTCATATTTGATGTAGGTTCCTCTGTCTGTCAAAGTATACCCTTTTTTTTCTTCAGCAATGGTTAAGGTCGCCATCATGCCCTGGCCGGTCTGAATGTAAAAATTCTCTTTTTCAGGTGTATTGAGGCCGGAGAGTTTCCAGAGGCTTTGTTCCATTTTATGCGTGCCGGAGTTGTCCCCTCTGCTTACAAAAGGATGTGCCCCTTTTTGAACCCGTTTCAGGGTTTCCAAAACCGATTTTCCTTTGATCGCTGCAGGATCTGCTGATGGGCCGATAATGACAAAATCATTATACATGATTTCCCGTCTGTTCACGCCGAATCCTTCTGCCACATATTGTTTTTCCGCATCCGGTGCATGAACGAGAAGAACATCCACGTCACAGTTTTTGCCCAGTTCCAGTGCTTTTCCTGTCCCTACAGCCGTCCATTTCAGATCAATCCCGGTGTCCTTTGTGAACAAAGGCGCCAGATAGTCTAACAGGCCAGTGTTGTCGGTGCTGGTCGTTGTGGCCATCATAAGCGTTTGGGGTTCACTATAAGCTGATGAAAAAAATCCAGCAGCCAACAAACATATCAGTAATACGCGTACAAAAAAATTTCGATTCATAACAATCTCCTTTTTTACTTTAGTGCTCATATTTCAAATTTTATCTGTCTCTCTTTGCGGTGTCTCTTTCTGAAAAACCATCTTTCCGCTTTTCTGAATGTCATAACCGCCATATCCTTCTGCTGCTTTTTTGAATTCACTATCATGAAGGATGCTCAAGAACCGCTGGATATCTTCACTAAAAAAGTGATCTTTTTTTATTATAAGATCATACCTCTCCCACCGGACAGGAATAAAATCAAGATTAAGGAGGGAGGCCACAGGCCGTATTGCAAGCCCGGCATCTACGCGTCCGGACAGAATTTCAAGGCCCACATCCATATGTCTTGTCACTTCAGTGTGATATCCATTTATCTTTTCTCCGGTAACGCCTGCTTTTTTTAACTCCTTGTCAAATAACAACCGGGTTCCTGTTCCCACAGGACGGTTAATGATTTTTACTGAAGGAGAAAGCAGGTCTTTAATGCCGGCGATATTCCGGGGATTTCCCTTTGGAACAAGAATGCCCTGCTCCCGCTTGCAGAAATTGACAACAACCGGCATTTTGTCGAGTTCCTGACCGGCAAAATAAAAATTATATTCATCCTGGTCATCCTGAAGCAGATGGCTCGACGCGATGTGGCATAAATTTTGTCTTAATGCCTTTAACCCGCCCATACTCCCCAGATTGCCGAAGACAGTTATTCGGCCCGTTATGTCTGTATTGTATAATGAAATGGCTTTTTCAAGGAGAATGTCATTGCTTCCGGCAATGACAAGAACACCGTCATCAAGTGTCTGATGGACACCTTTTTCAGGATAATTGATCGTATTGATTTCGATCCACTGCTCAACCAGATGTTTGGGAAAGAGCCATTTGCCGGTAACTTTTGATGCGGGCATATTTTTTTCCGATACAAGGGTGTAGATCATTTTTTCGTTAACTTTCAAGAATTCTGCGACTTCCCGTGTTGAAAGAAATGTGGTCATGTTTTCCTCCCTTATTTGAGCTGGGACAGGGTTTTTATAATCCGTGAATAATGGACGAATTTATAAAAAACGGTTATTCATTGTCAATATCAAGTATATAAAATGATAATATTTACCAAAATGGACTAAAAATAACAATCCTATCTTTTTTTATCGGAAAATAGTGATTTGGTATGATGGGGGTTTTCAAAATGGAGCGGGTGGTGTAAAAGATAAGAAAGGTTTCTGACAATTTTATGGAAAACCCCATAACCACTATCAATCAAATCAGGTTATAATGAATATTCTATTAACAAATGATGATGGTATTCTGGCACCCGGGCTGAATGCACTGTATCAGATTTTTTCAAAAGATCATCAGGTGACGGTTGTGGCCCCGGACAGGGAAAAAAGCGCTGTGGGTCATGGGATCACATTGAATCACCCTATTCGGGTCAGCCAGGTGAAACTTCCTGACGGGAAAACAGGATATGCGGTGGCCGGAACACCGGTTGACTGTGTTAAGCTGGCATTTTTGGAACTTCTGGCGGTCAAGCCGGATATCGTTATTTCAGGTATAAACCGGGGGGCAAATCTGGGTGTGAATCTGAACTATTCCGGAACAGTCGCTGCAGCAAGAGAAGCGTCCCTCTACCAGATTCCTTCCATTGCCGCTTCGGTTCAGGGACAAAAAGGGGGGGATTTTCCTGGTGCGGCACGGTATATTTATCATCTTTCCCAGGAAACCCTGAAAAAGGGATTGCAGCAGCATACATTTTTAAACGTCAATTTTCCGGCCCTTCCTTTTTCTGAGATAACCGGTGTAAGAATATGCAGGCTCGGCCTATCATTTCCTGATGAATATCTGGACAGGAGAAAGGATCCCAGAGACAGGACCTATTACTGGCATGGGTGTGAGTTCAGGACAAAAGATACCGATCCATCAATTGACGGCGCGGCTGTGGACAGGAACTATATTTCAATCACTCCTGTCAAATGTGATATGACGGATTATGATGCGATGCCGTCCATAGAGGCCTGGGAAACCGTTAATCTGCCCGCCACACTTGATAATTGATTTTATTAGTGCGCGTCCTGTCAGAGGTTACAAATAATGCCGGAATAAAACTGCCAGAAAAGGAGCAATTGTTTGAATATTTTTAAGACAAGAATGTTTAAGACGGTTTTGCTGAATACATTGAAATGGCTGGCATTATTTTTAACGATAGAAATCTGGCGACTCCAGACCAGGAATCTTCCCCCGCTTAAAGCCAGAATGATCAGGCTCTTGAGAACGGTTTTATTAAGTGTCAAGCGGTTCTCAGATGACAATTGTCAGCTTCATGCGTCTGCGCTGACCTTTTTTTCACTGATCTCTATTGTGCCGGTTCTGGCCATGACGTTTGGTATTGCTCAGGGGTTTGGTTTTGAAAAGATGCTGGAGAACCTGCTTTATGAAAAATTCCCGGGGCAGGAGGGCGTTCTATCCCAGGGTATTGAATTTGCGCATAATCTACTTGAAAATACCCGGGGAGGAGCCTTGGCAGGTATCGGTCTTGTCGGCCTGGTCTGGTCGGTTATAAAAGTCCTGGGAAACATTGAATCCTCTTTTAACGATATATGGAATGTTCAAAAATCCCGGCCTCTCATCAGGAAATTTACCGATTATCTGTCGATCATGCTGATCTGTCCGATTCTTTTTATTTTATCCAACAGCCTGACTATCTTTATTAAAACGGAAATTGACATTATTGTTCATAAATTTACCGTGCTTGGATTTTTCAGCCCGATATTTTCAGGTACATTGAAACTGGCTCCCTTTTTCCTCATATGGATGCTTTTTACAGCCCTTTACATGTTTATGACCAATACCAGGGTGAATTTTAAATCCGCCTTTCTTGCAGGCATTATTGCCGGAACAGCTTTTCAGCTCTTACAATGGGGGCTGATCGCATTTCAAGTCGGTGTAGCTCGTAATAACGCCATTTATGGCAGTTTCGCGGCTGTACCGATTTTTTTGATCTGGCTTCAGATGAGCTGGTTGATTTTACTGGCGGGTTCAGAAGTGGCCTTTGCCCATCAGCATATTCATGAATATGAGTTTGAACCGGACACGAGGCGTATCAGCAGAGGATTCAGGGATAAGCTGACAATTCTTATAACCCATTTTATTTCAGAAAAATTTAAAAATGGGGAAACACCTTTGGGTGCAAGCACAATATCTTCAAGAACCGGTATTCCCATTCGCCTGACGCAGCGTATCCTGGACCAGCTCGTATATGGCGGAATTCTTACAAAAACACGTGAAGATAATCAAGGGGAACTTGTTTATCAACCGGCTCGTGACATCAGTCAGTTTACGATAAAGTTCGTTTTGGATGCCATCAGCAATCATGGCACCGATGCCATTCCGATTCCTGAAACCAGGGAACTCAAGGCCATTTCAAATTATTTGGATAAAATCAGTGATCTTGTTGAAACATCTGATGCCAATCGACTGTTAAACGATATTTAACACTATCGCATTAAAAAGGGCTTTGCTGCTTTTTCCTGAAAGATATTGCCTGCAATTTCAATCCACCTTTGTCGATAAATTCATTTCTGTTACATTTGACAAATTCCGCCATAGGATGTAGGTAATACGATATCTCTTATCTGAAACAAGCGGAATATCAATTTTACACTGAACAAAAGGGAGGCATGTAAATGGGTTCGTTTAAAAAACTTATGGGAAAAATGAAAATACCGGCTTTGAGTCTGATTGCCGTTTTCTGCCTGACGGCGTTGATAAGCTTTGGATGTAGCAGCAGCAGCGGTGGCGGCGGTGGCGATGATGAAGGTGATGGTGGGTCAACCAATTCGATTGTCGGTGTTTGGGAACTGAAATCCGTGACAGAAGATTGCGGGAGCGGGGATGTGGTTCCGACTGAATTACCATATGATACTGGTTTTGGCATAATTGGCGGGTATGTTAAGTTAACAGCTAGCACCCAACTTTACTATATCAGTCTGTCCAATGTAACCCCACTTTTAGGTGAAGATGGTATTTATTATTGTGCGGAGAGTGAAGAATCCTATACCATGAGTGGCAATACCATAACAGGTTCGGATGGCAGCACAGGCACATTTGAGATATCTGGAGACACATTGACACTTGTTACACAAGATGTGGATGAAGAGGGATGCACCTCCACACTTGTTCTCAAAAAAGCCAGCGAGTCGGATATTTCAGGAGCGAAAGCGGACTGCGACTTGTTTGAGCAGTATGGTTTATTGAGTATTTAAAGCGCAGCTTTATTAAATTCCGCAGGAAAATCGATAGCTTTATGTTCGATTTTCCTGCGTTTTTTTGCTTGCATTAAAAAAGCCCCAAAGGATGTTTCAGCCCGGCTAATCTTCAAGCAGATTTTTCTTTAGATGACTTAAAGTTTCTTTTGTTAATCCACATCTGTTGAGAAGATACTTTTCCGCATGCCCATACGTGTTTTCTATATGTGAAAGAAGGGCATTTATTCCTTTCAAGGGTGCAATAAAATAAGGTTCCACCTGTTTGGGATCAAGCCCGTATGATTTCACGCGTTCAAAAATAAACGGCAGCATGTCAGCAATGTATACATTCGAAAGCTGGTGGTCGTGAATAATGGTTTCAGAAGGAACCCCAAGAGAGAGGAGGAGGAGTGTCGCCAGTGTACCGGTCCGGTCCTTGCCGCCTGTGCAGTGAAACACCAACGGATGATTCCCTTTGGCGGCCATTTTCTTCAGAGCAGTTCCCCATGTACTGGCATATGTTTCAAGGCTGTTGATGTATCCTTTCACCATATAGGCTTCGCTCAGCCAGCCTGCATCGCCGTTTTTCAAACGTTTCATGGCATGAACAAAATTGAATTCGCCGTGTTTTACAGGCAGATGATCGTATGCAATTGACATATCTGATGGCAGTTTATCCGGTGATGTGCCCACCTCGTCTTCGGTTCGTAAGTCAATAACATACCTAATACCAACATTTTTAAATTGTCTGATGCCTCTGTCAGATAAGTTTGACAGGCCATCAGACCGGAAAATACATCCCCATTTTGTCTTGAGGCCATCACGGGTCTCATAGCCGCCCATGTCCCTGAAGTTAAACGTCCCTTCACAGGAGACTTTTCGTTCGCTTACAATTATTTCCTTAAATCCGTTTGAAACTATCTTAAAATAATATCTCTGGTCCGGATCAAGACCGGTAATATCCACATGGGGTTTCCCGTCACTTTTTTCTGCAGCCGTTATTGTTTCGATTCCATCGGGTGAGGTGCTTTTATAAATGGTAAGATCTTTAAGCAATTCTTTTTTGTTCTGCCATGAAATTCGTATCGTGGCATTATCCGTTCGTTCTGCATGAACGTCTTGGCGTATTTTATTTTTCATTATGAATCATCCCTTTCAAAAACACCGGAAAATATATCTGATTATTTGTCAGGACTTCTTCAAAGTCAAGACTGTTCACGGCATAGGTGAGGACAATCGATGCGCCGTCGAGTTCCGGGTGGGATTTGGCCGCATAGGTGATAATACCGGGATGGTTCGTTTTGACTGTCTGGAAAAAAGGCCTGAAAGAAGACCAGGGACCGGTCAGTTTTTCTGCTACTCTCATGCCTATTGCGGTATTCCCGAACCCTTCAGACTGGATCAGCATATATTTTTTCAGGAAAGGGTGCCATTCAACCGTAAATTCCATTTGACCGCCTGACAGGATGGGAGATACCCCATCGGCTTTACTGTCAGGTCTTTGCCACTTATGGGTTTTTTCAGACCACCAGGCGAGTTTCATCAGATTTCCATCGCAGAAATCATTGATCTGCCATCTTCCAAGATAGATATCGTGGGTTTTTGTATGCGTGAAAAAACCATAGATATATTTTTTTTCCACCAGGAAAGTGGATAAAACAAGAGGCAGTCCTGAAGGCGGTTCCGGCATATTTAGATAAGAAATCACCCATCTTTCAGGAAAAATGGCGTGGTCTTCGACCGATACGCATTGCCAGTTTTTGATTTCAAAACCAAGTGCATTCCGCCCTTTATTTATGATCATCAGGGCAATAAAAAGTTTGCCACGGATGACGATGCCATCGGCCGGCCATACATACTCGTTTTCATCACATGGAAAAAAAGGCGATGGTTTGTTGTTTTTATGATGCCAGTAAAAATGAATCGTCGCGTGCACCGGGTCATAGCCTTCCTGAATGGCGATGCTGTTCCGGATCATCACCGACTGATGTCTGTCTCTATGTTCGCCTGTACCAATAAAACTGTCACCAAAGAGCCAGAGCACTTTTCCGTTTCCTATATCAACAGAGGATGCACCATCGCCACCCAGCCAGTATTTGTCCTTTCTGAAAAGGCGGTCTGCCTCCTCATACGGGCTAATCCCAATACGCTGGAGGGCTTCTTCAGGTAAGTGTCCAACAGGTTTCTTCGTACAGCCTGAAAAAATAATCAGGATCAGAAGAAAAAGAAATAAAAAGGAACGGTGGGCCTTTCGGGAAAAAGAAAAAGGATCTGCCTGTATCTGACAGATCCTTATATTTATGGGATTACCGGTACAAATCATCCGGTGATATCACTACTTCTGAAGCCAGAAGTTCTGACTCTTGGCAAAGGCCGACTTCAGTTCGTCCTTTTCCGGCATATCAATCACCTGGGCCTGTTTTTGCGGTGTTTCATCTTTGGGGAGCCAGAATTCCTTGCTTTTTGCCAAAGCATCTTTAAGCGCATCTGTATTATCTGAAGTTAACTCTTCAGGCATGCCAAGTTCTTCATCTGACGGCAGTTCAAGATCCTCAAACAGGTCAGCATCATCAAGGTCCGGTTCATTGAATTCGGCTTTTGTTTCCATGTCAATTTTTTGAGGTATGCCTATCTCCGCATCAGCCCCAAGAGAGGCCAGAATGTCATCGGCTTCTTTGTGAAAAGCGTCTATATCCGTAAGTTCTTTTTCAATATCAGCAATTGCTTCATCTGAAATATCATCTTCGTTAAACTCAATAACAGCACTTTCCTCCGGTTCCATAATTTCAGGTGCACTTTCCCTTATGGGTTCTTTTTCCGGGACGGAAGACCCATTTGCAGGAATGATATTTCCTTCCCTGTCAAACAGGACGCTGAAGCCGATCTTTATTTCAAAATCCATTTTATAGGCGACTTTATTTTCATGGACAACAATGTCGCCGTTTTTACATTCCAGATTCCCAGGATTTAACTTTTCCCTGTTCAGGCCTTCAATGATTTCCCAGTCCAGTTTCTCCCTGATTGCATTCATTAAATCCTGTTCGCCTCTTTTGATAATATCGGGGTCTGTTATCTTCATGGGGTAAGCCCTTCCTGCCCGTGGTTTTACATGGTCAGGCAAATAAACGTTTAAATGGTCAAAAGTGATCAGTTCAACATATTCATATTTATTTATTATTTATCGGTAATGTTTCACCTGATACTTTAGTTTTTTTTATGGTTTGCATGCCTCCTTGGCGAATCTCAAGTCAACAAATTTTTCAAGATCGATAATTTTGCCGATACCCATTTCATCATGCATATATCTTTGAATTTTATCAAGGTCCTCAAGGACGGGATACAGGTCGTCCATTCGGATGCCCTTGGGCTCACTCAACACTTTATAAAGAACCGCTGTTGTGAGCCCTATCGTTTTTTCCGGATCGAGAAAATTGACGGCGATTTCAGATGCCTTTTCCTTGTCTTCAGAAATCATTTTACCAGCTTCAACAATCAAGGATGAAAATTCATATACGGCATCTGTGTATTCATTGATAAATTCTTCTCTGAAAGCCGCCACGCAACAGGGGTGATTATCCCACAGAGATGATGAGGCAAACTCCATCTGACCGATTCCCTTGGCAATGGCATTGGTGCATATCGGCTCTGCGACCATGAATCCTGCCACATCTTCATTTTCTTTCATGATAGAAGGCATTTTGATAGGGGGCACAACTTCAAATCTCACATCAATGGCTTTCTTGCCAGGGACGCCGGGTTTAAGTCCCAGGTCTTTCAGAAATTTATAAGCCAGCATGTTATGAACGGACATTTTATGCGGAATATCCACGACCTTATATTTATAGAAACTTTTCAGGGAATCATAAACGGTTTTATCGTAATTCATGCTTCTGACAAACCCGCTTCCATTTTTATGGGCAAGCATGACGAGTTTGATCGGCACATCAAAGGCGAACAGATCCATGGCAATCGGTGCCAAAACAAAAGCGCCATCAATATTCCCTTTTTCGAGATGATCCTGAATCGGATTCCATCCGGGCATGCGCATGGTCTCAAGCTCAAAATACTTGGGCGTGATTTCACCGGTTTGAATTTTATGTTTTAATACACCCAGGGCCAGATGATCGGTGATCTGAATGTGCCCGATTCGCATCACAACCTTGCCATTAACGAATTTACGTTCCACAGTTTCTTCGTCTGAGGCCTGCTTGATGCCAAAGATCTCTTCAATTTTTTTCTTGATCTGGTCAGAGTCAAACGGTTTGGCAATGTGACCGTTACCCTTTTCTGTTTTTACGAGTTCCTGCTGGGCCTTGTCCCCTTGAGCAGTTGCCATCAGAAAAGGGATATTTTTACATTTTTCATCCTGGCGGACCCATTTTAATAACTCAAGACCGTCCATATTAGGCATATTCCAGTCACTAATAATCAGGTCTATCTGATTTTCCGAAAGCTTCTGAATGGCATCCTCACCGTCAACAGCCATGACAAAATTTTCAAAACCGGCTTTGGTCATATATTGTTTAAACATCATGCGCATGGTTCCGGAATCATCAACAATCAGAATGTTCATCTTCATGTTCAGCGACATCTTGGCCTCCTTGGGATCATATAAAACAAAAGTGATATCTGTTCATGTGCTATAGGTTATTTTGCTCCAGCGGCTTTTGCAAACTGGGTGTCGACGAACGTGTTCATATCGATTTTTTTATCAATAATTTTCATATATTGTTGCATATAGTTCTGCATCATTTCAAGCTCCTGGACAGTTGGAAACAGTTTGTCGGTTGTTATCCTGTCCGGGGGGTCCGTTAGAACCCTTTTTATGACAGCCTCTTCCTGGCCAAGGAATTCGGCACCGATCCCAGCCGCTCTTCCCGGATCTTCTTCAATGGTCATGCCGGACCTGACAAGGCTGTTGGTCAGTTCCTGAACCGCATCCGGGTGTTTCCCGATAACATCATCTCTCATGACAAAGACACAACAGGGATGGCCCGGCCATAGATCTTTTGAAAGGCAAACTTCTTCACCATATCCTTCGGCGATGACCTGCGACCCGATGGGTTCGGCCACAATGAAGCCGCCGATTTCACCTTCTTCATCGTATTTCACAGCATCCAGCATGGTGCCGGGGGCCATAACTTCAAGAATGACATCTGCTTCCGGATCACTGCTGATGCCTGGTTTAAGGCCCAGATCCGCCAATAATTTATGAAACAGCATATTATGGACGGAAAGCTGGTAAGGGATCAATACGACTTTGCCCTTGAAATCCTCCATTTTTTTTATGTTTGCCGCTTTGCTTTTTACAAGGATACTGCCGGACCTGTGAGTGAAAAGAATAAGTTTCAGCTTCACGCCGGATTTGAACAGATCCATTGCGGTGGGGGCAAGGATGAATGCACCATCCAGACTCCCGTCTGTTAATGCATCCGCCACCTGATTCCAGCCATTCATAAGGACAGGTGCAAGCCTTAAGCTTTTAAAGGACTCTTCTGTTTTGATAAGCTTATCTTTGGTTACGCCAAGGATAAGATGATCCGTAATTTTAAGATGTCCGATCTTTAAAATAGGTTTTTCCGCCATATAAAAAATCCCCCTTTGCTAATCGATCAATGGTTTTTTGTTATGCAATTGGCTCTGGAAATTATTCATCATGTCAAATATGAAGAAACATCTTGAATTTTATTTTTTGCCTCATTTAGTAACGGAAATCATCGGCCGGTCATAACCGAAATACGTCTCAAACTCTGTCTGGGGCCCGACCCGATCATATATCCCGGAGCGGGTAAAATAAGTTACAGAAGAGAAAATAGTCACCTTTTTATTTATCAAAAACCATTTGTAAAAGCAATAGCCGGTTTTATATTTTGCTCGTCTGCAATGAGGATGGCGTGAAATGCCCGGAAAACAATTCTTTCCGGGCATCTGTTAAATTTAGACTATTTGGTTCCGAAGGAGGCTTCATCCATGTCCACAACCGCTGTATTCAGGGCATTTATGGATGCAAGTTTTCCTAAAGTAACAGGTAGGAGAGAGCTTACGAAAAATTCGCATGTTTTTATCTGGCCTTCATAAAACGGGACATCTTTTGCCTTGGGTTTGTTTTTAAGCGCGTCTGCCGCTGTTTTGGCTCTCCAGAGCAGCATCCAGGCCATAACCATATCTCCTGTTGTGTCAAGAAGCGGGGTGGCCTGAATAAAGGCTTTCATGACCTCAGACATGGCTGTTTTCCCCAGGAGCATGACCGTTTCGCTGTATTTGTCCAATACATTGCCGGCCATTTCTGCCAGAGTTCCGAGTTCAGGAACGGTTTTGGCCGCATGGATCGTTTTTCTGATTTCATCCAGGAATGCCATAAACGGCTTACCGCTGTTCATACCGATTTTCCGGCCCAGCAGGTCCATTGCCTGGATACCGTTTGTGCCTTCGTAGATTTGGAAAATTTTACAGTCTCTCAGCAGTTGCTCTGCCGGATAGTCCCTGCAATATCCATATCCGCCATGCACCTGAACCCCCAGACTGCAAACATCCATGGTCCTGTCTGTGCCGTACCCTTTGATGATCGGCGTTAAAATGGCCAGCATGTCTTCACAGAACTTTTTTTCATCGGCTGTTTCGGCGACTGCCATTCTGTCGTGAAGCGTACCTGAATAATAAATGAGGCTTCTTATTCCCTCAACATAGGATTTCATGATCAGGAGGTTTCTTCGAACATCTGGATGCTGAATGATCGGAACACCGCCTTCTTTGGGTTTCTGAAGATGCGAGCCCTGAATTCTTTCCCGGGAATAATTCAATGCATGGATATAGGCAGTGGTGGCAACCGAGAATCCCTGGAGGCCTACAAGCTGGCGGGCGTCATTCATCATGATAAACATGGACCGCATGCCTTTGCTTCGCTCACCCAAGAGCGTGCCCACACATTTTCCGCTTCCGCCCAGTGTAAGGGAGCAGGTGGCGCTGCCATTCAGCCCCATTTTGTGTTCAATGCCCGTGCAGACCACGTCGTTCCATTCCCCAAGGCTGCCATCTGCCTTTACCTTGTATTTGGGAACGAGAAACAATGAAATGCCCTTGGTGCCCGGTGCATCGCCCTCAACTCTTGCAAGTACCGGATGGATAATGTTTTCCGCCAGATCGTGGTCACCACCGGAAATAAAAATTTTGTTTCCGGTAATCGTGTATGTGCCGTCATCATTGGGGATCGCTTTGGTTGTCAGTGCACCCACATCAGAACCGGCTTCAGGTTCGGTCAGCAGCATAGTGCCTGCCCATTTGCCTGAATAGAGGTTTTTACAGAACATGTTTTTTTGCTCTTCCGTTCCGATTTCTTCGATCATTCTTGCCGCACCATGTGTCAATCCGTGATACAGCATAAAAGAAACGTTTGCCCCGATAAAGTATTCATTAACGGCAAGAGAGACGGTCTTGGGCATCCCGCCACCGCCGTATTCGGGATTGTCTGCCATGGCAAGCCATTCCCCTTCGAGAAAAAGTTCGTTTACACGGTGAAATGATTCCGGAACCTTTACCTGGCCGTTTTCAAATGTACATCCGGCATCTGAAAGCGGCTGTGTGGGATAAATTTCCTTGATTGCCAATGTTCGTGCTTCTGAAACAATCATATCAATGGTTTTTTTATTGAAATCACCAAATTTTTCATATTTGCTGAAGTCGGAAACATTTAGTTGCTCATGTAGAACAAAGTCTACATCCCTTCTGTCTGCGATAAGTTGTGCCATAATTATTTTCCTTTCCTGAATATAAATTTGCTAAAATCTATTTTTGCAGTCAGCATCATATGCTTGAACGTCCATGGTCCTGACTGGTCATTTCCCGTTTGTTTTTTTACCATCGTTAAACTAATTGCTGGTAAATATTAAACTAATTCATATAAAGTACGTACCCTTGAAAGTCAATATGATATGAGGCTTTGAAAATGTTGAAAAAAGGGATGAAGGGCCTATGCAAATAGGGTGAAGGGAATAATGGAAAGGTGCCCTGCCTTTCATTATGGACGTTGTGGTCAGTTCATCAATCGGCTGAAATCTGGTTGAAATCGTTGGCCGGATTATATTTGATCCGTTCCTGCTTGATCAGTGAATCCGGATGTGCATGAATGTCAAAAGTCTGGTCCTTGGAAATATCCTCTTTTTTCTCAGTTACCGGCGCTTTTCCGATAACGGTATTTTTTATTTTTTCAGACACCCATGAAATAAGGGGTACCACCTGATCATAGCTCACTTTTTCTTTATTGAAATCAACAGGTTCTGTCTTATTTTCAATTTCCATCAGTTTCATTTGCAGGTGAAGCATACCCGCATCGTCTGTAACGGTGCTCCAGAGAATGTATTTGGCGTGAAGCGCCTCACCTGTTTTCCGAAGCGTGTCTGAATTATATATTTTCCCGGCATTTTCAAAAGCAATGGTGCAGTCTTCCTGACCAATAACTTCAATATGGTCTTTAACAGAAAGCCTTGAGATCAGCATACTTGCGATTCCTTTTTCAAGATATGTCAGGTCGTTTTGGGAAACCATCTGGATTGGCGCAATTGCAACCCGAACAGCAGGTTGGGTTGCAATACATATGCCTGTTGTTGAGGTCAGAACAATCAGGCTGATAATAGAAATGACATGTTTGATAGAAATGTTATGTTTCACGGGGTTCATATCCTTAATAATATTAAAAATCCGTTTAAGCCTGATTGAGTTTCTCGGACAGGATCTGGTTGACAATCTTGGGATTGGCCTTGCCTTTTGTTTCCCGCATGACCTGCCCTACAAAAAAACTCATCAGTTTGGTTTTGCCGCCTCTAAAATCCTCGACCTCTTTCGGGTTCGATGCAATGATATTTAAAACAATATTTTCAAGAGCTGAATGATCTGTCACCTGAACCAGACTTTTTTCTTCTACAATTTTCTCCGGATTCTTTCCGCTGCGGGCCATTTCATCGAAAACCGTTTTGGCAATTTTATCACTGATCACATCTTTATCAATTAATTTGACCAGGGTTCCCAGATTTTCAGGGGTTACCGGTGACTGAAGAACGGTTTTTCCTTCAGTATTCAACAGTCCCAGAAGGGAACCCATGACCCAGTTGCTGACCAGTTTCGGATTTTTATGGGTCTTCAGGCACCTTTCAAAATAATCGGCCAGCTCACGGGAGGATGTCAATACATCGGCATCATATACCGGAAGCTTATAATCATCTATAAATCGCTGTTTTTTCTGATCCGGAAGTTCCGGAAGGCTTTTTCCTACAGATGTGATCCAGTCTGCCTCAATCACCAGAGGCAATAAATCGGGTTCGGGGAAATACCGGTAGTCATGGGCATCTTCTTTCCCCCGCATGGATGTGGTTCTGTTTTTATTGGCGTTGTACAGACGGGTTTCCTGAATCACCTTGCCGCCTTCTTCAACGATGCCGATCTGCCGGTTAATTTCTATCTGAATGGCTTTTTCAACATTTTTAAAGGAATTGAGATTTTTAAGTTCCGTTCGTGTACCAAATGGTTCTGATCCTTTCGGGCGGATCGAAACATTGGCATCGCACCTGAAACTGCCTTCTTCCATGTTGCCGTCACACACATCGATGTACCTCAATATGGCGTGGAGCTTCCGCAAGTAGGCGCCTGCTTCTTCAGGTGACCTGATATCGGGTTCGCTTACGATTTCAATCAGCGGTACCCCTGCCCTGTTCAGATCCACCATGCTCAACGGGCGATTGTCATCGTGGCTGGATTTCCCGGCATCTTCTTCCATATGAATACGGGTGATACCGATTCTTTTGATGTTTCCATCCACGTCGATGTCCAGATATCCATGTTCGGCCACGGGGAGTTCATACTGGGATATTTGGTAACCTTTGGGCAGATCCGGGTAAAAATAATTTTTCCTGTCAAACCGGCTTATTCTTGCGACCGTGCAGTGGGTTGAAAGGGCTGCGCGGATAGCAAATTCCACGGCTTTTTTGTTCAAAACCGGCAGAACACCGGGCATACCCAGGCAAACCGGGCATGTGTTGGCATTGGGTGGGGCACCGAAAGCGGTTTTGCACCCACAGAATATTTTTGTGGTTGTTTTCAACTGGGCATGAACTTCAAGTCCGATGACAGGTTCAAATTTCATTTGTTGGGCTACCTCTACTGTTTAACCATTGTTTCCAAATTTTTAAGCTGACACTAAAACATGTTTGCAGACAAATCTCAACATCTATAGCCAGTATTTTGTTAAAAATTGATGCTTAAAACAATTTTTTGCCGGGTGATTAAAGTCATGGTATGGACAGTCTCGTTTCCTTTTATTTTGACAAACCCTCTGATGGAATATTATAACCATCGCTTTTATAGAGGATGGGTGGTACAAAATGAAATTTTTTATTTGTGTGGTTGGCATGGTAATGATTATTGAAGGGCTTCCCTACTTTGCCTTTCCGGAAAAGATGAAAGCCTGGATTGAAAAAGTGGTGGACATGCCCGACGAATCCCTCCGTCGCTTTGGGCTTTTTATGATGGTTGTGGGACTTTCGCTTGTATACTATGCAAGAATTTGATCCGGAGAACGGAAAAGACAAGGTTTAAGGGTTTTGATTATATGTACGAACTGTCTGACTACAACTATGATCTTCCGGTAGATCTGATTGCCGAAAGACCAACATCTGCCAGGGATTCATCACGACTGCTTTGTCTGAACCGGCAAACCGGCCAAATATCCCACCAGACATTTTCAGACATCTCATCCATTCTGATGCCTTCCGATCTTCTGGTGCTCAATAATACGGAAGTGATCCCTGCGAGACTTTTTGGCAGAAAAGATACTGGTGGAAAAGTGGAAGTGCTGATCCTCGATTATACCGGTGGCAGCGAGCGGCTTTCTCAAACCGGTTGTTTTGAAAGCACCTGCCTGATGAGGGCTTCCAAAGCGCCCAGAGTCGGTTCAGTCATTCATTTTGACCAAGGGTTGACCGCAACGGTTTTATCTTTTCAAAATGGCATCTATTTGCTTCGTTTCGAAACCGGAGACGGTTTTGAGGACATCCTTTACCGCATAGGGGAAATGCCGCTTCCACCCTATATCAGGCGTGACGAGGAAGATTCTTCCTGTGACGACCGGATATCCTATCAGACAGTTTATGCGAACTGTAAAGGCGCTGTGGCTGCACCCACTGCAGGACTTCATTTTACCCGGACACTTTTGGAAGCGCTTAAAACTAAAGGTATCGATATTACGTTTCTGACACTTCATGTGGGGTATGGTACGTTTCTCCCTGTCCGGGTGACGGATATCAGAGAGCACGTTATTCATAAGGAAAAGTATTCTATTTCAGAAGAGACCGCCGCATTGATCAACCGGAAAAAAACGGAAGGGAAAAAAATCGTGGCTGTGGGCACAACTTCTGTCAGAACCCTGGAATATGCCGCAGATGATTCCGGGCGCATCAGAAGCGGCAAGGGCGATTGCGATCTGTTCATTTATCCGGGCTACCGGTTTAAGGTTGTGGATAAAATGATCACCAACTTTCATCTGCCCAAATCAACCCTTTTAATGCTTGTGTCGGCGTTTGCCGGGCATGCGAACATATTAAATGCCTATCGGTCCGCCATAGAAAACCAATACCGGTTTTACAGCTATGGTGATGCCATGCTGATTGCCTGAGAAGAGAAGAAAACAGATGCCCCTTTCATTTCATATCACCGCTCAATCGACAGAATCAAACGCACGGGCCGGAACCATCGAAACGGAAAGAGGCTCGATTGAAACCCCGATCTTTATGCCTGTAGGCACACTGGGAAGCGTGAAATCCCTGTCGCCGGAAGATGTGCTTTCCTGTGGTGCCAGGATTATTCTGGGAAATACATATCATTTATATTTACGGCCCGGAATTGATGTGATCAATGAGTTTCAGGGGCTTCACCGGTTTATCCGGTGGGATAGGCCGATTCTGACCGACAGCGGCGGGTTTCAGTTTTTTTCCCTTGCAAAGCTTGCAAAAACAACTGAAGAGGGTGTGGCCTTTCAATCCCACATTGATGGATCAAGGCATACCTTCAGCCCGGAAAAGGCAATTGAAATACAACTCGCACTCGACGCGGATATCATGATGTGCCTGGATCAGTGTACGCCTTATCCCGCAGATTATGGTGCGGCAAGGGATTCTCTTGCTCTGACCACCCGCTGGGCCGAAAGGTGCAAGGCCACCTGGCGGCACATGTCCCGGAACAGGCATTCCCTGTTCGGTATTGTTCAGGGAAGCATGTTCAAGGATCTGAGAAAGGCCTCTGCAGAGGGGCTGACAGACCTGGACCTCCCAGGTTACGCCATCGGCGGGTTGAGCGTGGGAGAACCCAAAGATATCATGCTTGATATGGCTGAATACACTCTTCCCCTGCTTCCGGTCCTGAAGCCCAGATATGTCATGGGTGTGGGTACGCCTGAAGACATTGTTGAAATGGTATCTTTTGGCGCGGATATGTTCGACTGTGTCATGCCCACCCGGAATGCCAGGAACGGTCAGCTGTTTACGGAAAACGGCACCATCAATATCTCAAACGCCCACTTCAGATACGATAAACGGCCGGTGGACGAATCCTGCACGTGCTATACATGCTCGAATTATTCGCGGGCTTACCTGAGGCATCTTTACAAATCCAGGGAACTGTTCGCCTACAGGTTAAACACGATTCACAACGTGGCGTATTATTTGAATTTGACAAAAATGATTCGGGAAGCAATTATAGGCGATTATTTCCATGACTTTAAAAAATCGTTCTATGCAAAAAGAAAATCATCTTGAAACACTATATAAAGGAGACGCGCATGAAAATTCTTAAGATCGATCATCTCGGCATTGCGGTTAAAAGCATAGACCAGGGAAAAAATTTCTGGACAGATGTTCTGGGACTCCATATGGAAGGCACAGAAACGGTAGAGGCACAAAAGGTCACCACGGCTTTTCTGCCCGTAGGCGAAAGTGAAGTGGAACTTCTGGAGTCCACGGCACCGGATGGTCCTGTGGCCAAATATATCGAAAAAAAGGGCGAAGGCATTCAGCATGTTGCATTTCGCGTGGAAAACATTGAGGAAGCGCTTGCCGAACTTAAAGAAAAAGGCATTCAGCTGATCGATCAGCAGCCGAGGATGGGTGCGGGCGGGGCAAAAATTGCATTCCTCCATCCCAAGGCGACAAATGGCGTTCTGGTGGAATTGTGTGAACGGTAATTTCTGAAAAGTTGAAATCCATATGATTGAGACAGACCCTCAATACTACATCAAGGGTGTTCTGGAAAATAACAAGCGTATTCTTGCCAAAACCATTACCCTCATCGAAAGTTCCCATCCGGATCATCAGAAGCTGGGCAGGCAAATCATCGAAGGCATTCTCCCTCATACGGGTAAATCCGTCCGGCTGGGGATTACAGGTGTTCCCGGTGCCGGCAAAAGCACATTTATTGAAAGCCTGGGTACATTTTTGATCAGGAAGGGACAACGAACGGCTGTTCTGGCGGTTGATCCGTCAAGCTCCAGAAGCGGGGGAAGTGTTCTGGCAGACAAAACCCGCATGGAAAAATTGTCTGCAGATGAAAGCGCCTTTATCCGTCCATCCCCATCAGGCGGCACTTTGGGCGGTGTGGCGAAAAAAACAAGAGAAACCATGCTGGTGTGTGAAGCCGCGGGCTTTGATGTGATCATCGTTGAAACCGTTGGCGTGGGGCAGTCTGAAACCACTGTTGCGTCCATGGTCGATTTTTTTCTCGTGATCCTGATTGCCGGCGGAGGGGATGAACTTCAGGGGATCAAAAAAGGCATCCTTGAGCTTGCAGACGCTCTGGTCATCAATAAGGCGGATGGGGACAATGTCTCCCGGGCCGCCAAAGCGAGAAAGGAGTATGAAACAGCCCTTCATCTGATTGCGCCGTCATCCGCCACATGGTCTCCCCCGGTGATGACGGCGAGCGCCCTTGAAATGACAGGCATCGAAACCATCTGGGAGACGGTTCTTGATCATCGGGACCGGTTTATCAAAACCGGCGAATTCGAATTGAACAGAAGGAAACAGGCAGTGGACTGGATGTGGGCGTTGATAGAAAACGGTTTAAAAGAGCGGTTCAGAACAAATAAAAATATTCAGCGTTTGCTGCCTAAACTCACTAAGGATGTGGAAAAAGGGCACCTCGGACCAACGGCTGCTGCAGACCAATTACTCTTTTTCCTTGACAATAACAAATCTATGTAGAATTCTGAGGATTGCAATTTTTTTGGATGATATAAAAATCGATTGAAATGATAATCGCGGATGATGCATTTACCTGTTTTAGGTGGAACAATCAGGGTAAAGGAAAGGATTGATCTGATGGGTACAGTTGCTGATAAAATAAATCAATTAAAAGAGTTTGAAAAAAAAGTAGCACAACTGGGTGGTGAAAAAGCTGTCGAAAAACATAAATCAGACGGCAAGCTGACTGCCCGGGAAAGGCTGAATCAATTTTTTGATCCAGGCACCTTCAGGGAAATTGACATGTTTGTCAGTCACCGCTGTGTCAATTTCGGTATGGATAAAGTGGACATTCCTTCGGATGGCGTCATTACCGGCCATGGCATGGTTAACGGTCGTCCGGTATTTGCCTTTGCCCAGGATTTTACATCACGGGCCGGAAGCCTCGGAGAAATGCATGCAAAGAAGATTTGCAAGGTCATGGACATGGCTTTAAAAGCCGGTGTGCCGGTGGTGGGCATGAACGATTCCGGCGGAGCAAGAATCCAGGAGGGCGTGGATGCCCTTTTCGGATACGGAAATATCTTTTTCAGAAATTCAAACGCCTCAGGCGTGATCCCCCAGATTTCAGCCATCATGGGGCCAACCGCAGGTGGGGCCGTGTATTCTCCGGCCATGACCGATTTTGTTTTCATGGTCAAAAACACCAGCTACATGTTTATCACCGGGCCGGAAGTCATCAAGTCCGTCACAGGCGAGACGATCACTTTTGAAGCATTGGGCGGCGCCATGGCACACAATGAGAAAAGCGGCGTGGCCCATTTCGCCTGTGAAAATGACAAGGATGCCATCACGCAGATTAAAAAACTTCTCTCCTATCTGCCGTCAAACAACATGGAGGATGCGCCTCTTGTAGATACCGGTGATGACCCGAGAAGAAAAGCGTCAAACCTGGATTCGATTATTCCGGACAGTCCCAATGAGTCCTATGACATGCGGACCGTCATCGAGTCCATTGTGGATAATGGTGAATTTTTTCAGCCCCATGAGCATTATGCCAAAAATATTCTGGTCGGCTTTGCCCGGTTGAACGGCAGAAGTATCGGTATTATTGCCAACCAGCCCAAGGTTATGGCCGGATGTCTTGATGTGGATGCATCAGACAAGGCCAGCCGGTTTATCCGGTTCTGCGATGCCTTCAACATTCCGATTTTAACCATCGCGGATGTTCCGGGATATCTCCCGGGCAGCCAGCAGGAATGGGGTGGCATCATCCGGCATGGCGCCAAACTCTTATGGTCATATTCAGAAGCAACGGTTCCGAAATTGCTTTTGATTACCCGTAAAGATTATGGCGGGGCCTATATTGCCATGTCTTCAAGGCATCTGGGTGCAGATATGGCCTTTGCCTGGCCGACATCCGAAATTGCTGTCATGGGTGCCGCCGGTGCGGCAAACATTATTCACCGGAAGGAAATCAAGGACGCGTCCAATTCGGAATTGAAACGGAAGGAGAAGATCGAGGAATACAATGAGCTGTTCTCAAATCCATACAATGCGGCGAACAGAGGGTATATCGATGCGGTGATTGTTCCTTCCGAAACCCGGTCACGGTTGATCGATGCCCTTGAAATCATGAGCGGTAAACGGGAAATGAAACCAGCGAAAAAACACGGAAACATTCCTTTATAATCCGGCAGATGGATTCGCGATGGGAGTATGATAATGGAAAACAAAAAAAAAATGGCGGCTGTCCTGGCCGCAGTCACCGCATATATTAAAACCGAGGAGGAAATGGCTGCAGGTATTGGCGTGATAGAAGCGCCCCCTGTCACATATACACACACCGGTGTTTGGGGTGCGAGTGGTCGGCAGGCTCAGATGCAGTTGCGTAATCTGATGCAGTTAAGAACGTTTCATGGTTCCAGACTACGGTAATAGGGATTTAAGAAAGAGTTAATCATTAACGGCAGAGCCTGTTAAAACGTTTCAGGACAAAAAGCCGACAAACGGTTGATAGCAGGTTCAAGATAAAGATTTAGACGCCTTTTCTGCTGAAAAAGACAGACCCATATGGAAAAAGGCAAAAAATTACTGACCAGAAGGAGAACCTTAAGATGAGTGATCACGATCAAGTCAAAATGACCAAAATGGACTATCGTCCAGACAGGCCAAAAGCGGAAAATCCGGTCAAAATAATGGATTTAACTTTGCGTGACGGTCATCAGTCGCTATTTGCAACGAGGGGGCGTACTGAAGACATGATCCCTGTGGCCGAACAGATGGATGCAATCGGTTTCTGGGCAACAGAAACATGGGGCGGCGCAACCTTTGATTCCACCCACCGGTTTTTAAACGAAGATCCCTGGGAGAGAATCAGGACCCTTAAACGGTATTTCAAGAAAACCCCTTTCTCCATGTTGTTAAGGGCTCAGAATCTTGTGGGATACAGGAACTACGCAGATGACCTTGCAAAGGCATTTATGTATCGTTCCGTTGAAAACGGCATGGATATCTTCAGAACGTTTGACGCATTGAACGACTACAGAAATTTTGAAACGGTCGTGCCTATCATCAAGGAATGCGGAAAGCACTTCCAGGGATGTATCTGTTATACCCTGACAGAACCCCGGCTCGGTGGAGACGTGTATAACCTCGAGTATTATGTGAAAAAGGCAAAAGAACTTGAAAAAATGGGCGCAGACACCATTTGTATCAAAGATATGGCCGGTCTGATCGCACCTTATGACGCTTACAATCTCATCAAAGCGCTCAAAGAAGCTGTAAGTGTCCCCATCCATCTGCACAGTCACTTTACATCCGGACTGGCGCCCATGAGTCATTTAAAAGCCATTGAAGCGGGTGTGGATATTATCGATACCTGTATGTCTCCCTACGCATACAGAACCTCCCATCCGGCTGTGGAACCGCTGGTCATGGCCCTCATCGGCACCAACAGAGACACCGGGTTTGATATTAAAAAACTGGCGGAAATCAATGAAGTGCTTGAAAACGAAATTATGCCCAAATACAGGCATCTTCTTGCAGACAACAAGGTCTCCATTATCGATATCAACGTACTTCTCCATCAGACCCCGGGCGGCATGCTATCCAACCTGATCAACCAGCTAAAAGACATGGATGCCCTGGATAAAATCGATGAAGTTTATAAGGAACTGCCACGAGTCAGAAAGGATCTGGGCCAGATTCCCCTTGTTACGCCAACCAGCCAGATCGTGGGCACACAAACAGTGAATAACGTGCTGTTTGACAAGGATGGTGAGCGTTATTCCATGATCACCGCACAGGTGAAAGATCTTTGCTATGGGCTTTATGGAAAAACAGCTGTCCCCATCAATCCAGACGTTCAGAAGAAAGCGCTCAAAGGCTACTCAAGGGGTGAAACGCCCATTACCTGCAGACCGGCTGAAGTCATTGAGCCCGAGCTCGACAAGGCAAGAGAGGAGATCAAGGATCTGGCCGTGGATGAAGATGATGTGGTGCTTTATGCCCTGTATCCGGTTACCGGCCGAAAATTCTTGAAATGGAAGTACGGCAAGGAAGAACCGCCCAAGGATGTGCTGCCCAAATCTCTTGAACAGGCCAAGGCGGAACTGGCGTTGATTGAAAAAGCCAAAAAGGGCTTGGTGGTTGAAAAATCAAAACTTGAAAAAATGCCCGAAAAAACCGAGAACAAAAGAACATTCAACGTCTTTGTCGAAGATGAATGCTATAAGGTGGACGTGGATGAAGTGGGCGGACCGCCGGTTATCCGTTATGCTCAGCCCCTTCAGCAGCAAGTCGCTATGGTGCCTGCCGCCGCCGCGCCTGCGCCTCCGTCCGCTCCGGTTGCAGCACCCGGAGCACCTTCAGCGCCTGCAGCACCATCTGCGCCTGTCGTGAAGAAAAAAGCGGCTCCCGCAAAGGCTCCGGCCGCGGATACTTCCGGAGAAGAGATCAAAGCGCCTATGCCCGGAATGATCGTCAGCTACCCGAAGAAAGTCGGCGATTCGGTTGACGTCGGTGAGACAGTGGTCATCCTGGAAGCCATGAAAATGGAAAATGCCCTTGCCGCACCTGTAAAAGGTACAATCAAGGCTATTAATTACTCAAGTGGTGATTCTGTTCCGAAAGACGCCGTTCTTCTCGTGATCGGATAATAAAGCTCTCTCCTTTTAGAAGTTTCTATATACATTCCCTTTTCCCTCAAGCAGGGGAAAGGGAATGCTCCCTTTTTTCAGGTGTCATTTTTTCATGGGAAAATTACCTGCAAACGTGCATTCAGAAGTTTCGAATATTTCACCTTCATTTTATTGCTTAAAAAACTGCCGTAGATCAGTTCCTTGCAAACAGGTATGGATGACTGAATCTGAGCCAATACCGATTGAATCGTCCGGTCTGTCAGCCCCATCACTTCTTTTGCAAAATAATCGATCATGATCTGCCGGTTTAAATCTTTTTTCTTTCCCATTATTGGCAGGGAAATCTCATCATCTGGCTTGTCGAATGCAATCGTCGTGTTCAGCAAACCATAGGCAGGCGTAAGTTCGATTTTGTCATTTTGTGTGATGATGGAGAACTGCTTCAGGTGCATATTCTGATTGCCTATGAAAAAATTGAAAATGGTCCGTTGGAACAGTTTCATTTTTTCTATGGCAGGAAAGGTGCAGCACGCTTCAATTACCTTTGCCATGCTTTCCATTGAGAGATTATTTCGCGCTACTCCTGAAAGGTTTGATAGCTGTTCAAAATCCTCTACGTGCATTTTCGTCTTTCTGTCAATTCGGTCGACCCGCTTCATGAAATATATGAACGAATTAACAGCAAATTATTATGTTGCTAAAAAAGCGGCGGTTACTGATAAAAAGAATAATTTACTTCTATCGCGGTAATATTTAGGTTTTCAGTATGGTACACGAACATTTTTTCGCGTTCAAGGACGTCTGTTTTATCGACATTCAGCGGTATGCCGACTTTCACGCCACAGTCATTAGATGTTGCATTTTTAGAGAAATCATCATAGCGTTTGGGCTCAGCAAAGGATTCATAACAAAAGGGACTTTTAAAATGCATGAAATGGGAATCGCTCTTCAGATCATAGACATCGCCGTGTCCGCCATTCCAAAGGATATTACTGGCACACCTGTTGAAAAGGTAAACCTTCGTATTGGTAAGTTGTCCGCAATTGTGCCCAAAAGCCTGACGTTTTGTTTTGAAATTGCGTCAAAGGACACGCCCCTTGAGGGTGCCACGTTGCATATCGAAGAAGTTCCTGTGGAAGCCCGGTGCAAGGAATGCGGACACAACTGGACAATCACAGGCGCATCGTTTACCTGCACCGAATGCCAGTCAGGGGCCATTGATATCCTTTCCGGAAGAGAGCTTGATATTGTTTCCATTGAGCTGAAGGAAACTTCATAAAAACTGTTTTTTTCCATGAAGACAGAAGACAAAAAGCTTCAAAAAATGCGAACGGATGCCATTGCCATATTTGCAAAAGGCATAGAAGCGGTGGAGCCTTTTTCCACGGTCAAAAATGCCTGCCGGACAGAGGCTGGGCGTCTGGTCATCTGCGGCAAATCGTTCAATCTTTCCCGTTTTAATCGAATTTATATGATCGGTTTTGGAAAAGCCACCGCCCCCATGGCATCGGCCATGGAAGACCTCTTAAAAGAGCATCTGACAGCAGGCATCATCATCGTAAAATATGGGCATGGTATTCATATGAACAGAACCCGAATCATTGAAGCCGGTCATCCCATACCCGATGAAAAAGGGGTGTCAGGCACAACAGATATTTTGGAGCTGGCAAGACAGGCGGGAAAGAACGATCTGGTCATCTGTCTGGTTTCAGGAGGCGGATCTTCGCTTCTGGTTCATCCTGCGGCAGGCATTACGTTAGAGGACAAGCAGGAGATTTCCCGCATTCTCATTGAGTGCGGAGCCACCATCCAGGAAATCAATACCATTCGGAAGCACCTATCCGCGGTAAAGGGCGGTCAGCTTGCGTCCCTGGTTTATCCGGCCACACTTGTCACCCTGATGATGTCAGATGTGGTCGGCGATGATCCGGGCATCATCGCATCCGGCCCCACGGTTCCAGATAAAAGCACATTTAAAGATTGCCTTGATGTGATGGGCAAATACAATCTCGGAAACCGGTTGCCTTCGCGTGTAAAGACGCACCTTGAGAACGGATTGAATGGTTTGGTAAATGAGACGCCTGCGAGCAATCATGAGGCATTCAAAACATCCTGGCACTGGGTTATCGGAAACAACATGACCGCCATCCTTTCAGCCCAAAAAGAAGCTGAACGGCTGACATACAATACGGTGATTCTGTCCTCCATGATCGAAGGGGAAAACCGGCATGTGGCAGCCGTGCACACGGCTATCGTAAGAGAAATCATGAAAACCGGTCATCCCATCAATGTCCCGGCATGCATTCTTTCCGGAGGGGAGACAACGGTCACGGTTACCGGTAAGGGCAAAGGTGGCAGAAATCAGGAATTCGCCCTTGCCTGTGTAAAAAATATCCACGATTTGGGCCAGGTGGTTATCCTCTCCACAGGCACGGACGGGACAGACGGCCCAACCGATGCAGCTGGAGCAATAGTCGATTCACATACATTTTCTCGTTCCCGATCGCTTTGTCTTGACCCGGAAGCGTATTTAAGAAACAGTGATTCCTATGAATTCTTTAAAAAGCTGGATGATCTTTTCATCACAGGCCCCACACATACAAATGTGATGGATTTAAGGATTCTTCTGGTGGACGTTTGAAAAAGGAACCGTTTTTGCAAGCATATAGCGACTGACAGAAACTGATAGGGCATCAAAAGGAAATAAAGACAGAAAAACATGATAATGCGCATCCCAGGAGTATTTGTTATCGTATTGATATTCTGTTCCGGTTGTCATCCCGTGGGCCCCAACTATCAACCCCCGTCTCCGGATTTGCCTGCTTCATGGCATAACAGCCTTCCTTCGGACAAAACGGGTGCAGGTGAAAAAAAGGTGGAACGGACGGACTGGTGGATGCTTTTTGATGATCCGCTGCTGACCGGGTTGATTCAAAAGGCCTGTAATGATAACTTGAGTGTAAAGGAAGCGGTTTTCAAGCTTCAGGAAGCCAGGGCCCAGCGGGGGATTGGCCAGGCGAATCTGCATCCCACACTCGATGCATCCTATGGCTCCACTGTAAGCAGGAGTTATGGCGAAACCGGTGGCGGGAATGAGAACAAGTTGTTCAGAGCCGGTCTGGACGCAGGCTGGGAAATCGACCTTTTCGGCGGAAATCGCAAGACCGTTGAAAAACTGACAGCCAACCTGGACGCATCTGAAGAAAATTTGAATGACGCCCGCATCTCGATTGCGGCCGAAGTGGCGCTCAATTATATTGATGTGCGCGTGGGTCAGGAGCGGCTGGCTGTGGCCATGGAAAATCTGGCGATCCAGGAGGAAACCTGGGAGTTGAATCAGGCCCGGTATCAGGCAGGCCTTTCCGACGAACTTTCCGTGTATCAGGCCAGTTACAACCTTGAAGGCACCCGTGCCAGAATTCCTGCGTTAAACGTTTCCCTCGAGGCATCGTTAAACCGCATGGCCGTTCTCACCGGTAATTATCCTGGCTCACTTCATGAAAAACTGGCCACAACGTCGCCGATCCCGATTTTGCCTGAATCCATCGCCATAGGTATCCCTTCAGATACGGTGAGAGCGAGGCCGGATATCAGAGTGGCGGAGAGAAATCTGGCAGCTCGAACAGCAGCCGTGGGTGAAGCAACGGCAGACCGTTACCCGAAACTGACCTTGAGCGGTTCTTTGGGCCTGTCGTCCCTTACCTTTGGAAATCTTTTTGATCTGGATAACAGGAACTACAGTTATGGCCCGCATATCTCCATACCTATTTTCAATGCAGGTGCCATAAGGAAAAATATCGCCGTGCAGACGGCTGTACAGGAACAGGCGCTTGTGCAATACGAAACAGCTGTGTTAAATGCCATAGAGGAAGTGGAAAATGCCGTCAAAGCTTATGAAAAAGAAAACGAGCGTTTTCTGATTCTCACCAAAGCCACTTCTGCCGCCAGGCAGGCGGCCAAGCTGTCTCAAAAAAAATATGAGAGCGGGTTGATTGATTTCAGTGTGGTACTCGATTCCCAGCGATCCCTTCTGACTTTTCAGGACCAGATGGTGGAGAGCAGAGGGGACGTGGCCGCAAATCTCGTCCGTCTCTACAAGGCCATGGGGGGAGGTTCGGTATTCATGGAGAATATGAACCAGAGTGACGCACACCAATAAAAGAAGGAATCTGTCATGTCCATGAAACAAATAGATCAGGCAGAAGACATTAAGAGCATGATCGGTGCGAATAGAGAAGAAAACAAGAAAAAGCATAGGGTCAGATGGATCGTCATTTCCGTGATTCTTTTAATGGTCGTTTTGGGGGGTATCTATGGGCTGGGGAGAAAGGGATCGGAAAAAATCGACTATGTCACCCAGGAAGTTGAAAAGGGCGATCTGACGATCACGGTAACCGCTTCCGGCACCCTGAAACCGACCAATCAGGTGGATATCAGCAGTGAACTTTCCGGGACGGTCAGGGCCGTTCTTGTCGATTACAACGATAAGGTCAAGTCCGGTCAGATTCTGGCCAAACTGGACAGCACGGCTCTTGACGCTAAAGTGATGCAGGCAAAAGCAGCCCTTGCCACCGCAGAAGCAAAGCTCGATGAAGCGGAAGTGACGGTTGAGGAAAATACCATGTCCCTGAACCGGCTGAAGCAGCTTCGGAAACTGTCTGATAACAGGGCCATGAGCGAAAATGACATTGAAACCGCCGAAGCCAATCTGGCACGCGCAAAAGCCCAGCTCGCCATGGCGAACGCCCAGATTATCGAGGCTAAGGCCAGCCTCAGGTTGACAGAAACCGATCTGAAAAAAACAGATATCTATTCACCCATAGATGGTATCGTGCTGTCGAGAGCTCTTGAAATAGGCCAGACTGTAGCGGCGTCCCTTCAGGCACCTGTCCTGTTTACCCTGGCCGAAGATTTAAAAAATATGGAGCTTCATGTGGATGTGGATGAAGCAGATGTGGGTACCGTAAAAGAAGGCCAGCATGCGGTTTTCACGGTCGATGCCTA
This sequence comes from Pseudomonadota bacterium, assembly GCA_018816735.1. Taxonomy (GTDB): domain Bacteria; phylum Desulfobacterota; class Desulfobacteria; order Desulfobacterales; family JAHIVH01; genus JAHIVH01. Next base: position 107,974 of record JAHIVH010000070.1, on the reverse strand, counting down.
TGCGGGAAAGAATTTCCCGGCGCATATCTCCCAGGTGCGATATGCGGCCCAAACCGTGGGAGGCGTCGTGACGTACGAAACGATTCTGACAGTGGATAATTCAGAACTTTTTCTCAGGCCCGGCATGACGGCAACCGCAGACATTGTCGTAAAAGAGGCCAAAGACGCCATTCTTGTGCCAAATGCGGCACTTCGTTTCAGTCCGGATGATGGAAATGATACGGCTGGTATGCAGGGCGGATTGTTCCGTGCATTGATGCCCCGGCTGTCAAGAAGAGGCCAGGACCACACAAAATCGAAGGACAAGGAAAAAGCAAAAACCCGCATATGGATTCTGAAAAATGAGGCACTGGTGCCGGTATTTATCAAAATTGGCGAGACAGACGGCCGCATGACCGAAGTGCTGGAAGGTGATGTCAAACCGGGTATGGCTGTCGTGACCGATACAAAAACGATTTCAAAATAACCGCAACATGGAAAAGACAAACACGCTAAAAACGCCCGTGATTGAAATGAAGGGCGTCGTAAAAGAGTACGGCAAAGGGCAGTCTGCCATGAAGGCCCTAAGGGGAATCGACCTTTCGATCGATAGCGGAGATTTCGTCGCCGTCATGGGGCCAAGCGGATCAGGCAAATCCACCTGCATGAATATTCTGGGATGCCTTGATACACCCACAAGCGGTGAATATCTTTTTGAAGGTGTGGATGTGGGGAAGTTATCCAGGGATCAGCGCGCACTGATCAGGCGGTATTATCTGGGGTTTATTTTTCAGGGATTCAATCTGCTGAACCGGACATCTGCTCTGGAAAATGTGGAGCTGCCATTGATATACCGGGGCATACCCGTTCGCGAGAGACATCTGCGAGCCAAAGACGCATTGAAATCGGTGGGCCTCGAAGGATGGGAAAAACATACGCCAGGAGAACTCTCCGGCGGCCAGCAGCAGCGGGTCGCCATTGCACGGGCGATTGTGACCCAACCATCTATCCTTCTTGCAGATGAGCCCACGGGAAATTTGGATTCCGCACGTAGCAGGGAGATCATGGATCTTCTTACCCAATTTAACAGGGAAAGGGGAATCACTATTCTCATGGTCACCCATGATCCACATATGGCAGGTTTTGCCAGCAGTACCGTTCAGTTTTTAGACGGTATGATCGAAACAGAAGAGAAGAAAGGAAACCATCACTGATGCTCTGGGAAACGTTTCTCCTGGCCGGAAGGGAAATCCGCAGAAATGTGATGAGATCCTCCCTGACCATGCTGGGAATTGTCATCGGCGTTGCTGCCGTTATTACCATGGTCACCCTGGGAAGCGGCGCAACAGAGCAGGTAACATCCGATATTTCAAAGCTGGGCAGCAATCTTCTACAGGTGAGGCCGGGAAGAGACATGCACCGGCCAGGCGGCGCCCGTGATGCAGGCACGCCTTTTGAACTGGCTGACAGCCAGGCCATTTCCAGGGAAATAAGCGGATTAAAGGCCGTGGCACCAACGGCCGGAACTTCGATACAGGTCATTGCCGGAAATGAGAATGTGTCGACCACGGTAACCGGTACCACCAGCGAATTTTTAATTGCCAGGGACTGGGTGCTTTCAGCCGGAAGAGCCTTCACCGCAAGTGAGGTCAAATCCGGCAAGTCCGTTTGCATTCTCGGTTCCACCGTGAAAAAAACGCTTTTCGATAATCAGAATCCTGTGGGAGAAATGATCAGGCTCCAGAAAATTCCTTTCAGAATTATCGGTGTCCTGGAAGAAAAAGGCCAGACCGGTTTTGGCATGGATCAGGATGATTTTGTGATCATCCCCTTGAGGGCATTTCAGAGAAGAATTGCCGGGAATACGGAAATTTCCACGATTTTCGTTTCCGCAAAAGACGGTGCCGATACCGCAAAAATTCAGCGCGACATCGAACGTCTGATGCGGGACCGTCGGCGAATCCTTCCCGGACGTGAAGATGATTTCCGTGTAAGGGACATGAAAGAAATCATCAGTACACTCACGAGCACGACCAAAGTGTTGACCGCGCTTTTAGGAGCCGTGGCTGGCGTGAGCCTTCTTGTGGGCGGCATCGGCATCATGAACATCATGCTCGTATCAGTCACCGAGCGCACTCGGGAAATCGGCACAAGGCTCGCCATCGGCGCACTTGAAAGAGACGTGCTGACCCAGTTTCTGGTAGAATCCGTGGTACTCTCTTCCCTGGGAGGTGTGATCGGCATTATCCTGGGCTTGTCAGCCGCCTATGGCCTTGCCGGATTTCTTGGCGTCCCTTTTATTTTGAATATCGGCATTGTGGTCATCGCCTTCCTGTTTTCAGGTGCGGTGGGCATTATTTTCGGCTATTTCCCTGCCAGAAAAGCCGCCCAGCTGGACCCCATTGAAGCATTGAGGCATGAGTGATCAATTGAAAAGCTGGATTTCAGAGAGGAGAATCCCATGTCAAAAAAAAATCTGTTCGTTATCATCTTGATATTTCTTTTTGGCTGTAGCCACCAGGATAGCCATGAATGGAATCCCATTTTCGAAGAAACCAGCTTTGACTATTTGACCACAAACATTGAAAGGTCATTGTCATCAATGGAGGAGGCCTATTCGGAAGCGAACATAACCAACCCGGAATCGATAAAAGAAAATCTTGATCAGGCTAAGAAAAGGCTGCTTGAAATAAAAGACTACTACGTGCCGCTCACAGTCATCCGGCAAAAAATATACGATGCGGAAAGATTTTATAAACTCAATAATGTCAAAAAATCTGAAAAATTGCTCAATGACTCAAAGGCAATCCTGCACTCATTGGACCTAACCACAAAAAGCGAGAATTTTGACAAGTTAATCGTTGACTTAAACGCAATGATCAATGGGGTCATTTTATCGTTCAACAAAAATTCAGAACTTTACACCTACAATAAAATGAAGACACTGGGCGAACATGTGAACCTGATGCTATTCAAAGGTGATATTGTGCTCTCAGGAATAGAGTTTGAAAAATAATTGTATGCGTTTTTGAATAAACTGAACAAATCGGATTGGCAAGATATAGCGGATAGTTCAAATCTTGAAGGCCATCCACAGGCCAATACCGGTTGTACGTTGATTCAACAACGACACCTCCGAAATCCATAAGGGTTAAAAGTTATGCTACTCTGGTTCATCTCAACGACAATAACATGGCTCTGCTCTTTTTGATTTATCAGGAATTCAAGGATATTTCTCTAAAGCAACCCCATAACCGTTAATCCCTGTATTTGCCAAACCGTGTCCACGATTCAGACGGCAAGTAAATGTAGTCGACTCTTCCCTTGACATCGGAAAGGGGCACCGGACCAAAAAGTCTGCTGTCCACGCTGTTATTTCTGTTGTCTCCCAGAACAAAGCAATGGCCGTTTGGAATTGTCGTCTTTTCCAAGTCTATCGCGTTTTCAGTGCCGGTTGATAGCATAATTTTATATTGAGACGTTCTGTTGACCTCAATCAGAACCTCACCGGATATTTGTTTTTCAATGCGTTTGATGTCTTTAGGGTTTGCAGCCTTATACATAAGCGGCGTGTCGTTTATGTAAACCACATTGTCAATCATTTCGATGGTGTCTCCCGGCATGGCAACGATCCTCTTTATATAGTCCAGATGCCGCTGATTGGGATTGACAAACACCACAATATCGCCAATTTCCGGAGATTTCTTTCGGTAAACCGCCTTGTTGATAAGCACGTAGTCCTTTTTTAATATGCTGGGTGTCATGTTCTCCCCGGCTATTTTATAGGCCTGCATAATATGGTCCCGAATGGTATTGGCAAGAGTGGTCGGGTAGGTTATGGACACGACAATGAATGTCAGATAAATATACCAGCGGTTGTATTCCTTTAAAAAATACGAGGGAGTCATTCTTCTTGCGATGATGATGGCATCAATGATGGCATAGAAAAAGACAAACACAAGGAGAAAAACAGAACAGATTACCGCAAAAAGAGAGATGCCAGATGATCCGGTCGTGATGACCGAAGCAATGATAGGGGCAAAAACAAAACTGATAAAAAAAAGAACCAGACCCTTTTCAATCTTACCACAATAGATATGCCCGAGGCCGGTGGCTGCAACGGATAGAACGCCAGCCCATAAGGCGCGTCTTGGTTTTTCTTCACCCTGGATTTGAATTTCCATGTTATACCCTCCTTGCTAAGGCATTAAAAGATGATAAGGCACGTATGCCAGACGAAACAGTCCCAGAAGGAATATGCCTATGGCCAGGCCTGCTCTTATCATCCAGCTTTCAAGTCCTGTCCAATCTGTCATTTCGGCAATAACCCTTTTTGGGGGCGCACTCACCTCATATGACTTTATCTGTGCCATGGTCTTCGCGGCAAAATGGTTTTGCGGTTCTGTCCGTGCTCTCGATTTTATCCATTTTTGATATGATTCTTCATCCGTCATTAACGCCACCTCATTTTTTTCTTAAAACAGCAAATAATTTTTCCCGGGTCCTTGACAGCCTGGATTTGACTGTGCCGATTTTCAAGTTTTCGATTCGTGCAATCTCCTGATACGAAAGGCCTTCGAATTCCGCCAGGATAAATATGGACCGGTCTTCAAATGACAAATTGTTCAATGCTGTATTCAACGCTTGAAATGCTTCCTTTTTCAACAAGTCGCCAGCAGGCGTTTCGCGTCCGGGCATATCGGGAAAATCAGGTTCCGGGACTTCCTTTTTCCTTTTCAATTCATTCAGGCACCGGTTTCTGGTGATGCGATAGAGCCAGGTTGAAAATTTTCCCAAAAACCGGTTGTAGGTCGGCAAATGCATGTAGGCAGACAAAAAAACATCCTGAAGGATATCTTCTGCTGTTTCTTTATGTTGAACGATATTGACAATATATACGTATAACGGTTTCTCATATATTAAAACAATATCTTCAAATGCATCCGGATTTCCCTTTTTTATGTTGTTTATGATGTCAATATCCGCTTTCTGACTCATCAATATTTCCCGGCTTGTCATTTTTTCAAATCAACACGTTTTTTATTTATACAAATGAAAAAAGATTTTGTTCCATCTTTTTTCACTTTTTATTCATACCGAAGCGCCGCAATGGGATTAAGGTGGGCTGCTTTTTTCGCCGGAAGATAGCCCAAAAATATACCCACAGCACCGGAAAAAAAGAAAAGCCGAAGCCAAAATACCAGGGTTGGAAATAAAAGGTACACCGATAATTTGAGAACCAATGCCTGTTGCCGGATGAAAAGAAATTTTCTGAAGAAAGGGGCTCCAGGCCAATTCAAACACGGTCGAATTATTGCTGATCGGTTTCGGTTTCATCTTCCGGCACATTCCGATGGCGCCTGGCGTGGGCCTCTTCTCTGGTGATATAGCCGTCACCATCTGTATCCAACATGCTGAAATGGTCTTCTGGTCCCACAAACTCTTCAATGGAAATCAGGCTGTCACCATTCTGATCAAACCGATTTATAAGCGGCAGGTCGTCTGTCTCCGTTTTGCTTTTCTCAGCCCACACAATCGTCGTACTTGACAAAATAACCATGGCAATTAATGTCATTTTCCGAAAAATATGATACGTTTAAAAGTCTTCATTGATCCTCCTTGATTTCGTGTTGTTCACTGTCATTCTTGCATCCTTGACGATATGTATATCAACGAATTATGAAGGAAATAGGGAGATATTGTTAGAAAATTGTGTTAATCAAACTCAAGGGGGAGTCTTGAAGTGATATTGAAAAAAGAAGAACTTGTTCCTGTTGTCTGCCTGATTCTATCCATGCTGATTTGGGGAGGGTCGTTTATTGCGATTAAAATCGCATTCCGCACTTACGACCCGATGGTGGTGATGTTTGGGAGAATGGCGGTTGCCTGCCTCCTTTTTCTTTGTTTCTTCAGGCAATTTCTTCGCATGACCTGTAACAAGGCCGACTGGAAATTTTTCATTCTCATGGGCCTTTTTGAACCATGCCTGTATTTTACATTTGAAGCAAAAGCCCTTTCCAACACCAGTGCTTCCCAGGCAGGTGTGATAACAGCCATGTTGCCTGTGCTTGTGGCCTTGGCAGCATGGATGTTTCTGAACGAACAGCTTAAATGGAAAACCCTATCCGGATTCATGCTTGCCGTGGCCGGAGCTTACCTGTTAAGCATCAGTGGGGAAATTACCAGAGACGCACCCAACCCTTCTCTGGGTAATTTTTTGGAATTTTTAGCCATGGCTTCTGCAACAGGGTATGCCATTATTTTAAAAAAATTAAGCCGCGCCTATTCGGCATTACTTCTCACAGCCATCCAGGTCTTTATGGGCGCCATCTATTTTACATTCATTCTCTTCCTGCCATCCACAGTTATTCCGGATCGGATTGATCCGCAAGGGATTGCCGCGATTCTTTTTCTGGGTGCTGTGGTGACATTCGGCGCCTATTTCCTCTATAATTATGGTGTAAGCAAAATGACTGTCAGCAGGGCTACGGCTTTTGTCAGCCTTATTCCGATTTTTGCCGTCTTTATGGGATGGCTTATCCTCAACGAAACCCTTACCCCCATACAGTTTTTTTCTTCCGGCCTCATACTGATCGGTGTATTTTTAAGTCAGACCTGATTCAGCGCCATCACAATGTGACAAGGCATTTTTCCACCTGGCTGAATATCACTTATGCAGTTGGCCTGCTGGACCGATCGGCCATCCTTGGCTTTTGGGGTGAAAACCAGGCAAAAGCCCCTTTTGCGGACCTGCGATTTGGTTTGCGCCCGGTCGTCGGAGGCGTCTGCCTGTCTTTGGGCTGTTTTTCCACACTGCCTTGTTTACGGGGCGGAGTAGGTGTTTCCGTGGGAGCATGATAATTAAAATCCGCCAGGGTGCGTTGTTCTACAGGCATTCCAATGGCACCATGAATGGCCTTTACCATCTGCTTGTCTTCAGCAGTTATCAGGGTAAACGCTTCACCGGTACGCTGGACCCTGCCGGTTCTTCCGATACGATGGATATATGTTTCGGGCGTTGATGGCATATCATAATTGATGACATGGGAAACATTCGATACGTCAATGCCACGGGCAGCGATGTCTGTTGCCACCAGCACCTTGTATTTGCCGGATTTGAAGCCGTTCATGGCATCCTGACGGCGAGCCTGGGAAAGATTTCCCTGCAGTGAGGTTGATTGATATCCGGCTTTGGATAGTTTTTCTCCCAACTGCCTGGCGCGATGCTTGGTACGTGTGAAAATAAGAACAGCCTTGGTACTCGTATTTTTAAGCAATTGGAGCAAAAGCGCTGTTTTTAAATGGCGGGCAACAGGATAAAAGGCGTGGCTGACTGTATCAGCCGGGGCTTCATTACCGACCTGCACCCTGACGCTGTTGTTTAAAATATCATCTGCCAGAGACCGTATTTGACTGGGCATTGTGGCTGAAAACAACAAGGTTTGACGATTTGATTGGGGCAAGTGTTTTAATATCCGCCGAATATCCGGTAAAAAACCCATATCAAACATCTGGTCGGCTTCGTCTAGAACCAGTACTTCCAGTTTTGAGAGATCCACAGTTTTCCTGTTGATATGATCAAGGAGCCGCCCGGGGCATGCGACAACAATGTCTGCATTTTTTAGCTGCTGAATCTGCGGATGAATGCCAACACCGCCATAAGCCGTAACGCTTCGCAAACCTGTTTTAGACCCTAAAACTTCAATGGTCTGATGAATCTGTTCGGCCAACTCTCGGGTGGGGGCAATGATAAGGGCGCGCACATTTCTGCGCTGTCCTTTTAATAGTCGATGTAGAATCGGCAATACAAAAACAGCGGTTTTTCCGGTGCCGGTCTGGGCCAAGCCCATTAAATCCGAGCCTTGCATGACTTTTGGAATGGCTTTGGTTTGAATAGGGGTTGGGGTTTTATATCCAGCGGCTGTAATCCCTGCCGCAATCTGGGGGTGAAATTTAAATGCTTCAAAATTCAAATGATGAGGTTCCTTATACAATTAGGATTGTTTTTTATTTCAATAACTCCTTCGACGAGAGGAGCGTTTGTTACGTCGATTTCCGCCCGAATCTGCGGGCTTTACTTTAATATTACTGCCGTCTATGGGATTTCCGTTTAACGCCTTGATTGCCTTATCTGCTTCAGAGTTGCTTGGCATTTCAATGAAACCGAATCCCTTTGGCCTGCCTGATAGTCTGTCCTTGATCAATTTAACACTTTCAACATTTCCAAACTCGGCAAACAAGGATTTCAAAGTGTTTTCCGTAGTGTTATCAGATAAATTGCCGATGTAGATATTCATTTAAAATACCTTTCACCTTTCAATTAAAAAATTAAAGGGCACCCCCATTAGCTTGGAGACATGCCCTTTTGTTTACAGGTATTAAAAATTTAGCTTACTTTAACATTTGCCGCAGCAGGACCTTTTTGTCCTTGCTCAATGTCAAATGTAACTCGGTCGCCTTCGCTGAGGCTTTTGAAACCGCTTGCATTTATTGCTGAATGGTGAACAAATACATCTGGTCCGTTTTCCTGCTCTATAAAGCCGAACCCTTTTTGATCATTAAACCATTTAACTATTCCGTTGGCCATAGTGACTCCTCCTTTCTAAAAGTACTCAAAATTTTAAACTGGAGGACCTGACACTAAGAAATGATTTGTTCCCTCAGAAAAAAATCGCACCGTAAACATCACACCGGTACCATGTTGATTGGGATACAATAACACTTTCTATTGCAAAAGCAAGTTATTTATTTATTTTAAGATATTTTCCTTAAATCCAGCCACCTTTAAATTAGAATTAAAAAACACTTGAAATATGCCTCCGCGTCTGTTAACCGTGTCACGAGTTCATTCAAAATACAATGTGACAACATATTTAATGTATTAAACAGACATGAAGCGGTTTATCTCTTTTTACTGTGGATAACGTCATTCCTGACGACAAGCTATGATTCTATATGGATAGCTCCAACTTCCATGCTGACAATGATCATCACCTTTAAGGCTATTAACTGGATACAAAATGACTCTCTGTCTTCAATCAAAAAACAAAACGATGACTTTTTTGAACAAACGTTTTTCGCTTCTACCGATAAAAAAATGCCCTGCTGATTTTTATGGTATGGCTATTTTTTTTATTTCATTTTTTTCCATCTGGCTTTATTTTCCCGCAAATGCAAGCGCCACAAGCATCAGGTTGACATGGGACAAGAATATCACTGAAACGGTTGCGGGCTACCGGATTTACTATAAAGCGGAAAGCGAAAAATCATTTACACTGATTTGGGATGGTGCGGGCGTAATTGATGGCAAACAGGTCATGCACACGTTTACAGGCCTTTCATTCCTCCCTGGCCGAACCTACATCTTCGTTGTTTCTGCCTATAATTATACGGGGTGTGAGAGCGAATTTTCAGATCCTGTTTTCTATTATTCCCCGCAGGAAGCAAGTGTGGCTGCCACCTCGGAAACAACTGGCGACAGTACTGAAAACACGTCGGCCACAATTGTGCCCTCAGATAATACATCCACAGATGACTATTCAAAAGATACCACAAGCACAGCGGACTCCCAGAGCACTGAAGAGATCGCATCAGATACAAATTCTTCAAATTCCGTCACAAGTGCGGCAAGTTCAACTCACCCACCTGATCAGCCCGCATATATTTCACCCATAAACAACAACCTCGTTAATGCAACGATTCTGGTATTGGAAACAAGCGCCTTTTCGGACCCGGACACCAGTGACACGCACGCCCTGACACAATGGCAAATCAGTACAGACAGCCATTTTGAGTCACTGACATTGGATACAATTACCAGTGAATTTAAAACACTTTTTAAGGTACCTGATAATCTTCTCGAAATGGAGTCCCGCTATTTCTGGAGAGTCCGCTATTTTGATAACTGCGGCGTCATATCCAAATGGAGCAATGAATCCCTGTCGAGTGATGCGTTTTCCTTTTCAACCGGGAATGACAAAGCCAGTTCTGACAGCAATCAAGTTAACCAGGAAATATCAACAGCTGACGCTTCTTCAGACACTGACGGGGTAGTAAATGATCCGGCCAGCTCAGTCAGTGAGCCGACTGAACAAACAACCCGGCCTGAAAGGGATCGACTGACCGTAACCAGAAGCGTTGTTAGCTTCAATATCGGCAAAAAGACATATGGTTCACCACCCGATTCACCGGTTCCCCTTTCCCCATCATATGGTGAGAGTATTGAATGCCTGAATCCGTTGCTCCAGACGAGTTTTTTCAATGACCCGGATAGTGACTATCATGAAAAAACGGAATGGCAGATAAGCAGGAATCAAGACTTTTCCACTTTGATTTTCAATGCCACGAGTACATCCTGTCTAACGGGTCTTAATGTTCCTTTATGCGTCCTCATAGACGATGCAAAATATTTCTGGAGAAACCGTTATTATGACAATACAGGGTATGTTTCCTCCTGGAGCAGTGAATCGAATCCGGATGACCCGTCTTTTTTCACTGCAGTTTTCAGAACATTTGTAGATTCAAATGATAATGGCCTGATAGATGACCGGGAAGTGGATGGCTCAATTGATTTAAATGAAGACGGTATTCCGGATAATCAGCAGGCAACCATGCACACAATCAACGCCGATGTTTACAACCTCCGGATCGGTATTGAAACCGAAAACAATAGCCACCTGAATATGCTGATGGTTATCGATGAGAGTGAAATTGAACTGGAAGATAATATGCCAACAGACATTCCTTTTGGCCTGGTTTGCTTTAACTTAGGTGTCGAACCTGTCGGTGCATCAACCACGGTCACCATATACTTTTCCGAAAGCGCACCAGATGACGCCATCTGGTATAAATTTGATCCGGTGAAGGGATGGTTTGACTTCTCTGAACATGCTTTTTTCAGTGAGGACAAGAAATCCGTCACGCTTGAACTTCAGGATGGTGGTTACGGTGACACCGATGGCACTGCAAACGGAATTATTGTGGATCCATCCGGAATCGGGACAGGGCCACTCAGAAATCCGGCATCATCAATAGATAACAGCAGCAGCGGTGGCGGGTGTTTCATCAAATCAGCCTTTCTATAGGACAATGATATAAGCATATCCCGAGCTTTATTAAAATACGCCTGGGTAAACGGGCATTTACCTGGGCGAACGATCAAACGGCATTCCGGTTCAAACATCCGAGCATGAAAATTTCCTGATGCGCTTACCCTGTTCCTGTCCAAAAAGTCATGCCATATTGACAATCCTTTATGTTTGGCTTAATGATGAAACATCATCCGATACGTATGGTAAATTTGATTATAGAGCCACTTTTTCAGACATCATGTGGTCTGTGATTGGCCAAAAAGTGCGATGTGCGTTTTCTCATGATTTATTAACCTGTAAAATAAGGATCTGGCTGCTTTCATATGGAAATTATCAAAACTGTAAAAGACATGCAGACGCGCTCAAATAAAAAGAGACGTCTTGACAGGATCATTTCTTTTGTTCCTACAATGGGATTTTTGCATGAAGGCCATTTAACACTTTTACGGGAAGGCAAAAAAAGAGGGGATGACCTGGTGTTGAGTATTTTCGTAAACCCTGCCCAGTTCGGCCCCAATGAAGATCTTGACGCCTACCCGCGTAATCTTGAAAAGGATTTGAAACTTGCTGAGAATGAAGGTGTCGATGTGGTTTTCACCCCCACAAAAGAGCAACTTTACGGTGACAGATATCAGACTTACGTAAAACTCGAAAACCTCCCTGATCATCTGTGTGGCCTGTCACGCCCTGTTCACTTCAGAGGGGTTGCCACGGTAGTGACTAAACTTTTTAATATTGTCAAACCCCATGTGGCCTTATTCGGCGAAAAAGATTTTCAACAGCTTGCTGTAATCCGTCAGATGGTTAAGGATCTGAATTTTGATATAGACATCGTAGGTGTCGCTACCGTCAGGGAAAAGGATGGCCTTGCCATGAGTTCCAGAAACACCTATCTGTCATCTGAGGAACGATCCTCGGCATTGAGTCTTTCAAAAGCACTTCAGATGGCTCAGGAACGGGTCTTGAAAGGCGATAGGGACACTTCAATGATCCTTAATGATATAAGACAGTTTATTGAATCTCATCCAGGAACGACTATTGACTATGCAACCATCTGTGATCCGGGCAGCCTGGAGGACATGACCGTTATTGACACCCCTGCTCTTTTTGCTCTGGCTGTCATGGTTGGAAAAACCCGTCTGATTGACAATAAAATATTAAATATAAACGCATAAGAGCAGTTTTTTCTTGAAATAAGGAATTATTTTTATTTAAATGAGTAGCTTTTAAAATTATTTTAATTCATGAAAATGTTTTTAAGACATACTGAAATGAGGTACTAAAGGAGCAATAAATGAGTAAAGACAACTATTTTTTTACTTCTGAATCTGTAACAGAGGGGCATCCGGATAAAGTTGCAGATGCGATATCAGATTCTGTGCTGGATGCAATTATGACCGAAGACAAACACTGCCGGGTTGCCTGTGAGACTCTGGTTACAACTGGCCTTGCGTTTATCGCAGGTGAAATTACAACAACCTGCTATGTTCACATGCCGGAAATCGTCAGAAATACCATTCGGGAAATTGGTTATGATTCTTCAGATATGGGGTTTGACTGGCAGACATGCTCTGTTATCACAAGCATTGACAAACAATCACCGGACATTGCTCAGGGCGTGAATAAAGGCGAAGGCCATTATCAGGACCAGGGCGCTGGAGATCAGGGCCTGATGTTCGGTTTCGCATGCGATGAAACAGAAGAACTGATGCCAATGACCACAATTTTCGCACACCGCATCACCAGGCAGCTTGCCAAAGTCAGAAAAGAAAAAATACTGAAGTTCTTAAGGCCAGACGGCAAATCCCAGGTTACCATTGAATACGAGAACGGTGAGCCCAGGCGCGTTGATACCATCGTCGTGTCCACACAGCATTCTCCGGATGTGGCCTATGACAAACTGAAGGAAGCTGTCATAAAAGAAGTTATCCAGCAAGTCATTCCTTCCGAAATGATGGATGATAACACAAAATTTTTCATTAACCCCACAGGGAAATTTGTCATCGGTGGTCCCATGGGTGACTGTGGTCTTACCGGCCGAAAAATTATTGTGGACACTTACGGTGGCCGTGGCAGTCATGGCGGCGGATGTTTTTCCGGCAAGGATCCCTCAAAAGTGGATCGAAGTGCGTCCTACATGGGACGGTATATTGCCAAAAATATCGTTGCCGCAGGTATTGCCAAACAATGCGAAATACAGATCGCCTATGCCATTGGCGTGGCCCAACCGGTTTCTGTTCTTGTAGATACAATGGGAACAGGTGTTATCGGGCATAAAAAAATTGCCGAGATTGTCAAAGAAGTGTTCGATTTACGACCCGCCATGATCATCGAACAACTCAATCTTTTAAGACCCATTTACCGGCAGACATCTGCTTATGGTCACTTTGGTAGAAATGAGCCAGGCTTTACCTGGGAAAAAACAGACAAGGTGGACATTCTGAAACAAAAAGCAGGTCTATAATAATTTTCATTCATAGTAAAAATAAACGCGCTATAGAGTCTCTCTTGGCGCGTTTATGGTTTTATATAAGGAATGAATATGAATATCCAAAAATTGCGTAGCGCAACAATGTTAATTTTACTATCGGCGTTTGTCGCAACTTTATGTGATAAAATCCACGTTGTTACAAACACGCTTGTCTATCCCCTTCCTAACTATGACGGTCAAGGCTGGTGGGTATTTCCTGCTTTTTGTGATGGTCTATGGGTTGAGTGGATTTGCCAGCCCATATCCCCTGTTTTTAAATGGTCTGTTTTATGCGACTTTTTTTGATTCGCTTATCCGTGACAAAAGATCGCATGTTTATAACCATTTTGAGTTGTTTGCTTGCAATTGGCGGCAGTCTTGTTGAAGGATTTCTCATATTAGTCAACTTGACAATAGAATATCCCCTTTCTGAATGGAACGTCTGGTCAGACGGTCTGAGGCGATTGTTTTTGGTGAAGCACAGCAAGCTTCCCCTTGAGAAAGAGGTTCTTGTAGTGCTGCCGACGTGGCTTGCCGCTAGATGTCTTCTCAAGACTCCGGGGTTCTACAAATACCACGGTTCGCACTGAGAGACCATGCCCTGTGGATACTGCACCTTGGACAGTCTTTACGGCCGAGGCCCAGAAAGTATCTATAGATTTCGCTCCCGGACCTTCGGACTGAACACCGGCAGGAATCTGGCGATCATCTACCTCGGCAATAATAACAATTTCTTCAGCACCGTTTTCAGACATTGAGATGGCTGCGCAGGCCCCCAGGCGAACCGGAGCGCCGGATTGTTGCACGCTGAGTTCAATGTCGCTCGGGTAGTGGTTTCGTCCGGCGATAATAATCAGGTCCTTCAAGCGGCCGGTTAAGTATGTTTCACCATCTGCAACGAAACCCAGGTCCCCGTTACGGAGAAAGGGGCCCTCATTTGTGCCGGCAAGACGCCCATCAAATGTGACTGAGGATTCTTCCGGAAGTCCCCAGTAGCCGCTGGGTACACTGGGGCCTTTCACCCACAGCTCGCCAACCTGGTTAGCGTTGCACGGGGTGAGGGTGACGGGGTCTATGGCTATCACTTGGTGGTTGGCCCCTGGTTTTCCACAACTTACGACTTTGTGCCCGCTCGGTTCATTGTCGGCCAGGACGCTTACAGTGTGTCGTTCAAGGTCTGCTGGATTCAGAGTGAGTACCTTGGGCGGCTGGGATAGTGACTTCAGCCCGCTTACAAAGAGCACGGACTCAGCCATACCATAGGTGGGCATGAAGGCCTGTGGCCGAAACCCGTAAGGCCCGAATTTTTTGATAAACTTTTCCATCGTCTGGGGTAGCACTGGCTCCCCTCCATTTCCTGCTACTATCCAATGGCTCAAGTCGAGCCCTTCACAGTCTTCAGGTTTGATCCGCCGCACTGCATACTCGTAACCGAAGTTCGGACAGGCAGTGTTGGCAATCTTGTAGTGACTCATCGCGCGCAGCCACCGCACAGGTTTTGAAACAAACTCCAACGGAGACATCAGGGTAGACTCATATCCGTAATATACCGGGCCTAGTATGTGTCCGACCAGGCACAGGTCGTGGTAGTGAGGCGCCCAAACTATCGCTGGTTTCGTCGAGTCTAAGCGTAGCATCTGACCCATCACGCGAAGGTTGGAAACAGCGTTGAAGTGGCTGATAGACACTCCCTTGGGGTGACCGGTTGAGCCTGACGTGAACTGTAAATAGGCAATTTCGTCCATTTCAGCCCTGGGGCCGGTAAAATTGGTTCCGGTATGGTCGGTCACCGGCCTTAAGTGAACAGGCAGTTCGCTCACCATTGTCGCGACCATTTCTGCCAACTGTTTATTGGTCAAGACAGTCGAAGCCCCGCAGGACGCGGCAGTGTTCAGGATCCTCCCAAGAGGGTTCTTGCTTCGGGGATTGGGCAGCGGGACAGGAACTGCGCGTGCTCCCGCGAGGAGACAGCCGTAGAATGCCTTCACGAAGTCTAATCCCGGTGGAAAGGCGAGCAAAATGCTTGAACCGGTAAGACTCTGTTCAATCAGGTCTTCAGCCACTCCGGCGCTTTGGTGGTAGAGTTCAGAGAAGGTCCATTCTGTGATCGGCCCGTCCAGTTCACCGTTATCCATAAACCGGAAAGCTATGTCCTTTGCGTTTCTGGAAGCGCGATCCCTCAAAAGGTCGATAATTGTCATGTTAACCATAAAAACTCCTTACCTCTTTATCACTGCGGCGATAAATAATATTTTATAGGTTCCAAAG
This sequence comes from Pseudomonadota bacterium, assembly GCA_018816735.1. GTDB lineage: Bacteria > Desulfobacterota > Desulfobacteria > Desulfobacterales > JAHIVH01 > JAHIVH01. Next base: position 92,167 of record JAHIVH010000070.1, on the reverse strand, counting down.
CCTATAATTTGTGGGATTTTATAAGAACTGATAGCTCATGAAGTATAGACGTGTCAATTGGAAAAGTAAGGGGAATTTGGGGAACATTAACAAAAGAGAGGTGCTCGATAGTCTGGATTCACACGGAACACTGCATTCTGTATTTATCTGGGGAATTAAAAACGATAAATTGTTGGGGTGGCACCAACAGGGAAAACTCTGTATGCCGGATAAATTATAAAAGACTGATCAGGGTGGTAACCATCAGAAATCACTCACGCTGAATGCCCCATCGATCAATGATGGTTCTTCTGACCCGATTACGATCGTAGGCGCATGATCAACTGCTAAAACAAAATCATCAGCCACGGCATCAAGGCCGGTCGTATTAATATTGGCGTCTATTATTTTCAGCATAGTGTCACTGGGCTTAAACCAAAGTCGGCCCCTTTGGGGTATGATTTTTACTGTAAAACGGCAGCAGGGTTTGTTGATTCAAATCCCATCGCGACTACCAAAGAAATAAAATAGTTACAAGATTTGGTCTTGAGACGATTTTTTGAAAACAGGATAACTTCCATCTATTTAATTTTTATCGAATTGACATATTTAGAATCAGATGACTATGGAATAAGTATTTGCCATAATCCATATCTTCCCGTAAAATTGGACATTGAAAAAGGTACCGGGAGTTTGATTGTTGTCACAAGGTGGCACCCTAAAGGAATTGCAAATGAAGGTGATTGCCAGGCAAAATGAAGAAGCTGTAAAAGACTATTTCCCCGCGTATGAAGTGGATGCTGTCGTTTTTTATGGTGATCCCACTCGGATTTACAGGGCTCGCAGAAGATCCGACAGCAAGACATTCATGCTCAAGACCTTGCGTGATGAGCGGACCGCCAGAGAGGCGGCCGCCTTGCTCAAGCATGAATACGATGTGACAAGACGTCTGAATGTACCAGGCGTGATTCAGGTTTTCTCCCTTGAACGACACAATAACCTTCCGGTAATCGAATTGGAGGATTTCGGAGGGGATTCACTGGACAATATTGCGAGGCAACGACGCATTTCCATTGAAGAAGTCCTGCAGATCGCCGTTCAAGTGTCCCAAGGCCTAAATGATATTCATAAGGCCAACATCATGCATAAAGATATCAATCCTTCAAATATTGTGTTTAATCCGTTTACCGGCGTAGCTAAAATTATTGATTTCGGTATTTCCACGACCTTTACAAGGGAACAGGCGGCCTTGACCAGTCCCCAGACATTTGAGGGCAGCTTGCCGTATATTTCTCCGGAGCAAACCGGACGAATGAACCGATCCATCGATTACAGGACGGATTTCTATTCTTTTGGTGTCACGCTTTATGAATTACTTACCCGACAACCGGTATTTATTGTAAGTGAACCCATAGAGTGGCTCCATTGCCATATTGCCAAGCAACCTGTGCCGCCAGATCAAATTGATCCGTCCATTCCCCGGCAGCTATCTGTTATCGTGATGAAGCTTCTATCCAAAACAGCCGAAGACCGGTACCAGAGTGCCCGGGGAATCACGTTTGATTTGAAACGGTGTCTCAAAGAATTTCAAACGACCGGAACCATACCACCGTTTCCGTTGGCTCAACAGGATATCTCGGACCGGTTTCAGATTCCTCAGCGTCTTTATGGACGTGAAAACGAGGTCGCACAATTGATGGTCAGTTTTGACCAGGTCAGGCGCGGAAAATGCAAAATGATCCTGGTATCAGGTTATTCGGGTATAGGTAAAACCTGTCTGATCAAAGAAATCTACAAACCTGTCACCGAACGAAAAGGGCATTTTGTAACCGGCAAATTTGATCAGTTGAAAAGAAATATTCCATACAGCGCATTGTCTGCAGCTTTGCGAGATTTGGTCCGTCAGCTCCTTACCGAACCGGAGGAGCGGCTGGCGGTATTTAGAAACAGAATCCAGCACGCCCTCGGCCAAAATGGGCAGTTGATGATTGATATCATTCATGAACTGGCGTTGATCATCGGCCCGCAACCGAAAACACCGGACGTGCCTTCCCTTGAGGCGGAGCAACGTTTTCACAGGGTTTTTCAGCATTTTATTCAGGTATTTTGCGGGCCGGACCATCCTCTGGTGATTTTTTTGGATGACCTGCAATGGGCAGACAATGCCAGTATGAAGCTGATTGACCTTCTTATCGGCAACGACGCTGTTGCCACCCACCTGCTTTTGATCGGGGCATATAGGGACAATGAACTTACATCCTCACATCCTGTGACACTTTGGCTCAAGGAACTTGGTTCCGGCAATGTTTTTTATGAAGATATCCGCTTGCGCCCGTTAAGTTTGGAGCACTTGACGAACCTGCTTTCCGACACACTGTCGGTGGACAGGAGAACAGCCGCGCCCCTGGCTGAAATCGTTGAAAGGAAAACAGCCGGCAATCCTTTTTTCACTGAAGAATTCCTGAAAAATCTTTACCATGAAGGATTGATCGTTTTCTCAGGAGAAGAACAGCGCTGGACATGGGACATCGATTGCATCCAAAACCGTCAGATGACCGAAAATGTTGTTGATCTGATGACCTGCAATTTAAAAAAGATGCCGGAGGATTCCCTTGGTCTGATTGAGTTGGGTGCCTGTATCGGTTTCCGTTTCGCCTTGATGGAATTATCACTGGTATCTGAAAAATTCCTGGCAGTTGTTGCGGAATGCCTCCGTCCGGCTATTCAGGAAGGACTGATCGCTCCCTTGGGAGACGCCTATCAATTGCTTGAATTGGAACAGGACCCGAGTATAAAAGACGTAACCGTGGAATTCGCGTTCGCCCATGACCGGATTCATCAGGCCGCCTACGCGCTTCTGGATGACACCCGGAAACGTCAGGCCCATCTCAATATCGGCCGATTGCTTCAAAATCATCTTCATCCTGGCCAGCAAAAGGAAAAGCTGTTCGATATATCCTATCATTTGAATATGGGATCGACGCTGATCGGTGATGCTGAAGAGCGTGCCATGCTTTGCCGGTTGAATCTTGATGTGGGAAAACAGGCCAAACGATCCAATGCCTATCAGCCTGCCTTCAGTTATTTCAAAAAAGCCATCGCCCTTTTGAGCGATGATGCCTGGGACACCAGATATCATTTTACTCTGGAACTGTATACAGAGGCCGCCGAAGCCGCCTACCTTACGGTGGATTACGAGTCCATGGACCAATTACTCGAAACGTCTTTTGTCAGGGCTGAAAATCTTTTGGATAAGGTTAAGCTCTATCTGGTGAAAATTTCAGCCTGTATGGCCAGGGGACAACTGCTGGAAGCGATCAATATCGCCAAATCGGCCCTTTCTCAATTGGGAATCCGCTATCCGGCCAACCCCACCAAACGCCATGTGGTTATGGAGCTGTTAAAACTCAAATGGCGTTTGAGGAACACTACCCTGGAGGATTGGCGAAAACGCCCTGAAATGACAGATGCCAAACACCTGGCGATTATGAAAATTGGTGGACACATCGGCGGGGCAGCCATGTTCGCCCAGCCGAATCTGCTTCCGCTATTGATTCTGAAAGCCGTGAAAATATCCTTTAAGTACGGTCATGCGCCCCAATCTTTAGTCGCTTATGCGGGTCTTGGCATGATTTTGGCCGATGCGCTTGGAGATGTGGAACGTGGTGATGGGTATGGGAAACTGGCCCTTGAAATCATGGAGCGGCTTCAGGTCAAAACCATTGAGGGACGGATCCGCCATGTCTACAATGCCATGGTTCGCCATTGGAGGGAGCCTATTCGGAACACACTGGAACCCCTGCATCAGGCTTATCTTTTGTGCCTTGAGCATGGCGATTTTGAATATGCGGCGCATGCTGTCGCTGTCCGTACGTTAATTGCCTTTGAAGCCGGACGTGATCTCAAACACCTTTTCACGGATTTCACGGAAATCCATGCGATGATGAAACCGCTCAAACAAGGCCCGAGAATTCATTATACGGAAAACAGCATTCAGAAAATCGATAATCTGATCGGAAACGTTGCAGAACCATCCATACTGAAAGGACGGTATTATGACATAGACAAGATGTTTGAGATTCATAAGGAGACAGGGGATAAAAGTCTGATGTTCATCGACTGTATATCCCAGGTATTTCTAAGCTACATGTTCGGAAAATATGAAGAGGCTCTCGGATATTCGGATATCGCACAGGCCGGGGCTGACGAGGGACTTCAGGGCATGTATTTTCAAGTTCCTTATTTGTTGATGGACTCCCTTGTCCGGCTGGCCAATATGGCGGGGGCGGATGTTTTGACAAGGCGGCGGTTAATGCATCAGGTCAGTAAAAATATATCGCGATTCAAACGCTGGGTTAAAACCAATCCTACCAATACGCTGAACAAGCTTCGACTGATTCAGGCTGACCGGCTGCGGGTGCTGGGCAAAGATCTGGAGGCCAATGCCCTGTTTGAAGAGTCTGGCCGGTTTGCCATGGCGCAGGGATTTGTCCATGAAGAAGCCTTGGCCTATGAGCTGTGCGGTAAAATGCATGTCCGATCTGGCCGGCTCACTCTGGGGCTGCCTTACCTGGGAAAGGCGCGAGATCTCTATCGTCTCTGGGGAGCCCAGGCCAAAGTGGACGATCTTCACACGCACTTTCCCCAACTTGTTATCGAAGAAGAGCGAAAAACAGGAACAGCAACGTTCGGCGCCCCCTTATCGGCTGTGGATATCGGGTCGTTGATGAAAGCACTGAAGACCATCGCGGAGGAAACCGTACACAGCAGCATGGTGGAGAAAATTATAGCCATCGCCATTGAGTTTGCAGGCGCACAAAAAGGTATGCTCATGCTCCGTAATGCTGAGGGGGTATTGCACATTGAAGCAGAGGCAGATGTGGACGGAGGCGATCTGCGTATCTTGCAATCCATTCCCGTAGACAAAGGGGACGTACCTCAGGGTGTGATCAATTATGTCGCACGAACGGGATCAAGTATCGTTATTCATGACGCACAGAAAGCCGGTGAACAGATTCCGGGTCTTGAGACAGATCCTTACATCCGGGAGAAAACGGTCCGGTCATTACTCTGCCTGCCCATTCTTACGGGTGACAAACAGAAAAGAGAACTGATCGGAATGCTCTACCTGGAAAACAACAGGGCTTCCGGCTCGTTCACTCAGGAACGTTTTGACACCCTTGAAATTATTTGCCTGTCAGCTGCAGGCCGGTTGGAATTGTCCTGGAAAGCTGCAATTGACGGTCTTACGGGTTTGTTCAATCACGATTACTTTCAGAATATCCTGAAGCGGGAATTTGAATTGGCTCGTCGGCATGGTCATCATTTGTCACTTATTCTCATGGATATAGATCACTTCAAGCGCTTCAACGACACCTGGGGGCACCAGGTCGGAGATCTGGTGCTTAAGGAAGTGTCTCAAATCATAAAAGCATCCTGCCGTGGCGGTGATGTGGTCGCCAGATACGGAGGAGAGGAGATGGTTGCCATTTTACCGATGACTTCCGTTGAAGACGCTGAAATCGTGGCTGAACGCATTCGAAAGCAGATTGAGGCACACCGGGTGACCCATAAGAATGAGCAGTTAAATGTCACAATCAGTCTTGGACTGGCCTGTATGAACAGCACGACAACTGACAAGGACAACCTCATTCGCCGGTCTGATTCAGCTCTTTACCGCTCCAAAGCCGGTGGCCGCAACAGGCTAACTGTGGCCTGACAGAAAAATAGATGCATGGCGATTGTGCTCGTCATATGCCGTAAGGACGCTACATCGTTTGCAGCGAAGATAAAAAAAGCGGATGTTTTTACTGCCCCATAGAACCATTCACCGTAACGCAAAAATCACAATGGGTGCTTGAAAAGTTAGCGTAAATTTTTGAGATTAATTACCTCAGGGGGTTAAACAAATACTCAAGACCGTTTAGTTTAATTTCATAAACCGTTTGCAGCATTCCCCCGAGTTTGCCTTTTGGAAACCCCTGACGTGAAAACCAGACCAAATAGGGTTCCGGAAGATCGATCAAAAGCCTGTCTTTGTATTTACCAAAAGGCATGCGCATTTTTGAGAGTTCAATTAATGCTTCTTTCTCCGGCCTTGTATTTTCATTCATAATGACCCAATTATTGATTTTTATATCGAACGAAATGTCATCACATAATTATATTTACCAATATCCGTGACTTTACTTTTCTCAAATCCATATCCAGTGACAAGTTTTTCAACCTCATTTTCAGACAACCGGATATGAATCGGTGGGCCAGGAGGTCCTTCCATTTTTTTAAATTCTATAATGGCGAGGCATCCATTTGGTTTTAGCAAGCGTTTCACTTCTTTTAAAACAGCTTCTGTCTGGTTTGCTTCTTTAAAATCATGCAGAACGGTGGCCATCATGCATATGTCGATGCTGTAGTCATCAATATCAATTTGTTCAGGAATAGTGGCATCCACATGTAGGGGCAGGATATTGGTTATGTTTTGTTCCTCGATTTGTTTATCTAATTGCAAAAGACCTTCGTCCCATAAATCCATTGCGTAAATCAATCCTTCATCACCAACGATTTCAGACATATGTAACGAGTAAGCCCCTCTGCCACAGGCTAAATCAAGAATTACCAAGCCTTTTTTCAATGGTAGATTGTCTGCCAATTTATTGGCATCAATGAGTTCAAAACTGCTTTTTCCCGCACCTTTGGGTTTTGTGTTGGTCGTATCATTCATGTCGTAAGAACCTCCATTTTAGTCGAGAGAGGTGAGTTTAAATCTATTTGTAATCGAGACCGCATGATCAGCCATTGAGTTTTATCCCAACCTTGTTTTTTTTTGGGGTGATTGTCAAGATTTGATCCATTTATCGTTCAATATCAATTTTTGTTTTTTATGCAAACCCTAATCAATTTATCCGGAGTTGAAATAGATTTGATTATAAAATTAGGGTTGAAAAAAATGCCCGCAGCGTTTAGAGCATAAAACTATCCCTTTTCTTTAAAAGGTTTCGTATTAAAGGAGCTTGGATTCAACAGCACATTTATGATGGCTCCGGGTAATGACTTCATTAAAAAAAGATAAATCACAGAGGAACCCCATCATGGAACCGAACACCGATGAAAATGAAGGAAGACCCTTTGATCTGATTGATGGTGCGACCGGTCAGATTGATCAGATTTCAAAAGAGACAGGTCTTCAGGGTGAGGTGGCCGCAGATATCACCCTGCCTTTGGAGCAGCGCCTTGAGGCATACGAAGAGATTATTGATGCGGAAGTGGGGGACACCACGCTTTTGAGAGCGCGAAACATCGAGCGTGAAATGGGATTAAGGCAGATTTTTTTGAAATTTGAAGGGGGAAATCCCACAGGGACGCAAAAAGACAGGATCGCCTTTGCTCAGGCCATGGATGCCATCAGGCGCGGGTTTGATACTATTACCGTCGCCACCTGCGGCAATTATGGGGTTGCCCAGGCACTCGCGTCCTGGCTGGCTGGCCTTCGGTGTGTTATTTTCATTCCAGATACCTATCACACCAATCGTATCAAGGAAATGGAGCAGCTGGGCGCTGAAATTATCCGGGCGCCGGGTGATTATGAGCGGGCGGTGGCGGCATCCGGCCGGATGGCATCGGAAAAAGACTGGTATGATGGCAATCCCGGGGGCAAAAATACCACAATTCAGCTGAAAGCCTATGGTGAAATCTCTTATGAGATTTACGATGAACTGAGGGATGCGCCCTATGCCATTTCCGTTCCGGTGTCAAACGGCACCACATTTGCGGGTATTTACAAGGGTTTTTTAAGCCTTTACAAACGGGGAAAAACATCCCGGATACCCCGGATGATTGCAGGGTCTTCCTTTCAGAAAAATCCGATTATTACAGCCTTTTTAAAAAACAGGCCGACCTGTGAAGACCTTGTTCCCGATAAAATCAAGGAAACACGTGTAAATGAACCATTGATCAACTGGCATTCCATTGATGGCGATTATGCCCTTTATGCCATCCGGGAGACAAAAGGCTGGGCAGGTGACGCATCGGATAAAAAAATGCGGTTGTTTTCCCGGCTGATCCGCGAGCGAGAGGGGTTGGATGTTCTGCCAGCCTCCACAGCCGGTTTGATCGCTTTGGTCGAACAGCATAAAAAAGACCCTTTACCCAACGACAGGTACGTGGTCGTATTAACCGGGAGGAAAGCATGAGGAAAAAAGACGGCCGTGCCATTGTTTATTGTGCCGGCGCATTTAATACGCCCAATGGGAAGACGGCCCATGGGTTGGTTCGGTTCACCCGTCGTTACAATGTTGTCTCCGTTGTGGATCCAACATATGCAGGACAGGATGCCGGATTCGTGCTGGATGGTGAAAACAAGGACATACCCGTGGCCGCGTCAATTGAAGAGGCTATCGATATTTCTGAAAAAAAAGGGACAAAGGCCACACACCTGGTCATCGGGCTTGCCCCGGATGGCGGCCGGTTGAGTGATTCTGCCCGGGAAGACGTGAAAAAGGCGATAGCCATGAAACTCCATGTGGATTGCGGCCTTCATGATTTTATTTCAGAAGATGCGGAGATGGTTGCCCTTTCCGAAAAAAAAGGGGTGATGCTTCGTGATATCAGGAAACCGCCTGAACGGAAGCATCTTCATTTTTTCAGTGGAAAAATTGAAGAAGTTACCATTCCGAAAATAGCTGTACTGGGGACAGATTCCGCTGTGGGAAAACGGACCACGGCCTGGCTACTGGTTCACGCCTTTGAAAAGAAGGGCTTTGGCGTTGAAATGATCGGAACCGGACAGACCGCTTGGATGCAGGGGGCAAAACATAGTATCCTCATGGATTCCCTGGTGAATGATTTTGTTTCAGGCGAGATCGAACATGCCGTATATCAGGCATGGCAGGAAGAAAAACCGGATGTGATTGTCATCGAAGGGCAGGGAAGCCTGATGAACCCGGCGTACCCTGGAGGATTTGAAATTCTTGCTGCAGGCCGCCCGGATATGGTGGTCCTCCAGCATGCGCCGGCCCGCATGGATTACGATGGGTTCCCGGGATATCCGATTCATCCACTTGCCCGTCAGATTCAGGCTATAGAAATGATATCCGGTCGTCCGGTTGTTGCAATTACAATCAACCATGAGGATATGTTTAAGGAAGAGATTCCCATGGTGTGTGATGCAATCAAAAAAATTACCGGGCTTCCCGCATTTGATCCGCTTTTACATGGTGGAATGGATTTGGCTGATACTTTGATTCCGTTTTTTAAAAAAAATAAATAAATAAAGTGAATATATGTCTGTTAATGGTCATTCGGAAAAAGATAAGCCAGATACTTCGGAACATGAGTCATTAAACGCACTCATGGTTTTCGACGCCCTTGATGTTGGGCCGGTAAGACTGGAAAAGAAGAGATTGATTGCCCCTTATTGCCTGTCTTATGAGGGCAAGGTCGATCAAATCGACTTAATTTATACCTATGAAGAAAATGTGTTTGACCCGGCAGAGCCTGAATCCCAGAATCTGGCAGATATGATTGCATCGCAGATTGCGCTTAATTACGGCCTTTTTTGCAAGGTGATCCGGTTTAACGGGCTGTTTGATGATACGGATCGCAGATTTTTGAGGGATATGGCGGAAAATACCGCGAGAGAAATCTATGTCAAAAAGTTTCTTGAGCCCAATCCCTATCTGCAGGGGGTTGCGGCCAAGCTCCCGTACCTGAAATTGAAAAAGTATTTAAGGGCCAGGATTGAGTTTCCGAAATCCCGGCCAGGTTACCGGTCGAGTGAATGGAAAAACTGGGGCTCAAGCCCTGAAAGGCATTGCATCCTTTCAAGCGGCGGCAAGGAAAGCCTGTTGAGCTTTGGTCTGGTTGAAGAACTGGGTAAGGAAGCACACCCTATTTTTGTGAACGAATCCGGTCGTCACTGGTTCACGGCATTGAATGCCTACCGCCATTTCAGAGACAATATCCCCAATACAGCCAGGGTTTGGGTCAATTCAGACCGCGTGTTTTCATGGATGCTTAGGCATATGCCGTTTATTCGGAAAGATTTTACAGAAATACGGGCAGATGAATATCCGGTGCGTTTATGGACCGTCTCTGTTTTTATATTCGGTGTCTTACCCCTCATTCGAAAAAGGGGGATCGGCCGCCTGTTGATCGGTGACGAATTTGACACATCCAGACGAAAAATTCATGAAGGTATTTCTCATTATGACGGACTTTACGATCAGAGCATCTGGTTTGACAATGCCCTGTCCCGATATTTTTTAAAAAAAGGGTGGCAGATTTTTCAGTTTTCAATCCTTCGACCCCTTTCAGAGCTCCTTATCGAAACCATTCTCACAAAACGGTATGCCCATCTTCAGGAACACCAAACATCCTGTCATGCGGCCCACAAGGACAGCGATCGCATCCGGCCTTGTGGCAAATGTGAAAAGTGCCGCCGTATTGTCGGCATGCTGGAAGCCATAGGTGAAGACCCCGGAAGATGTGGCTACAGTGAGACTCAGATCAAGGAGTGCCTGTCTTCTCTGGTTAAAGACGGAGCCTACACCCAGGAAAAAGCCGAAGGTGCCCAGTTGTTTTTTATGCTCGGAGAACGCGGCAAAATAAATCTCCCCGCTGAAAGGCAGGTCTTGCCCCACATAGAAATCATGAACGTGAGGTTTGATGACAGGGTCGCCCCGGTATCCGGGATTCCTCTGGATTTACGAGAAGGGCTTTACAGGGTTTATCTCACCTATGCCATGGGTGTCATGAAACGTATAGGCGCCCAATGGCGGGAAATGGATCTTTTTAACGATCCGGAGATGCATGTGCCCTATGTGTATGAAGCGGGAAGTGGGCTTTCAGAAGAAAAATTCCCAAAAGAGGATCTGCCCCCCCAAACCCATTTCTGGGGAGAGCTTTGCTGGCCGGATGCGGTGATCCGATTTAAAAAGGTGGATACGGTATTATTGCCCGTTGGTGCCATTGAACAGCATGGACCGCATCTGCCCTTGGATACAGACACATTTGATGCGGAATATCTGGCAAAGCAGGTCGCAGGTGCCTGCAGTCACCCCAAACCACTGGTGCTCCCTGTTGTTCCTTATGGTGTGTCCTATCATCATGAGGATTTTAAAGGAACAGTGAGTGTGGAAAACGATACGCTCTCGAGAATGATTTATGATATTGGGATGAGCGTCGCGAGAAACGGGTTTAAAAAACTGGTTATCATCAACGGGCATGGCGGTAATGCGCCGGCCCTTCATTTTGCGGCTCAGCGAATTAATCAGGATGCCCGGATTTTTGTCTGTGTGGACACAGGTGAAACCAGCGATGTGGGCATGGAGCAGATTGTTGAAACACCCAATGATGTCCATGCCGGTGAAATCGAGACCAGTACGAGTCTCGCCATACGCCCGAACCTTGTAAGAATGGACCGGTTTCAGGCTGAAATCCCCGAGTTTTCAAGCAGGTATTTGAATTTCACATCAAGGCGAGGTGTGACTTGGTATGCCTATACCCAAAAAATTTCATCAAGTGGCGTGATGGGTGATCCAACCAAGGCAAGTGAAGAAAAAGGTAAAAAGATCTGGGATGTCATGATCCGTCATTTGGTGACTTTTGTTGAACAATTGAAAACCATGACGCTGGAAGAGATTTATCAGAAAAAATATTGATCCCCTGCCTGCAAAAGGCCGATGAAAAATCACGTTAAATGAAGGTGAACGCCTGGATCATACCATGAAAATTATCAATTGCAATATATGGGCGGTTACGATGACCCTTTCGGAACCCTATGCGATTGCCTACGAGACTGTGAGTAAAACAACCAATGTGTTTATAAGGGTTGAAACGTCAAAGGGGATCGTCGGTTTTGGATGCGCAGCACCGGATCTTCAGGTCACCGGTGAAACACCTGAGAGCGTTAAGGAAGATTTCAACCGTGTCATTTTGCCCGCACTGATGGGTTCTGACCCATTGCGGCGCGCCTTGTTGATGGAAAAAATGCAGACCAGCCTGACCGGAAAACCATCCGCTCTGGCACTCGTGGATATGGCGCTTTTTGATATTCTGGGCAAAGTTTCAGGTCTGCCGCTCTATCGGATATTAGGCGGTTTCAGGACACGAATGAAAACCAGCATCACCATCAGTATTCTACCGGTTCCTGATACGGTTAAAAAGGCTTTGACATTTGTGGAAAAGGGGTTTCAGGCCATCAAGATCAAAGGCGGGATAGACGTCGAAAAAGATATCGAACGTATTCTTTCCGTCCGGGCAGCAGTGGGAGATAAAATAGCATTACGGTTTGATGCCAATCAGGGGTATTCCGAAGATGAAATCTTTCATTTTGTCAGGGCCACCCGTTCTGCCAATCTGGAACTGATCGAACAACCCACTCCCCGAAAGAAGGAAAAACTTCTGGGCCGGGTTACCAGACAAGTGCATCTGCCCATAATGGCGGACGAAAGCCTGATGGATTTGAGAGATGCCTTCAGGTTGGCCAGAAAAAACTTGATCGATATGGTGAACATCAAGTTAATGAAAGTCGGCGGTATCGATCAGGCGTTGAAGATTAATGCGGTTGCCAGAGCCGCCGGGCTTGATGTGATGGTGGGATGTATGGATGAGGCAGCCCTTTCCATTGCTGCGGGCCTTCATTTTGCGCTGTCTTGTCCGAATGTGGCATATGCGGACCTTGATGGGCATTTTGATTTATTGGATGATCCCACCGAAGGCGCGGTGATCCTGAAAAAAGGCGTCCTTCATCCCACTGAAAAGCCGGGTCTGGGGTTTGACCTGCCCTTTTAAAACAAATACGGGAAGGTCGGCCTTTTCAATAGTCTGTTTTTTTAATAAATTTTTATTATTTTCCATGTGGTCAAATTTTTTGGTCGACAGGAAAGGATTTTTATGATTTATACACTAATTTCCATTTTTAGCGCATTTTAAAAGGGAGTACTGTTTATTATTTTATGCCACAGGAGACTGTATAGATGCTTCGCGAAATTGAGATACTGAAATCCATGGCGCTTTTCAGCACCCTGGATCCTGACGAACTTGAAAAGATAGCCGGGCTTCTCCACCCATTGAAGATAAATAAAGGGCAAGTCCTCACAGAAGAAGGTGACGTGGCAAGGGATTTTTTCATCATCCTTTCAGGAAAATATAAAATTTCATCAAAGACGGGTCATGAAATTATCTTACGTCATACAGGCGATTTTATCGGGTGGGCGACGATTATCGCTGGGCCAAAATACCTGGGGACCGGTGTGGCATTGGCCCAGGGAGAGGTTTTAAAATTATCCGGGCAGGATTTTATGCGGCTTCTTCAGAGTGATGCGGATTTGGGAAATAAAATCATGAAAAAAGGGAGTGATCTGGCTTCTTCAGGGAAGCCCTTTGTGAACGAGAGCGCATGATAATAAATAAAAAATGGTTATCTGATGAATAACCAGAATATTTTAATACCCTGGCTTTAAGGAGGTCAAAATTGTACGGATTCCAAGCAATCAGCGCCAACAACGGGTGGTCGATGGCCATCGCCGGTGCATCTATCGATTTTTTATGTCTGATTTTTTTATCAGTCGTGATCTCCCAGTTGCACAAGCTTCTGGCTTTCTGGGACTCTAGAAAAAAATCACCTGAACAGGCAAATGCGGATGAGGCAAGTGTCAAAGCAAACGTTGTCAGGAAAATACCAACCCCGGCTCGTTTTCCTGAGGATATCGAGGAGGCTGCCCAATTATATGAGCCGTTGCTTGAACTGTTGGACCATCCATTTCAACTGGTTGATTTGTATAAGGTGGCACGGGAAAATGATTATCCGCACCCGCATCTGACCATTTCCTCTTTCAGGCAGGCAGGCATTTTGTCAGCAGTTGAAGAGGGATTGTTCAGCTGGAATCATTGATAACAATTGAAGTTAATATAGATACGTTGGAGTCGATTCATGTTAGAAAATATATTACATATGTTAAATCAATTTTTTATTAATACAGGGTTTTATCTGGCAGATTACCGTCAGATCATCATGATATTTGCCGGATGCACGTTTATTTACCTGGGTATTGCCAAAGGATATGAACCGTTGCTTTTAATCCCCATCGGATTTGGGATTCTGGTGGGTAATATTCCGTTCTTTAAAGGGTTTGGGCTGGGGCTTTATGAAAAAGGCAGCGTATTGAATTATTTATACTTTGGCGTCACAACAGGTATATATCCATCCCTTGTTTTTCTTGGCCTGGGCGCCATGACGGATTTTTCATCTCTTCTCGCCCGGCCCAACCTGATGCTTTTGGGTGCTGCTGCCCAGATGGGGGTCTTTTTCACCCTGTTAGGTGCACTTGCGCTGGGATTCCTGCCAAAGGAAGCTGCATCGATTGCGATCATCGGGGGTGCAGATGGCCCCACATCCATATTTCTTACCGCAAAACTGGCCCCGCACCTGATTGGCCCCATTGCCATTGCCGCATACTCTTACATGGCCCTCATTCCGGTTATTCAACCGCCTATCATGAGACTCCTCACTACGAAAAAGGAGCGATTGATTAGAATGTCAACCCCCAGAGATGTATCCAAAAGAGAAAGGATTATCTTTCCTATCGTGGGACTGCTTCTCTGTTGTTTTGTAGCCCCGACAGCCCTTCCGCTTCTGGGCATGCTGTTTTTGGGTAATCTTCTGAAAGAATGTGGTGAAACCGATCGTCTTGCAGAAACAGCCAGAAATGCAATCATTGACACCGCTACCATTATTTTGGGATTAACGGTTGGCGCCAGTACCCAGGGCGATGTTTTTTTAACGCCCAAATCGGTAGGCATCTTTTTACTGGGCGCATGTGCCTTCAGTATTGCCACGGCATCAGGTGTGATTTTTGCGAAGATCATGAATCTTTTTTTAAAGGAAAAAATCAATCCGCTTCTGGGCGCCGCCGGTGTTTCCGCTGTACCGGGTTCTGCCCGTGAAGTTCATCTGATGGGACGCGAGGCAGATCCTTCGAATTTTCTTTTGATGCATGCTATGGCCTGTAACTCTTCAGGAGTTATCGGATCTGCGATTGCCGCAGGTATATTATGGAGCTTCATGACCTGATACCCGGGAACGGTGGTTCGATTCAGGGGAATATTTCAGCGTGTCGGGTAAAAACGGAGATCTTCCATCGTCGTTGAGGGGTCTGACGGGTTAAAGCGAATATCGTTGAGAACACCCATTTTGTGCAGGCTTGTGGCGACCTGATCGATCCCCTTTACCCTGATGGCAGCCATACCTGTTTTTCTGGCACTATCCACATTCTGCTGAATATCATCTATGAAAAGAATACGTTCGGGCCGACAGGAAAGAGTCTGGATTACATTGATAAATGCCTCTTTGTCCGGTTTGATATATCCTGTTTCATGGGAGGGGAAATTGTAATGAAACAGGTCCGGCAGCTTGAGATCCTCACAGAAATATTCCCAGTGAATAAAATTGGTATTTGAAAGGCTTGCCAGGGTATAGTTGGCAGACAACGTGTTGAGGAGCGTCCTGGTGCCCGGGTAAAGCGTGTTTGACCATTCTGCAAATTCTTCCAGAAACTGTAAGGGGTCAATGATTAGGCCAAATTCATCTACCATGGCCATTGCAAATTCTTTTGAAGAGGACTTGCCGGATTCAAAGTTCTTTACACTCGGTGAATCAAGCCATTTTGTCCACAATTCATCAATGGAAAGTGTTTCTCTTGTCAAAGCCATCATGCGAGGAGCACCGCTCAGTTTGACAAAAATGCCGCCCAGGTCAAACAGAAGTACGTCAAACGGTTTTTCATTGTCAGGTTGCGTCATACTCCTCTTTATATGTCCCATAACGGTAAACCTGTGGCTTCATCAAACCCTCTGTTGAGGGATTCACCAATAAATTCCTGAACAGTGAATTCACATGCAAAAATAAGGGTTCCCGGCGCCAGATGCCCCCCAAATGCCATGCCGTTTTCATCTGACAGTGTAACATGAGCATGCACCATGGGTTTGTTATCCTTTATAGAAATATTTCCGATGAGAGAAAGAATTTCAAGAGGTTTTTCATATTCCAGGAATTTATATTCACGGGATTCGTGATCATAAAACCCAATGGTCGCTCTTTTAACCGCACCAATGGCATCAATACGGCCAAGCCGAATATTTTTAGACAAACAAAAGGCATTTACCTCCTCAAGAAAGTCGCTGCCATAAGAGATTTTTCCCATATATGTTCTGCCA
Source organism: Pseudomonadota bacterium (assembly GCA_018816735.1). Taxonomy (GTDB): domain Bacteria; phylum Desulfobacterota; class Desulfobacteria; order Desulfobacterales; family JAHIVH01; genus JAHIVH01. Next base: position 75,976 of record JAHIVH010000070.1, on the reverse strand, counting down.
GGCAAGATTTCAATAATAGCCGTCATATTTATCTCCTTGATGATATCCGATGGATGATTCTATATTCCGATTGTGTTGACATTGGGTAGCCATATTTAATCTTCGGCCGGGGGGGCTGGTTTGCCTTTTGGGTTGCGGCCGGCCGGTTTTGGTCTCTGTTTTAAAGGAGACTTTGACCGGCTATTATATTTTTTTTTGGGATTAGTGTTTTGTTTTTCAGTCCTTTTTGGATAAGATTTCTTTCCGGGTTTTCGGGAGCTGTTTGGGCTGCTTTTGGATGAGGATGAAACAGGGTGGACTGGCATTGGCGGCGTTTCAAGCAGCTCAGGTTCAGGATACTCACATTTCAACTCATTTCCAAGCACTTTTTCAATGGCAGGAATATAGAATGAATCTTCCTCACAGGCAAAACTGATGGATATGCCTGTGGCGCCAGCCCTTCCCGTACGGCCAATGCGATGGACATAATGCTCCGGATCATTCGGGAAATTATAGTTGATCACATGACTGATATTATCAATATGAATACCACGGGATGCAACATCTGTGGCAACCAGTACCCTGATTTTTCCTTCTCTGAAATTTTCCAGGGCCTTGATCCGTTTTTTCTGGTCAAGGTCTCCTGAAATGAGGGCGTTTGAAACAGTGTTTCCGGTCAAATGATCGGAGAGTGTTCTTGCCTGGTCTCGTCGGTTTGTAAAAATAATGACCCGCTCCAGGTTTTGTTTGGTAATCAGATTATAAAGGAGTGGATATTTCTCATCTGTTGTTACCAGATAAACAATTTGATTGATGCTGTCTGATGCGATATGCTCGGGTTGAATTTCAACGCCAAAAGAATCCCGTGTCCATTGCTGGGCCAGTCTGTTTACGTCTTCATTCAGGGTTGCACTGAAAAACATGGTCTGGCGGCTGGATTTTGGGGGTGTGCTGTTTACGATTTTTCGTATATCAGGGATAAATCCCATATCCAGCATTCTGTCTGCCTCGTCAATGACCAGACACTCTACTTTATTCAGGTTGATGATATGCTGGCTTTTGAAATCGAGCAATCTGCCCGGTGTGGCAACCACGATATCGATAATGTTATTTTTAAGTGTGTTTTTCTGATAGTCATATCCTAAACCGCCATAAACCGATAGGATCTTTAAACGGGTATATTTACTGAGGGCTACAGCATCTTTTTCAATCTGGAGAGCAAGTTCGCGTGTTGGGGAGAGGATGAGGGCTCTTGGTGTGCCTCTGGGTCTTCTGCCTTTTAAAGGTGTTTTTAAAAATTGAGTGAAAATGGCAATCAGAAAAGCGGCACTTTTTCCGGTACCGGTTTGGGCCTGGCCAATTGCATCCTGACGTTTCAGTGCCTTGGGGAGTATTTCCGCCTGGATAGCCGTACAATACTTGAAACCAAGATCGAAAATGCCATGCATGATGGGTACAGGCAATTCAAGGTCATGGAACCGGGTGTAGCCATCTTTAGGAGGAACATCAAATGTGCTAATGTCCCATTTGTTTTCAGCCTCCAAAACATTACCGGAGATCGGACCCTTTTTTTCGGGTTTGCGAGTATCCGGTCTCCTTCGTCCCTTTCTGATAAAGGTTTTGTCAGATTCTGTTTGTACAGAAAGATCTGTTTTGCCTTCTTCTTGGGCGCCAGTTATTTTTGTTTTGAGGAAATCGTCTTGCTGTTTATCCTGGTCTTCAGATTTTTTTGTGAACCAGGGGAAAATTTTTTTTAATACGCGTTTTATCAAAAGTTTGCCTTATTTAATTTCGCAATGAAAAATACCCCATTTCACCTGCTGTGATTGACCTGTCATGATTGGTGTGCGTGTGACTCATCTTTTAGCATTTCAAGGGCTTCTTTTGCAGTTAGATTGTCATGGACAATGGCGCAGGCCGCTTTGACAAACAGGGTCGGATTTTTATGCTGAAATACATTTCTTCCAATTGAAAGACCACTTGCCCCGGCCAGCATGGCATCTTCTATGGTTTTAAACATTTCTTCCGTACTTGCTTTGCTGCCGCCGGCAATAAGAACAGGTGCAGGACATCCTTCAACGACTTTTGCGAAAGAATCCAGATCACCCGTGTAATTGGTTTTAACGAAGTCAGCACCTAATTCTGCCCCGATTCGGGCCGCAATTTTTACGGCGTCTAAAGACTTTTCATCATCAATTTTAGGGCCCCGGGGATACATCATTGCGATGAGAGGCAGGCCCCAGTATGTACATTCCACTGCAATTCTTCCAAAATCGGCAAGCATTTCCGCCTCGTTTTCATCACCCACATTCACGTGAATGGAAACACCGTCAGCGCCCAAGCGAAGAGCGTTTTCAACGGTATTTACAAGGACTTTTTTATTGGGCTTGGGAGAAAGCACGGATGAAGCGGAAAGGTGGAGAATCAATCCGATGTCTTTTCCATGGTGCCTGTGACCATATCTAGGTAGCCCCACATGTCCGATAACGGCATTTGCCCCACCTTCTGCAACCATGTTAACAGCCTGGGAAAGATTGATTAAGCCATCAATGGGGCCGACTGTTGCACCGTGATCCATGGGAACAACGACAACTTTCTTTGTATTTCTATTCATGATTCTTTCCATACGAATAGATTTCCCAATATTTATCATGCCACACTCCTTCAGTTAGACATCTATATATTGTAACCAGATTAATCGCTATGCACAATATATTGACAAAATGTCAATATATTGTGCGAGAGAATAACGTGAAATAAATATTCGTTTTAATTGAAAATTTAATGAATATCAACAGAAATCAGACTTACATGGCAGGTTTTGAAGAAGGTGCCCATGTTTTGTCGGGTTTATGGTTTGCGTAAAATAAGGCTGCCAGCAGAATAACCGGCTCCAAAAGAACAGATCATTCCGATATCACCGGATGTCAGCTTTTGATGATGAAGGTGAAAGGCGATTATCGATCCTGCAGATGCCGTATTTGCAAACTGATCGAGAACGATAGGCGCCTTTTCCTGCAAAACGTCCTTTTGAAAAAGCTGTTTGATGACCATCCGGTTCATATTGATATTGGCCTGATGCAGAAAGAAGAGCGCGACTGCTTCGGGTTCAATATCATGGTATGCCAGATGATCCTTGATATGGCTGACTGTCATTCCGCTCAATTCTTCAAAAACACGTTTGCCAGCCTGATGAAATAATTTGTCAGGCCCAAAAGGGTCCACATTGGCAGCCTGGGACAAATATCCAAAATTGGAGCGAATACTACTGGAATAGCGGGTCATGGACCGTGTGCTTAAAATATCAACGCGATTGTTGGAGGTGCAGGTTTCAGCTGTTTCCATAATAACGGCCGTGCTGACATCGCCAAAAATGAAATGACTCTGGCGGTCACGATAATTGACCTGGGGGGTTAGAATTTCAGGATTGATGATGAGGACACATCTGGCTGATCCGGCAGACAGGCAATCATAGGCGCGATTCAGGCCGAAGGTGGCAGCGGAGCACGCCATGAGCATATCAAATCCAAAGCCTTGTATGCCGAGATTCTGCTGAACCTCAATGGCGATGGCCGGATAGGCTCTTTGGGTATAGGTACATGATACGATCACCGCATCAATATCTTCAGGTGTTTTTCCGGCGGCTGCCATTGCTTTTTGGGCAGCATGTATGGCAATCTCTGCCTGATTGCTCAGTTCTTCTTCTTTTCTTTCTTGAATATCCGGGCATAACCGATCGATGTCCAGAATGCCTTTCTTGGTATAGGCATATCTCGATTTTATTCCAGATGCCTTTTCAATGAACTTTTCGCTGGATAGTGGTTTTTCTTCCATTGTTCCCGCAGCGATTTCAAGCATATGCATGATGTTGAATTTTTCTGCATATAAATTGTAGCTGGAGACAAGCTCCTCGTTTGTGATTGTATATTCAGGCACCCAGATACCTGTGCCGCTGATGACGATCTGTTTAGAATGTGTATATGTCATTTGGGAAAATCCTTGTAAATTTGATTTGAACATCATTCATCTGTTTACATAAAATGCATAGGCAACGAATCTGCCATCATGGCTTAAGCTTAGGTCAACAGGTGTTTTTAAATTGTTTAAAAAAACTTCAGGATAAAAAATACCGTTGGCCTGCCTGTTTTGTGTTATGGAGATTTCATCCTCTTTCCAGGAAAGATGGCTTTCCAGGCGTTTTTGAGCCATTTCTCTTACATACCTGGATTCGCGCTCGGAAGACCTGTCAAAGTCCGGTTCAGCCGAGCAATCTAATGTATGCACGCCATAAATAATTTCATGATCAGGGTTTGCCTCACCGGTAATGCCAATACAATGAACGAAGTCATTGTGAGTGTAAATGGCGACGGCTACATCACATACAGGCGTTTTAACAATTCCCGATAATTTTTTTCTACTATTCGTTTTATCGATGGAACAATTGTATCTCACAGGGATAGATGTAACAAAAGGGTTTAGCTTGCTGACAGCTTTATAGGCAGTTTCTTTGGCCGCCCAGAACGCCCATAATATTTTGTCCGGTTTGACAGACCGATAAACAACGTCTTGTTCTTCTGATGTCAAAATGCGTTTGACATAGCGTCTATCTTTACTCTTTCCTTGGGTATGAGGTGATGAAAGATCGATAATATCATTGCCGGCATGTTTCAAAATACGATTTCTCCATGGCAGCGAGTTTTCCTATGATTTGTTGAGCATAGTCTCTTTGCGCCTTAAGTCCTTTCGATTTAATTTCTATGTCTACGGTGTCAACAAACATAGAAAAGCATTCTTGAAATTGGGGGATATTGCTATATGAATTTTGCCGGTCACCACGAAGGTATAGGCAAAGGATCCGGCAATCAGGATTACAGCTCACAAGTCTGCCTACCCCATAAGAAACATTATCTGGTGCAATGCGACCGGTTCTTGAGCGTGTCCCTTCGGGAAAAATCATCAGGTTTTCGCCTTTTTCAAGAACATAGGAACATTTTGAAAAGAAGGACCGGATGGATTCTCGATTCCCCCCCCGAATCACAGGTATACATTTTAAAAGATAGCAGAGAAGAGTGAGCAGGATGTTTCGATTAAAATTCAGTTTTTCAGGCACATTCCAGGGTACCAGATTGTATTGCAAAATGAAACGGTAAATCGGAAACATGCCGTAGGACAGAATAAATGAATCCACCATTGTCAGGTGGTTTGCACATATAATCCAGGGGCCCGGATGTTCTTGGAAAACGTTTCCGATTTTTTTTCTAACGTCTTCTATATTCTTGATTCGATACCCCATAAGTTTGAACAGCATGGCCAACAAAGGGGCGGTTAAAAAAATGGAAAACCGCCCAACATAATGCTGAAATTGAATTCGAAACACTTCCCCTTGTGTCATGATCAGGCTTCGACCTCGCTGGTCTTTCGAATAACTACCCGAACCGCATCGCCGATGGTCTTTATAGAATCCGCATCATCGTCGTCTATTTCAATATCAAAGGCGTCTTCAGCTTTGATGATAATATCAACGAGGCGAGCAGAATTGACTTTCAGATCTTTGATGATGTTTGTTTCCGGCCGGGCTGTTTTAAGAAGCGAATTGTCTTTTACAAACTCTTCAATAATTCGGATGATTTCATTGAAAATTTCTTTTTCTTCCATGGTTTTTCTCCTTTACGGTGTTTGATAAAAAATAAATTTTAGCGCTGCCATTTTTTTAGAATCAGGCAGCTGTTGACATCGCCAAAACCAAAACTGGCTTTGGCGATGATATTGAGTTCAGGGTAAATGAAACATGATTGAACAATACTTTTTGAAAAAGGCGTGATGTCAGAATGCAAATCCTCACAATTGATGGAAGGATGCAAAAATCCCTTATTAATTTCGATCACCGCAGCTATGGTTTCTATGGCACCTGCCGCTCCCAGACAATGACCGATCATCGATTTTGTTGAGTTTATAAAAGGGAAATCAGAAGGGCCTCTTGACAAAGCCTCAGACCAGTTTGTAATTTCATATGGGTCTGCAAATGTGGCTGTCAAATGGCCGTTTATGGCGTCTATTTCATGAGAGGATATGTTGGCATCATGAATGGCAGATTGAATACAGCGCTGAACACCCGAAGGGCTTGGTGCAGTCATTGAACCACCGTTTCTGTGGCCACCGCAGTTTACGTGAATGCCAATAATTTCGGCCCAAATAGGTGCCTGTCTTTCTAAAGCAGTCTCAAGATCTTCCAGCACAATAACGCCTGCACCAGATCCGGGCACAAAACCGCATGCAGAAGCACTCATCGGCCGGGAACCGTTTTCAGGTGTATGATTAAATTTACTTGAAAGGACACGCATGGAATCGAATCCTCCCCAAGTATAGGGAGATGCACCTTCCGAACCCCCTGCAAGCATGCGTTTGGCAAGTCCTGAACGAATCCTTTGGGTTGCGTCAATAATCGCTTCCGTACCGGTGCTGCATGCGGATGAATTGGAGGTAACCTGATTGCCCAGCCCGAATATACCTGCAATTCTGGCGCTGATGCCGCTGTTCATCACTTGCTCGACGATACGACTTCCCATGCGCCGTGCTTTTCCCGCATTCACCATGGGAACGACTCTTTCAGCAATCGTTTCCATATCACCCACCCCGCAACCGATTATCGCGCCGGTATCCCAATCGGTTTCATCCTCATTTATCGATAAACCGGCATTTTGCCAGGCTTCCATGGCTGCTACACAGGCATATCCGATATTAAGGCTGGTATTCATCAATTCTTTGCTGGAAAAAAAAGTTTGAAGAATCGTATCAAAGTCTTTGGGTATACCGCCTATCCTGCAGGAAAAATTCAGTTCTTCCAGACGAGGAATGAAACGAATGCCTGAAAGCCCGGTTTTCAAGGCTTCTTCAAAATTGGAAATCCCGTTTGCGTTTGGGCTGATAACACCCAATCCGGTAATAACGACTCTCTTACTCATAATGATTTATCCCCGAACCTGTTAAAATACCCCGACAGATTAATGTCTCATCCAGATGGTGAATGCATACACTTGATCGCAATGTACCTTTTCTGAAAAAGAGTGTTTCGCCGGTGACCAAAACGGTTTGACCCGGTTTGACAATATCAAAGAACTCCACATCGTCAGCCAGAGAAAAGAGTGTTGTAATTTGATTGATGGCTTCTTTTTGCAGACCTTTTTTCAAAAGCAGAAAAATTCCCTGGGCTACAACACCGGATTGAGCCATGGTTTCAATTAAAATGACTCCGGGTGTAATTGGATTTCCCGGGAAATGGCCTTTGTAGAAATATTCATCTTCCTTGAATGTGTAGGATGAAATAATTTTTTTATCATCGACAAAAATAATATCATCAATAAACCGAAAAGGTGGTTTTTGGGGAATAAGCGACATGATCTCCGATAGTATTTTGTTCTCATCCACCATAAATGCCCCCATTCACATGAACAATACTGCCATGAATATAACTTCCCTTTGTGGCCAGAAAGGCCACGACTTCAGATACTTCTGAAGGATTCCCGATTCGCCCCAAAGGAATGGTTTCAATTATTTTTTGCTTAACGGAATCGGGCAAGTCACACGTCATTTTCGTATCGATAAATCCGGGCGCCACAGAATTGACCAATATATTCCGGCCGGCCACTTCACGAGCCAGCGATTTGGTCATCGCGTCTATCGAAGCCTTTTCCATGGTGTACGGTATCTGACCGGCATTACCGGTATGTGCGGTCACACTCGAGATGTTAATAATGCGCCCTGAGGGCTGACGGAGCATAAAAAGCCTTAAAATTCGCTTTGTAAGAAACCACGCACCTCTCATCACTGCTCGCTGATGATCGAAATCATCTATGGTCATGGCAATCATCATCTTATTCAGTGAATATCCGGCATTGTTGACGAGAACATCAACTCGGCCCGTCGTTTGTTTGATTATACTCAGCATGCCTTCGATCTGATCGATATCTGTGATATCAGCAGGAATCAAAAATCCCTTATTGTCTATTTCTGAAAGTATTTCTTGCGCTTTGGCTTCATCTTTTCTGTAGTTGATGCCGACAATAAATCCTTCTTCAGCCAAACTTTTGCAGCATGCTTCTCCAATACCACCCGTTCCTCCTGTAATAATGGCCACAGGACAGTTTTGAAATTTATTAAGCGGATCATTCATGTGTCAGAAGATTCCTTCTTCTATAAATAAATACAGTCGTTTTAAGCGGATCGTTGAATAATTCCGCCAATGGAGTTAACACTTCTCAATGGATAGTCGCTGTAGGATATATCGCGGAATAAACCGACTCTGGCATTCTTGACAGTAATGACATTCTCTCCATCAATATCTACACTTCCATTACCTATTGCAAGATAAGAACCTGAATTTTTCAGTTCACTATACCGGATAACATCTATTTCAAATCGGGCAACCTGATTAAAAGGTCTTATCTGCCCATTAAATGAGACACTATCGCAACCCAATGCTCTTCCTGAACCAAGTCCGCCCCTCCAGACACTGTAAAAACCCAGCAGTTGCCAAATGGCATCGAGCCCAAGGCATCCGGGTTGCACAGGATCTCCTGGAAAATGACACTGGAAGTACCATGCGTCCATACGAATATTCAATTCTGCTGTCATTTTTCCCCTATGGCCGCTTTTTTGCATGGATAATATCTTGTCAACCATAAGAAAGGGTGGAGAAGGCAGTTTTGCTTCAAAACCATCCGGAGGGTCACAGATAAGCCTTCCATATGAAAAAGCGATCAAGTCCTCTTTGTTAAATTCAGTTTGATTGACAAAGTCAGTATATTTCATCAGGAGTCCACTTTAAAATGTGTTCATTTAAGTTTCTATGATAAATCGAGAATACGCAGTAAATATACCACGGGTCACTATCCAATTCTCTCTCCCCCATCCACACAAATAAGAGATCCGTTTACCCATGCGGATTCGTCCATACAGAGAAGATAAATAACATTGGCGACATCTTCAGGGGTGGTTAACCGGCCGCATGGGTTCCTCAATCTGGCATTTGCCCGGATATGTGTGCTTCCGGGAATTGCCCGCAGGGCTGCGGTATCAGTCACACCTGCTTGGATTACGTTGGTTCTCACGCCATATGGCGCGTATTCGACAGCCATGCTTCTTGAAACTGATTCGAGAACAGCTTTTGCGGCTGAAACAGCAGCATAACTTCTCCATGCAATATGGTTGCCTTCGCTGGTCAAGCTCAATACTCTTGAATTTTCGGAAAATAAAGATTTCTGATGGATGTCTCTCACCCATTCGATAATATTATATCCCATGGCATGCAACGTTCTCGAAAAATCACTCTCATCCAGAAGCATATCATTTGCGTATTCTGGTTTACGAGACAATGTATAAAGTGGATCATGGCCCTCATCGAAAAGATTTTGTATCGTGTCGGCCAATGCGTTTTCATCTATATTGAGCGTTTCAGCCATTTTCTTTATTATGATTTCAGAAGCATCCGGCCGAACAAACGGTGCCATCAGTTTGAGGTTTCCAAAAGCAAGTGAGTGCAGAACCAGTCGGACCTTTCCATTGTCGGAAAGTTTGGCAGAAAGCGTGTCCAGTACTTGGTTCCTTCCTTCTGAAGAAAGGGCATCCAGGTTGAAAGTCAATACCGCGACACCGGTTTTTCGAAGAACTTCGAAGGACGGTTCTATATGCCTCATGCTGGCGCGACGATCTCTGTGAACAATGCAGATATTCATGCCATGATTTGCAAGTTTGTGTGCGGTTGCCAGGCCGAATCCACTAGAGCCGCCGATGATCAATGCCCAGTAGTTTTTATCAAATGAATACATGTGTTGCCTTATCTAAGAAATGGTTATCCGTTTGTGTGATGCCTTCAACAGATTTGAATCAGGTTTTACCGGAGTCAAAAGCCCTCATTGCATGAGACGCAGAAGTTATAGAAACACACGATATTCCTATTGTCTTGAAAAAGTTTCTCAATGGCCTGTTAGGGCCAATTTCATAGAAGACCTTTGCTTTTCCGGAAAGTAATTTCATATTGTCTCGCCAGTTGACAGTACCACTGATTTGCATGACAAGGTTTTTTATGATTTCCTCGCAATTGCCTGAATGAAATTGTCCTGTAAAATTGCATGTCACTTTGACAGCTTTATTTGATATCATTTTTTCCTTAGCACTGCGCAATACATCTAAAAATGACTCTTTTATCGTTGCCATAAATCGGCTATGAAATGGCGCACTGACATTTAAATTGACAAAGCGCACGTCATCTTTCTGTTCAAATAGTTCTGTAATATTTGTTATTGCCTCATTCATGTATTCAGTTTTTCCGCTGATCACAATCTGGTCGATCGAATTCACATTGGCGATATCCACAGGAAGCATTTGGATAGCGCGGCTGATCGATTTGAGATCAAGGTTATCTCCTATAACGGCAACCATCGCGCCGGTTTTTTCAGGAGAAGCATATTGCATGAGCTTTCCTCTGTGGTGAACAATCTTTAAAGTGTCAGAAAAAGGTAATACCCCTGCGGCAACCATAGCCGCATATTCACCCAGGCTATGGCCTCCAAAATAATCAGGCGTGAAATCGAACCTTTTCTGAATACCTGTAAACATTGCAATTTCTGTCGCTACAATTAAGGGCTGGGCGTATTCAGTGAGGTTCATTCTTTCATCTTCACTGAAACACATGTTTGACACATCCCATCCAAGCGCATCCGATGCTTCTTCATAAACAAGGCGGCTTTCCGGAAAATGGTCGTAAAAGTCACGACCCATGCCGGGACGCTGTGACCCCTGACCTGGAAAGATGACGGCCGATGCTTGTTTGCTCATGTGATTTCCTCCTTCTCATTTTAAAGTTTTTCTATACTTCAAAAGACATGCCACAACCAATAATAATAATTAATATATTGATTTTATAAGTTAAAAAAATATATTTCTTTTCTGTTTGACTTGCGAATAAAAAAACGGCTATCAAAGAATGTACGATCAGCATACAAAACATGTACATGACGTTCCATTCAATGCACCACAAAAGATCAGGCCATGATATCAAAAGAAAAACTTAATCATGAAGAAAGACAATTTTTTTCACTGGTAAGAGAAGCAACGGTCACCAATCCTTTTAGTGGCAGAAGGGATGAACTTGACCAATTACTATCGGAAAAGCCTCATTCTGATAATAGGGACATTACAATTAAAAACGTCATTAGCGAGATTAAACGCCGTATCAATATTCTCGATAACAGTGGTCGGGGAAATATAAACTGTTTTGATGGGACGGATAAAAGTCTTGCAGAAGCACTATTTTCGTTTGATTTTTTTTATACTTACAGAAAGGCATTCGATCAACTGATTGTTGACCAGATAAACACAGGAGACAAAACATTCAGGTTGCCATTTGCAAATGAGGCAAGAGAATTCCAAATTAAAAGAGGATTCAGTGAGGATGCCATCAAACTGCTTATCGAGGAATCTTATCAGTTCAGGAGATCATTTTATTTTATTGATCGAATGCTGGTGGGTAAAAGCAAGACCATGCAAAAATTACGGTTTGATATCTGGAATAATATATTTACCCACAATTTTCAACTTTACAGGGATTACCTGCGTAATCGCATGGAAGACTTTTCAACGTTGATTCTGGGAGAAACAGGTACCGGTAAGGGGGCTGTGGCATCTGCCATAGGCAGATCAGGGTACATTCCCTATGATATTAAAAAGAATCGATTTACAGAAAGTTTCACCAGTTCCTTTGTTTCAATCAATATTTCTCAGTTTCCTGAATCCTTGATCGAATCAGAGCTTTTTGGACACAAAAAAGGTGCATTTACAGGTGCGATTGAAAATTACGATGGTGTTTTTTCCCGTTGCATGCCCCATGGATCCATTTTATTGGATGAAATCGGAGAAATTTCACCCCATCTGCAAATAAAATTACTTCAGATTCTTCAGGAACGAATTTTTTACCCCGTGGGCAGCAGAAAAAAAGAACGATTTTCCGGACGTGTCATCGCTGCGACAAACCGATCCCTTAACGAACTCAGGAACAAAGGCATTTTCAGGGATGATTTCTATTATCGCTTAAGCTCGGATGTGATCATGGTTCCATCACTCAGGCAGCGTATTTGCGAAGATACCGGAGAACTTGATCATCTGATTCAGTTTATCATAAAAAGAATGGTTGGACGGGATTCTCCGGAGCTTGTGCAAATGGTTCGTCAGGTGATTGACAAACAATTGGGGCTGGACTACCCATGGCATGGCAACGTCAGAGAACTTGAACAGTGCGCAAGAAGGGTTCTTTTGAAACAGGAGTATATGGGCGATCAGAAAATCTATGGTTATGATCTCATGTCTCAACTGTTTTCAGGTATCGATAATGGCAATATTCCTGCCAATAAACTTCTTTCCGGCTACTGCCGTCTTCTTCATGATCGATACGCAACCATTGAGGAAGTGGCCAGACGCACCAAACTCGATCGCAGGACAGTTAACAAATATATAAAGGAATGGGAAAGTGGTGATGAGGAAGATTAAAAACAATCACTACAGGTGGAGAGAAAAAACTTACAGGGTTTCCCTGTCAAGGCTTCGATATTGAATAGCTTCGGATATATGTTCCGGAGAAATATCTGTTTTACCATCAAGGTCTGCAATCGTTCTTGATATTTTTAATATCCGGTTATACGCCCGGGCAGACAGACCCAACCGTTCCATGGCAGATAAAAGCAGATTTTGGCTGGTTGTATCAAGTTCGCAATATTTTTTAATATGTCTGTTGCTCATGCGGGAATTACAAATAACTTTTGACCGGTTGAATCGTTTCAACTGTATTTGCCGGGATGCCATAACCCGTTTTCTGATTTCAGCAGATGATTCCTCTTTGGACTGGTTCATTAACTTGTTATAGGGGACGGCAGGCACTTCCACATGAATATCTATCCGGTCAAGAAGGGGGCCGGATAGCTTGGCACGATACCTTTTGATTTGCGAAAGAGAGCAGGTGCATTCTTTGAAAGGCGATAGCATAAACCCGCAGGGACAGGGATTCATGGCCCCAACCAGCATGAAACTGGACGGGTAGGAAAGGGTTGTGGCCGCACGTGATATGGTCACATGGTGGTCTTCAAGCGGTTGTCTCAGTGCTTCCAGAACATTTTTTCTGAACTCGGGGAATTCATCAAGAAACAGAACACCATTATGGGCAAGACTGACTTCTCCCGGTTTAGGGATATGGCCACCTCCAATTAGCCCGGCATCTGATATGGTATGATGCGGTGCCCTAAATGGCCTTTGCGTTACCAGGGCTTCGTTTATGCCAAGTTTTCCAGAAACAGAAAATATCTTTGTTGTATCCATGGCTTCATCGATTATCATGGGTGGCATGATTGAAGAGAGACGCCTGGCAAGCATTGTTTTTCCAGTGCCTGGCGGTCCGATCATCAGGAGATTGTGAAAGCCGCTTACGGCAATTTCCAACGCACGTTTCACATGCTCCTGGCCAACGACATCTGAGAAATCAAGGGGGTCTTCAGATGATTTTTTAAATAGTTCCGATATATCTGTTTTTAAGGTTTCGATCGGATTCAGGCCTCTTAAGAAATCCACCACTTCTGAAAGGTGGCCTGCCGGATATACGGAAATATCCTGCACAACAGATGCTTCAGCCCCATTATCCCGAGGGACGATAATGCCAGTGCAATTTTTATTTTTTGCCATGATGGCAGCAGGGAGAGAGCCTCTTATGGGTTTTATAGTTCCATCAAGTGATAATTCTCCTATTATCAGATGCGTTTTAAAATAATCCGCAGGTACAGCACCTGTGGCTGCAAGAACGCCTATGGCAATGGGAAGATCAAATCCGGTACCTTCCTTCTTGATATCTGCAGGCGCAAGGTTTACCGTAATTCTATCCATAGGAAAGGAATAACCGGAATTTTTTATGGCAGACTTGACCCGCTCTTTGCTCTCTTTGACTGAAGTCTCAGGAAGTCCCACAATATTAAAGACCGGTAACCCGGATGACACATCTACTTCCACATCTATTTTGTGGGCATCCACACCGATAACTGAACTGCTAAGAACTTTTGCCAGCAAATTGTCACTCCTGGTTTTTTTACCCTGATGTCAGAAAAAGTTGAGTGCGCCGTAATATCAGAATCATCAGGCTGTCATTATCACCGTTACATTTCCAGCTTAAAAAACTGGGCTGAGTCGTTGATTGCATCGGGTTTCTGCGTATATTCCGTTGGTATGGTTCCTTCCTTGAAACATTCGAATATCGTTTTTTGGGATTCCGGAATAGGCAGGAGGCCGGTTTCTGCATCAATTTTTGAGAAAACAACACCTTCGGGTACTTGAAAGACTCTGACAGGCTTGTCTTTTAATATTTCTTTCATAAATTCAATCCATATAGGACTGGCGGCTCTGGAACCGGTTTCGCCTTTGCCCAAAGGCCCCTCTTCATCAAATCCAACCCAGGTCCCTGTGACATAACGAGGCGTGTATCCAACAAACCAGGCATCATGCAGATTATTAGTGGTTCCGGTTTTTCCGGCCACCGGCCTGTTGAGTTCCTTTGCACGATGTCCGGTGCCTTGTTTAACCACACTTTCCAAAAGGCTTGTCATGATATAGGCGGTATTTTTTTCAATGACTTTTTCTTTTTTTTGTATGTTCTCTTCAAGAATATTACCATCCCGGTCCAGAATTTTTGTTATAAAAATCGGTTCAACAAGGTACCCCAGATTATCGAAAACAGAATAGGCTCTCACAATTTCAAGAAGAGACATGCCCGAAGACCCCAGGGCAATGGAAAGATCCCGGCTGATAGTTGATGTGATGCCGAGTTTTCTCGCATAATCGATCACATAATCGATGCCAATATCCATCAGAATTTTAATGGTGACGACATTTCTTGATTTGGCCATCGCTTCCCTCATTAAGGTGGGGCCATAAAACTGGTTGGCATAATTTTTCGGTTTCCAGATAAAATCTCTTTCAGCATCCTCAAAGATGACCGGCGAATCGATAATTACGGTTGCGGGCGTATATCCTTTGTCAAGCGCAGCGGCATATACAATGGGTTTGAAAGCCGATCCGGGCTGCCTGCGTGCTTGAATGGCCCGGTTAAATTCACTGTCTTTAAAATCTTTTCCGCCTACCATTGCTTTAACATATCCGGTTTCCGCTTCCATCATGAGCAGTGCAGCTTGAACGGCTGGTTCCTGTTCGAGTGAAAGCACCCAGAGATCTTCATCTTCCATTTTGCTCAGGATTTTAACCTGGATGACATCATCGACATGAAGGGCGTCCCCGGGCTTTGAAATCTTGAATTCCCACGGGGCGACCTCCGGGTTTGGTTTTCGGGCCCATTTCATGGTATCAAACATGATTTTGCCATAAGCACTTCCCATTCTTACCAGCGTATATTTTTCCGCATCATTCACTTCAATAACAACACCCTCAATAACCCGCCCTTCTTCAAGCGGTGTTTCGTCGATAGCCTCCTGAACGGTTTTTGAAAAGGTTTCCATGTCTTCGGGTTGGATTGTTTTTAGCGGGCCTCTGTACCCCTGACGTTTATCAACCGCATGCAATCCATCTAAAACGGCCTCAAGACCAATTTTCTGAATTTCAATATTGACTGCCGTAAATATCTGAAGGCCTCCGGTATAAAGCATTTCCGCACCATATTTTTTTTCCACATATCTCCTGGCATGTTCGGTATAGTAAGGTACTTTTTCAATGAACCAGTTCTTTCTGGGTTTTATATCGAGGGGCGTGTTGATCGCTTCTGTGGCTTGAAGATTGGTGATATATTCTTCTTCTTCCATACGGATCAATACATAAATCTGACGTTGTTTGGCCCTTTCCGGATGCCTAAAAGGAGAATACCTGCTGGGTGCCTGGGGAAGTCCTGCAAGCATGGCACACTCTGCCAGGTTGATCTCCTTTACTGTTTTACCGAAATAGTTTTCAGCCGCGGCTTCTATGCCATAGGCGCCATGACCCAGATAAATCTGATTCAGGTAAAGGTAGAGAATTTCTTCCTTGGAGAATGTTTTATCCAGTCTGTATGCCAAAATAGCTTCTTTCAGTTTTCTTTCATAGCTTCTCTCAGGCGTCAGGAAAAATGATTTGGTGACCTGCTGGGTTATGGTGCTTCCTCCCTGAACAACTGTGCCAGCTTCGATATTTTTGAAAAATGCTCTGAATATACTTAAAAAGTCGATCCCCTTGTGCTGAAAAAATCTTGAATCTTCAGCTGCGATAAATGCCTCGATAAGCATTTCAGGCATTTCACCCAGAGGCACAACAATGCGACGTTCCTTGTAAAATTCTGCGATTTTTCTTTCGTCATCTGAATATACGGTTGTTATGGTTGGGGGGCGGTAGTCCTTAAGTGTGGATATTTTGGGGAGTTCCTTACTTACGTATAAATAAATACACGAGAAGCCTACGATTGCGGAAATGGCAGCCAGAATAATCAACCAGCCAAAAAGTTTTAATATTCTGGACAAGATGCCCCCATTTTTTCGTCTGGCCCGTTTTTTTAGGACCTGGGACTTGCTTTTCTGTTTTGGCATATGAATTACCTGGAACGCAGTTGGTATTTAAGGTTTCTTTTTGGTTAATACAATAAAACAGCCTAAATTTATTTAAAAATCTATGTATCAGACATTGTGTTTTAAGGCAAGGAGCTAAATGCCGGAATTTAGACACGCACTAATATTTCGGCCATTTTAAGCATTGTATTTAAAAAAAAATTGACTTTGCATTATTGAGTGAATATTATTTAAGGTTTAGTTTTGTAATTCAGTATAATGCCTGAAAGGTTTTTATTGAGTAACCCATAATGATGATACGGTTTTTTAGCGGTGGATAGATGACGATAAAACTAGATTTTTCAAAATTCGATGGTTTATTACCTGTTGTGACCCAGGATTTTTCATCCAATGAAGTCCTGATGGTCGCTTTTATGAATGAAGATGCCTGGGAAATGACACTGGCTTCCGGAAAAGCGACATATTTCAGCCGGTCAAGAAAAAAATTGTGGGTCAAAGGTGGGACCTCGGGACATGAGCAGATCGTAAAGGAAATCCGAATCGATTGCGACAACGATACGGTCCTTTTAAAGGTTGTGCAAAAAGGGGATGCTGCCTGCCATGAAGGCTACCGGAGTTGTTTTTACAGAAAAGTGGAAAATGGCAAAGCAGAAATCGTTGAAACACCGGTTTTTGATCCAAGGGAGGTATATAAAAAATGACTAGCAAATTGAGATTGGGAATTCCAAAAGGAAGTCTTCAGAATGCAACGATTGATCTTTTCAAGAAATCCGGCTGGAAAATTTCCGTAAGCGGCAGAAGCTATTTCCCCCAGATCAATGACGATTCAATAGAATGTGCCCTTTGCCGGGCTCAGGAAATGGCGCTGAATGTGGAAACCGGAACACTTGATGTGGGACTGACCGGTATGGACTGGATTGCAGAGCACCAGTCCAATGTGCATGTCGTAACCGATCTGGTTTACTCTAAAGTAAGCGCCAAACCGGCCAGATGGGTTTTAGCTGTGGCCTATGATTCCCCTGTCAAGAAACTGGCGGATCTGGAAGGAAAAACCATTTCCACCGAACTCGTCAATTTTACAAAACGGTATTTCGATAACCTTGGAATCAACGTCAAGGTCAAGTTTTCATGGGGAGCTACAGAAGCAAAAGTCGTCTCCGGCCTTGCAGACGCAATCGTTGAAATTACAGAAACGGAAAGCACGATAAAAGCTCACGGATTGCGTGTGATTCACGAGTTGATGAAGACCAATACGCAATTGATCGCCAATCACGACGCCTGGAAAAATCCTGCAAAAAGAGACAAGATAGAGCAGATTGCCCTGCTTTTGAAAGGGGCGCTTTTGGCTGGTAAAATGGTTGGCCTTAAAATGAATGTTAAACAGAAGGATCTTGAAAAAATTGTATCTGGCCTGCCATGCCTTAATGCACCGACCGTAGCCAATTTATATCAGTCAGACTGGGTGTCTGTGGAGACGATTGTTGATCAGGACGTTGTAAGAGATCTGATCCCTGACCTTATCAAACGGGGTGCTGAAGGAATTATCGAGTATTCTTTGAATAAAGTCATCTGATAAGGCCAGACAAAAAAGGATGCCTATAAAATTTGAATTATTCATGCCAGGATGAAATTATGGTTACCAAGCGTGCATCTGAAATAAAACCATTTATCGTGATGGAGGTTCTTGAAAAAGCCAATGCCATGGAAAGAGAAGGCATTAACGTCATCCACATGGAAGTGGGAGAACCGGATTTTGATACACCGCAGTGTATTAAGGATGCCGTAAAAAAAGCCGTAGAAGATGGATACACCCATTACACGCACAGCCTGGGTGATTTCGAACTGAGGAAGGCGATTTCAAATCATTACAAAACCACATATCATGCAATGTGCAGTCCGGATCGGATCGTGGTTACATCCGGAACGTCTCCAGCCATGTTTTTGCTGTTTTCCGCATTGATTGAAGAAGATGATGAAGTGATTCTTTCCGACCCTCACTATGCATGCTATCCGAATTTCATCAATTACATGGGGGGGAAGCCGGTTAAGGTAACGGTGCATGCGGAAGATGGATTCCAACTCGACCTTGATGCCGTCAAAAAAAAGATTACAAAAAAGACAAAAGCGATCCTGGTTAACTCTCCTTCCAATCCAACCGGAAATCATTTATCAAAAGAGAGATTGAAAGCGATCGCGGAGCTGGCGGAAGCGGCTCACCTGCATGTGATTTCAGATGAAATATACCACGGCCTGACCTATGAAGGGCAGGATCACTCCATTCTCGAGTTTACAGATAGAGCATTTGTCCTGAACGGGTTTTCGAAATTATATGCAATGACAGGTTTACGGCTGGGGTATCTGATGGCGCCGACGGAATTTATTCGGCCCATGCAGAAACTTCACCAGAATTTTTTTATTTCAGCCAATTCGGCTGTCCAGATTGCCGGTATTACGGCATTGGAAAAAGCAGGTGATGATATCTTAAGAATGAGAGGCATCTACAACGAAAGGCGGTTGTTTCTTATTCAACGTCTGAAGGAACTCGGGTTTAAAATTCCCAAAGAGCCTACAGGCGCATTTTACGTGTTTGCAAACGCAAAACATCTGTCAGGAAACTCTCTGAAACTCGCCTTTGATATTCTTGAAAAGGCCCATTTGGGCGTTACACCGGGGATTGATTTTGGGGATAATGGAGAAGGTTACCTTCGTTTTTCATATGCTAACTCCATCGAGAATTTAAGAGAAGGAATGAACAGATTGGAGGCATACCTTAAAAATGAATATCATATCGGCTGATTTCATTACAAGTGCTGTAAATCCCACTCAGTACCCTTTACCTGAATTGCCGGAAATCGCATTTGCCGGCAGATCAAATGTGGGAAAATCATCTCTCATCAATACGCTTGTCAACAGAAAACATCTTGTCAAGACAGGTTCGACTCCCGGAAAAACACAGCTTATCAATTTCTTCCAGATTAACCATTCTTATTCTTTTGTAGATCTGCCGGGATTCGGTTATGCGAAAGTCCCTAAAAGCGTAAAAAAAAATTGGGCCTTGATGATAGAGACCTATCTTTCAAAAAGAGAACAGTTAAAAGGTGTTGTGCTGCTTGTGGATATAAGAAGGGAATCTCCAAGCCAGGCGGAAAAAGATCTTGTTAACTGGCTGGATCAGTGCCGTATTCCCAGAATTGTCGTATTGACAAAGGCAGACAAGTTTTCCACAAACAAAAGAGTACATCATCATCATAATTTTGCAAAAGCCTTTGAAATGAACCCCTCAGATGTGGTGGTGTTTTCGTCAAAAACAAAAATGGGAAGGGACCGATTGTGGGAAGAGATAATAAAACTCTGCCAGGTTCCGGAAGATGAATTCCAGGGAGGAAGCTGTGACTGACAAGATATCGGGAAAATCAGTTTTCAAATCGGGATTTGTGGGGATTGTTGGTGCGCCTAATGCCGGGAAGTCAACGCTTTTAAACAAAATACTCGGGGAAAAGATATCAATTACATCTC
The DNA here is from genome assembly GCA_018816735.1 of Pseudomonadota bacterium. Lineage (GTDB taxonomy): Bacteria > Desulfobacterota > Desulfobacteria > Desulfobacterales > JAHIVH01 > JAHIVH01. The sequence goes on along the minus strand of JAHIVH010000070.1, from coordinate 55,910 downwards.
AAAAGCCCCAGACAACCCGAAATCGTATTTTAGGGGTTGTGCATCGCGCTTCCGCTCAAATCGTTTTTATTGATACGCCTGGAATCCATAAGGCAGGTGGCCTCCTGAATGAAAAAATGGTTGAGACTGCGATTTCCACCATTTCAGATGTGGATCTGATCCTTTTCATGATTGATGCTGCAGCGCCTCAGGAAAAATCAGAAACCTTGATTCTAAAAACATTGAAAAGCCAAAGCAAACCGGTCATTCTCGCTATAAACAAGACCGATCTGATTAAAAAACATCTTCTTCTGCCCTTAATTGACAAATGGGCGGATCAATATGAATTTGAAAGCATTCTGCCTATTTCAGCCAGACATGGTGATCAGGTAGACATTCTTTTTGAAAAAATGGAACAGTGTCTTCCAGAAGGGCCTCCTTTTTATCCGGAAGATACGATGACCGATCTGACGGAGCGATTTATCGTTGCTGAAATGATACGGGAGAAAGTATTCAGGCTGACTGGCCAGGAAATACCCTATGCAATTGCTGTGACCATAGAGTCATTTTCTGTGAAAAATAGAAGAACAGATATTCATGCATGCATTCATGTGGAAAGAGACTCTCAAAAGGGCATCATTATTGGAAAAGGTGGTGCAAAGCTCAAACAGATTGGACAGGATGCCAGGCTTGAAATAGAGAGATTCTTAGACTCCAAAGTATTTTTAAAGCTGTTCGTCAGGGTCCAGAAGAATTGGAGCCAGGATACACGCGCTTTGCAGAAATTCGGGTATTGATTCAGATGAAATCATTTGATCTATACGGAGAAGAAGATTTAAAAAAAGAGAAGGGAAAAGCCAGAGAGCTTCGCCATTCCCAATGGTGGAAAAGGAAGTGTTCAAAAGGTGTTTGCCATTATTGCGGTCAGCCTGCGAAACCCAGCGAACTGACCATGGACCACATTGTACCGCTTGCAAAAGGTGGGAAAAGCACCAAGGGAAATGTGGTACCTGCCTGTAAAACCTGTAATACCCGGAAAAAATCACTGCTTCCCATGGAATGGGACCAATACCTGAATCGTGCCGGATATCAGGAATACTGATGCCTGCATGAATACAAGGTAATGGCACTCAAACATGATTTTATTCGGTAAGACTCATGGATTCAATTCTCTGGCAAAGTCTGTGAACAGTCTGTGCATGCCATTCTCCCTTGCCGGAAAAGGTGGGGAATTCTTCTTTGGCCAGAAACTGGGCTATTGTATGATACGTTTCGCCTTCATTTCTCATTTTTTCAATAATTTCAAGCATCATTTTTCTGTCTGAGGCATTTGGTTTTTTTGATGTGCTGATCTTGAAATTTGATGACTCAACTGGTTGTGTGACAACATATGAAGGGAAGGTGCTCGCGTCTCTGGAAATGCCTGAGGTCATTTTTTCGAGAAAAGAGGCCATTTGCCCGAGAACTGCCGCTTTTTTCTCTATGGCGCTAACTTTTCTCTCCTGGGCATAAATTGTCTGCTGTTGATTTTCGCTGATATCTTCTAGAAGATTCTTTATGGACTCAAGTGTTTCGGATATTTGAGCATTTGGTTTTTTATATGATCTGGTTCGCCTGTCTGAGCCGGTTCTTTTTTCAAGAGTTGGAAATGAGTTGTTTTCGTGATAGTTACGACGGGGTTTGTGGAATTTTTTATCCATGCTGTTGTTTCGGATTGTGTGAAGAAAATCGCTCATTTAATCTCCTTGAAAAAATCGGTTGGATAATGATTATCCAACCGGTTATTTGAGACTGGTTAAAATCGTTTTGATTTGACTTTATTTTTCCTGTAAAATAGCAAAAGAGAAAATTGATTATCAGACATCCGCCAGATTGTCAAACGTAAAAGGCCTGCGAATTGGAATTTGGCACAATCATTGGTGCTCGTGGTATGGTCAATTTTTTTTGGAAACCGGCAATTCCAAAAATATTTTAAAAGTGGCAATCAGGGATTGATCCTGTATGGAAACAGTTATATGACCTATTTACGAAAGTTAATAGGGATATGATTTTAATAAGTGTTTAAAATTTTTTAAATTTTTAAAGCGCCTGCCAGACGGCCGCATGGCGCTGTTCGATCTGAACGACAGGGGAGCAGTTGTGTTTAGTATAGCAAAATGGATTCAATGTGGAGCCGTTTTTATGGCGGCTCTGATACTTGGGAAATGGTTTGACAGTGAGCGGAAAAAGCTGATGGCCCAGAGAAAACCATGGTATGCCCCATGGCTTTCCATTCCGGGAATATTGATTATTCTCATTATTTGTATGTTTTTAGCAATCAGACAGTTTTTCTCGGTTGGCATGTAAAATTGACATTGGTATAAAATCTTTAATGAAGGAAAAAGATATGTCAGCAATAAAAAATGATAATGTGCCCTATACGATTGATCGTCCGGAGGCAGTTAAAGCGGATGTACTTGAAACGATTGACTATCAGTATCACGGGAAAAGAAGTATTGACATTACGATTGAGCAGCCTGAATACACATCCGTATGTCCGATGACAGGACTTCCGGATGTGGGCAGTATCATTATCACCTACAGACCTGATTTGAAAATCGTGGAATTGAAATCATTAAAATACTATCTGCTTCAATACCGGAGTGTGGGCATTTTTTATGAACATGTTGTGAATAAAATTCTTGAGGATCTGACAGCGGTCCTTGAACCTTTAAAGCTTGAAGTAACCGGGAGCTTTAGGGCAAGAGGCGGCATCACATCTGTTGTGAAAGCTGCCTACGAAAGACAATTCTGATGGTTTGATGAAAAATGAATGCGTGTAGGCGTTCTCTTGTTCTGGTGCGCAATTTTTTTCAGACGTCATGGAAGCTTCCAGCGTTTGAGATAGTCTGCAACTTCTGGGAACTATATGTTCCCAGGGGTTTGTTTTCCATGAAAAATTTCTCCCTTGGCATGCCTCTTATGTTCACTAGAAGTACCATATAAAGGGATCAAGTTAAGAACCAAAGCCGGCGGTCGTAATAAAGCAGCCTCCTCCACCGCCATCGTCCGATTTATTGCCACCTGGCTCGGTGAGGTTGAAGGTCGCGGTGCAGGTTGTATCCGCATCCATGGTCAGGGAATCGCCGGAGCAGTCTCCGCTCCAACCGGCAAAAGAAGAACCTGAATCAGCTGTTGCCGTCAGGGTCACCGTTGTCCCGGAAATGTACAGTTCCGTGCAATCTTCACCGCAGTCTATTCCTGTCGGAGAACTGGTTACCGTTCCGGCGCCGGTACCGTCCCTTGTCATGCTGAGGGTGCGCCCGTAAGCCATGTCCTTTAGCGTGCTCAGCGAATCGTCCGCTGCATCGATCTCTTCTTCAGTGCTGGTCAAGATCGTCACCTTATCCTCATCGTAAGGGATTATTCCAGTCTCTCCTGCACTCACAGATCCGATACCCGAGGTGTCCCCTTCCAGATATATATCAACCTCCCCCTCGCGTGTGGTGATGAAGGTTTGGCCGGCATTATCCGTAAAAATTCGTACTGCGGAATTTAATCGCATGAATTTTGTTCTCTGATAGGTGTTGGCCGTCCCGATGATTTCCACAACTTCCTTGACCGCCATTGCAGGGCCCAGGACAGGTATGGCTTTTTCAACGGCTTTTTCAACGGACTGTCCCTTGATCCATTCTGTGAGATTTCTCCAGTAGGTCCAGCCTGTAAAGCTTTCACTGCCGCGTTTACCGATTTCAATTGAATACGTGCCGGGAGAATCTGAACTCAAACCTACGGAACCGATAACGCCATCTAAAAAATTGGCACTGATAACCAACCAGTATGGTTCCAGTGTCTTGTCGGCCCGATAGGCATCTTCACATGACGAACACTGCACGGGACTGAAGTCACGTGCATCCAGATTGATTTTTGTGCCACCCGTCAACCGGAGATCATCAACCCCGTGTAAAAGAGTGACATCGTAATTGCCTAACCAGCGGCTGGCATCTTCTAAAGTCACCCTTTTGGTAAAATCGTTTGCCGCGGTCCTGTATTCCGAATACGGCTGCGTTCTATCACTTGCATGGGGCAGCAGGGCATTGACCGCGGTGCAGTCTATAGTACCGGGCTTGCAGCCGGGACGTTCAACGACATGAATTGATCTCAGGTTGGCGATACGGTCCAGAGAGACGTCGAGTTTGGCATTCACTGCAAAGGGTGTGTCTGTTTCAATTCTGATCGGCAGAATGATCGGAGCGCCAGGCGTGGGCCAGTATTGAACAGCTAGATTTGAAGCCATCTTGCCGAAATTCAAAAAGAAATCCGCTTTCAGCCTGCCATCCCGGTCGGTGGCACATTCGATGAGCGTCGTTCCCTGGTACTCTTTTGCTTCCTGATTTTCTCGGTAATAATGATTTAACAGGATGTCAAAGGGGTTACTCTGCAGTTTCGTTCCATTACCGATTGTGAATCCCTGCTGTGCTGCATCCATATAGACTTTTACATCTTTTGTTGAGAGTGCGGGTTCTTGGGAAGGGAACAGGTCGGTGAAGCGGTAACTGATCTTGATTCCGGCATCAAGATCATAGCTGCAAGATACTTTGACCCTCTCCGAAACGGTGAAAAGATAAGTTTGGGTGTCAGTTCCACCTTTGCCGTCCTCCATGCTGATCTTGACGGAGTAGCTTCCCGGAGGCAGCGGAGAGAGGGTGCAACTTGAACCACTGCAGAGAGCAAGCCTGCTGCTGATGTCTCCTGTAGGTCCGGACAGTTCTGACCAGGTGTAGGAAAGCGAGTCCCCGTCGGAATCAGTGGCATTGACTGTGATCGTGATGTCATCAGCGTTATTTGGCTCTTTTGGCTCGTTGGTCACCTTTGTTATTGATGGGGAGGTGTTACCGCCTGAGGCGTTCACATTGAAGGCACCCAGATCCGAGTATGCGCTTGACACACCGCCCTCGTGCCAGGCAACAGCCACCATGGCGTTATCGCTTTTTGCAGACAGGCTGAGGCAGATACTGGCAATGCCTGTATCCGTATTTACATAACTGGTTTGAATTGTGCCGGAGATGTCGCCGGAGACGAACTGGTAGTATCCACTCGCGCGGCCAGTGATAGTAAGGCAGAAGGAGTCTTTGTCAACCTGGACGGCCGAGTCAGGATCAGTTATGCATTGTCCTTCTATTTCTATCTGTATGGGGTTTGAATATGTTCCGAAATTCCAGCAGGCTTCCGCACCTGTGTGCATGAAGGCCGACATTAGACATATAACTGCCAAAAGTGCACTTGTTTTAAACATTTCATGTATCTCCTATGATAAATTAATTTATCATACACCTCCGCCAATTGGCAACAGGTATTCTCCATGGCGAGCCGGTATTATCTCAAAGAAGGTGTTCAATCCAATTAAGAGAACTCCAAAAACTCATGACAGGTTAGCCCTGAATGTTTCAATCAGGTTTTTCGCCTCGTCCAACGTTGAAAGGGTTGTCAGGGACTTTCTGAATTCACTGCACCCGGGAAGACCTTTGACAAACCACGACAGGCGGCTTCTCATCATTTTACATCCGGTGATCTCTCCAATATACGAAATGGAAGCTTCAAGATAACGGTTCATGATGGCGAATCGGGTATCGAGATCCGGTTCGCTAAAATTCTCGCCATGTACAAGAGAATTGATGCCATTGAAAATCATGGGATTCCCGATGGCAGATCTTCCTACCATCACACCGTCGCAGCCGGTTTGGCGGATCATGTCAAGAGCCGTTTCCGGCGTTGTAATATCGCCATTTCCGATCACCGGTATGCGGCTTAATTTCTTTATTTTTGAAATCATGGACCAGTCCGCTTGCCCCCGAAATCCCTGGGTGGCGGTTCTCGGGTGAATCGTGATGGCATCTACACCCGTATCTTCCGCAATTTTAAGAAGTTGAACGGCCTGATCCCCGCTTGAATCCCACCCGGTCCGGATTTTGATAGTCAACGGAATTTGAATCGCCTTACGAACCTCTTTTAAAATATTCAAGGCCAGGTCCGGCGTCCTCATCAGAGCTACGCCTGCACCTGTTTTCGTGACCTTCCTGACAGAGCAGCCAAAGTTGATATCCAGAATATCCGCACCTGATGATTCAATCATCCTTGCGGCCTCTGCCATAATGGACGGTTTTGACCCGAATATCTGAACCGAAAGTGGTTTTTCGTCAGGCAGGCTGTCCAGGAGATGGAGGGTTTTGGGCGACTTGTAGACAAGGCCGTTTGCACTGATCATTTCCGAGCAAACAAGTGCACAACCTGCTTCTTTTGCAATGAGCCGGAAAGGCAGATTGGTAATGCCCGCAAGGGGCGCCATTACTGTTTGTCCATTTAGGGATACAGAACCGATTTCTAACATATATTTCATCCATCCAACTATTGTTTGCATTGCCGAAATCAAAGGCTGCATGTTATATCGATTTATGATGATGCCAGTCAACATGAATTTCGTCAAGGTGTGTAACCCTGAGGTAAAAAGTGGCTGATCAACCCAAAATCATATCTGCAAGCAGAAGAACCGATATCCCTGCGTTTTATGCAAGCTGGTTCATGAACCGGATACGGGAAGGCTTTGCCATTTATCCCAATCCCATGTTTCCTTATAAAAAACACCAGGTTGATTTACGCCCTTCTGCAGTTAACGGCATCGTGTTCTGGACCCGTTATCCCGCACCCATGCTGCCTTATCTTGCCGAACTCGATGCCCGGGGGTATTCGTATTATTTTTTGGTCAGCATCCTGAATTATCCAAGAGATATTGAACCCCATACCCCTTCAATAAAAAAAACAATCGACGCGGTGAGAATGCTTTCGGAAAAAATTGGAAAGCATCGTGTGATCTGGCGGTATGATCCTTTAATTTTAACCCAAGGCAAAATAGATGATAACTGGCATATCCACAATTTCTCCTGGCTACTTGGAAATCTTTGGGATGTGACCGAAAAGGTGATCATAAGCATCATCGACCCTTATCAAAAAACAGTTGAAGATTTGGGTGACGGGGCCAAGGGGATTTCCTATCAACCTTCTGATTATCATAAACTGTTAATGGACATGTCAAAACTGACCCAAAAAGCGGGAATACGCATTCAAAGCTGTGCAGAGTTCGATATGGGTGTTCCTGGAATCATAGCGGGAGGATGTGTGGATGCCGGGTTAATTGAAACGATATCCGGATTGAAGACTTCGAAACAAAAGCACGTGCAGCGGAAAGGCTGCCTCTGCCAGAAAAGTGTCGATATCGGTGTGAACAATACGTGCCTATTCGGCTGCAGGTATTGTTATGCCACATCTTCTTATCAGACAGCCCAATACAACCAAAAGCGTCATGACCCCAAGGCACCGTCCATCGCTGACAATCCCGGATTTAACCAGTACAGAAAGCATAAAGGATTCTCTCAAAAATGACGTCTCATTTTTGAGAGAATACCGACAGGTAAATAACTTGACAAAATTTATCGTAAATGATTATAGTTGATCATTCTAAACATAGATCATAATTAAAAACATATTATTTGTTTTGGAACTGAAATTCGGTGAGTCACCAGCCTGACGGTCAGGCAGTGCCTTAACCTTTATGCTTTGGAGGAGAGAGGTCATGAATAAAACCGATAAGAGCCGTTTGGGATTCATTGTCATTTGTATTATCTCGATCTTTATAACTGCAGGATGTGATATGTTTAACAAACCTGCGTCTCCTGTGCCTGAGGCATTAAAAGAAAGGGCACCTCTCGATTTTAGTCAGGAAGACGTAGACAATCTGGTGATGATGTCACAGGAGTCTGTTTATTTACAAGCGCCCCGCGATAATGGCGAACCGCCCGAAGTCTGCGATTATGTGAAATTTTTACGATTTAAATTAAGGAGTTCCACTTATGACCCTGCCGATGAAAGCACATATGAAGAAACTGATGCCTTTTTTCTGATGGTCCCAGGCGTTATCGAAGGGGCGAATGCATTTGAGTATATGGCGAGGAATCTGGTTTATATGGCAAAAACCAATAATAATCTGAACGTTGAAGTCTGGGCCATGGACAGAAGAGCGAACTGCCTTGAAGATACATCTCCCGAACCTTTCCTGGACCAGATTTTTTATGATGGTCAGTTTGAAGGCAAAACGTATGAAACACTTCAGGAAAAACATGATGCCTGTGTGGATCTTCTTCTGGGATATTACTATTATGACCATCCCCTGCCGGATGGTAACAAATTTCACGGATTCTTGAAAAACAAAGAAGTCCCCTTTCTGTCGGATTTTGGCCTGAAAATGAATACGGAAAGCATGTTTAAAATTATTCAGGAAATGGTACCGGATATTGCCATAAGACAGAAAAAGGTGTTTGTAGGCGGACACTCTCTGGGAGGCATTCATACGTCTGTATTCGCAGGTTGGGATCTGGATGGGAACCCGGATACTTTGGATGATGCGGGCTATATGAATTGCGCCGGTATCTTTGCTCTTGACTCCATTGTCACACCCACATCTGAAATTTTTGAAAACGTCATGGCTGATTCGGTTCCTCTTGATATTCTGGCACTGACGGAAGATCTGACTGAAACCGCTTACGTGGGTATCGTCGATATGCTCAGAAAAGAATGGATACCACCGATTTTGCCAGCGCCTTTTTTTGATGCAGAGGTGATGGCCATCACGGAAATTTTAGGGAAACTTGCCGCCTGGTTTCCGGATATGGAAGCAACGGCGATAAAAGACATTCCCATGAGCACAAATTTGCGTGCGACCACCCAATTGATGCATTCCAGAACCCTTCGTCAGTTTTTGAACTATCACCCGGATATCAGACATTTCAGGTATACGTATGAAGCCCTTCTGGGCGTATTTTTTGATGATAACTTTTCACCTGTAACGATTATTCAAACCAGTATGGGAAATCTTACAGGCGGCCCGGTTGTGGTAAAGGAATTCCCCATTCCCGAGGATATTCGGGCCATAGAAGAATACAGATTCGCTTTGAATATGCTGGGATCTGCCACGCCGTTATTCATACCTGCAGATGATGCCATGGTGGATGAGGAAGGAAATGGCCCATTATATTCGTGGGCGGATTTTGATGAAATCGGAAATGCAGATGACCCATTATATGAAGATACAAAAGGAGAAGTCCTCTACAGCAAAATGGAAAGTGAGCTTTCAGATATCAAAGACTTCGCCAGAGCCTCTCATATCGGCCCCTCAAATCTGACCGAGTGGTACTTCCCCACACGTCCGGTCATTGATATTATGGCGGCCACTTTTTCTTATGGCCCCAAGTACGGCATCAATTTTATTCATAAAGACATGGTCGGCATCCTGCCAAAAATAGAATTCGTAGGCAGCGAAGGTGCGTTCCCGGCAGATATCATCGATTGGGCTGCGCCCAATGACGATTCCCGGCATGTCGTTACGGGCATGAACCACATGGACCCCATGTTCATGTCTGCCAATACCTCTTTACGAAGAGAAAATGAAATCATTCAGCCTCTGATCGACTTTGCCAGGGAAACGATAGCAGATCAGGATTGAGTGGGACAGATTGGAAAACGAACGGATCAGTTTTTTTTCAGGAAATAGTTGATTCGTTCGTTTTTTAAAACAGAGTATATGGAAAGAGATCGGAATCTGATTATTGTCGTTATCATTTCAAATGGTATTAGTTTCTTTTCAAAATTAAAAACGTCACATCATCGGTACAGGTGAAATTATCAAGCGCTTTAAGTATTTCCGATTTGGTGGTTTCTGTGGACTGCGCCCCTGTATCTAATAAAATGGCTTCAAGTCTGTCTTCTCCGAAGGCGACTTCATTATTTTTTCTTCTGGCCTCTGTCAGTCCGTCTGTAAAAAGGAGCATTGTGTCGCCGGATTGCAGGGTCAGGTGATCATCCTTTATCATTCCGTCGATGTCATCCATCAGACCTATCCACATGCCTCTGGTATTAATAAGATCTATTCTTTTCGTATTTGCGCGGTATACCATCATATCCTGGTGCAGTCCGGAAAAATGGATGTTGCCATTCTGCCCACAGGCCAATACGGTAATCGTCATATATTTGTCTTCTCCCATTTTTTTTATATTGAAAGAGATCACCCGGTTTATGGCAATCAGCAACTCAGAAGGGGAGAAATCCGGATGCATAGTAAGGCACAAATGGACGGCTGTTTGTACCATCATCATGACAAGTCCTGCCGGAACACCATGGCCTGACACATCACCTATGGCAATCCAGTCATAACTGCCGGAATGGATAATATCGTAATAGTCGCCGCCGACCTCATCTGCAGGATTCATATAGGCGGTGACTTCATAATTCGAAATTTCCGGTTTTCCGGGCAGAAGGATGGTCTGAATTTTTTTGGCAAGTTGCATTTCGCCCCACAAGGCATCGTGCGCCTGAATCAGTTGGGCGTTTATGATTTCAAGTTCGTCAATTGCCGTTTTTAGTTCTTCTGTCCGTTCGTACACCTTGACTTCCAGGGTTTGACTCAATTCCTTGTTCTTCTGAGCTTCATCTTCAGCCAGTTTGATGGATAACGTGGCTTTGTCAAGAGCGCGTTGATTGATAGAAAAGACAAGATAAGAAGTCACACCCACCATGACCATGCCAAAGAGGCTGTCAACAATGTACTCAACAAGAAGATCATCTGAAAATTTGGTCTGGGTTTTAATATAGAACGTGCAGAGCAGAAATGCGATGATACTGCTGCCAATATAAAGGAAAAATGCAGATGTCCGCCGGGTGATAACCAGCGCTGTAAAAGATAAAAATCCGATGGCCATGGCTACGGTGTCCAGACGTTCGACAATCCCTCCCTTTTCGAAGATCATGACCGCCCAGATGGCGCCAAGGGCCGTTACCGGAAGAATATGGGCAACCTTTGAGAAATGACCTTTCCGGATACCGGTAAGAATCAAAAGCACAATGATGCCACCCCCTAAAGTGATCAGGATCGGTATGGTAATTCTGGAGCCATCAATCATGATTTGGCTAAAAAGGAGCACAAGGACGGAGGGGATTGTAGTCAGACATATGCCGGTCATTACACGGACTTTCTGTTGTATCACAAAGTCCTTGCCGCGATATGGTTCTGCGAAATAAGCGTTTATTTTTTTCAGCATGGCAGACTCCAGGGGAAAAGCTTGGGGGCAACTATTATCAGTGACAGGAATAAATGAATTTGGCTGGGCGTTTATATTCAACCTGTATTTCGTTGTAATTTATTTTAATAATGAATGGATGTCAAGGTGTATAAATCAGCATTGGTAAACGGAATATTTTCTTTTCCCTTTTCACAAGCGTGTTTTAGAGCTATGAAATGGTGTCGGTTTTGAAATTCTGCCTGTATGGAAAAAAATGTGAGAATATGAAACAAATACCATCAACAATAAAGCGTGCGACCAATTTTACACGGTTTTTTGGCGCCTTAAATTGAGGGCTGGCGACTTTAAAAGGATTGCAGGATGCAATCATAGATAAGGATGGCAGCATTTTAAAGTCAGCGACCGGTATGGAGGGCGGATGCGTTGCGCAAGGGTCCACATGTGGCGTTGTGACTGGTGGTGCCCTGGGCATTGCCAGAATGTATCAGCAGCAATTGAATCCTGGCGAAGCACTGTCTCAGGTTGCCGTCATGCGCTCGGTAAGGTATTATGTGGACTGGTTTTCTGAAAGATATGGCTCGACAAGGTGTTTTGACAGAAGTGGCGTCGATTTTAATACCCTTTCAGGACAATTGAGATATTTGGTTTCCATCCCCAAGCTTTTCAGATGTGCGTCACAAGTGGGTCATGCTGTTAATTATCTGACCCTGAATTCAAATGATATCATTTCCGGGAAAACTTTTGAACGTGACAGCTTTCCATACGAAAACAGCCCCCATTGCGCCCAGAAGGTTCTGGTGTCGATTCGTGATAAGACCGGCTTCGGATATTCACCTCTGGAACAGATCGCTTTTGTGTTTGATGGTGGAGTGGGGGCGAGCGGTGGACTATGCGGAGCCATAGCAGGTGCAGTTATGGCGCTCAATCTGCATCATGGAACTGATCTTCGGCAATCCAGTTATCTAAGAAATGCCCATGCTTTTTTTAAAGGGCATGCCAATTTGCTTGTGAAGAAACCCTTTGGCAGGAAAGATACATTTTTCCTTGGGAAAAGGCTGATAAGGGAAATTCAAAGAGAGGCCGGAAGCACACTTGAATGTTCCGGTATAACCGGGGAAACTTTTAAAAGTCTGGACGATTTTTCCACATATATCCAAACATCAGATGGGTGTGGCAAACGCATCCGAAGCATTTCGGAAATTGCTTCCAAAGTGATTCTTGAATCCATGTAGTGGAAAAGCTATAGCTTATGCTTGCAATCCGGGCATATCCCATGGGTGAATTCAGACTGGCTGTGGTTCATGATATACGCTTCGATGCGTACCCATTCCCCGTCTTTTTTTCTGACGTTTTTGCACCAGGCGCAAATGGGGATCAATGCTTCAAGACCGTCAATGCGGGAAATCAGATTGGCGATATCCGTGCTTTGCTGATAGGCGCTTTCAAGGGCAAGGGAATATAAAATAAAATCCTGTCTGGAAAGATTCTCCTGGGCAAAATCAATCAATTTTTGAATATGGTCATGATATGTGGTTTCAGGTGTTTTTTGTTTGATTTGCGTCTTGACAGACCGGAATAAAATGGTAAATGCCGGATTTAAGAGAAGTGCTTCCAAGACAATCGCATGCTTGATATGGTTTTCGGTGGTTTTCAGTTTTACGGCTGTCTTTTTGATGTGTTTGACCCGCTCTAAAAGGGTAGTTGTCTGTGAAATGGTTTTTTCAATCTCGTAGAACGGATTTTTCAGCGGTTTTTTTTCACCTGCTTTTCGGAGCTTTTCCCAGAAAGCGATATGGGCAGTTTCATCCTTGGATATGTCTGCCCAGAATTGGCGATGAATGTCATTGTCGGATTGTCTTTTAAAAATGGTATAGATTTCACGTGATTTTTTTTCAATCTCTTTTAAAAGACCAATCAGCTTTAAAAGTTCCATATCCATGGGAGTTATGCCTTGAATTTAATTTTAGCAAGCTGTCTGGTGACATTCATCATTATCCAGTCTACCAGACGGGTGGGCGTCAGGTTGGAAAAATAAGTCAAGATCCATGCTTCCAGTCCCACCAGATAGCGGATTTTGGGAGTTTTGGCAGTCAGCGCATGAACCACGGCCCCTGTCACTTTTCTCATGGGAATGGCCATTTTATTAACCAGTTTTGAGGTGTTGAAAATGGTCTTTAGTTCCTTTTCGTACAGGGTTTTTGCCTGTTCCGGCATCGATTCGACAAGGGTGTCCGTATTTTGAGAAACTTTTTCCCATATAGCGGTCTTGATACTGCCGGGCTCGATCAAGGACACTTTGATACCGGAAGACAGAAGTTCCATTCGAAATGCATTCCCAATCGCTTCAAGGGCGAATTTGGAGGCAGAATAAGGGCCTGCCATGGGAAGCGTGACCCGTCCGCTTTCGGAGCTCATAAAAACAATTCGTCCTCTTGCAATTCGGATCAGGGGCAAAAAGGCCTGGGTAACGGCAAGATGGCCATGGACATTCACTTTTATCTGTTTTTCAAAAAGATCCATGGGAATAAATTCCAGAGGACCCTGAACAGAAATGCCTGCGTTATTGACCAGGGCATCAAGGCCTCTGCCAGCCAGTTTTGCCTGAACCGTTTCAAAGGCTTGTCCGACACTGTCATAATCCGTAATATCCACAATGACAGGGATGATTTTTTCTGCGTCATTTGTGAGTTTTAACGCGTCTTCCTCTTTTCGCACACCGGCAAATACCTGCCAGCCCAATTTGTCAAGTTCAATGGCGCACGCTTGCCCGATACCCGTGGATGCGCCGGTAATAAATACTGTTTTTCCAGATGCCAGATTTTCGCTCATTTTAAAATTTCCTGTGCATGGTTGGTGTTGTTTCCCATGCCTGTTTAAGGCTGTTGATTAATTGGATTTAGAATTTACTCTTTTTTAAGATTTTTAAAGGAAATGACGTTCCCCTTTTTGCCCTGGCTTGAGGGATCTGTTTTTTTGTCATCTTCTGTTGGCTCTGTCGGAGAGAGGGGAGGACACATCACCAGTTCCAGGCGCATTCGATTGCCTTGCATGGTAAATTCGTCGCCATCAATGTAATTGTTTTTCAGTATCCAGCTAACCACCTGCAGTGGAATCTGAAGCATCAACAGTGTGACATGATACCAGTTTTTCTTATGGTCTGCCTGAATATCTTCAATTCTTGCAAAGGAAACGGGTTTATCTTCCAGATAAATGAGAACAATGTCTTTTTCCTGGGCCATGATCAATCCCTACATCTTTTTTCTGCATTGATAATAACCTTGGACCAAAATGGTCCTGGCATACCAGGAATTTTATTCCAGACACGCTGAAAAACCGGATGGCGTCCAGCTTTTATGGTTAAAAATCTGACCGGCTGGTGTCAGGTTATACAATGCATCTGCAGCCATCAAAATAACGGCATTTGTCCATGTCAGCTTGTCTTCTGGCCAGATAACCATATCAGGAAAGGTGAATCCGCACCAGTAGGATCCGTCTTCATACCTACGGTCATGGATCCAGTTGAAAATGATCCGGGCCAGGTTCTGGTTCCCCATGGCAGAAAGGGTCAGGATAAATTCTGCGGTTTCAGCCACAGTTACCCAGGGTTCATCTGCCACACACCGGATGCCCTGGTCTTCAACAACATATTTTTTCCAGTATTTATCAATTCTTTTTTGCGCCTTATCCCCTTTGATGGCACCGGAGAGGATGGGATAAAACCAGTCCATGGAAAACCTTGATTTTGAAATGTTGTATGCATGGGATCTGTTTAAAAGCGAGTTACCCAGTTTGTGAAATCCGGTTTCCCAGTGGGGCATGGTGTGGTTAAGCCGCCTTGCCATTTCCATTGCGCATTTAAGGCTCATGTAAACCGAACTCGATCCGGTAAGAAGGGACATGGGGTCGACCTTTCCTTCAGGGCTTTTTGCCCAGTATATTTCCCCGCCTTCAGCCTGCAGGTTCATCGCAAAATCGATACCGGCACGCACAGTTGACCACATATTTTCCAGGAATGACATGTCATTGGTGATCAGGTAATGGTGAAACACACCCACCGCAATATAGGATGACATGTTGGTATCATGGGTTTTATCTTGCGGCACACCGTTTTTGTAGGCTGAATACCAACTTCCATCCTCATGCTGATTACTTTTAAGCCAGTCAAATCCGTTTCTGGCCTCGTCAATATAACCGCCAATCGTTAATCCCATGATCGCCTCAACCATATCCCAGGGATCGGTTTTGCCGCCATCATGCCAGGGGATTTCCCCACTTTCAAATTGGCTTTTGACAATGGAAGATGCAATGGCATCTATATTAATTGGAAGATCAAGCTTTCTGCTCAGAATCTTCTGATTCATGGGTTCACCTATTACACTGAAAAAACTGAAAAAAATTATAGTCCCGAAGGGATGATCCTATTTTCCCCCTCAAAATTTATTGTCGCAAAAAAGGGTAATAGAACAGAAAATTTTTTATTTGGCAAGAACTATTATCGCTTTTGAAGATGGAATCGCTTGATATATTGGTGGGTTTAAGTTATTTGCTAAAATGGTTAACACTTGGTTTTTAACTGAGTATTTAATTGAAAATGGGACAACATGATCCCTTGGGACCTGAAAAAAGAAAAGATAAAAAAAGGCAAAACATATGAATATTTTTAAATACCCGGGAGAGGATGCAGAAAACAAGGTTTTGGCGATTATTAACCGGGGACTTGATTTTCCCCAAAAAGCCTATCAGGATGTGACAGATATCCTTGATGACGTCCGAAAAAATGGTGACAAGGCACTGATCAACTACACCCGTAAGTTTGATTCCCAAAATGTTACGGAACGTAATCTGGTGGTATCAGAAGGGGAAATAGATGCCGCATTTCAGTCTGTTGAAAAAGAATGCCTGTCTGCACTTGATCTGGCCATATTTCAGATAGAATCATTTCATAAAAAGCAGCTGACCCATTCCTGGTTTGATACAACAAGGCCGGGTGTGTTTCTGGGCCAGATGGTTAATCCGGTTGATGCGGCAGGTATTTATGTACCCGGTGCGCAAGGCGGAAAAACACCATTGGTGTCGTCAGTATTGATGAACGGTATCCCGGCAAAGATAGCGGGTGTTGGAAAAATTGTCATGGTGACCCCGCCCATGGCCGATGGCTGCATCAGCCCGTATCTGCTGGTTGCTGCAAAAAAAGTGGGTGTTGATCTGATCGTCAAGGCCGGTTCGGCCTGGGCAATTGCCGCCCTTGCCTATGGAACCAAACAGGTTCCCAAAGTGGACGTGATCACAGGTCCGGGAAATATGTATGTCACTCTTGCAAAAAAGATCGTCGCAGGCACGGTGGGCATAGATATGATTGCAGGGCCGAGTGAAATTCTCGTCATTGCAGACGAAACGGCGAATCCTTCCTATATGGCGGCAGACCTTTTATCCCAGGCAGAGCATGATGCTCTGGCTTCTGCCATCCTGGTCACAACATCCCGTGAAATCGCGGATCAGGTGTCAGATGCGGTTGATAACCAGTTGAAATCGCTCTCACGAAAAAACGTGGCTGAAAAATCCCTTGCCGATTATGGGGTGATTCTCGTTGTTCCGGATATGGAAACGGCCATTTCACTTGCAAACAAGATTGCGCCTGAACATCTTGAACTCCAGGTGGCTGATCCTTTTGCCTGTTTTGGAAGGCTTAAAAATGCAGGCGCCATATTTATGGGCCAGCACACACCCGAGCCGGTAGGCGATTATATTGCAGGCCCCAATCATGTTCTGCCTACAGCAGGAACAGCACGATTTTCATCTGCCCTTTCTGTGGATAATTTTTTAAAGAAAACAAGTGTAATTCATTATTCGGAAGACGCTTTCAGGAAAGAGGCGGGTTATATTATCCGACTGGCAGATATCGAAGGGCTTTCCGCACATGCCAACTCCGTTAAAATCAGGTTGGCATAATGGATATCGGAGAACGGCACGCAAAAAAGGAGATTCCCAAAGAGGAATCCCATATGGTAACCAATAAGGACTGTATTGTATTTCTTCTGGCAAAGGGGAATCAGAAAGCCCAGCATAATCTCAAAAAACGCTTGAAGCCCTATGGGTTGACCACTGTGCAGGGGTTGATCTTGGGAACACTCTTTGAAGAGGACGGCCTCACCTCTGGTGAGATCGGAAAGCGGTTGGTACTGGATAATGCAACGGTTTCAGGTGTGCTTGACAGACTTTCCGAGGCAGGGTGGATAGAGAAAAAAACAGACGAAGATGACAGGCGAATTCAACGGATTTATCTGTCTCAGGATAAAAACAGGGAAGCGGATATGGAATTTGTCATCAAGCTTTATCAGGCCCGGCAGGAGGCCAACGAAGAAACACTAAGAAATCTGACAACCGAGGAGCGGATTCTTTTAAAACGCCTGCTGAAGGATCTGGTCTGACGTATTCAAATTCAGACTTTCTGATCTTTTGATAATCCATACTTTTTGCCATCGATGGCTTCCCTTACAGCAATGGCCAGTTCTTTTCTGTTAAGGGGTTTTTCGATATACCGCCGGATACCGATTTGGGTTGCGCGCTCGTCATTTATCCTGTCACTGAAACCGGTTGACAGAATAATAGGTGTAGAAGGGGAGATGGCAATGATTTCTTCTGCCAGGCGGTCACCTGTCAGTTGGGGCATGGTCATGTCCGTAATCACCAGATGGTATTTTTTTGGGGTTTTTCTAAAAAGGGATAGCGCCTCTTCAGGGTTTGTCATGGCTTTGACGTGGTATCCCAGCCGTTCAAGGATCTGCTTTCCTACTGCAGAAATGGATGGTTCATCATCGATAAAGAGAATGGTTTCATGCCCTGAAGGGACATCTTCTGGTTCTTTCTGGTCTGAAAGATGTGCATCCTTGGTGACCGGTAAAAATACGTTTGCACAGGTTCCTTTTCCCGGTTCACTGTAAATGGAGATGGCGCCATGATGATTTTTTACGATGCCATGGACAATCGATAATCCCATGCCCGTTCCTTTGCCCAAAGGCCGGGTGGTGAAGTAAGGATCAAAGACGCGTCCTTTGATTTCCGGTTCAATCCCCAATCCATTATCCATAATTGAGAGTTTGATGTATCTTCCGGGGGGCAATTCGTGCAGCTCCGTGGTTTTTTCTTTTGCAAGATCTATGGTGTCAAGCCTGACGTCAAGGGTGCCGCCCTTTTCTTCCATGGCATGGGCTGCATTGGTGCAGAGGTTTAAAAGTATCTGGTGGATTTGAATGGGATCAGCCATGATCGTATCAGAATCGTTGGGAATGGCCTTTCTGATATCGACAGTGACCGGTATGGAAGCCCGCAAGAGTTTCAGGGATTCCTGCACAATGGCATGTATCTTTACGGGCTTCTTTTTCTGTTCGGTCTGACGGCTGAAACTTAACAGCTGCTTTACGACCTCTTTGGCACGGAAACTGGCGGTTTTGATTTCCTGCAAATTTAAAAATGCGGGATTCCATTCCGGAACGTCATCCAGCGCCAGTTCGGTATTCCCCATGATGATTCCCAGGATATTATTGAAATCATGGGCAATACCTCCTGCCAGTGTACCGATAGCCTCCATTTTATGAGATTGCTGGAGCTGGTTTTCAAGCTTTTTTCTTTCGGTGATATCGATAATGAATCCTTCGATGCCGATGACTTCTTCCATTTTTATCACAGGCCTTGCGGAAAAGCTGTGGTATCCGACACGTCCATCATTGCATTTCCGGCTGAATTCACCGGAAAGGAATCGGGTGTCTCCGTTCATGATACTATCCACAAAAACTTTCGCCTGTTCAACATCATCGGCTTTCTGAATAACCGTAAAATGCCTACCGATAATTTCATCTGCTGACGCATACTGGTACATTCTGACCCATGAGTGATTGACGTCTCTGATGATGCCTTCTTTATCGATGAAAAAATATCCGGCATCGGTATTTTCGATAATCGATCGGAAGCGGTTTTCACTTTCCTTTAAAACCAACTCGGCTTTTTTTCTTTCGGTGATGTCATGGGCCACCGCATAGGTGATGCCTTTTTCCGGAACCGGGTGAGATACCCAGGAGAGCCATCGGTAAGAGCCATCTTTACATATGTAGCGGTTTTCAAAGTTGATGGCATTTTGACCTTTTTTAAGATTTTTTTCTATGACCTGAATGGTTGGGGAAAGATCGTCCGGATGGGTGAAATCGAGGAACGGTTTTTCGAGAAGCTCCGCTTCCGAAAACCCCAACGTTCTTGTAAATGCCGGATTCACCTTTATAAACGTGGCGGTGTTTATATCCGCGATACAGATCATATCAAGTGACAAGGTGAATAGTTTTTCAAGCTCTTCCTCTGCTTTTTTCCGTGCGGTGATATCAAAAAAGATCGTAGCAAACTGGTTTTTGCCAGGAGAGAATACGGAAATGGAGAAATGCTTGTCCATGGGTGGAAAATAGGTGTCAAAAAATACAGGTTCGCCTGTTCGTGCCACATCTGCATAAAGATCTATGTATGGTGGTTCATCGGCACCGTAAAGTTCTGACGCCAGTCTACCCTCCGCATCCTGCCTTTTTATCGATGTAATGCTTTCATAGGCGGGGTTGATATCGAGGATTTTATAGTCAATGGCTTTGCCGTTCTCGTCATAAATGATTTCGTGAATGCAGACGCCTTCAACCATGGACGCATAGAGCGAATCAAAGGCATGCAGGCGAAATCTTAAAGTTTCGTTTTCACGTGTTAATTCCTGAACCTTATTTGCAAGCTCGTCATAGGTTGGTTTTGCATTCATGCATGGATTCCTTGTTGTGGGAGCCAGAGGTTGTTTGAAGGTAAAAGAGCGTTATCTTCAATCCGGCAAAATGGTCTCTTTTAATAGGCAGCATGCGATCTTGTAAACGGGTTTGCCGGGTTCCCTGTATTTTATGTTCCGGGGCTGGATCAGCTTGTTCATCACGCAACCTTCAGGAATGTCCAACTGAAACAGATCATTTTCATTGATCTTCTCTGTGGGGACCAGTCGATCACCCCTGAACGCGAGACTGTGCAGGGGAAAATCCTCACACAACGGGCATCTGTAAACCCTGCCGTTGGGGAAAATAAAATAATTGTCCGCCACAAGACCTGCGCATTCGAACGGTTCGTCAAGGTCCAGAAAAACCTTCGGGTACGTGACCATGATTCCTGATTGAGCGACCTTTTCTGCCACGGTTGGAATCCGTCTGTCCCATTCATCCCGGGTGAGCTGAAGCGGATTTTCTAATTCCTCAGATGATTTTTCGGCAGCCGGATTCCCTCGGATGCCTATTACCTGAATGAAAAACCGATTGATCCCCAGTTTGCGGATAAACGGTACCATCATGTCGAGCTCATGGATATTCAACCGGCTTGCCGTGAATATCAGGCTCGTGCTGAAGCCCCTTTCAACCGCTTTTTGAATTCCTGCAACGCATGTGTCGAAACATCCCTCACCCCGGATAAAATCGTTGGTTTTTCGAGTAGCCCCGTCCAGGCTGAAGCTCAGGAAATCGACATCCGAAGGAGAAATGGCAGATAAAAAATCGTGAAACAGGTATCCGTTGGTGTCGACCGTAACAGACTGGTAATGAAGAGATCTTGCCTTTCTGATGGCCTGAGCCAGGTCTGGATGAAGCGTGGGTTCACCGCCCAGGAAAATCACGTTTGCCTCTCTGTTTTTATGGGCGAAACAGGTCAGCCAGGTTTCTATGGTGTCTATGGGGAGTGTTGATGTCCCATGTTCACGTTTATTGATATAGCAATGACGGCATTTCAGATTGCACGATGTCAGAATATGGAAAAAGATGTTTGTTGCGCGTTTGGAAAACGATACGGTTTTTTTCATTATAGGTCATACAGAAACTTAAGGTACTTGTTTTTTAAGCTCGTCAATTTCATGGAATGCCTTGGCGAGCTTTTCGCTGGTCAGACGAAGTCGCACAGACATGTATTCTGCAAAAATTCTGTAAAGAAGAAGAATAAAATCAATTCGTTCATCGCGTTTGTCATCTGAAGCCAGCTTATCCTTTGCAGATGTATCCACGGCCAGGCAAATCGTTGTTCCAATCGCATACACGGATGCGGACCGGCTCATGCTGTCTATAATACGCATTTCACCGAAAATTTCACCGATTTTGCCGATGACATTGATCTGGACGCCTTCCTTGACAACCTTGATCTTTCCTGAAAGAAGAAAATAGAGCCAGGGATCCACATCACCCTCCCGGATAATGATTTCACCATCTTCATATTCTCTGACTTTGCTCAACTTGAGCAGTTTTCCCAGATTCTGTGCCTCAAAATTTTTCAAGGCAGGAATCGTCATGAGTTTCTGAATATTTTCAATATTGTCTTTCAGGTATTTTGTTTCGATCATTTGGCCACCTCAAGGTAATGTATAGCCAGAACGTTAATAAAAACAAACGGATGGAAGATTCAGCCCAAGCTATAATGAAAAAGACTATTTAATATACTGATTATTTCCCAAAAAGTCTAACCATTTTCAAGACAGTCTTTGGTAAAACACTCATCATAGGCTACGGGATATTTGCCGTCAAAGCATGCTTTGCAGAAATTGTTTTCCGGATCATCAACACCTGTGGATCTTAATAGACCATCAAGGCTCAGATAATGAAGGGTATCCAGGCCCAGATATTCCCGTAGTTCCTCAATCGATTTTTTCGCGGCGATCAGTTCACCCTTGCTTGAAAAGTCGATGCCATAAAAGCACGGATGCCTGTGAGGTGGGCAACTGATTCTCATGTGGACTTTTTGGACGCCCAGTTTACGCAGTTCTTTTACCCTGGTTTTGGCTGTTGTGCCTCGAATGATGGAGTCCTCGATGATAATGATGTCTTTTCCCTTCAGCAGTTCCTTGACCGGATTCAACTTGACGCGGACACCAAAATCACGCATGGACTGAGTGGGCTGGATAAATGTCCTTCCCACATAATGGTTTCGGATCATTCCCATTTCAAATGGAATGCCGGATTCTTCAGAATACCCGATGGCGGCATAGTTGCCCGAATCCGGGAACGGCATCACAAGATCGGCATCCACATGGGCTTCCCTTGCAAGCTCCTTCCCGTGCTCTTTTCGGACCAGATAGACGTTTTTACCGAAAAATGTGCTGTCCGGCCTTGCAAAATAGATATATTCAAATATGCAGAACGTGCGCCTGGTCTTTTTTTCAGGCTTGATGCTGGTTAATCCGTTTTCTCCGATGATGACGATTTCACCTGGGTCCAGTTCACGAATAAATTCCGCCTGTACCAGATCAAGGGCGCAGGTTTCTGATGCCAGCACATATTTTTCATTCAATTTGCCAAGGCATAATGGTCTGAATCCATTTGGATCTTTAATGCCGACCACTTCTCCTTTACCGGTTAAAACAATAAAGGAAAAGGCGCCTTTGAGTTTGGCGACGGTTCTTTGCAACGCTTCTGTAAATCCGTACTGCAGGTTTTTGATAAAGATATGAATGGCAATTTCACTGTCCATGGTGGTCTGAAATATGGAGCCTTCTTCCTCAAGCTCTTTTTTCAGACTATTTGCATTGACCAGGTTGCCGTTGTGGGCAACAGCGTAGGTTTTACCTTTGTGGCGGGCAAAAAAGGGCTGGGCGTTCCTTAAAACCGAACTGCCTGTGGTTGAATATCGGACATGACCGATGGCACTTTGCCCCTCAAGCTGACGCATGTCGTCCATATCAAAAATATCAGGTACGAGGCCCATGCCTTTATGAACAAAAATATTTTTATCTCTGGCAACAGCAATGCCGGCACTTTCCTGCCCGCGGTGCTGAAGGGCATAAAGACCAAAATAGGTTATTTTTGCTGCTTCGGGATGATCGAAAATACCGAAAATACCGCATTCGTCCCGGGGTCTTTCTGGTTTGTTCATGATCTGCTGTGATACTCCTGAATGGTTTGAACCGTCAGTTCTTTTTTCTTAAGAGCTGTGACAGCCTTGCAGATGGCATGTGCCCCTGCAATGGTTGTGGCATAAGGAATGTTGAATCTCAGCGCACTTCTTCTGATTTTATAACCGTCCATCTTGGTTTCCGTGTTTGAGGCCGTGTTGATGACAAGCTGAATTTCATTGTTCTTGATCGCGTCCACAACATGAGGCCTTCCTATGGACACTTTGTTTACTTTCTTGTTTTTGATGCCATGGTCTTCAAAATAGGCAGAAGTCCCGTCCGTGGCCATAATCGTAAATCCCAGCTCCACAAATTTGATGGCAATATTGAGGGACGCCTTTTTATCACTGTCCTTTACACTGATAAAAACCGTACCGGCCGTGGTCAGGTTCTGCCTGGCACCCAGTTGTGCCTTGGCAAAAGCAGAGCCGAAATCATCGTCAATGCCCATGACCTCACCCGTGGATTTCATTTCCGGACCTAGAAGGGTGTCGACCTTTGGGAACCGGTCAAAGGGAAGGACCGCTTCTTTCACAGAGAAATGACGGGGTGTTTTTTCCGTTTTAATCCCCAGTTCATCAAGGGTTTTGCCCACCATGACCTTGGTGGCGATTTTGGCAAAAGGTATGCCAGTGGCTTTGCTGACAAAAGGAACGGTCCTGGATGCCCTGGGGTTGACTTCGATGACATATACCTTTTCATCCTTGATGGCATACTGAACGTTCATGAGGCCCACAACATTCAGTTCCTTTGCCATTTTTTTGGTGGCATCTGAAATTTCATCCAGAAGGTTCTTTTTGATCGAGTAAGGGGGCAACACACATGCCGAGTCACCGGAATGAATGCCTGCTTCCTCAATGTGCTCCATAATTCCTGCGATAATTGTTTTCTTGCCGTCTGAAATGGCATCCACATCGAGTTCAACAGCATCCATCAGGAATTTATCGATCAGAATCGGATGACCTGGTGAGGCCGCAATGGCCAGTTTGACGAAATTTTCAAGATCTTCCGGTTCATAGATGATTTTCATGGCTCGTCCCCCCAGAACAAAAGACGGACGTACAATTACCGGATAGCCGATTTTTTCGGCAATGGATTTGGCTTCCTTGTAACTTTTGGCAATGCCGTTTGCAGGCTGAACAAGATTTAATTTTTTAAGCATGGCCTGGAACAAATCTCTGTCTTCTGCCCGGCTGATGCTTTCCGGCTGGGTGCCGATAATATTCACCCCTTCTTTATAAAGGCTTTCTGAAAGATTCAACGGGGTCTGGCCACCGAACTGGACAATAACACCATCTGGTTTTTCCGTTTCTACGATATGAAGCACATCTTCCTTGGTCAAGGGTTCGAAATAGAGTTTGTCCGATGTATCGTAATCCGTGCTCACGGTTTCCGGATTGCTGTTGACCATGATGCTTTCGATTCCCTCTTCCCTGAGGGCAAAGGACGCATGGACACAGCAGTAGTCAAATTCGATTCCCTGGCCGATCCGGTTGGGACCGCCACCAAGAATCATGATTTTTTTACGGTTGGAGACTCTTGCTTCATTTTCCGTTTCATAGGTGGAATAATAGTAAGGGGTTGAGGCTTTGAATTCCGCCGCACATGTATCCACGAGTTTGTAGACCGGCATCAGGTTCTGCTGTTTCCGAAGTGACTTGATGGCAGGCTCATCCATACCGGTCAGAAAACCAAGCTGGATATCTGAAAACCCCCAGGCTTTGGTTTTTTTAAGAAGTTCAGGAGAAATGTTTTTCCCTACTTCCCTGATCGCCTGTTCAAGATCGGTAATCTGTTTGAACTGGTTTAAAAACCAGGGATCGATGCCGGTTCTTTCATAGATGGTATCGATTGAAAAACCATTCAGAAGCGCATATCTGATATAAAATATTCGCTGAGAATTGGGTGTGGTGAGCTTTTGTTCGATTTCACTTGCCGTTGGTTCCCGGCCTTCTACTTCCATGAGATCTCTGCCATCTGCCCCAAACCCGTGGCGGCCGATTTCAAGTGAGCGGAGTGCTTTTTGAAAAGCTTCCTTGAATGTCCGGCCAATGGACATGGTCTCGCCCACAGATTTCATGGATGTGGTTAACACATCTTCTGTTTCCGGAAATTTTTCAAATGTCCATCTGGGGATTTTAATTACGCAATAATCAAGGGTCGGTTCGAACGATGCCAGGGTTTCACCGGTAATGTCATTGGGGATTTCATCCAGCGTATACCCGACAGCCAGCTTTGCGGCAATTTTTGCAATGGGAAATCCTGTGGCTTTGGAGGCGAGCGCTGAACTCCTGGATACCCTTGGGTTCATTTCAACCACAACCATCTCCCCATCTTTGGGGTTGATGGCAAACTGGACGTTTGATCCGCCGGTATCCACACCGATTTCCCTCATGATGGCGATAGAGGCATCCCTCATTAACTGGTATTCTTTGTCTGAAAGTGTCTGTTGAGGGGCAACGGTGATGCTGTCGCCAGTATGTACCCCCATGGGGTCAATATTTTCAATGGAACAGATGATGACGACATTGTCTTTTCTATCCCGAACCACTTCAAGCTCGTATTCTTTCCAGCCAAGCACGGATTCTTCGATCATGACCTGGGTAATCAGGCTGGCATCCAGGCCGGACTTGACCAGTTCTTCAAGATCATCCTGGTTGTAAGCCACACCACCACCGGTGCCACCCAGAGTGAAACTGGGCCGAACAATCACCGGATAGCCTATGTTTTGACCGATTTCTCGGGCTTCTTCTATATTTGAGGCAAACCCGCTCCGGGGAATCCGTAAGCCGATTTTATGCATGGCGTTTCGGAAAAGTTCCCGGTCTTCTGCTTTTTTGATGGACTCTATAGACGCCCCGATCATTTCCACATTGTATTTTTCAAGTACGCCCATCTGGGCGACTTTAATCGCTGTATTGAGGCCGGTCTGGCCGCCAATGGTCGGCAATATGGCGTCGGGTCGTTCTCTTTTAATTATTTTTTCAACAACTTCCGGTGTAATGGGTTCAACATACGTCCGATCTGCCATCTCCGGGTCTGTCATGATGGTCGCCGGATTGCTGTTTATCAGTACAACGTCATACCCTTCTTCTTTCAAGGCTTTGCATGCCTGGGTACCGGAATAGTCAAATTCACACGCCTGGCTGATGATAATCGGCCCGGCACCAATGATCAGAATTTTCTTGATATCAGTACGTTTTGGCATTTTTTATTTTTTATGTTCTTTCATTAGGTTTACAAATTCATCAAAAAGATATGAAGCATCATGGGGTCCTGGAGACGCTTCCGGATGATATTGAACGGCAAAAATGGGATAATCTTTGTGCCTGAATCCTTCTACGGTGTTGTCGTTCAGATTCACATGAACCAGCTCCAGTGATTTGCCTGTCATGCTGTCCAGGTCAACCGCAAACCCGTGGTTTTGCGAGGTGATTTCCACTTTTGAGGACATCAGGTTTTTGGCAGGCTGATTCCCGCCCCGGTGACCGAATTTCAGTTTGTAGGTTTTTCCGCCAAGGGCAATGCTTAAAAGCTGATGGCCCAGGCAGATGCCGAACATGGGGCGGAACCCCACGAGTTTTTTAAGGGTGTCAATGGCATAGGTAACCGGTTCCGGGTCACCAGGGCCGTTCGACAGAAAGATACCGTCCGGTTTCATGGATTTGATGTCCGCTGCCGATGTGGTTGCCGGAACAACAATGACCTCACAGCCCACTTTTTCCAGGCACCTGATAATATTGTACTTGATCCCATAATCCAATGCGACCACAGACAATTTGTCGGCCTTGTGTTTCCAGATATCTGATGAAAGCATGGTGGTTTCCATGTTGCATAGCGAGGGTTTGTTGTCCACCCAGCGATACGGGGTGTCGGTTGTGACCAGTTTTACCAAATCCTGCCCCGCCATGTCAGGGATATTTTTTGCTTTTCCAACAAGTATTTCAGGTGCCACATCTTCCGTTGAGATCACCGCACGCATGGAGCCCGCGTTTCTGATATGCCGGGTCAGCGCTCGGGTATCCAGGTCTTCAATCCCTATGATGCCTTCTTTTTTCAGATAGTCGGCAAGCGTGCCACGGGATCTGAAGTTTGAGGGGAAATCCTGATATTCTTTGACAATAAAGGCTGACACCTGAATCCTGTCTGACTCGACATCTTCAGGATTGACCCCGTAATTGCCAATCAGGGGATAGGTCATGGTGACCATCTGCCCGCGGTACGAAGGATCGGTCAGTATTTCCTGATAACCGGTCATGCTGGTATTGAAGACAACTTCTCCCGTTGCCTCGCCAGGCCCGGTAAAAGACCTGCAGGGAAATATTCTGCCACTTTCTAATGCTAATATTGCTTTCATATTTATATATCGTTATTCATTAATAAAAACAGTTTAAAATCCATTTTAATGTCCCCACTTACCATATTCAGTCAGCAAATCAATATAAATCTATGTTACAGCGGGTCGTTTTGATGGGGGCAGGGGGTGAGAGTCTCTTCCTGAATGGTTGGGTTGCTTGTGTTCATTGGGTTGTTTGCGTTCATGGAACGCTGTCATAACATCAAAAAAATCAAATTATGATTTATATACAATAGGTTATTCAGCTTTTGGCCTAAAAGAATTTATCATGGTTCAAAGAAAGCATGGTATCAATGCAATTTTTAAAGCAAGATTCGCCCTATATATAAAGATGACCTGAATTTATTTTTTGTAAAAAATCTGTGCTTGTGGCTATATAAACAAAACGAGACAGAAAAAGAGATCGGAGAAACGCATGCGTATGAAATTTTATTTTAAATATTTATTATGGATTTTCTTTTTTTTGTTAATGCTGCCTTTTATTGGTTATGCTGAAAAAGTAAAACCATTAAATCCCGATTGTGAAGTTTGTCCTGTTGTTATTTCTTATGAAGGTGATGAAGCAAAAAACATTTTAGGACCAGATGTAATGAATCAGATAAAAAGACTGGAAAAAATCGAACAAAAAACGATAAAAATAGATTTGAATGGCATAAAGAAAGTTGGTTCTGATAAAGATGCAGATGAGGAGTATGAGTTAATTGTAAATGTCAATAGAAATAGTATTGCGATTAATTCCATCCGGGATTCTTCGACAATCAAAATCAAAACGGATTATAGCAATTTAGCCATGAACGCCTGGACTATAGATAAATGGAATCCGGAAATTCAATTATCACCATCCATAAGCCTGCATAAAACAGATGATCTTGAATTAGCCTGGGACAACATGAAAGCCAGTCGGATTTATGGGTATGTAAATAACAGCATAGATCATAGGGAATGGAACAATAAAATCAGAGAATTCATCATAAACATATTAACACTGGTAAGTGGCAGTAATTGAAATTTTTTCTTCCCATGTGAGGGAGGCATCACTCCAACGGAATTTTTGAAGATTGCAACATGCTATGGCGGCCATTGGTCATATTCGTGTCCCCTTATTGAGTTTTACCGCTATCGGTTCGGCTCTTGGAGCGATCGCAGGGGCCTGGCTGATGACCGAAAAACTGAAACAGAACCAGGTTAAGCTTATTATTGGTTTTGTGTTGATCGGTATTGCCGCTAAAATGATCTGGAGTTTGCTAGTATAAAAAATACAACAATACACGACAGGCTCATACCAGCAAAGCGCAACTATAAAACCCAACACCGAAAAATTGGCTCTGATTGACATGGATTTTTCCTTATTGTTGCTATGTACCGTTTACCAATAATTTACCAAAATCCCTGCCAGTCGGATTTTGAAATATGCGAAGGTCAAATTCCGGAAGAACCGCCAGTATATGATCGAATATATCCGCCTGTATGGCTTCATAATTTGCCCAGACCGTGTCATTTGAAAAAACATAAATTTCTATAGGTAAGCCATCTGCGCCAGGCGGCATCTGGCGAACAAGAAATGTCATTTCTTTGTGAATATTTTTTTGATTCCGAAGATACGCCTCAATATATGCCCTGAACGTACCGACATTTGTCAATCTCCGGCCGTTAACCCGGTTGCTGGTATCGATACCAAGCCTTTTGTTGTGTTGCTCAATATCTTCCCTTTTGTGTTTCATATAGTCGGATATTAATTGATATCGGCTGAATTTTTCGATCATTTTTTCATCACAGAACCTGATGCTTGTCATATCAATATAAACCGATCTCTTTATACGTCTGCCGCCGCTGAGTTTCATTCCACGCCAGTTCTTAAAAGTCTCCTCTATCACCTTATGTGTGGGTACAACCGTCAATGTTTTGTCCCAATTCTGAATGGTCACTGTGTGCAGGGCGATATCGATAACATCTCCGTCTGCGCCGTATTTCGGAATCTCGATCCAATCGCCAACACGAACAAGATCATTTGTCGTGATCTGAAGGCTTGCGATAAAGGATAAAATTGTATCCCGGAAAACCAGAAGGAGCACAGCGGTCATGGCACCAAATCCGCTTAATAAAATGAGCGGTGAACGTTCAAGGAGAAAGCTTAATATGATAATGCCGCCTGCGATGTATATCAAAAGCTTCAGAATCTGCACATATCCCTTTAAGGGTCTTCCCTTTGACATTTCCGGTGTCAAATAAATATCATTGAAGCCGGTCAGAATGGCACCGATATTCAGAAGTACAAATACGGATATAAGGGCAAAGGACGCCTTTTGAATAATCGCTTCGGCAAATGGAACCACATGGGCAAAGCTGAATATAATGATTAAGGGCACAATATATGATAATCTGCGGATAACCGTATCCTGCATCAGAATATCATCCAGCTTTGTTTTTGTTTTCCCTGCCAGCATTGTAAGCCATTTAAGCACGAAAAGCTTGGCTATAAAATAAAAAATAAAACTGAGAGCTGCCACACCACCGACTTTGATCAGCTGCACGAAAAATGGATATTTTTCAACCCATACGATTACGGTTTCAAGTGACATTGTTCGCCCCCCTATAAAATACTTGATTTAAAAAAATATTTCATCGTACTATGCAGTGAAAAACTTTACGACCATTTTGTTTCCAGCGCCCAGATTTCAGAAATGCCTGTTTTTTCTGCTGCAATAGGGGCTGGAATGGCGTAATTACATTAAACGACTATTCAAATTTAAATCCGAGGCATGGCGATCTTCAAAAATCCAGCTGATTTACTTAAAGCACTCATTCGGTTTGATACGTCAAATCCACCGGGCAATGAAAAAGAGTGCATTTTATTCATCAAGAAGATTTTCGATAAAAATGGTTTTGAAACATCACTTTATGCACAGAATGAAAGACGGCCAAATCTCATCGCCAGGTTAAAGGGTAGGGGAAGTGCTCCTCCATTTCTGATGTACGGCCATGTCGATGTTGTTCCGGCAAAAGATGATGGCTGGAAATATCCGCCTTTTGAAGGAGCGCTGGCAGACGATTATCTATGGGGGCGAGGGGCGCTGGATATGAAGGGAGGCATCGCCATGATGATTTCCGCGCTTCTGCGAACCAAAGAAGAAGGCGTTAAGCCGTCAGGTGATATCATTTTTAGCGCATTGAGCGATGAGGAGTCCGGTGGGAATGCTGGCGCAAAATATCTTGTTGAAAACCATCCCGGTCAATTTGAACATGTCAAGTACGCCATAGGAGAATTCGGCGGTTTTCCTGTTTTTGTTGGGAAAAAAAGGCTTTATCTTATTCAGATCGGAGAAAAGCAAATTTGCTGGATAAAGGGAAAAGTGACGGGACGCAGTGGGCATGCTGCCCATCGGATAAAGGATAGTGCAGCGGCTAAACTGGGCAGAATGCTTTCAACCCTCGGAAAAAAACGACTGTCTGTCCATATTCCCAAAATCACGAGAGACATGGTCACTGCGATGGCCGATAATCTGCCGCTTCATCAGGCCTTTTTTTTAAAATTTCTTTTGAATCCACTGTTTACAAATTTGTGTATTGATATGCTGGGGGAAAGAGGAGACCTTTTCGATCCGCTTTTTCATCATAATGCAAATGTCACGATCATCAATGGTGGTGAAAAGATTAATGTTGTCCCTTCTGAAATTCATTTTCAGATTGATGGACGGATACTTCCCGGTTATCAACCGGATGATTTGATCTCTGAAATAAAACACCTGACAAAAGTCGACATGGATTTGGAGGTTGCCCGTTATGAACCGTGCTCTTCAGAAATTGATCTAACCCATTTTGAAATGCTTGCTGATATCCTTCGGGAAAAGGATCCCGGATGTATACCAATCCCCTTTTTAATGCCTGCAATGACAGGTGCGAGATTTTTTTCAAGATTAGGTATCCAGACCTATGGCTTTACACCAATGAATTTACCGAAAGGGTTTGAGTTCGCCAAACTGGTTCATTCCGAAAACGAGCGGATTCCTGTGAGATGCCTGGAATTCGGTACTCAGGCCATTTTCAGCCTGATTCAAAGATTGAATGGTTGATAACCCTTCGCTGATTGAGAATCCTGTTCCCTCAGGGCGAAATATGAACGGGGATGATGTAAACGTATTTCATATGGAACCCGGTCATACAGATGGCGATGCAGTGATTTTTTTTAAAAAGGCCAATATGATTCATATGGGCGATTAAAGGTGATGGCTTTTATTATTGGTTTGTCTTTCAGGTACAGGCTGTTTTAGCGCTTCCGCCACTTTTGCAGTCAGCTGACTGATGGTAAACGGTTTTTGGATGAAATCCAGCGCCCCGCCATCCAAAAGGGATTGGGCCTGACCGTCTATACTGTAGCCTGAGGATAACAGAACTTTGGATAGGGGATTTATTCTGCGCAGTGCGGCAAAGGTTTCAGCGCCACTGATACCAGGCATCACCAGGTCGAGAATGACCAGGTGGATTCGTTCCCAGTCCTTCTGGTAGGTGGCCACAGCCTCATTCCCGTCTTTACACGTTATCACTTCATATCCCAGAGCATGGAGGATTTCGCCTGCCAGCATCCGTATCATCTCTTCATCATCCACAACAAGGATAAGAGCTGTATTGCCATTGGATTCACTGGTCCGGGGCGCCGGTTTTTCAAGTACAGCGGTTTCCTCGATTATCGGCAGATAGACATAGAAGGTGCTGCCCTGCCCTGGTTTGCTGTTTACCGTTATGGCGCCTTTATGATTTTTGATTGTACCATAAACTGCAGCCAGACCCATTCCCGTGCCTTTCCCTATTTCCTTTGTGGTGAAGAAGGGTTCATAAATATGTCTCTGAATTTCATCTTCCATCCCCTTGCCGGTATCTGTGACGGCTATCTGCAGGTAATGGCCGGGTTCGATATCAAATGTGGCATTTCGGCAAAAGGCGTCATCCAGGAACATATCGGACGTAGAAAATATCAATTCTCCGCCATCAGGCATGGCATCCCGGCCGTTGATAGCCAGATTGAGAAATGCATTTTGAATTTGGTTGGGATCACCCATTGTGGTGGCTGGATCAGCTGAAAAGATTTGTTTGATGGTGATGCGTTTGTCGATGCTGCGGTTTAGCAAAGCAACCACCTCCGCGATAATAATGTGGATATCCACCGGTTCTGCCTGATATTTCCCTTTGTGGGCAAAGGCCAGTAATTGCCGTGTCAGGTCGGCGGAACGTGTTGCCGCGCGGGCAATCATTTCCGCGTAGTATCGCAGATCTTCATTGTCAATGGCGGCCACCAGCATTTCAGCAAACCCCAGAATGGCTGACAGCTGGTTGTTGAAGTCATGAGCAATGCCGCCGGCCAGTTGACCCAGTGCCTGCATTTTTTCCGCCTGTTTCCGGCGGGATATATCAATCCCCATGCCGACAAGACAAGGTGCGCCCCCGATATGTGACAATAGCCCTGTGAAGTAATGGGGAATTTTATCTCCATTTTTGGTGATGAGATTGGCTTCTGCATCAGATGATCCTTTTTCAAAGGCCAAAAGGATTCTTTCCTGAATATGGGTTTTGTCTTCTCCTTGAAACAGATCTAAGGGCGAGATCTGTTTCATTTCTTCTGATGAGTATCCGGAAATCGTTTCGAAGTTCCGGTTCCACCTTAGAAACCGTCCGGTTTGATCAAACATATAAAAAATGCCAGGCAGGCTGTTCAATGCCGTTTCTGAAAAATCCCGTTCCTGCAGAATGGCTTCTTCGTATTTTTTACGCTCGGAAATATCCCGGAAAATACCGATTTGGCATTTCCGGCCATCAATGATCAATGGGCCAGAGCTTATATCCGCATAGAAAATGTCACCGTTTTTCCGTTTGACCGGCAAGCTGGGTGCAATATAAACTTCACCCCTGATTTGGCGGTCAAAATATGCATTCACCTCTTTCAGGGAAC
Organism: Pseudomonadota bacterium; assembly: GCA_018816735.1. Taxonomy (GTDB): domain Bacteria; phylum Desulfobacterota; class Desulfobacteria; order Desulfobacterales; family JAHIVH01; genus JAHIVH01. The sequence goes on along the minus strand of JAHIVH010000070.1, from coordinate 22,596 downwards.
CCTGAGGATGGATGTTGGCAACATCCATATTCAGGATTTCATTTTCAGTGTATCCCAGCATATCCAGAATCGATTCATTGGCCAGACAGAACTTTTGAGTCCGGCTGTCTGCGACCAGCATGCCATCCCTGGCACCGTTAAAAATAGCTTTAAAGCGGGATTCCGATTCCAGCAGAGCCTTCTGTGTCTGTTTTGATTCTGTTAAATCATCAAAAATTGCCAGTGTGCAATTCGAAATCAATGTTGCCTTGATCTCCACATTTCGGATTGAGCCATCCTTGCAGGTGATGTCGGCCACGTCGGACCCCATTTCTCCTCCTGTCCGGTGTGCTTGTTCAAGTGCAGCAAGCCATTTTAACAGAATGAACTCCCGGTATTCAGGGTCGGGATATGCCAGCCTTAACCAGTCCTGAAGCGTAGGGACCTCGTTCATGGTGTATCCGAACAGCTCAACGAATTTTCGGTTGGTAAATTCGACAATGCCATCGATATCTGCCCATGCCACGGCAATGGGAATTGCCTCCAGGATGGCTCGCAATTTATCCTTGTCTAAACCGTTGCCCGATTCGTTCTGATTATTGCGGTGGGATAATGGGCTTTGTTTCAGAGCAGCCAGCTCTGATCGTAAACGTTCATTTTCGTGCATCAATCGTGCAATCGTATCGTTCGGGATGGACATATGGGCGTCACCTTTTTAACGAGTTCGAAGGTCTTTGCTCATTTTTTCTGTACGGTTCAATATGGTTAAAATCATAAGAAAAGTCAATTCAAATACTTGCTGTTATTTATGCTGTCCATACCAGCCGTTTTTTTTCTTGAAATATCGGTGCATTTTTTGATTTTCATATAAATCGGATTGTAATATACAAAAAAAACGACTATTTATTTGTAAGTAACACAAACAGCCCAAAAAAACATTATTCAACTGGATTGAAAATGACATCTGTTTTCGAATTGCCTGAAGAACTGGAGAGGGATGCCTTAAAAAGGCAGGAAGATTTTGTTCATGCCCTTAAAGAAAAAAAGATCCGTATTCCGGAGAATTTAATGCCTCACGGTGAAATTTTGAAGACTTTCGCCCTGAGTGATTTCATTGCAAGGATTTGCATCAATCATCCGGAACTTTTAGATGATTTGTTAAAAACCGGTGACCTGAAACGGCCTTACATTGAAGGCGAGTATGATGGACGAGTACATGCTGTTATAAAAGGCTCTAAAAATGATGAGATGCTTGGTAAAGCGCTAAGGCGGTTGAGGCAGCGGGAAATGATGAGAATTGCCTGGCGGGATCTGGGCGAATATTCGGATCTTTCCGAGACGATGAGAGAACTCTCCGCGTTTGCAGATGCCTGTGTATTACATAGTGTAAACCGGCTTTACAAGTGGTCCGTTGAAAAATCAGGTGTCCCAAAAGGGCCGGATGGCGCGGACCAGAAATTTATCGTTGTGGCCATGGGGAAATTGGGTGCGTGTGAGTTGAATTTCTCTTCGGATATAGACCTGATTTTTTTATATCCGGATGCGGGGTTTACAGAAACACCGTTGCCCAAAAAAAAAGGAAATGCGCAATCGCCAGTTACAAATGAAGCGTTTTTTACAGATCTTGCCAGGCGGGTTTTGAAAATTTTCAGTGAAAACTCTGAGGACGGTATCCTTTTCAGGGTGGATTTAAGGCTGAGGCCTTATGGTAACTCAGGGCCGATTGTGATGAGCCTGGGATCTTTTGAGGACTACCTTTTGATACAGGGAAGAGAATGGGAACGATATGCATTTATCAAGGCACGGATGATTACAGGTGATCCAAAAGACCAGAAAAGGCTTGCGGATATTTTAAAATCATTTGTGTACAGACGGTATTTTGACTATGCCAGCTTTGATTCTTTACGGGAGATGAAGCAGAATATCGTCAATGAGGTGAAACGAAAAGGCCTTAAAAACAATATCAAATTGGGTGCAGGGGGCATCCGGGAAATCGAGTTTTTCGGTCAGATTTTTCAATTGATTCGGGGCGGTGTGGAGCCGGCCTTGAGGAAACAGGAGATCGTGGAGATACTTCGGATCCTTGCCCGCAAAGAGCATATCCCGCAAAATGTTAAAGATGAACTGATCAATGCCTATATTTTTTTAAGATATACAGAACATCGCCTTCAGGAATACGCAGATGGACAGACCCATGATCTGCCGGCAAATCATAAAGACAGAGTCCGTCTCGCTTTTTCAATGGGATTTGATTCATGGCCGTTTTTCGAACATAATCTGAAAAAGCATATGAACCATGTGCGCCACCACTTCAGCCAGCTTCTTGTGGGAACCGAAAAGGACGCCGCGGCTGACAGTGATGATAACCTGTTAAAAAACGTCTGGCTGAACATTTCCACAGGCGAACAGGCCATGGCTGATTTGAAAAAAGCCGGATTTGGAGACGCCGGCGATATTATAAGGATGCTTGATTATTTGAGGAATGACGTCAATACGAGATCTCTCAGTCGTGGCGGACGGGATCGCCTGAACAAGCTGATGCCTGCCATTCTTAAAAAAATAAAAAGTCAAAGTGATGCCTGCCTGATTTTGACAAGAATTGTGGATTTAATCAAAACCATTGAAAGGCGGACATGCTATATTGCACTTCTTGTTGAAAATCCTTCTGCCATGGATCATTTGATAAGGCTTGCCAGTGAAAGCCCGTGGATCATATCTTATCTCTCCCGTCATCCGGTTCTTTTGGATGAGCTTCTGGATACCCGGACACTCCATGTGCCAAGGGAGAGAAAGACGATGGAAAAAGAGCTTGCAGAAAGGATGAGCAAATATCCCATGGAAGACCTTGAGTACCAGATCGAGGAGATGTGCGTATTCAAGCAGGTCAATGTTCTTCGTGTGGCAGTATCGGATATCAGTGGCGCTTTTCCGTTGATGAAAGTGAGCGATTATCTGACAGACATTGCAGAATCGATTCTCTCAAAGGTAATGACCCTTTATTTTCAAGATCTTGTCCGGAAATATGGCAAACCGGGTTTTTCACCAGGGAATGACAAATATGATACCGGATTTGCCATCATCGGGTTTGGGAAGCTGGGGGGCATTGAACTCGGGTATGCATCTGACCTTGACCTCGTATTTTTGCATGCTGCGGAAAAGGGGAGCACCAGTGGCAGGCAAGCGATGGACAACACCCAGTTTTTTTATCGTTTGGGTCAGAAGATCATACATGCGTTAACTGCAAGGACATCAACAGGTGTTTTATATGATGTGGATATGCGGCTTCGTCCCAGCGGGAGTGCCGGAGTAATCGTCAGCCATATTGATTCCTTTGCCGAATATTACAGGGATTCTGCATGGACATTTGAACATCAGGCTCTGGTGAGAGCCCGCCCTATTTGCGGGGACAAGGCCCTGTTTGCCCTGTTCGATGCCATGCGGAAAGAGATTTTATGTAAAAAAAGAGACCCGGGCAAGCTGAAGGAAGAAATCAGAAGCATGCGAGAGCGCATGCGACAAACCCATAAACCCTCAGGTGGCGACTGGTTCGATCTGAAACAGGATAAGGGGGGTATCGTGGACATCGAGTTTCTGGTGCAATACCTGGTGTTGTTAAAAGCAAGTGAGTTTGAAGAAATTGCAACATGGACAGATAACGTGAGACTTCTTCAGGTGATGGCGGAAAAAGGCGTCATTGAAAACGAAACAGAAGCTGTTTTGAAGAAAGCGTATCTTGAATACAGATCCCGGGTTCATAAAATGAATCTGCAGGAAAAGGAATCCCGGGTTTTTGCGAAAGAGTTTCAGCAATTAAGAGAAAAAGTGATTGCTTTGTGGGATGATTACATTGAATCATAGCACTATTTCTGTTATAAAATGCCTTTTATTTTAAAATAAGGAAGGAAATGAAAAACAGTCACCCTGCCAAAGTATTGAACAACCATCGCAAGCAAATGATTTCCCAGTTGATTAAAGGGAAGGCCCCTTCTTTTTTAACCCGGCATGCAGAACTTTTTGATACTTATTTTCATGCCTGTTTTGAAATAAGCCAGGTCGGGCCGAAAATGGATTTGAATAAGAATCCTTACGCAATTGTGGCATTGGGTGGATATGGCCGTTGTGAACAGTGCGTGCATTCGGATATAGATCTTCTTATTCTATTTGAAAATCACGTGTCTGATGAGGCAGAAGAACTGGTAAGAGAACTCATTTATCCCCTTTGGGATATCGGTATTCAAGTCAGCTATGCCACAGTGTCACTTGAAGAAAGCGTCCATCTTTGCCGCAGCAGCCTGGATGCGCTGACCTCTGTTCTCGATGCCCGATTTATCAGCGGCTTATCACCTGTTTATTCAAAACTTGTTTTAAAAGTAATGGATGAATATATCCTGCCTGATGTGGATCATATTTCTGAAATACTTATCAAGCGAAGCGAAGAAAGGCATATTAAATTCGGCGATTCCACATTTTTGCTTGAACCTGATCTCAAAGATGGTCAGGGAGGGTTGCGGGACTACCATACCATGCTATGGCTTGCACGGGTCAAGGCAAAGTTAAGACACCCAAGGGATCTGGAATATTCAGGCTATCTGTCATATAGTGAGTATGGTGCTCTCAAGGAGTCCCTGGAGTTCATCTGGAGTGTCAGAAACAGACTTCATTATCTGGTAGGCAGAAAATATGATCAGCTTCGTTTCGAATATCAGACCCAGTTTGCGGATATTTTTAAATTCAAATCAAAGTTCGGTCAAAGTCCGGTGGAGCGTTTTTTAGGAGAACTTCATGGAAAAATGGAATTTGTAAAACAACATCACCTGATGTTTATTGAAATTTTTGGAAATAAAAGGCGATTCAGGAAAAGAGGGAGCGTCCAAAAGGAAAGCAAGACCCGGGGAATAGAAATCAGAAACAACATGCTCTACTTCAGGTCAAGTGAACGGGTGGTGAAATCACCGGTCCTCCTGATCAAAATTTTCAGGGAAAGCGCCCGGATGAAATTGCCATTGAGTGCTGAATCCAAAAGAATCGTAGCCGAATTTGGATATCTCGCAGACGGGTTTTGTTCCAATAAAGATGTGATCAAGGATTTTGAAACCATACTGATTTCCGCACCCATGACGTTTAATGTTTTAAATGAAATGCTGAATACCGGCCTTTTATCCAGGATCATTCCGGAATTCAAACGTCTGAAAAACAGAATCCAGTATAATCAGTATCATATTTACCCTGTTGACAAGCATACCCTTCATACCGTCCGAACCATCAAACAATTTGCCGGCACGAAAAATGCTGCAGACAAGCCGCTTCTTTCAGATCTTTACAAGAATATGAAAAGCCGAAAGACGTTGCTTTGGGCAGCGCTTCTCCATGATATTGGAAAAGGAGTAGAATCGGACAGTCATAGTGAAACGGGTGCAGAGATTGCAAAAGAAATCATGGCGCGGGCAGGGTATGAACCTAAAGTGGTCGATGCTGTTCGGTTCCTCGTTAAAGAGCATCTGTTTTTGGTGAACATTGCCAAAAGAAGAGACTTGAATGATGAGGAGACCGCGATTTCCTGCGCCCGCCGAATCAAGGATGTCGCCCGATTGAAAATGCTCTACCTCCTTACGGTGGGGGATTCCATGTCTACCGGCACAAAAGCATGGAACGACTGGGTGGCCATGCTTTTAAGGGATTTGTTTCTCAAGGTTTTAAAAATTCTCGAAAAAGGTGAACTGGCCGGGCGTAAAGCCGATAAGGCGCTTGCTGAAAAGAAGGAAAAAATCCTATCTTTAAAGGCGTCTGCATATAGCCAGGAAGAGCTGGAAATATATTTTAAAATCATGCCTCAGCGTTATTTTCTTTATATGTCGGCAGAGGACATTTTTTCGCACACCATCATGCACCGCAATATGGAGAACAGGAATTTTTCATGGACTGTTTCAAAACATGCAGATACGGACACACGGACGGTAACCATTCTGGGAAAAGACAGGCCAGGCCTGTTTGCTACCCTTGCAGGTGTTTTTTCCCTGAACAAAATTGATATTTTTAATGTGGAGACCTATGTATGGGGAGATGGAACCGCCCTGGATATATTTACGGTAGGGCCACCTGTTGATCGTCTTCGTGAAGATGAAAAGTGGGAGGCAATTGAACAGGGTATGCAACATGCCATGCAATCTGAAACAGACCTTCTGGATGATTTTGAAAAAAAAATACCCACATATACGCTTCCAAAAAATTTGCCCTTTCCCGAAGAAAACAGGGTCGTCGTTGACAATGACAGCTCCAGTTTTTTTACGATTATTGAGGTGTTTACATATGATTCTTCAGGACTTCTGTTCCGGATTACAAAAGGCCTTTTCAGGTTGGGGCTTGACATCAGGGTCGCGAAAGTGTCAACAGATGTGGATCAGGTTGTCGATGTATTTTATGTGTGTAATCTGGGTGGAGAAAAGGTGATTGAAAAAGAAGAAATTGAAAGGATCAGGCATGCTGTTTTAAGTGTGCTTCCGGATGTATCGGTCTGATCATTTGGCGAATAGCAATTTAAAAGATATCTGCTTTTTTTGAAAGGAATTGAAAAATGGATGAAATGGTGAATGTGATTGATGGATTGTCGAAGGAAATCGTTAAAAATATTAAGGACCTGTCAAAATGTAAGGATCTGGATCAGAAGAAAAAACTCGCTGAAATCATAAATCTCCTTTGCGAATCCATGGGCGTATTTTTTAATGCCATGGAAATGGCGGACTTAGGTATGTATGAAGATTTTGACACGGATTACTCTAATGATATTGTTGATTTCAAGTCGCTAAAGAAAAGCAAAAAAAAGAAAGACAAAGACAAGGATGATATCCCTTTTTGATGACTAGTATAATGTAACGTTGGGTGATCTTTACCTGTAATGTCTGTAGTCAATTTTGAATCTGGAGGCCTTGTAAGCCAGCTTGCGGATGGTTGTCTGAAGAATTTCAGATGCCCGGGTCATATTGCCTCTTGAATTTTTAAGGGCATCTATAATCATTTCCTTTTCAAGCTTGGCTACAGCATCTTCAAGCGACATGGATGGCAGGGTTCCTGATTCATGACCTGTCTGGAGTGTGGGTGGGAGGTGGTAGCTGTGAATGACACCGCCATCGCAAAGAAGAACGGCTCTTTCGATACAGTTTTCAAGTTCCCTGACATTCCCCGGCCAGTGATAATCCATCAGCATGTCGATGGCCGGTGTGGAAAGCCTTTTGATCTCCTTGTTGTTTTCCCGTGCATATTGTTCGAGAAAATAATCTGCGAGAAGGAGAATATCTGTTTTTCGTTCCCGTAACGGGGGAAGAAATATGGGAAACACATTCAATCTGTAATACAGGTCTCCACGGAATGTTTCATTTTTAATGGCTTTTTCCAGATCCTTATTGGTTGCAGTGATCACTCTTGCGTCTATTTTGATGGTGTTATGGCCGCCGACACGGTCAAATTCCTTTTCCTGAAGTACGCGAAGTAGCTTCACCTGTACGTCCAGATTGATGGAACCGATTTCATCAAGAAAAATGGTCCCTTTGTCCGCCATTTCAAATTTGCCTATTTTTTTGTTTATGGCACCGGTAAATGCCCCTTTTTCATGGCCAAACAATTCGCTTTCGATCAGGTTTTCAGGAATGGCCGCACAGTTGATCTTGATAAACCGCTGTTTGGATCTGAGGCTGTTGTAATGAATGGAACTGGCGATAAGCTCTTTTCCCGTGCCGCTTTCCCCCCTGACCAGAACCGTTGTGTTGCTTCGGGAAACTTGTGAGATCATCTGGTAGACGTCCCGCATTTTATTGCTGTTTCCGACGATATTGGTAAAACTGAAACGGTTCTCCAGTTCACCCTGGAGTCTTGTGTTTTCATCTTTCAGTTTTTCTTTTTCAAGGCGTATGGTTTCAAGGTTTTTCACCTGCGTTGCGATCATGATGGCAATGACGGTCATGAGCTGGGTTCCCTTCTGCAGGGAAAAGGATTCCTCGTAATGCTTATCCGCACTTAATGCGCCGATAACCTTGTTCCCTTTGTTAATGGGAACGCAGATAAAAGAGATTTCCTGATCGTCTTTATTTTTTCTTGAAATCGTCCGGTTCAGAAAAAGGGGTTCTTCACTGATTTTGGGAATGGCCACAGCTTTCCCGGTTTGTATGACACGCCCTGTGATGCCTTCTCCCAATTTGTACCGGCCCCGCTTCATGGCGGTTTTGGAAAGACCATGAGCCACTTCTATGTTGATTTCATTGCTGACAGGATTCAGAATGGTGATGGTCCCTCTGACCAGGCCCATGCCGTCAGCCAGAATATCAAGGACCTCATACAACGATTTTTTAAGATCCATATGTTCATTCAGGGCTTTGCTGATTTCGTAAAAAAGGGTGATTTCTTCAAGTTGCTTCATGGTTTTTCAGGTGTCCTTAAATTTGTCAGAAAAAAATTTCTTCTTGCAAAAATGTAATAAAATATCGTCATATGTGTAAATGTATCACCGGGTAAAAGCAACAAATTTGTAAAATAATTTTTTTGGCCAACGTATTTTCCAAGGCATATATTCATACTGAAAAAATCAGGTGAGTCCAATGATAGTACATATAGACATGGATGCTTTTTTTGCTTCTGTGGAGCAGCTTGATCATCCGGGGCTTCGAGGCAAATGCGTGATTGTCGGAAGGGATTCCGGACGGGGGGTGGTTGCTGCGGCCAGTTATGAAGCCCGGAAAAAAGGCGTTCATTCCGCCATGCCGATTTTTAAATCAAAACTGCTATGCCCCGAAGGGATTATCGTTCCCCCGCGAATGGATCGATATAAGGAATTGTCTTTAAAAATTATGGCCATTCTCGAAAAAATATCACCTGTTGTGGAACCGGTTTCTATTGATGAAGCCTATGTGGACATCACCGGCTGCGAAAGACTCTGGGGCTCTCCGGTCCAGATCGCCATGAAGATCAAACAAATGGTCCGGGAAGAGGTTCACCTGACATGTTCAGCAGGCGTGGCCCCTTTAAAATTCCTTGCAAAAATTGCATCTGACTATAACAAACCCGATGGCATAAAAGTGATTATGCCTGAAGACGTGGACGGTTTTATTCGAACGCTTCCCATTTCAAAAGTACCAGGCGTGGGAAAAATGACCTTGCCTCAGCTTGAAATGCTGTCCGTGTATTATTTGGGTGATGTTAAAAACGTTCCCGACCCTGTTCTGATGGCCCGGTTTGGCAAGTATGGAAAGCGCTTGAGGGAACTGGCCATGGGTATTGATAAAAATCCGGTTGTAACGACCTATGAACACAAGTCGATCAGCACGGAAACCACCCTTTCTGAAGATACGACGGATAAGGCTTTTTTAAAAATACATCTGTTAAGTCAGTCAGATGATGTTGCAAGGCAGTTGAGGTTTCACAAACTCAAGGCAAAAACCGTATTCATCAAGGTGACATATTCGGATTTTCGAAAGCTGACAAGAAGTTCAACACTGGACACCCCTTCCCAGACATCAAAAAAAATATATCAGGAGGGAATGGTTCTTCTTGAAAAATTGATACTTGAGCGGAAAGTGAGGCTGATCGGGCTTGGCACATCCCAGCTTGTTCCGGAAACCATTCCCGTTCAGAAAGACCTTTTTAATCAAACGAAGGATGATAACGGCCGATGGGGCCAGGTGGACAAGGCCCTGGATGATATTTACCAGAAATTCGGTACAAATAGTGTTTTAAAGGCCACTGCAAAAGACAAAAAAACCTGATTTTGTCATTGGTAACGAGTGTTGACTTCTTTTTATCCATCGCCTATATTGACCGCATTAAAGTAAACACACACAGGGATCAGACCTTTTTAAATCGAATTCTAAATGGTAATATTTCCTTGAGCAGGATAGTGTCAATATGGCCTTTTTTAGTCATAACCGTATCAGGTTCAATTCCTTGTTGATTTCCATGGGGCTGATTATCGCAGGTCTTCTTCTTTATTATTACCGGCTGATTCCATTTCTTGATTTTGTCGAGCTGAAGACGATTGATATCCGTTTTCTTTCAAGGGGCGAACAAGCTCCGGGTTCACAGGTGGCGATTGCCGTCATTGATGAAAAAAGCCTTGCAGCAGAAGGAAAGTGGCCCTGGTCCAGGCTGAAAATGGCCGGTCTGATAAATAAATTGTCAGATGCGGGTGCAAGCGTCATTGCCCTTGATGTGGGTTTTTTCGAACCGGACAGGCAGGATGCCGTGGCGGTCATCAATGAAATCAGACAGAATAAAGACCTGCTTGCTGTGAACACAGAGGCGCTTACAACATTTCTTGATGAAGAAGAGGGCAAAAGAAATTATGATAAACGTCTGGCAGATGACATCAAACAATCAAAAGCAAAAGTGGTTCTGGGGTATTATTTCAACCAGGATATCATGATTCCAACCGGTACAGACAAGGACGCCTTCACAAATCATACCCGGAACATCCGCAGCTCAAAGTATATGTTCGACAGATACATTCCGGTGAATCCAAATAAATTGAAGCCTGACACCATTCCGTTTAAGGAGTATGGCTTTCCAGAATCCAATATCCGGATAATATCAGACAGCACTAAATATTCAGGCTTTTTTAACGCAGAGCCGGATATAGACGGTAACTTAAGATGGATTCCTGCAGTGATGGGTTTCGATGGCAAAAGATATGCCCCGTTATCCCTGATGGCTCTTTGTGCCTATTTTGAAACCCATGCATCTGTGGTCTGGACAGATTATGGTGTGAGAGAGATCAAGTTGGGGGATATTGAGATTCCTGTTTCAAGTGATGGAAAAATCATGATCAATTTCAGAGGGGGACAAGGCACCTTTCCCTATTATGCCATCACCGACATACTGAACGACAAAATTCCCAAGGACCGGTTGAAAGGAAAAATTATTGTTGTGGGTGCATCTGCCATTGGGCTTCATGATATCAAGACAACCCCCTTTGACCGCATGCCTGGCCCTGAAATTCATGCAACCCTGATAGACAATATTCTTTCAGGAACTTTTCTTTATTATCCGTCAGGGTATGAGCTTTTCAGCTGTCTGGCGATTATTGCCGCAGGCCTTTTGATGGGTCTTGTATTGTCTTTTGTCGGCAGTACGGCCGGGCTGGCAGTATTTTTAATCTTTTTTTCCGGATACTGGTTTATCGCAAGAACACTTTTCAATGAAATGGGGCTCATACTGAATCTGGTTTATCCGCTTTTTGTCTTGTCCTGCACGTATATTGCCATAGCCGGTTATCAATACTTTGCCGTTGAGGGAAAGAGACGGTTCATCCAGAGTGCATTTTCAACCTACCTGGCCCCCACGGTTGTGGATGAGCTGATCAAATCTCCGGAAAAACTGAATCTGGGGGGAGAACAGATCAATATCACGGCCTTTTTTTCAGATGTAAAAGGGTTTTCGACCATATCCGAAAAACTTTCACCTGGCGAACTCGTTGAACTGCTGAATGAATACCTGACAGAAATGGAAGAAATCATTCAGACCCATCTGGGCATTGTGGACAAATATGAGGGGGATGCGATTATCGCCATTTTCGGCGCCCCCTTAAAGGTGCCGAATCATGCTGAAAACGCCTGTCTGGCAAGCATTGACATGCAGGACAGGCTTGCACAGTTGAGAGAAAAATGGCGGGCAGTGAACAAACCGGCATTGGAAATGCGGATAGGCATTGCAACCGGCCTTGCCATTGTGGGGAATATGGGGTCTAAAAAAAGAATGGATTATACCATGATGGGTGATACGGTGAATACTGCAGCGAGGCTTGAGGGCGTCAATAAGGTATATGGCACGTATTCCATGATCAGTGATACAACCTATGCAGCTGCAAAGGATAAAATTGCCGCAAGGGAGATTGATGCGGTAAATGTTGTTGGAAAGAAACGACCGGTAACGATATATCAGGTCATGGGCAGGAAGACGGCTTCTGGAAGTCATGTGGATGAAATTATTAGGCAATATGAAATCGCCCTTTCAGCTTACAGGGAAATGGACTGGGAAAAAGCCACCCGTCTTTTTAAAGATGTGCTGAAACTCGACCCTGAAGATGGCCCGAGTCAGGTGATGATCGAAAGATGTCTGTTGTATCAGAAGACGCCGCCGCCGACAGACTGGAACAGGGCGTTTTCCATGGTTTCAAAATAGAGATTTTTAAATTAGCATATGGCGCATTATTCAAGATGAAAAAATATCTGCAGTTTTCATGTTTTATTGGGGTTTACCTTGCGGTTCTGGCTTATGGCGCAGATCATATTGCTCTGGATGACGAGAAAGCGTTTCAAAAGGCGGCAGACCTCCTTAACCAGGGCATGTATCTCGAAGCCATTGGTGCTTACAGGGAGATTGCCGATTATTCTGAAAATAAGAATATGAAGGCAAGAGCACTTCTTTTTATCGGGACCACCTATAGTCTTTACCTGAACTACAGTGATGATGCGATCGGTATTTTCAACTACGTTCTTGAGACTTACCCTGACTGTCAGGCAGCGTCTGATGCCCTGTTTAACAGGGGGATGGTGCATTATGAAAAAAAAGACTTCAAGGCCGCCTACAATGCGTTTACAAAGTATCTGGATCTGTATCCGAACGGGATGCGACGGCAATCTGTGGATGTGTGGGCAGAGAGTGCCCTGGAACAGATGGGCGCGCCAGAGCTCCAAAAACAAATGCCGGAAAGGCCTGTCATCAAAGATGCCATGATTCGGGTGCTTCTTTTAAAAGACAGCGAAAGCGCTACCCTAGGAGCGGACAGCCGCATTAAAATTGCCGGTCTGGTATCGGGTAAGACCGTGTATGAGGGAACACGCCCTGTCATGATTACAGGTAACAACAAAACATTTGCGATCAATCGAATCCCTGTTTCGGAGCCTTCGCTCACCATTGTTTCAGAAGGGGTTGCGGTTTCTCTGGGGAATGTTCGCTACAGGGGCGAACTGGTGATATCCGCCGATGAAAAAGGTATTACTGTCGTTAATCATGTGCCGCTTGAAGAATACCTCTATGGGGTTGTACCCCGGGAAATGCCGGATGCCTGGGAAATTCAGGCATTAATGGCGCAGGCGATAGCGGCAAGAACTTATGTTCTGTATATCAAGGAAAAAACAGCAGATAAACCCTTTGATGTCGAGGCCACCACGTCTTCACAGGTTTATGGGGGGTATGATGCGGAAAGGAAAAAAACCAATCTGGCTGTGAATGCCACCCGGGGGCAGGTCGTGTCATACCAGGGACAGCTGATTGTGGCTTATTTCCATTCAAACAGCGGCGGTCATACAGAAGATGCCTCCAATGTATGGGGTGCAGAACTTCCTTACCTTAAAGGCGTGCCGGATGAGTTCAGTAAAAATGCACCTGACGGATCATGGGAATGTTTTCTTCCTTATGAAGATGTTGAAAAAAGTTTAATCCAGTCCGGGTTGAATGTGGGCGCGATTAAAAAAATGAATCCTGAAAAAAAATCCCAATCCGGCCGGACAACAGAGTTAACGCTTGCATCTGACAAAGGCACATCCAAAATAACAGGGAATAATTTCAGGATCAGGGTTGGGGCTGAAAAATTGAAGAGCACGCTTTTTGATGCAGAGCCTAAAAGAAATGGCGTTCTGTTCAAGGGAAAAGGGTATGGTCACGGGGTGGGTTTAAGCCAGTGTGGCGCCCAGAAAATGGCACGAAGCGGATATACCTGTATGGATATTTTAAAGCACTACTATAAAAATGTCAGTATCGTCTCTATTGAAAATGATTGAGAAAAGACGGATGAATGATTTTGGACGAAGACAGTTTATCAGGGTATTGGGCAGAAGTCTTTTGGCCTCTGTTGGCATGAGCATGTTCCCGTGCGTGGGCTTTGGGGAAGATGCGCTTGATTATGCCTTGAAGGGCCAGGCTTTTATTGAGCAAAAAAAATATCTTGAAGCCATTCAGGCATTGAAGAAGGCCGTTGAAATTAATCCGGGAAGTGACTGGGCCTATGGGCTGTTAGGCAGGGCCTGTCATCATTCAGGCAAAATGGCAGAAGCAGTGGCCGCATTCAGAGAGGCTGCCCGGTTGAATCCTGAAGACACATATTCACGAATGATGGTCGATATCATCACCCAGAAACCTCTTCCTGTCATTCGTCGGGAAAAACCTCGGGAGCTGACACCTCTTGAAAAAGAGGCCCTTAAGGAAGAGTCGGAAATGCTCAGTCAGTTTGGCAGCGATAAGGGGCTTTCCTACAGGGTCAGGCGGATTGTAATCGATCCGGGCCATGGCGGGTTTGATTCCGGTGCGGTTGGTAAAAGCGGACTGATGGAAAAGGATGTCACCCTTGATATCGCGTTAAAACTGTACGATCGATTCAAAAAAGAAGGGACAATGATCCCCTTTCTCACCCGGACCGATGATTATTTCGTTCCTTTGGCAGAGCGGGCGGTTTCCGCCAACCAGTTTCAGGCCGATCTGTTTTTAAGCCTTCATATCAATGCCAATGAAAAAAGTGCCCCTCAGGGTTCGGAAACCTATTTCTGCTCAGAAAAAGCCTCCAGTCGTGAAGCCATGAAGGTCGCCGAATTCGAAAATTCAGTGTTGAAATATGATGACATGATCCGGAACGAGAAAAATTTTCTTGATTTTGAAGGGATTCTCAGAGGCATTGAGCAGAAGATTTACTGGCGTGAGAGTGAACGGTTTGCCAACCAGTTTCAGGGGAAGATCAGGGAATCTCTGCCGTTTACAAGCAGGGGGATCAATTCAGCAAATTTTTATGTGTTGAGAAAAGCCAATATGCCGGCCATCCTGCTTGAACTGGGCTTTATTTCAAATGAAAATGACGAGGCAAAATTGAAAAAACCGTCATTCAGGGACCAGATCGCCGAATCGATTTCAAGAGGCATCCTGTGAACAGCAGAAAACAATATATCCGCGTGTTTCAAATGAGGGGGATTCCATTTCTCATTGGTTTGATAATCATAGGACAATCATGCATATCCTGGCCAGCCGATGTGGATGCAATTGTTTTTGAAGCTTCCGATCTTCATTTCAGGGGAGAAATTGACCAGGCGATGAAAAAGTTTGAGAAGGCGCTTTTGCTTTCTCCGGAAAATGAATACGCCCATAATCAATTGGGAATACTTTACGCAAAAAAAGACCGGTTTGAGGAGGCGTATAAAGAATTTGCAAGAGCGGCAAGTCTTGACGGAAAAAACACATTCGCATTAAAGTGGATGGGCATTCTTGAACTTAAACGTGAAAATGTGGAAAAAGCATTTGAAATTTTTGAGAGAATTATTAATATTGATCCACAAAATGCCGATGCGTATTATTTGCTCGGCACGGTTTATAACTTCAGGCATCATCCATCCATGGCGATTGAGTATCTGAAAAAGGCAAGGGATGTTGATTCGGAAGAGGCAATAACACATTTCAGGCTGGGCAAGGCGTTTCACAGCCTCGGAATGACAAAAAATGCCCTTCTGGAGTATCAGCGGGCGATAATTATACAGCCCTCCTATGTTCAGGCAATGAATGAAATCGGCTGGATTTATTATAATGAGGGGGAGACATCAAAAGCCGTTGACCAGTGGCATCAGTCCTTGACAGTAGATAAAAATAACAGGGAGGCGTCCTTAAATCTGGCACGGACATATAACGAGATGGCCTTTCATGCGTATAAATCAGGTAATGTGAAAGAGGCCACACGCTGCTGGCAGAAAACATTATCGGTCAATCCGGGGAACAAGGCCGCCAAATATTATCTGGATCGTTCTGGCGGTAAATAATACATCGTTTTTGTAACATAAAGCTTAAAAGGAGATATTATGAAAAAATTATCGCTGTGTATTCTGGTCCTCTCAATTTTTATGGTGCCGTTTTACGGATTTAGTGCAGAGTCCTATGAAATGATTCAAAATCTGGAACATGGCCATATCAACTGGACCACCGGTGTGGTTGTGGCCAAAGGCATTGGCGCCCCGCCTGACAATTCAAAGGCCGCCCGGCCCATGGCTATTCAGGCAGCCAAGCTGGTTGCCTACAGAAACCTGCTCGAGCTCATCAAATATGTCAGAATTGATTCAACGACAACGGTTGAAAATTTCATTGTTAAAAGTGATGTCATCACCAGCCGGGTAGAAGGCATTATCCATAACGCCCAGGTTATTAAAACAGATTACATGTCTGATGGAACCGTTGAGGTAATCGTTCAGATGGATATGAGGGGAAGTTTTTCTCAATTATTGCTTCCCCAGGAGATTCAACAGGTCGAATCTATTAAACCGATTCCCCAGGATAACATGGCCACACCGCCTTCAGGGGTTTATACAGGGCTGATTGTTGATGGAAGAGGCCTTAAGGTAAAACCGGCCATGTCTCCCCGGATACTTGATGAAAACGGCCAGGAAGTCTATGGCTCTGCATATGTGAGTCGGGAATTTGCCGTGCAGCAGGGTATGAGCGGCTATGCCAAAGACATTGACGCTGCAGCCAAAAATGAGCGGGTGACAGATCGGCCATTGCTTGTCAAGGGACTGAAAACAAGTGGCGCAGGAAACTCCGACATCGTGATCAGCAACGCTGATTCTGCGGTGATTCGAAACACATCTGAAAACCTGTCTTTTTTAAAACAATGTCGGGTCATGATTGTTGTGGATTAACCGGTAGAACGATTGTGTCATGGAAAAAAGGAGATATTATGACTATCAGAAAAATAATAACTGTATTTGCAGTGATCTGTTTGATTGGCGTTATTGGATGTGGCAAAAAACCGGTTCCGCCCCAGGCCGAACTCGATACACCGGAACATCATGTTTCAAATGGACATAAGTTGTTGACTTCAGGGAATACAGACGATGCATTAAGAGAATTTGAAAGAGCAAGAGATCTTGATCCGGAATATGCGCCAGCCTATATTGGTATAGGCATCACACTTGGGACAAAAGGCGATTATGAAAAAGGGCATGAGGCCATGGAAAAAGCCGAAAAACTGGCAAAAGGAAACACCCAGGAAACATCCGTTCATGTAGGATTTATGCGCCTGTATACATTGTGCCGGGAAAAGGTGGGCGAAAAATGGCTGAAAAAGGTCAAGGATCATTTCCGTCAGGCAGTAAAACTTTCTCCCGATGTTTCAGAATCATATTATTATATGGGAATGGCCTACAAACTCAACAAGAGCTATGATCTGGCCAAGGCCCAGTTTGCAAGGGTTCTTGAAATTCAGGATGGTTTTGTAGCACAGGCTGACCAGGAATTTGAAATCATACAGAGAATCGAGAGAGCCATCCCCGGTGCCAAAATCGCAGAAATTGCACTCCTTGAAAAAATTTCAAGGGCGGATGTGGCAGCTCTTTTTATTGAAGAACTGAAAGTGGATGAATTGTTCAGGAACAGAGCCCCCAAACAGTTTGATGCGTCCTACAAAGTACCATCAAATGATTTTAAAACAGGAGAGTTTGTTGAAGTCCCCAGGGCGACGGATATCACCAATCATGTTTTAAAGGCAGATATAGAGGCTGTGATGGATGTCGGTATCAAGGGGCTTCAGCCTTACCCGGATCACACGTTCCAGCCGGATAAAATGATTACCCGTGCTGAATTTGCGATCATGGTTGAAGATATTCTGGAAAAGATGTCTGCAGAAAAAAACATGGCCACACGTAACTTTGGGGGCAGCTCGCCTTTTCCGGATTTAAGGAATGATCAGTACTACTTCAATGCCGTTATGACTTGCACCACACGCGGAATCATGAAGGCAAAAGATATTGCCACAGGGCAATTCGATCCCATGGGGACCATATCCGGTGCGGAAGCCATGAACAGCATCCGGGAGCTTAAAATTCAGCTTGAGAAATTCTGAATCCTGACCGGTGTGTTTTTATGAAAACCCATTTAAACCGGAGTATAGAAAATGACTGGCTTGATAAAGAGAGCAATATTCGTTATTTCATGTATAGCTTTGATATGGCCGTACCATGTTTTTGCTGCAGATGATGCTGTAAAAGTAAAAAGCAAGGGAGGAAATGCCCTGGTAACGAGACTTGAAGGAACGGCATTTCTGTTAAAGAAGAATACCTCAGAACTATCCCGCATTCTCCGGGGAGAATCCCTGACAGATGGAGACCAGGTAACAACAGATGCTGATTCTCGTATAGAAATCAAATTACCGGATAACAGTACTATCCGGTTTGACGAAGAAACCACCTTTGCGTTAACGTCCCTTGCGGTGAACGAAAAAGAAAAAAAACGGGATGTCAATGTGAATGTCGTCATCGGAAAAACCTGGGCCAATGTAACAAGCTTTTTAGGAAACCGGGGCGGGTTTGCGATTACCACCAAAACAGCAGTGGCGGGCGTTCGGGGCACGGTTTATCGCGTTAATGTCAACAAGGATAATTCTGCTGTTGTAAAAGTCTACTGGGGAGAAGTTGTCGTGAGTCATCGCCCTCTGACATCCACATACGATGCGTCCGGAAAACTCGCCCAGCCATTGAAAGTTCCGGCTCCTCATCCTGTCTCAGGCCCTTATCCTGTGAGCATGGAGGAATGGACATTTATTGTCAAAACCATGAATCAGATCACCATCAAACAGGACGGCACAGCCACAGAACCTGAGCAGTTCAAGCCTGAAGACGACACCAATGACTGGGTTGTGTGGAATCAGACGCTTGATAAGGAAATTGCAAGATAAAACGACAAAGCCCCGAAGGATCATCCTTCAGGGCTTTGCGTAAACTAACAGTCATCTAATTCCGATGAAATTTTTTTGCCCGGTGCCCCTTTCCGATATCAAGGGAAGGGGCGACTATATTTACTTGCCGTCTGAATCGTGGACACGGTTTGGAAAAGACAGGGATTAACGGTTATGGGGCTGCTTTAGAGGAATATCCTTGAATTCCTGGCAAATCAAAAAGAGCAGAGCCATGTTATTGCCCTATATATATGGGTTTTGATCACTTTCAGTATAAATTTCCTGATCTTCTATATCTTTTGGGTGATTCATCAATTGCGCTTTATCATGGTGTATCCCATGAATCAGGGAAGAAAGTTCATCAACCATCTTTTTCATCTGCCTTGCCTGACTGCGCATTTCTTCAGATGCGCCAGCAGATTCTTCAGCATTTGCCGCATTTTGTTGGCTCACTTTGTCCATTTCTGCAATCGCTTTGTTTGCCTGTTCAACACCCTCGGCCTGCTCATGAGAGGCTACGGCAATTTCGCCCACTAACGCACCTACCTTGGATGCACGTTGGGTTACTTTTTCAAAAGCGTTGTTGGTCCGGTGAACCAGTTCAGAACCGCCTTTGATTTTCTTGGTGGTTTTTTCGATCAAATCAGCCGTATTTTTTGCGGCTTCTGCTGCCCGCATCGCCAGGCTGCGCACTTCATCAGCCACAACAGCAAATCCTGCGCCGGCCTGTCCTGCTCTGGCTGCCTCCACTGCTGCATTTAAAGCGAGCAGATTTGTCTGAAAAGAAATTTCATCTATGGTTTTTATAATTTTGGATGTTTCTTCACTAGCTGTAGAAATTTCATTCATGGAGGCTATCAGTTCTGCCATAGCTTGATCTGCATGGTTGACTTCCTGATGGACTTCTTTCATGAGCATGTCTGCCTGATTGGCACTGTCCACATTCTGCCTTGTCATGGAAGCGACTTCTTCAAGAGAAGCAGATGTCTCTTCGATAGCCGCTGACTGCTCGGATGATCCTTCAGCCAATTGCTGACTGGCTGAAGAAACCTGGCTGGATGCAGAAGAAACCTGCTCAGAGCTTTGGTTCAGTCCATCTATAACGTCGCTTAACGGTTTGGTAATCATTCGCGTGATGACCCATGCGCATAGAATTCCTATGAGTATGCCAGCCATGATCATAATGACTATATTCTGCTGTGCTCTAATTACTTCTGTACTCGTGGAATTTTTTGCCATATCCGTCAATGTTCTGGATATCCCTGAGATCTTATCCAGTTCCAGACGCGTGTTTTTGACTGCGGATGTCAAGAGCCCTTTAAGATGCTCAACATCTTTGCTGGTAATGAGGTCTTCTCTGTGAATGTCAAACAATCCCTTTTCCGATAGAGCCAAATCTTCTAATTCTTTAAATCCTTCAGTAATAAGGGTGTAGGAATTTTTATTCTCTTTGGTTTGAGTCAATCGTTTTAGCCTTTTCAGGCGGGCTGCAATTTTTTTTTGCGTTTGTTGAAAATCTTCTTCAATTGCAGGTAGCATTTCACTATTATCCTGCGTAATGAAAGCTCGAGACAAATCCTGGAGCGCCATAAGATATTTTTGAAGTGTGAAGACCCCGTTTATAAGTGACTGATCCTGGCCGAATAGCTGGGCAAGGAACTCCTCCATATCAGCCATTCTTGCATCACCGGATTGAATCAATGTTCGTCCCCGATCCTCTTTTTCATTAACAGCCGCAAGCGCACGATTCATAAGTTTATTCAATTCTGTGTCAACCGCTTTATATTTTTTTTCAAAGATATTGAGACTTGCACTTTGAATTGTTGTCTTCTTCAGGTGAGCGGCAATCATTTCATGGGCTGTGAGAAAAAAGGTCTTTTGGGTTTGTTCAATCGCTTCAGGATTGAAATTGATTTTTGCTCTCTCCAATATTGGAGAGAGACGAACCATGCTTTTATCAAATTCTTCACCATATTTTTTTAATAACTCACTCTGTTGCAGTATGGCATTTTCGTCACTTAAGGTTAAGGCAATCATAGATTCAATATTGGCGCTCAGCATAGTGTCACTCATCTGCACAGTTGTCAGAATCATGGGGGATGCGACATCTGAAAATATCGCAACCTTTTTTTGAATTGTGTTGATGAAAAACAGGCCTGCTGCTCCAATAGCCCCTATGATGAAAGCCATAAGCAGAAAAGATAACATCAGTTTGAATGACAACCGCATCTTGCGTATGAACCCATTGAGATTTTTAAAAAGATGCATCGCTTTTCTCCAATCCGGTTTACTGAGGCAGGAGGGCTGAATGCCCCCTCCTGTGCGGAATCTATCAAATTTTAGGTTTAAATACCTGGATGCGGTTATTTGCAGTGTCTGCGACGTAAATCCAATCAGTATCCCTGTCAACAATAACACCGTGAATATTTCCGAACTCCCCGTTCCCGGCCCCTTTTTTGCCCCACATGGTCAGAAACGCTCCATCTTTGTTAAATACCTGGATTCGGTCATTACCGATTTCTCCCACATACAGGTTGTCGTCTTTATCAAAAGATATGCCTGCTGGTGCTTTCAGTTCTCCGGGACCACTGCCGGTCCTGCCAAATGATTTTACGAATTTACCGTCTTTGGTAAATATCTGGATTCGGTCGTTTTTCAGGTCCGCCACATACAAAATGCCCTGACTGTTGAACTTGGCGGCTTCAGGGTTGTTGAGTTTTCCTTCTTCAGTGCCTTGTTCACTGAACAGGAATTTAAAATTTCCCTCAAGATCCCAGACCGAGATCCGGTGGTTGCCTGCCTCAGGCATGTAATAGAGTCCGTTATATATGTCCGTGAATTCAGACTTAATGTTTTCACCGGGTTCTGACCCATAATCACTGAACGATTTTAACCATTTATAGCTGGCGTCGTATATTTTAACAAAACCTGTCGTATAGTCGGCGACAAAAATTCTTCCATCAGGTGCAACGGAAATCCCTTCCGGTTTTTCCAAATGATAATCCTCATCCCCCTTGCCTCCAAATCGGGTGACAAATTTTCCGGTTTTTTTATCAAATACCTGCACATATGCATGGGCAGCATCAGTTGCAAGGAGGTTTCCTTTTGAATCAAAGTCAAAATCTTCTACATACTTGAATTGCCCTTCTCCCGTGCCTTCGGAACCGATGTTCATAACATGTTCAAATTCTTTCGAAAATCCAATAGTGCCTGCACAAACAATTAAACAGCATACAATAAATGAAAAACATGCTCTTGTGAGATACATTTTTCCCTCCTATTATCCATTAAATGATTAAAAAAGTGATAAGTTCTGTTGACGGTCCAATAGTTGGCGTCACACATTCCCAGGTGCGGAATCGACATTATTGTACTAAATAAATTCGTTTTCAGATCTGAAGATACAACTCTTTTGGATTGTTAAATGAAACTCTGCATCTATTAACGGCTAGTTTGAATAAGCGTTTTCGAATAATTGAAACTCAATATGAATATCTGGAAGGTAGTATTGGTGAACTGATTTCAGAAGTCGAAAAACTTAAGTATTATATAAGAGTCATTTAAAAAATCAAGAAAAATTTGATTTCATCCAGAAAGTTCAAGGCAGGATATAGTGTCTACAGGTTCAGGGAGAAAAAGCGTTTGCGGAAAAAAAGGGCAGAGTCGTTTTTAGTTCTGTCCATTTTGGCGATATATAGCGGCGAGTGTCAAGATAGTTGTCACCTAAGTGCTCTGGGTCGAAAATTCGGTGATGTATTTTTCATGCTGCCATTTTTTGCTTGTCATTAAATTTGGCCATTATTTTTTTCATATCCTCTCGGGTGAATTTCCACTCGAAAGGTTTTGCGATATTTTCATATGACCTCTGAAAAGTGAGTATTCTGTTTTCGAGATCTCCAAGGTTTTCAAAGTCGTTGGGTGTAAGAACTTTTCTTTGC
>JAHIVH010000069.1 GCA_018816735.1 Pseudomonadota bacterium | reverse complement strand
AATTCATTATGGCTCATATTTTATGGCCAATCGATATATCCGTTTTGAAAAGGTGTCAAAATTGTCTGAAATGACGATATGCTTTTTAATTATAGGAGTTTACACATTGAAATCTCAACACCTGTTCCGAGTTACCCGGTGGAATCCTTTGCGGTGCCAGCCAATAACGGTTTCAGGTTTTACAACAATCCATGCATCTTTCCAGTTTCGCCAGAATCGGGAGATGAAGATCCAGAAAAAACGATCTTGCAAGCGAATTTTGGGTCGTTTTTTAGAATGATGATATATGGAAAGTTGCTGACGTAGTGCGAGATTTTCGACAGCAAGGGTAGATTGATTTTTGAACAGCGCAAAAACCATCAATAAATATATTTTTAAGCAAAGGCAAAATTCGAATTGTCTCCATTTTATTCATTGAAAATGAATGCAAAATAGCCAAATGGAAACATAACCGTTGATGATAAATTTGTCAATGATTTCGGATGTTACCTAATTATTCGGAGGGACAGGCGCTACAAGCTCCTTTAATTTGACCAGAGGTTCCTGAAAGGAACTTGTGGCAGCAAGATTAACCAACCATTTTACGATCTTTCCACCTGGATTTACAAGACTTGTGACAGTCAATTTTGTCTTTTTAACTCCAATTCGCTCAAGCCGCCATTTTTCTCTAAACACCTCTATTCTGACATATCCTTTTCTTAAAGGGACGATATATTCTTTAGCCGATTTTGATGTAATTTCAAACACCCCCTTCTCATAGTCCTTTTCTACTTTGGAATATATAACGACATCTCTGTCCGAAATCGTTAAAAAGCCTTTTGCAACATAATAGACATACACTTCACTTTCTGAAATCCGGTTTAATACTTTTATTTCTGAACACTCCGTATCCCACTCTGGATAAGCGTTAATATCCATTAGTACTGCTCCGATGGCTTCAATTTCAGCATCAATAATAGTGTCCGCTTTAACCTCAAACACATTGAATTTTTTATCATATTTTTTACTTATGCTGACATTTTCTTTTTCATGAACAAATTCCCAGTCGTTTGCAAATACCGGTAGGTTTAATAAAAGCATAATAAAGAATAGAGGCAGGATATTGGGGTTGATTTTCATCATAATGGTCTCTTTTCTTTTTAGCCATTTGCCACGGCAAAAAGCAGGGGTAAAGGCAATGATTAGCGTGGCCATATATTTACTCGCGAATGCTCGTGGTCCCCTACATTAAAAAAATTTCCGCAACAGATTTCTCACCTGCACCAGTTCCCAAGACCTTGTGGTGAGCACCAAATCTTGTGCCCCATTCCTTGCGGGTGCACACAGTGGCCCCAGGGTGTTGAAAAAAACCTCCGGACTTATGGCTGCTTCGGGGGCGAACACACCTTTTGCCAGGACGGCTCCTTTTCCAAGAAGCATTGCAGCCACAGCCAAAGGAACGCCTGTGGCGCCGCCCATCCCACCTGCCGGGGCGCTGGTTATCATACAAGCTGCCGATGCGAGCTTCCCATCTTTTTCTCCCACGGCCAGGGCAAACAGTGGCGGCAGGCCTTTCCTTTTAACCGCAACCATTTCAGACAGCATCTTTTCCGGAGTGTCCTGAGGGTTTGCCGGACCGCCCACCTTTTCCGCAACCCAGGCGGCCCGGTCAACGGAAATAATCCCCCCATCTACCAGCATGGCAACGATCTTGAGGCCAAAAATATTTCCTGGGCTGGTTGTCATAACATTGCTGCTCAAAGTCAGGTCCTGAAAATATCTGGGCAGGGTAACAGCCTCGGGATGTCCAATGGTCCATACAGTGCCCGGGCCGATTCCGGGGTAATCCATTGTAAGCCGCCTGATGGGCTTTTTATAAATGTATTCGCCGTTTTCAAAGGCTCGGATAGTGCCAGTGAGTTGGTGAACTCCATGCACAGTGGCGGCAGAAGGCTTTTTGCCTGTTTTTTCCGGTTTGGCACTGTCCAAATCCCAGCCTGTATAGATCTTTCGGGCGTGGTCCAGCTCACCCATGGCTTTCACAGCTAGCATGTTTGAAATACCTGGGCTTGCTCCCATGCCCACAATGGCAGTGATTCCAGCTTTTTCAGCCTCTGGGTGCAGTGCCAACATTTCCAGGGTGGGCTCCCAGTCATCGCAAATGTCTACGTAGTGCTTTTGTGCCTGTATGCAGGCTGTGAGCACTGATTTGCCGAATTTGAAATAGGGCCCGACGGTGTTCATGACAAGATCGCTTTCTCCCACAGCCCTGCTCAGGGCGTGTTGATCCGAGATATCAAGAGACATCCACCGGACCATATTTCCCAGATTCTTAGCAAAGTTTTCAGCTGTTTCGGCATTTTTGTCCGCAATTATGATTTCAGGCGGAGAATCATTTTTTAAAAGCGTTCTCACCGCATAACCACCCATTTCCCCACATCCGCCCAGAGCCAGAATTTTCATATCTGCCTTCCTTTTCTATTGACGATGGATATCAACTGATCTATTTCTCTAAAAGGGAGTATGGCTCCCTTTTAGAGAAAAGTACCCATGTTAAAATTATATGTCAAGCAAAAAAGGGAGCCTTACTCCCTTTTTTTAAGGGGCGGCAATGAAGGGTAAAATACAAACCAACGAATCTTTTCCGATTTCAATTCGTGTCAAACCCACCCAGATCCGAGCCGTGGAAACCAGGGAACGGATTCTGGACGCGGCGGCATTGATTCTGGAAGAATCCGGAGCAGACGGCCTAACCACAAAAAAAACCGCGGAGCGTGCTGGAGTGAGAATACGAAGTGTGTACCGGTATTTCCCAAACAAGCTTTCCATTATTTATTCCCTTGCGCAGCGTGTTGCAGAAAAGGAAGCGCTTTTTCTTACGTTATATGAGGGTCTGGGAAATCAGAAAGTTGATTGGCGCCCTTCATTGTCTACAATGGTGGATTTGTTTTTCATGGCTGGAAAGGAAATTCCGGGTCTGCGGGCCATCAGAGCCGCCATGCAGGCAAGCCCGGAGCTTCGGTCCATAGATGTTCAAATGAACGAGCGGCACGCGGCCGAATTGTCAAAGGCTCTCAAAGCTCGGGGAGCAGATCTCTCCGGAGAACAACTGGACGCGATCTCCAGAACCTTCATAGAAACCGCCACCTGTCTGCTTGACGGGGCCTGGTTTGAGCTTTCCCAACCTGGGGGCGATCAAAAAGCGAAGCTCATGGTAACGGAGATGAAAAGGATTTTAGAAGCATATGTTTCAAGCTATTTCCAATAATTTCAACTTTTCAATCCATTCAGGACACCGTCACAAAAATGAGTTGTGAGAAAACACATCCCACGGGGTTTTGCTGTAAGGTTTTTATCTCAAATTCATCCATACACCCAATAGCACCTTCTCCAATAGCCCCTCTGACCTTTGCAAATTTTGAATAATTTGTCCCGCCACTCTGTTAAGCATACCATATAAGAAAAAGGCACGGTAGGTTTGAGAAAAAGCATGCTTTTCTTTCTTCTCACTGAACCAAGTGATGCATTTGTTTCATACACGCATGTTTGGCAATAATCACTTTACCTTTGAACTGCTGATTTCCCCAAAAATGATCACCATTAGGCCATTTTTGAAAATACGATGATTAATAAAAATACTGTATTTATTCAACCGTTTATACTTGAACAAAAACTTGCAACCAGTTATGTAAATAAATACAGTTTATTCATCCATTGAACCAACAGGATGTTTTCCCGTATTGCAGGAAAAACACCAAATCATCACTATAAGGACCAGCGGGAGCATTAACGAACACCTTGCAATAAGGCGGCGGGGTAGGGCCATCAGACTATT
>JAHIVH010000068.1 GCA_018816735.1 Pseudomonadota bacterium | reverse complement strand
TTTTAACCGGGTTTTTCGATTCTCGTTAAACCCCCATATGGTTCGTCTTAAGATCGATAAGGTCTTTCGCTCGTAGTCCGAGTCCACCGGAACAAAGGTTTCCGGGCAAAGCGGAACAGCTGCGGCTCTTCCCGGAACAAAGGACGGTTTCCGGTCAACCCACGCCATCAATAGCGTCATCGCAATGAGGAATGGCCCCTTATCTAAACTGATACGCCCTGCCCTGTTTACCTTTGTGGGAATCTCAATCATTTGATTATGAGTCTGAAAAATCGTTTTATCTCCAGTTTCCGAAATCGAATCAGAAAGAAAAATTTGTACAATATGGGGTTTCCCGGATTGTTTCCATTTTTTACTGATGCTGATCAGTAAACCATTCCGGTCATAATTGTTATCCATCCCGATCCAGATAACGTCTTTGAGCTTGAACTGTCTTCCAAAAGGAATATCTGCGGATTCCTGAAGGTGTTTTAACACCCAGGTTCCGGTTCTTTTATTCGTACCGAAATAATTCAGGCCGGACATCTCATACAGATCGTAAAGCATTCCTATAAGGGTATCTTTGGTCCGATTGTTGTTTTCTTGACCCTGTAATTCCTGCGTCTGTTCACCATCATCGATTTCACCGTCTTTGTGAAAACAATACGACCGGATAGAAACTGTCTGGGTCATCCCGGGATCATAATCGGTGGCAGAAAAAAACGGGCATGATGAATCATGAGGGTAGGATTGCACTTTGTTTGCTAAATGATACTTTATCCTTTTCCCAGCCTTCCTCACTCTTGGGATAATGATGGCCTGATTATTTTTTCGGCAATCACATCGTATCCACAGCTTGCCTTTCCAAACAGAGCTTATCAGATTCTGAGATTTGATGCCCTGACAGCTCAAAATGTTTTTCTCTATGATAGACAATTGCCGGATTGTTTTACCAGTTCGATCGATGATTTCCATAAGGCGACTTTTACTCCCCCTGGGGCATTGGCCCAATAAATGAACAAGCCTTTTTTTAATAAACAAAACTTCTTATTTGACATGCTCCCGAGATAAATTATATTATTGTACTCTAAATTACTTCTTTATTTTTCTACACTCCCCCTTCCCCAACTTTGTGGCGGCTCACAACAGGCCGCCATGTTTTTCTTCACCCTAAATCGATCTCATGGGATGCATGTTGTTTGAAATTTTCTATCGCAGCCTGATTCTGATGTGTTTCTTCTCTTTCTGCTAACCTCGATTCAAGTTTTTCAATAGTCGTCTCTGAAACAACATTTTTATGAGGAATGGGCGTTATCAGTTTATACGGTTCTTTCTCAACATCATCTTTTGGTTTAACATTTTCAATCTTAACCCCCTTATTTTTTATTTCCGGGTCCTCTTTAATTTTTCCTGATCCGGATTCCGTGTTCTCTTCTTGGGATGATAATGGGTCCTTTCGATTCATTTCCTTGAAAAATTTTTCTCCAAGGCGGTGCCTTTGATTTTCAACGAATGCCGGATGGATATTATCATATGCCTGATACCCAAACTTGACCTTGGTGATATCATTGCCAACAAATTTGACATACGCCTCCAGATTTCCCATGGCCTGAATTTCAGATGCCATGATCAAGTGTTCTGTTTTCTCAACCTTCGTTATCCCAAAACCGTCTTTCATGTTTTCAACGCCCATTGAAAAATTTTCCTGGGGCACTTTGTAAATCACTTTGCCGATTTTATCAGCCAGGTAACTGGCCTCTGTCGGATCATCCACACGAAAAATCACACTGGTACCACACGAATTAACAATCGTCTGTCTTGAATTTTTCCCGTAAATTTTTTCGAGCTGGCCGATGTCCTGGATACCGATCCACACACTAGCACCTTTCGATCTGCCGAGGGTCAGCAGATTCATGATCGTTGAAAGTCGTTGCAATGATCCAAACTCATCGATGAAAAGAAAGATCCGTCTTGAGATATCATCCGGAAGCGATAGTAACTGCCGTCCCAACAAATCGACAAACAAAGATAAGATCGGTTTCAATGTATCCTTGGTGTTTGCATAGTTGGGTACAAAAATATTTCCGCAAGGTTTTCGCACCCAATTGGTGATAGAAAAATCCCCTTCAATATTTAAATAGGAAAATGATTTGGCATACTGCATGAGGACCGCATGAATGGACACCGCCTGTTTGGAAGAGGCATCCTGGATATATACGTACCCACGCTCGGCACCTTTGGTAATTTTTAAGATGCTCGATAACTTTTTGATGTCCATGGTGACCGCATTCCAGATATCCTGATTTGTCGTTTTCCCTTTTTGAAAAAGGTAAACGAGGATGCCGGCAAAAACATCTCGGGCTGCATCGTTCCAGAAAACGTTATCACCGGTTGCAGGGGGTATAAGAGAGGAGGCAACCGCATCAATATCATAATCCGTTATTATTTCATTGAACACATTCCAGCCGATGCATCGTTCATCGAGGGGATTAAAAATGATGTCCGTTTCTGGCCGATAGAACTTTGAAATGAAGTCGCCTTTGTTGTCATAGATCAGGCAATGTTCATCACGTTCAAATATCCGTTGAAGCACCTGGCTCAGAAAAACGGTTTTACCGGCACCGGTCGCCCCGATAAAAAACACATGCTGGATTTCAAATTCTCTCGGCATTTTTGTCTGGGCAAAAGGAAGGTCCGGCGATTTTAATTTCTTGTTTAATTTTTCAGGCTCGATTAATCGTGCACCTTTGACATATTCTTTTTCATTATACTGTTCGGAAATATTTTTAAAACTTTTCAAGGCAAGCGGAATGGACAGGTATGAAAAAAGACTGATCAAAAATGACACCCAAAGTTTTTTGG
The DNA here is from genome assembly GCA_018816735.1 of Pseudomonadota bacterium. Classification (GTDB taxonomy): domain Bacteria; phylum Desulfobacterota; class Desulfobacteria; order Desulfobacterales; family JAHIVH01; genus JAHIVH01. The sequence goes on along the minus strand of JAHIVH010000068.1, from coordinate 33,517 downwards.
TCAAAGCGATATGTGGCAAAATATATGACGACAGATAAAAACCGACATTCTGAGCTTCAATTATATAATTCCTGTCATTCACTACAAAGGTGATGCCGGTATCAGGTGAAAACAGTTTTGTGAACCATCCTTTAATAAAGGTGACAAATACATGCCGTTCAAATTCATTCAGCCAGAAATTGACGATCACGATGTACGAGATTAAATGAAGCACTATCGCACATGTAAAAATCACCACGATCATTTTCCAGCTCATGAGGGATTCTGAGTAAACGGTTTCGAATCCCCGATAGAGGGCTGCTTTTTTTTTCATGCTTCACCATCTGTGGCCATGTTTTTCAGTTCGGTATGTCTGATTTTAATCTGGTTTCTCATATCCACATAGTCTGCTGTCCTTGGAATAAGTCGCAGAGAAAATTCTTCCAGGAAAATATTTGCGCGAACGATATTATTATTGAACCGGGTGTTCCGCTGATTGAGCATTTCTATTTCGTAAGAAATTTTTTTAAAGTGGGCTATCATGTCATCAGACATTTTTTGCATCCGGTCAAAAAGGACATCATACTTATCCGACACTTTTTTATAATCGGTATTTTCAAAACCGATTTCTAAAATATGTCGAACCAGTTCACTCTGTGAAATGTTTTTATCTTTAGCCATCTGTGAAATTTTTGAATTCATCTCAGGATCAATTCGAAAAGTGATATTTTGTTTTGTATTTTTCATTGCCTCTCCTGTTCAGTAAAATTTATTCTCTGACACGACATCACGATTTTCATTAATTTATTAAGCAAGTCTATCGATAGACAAAAAAATTTATCTACCATGTTTTCATAGTCAGTATTTTCAAAACCGATGGCTATCAGTTTTCTGATCACTTCAGATTTTGTCATTCTTGCCGACTTTGCCAGTTGAGAAATTCTTATATCATCCTTGGCGCTCATTCTAAAATTTATCGTCACAGATGATGTTGTCTCTATCGATTTGTATTTTTCCATTTCACATTTCCTGCTTATAACTTTTTTCTAATTCTGAAATTTTTTGATGGACCATATCAAAATGAGTTTCCGTTTTTTCTTGGTCAACAAATTTTTCCCGCTCATTCGGCGCTCGCCTTTTAAAAAACTTTTCAAAAAACACCTTAAAAATAGAATTAATAAAAATACGTGTGGTCCTCGTGACCACTGTCCGAGCATTTTCTTCTAAAATGCTCCACACCCCACGCCATTTTTTTTAATGGCCTGTTATGCAAAGCAACAAATTTTCTATTTATATATCTGTTTTCATAGAATATTTTCGTTATGCAAAATGCTAAAATTTCTACATTTTTATAAAATTTGTTATACATATCCAAATTTATTGTGTTTAACATATTGGAATATTATTATTTTTTCGTTATGCAATTTTCTTTTTCCGATTATTTTGTTATGCATTTTACGGAAATTTATATATAACCAATCGTTATTAATATATTTTATTGTTATGCGTTGCCATTTTTTCACGTATTGCAATTTTATCGAATCCCATCCTTCATTCTTCCAACTTCAAGCAGCCTGATTTGTCTTTTCGGATGGACTCGGAGGGGTAACTTTTTTCCCCTCATCCTTTTTTTCTTTTTTGCCGGAGAGCTTTTCGATCTGTTTTACAAAATTCTCCGGCAGGCCATCCTTGTTTTTCAGAAGCGTGTCCAGGTTACTCAATAAAATTTTTGCAGCTTCTCTCTCTTGTTCCTCTTTCAATTGTTGGATACGTTCCATCATGTCCTCTTTTAAAATTTTGATCAGCTCATCAAAATCTTCCGGTAAAAATGGTTTTGTGATTCTTCGAATGCTTGCTAAAATCTTTTCATTCATGGTCTTCTCCTTTGACTTACATTTCAATCTCGATTGAATTTTCTTTCGATTGATTAATCTTTAAGGAATGGTCCTGATCTTTTTTTGCAGACGTGCCCTTCCCTTCCATCTCCAAATTTGCTTTCAAAAATTCCCTGACATGAAAATTTTTGTGCTCGTAATCATCCAGGGTGGATGTTTTTTCGATCCACTTGTCACTGTGCTTTTTCAAAAGTTTCTGGGACTGGGTAAAAATTTTCGTGCTCTGTCTTGATCGGGTCATGGCCACATAGAGACTATTTGCTGATGGAATTCCTGAACTGCTGTCATGCAAATAAATAGTTCGGTCCACGGTTGACCCTTGAGATTTATGAACCGTGACCGCATACCCATGATCGATGTAATTGTATTTCAAATTTTCGCCATCGTCGGTTGTGCTGAACGTGATGGTCTTCCCCGAAACCTTCACCGTTAAATTTCCGGTGCGATCTATTTTTTCGATCAGACCGATATTGCCGTTTTCAACACCAAGGCGCCTGTCATTTTTTAAAAAGACAATCTTATCCCCTTTTGAAAATTGTTTTTCAGCAACATCATAGGCAGAAATTTTTTCACCATGATGGTCTGTGATCAACGGTTTAATTTTTCCACGGGCATCTTTCAGACGTATCACGTTTTGAGTGTTGTCAATTTCAGAAATTTCATAGCTGCCTTTTTCAAAGTCACCTGTTTTTTCATGCAATAAAATTTGCTGGCCTTCGGCATATGAATTCGCATAAACCGAATCCTTTGACGTAATCGATGCCGGGGATAATGTTTTTAGCGTAAATCCTTTTCCGGAAACTTTGCCGTCATTGACCAATGCCTCTCTCAATTTTTTATTCAGCCGTTCCCGAAGTTCATTCTGATCCACCAGAACGAGAACCGATCCTGATTGTCTTTCTTTTAAAAATTCGTTCCGGAGTTCATCGATCAGGACATCTTTCCTTGTAAAATGAATCACGTTTCCCTGGTCGTTTAAATTTTCCAGAACGCCTTCCAGTCCGTTTTCATGAAACGCCTTGATGTTCTCATGAGCGTCGGATAATTTTTTTTGTCGGACAGACTCATTCAAGAAAACTTTTTCCACATGTGTTTTGTGCTGAAGGATGTCATGCATGCGACCGGCAGAAATGGAGGGAAGCTGTTTTTTGTCTCCCTGAATTATGACTTTAAGGTTTCCTTTGTCTGCCAGTTTCAACAGTTCGAAAATTTGTTTATTGCCGGTCATGCTCGCCTCATCGATGATGAGTGTCGAACCTTTCTCGATCTCGAACGAAAAATTGTTTTCTTTTTTTTCTGATTTCAAAAAAGAGGCGATCCGGTCCATGATGGATATTCTTTCGGGTCTGGGTTCCACGAATCTGATGTCCTGGTTCAGCAACGCGTTGATCGTCATCGCTTCGATCCCGATCTGTTTTAATGACGCGGCAGACTTTCCGGTGAACCCGACCCCAAGGACGGACATGTTTTTTTGTTCGGACAATTCTTTTACAACTTCAAGATAGGTGGTCTTGCCGGTTCCCGCATCCCCCTGAATGATATTCACCTGGTCAGGGGAAGTTAAAATAGTGTGAACCGATTTTCGTTGACCGTCTGTAAAACGCCAGTCCCTTTTTTGATTTTGTTTATCCAGAAAGGTATCAATTTCTGTTTGAGAGAATGACGGTGTGTATTTATTTTTTGATGCGTTCACAAAGTTTACGATTTCATTTTCAATGGCCATCATCTCTTTGGTTGAAAAATAATTGATGCTGTTCAAAGAGGATTCTCGCTCACCCAGGTTGATGATGGGGCCTTCGGTCTGCAATTTTTTAAACGAGGCCTCGATGTCTGAAAGCGAATTTTTCCCCAGAGACAGACGGGCGGTTTCTGACACGATTTCTATTTTCGGGAATACCGCTTCATGATCCGTGATCAACCGGCTTGCCCTTAATAAATGATGGTCGGTCCAAGAGGATTTTTCAAACGCCTCTCTTTGTCTTGAGCTCATTTTTGATGCGCTCAACATTTCCTGTAACGAGTTCCCGGACTGATAGATGGTTTCCAACCAGGTTTCTTTCAGGAGTGCTTTATCAACCGAATCGGGTTTGGCTGCACGCGAGCCTAAAGCCGCCAGTTCAAAAAGTCTTGGCTCACTTGCGTCTGCGTATTTGCCCGACGCTTTATACTCTTCGACTTTGGCGATGACCTGCGCCCGCCTTGATGAAAATTTCTCGATCAGATTTTCATCCACGCCGACAATATCAAAAAAACCTTCCTTGCGGTCGGATATCCGGATGGCATATCCGTCTTTCTGCAGAAGGTTCGCAAATTCATTTCGATAAATCTGGCCGAGCTTGACCTGATCAAAAAACAGGCTGTCATTGTGGATCGCTTTCCACTTTCCGGCATCGGTCTGGGTCAGGTTCATTAAAACGCTATGCGTATGAAGCTGGGGGTCCATTTCCCGACTGGTCAGATGATCGAACTTGGCAAAGACAGCTTTTCCCGTATGCAAGGCTCTTCTCACACCTTCATTTTGTTCCCGCGCCTGAACGTTATGTTTTTCGATATACTCAAGCGATGTCTTCACTGCCTGGTCATGCAATTCTTTGATCCGTTTATCTCCCAGGGCCAGAATTGACACTGACTTGGGCGCAGAAAAAACAAGATCCAACCCAGCTCTTATTTTTTCGCCGTTTCTGGGCCGCAACTGCACACCTGTCTCCGGGTGTTTGCCGTCCAACACAGCATGAAAATCTTCCGGCTTGACCTCGCCGGTCAGTCCTAAAATTTCGGCACCCCTCCCCTGCCATTCGCCTTTTTCTTTCAGATAATAATCGTCTTTCTGATGGTATTTAGACAACTGGCCGGTGGTACCGGGTTGGGCTACGGTCATCATGGGTCACCTCCCGCGATACATTAAATAGACACATATAAGAGATGCTAACGTAAATAATCCGTTCAATACCAATACCCATCTTATATTTTTTAAAAGGGATAATGTGGATGTTTTAATCACATCCTTTATTTTCTGGTGGGCCTTTTCTTCCCAGGTTGAAAGATATTGAACGGTATTGATGGATGATGCGCTTAATTTGGTTAATGAGGATGAAATGTGATCGCTTTTTAAATTCATTTCCTCAATCGAGGAATTAAACTTTTCAATCTGGGGGGTGATTTCTAAAACTTTATCTGATCTTTTTTTTAAAAGATTCAAGAACGATTCCAGGGTGTCGATGTGTTCTTTTTCAGCGCGGTTGAGGCTGGTTACGATCTGGTTGTGGGTGGCTACGAACTTAAAGTCCCAGTGATTGATCTCGGCGGACATCTTTGATACTTCTTTCAGGATATCGATGATCTCTTTTGAAAAAAGTTCTCTGCTGATCAGAAAACCTTTAAAATCAGCTATTGCTTCTGAAAGCTCCCTTATCTCGTTTCTCGTTATCTCGTCATTCATTTCGTGTCCCCCCTTTACCGGGAAATGGTCAAATCCTCTTTGGTAAACATTATCGCTATTTCCTTTTCCGGTCCTTTTGATGCGTGCGGCTTGTCAGTTTGGCTTAAATGTTTGTCCAATGACAAAACCGCTTTTTTCTGAGAGACGTATGGGGTTAAACCGGGAACGGACTGAGAAGGGAGACTGGAAATTTCCCCCTTCCCTATTTTTCGTTCCGGGGTATCTGGTACAGGCCAAGCTTGTATTCTCTCAGCAAGTTCCGAGTTGCCCCGATTTTCTCCTTTGGGGCTTTCGTACCCTCTTTGGATTTGAGTTCCTCCCAGACCTTCAGCAATTCCTCGGTCGGATAACCTTCGTAAGTTTTCGGTAAGTTTTCTAATGCCATCTTCTGACCTCGTTTGATTGATTAACATGATCAGGCCTCCAGCCTCTGCCCGTGTGAGAGAGGAGGAGAGTTCCTGGGATGATAATTGAATATTTTTTTCCTTTAAAGACTGGCCCAGACGATCAATTGTTTGTTGATCAATGTTGAGCCGTTTATCGCCCATTAGAGCCACAATTGATTTTACCTGGATACCATCCTGGTTCAGCTGGCGGGAGAAGCCCGCTGCCGAACCACCTGTAGTTAAAACATCTTCCACTATAACAACATATTTATTAAGGGTTAATTGTTTAAGTTTTTCTACATTTATAGGTTCATATTCCCGTTTATGAAAAGGCCGCTTTATACGAGATATATTTTTTGATTGTTGTGAATGAACTGAGTTGTAAAAATCCTCACCAAAAATATAGGTTGTTTTAAACTCATGGCTTAATTTTTCAGCTAACCTGATCGGCAATGCGTTTGTACCGGATGTTGACGGCTGCGTGATAAAGACAACCTTTTCAGGGTTATCAAAAATGCTTTTTAACTGTTCTGTTTTTTTATCCGACCAGATATCCGCGATGATCCGGTCTGCAGCCTTGATATCAAACCGCTCTTTTGCAGCGATCCAGTCATCACTTTGCATGACTGAACTCTTTACCCTTGATTTTCCGATCAAATTATTGCGGTCATCCGGTAAAGCGCGGTTGCGCATCGTTTGAATCTTATCCGGGTCTTGAATAAAAGCCCCGATTTTAAGTTCCGTGTCCTTCAGGCTTTCTCGCACGGGCTTAGGGATATGGTCTGACAAATGGGTAATTGTACCGTTTTCAAGGGTCAGTACCTTTTGAAGGCCGAATCTTCCGGTATTATCGATGATTCTCGCCTGGTCTGCCATCAAAAGGGCTTTTGGCAGGTTCTCATAGCTGGACTTGAAATGCCTTTTGATGTCTTCTAAAGGAATATCATGGCCGCCATGGGCTGCACGGTGACGGACTCTTTCGATGTGTGTTTCAAGCGTCTCCAGTGCCACATAGGTAAAATCGATTTTATAGCCCTTTTTTTGAGCGTCCTCAATCCTTCTGAGCGCTGTCTTACCGGCTAAAGTCGTTTCAAATGCAAAGCTTTTGTTTTCTGCCAGGTTCTGATTGAGATGTTTAACCGTATGCTTCCACGCTTGCGACTCACTTGCCCCCGGATTAACCTTAATATAGTTCTTTACCATCTTATCGGGATTCACAAATTCAATACCGTCTGAAAAAAATGCGCTCGCATTTCTGCTTTTTCCCGCACCATTGCATCCGGCTATGATATGAAGTATCGGCATCCAGCGATCCATTACAGCTTTTTCAGAATATCAAGCGCGTACAAAGCGACATCGATATTTTTACGAGAAAGCGTTGTCATCTTTTCCCAAAACGCTTTTTCTTTTGCCGGGGTTGATCGATCTGCTTTATCGAGATACAGAGGGTCATTCGGATCTTGCAAAGGAGACCTGATATCTTCAGTCAGATCCTCTTTGAACGGGTAGCATAAATATTCTATCCCCTCGCGGATACCCTTGATCTCTTCCGGGTTGCCGTTTTCCGCCTGAAGTCTCTTGTATTCATTGTATAAAACCTCAATGGCTTTTTTATATCCAACTTTCATGCTGTTCTCCTTTCCTCTAAAGCTTTTTCAAAATTTCAAGGGTATGAAGTGCCGCATCCAGGTTCCTTTGTGATTTCTCGGCTATTTTTTTCCAAAACACTTCTTCTTTTTCCTGGATCGACCAATTTTTTTTATCAAACGTTAACCAGTCATCAGAATCTTGCAATGGCGATCTGACATCCTCTGTCAAATCCTCTCTGAACGGATAGCATAAACGCTCTATGCCCTCACGGATACTTTGAATTTCCTCAGGATCACCATGATTGGCTTTAAGCTCTTCGTATTTTTCAACGAGTATCTCTATCGCTCTTTTATAACCGGCCTTCATGCTGTTTTCCTCTACATCGATCTGGACATATCTTTTGTAATATCTCTCACCGGTTGTTTATCTTGATAGAGCTCTTGCGCTTTTTTATGTTCACCGGTTTTCATATGATCATCCTTTTCCAGGCGCTGGTCTAATTGAAAGACCTTTTCCTTTTGCGATACGTGGTGATTTAAGTTCTCTAAGGGTTTCCCCACCGTGTCCGTAATCCTGGAGACCCGGTCTTTGGCTTCCGCATCCACAAAAACAAAATGCCTTTGTACGGGCTGATGATTATACGGAGAATGGGTTAAACCCTTATTTGCGTTTGCCTGAGACAGGTCTGTAACCCCTTTAGCCTTCTCCATCTCCCTTGAAAACTGCATCACATATTCACTGATTCGGTCCGCGTCCTTGGCTGCCCTGAATATCTCGTTTTTATCCTGTTTCAGAACCTCTATCCAGGACTGGAGATAAGCTGCATGCTGACCGATATTCGGCTGAACGCCGGTCTCAAAAGAGAGGAACGCACTTGCAAGTTCAGCGCGCAATTCCTCTCGGGCATATCCCGGTGATCCAAAACGCTTCCCGCTGGTTTCGCGGTTTAAGCGTGTCGGATGGCCGGTCCAGTGACTCAATTCATGCAAAGCGGTTCCGTAGTATTTTTCAGCATCCGGGAAGCGGTCTTTTTGTGGTAAATGGATCGTATCCACCAAAGGCCTGTAAAAGGCCCTATCTGCCTGATCATGATAGATCTTGGCTTTACTGTTTAAAAGGATCAGTTCCGCTTTTTCCTGAAATTCCCATTGGTGCTTCACCCGGTCTACCTCGGGTAAGGGGGGGATGCCTTCGATCTGGGACCCGTTAAACACATAAAACGTTTTAGAAACCGGACGGCTGTACTCGTATTTTTCTTTGATGGGGTTCCCTTGGGCATCTTTTACGACTTTTCCTTCAGTATCCTTAACCTGTTTTTCCCCTTCCGTGGTCCAGAACTCGATCCGGGTACCTTTGCTTCCCGCTTTGACCTTCCATCCGGCGTCCTGGACCTGCTTGAATGTGGCCCATCGGGGATCATTGGGGTCGCCTTGGCTTTCGTAAAACAACACGATAGCGTTTCCACCGCGATACGGGCGGCCGGTCACCGCGTTAAACGGCCTGATATAACCTGCACCGGTCCCGTCCCAGGGTTTTTCCCAGGGGATGACGCCTTTTTCCAGGTCGGAGATGATCTTACCGGTTATTTCCTCCCTGAAATCTTTTTTCATATCTAAATTTTTTACCATACCTATTCGTCCTCTTCCGGAATAACGTCAATGTCCTCAAGGCTGTCCGGGGGATTCACAATCCCCATCTCATCCTTGAACGCCTCCCATTTGGGATCGTTTTTCGGTTCCATGTCAGAAATGGATTTGTAAGCCGGATCGAGGATGAGGGAACGTATCTCTTCAGGCAGGAACTCTTTGTAAGGGGAATTAATGACCATATATTCTAACCCCTCACGGATACTCTTGATATCTTCCGGTTTGCCGTTTTCCGAAAGAAGCCGTTGATACTCAGTGTATAAAACCTCTATGCCTTTATGATACCCCAGTTTCATTTTGATCTCCTTTTACATCGCCATTGAAAGTTCTTCGGTTTTTTCCATGTTTCTGACCAATTGCTGGTCTTTTGTCTGTTCTTGCTGCCGCTCTTTTGAACCCATCCGGTCCTCATGTTCCAGGCGCGCGTCTAATTTATGGACATTCCCCTTTTGAGACACGTATTTATCAAGCTCTTGGCCTTGTTTTTCTTTGAACTCGTTCGCCTGCCCTTTAAGATCCACCTGGTTCTCCGGATGTTTTTCCAACGCCTTATTAAAAGCGGTTTTTTCCTCAAGGCGGCTTTCGTTTCGGACCAGCTCCTTGATGGCCCTGTTCCGGTCATCAAAATCACTCCGGATCTCTGCTATCGGGTCGCCCAGGGGATTGATTATTTTGACATCCAGATCCGAGAGCGGCTTTTGTTCAGGACCTATAAACCCCTTATCGCGGGTATCCAAAACAGCCCTGATAGGTTCAGGAATGTTTATCTTTTCTTTGAAATACGTAACCTTTTCCCTGTCTGCCTCAAGAATCAGTTCCGGCTGTTCCTTTGAATTGTTGTACACCTTCACGGTATCGGCGATGTTCATGGCTTCGGGAAGTTTTTTATAACTGTCTTTCACTTCCTGGTCAAAGGTGTCTTTGGATGTGAGTGTATTCCCCGAGCGGTCAAAATGATCCGATACCTTGTTAAGCGAGATATAGGACAAATCCACATGATACCCCTTAACCGATGCCTCTTTCATTTTAGAAAGTGTTTTATCGTCCATTAGCGTGCTCTCGACGGCAAAGTCCTTGTTTTCTTTCATGTGGGCATCTATCTGTTGAGAGAATTTGTTCCAGACTTCTTTGGTATCCACGTTTGGCATTTTCTCTTTCATCTCTTTATACAGATGATCGGCATTCACGAGGTCTATCTCATGTGACGGGTCAATCTGTTGCTGCTGTTGAAAAAACGTGCTTTTGCCGCTGCTGTTGGGGCCTGCGATGACGTACATGGTTGCCATATATCCACTCCTTTTTTAAGGTTTAGGTTAATGAGAATAATTCGTAAAAAACGAGATATCATAAATTGCAAATGTTTCCGGACCTGCCGCAAGAAGGTAATTGCCGTACAATTCCAGCTCCGTGATTTTCTGATTGGTGCCTCCGGCTGATACCTGTAATGATTTTTCAGGATGGGTCACATCCAAAATTTTCAACCCATTTCCGGAAAAAATAAATCCATTGTTATAGAAAAGGTCTTGGGGGTTAAACTTATCGTACTGAAACGTCTTGGTTTGCGTTACAACAAGAGGATTATACGGATCTTCTATATCAATGATATGTAGCGGGCCATCATAAACATACGCATACTTTCCGGCAATATGAATATTCTCTTTGCCGACGCTGCCATAGATTGTGAACGGATGAATATCTGTTGATCCAGTCATCATGATATTACCGGGATCACTGATATCAAGAATCGAAAAAACCGTTTTTCGAGGAGTTTCTCCCTGACGTTCAACATACCGGGCGATATACGCATAATTCCCTTCCACTGAAAATCCACGATAATCAAAGTCAGGTGTCCAATAACCAGGATAAGAATAGGAATAATATCCCATTGGTGTCGGATTTGATGGATCGATCACATCAAGAACTTCTAAACCACAACTCGAATGCAAATATAACCGGTTATTTTGATATTCAACATGGCTTGGGCCATCATGATAATAAAAAGGCACGTTCTGGGCCAGATATTCACATATAACTGTCGGTGTATCGGGATTTCTGACGTCTATTATCCTGACACCAATTTTATCGTTCGCCAAGGAAGTATCAGGAACTTGCCCAAGCACATAAATAAAACCGTCTGATGCGTCCATGTCGTATAGACTTAAATTCGGGTCAACGATAAAGGATTTGACAAGGACCGGATTTGTCACGTCTCTGATATCAATGATATAAATTTTACAATCCGGAGGCTTCCCCCATTCCGGAACCTTTCCCGGACTGCAAATGTAAACATAATGACCGGCGCGCGCCATGCAATTAATGCCATCGCCGGTATGATCAATTTCGGATACAAGGGGATAGAATTCTGGGCCTCTTAGATTGGCCACAACATCGATATGCGCAGCGCTCCTTAAATGACCATCTTCACCTGTATACGTAAGTTCCACTTGGCCATAACCTTCCCCGGTTGCCTTGACCGTGACGATGTCGCCATTAATTTCTGCCGACACCACAAAATCATTATCTGATCCAGTAACATCATCCGCAGTCAAAATACCAAGATCGAGAGAATCTTTGTTTTCAATGATCGTGACATCAAAGGTTTCTCCTACATAAAGAATCAAATCCTCATGGCTCAGCCTCACATATTTATTTGGAGAAGGGGTTATATCATCCACGGTCCCGCTTGCATCCGGATTGACAGTCTGGGCTTGATTATCAATAGTCGAGTCTTTCCCACCACCACTGCATCCCCAAAAAAATAATATTCCTACCACAATTACAATCATTACCCGCTTTTGACTCATACAGTTCTCCTTTTTCACTTTTTCGAACAGATCATATCCTTGGATGCAAATTTGATGCTCTGAAGCGCTGACATGGCGCTGCCGAATGAATCAGTGCATAAACATATTTCATTAGGATCAATGAAATAATCCTTCCCTTCTATTAGCCCTTCAAACTCTGGACCAATTACGCATACGGGATTAGGCAAAGCATGTATGTCACACGGAACATAAGAATATTCATACGATTCATTAAATTTCGTCATATCATCCTGACGATAATCAGATACCTTCCCGGATTTCGTGACATCGGTTCCTTCGACGATTCGCCTGATCTTGCAAACCCTCTCACAATTGTCATAGCCATTTGACAGATCCGGATTAAGATTAAACGTGACTTTCGTAAGATCCGTATAGGACACTTTGTCTCCGCTTAAAACCGTAGAATCCTCCACATCTGAGGCACGATCGAGAGCAGTATCGAAATTATAACTGCTTTCCTCCTGACATTGATACTGCCTTTTAATATCATACCAGATGCCGGTCCCTGACAGGATCGTTCCATATGAACTGTCTGAAATCTCAAACCCGTCATTACAGAATATATAGGAACCGATATTTTTACAGGTTGTATCGGGTTTGTTTAACGTCGGGTTAAAGCTCTGGTATGTATTTACACAATTACTGCCATCGTAATCGCATATGGATTCGGTCACTAGTCTACATGTGAGCAGATCGACTGTTTTACAGGTATCTGTGGTGACCACTGAAGGAGACGGGGTGAGGTTTATCATTCGTTTGATCTCACAGGTACTCGTGCTAACCCGTTTTTGCACGCTCGAAAATGTCGTATAAAGCGAATTGTAATAGCTTTCAGGGCTTGCCTGCTGTGTCGTTAACGCATTGGCTGTGGCATTTTTCAAGGCGGTATCACTTGTTTTGCTGTAAAGTTTCTCGGGCTTGTCCGGACCGGAATAATAGGTGCCATGAAGATTCTTTGTATCACTCGAATCCTGACCGAAAAATCGTATGGACGCGGGATTGGCATCAACTTTTGTTACTGTCAACCGGGGATTCGTACTTTGAACCGCGCCCACGATCGCGCCGCCTATGGTTTCAAGGATAGACTGGGTGTCCTTGACCTTCCCGCAACTGTTGTTGATGCAGTAACATCCGGCCAGATCCGTTGAGCTGACCGGTGTGATATCCAATACCATTTTATCGTCCACCGTCCACATCAGGTATTTTTTCAAGGCCCAGCTCCCCATCAGGGAAGAAATAAACCCGTTGGTGCAAGGGCCTGAAATGGCGACCGGGACCTTGAATGTTTGCGTAAACGTGCCCGTAAACGCAAAATCCGTCTTAACCGTAACCGCCATATCCCCTGTGGGGAGAAGGTTCCCGGTCACTTCCAGAAACGCATCCGTGGATTCGGTCGTCATCGAGATATCAATCAACTGCGGATTGGTGGTTGACAGGGTTTGAAGCGGTACAGCATCGTCTGTCATGGGTACGGATATCCGTTTGTTAATTTTACTGGACGAATTCAGTTGCTGCAAAATCTCATTACCGGCAGTTTTCCCCGCCGCTTTCCCATCGGACAACGGATCGCCATAACAGGGAATGACCATCAAAAACGCTATCATTAAAATAAGGTATCTGATCATCTGGGCACCCAATTGACGTTTTTCAGGGGGTCGGCCCCCTTTTCCTTTTCATAGTCATACATAAACCATTGTTCCTGGGTGATCTCACCCTTCAAATACCTAATGGACCGGTACACACGCTTCTCTATATCCGCCATACTCACCACGCCGTAGGATATAAAGAGGTGTTCCCCACCCTCATGAACGATTATAATCGTGGGGGTCACCTGGATATTGAACTTTGTGGCAAGCGCCGGATGATCGTCTATGTTCACCTTCCTGATTTCCCAGCCATAGAGGTTCTCGAAAAAGTGAATGATATTGTCCTGCTCGACGCAATAATCACACCCTTCCCTCACAAACATAACGAGCGCGAAATGATCTTTCTCCTCCAAAATGGTACGATTGATCTCATCTGTTTTAGCGCGGGCTTCCGCCCGTTGCCCTGGTGCGGTTGCCGAACTCGAAATATCGGCAGCAAATTCGGGGTGCTGTTGATTGACCATGGACAGAACGGAGGCAAAAGCCATGGATTTACGGGTGGCCATGTCTTTCAGTTTCAGGTACTCCGTGGCGTTTTCTTCCGTAGGATTTTGCACAGTAAGTTTGGTCACTTGATCATAAACCTTTTGAAACTGATCCGGATGCATGTTCCAGAGTTCCTGATAATCGTATTTGGGGAACTCTTGTTCCGGTTCTTTTGTAACCTCATCCTGATACCAGTAGTAGCCCTGTTTCCGGTTTTCGTAAAATCCTGAACGGTCTCCGGCAACGGCAGAGGCTATTAAAGACATGCTAAAATAGAGGCACAGCAATAACTTCCACATCTTTTTTCTCCTTGAACCCGAAATACCTGCTATCATAACTGTCCTTATGCGATCCGGCTAAAAACAGTTTCCGCTCAGGAATTGTTCCGTTCCACTCAAAATGCACAAGGGGCTTTCCCTTTAATGATATCTCTTTGGCTGTGGCGACCCATTCGTGATTACAAAAGAACTGGTTTCCTGTGACCGTCAATTCATCTCCTTCCACGCAGGCGATTTTTTTGGTCAGCCTGCACGGGTTGCAATTCTCAATATCTTTCGTAAAATGTGGTACGGTCACATATTCCCCTTTTCTTAGCTGGGACAGATCCTGAACCTCTTTTTTTATAAACCAGCGATAATCAAGAGAATTGGTCTTAGCGTATATAAGGTGGGCAGACACTTGGCCAGCAAGCATAAAAACAACGATTCCCAAAGCTATAAATAAAATCGTTCGTTTAACCCTCTTCTTATCCATTGTAAAAGCTCGCTTTCATTTTGTTCAATATGCTTTTTAGCGTGCCCGAATGACTCTTTTCTTCCATTTTTTCGAGTGAATATTCCAGAGACACATCCCCGCTGATCTTTAATCCATCGGGGTTCGATAATTGGCCTTCACTCTGTTCCGGGTCGGTTACAAAGACATTTGTCGCGTAAACAATAGACGGCACTGTCTTAATATCGTACAACCGGAAAAGCATGGGATCGATCAGGATTTCTGTCTTGAATATTTTACAGGTCGCATCATTACACGTGGGGTCCTTCATCAATAGTTTCCGGATAAACGCCAAGGTTTTTTTGACATCGGTGATATCACCAATAAACCCCTTCATCACCATGCACACTCTGGGATCGTCTATGGAATCGATTGCTTTTACATAGTTACGAATCGTCTCAACCGGCATGGATGAAGAGATGAACACATAGATTCGTTCTCCATCACTTAAATTTTTGAGAGCTTCCATATCGCTGTTTTTCAAAACATCTTTGAAATTCTCTTCTTTCAGTTTTGTCGTATAAGACTGAATCTCTTTTTGTGTGCTATCGGATTTGAATCCCTGATAC
Source organism: Pseudomonadota bacterium (assembly GCA_018816735.1). Lineage (GTDB taxonomy): Bacteria > Desulfobacterota > Desulfobacteria > Desulfobacterales > JAHIVH01 > JAHIVH01. Next base: position 18,285 of record JAHIVH010000068.1, on the reverse strand, counting down.
GCCTCTTTAGCTGCCTTCTCCGCGTCCAGATCGGGCTTGAGAGGAAGGTGCATGTCTTTTGCAAGCGTTTCTGCATGTTCAAGTATTTTGTTTACATCGCTCACCTTGACCTCTTCCGACAAGGCAATTGACGCGATTGAAAGGAGAACGCAGATAATGTTTATTGGTCTACATAGCACAACAGGCTCTCTTTCTGAATCCGACAAACAGGAAGTTATCTCCCATGCCGGTTGTAGGGTTTTTTGCAGTCCCCCAAATCAGGGATGTCCGGCCAAAGGGAACCACCTGAGAACCCTTAACCGGTTTTGCAATCTGAAACCGCCAATGACTTTTTTTGACAATGGGCATGAGGACCTTGGTACATAAATCCGTGGCCCCATCCCAAATGAGTGACTGCCGGGACAATTTTGACACCAGCCGTTCAGCTACGGCCATATTCGCTTGAACATAATTGTTATCCCCCACATGACCGGTCATGGGATAGGCAGAACCATGAGAACCGAAGCACCAAAAGAGCGAATCGATGGGCAAGCCTGCGTTTGCAGACACTGCATCGGCAATACAGGCTGTCTGGGCAATGATATTACCGAACAGGATCGCCTCAGGATTGATCATCGCCGAAAGCTCATCGTCATTCCATAGGGGATCGACCTCCGTGATATACCCGATATCAAAGTCCGAACTCTCCAGGCACAGCCAGTCCACACCCAGCATGGCAAAAACCGGAAAAATGAAATAATGCGCCTGGGCGAACGTGCTTGCATCTTTTTCGTTCCCGCCGCCCCCGTGGGTTCCCCCCAGTCTTCCCTTGGCATTTCCTGTGGAGACCCCCACCGTAGGAAAACAATAGGGTGTTTTCACGGTTTCGATCAACCGGGAGGGGTCCCAGAACGATAACGGTATCCCTATTCTCGGTATGGGGTTGGGGCAGATGCATACAGGAAATTTAGACGGATCAGAGGGTTCCTTAAGACCGCTTTTGCCCACAGCTACCCCTGCAATTTTAATGGGGAATATGCCGCTCCACTCGATTTCGGTGATGGGATTAAAAAAACTGCTGCATCCGGCAAAGGATTGATCCATAGGTATGATGATAGCCATCATCATCAGACAAATGAGGTTAATTTTTTGTTTCACAGGTCACCTCTCTCACATGCATATATTCGCCGTTCTGCCGGACAATTGATGGCACATGTTCCAATTGAAACCGGTCAGTTATCTTTTTAAGTGCATAAAACACGGGCCGATCGAGGTCCTCCACCAGTTCGGTGTATGAGCCTTGGGTTATCAGAAGAGTCACCCCGGCGTTGTCATAATAAGGCGAACCTTTGAACCAGTTGATCTGATCCGGATCTTCTCCGTCTATGACAACGTAGATCCGTGGATTGGTCACGTACTTTAACGGATTAAACGTGTACCCTTTGGGATAGATGATGTTGCCGTCCTGATCCGGGATATCGAAGGAAAGACTGTAGCTTAAGTCCACCAGGAATTCCCGTTCTTCAATACTTTTGGGTAGATGGGTCGTTTCCGGTCGAAAGCCCACAATCTTTTTTTGAACCTCTTCCTTGTCAATCAGATCCTGTATACTTACCCCTTTTGATAAATCCTCAAGTGCGGTGATGCCGTCCTTTTCCACAATCGGGTAGCTGTTGCCATATACGCCCAAATCAAGTATTTGCCCATGGCTGTAGGCGGTTAAAAGAATTGTGGCTATGAAAACCGGTATCCCCTTCATTCTCCGAATCCCAAGGTTATCGTTAAAATTGGCCCTATCCCGCAAACTTCCACCCTTGTCCTATTTAATCTGATTATAGAAATCATTGATCCTGTCTGATATCTTACGGTTAACATCTGCGCTGGGTGTGGTGGTGAGGCTGTCATACCACGCTGACAGATCAATTTTATCTTCCGAAAAATCGAGCGCCTGAAACTCTTCCGGCGTGAACCCCCGGCAATTCGGCTTTTTAGCCGTTCCAAAGTCGATGGTTTTGAGCTGCTCCCTTCCCTGCAGGTTCACGAGCTTGGACATCTGGGAGGCAAAACAGCAGTACGTTTGTTTATATTCCACACAGTAGGTCCCCACCAGATAATTAATTTTCTTGGAACAATATTCACTCCCCACCTGTATACAAAGTTCCTGATCTTTCAGGTCCGACAGTTGCCGCTCGTGCTCCCTGCACCGAAACAGGTTAAAAAAGGTTGATTTTTCTTTGCAGCAGCTGTCAAATCCCAAATTGACCCCACCGGACCGGCACCGTTCGTCACGGCCACTGAAAATATAGACGTTATCCAGGCAGTTCCCGTCTGCATCCACTTCCCCATCTCCGACCTTGTTGTCCGCACCCATGGGCGTCTCATCAGAAGTGACCGTACCGCAGGAAATAGGAGAGCACATATCTTTCGAATAGCCGTCCGGTCTTGTGCAGTTATATGACCCGCCATAGGGACAAGGGTAGCCGTCGATATAGCAGGCATCCTTCTGGCTGTTGTAAACCAGGTTATCCGGGTTTGGATCGCCCTTGGGCACACATTCGGGTTCGCCATGATCGCAATAATTGTTTTTCAACGTGGCTGCGGGATCACAGGCCAGATCGAATGAAACACAGATATCGTTGAGACCGAGCTTTATTTTAGAATACCCGTCCGGACATGCGTCGACGCACACATCAGGGACCGGCGGCTCTGGCGGATCGGACGGAGGCGGCTGGGGCTGGGGGGTGCATTCTAAAACGGTTGAGGTTTCACATCGGTTTCTGGCTTTAATATACATACCGGGTGCCGGGCACATGGGATTAGAAATACAGCGGTCCAGTCCTGTATTCAGGGTACCGCCGTTCACGCAATAGGAGGGTTCTTTCGGGTAGCAGTCTACTGCTTCTTCGGGACACAGTTTGTCAGGGGAGCCGTCCATGCATTTCCAGAACTCATTCGGATCAACCAGCGTATTACCGTTTTTATCTTTCAGGCAATAGGTTTCTCCGGTCTCAAAGGGCATATCGTCTATGGTATACCCCAGCCGCAGGCCTGTGACGGTTGTGTTTGACATGACGACCCAATTATTTAAAGGCACCCCTGCCGCGTTCAATGCGGGGATGTTGGTATTCTGGACCTGCCACTTACAGGCCTTGGCGAACGAATCGCTTGCACAGTAGGGATTGATTTCTGATGTGCCATTAAGCTCGATGTAGTCGTCAGAAGGGCGTTTGGCATAAGGGGATGCATAGGCATTTTGATCATAAAGCACCATGGATACTTCCACCGCCGTACCGGACATAACGGATATTCCCCTGTCCACGGTACAGCTCATCTGGTCTTTCATGATCGCAGATGTTGGGAGATCCGACCAGGAACCGTCGCAGGTCATGGTAAATGGAACTTTATCCAACTCAAACTCGACGATATTATCTTCAGGAATCGGGTCTTTTTGGGGGATCATCCGAATGGTTGTGCTTTCCAAAACAACAGGCAGGCCACTCTTGTAGGTGTTGATATTGCAAGTGCCTGCGCTGCTGCAGGATACGATGATTTCACCGTAGGCGCTTCCGATGGTAGCAAACATGATGATGGTAATGATAATTATCTTCATCGATATATCTGATCCTGTACCTTTTTGATGTATTCGTAAGCTTTCATGCGTGTCTTTAAAGGAAGCTCGTAAGGAGCTTTGCCGCAATTGTAACAGGCGATAGCATCCCAGGTATTGCCATACCGGTCCATGCATTGCCTCAAGATCCATGCGCCCACCTGAGTGCAGTAACAGGGGTCATAGGTCAGATACTCCCAGCCCTCCCCCAGATATTTTTTATGTGTGCTGTTGATCTGCATGTGGCCACGGTCTTCTGATTTATTTCTGTTGATGTTCTTTGCATCGATCTGGTAATTGCTTTCAACTTTGCTGATCGCCTGAAGCACCACGGGGCTTACACCGTATTTTTTGCCGGCTTCTTCAAAGCAGTAGGATAAACCAATAGCTGGTATAAGGAACCCTATGACGAATGATATCCACACAGGTTTTGTCCTCATTTTTCTCTCCGATTGGCGATCAGGTCATGCTCGATGGATTCGAGGGTAATGACGATCTGTTTTTCTAAGTGTTCCATGTTGGCCCCTGCGAATTTTTTCCCTGTATCAAAGATAAATGTGGGGAATCCCTTGATACCGATCCGGTCGATCACGGCTGGTGTTTTTGCGATGATCTCCTGACCGCGATCGCACAAGTCAGCCTCAGCGGGTTCTGTAGTCTTAAATTCAGGGGAGTTGAATTCACTGATGGGGATGTTCCGGCAGACCGCTTGAACTGCCTTTTTATTCTCATCTGTATAGATGATCATCTTGATGGTAAGGCCGTACCGTTCCGCTAAAAACTCAATCTCGTCTTCGGCTTCTTCGCAAAAATGACATCCGGGGGTGACCACCATATAAAGGGTTCGGTTGATGTTGCGCTTTACAGGCGTATAAGTGATGGCCGTGCATTGTTCCAGGGCTTTACGGTTCTCTTCGATCACCCTTCCCTCTATTTCGTCGACCAGGTCCCGTGTGACTGCCTTTTTTTCCTTAAAGAGATCGCCGATGATCACATAATCCTTGTGTGTATAAAGCGTCGCGTATTTATTTTGGCTTTCGATGGCGATCTCACAAAGATTATCAACCGGTCTCATAGAGAGAATTTTATAGTCTGCCGGCAGGAACGCATGAGTCTCTATGGCACTGATACCATATTCTTCACATGGATTTTCTTGCAGGTTTTCATCCGTAACCGCATGAGCAGTTTGAACGTCTGGCATTAAATGGATGGCTACCAGATAAACGGCTACAACAATCAGGTTCAGGGCCAGAATAATGGCCACTTTCTTGGGTTTCATGAAATCACCATTTTATCTATGTGCAAAATAAAAAAAAAGGAATGTTACTATAATGGCGCCAATGACCTTAGAAATTGCACGATATAAATTTCTTCTTTTCATATATCTGACTACTGGATGGTCATTTTTAAAAAACATTTTGAATCCTCCTTAATCATTTCATTTCGTTTGTAACTAAAATCTCGTTTTCTATTGTGTCTATTTTACTGTTTTGATTATTTACAAACAGTCCTCTCCTTTTTAAATCATGCATCACAACCAGCCTTGAGCAATCTCCTCTGGATAGCTCTTTGGCAAACAGAAATTTTATTTCATATGTGTCATCGCCGCTTTGATACCATGCAAAGTTTATGGTTTGCTGTTTTTCAGATAAGTGTCCGATATGTTCAATGACGGCATCGCTCAATAAACTGTAGGTATTATCAATCTTTATGTAAAAATCATTCCCAACAAGAATCAAGTGGAGGTCCTGACTGTTATCCACGTGATCATCTGATAGAAGAAACAGGATACCGTTATCGTTTAACAAAAATTTATAAGCCATATTCATTTAGAGCCCTCTATTTTTATTTTTATTTCTCAGAAGCAAAGGGACCTGATTTTGATTTTCTAAATCTTCACTTAATTTAGCAGGTTCACCTTTAGGCGTTGAAAAAGAAAAAATTGTATTTTTACCTTGAAAAGTATCCAGGATATTTAATCCTCCTCCTATTAATCCACCAATGCTCCATAAACTCCGTAATTCTTTACCGGCATTAAAATTCGCCATTGTTGTTGTTGCTTCTTCCATCGCCAAACGATGCGCTTCTTGTTCGGGGACCCCCTTTTGAATGTAAGAATCTAATTTCTCTTCATAGTATTTATTAAACAACGGATCTTGAACATTAAACCGTCCATGACTATACCTCATAACATCATCATTTATATTCGTAATACTTCCCGTGTCTGTTATAGCTGTTTTATTGTCCCTTATGCTAGAAACCCCCACAGAACCATCTTCATTCGCTGACCAGTTCACGCTAACCTGATCCCCAGGTTTGACATGGACATTCTCAAGACCTGCTTTTTCCGCTAATTGATTAAAAACGCTAGCTTCGGTTTCAGACACATTTGAATACTCCATTCCCCGAGAAGCCTGTTGCCACAATTGCCTTCCTGTGGATGATTTATTGATGTAAGAAACCTCTTTTTGAAGATCCGGATCAATGTTACCGGTTAATGCCTGACCATAGTATTCATTGGCACGCGCGGATACGTATCCCTGTTTTTTGCCCATATCTGCCATATTCTGATATGAATCCCAGCCAAATTCATTCCCAAGATTTTCAAAGGCCTTTGTATCCACTTTTTCCATAAAACCGTTCTTGGTTCCTATGCTTACTGCGGTTTCTGGGGTGTCTATTTCATTTGCGCTACCGACCCGTTTGCCGGTATCTATCAGGTTTGCATGGGATTGAATCTCAGAAGCTTTCGCCACATCGCCATCCCCATATTCTTCCCTTACTTTCGTGGCTGTATTTACTGCCGTTAATTTGTCCTGGGCTTGCTGATTTACGATATCTTCTTCCGGCGTGTTTTTTAATACTTTAGTCATTGCTTCGGCGTTCATTTTGTTTTGCTGCCCAGTGATTTTTCCGATGTCCTTGGCCTTAGGCAGCTCTTCCGTTGCCTGGGATAGATTTTTTTGGGCATTATTGATGGCGATCGTCTCGGCCCCTTTCATTCCGGTTTCCTCGGCACCGGCAACACTGCCTGCACGATTGACTACATTCGTGTTGGCAACTCTATCCCCTGCCACCTGCCCTGATCCGGTCGGACCGCCGTACTTGTCAACCATCCCCAGACTTGTTGATAGACCTTCACTTTTTTTATACATTTCTGCCTGATTCATCCGGTTAAAGCCATGCTGGTTGGATAGCGTCATGGAGGGAACCGCGCCTTCAAGGCCTGACATTTTTCCGGCTCTTTGTTCCGGGTTCCCCATGGTCGATGCTGTTTGCGCCCCGGTCTGTTTGGAAGCGGACAACTGACTGGCCAAATGGGCCATGGCATTCCCCCCAAATCCGGCAATAATAGAGCTTAACACACCTGCGATCATGATGGCTGACCATCTGGCAGCGCCAAATACGGCAAGGGCCTTGGCGCTTCTGTCTTCAAATAGAAGCATGCTTTTGATCCCCAGACTCCCGTTTCCGATATCGGTCATGAGCGCGAGGCTTTTTTCCATGGCAAACGAATGGATCAGAGCATCGCACACGCCCCAGGCAGTCAAAAACACAAATGCGCCCAGAATAAACGACGCTGCCTTCTGAAACATCGGTGTTACGAGAAGGATCGCGATAAACGGAAACAACCCCACAAACACGGAAAATACCATCCCCCGGATAATCGGTATCCAGTCGTTCGCCATCTCAGCCATCCCCTGCATGGAGGTCCCTGTCTGGTAATTGGCAACCCCCTTGACGTCTCCGTCTTTAAACGATTGCCATAACTGATGGGCGATCAGATATTGGGTCACCACCTGACTCTGAGTAACGGGTCCATTGATGATTTTACCGATCATCTTCTGCAGCATGGTCCTGCAGGTCTGATCGGCACTGGGTCCGACTGCGGTCAATGGTGTTGAAAGACCGGCCTTACCGCACTTTTCCTTATAAAACTTATCCACCAACGGGGATGCCGGATTAAAATTGTTTGTAAAAAACGTATTTAAATCATTCCAGCTCTCGGTGCAGGACCGGGATATTCCGGCTTTGTTTACGTCATCATACCAGACCGTGTCCCAGGAGCCGCTTTGTGCATTGGACAATATATTTAGAAAATTGCCGGTATTGTTAAAATCGTTTATATTAACCGACGTGCCTGGTCTTGAAAGCTCTCTTAACAGGCAGTCATCCACATAGTTCCGAATATTCACCTCGATGTAGGCACCGGGACCAACAGCTGATGTGAGGTCAACCCCTCCTGAAAACGCGTTTTTCATGAGGCTGAACACCATCCCTCCCGGACTCTCCTTATAGGTGTCCGGTCCTGCTGCCGTCCAGATCAGATCCACAAACCCCTTTTCAATCTTGTTCGATAACCCGGCAATCAAGATCAACCCTTCCGGGACCCCTCCTACCGTTCCTTGCAAATTTAAAGTCTCATCAAAGATGAGTATGGAATCGGTCGGTAAGATGAACGTTCGATAAATGATAACACCCAGGATAATGACCCCAAACAGCCGTAATACCCCTGAAAGCCCAGCCTCTGATCCAAAGTTCCTAATAAGTATCGCCGCAAACCCGAGAACGATAGATAAAACCATGACCGACATATAAACATCCCGGTATCTCGCGTCACTCATGAGAAGGCTTATTTTAAGAAACGTATTATATACCACATCAAAGTCTCCCCATGTGGTATAGGTCTTGATGGATGAGGGAAGAGCTGCAAAGCTCTCTTCCGAAATAAATACACAAATGATTGTAATAAGAAGTTTTCGCATCACTTGCTGCTCGCTCTTTTTATGCTGTCATACTTGCCATTTTTAATGGTCTGGTTCGCCATGTTGGTGATCATCTGTATCTGCATGAGGTTGATATACGTATTAATCTTGGCGTCATAATCCTTGTCTACCGCTTTTATATACTCTTTTATCTGCTGCCTCATTTGCATCAATTGTGAATATGCCTTGTCTTTCAGAGCCAGCTGGCAATCCTTCTGATCGATGCCGGTTTGCGATCCACTGGCGTTGTCCACAATGGTGTTTGCGGCACTGACAATCTGTAATAGAAGTTTATAAAGATCGTTTAAAATATAATACGTATAGCTTACACTTGCTATATCCGTGTAATACGCCGCAATATCAGAAGGAACCGCATCGCCCTCCATGGCTTCAACCTGCGTTTGAATGCCTCGATATATGAAATTAGGAAGCGTTCCTAAAAAGGCTATCTGAGGTCCTGATAATTGCGTTTTGGCGATAATATTGGACGCTATGCCCGTGAGTTCGGTACCGATGTAATCGACAATGGATGAATAGGTGACCGAGTCTACCTGGATGTTGGTGACCTGATAACATTGGTCGTCAATTGTTTTTCTTATATATAATGCACCATTATAAATATCCACCAGATTATCCGGCGACATCTGTTCACATGGCGGCAGATAGGTGTAGTCGAGATTTGCATCCACTCTGATATCTCCTGCGATGGCGCGAATGTATTCGATATATGCTGTCGAAAACCCTCTTTCGGTGGCCAGATTTTCGAGCAGTGACCCTGCCTTGAAAAATGTATTTTTCAATGGCCCTGGACAGTTTTTCACCATGTCTGGCTTCCCAACCCCTTGGTCGATCCCAGCAGCTTTGGTTGATTTATCACTGCCGGATTTAACGACTTCCTGATAAAGCTTTTCCACGCCGGATGATGTATAATAGTCAAGGAGTGCCTGACGGTTTGCGTTGATTTCTTTTTTATCGTCATCCCAAAAGGATGCGACAACCGTTTGAGAGGCCTTGCAGTCATCCAGCTGGATGGCATTCAACCGGGAGATAATGGCCTCCAGACTGTCGATTTCCTTTGCTATGGGTTCCGCCAATGTATTTAATGCGATCTTGAAAAAAAACGTTGCCCCTGCGTCTCCCATGATCTTTTTCAGTTTTTCAATGAGATAATCCGGCTCCAGAAAACCGATACCCCCCATGAATATGTCAATGCCGCCGCATCCTTTCTGGAATTTGGGCAGAGACGCGCTCACCAGATAATCGTTACTGACATCCCAACGCATATGCGCAGACCCGCCTGAGACAACCCCTCTTCGTTGAGAGTTAAACGTGGAAGGGCCTGACACGGATTTCTGTTTGATCCAGTCATCAATGAACTCACCTGATAGCGCCGGGGTTACAATCCCCATCCATAAAACCGCGCTAATTAGGCATGTTAGCAAGAATCTCGAACGCTTCTGCATAGGTTTTTCCTTGTGTTACCAGTTGATTGATTTGTTTGTTCTCGGTCGCATCCGACGTGAACATAAAGTACGATATGGGATCAACCAAAAGTCTTACCACACCGGCTCCGATCGGTGTCTGCATGAAAATCTCAGAATACCGGGGTCGAGGTGTAAATACCGATTTTAAAATCTCCATCAAGAACGGCGGATAGCTCACGAATTTATGATCATGGGCCAGCTCGTAATCATCGGACTGCATGAGGAACTTATAAGCGGAATTCGCCTTGATCACGTTCCCAACCCCTCCGAACTTGACCAGGTCCATGAGGCTTTGGAAGATGGTGATAAACGACCCATTATATTTTCTGGCCCGTCTGAACCCGCCTTCGATCACGTCTTCCATCATCCGGGATTCCGTATCACCGGATTTTCCTAAAAACTGCCAGGACTCATCAAATACGATGATCCGTCTCTGGGACCGGTTGGATTGATACAGGTTGTTGGTGATGTAGTTTATGAGCTGGAGGATCACCACCCGGAAAAGCTCGACCTGGGGCTTTAATTCTTCCAGTTCGAGCACGACAAAATCATCGGTATTGATATTTAAGTTTGATTTGCCGTAAAACCATTTGCCATAGATACCTTTGGATGTGAAGTCCTGTAAGTTATACCCCAGCCGGAATGCCTCCTCGGCGAGTTTCCCCAGATTGGCGTTTTCACCTTTATGAATCTTTTCGAAGTTCATGAGATAATGGTACACATCATCCACTTGGCCGTCTGTGCCCTTGTTTTCATAGGTGTGCCGGATGGCCTGTTTCAATAACGTCATCTGGATCTCAGAAGGGGTTTCTGAGGTGGATGAATAGATCATCTGGGCAATGATTGCTGCTATCACGGACTGATCGTCATTTATGTCCAGGATATTCGAAAAGGGGTTTAATATAATGTTCGAGTCTTTGGCAAATGAGACGTATTTGCCGCCTACGATATCGCACATTTTCCGGTAGGACCCGCCGATATCGATGATCCGGATGATGCCGCCTGCAGCATAATTGTTGAAAAGAAGCCAGTTCATGAAAAAGGATTTACCGGCCCCTGAGTTTGCCGCAACCATGCAGTTATGGTTGGTTGATGTTTTATCGAATATATTGAGGCAAGCCAATTGACCTTTTCTGCCGATGTAGAGATCAACCGGGGTTGACACCCCGCAGAAGTCCGCCTGGATCGGCGCGAACTTGGCCGCCACCTGACCGTTTAAAATAAAATCCCTTTCGATGAATTCAATGTTCTGTTGGGTGTTATAAAGGCCAAAAGGCAACGACGATATAAAAAGGATATTTAATATGCCCCTGTCTTCTTGTGTCGTGAACCCCTTGGATTCCCAGATGCGTTTGGCTCTCGCCATGTTCTCGCTTGCGGATGTGGGATTGGGTGATATCAGCCACAGCATGGGCATCACCCGGATGAATTGGGCTCCCCGCTCGATCTGGTCCGTGGCCCACATGTATTCTTCCTGTTTACGTTCTAAGGATGGGGCAAGCGATCCCACTTTTTTCTGACCCAATACAAAATTGCATTTAAAATGCAGTTTGGACGAGAGCTTTTCAAAAATATAGTTCACCGTATAGATGAACGGGCATTTATACTGGTTCGAATCGGTCGTAAAACCCTTGATATCCCCGGTTAAAACGTTTGAGGTCAGTGTATCGATCTCCACCGGCAGTTTTTTAGGCGTCATGCAGCGGAAGTGCCGGTTCCCGATTTTGATCTCCTTCCACGAGCTCTCTATTTTGGTTTCTGAAAGGATGATCTGTTTGTTGATAGGTATAGTGTCGTCGTACTCCGACCATTTTTTGGGGTTCTCGTTAAAGAGCTTCATCAGGAGGTTTATGAGCGTTTCTGGGGGTACGGGTTCGGGGCTTAGGTCTGCCCCTTTTAATATCTCCTGAACAATATCCCTAATATCGTAGAGTTCCTTGGCACTGATCTCTATATTCTGTGGGATCTTTAAGGAGACAAACAACCGGAAGTTTCTCGCAGGAATCCCCTGCAGATTGTCGATGCCTCGTGTACCCTCTTTATACATGTCAACGATGCTTTGGGTGACTTTATCCACCAGATCGTTTTTCCTGACCTTGTTCTTTTGATAAGCGTCCAGGATAAAATCGATATGGGGATCTGCGTATAACATAAACTGCAGGATGCTCCCTTCAGGGATACCGGTCGAAAATAGACCTGATAGGTTTGCATAGGTCTGCTCCCCGGCATAGACCAGAGGGGTGCATTCCCAGATGAACCCTACGGTTTCGTCGGTGTTCACGTAAAGCCTTTCCTCCTCCCCATAGGCCACATACGGGAGGTAATTGGAATACTGATCCCTCGTGGTAAGCTTCCGTAACGCGGACTTCATGAGCCCGCCGTTATTCCCATAGAGGATGTTGGAAATTAATCCCATCAGAAGGCCTCCATATTGGGTTCATAGGTGAACCGGGGTTTGTCGGTGATGAAGTACACATGCCGATACCCGAAAAAGGTTTCTTCATCGTCGTCGGTATAACTGATGATCAATACCCTTGATACCTTAGGCGGCACCAAAACAGGGGTCTCGGGCTCGTCAATAATGGCGGCTATTTCGGTAAAGAGCTTATCCTTGTATGTGTAGGTTTTATTTTCTGAAGGCTGTTCCCTTTTATTTTTCTGGGTTTGTTTGTCACAATCCTTGCAATCCTGCCGTTCAAGGACCAGCTCGTTATCTTCAAAACTCTCTTCATAAGCCTCGTCCATGGTCGCGCATTTCCCTTTATACACATCCGGACACATGTATTCACTGTGATAGGGATTAAAAACCTTGCCGCAACCGGTCACATAAAGGGTCAGGCAGACTATCCATAACAGTTTTTGATTCATCATATTTCTTCCTCATCGTCCTTGGCGTTATCGTTATCGATGATCTTGAGTTCGGTGCCGTCGCTTACCACCAGGTGGACCCGCTTGGTAGGGCCGACCTCGATGACCGGCATGGTCTGCTGGGCCAATTGAAGGTAAAAGCCTCGTAGTTCCTTGGCAGTATCAGCGACTCCCCGGCCAATACCCAGTTTGACGATACTTTCCGTGTCGTCTTTCAGGTTTTTTTCTGTGATGCCTGTTGTTCCGGAAAACTGGGACGTAAACGCGCTCTCCTCAATACCTTCGGCCATTCCGCCTAAAAGACCGGCAAGCCCTACACGGGCAAGATGCATACCCATCTTTGCAACCGGTCTTCCCTTGAGATCCACCTGCCCGTCCGCGTCCACCACAAACCCTTTGAGATCCTGATCGATGATCGATTCCCCCCCTTTGGTGACACAAGAAAGCGTGAGTAACCGGGTTTTGACGCGCTCTGTGGCCAGATCGCCGGTGCCTTCGGCCACAACGAAACACCCTTTAAGGTCTGCCCTCACACTGTTCGGCAAAATCGCCAGATTATTTATCTTGAACAACATGGGCGTTGGATGATTTGTCCCCGCCGTAGTACATGGGGCAGCTACGCCTGTCAGTAATGTTGCCCGCATAAAAGACGGGGGAAGATACACGTTTTTCTGGTTTTTTTTTTCCGTGCTCGTTTGAGCCAGTGTACTGTTTCGGATCACATCGATTCCCCCCATGATGACCGCTTCCTTGGCCTCTAAAGGCGGTGGGGGTGGCGGCCCGTCATAGGTTAATTTCTGGCCTAAACCCGGTGGCGGAGGGGGAACTTCTTTTTCAGTCAAAAGAGCCTCTTTAACCGGGATGGGGACTTCAATCCGTGGCAATGGAAGGGGTTCCTTTTTATTCTTGATCTGATCGATATCGGATTTAAGCGGGTCCAGCTGGGTTGAAAACCCTTTTTTGAAATTATCAAAATCTTCCCGCATCTGTTTCAGTTCATCCTGCATGACCTCCCGTTGTTGCTGGAGTTTTAGTTCTGTCTGAAGGTAAAGGCCTTTCTCCAGTTGATCCCCTTCAAGGGCGATATCTTTTTTGGGTATTTTTTTCTGCGCCTCTATCTGGGGTTTGCTATCGTCAGAGAATTGATAGGCAATAGAGGAAAGGATAACAATACCAAGGACGATCAATCCCAGAATGCTGTTTTGTTTTTGTTTTGAGGTAAGCCCGTTCCAGAATTTGGGTGGTGTCATATATTATCCTTTCTCTCCACGATGAAGAGACGCGTTTTGGTCAGTTGGTCGTTTAATATGAAGTTCTCCAGGGTGATGCCTAAGGGTTTGGTTGAAAGCTCCGGGATCATGAATTGTTTTTCCGTGAGTCTGATCTCCGGATGCTCCGGATTTTTCCTTAAGGCCAGCACGAACTCTTTCAGGATAAGCCCCTCCCCTTCCGCAATCACGTCTTTTGCATGATAAATGTCCAGATCCTTGAAAATCGGAAGGGTCTGGCCGACCCTTTTCCGGGTAAAACTATCTGGCATCTTGTCTGTAATGGCGGATTTGATCATTTTAAGAATCTTTTTCTCCAGAGGGAGCCCGTTAAAGTAAGCCAGATTCTTTTTTATATGGTCCTGATCATATTTCAGTTCAATGATTTGAGAGTCTATCGATTTTGGCGTGGCGATGATTGTGTATACGATATCCGGTTCTATGACCGCGTAAATACTTACCGGTGTCACCTGATACAGCACCTCTTTGGTCACGGGATTCTGTTTCTTTAAAAATGTGATAAAGGCGTTTTTGCCCTCGATCTGCACCTGGACGCCGGAGTCTTTTTCGATAATGATATCTTTGATTTTCTTGGAAGAAGGTGCAATGATCCGGTTGATATAGAGGTTACTGATATCGACGTTGGTCACGGATTCTGGGAGGGCGGAGAGGATGGTATTGGATAATTTGTCAAAAGATGGCGCTTCCGGATGCGTGGATGCCTTTTCCGCTCCTTTGTCGCTCACATGAATCACTTCCACCCAGTTGAAATTCTTGTCATTCACAAACGACCGGTACACCTGATCGGCCTCTTCTTTGGTAGAGAGATCGCCATAAATAACCAGAAACCGGTTAGTTTGCTCAATCACACGTGTGGCTGCGGCAAATATCGGGTTCATGCGGCTGATATAGTCTTTTGCGTCCCTGTCGGTCTTTGCCCGATGAAACAGGATAGCGTATTCACCGGCATTGGCCGTTCCCGAAAGCATAATGATGCATAATAAAAAATATGCACTAAGGATTCTCATTTGTATTCTCATCGATGATTTCCTGCTCCTGAATATTGGATAAATTAAACCTGCCGTTGTTGATCTCGTAGCGAAGATAATAATTGCGATCGCTTTCTTCAATTTTGGCAATGTGCGAAAACTGTTTTCTGCGGCCCTTAACCGTGATGCTGTTTTTTTCCTGATCAATGATGATGTTACTCGGGAAAAAGACGCTCGTGATCCGGAGCTTTTCCACATTATCTGATATTTTAAGAAGGTTCGCCTGCAACTCCGGGTATAGTTCGGGACTTGCCAGTGCCAGAAGATCGTTAAAGTTGAACTGGATGGTTTTGGGTGTATAATTTAACAGCAGATCCAGTATATAACGGGTGTACATCTTCAGATAATCGTCGTTCACGGCATTACCGGTGATCTCGATCCGGTGGTCGACCTTTGGCGGAAGGATGATCGTGCGCTGGTATTTGAGCGCACGATTCGCTGAAGCCATACTCCAGATAACGCCTATCGTTAGAACCACGACAACAAATTTTAACAATCTGTTTTCAGCAAACAGGTTGGAGGTCTGTTTTGTGTAGATTTTCAAATTCATAATCTATTCCTGAAACTCCTTCTCATATGGCCCTGGGTATGGATTCATATCCTTAACGCCGACGTAATAACTCAAGTGTTTGATAAATCCTTTGGGGTATTTCAGTTTGGCCTTCCGGTAAACCAGAGGGACAACGACCAAAGAGATCCAGGACATCCATCCGCCAAAGATCATGGCCCACCCCAGGATACCTGCGATAATCCCCACTTCATCCGCTTCAAAAATATAGATTTGAAGCGGTGAAGAGAGGTATTGCGGAACCTTGTCGGCCATCAGATCAACGCACCGAAAGTGCCTATAATCGCATCAGCCTTTACAAGGCCGCCGGTTGCGGCGAGTGTTCCCAGCATGGCGGGGAACTGCTGTTTCCATGCAAGGAGGCCTGCGGATACAACGCCGACTACGCCTACGCCGAAACCGATTGCACCTTTACTCATGTTGTTTACAACGATATCGTAGACATCATAGCCAAAGCTTCCGGCTGCGGGTGCGGTCATGGCAAATACGGATTGAGGGATGGCCATGACAAGAGAAAGGACCATCATGGCGATGCAGAGTTTTAGGTAATCTTTTGTGGTGTATTTGGATTTCATTTTAAAATCTCTCCTTTTACTGGTTGATAATCACGTACTTACTTTTGTTTAATTCTCGCGATAGCGGTTTTATTACGTTGTCGCGTTTTAAAACGCTTGCGAATGTTGTGAATTCTTGGGACCGGCCTTGTATTTCTATCGTGGTTTCTGACGAATTTAAATTCCTGCATGGCCTTTGAGCGTTCTCCTTATGCGTTGTCGCGCATCCGGAAAATAAGGTTAATATAAATAACAGGATGGTTATGGTTCTATGCATTTTTCACCAATTTTAGTTTTGAAAGTTATTTGAGAGAAAAATCTTCAAGAAAGGATTTTTAAATTTATTCTGACTCTCGCCTTTTTCTCTCGTCTTTCGCCTTGAACAATAAATCGCGCAGATGATTTAACGCTTCCCTGAACTGCAAGGGATTTATTCGGGCCTTCCCGCTTCGATAATCACGGTCTAACACCTCGATGTCAGCCCCTTTGATCCAGAACTCTGCGATCTGAACATTTCTAACGGTTCTGTTGAAAGCAATGCTGTCCAAATCACATCCGCAACATAAAAAATACGCCCCTTTAAAAATGTCTGTGGTGGTTATCTTGCCTTGGGGCGGCAAATTAGATCACCCCCTTCGATTTTGAAAAATAGTTGATATTTTGGAGAGATTAGGTTAGTTATGCCTTGAGGGTTACTAACCTAATCCCCACCATAGGCTGTTAACTGAGACTTTAGCGAGTGTAGGTTAACAGCCTTTTTTTCAATTATTATATTTATAAAGTACAGTAAATTATAATTTAATATTTGATTATTAATATATATTTCGATTGGTCGAAACCAAATTATTGAATTTGGTCAATCGAATTACCCCATTTTTTTTGTTTTGTAAAGCTAAATTTGAGATATGGATAAAAATAAATTTAAAGAAACTCATCAGGGGTTCCATGAACGATTTTGTGCAATAATAGCTACACAAGATCCCTCTTTTTGGGCAAAAGCCTTAGAAGCACCTTATAGTTTGGTATGGGGATGGAAAAAAGGAAATTTCCCTTCTATTGAATATGTAATCCGTGTGTGCGAAATATCAGGAGTGTCACCCACCTGGCTATTTACTGGGAAGGGTGTTAAATTTATAGACACTACTAACAATGTTCACAAAAATGACCTATCAGACAAAGAACGGAATGAATTACAAGCATTTATTTTGAATCTTGAGAAAAAATTAAAAAAAGAGAAAATTAGATCTGAAGAATTATTATCACAAATAGAAACCGACCAAAACAACTTCAAAATTATAAAATGGGTACATGATATTTTTGGTCCAGGTATTAAACATGTTGAGAATATCAATATAAATGATTTGATCGAAACAACCCTTATTCCGGCGCTAAATTTTATAAAAAATAACTGTGATGACATTATTTCATATTTAATATATTACTCAAAATCCAAAAAAGCCCAAAATTTATTTAAAGAATTCACTAAATGGGTAAAAAAAAATAAAGAATGAGAAAATGTCAAATAATATTAGCAGAAAATTCTATTAGTGTTTATGACCTTGTATGAAGAACTAACAAAACTTGGGTTTAAAGCTGAAACTGCCATAAATGAAAAGTCGAATATTTTTGAGTTTTGCGACTACCTAAAGCAATTTGAAAAACAATAAATAAATATATTTTTAAAACAACAACAGGATTTGTGTTGTTGTTTATAACGTTTAATAATGTTTAATATGTTTAGGCTCTGTAACTATATAAAATTTAATAAAATATTTTGGCTAAAGTGGAGGGTTACAGGTTAAAATGTGGAAAGCTACAGGATGATAAGAGGAATATAGCAGGATATAAAGGATAAGTTTACAGGATAAAGAGAGGAGCTTTACAGGATTTTACGGAAAATTTAATATATGCTATATGTAATATGCTTAATTTATAATGTTAACTACGATTTTCCTTTTTAAAAAGTGGAAATTTACAGGGTATGATAAAATTTTTTGATATTAAAGGTGGAGCTTTACGGGATTATGGAAAAATCAAAAAGAGTTTAAATGTAAACAATTTATATTACTTAATAAATTGATATGGCCTCTTTGCAAAGGTGGAAGTTTACAGGTTAAAAAGTGGAAGCTTACAGGAAAACCC
>JAHIVH010000067.1 GCA_018816735.1 Pseudomonadota bacterium | reverse complement strand
GATTACCGTCAAGGGCTGTCCGGGTCATCACATGATAACAGGTCTTTTCCTCGGGGATGACCATCCTTGCGTATCGGGGCATGGTGTCCTCCTATGGCTTATCATCTTTCAGTAACTTGTTAACATTTATGCTGAGACTTTCACAAAAGATGGCATAGGAGAATTGTAGTGTCAAGGGGAATTTCTAATTATTTGTATGTCCCCTATTTCTTTTTTCTATCAGAAGTGGTTCAATTAGAACAAGGGTGCTGCGACAAAAAAGCAGAAAAGAAGTATGTCTATCACCTCAAAAAACGTGCGGCTAAAGCAGAGGCTCAAGGACGTTTCATTCATCCTCTGATTATTCTTGGCCGCACCATAAGTCGTATTTCTTCACAATTTATAAGAGTGGTTCGAAATCATTTTTATTCTCAAAAGCCTTTACGCTTGATTATACCGCTCTTTGTGCAACGGCTGGAGGCTTATCTGTGACGAATTCCCGGACACCGTTGTCTTCTATTTCTTTTTGAGTTGAAAATGTCCAAGTGGTATTCCATAATAATTGCATATCTCGCCTCACATGGTCATCATGCTTTAACCGAACTGACAAACGGATTTAAGATAAAATAAATTCCCAACAGGCAAATGAGAACGCCGGCCCCTTTTCGAAACCATCCCCCAGCCCCTTGCCAAGCGCTGTTTTCCATCAATTTGCGAACCATTGCCGTTGAACTCCCCGCAACCACAATTGGCAAACAATGACCAACAGCGAAAAGGATAATAAAGAGTATTCCGGTGACGATCTTTTGCTGAACGGTTATAATTGCAAGGATCGGGGCAATAAAACCAAATGTGCAGGAACCTGAGAGAACACCATAAGCCAATCCCAAGACAAATGCGCCAAAGACTCCTCTAAAATTCAAACGGTATAAAAGACTACCGGACATGGAACATTTTTCAACACCCAGCATCCCAAGCGCCACCCATATCAGGATAGCACCAATCAGTATTTGCCAGTAATTGCCCACATCACCCAACATACGCCCCAGCAGCGCACAAATGATGCCGATGAGAGCGATCGTAATGAACAAACCTATGGTAAAGGCAATGGAATATCCGCTCGCCTGTTTCGGATTGAGTGTTGTTTCCTGACCGCCCACGTACGCCACGATCAGCGGAATGGATGCCATGTGGCAAGGGCTTAAAAGAACACTGACCATGCCCCATATAAAACATCCGACGGCAGCTATGGTTTCCCCGCCTGCAATCCATTGGTTAATGGTAATAAAAAATTGATCCAACACGATGGTCTCCTTAAGATGTTGCAATTATGACTTCTTCACATAAAAAAAATTTCAATTACTGATAGTGAGCAGTTCTAAGACGTTTATGATAAATTTTTTCATTTTATTGTTCCATTCTCTGTGATCTATGCTGTTATTTACGTACCCATACATCCGACTGGCTTTCATATTGCCCCAAGCTAATTCAATATCGTCTGTTTTATGCAGTCCCATGGATGGTAATAATTGAATTTCCGGATTCCATTTATCAATATTCCAGGCGTTCATGGCTAAATTGTTATAATCCGTCTTGATTTTGATTGTCGAAGAATCCTGGATGGAATTAATCGCAATACTATTTCTATTGACATTTACAATTAACTCATACTCCTCATCTGCATCTTTTTCAGAACCCACTTTCTTTATGCCATCCAAATCTATTTTTATCGTTTTTTGTTCGATTTTTTCCAGTCTTCTTATCTGATTCATTACATCTGGTCCTAAAATGCTTTTTGCTTCATCACCTTCATATGAGATAACCACCGGGCAAACGTCACAATCGGGATTTAAAGGTTTGACTTTTTCTGCAAGACTTACAAAAGGCGTCATTAACAAAAAAAACAAAAGCCATATAAAACCTTTAAAATATTTCTCTACATGCATGGGCTTCTCCTATTGATATCTTCTGACAGATGATTTCATGGTTTTTATTATCAATTTATGATTTGTCACTATTATCTGGCGACTGATCCACTCCCATTTTGATTAACTGGGCGACTATATCCACTTCGCCCATATAACCAACATGCCGGTAGACTTCTTTACCGTCTTTATCAAAAAAAACCTGAGTAGGTATTGCACTGATCTGAAACCGTTGTGCTTGGTCCCTGTTTTCCCATACATCGATGAAAACGATTGAGGCTTTCCCAGCATATATCTTCTCAAGTTTTTCAATGATAGGGGCCATCATCTTGCATGGAATACATTTTTTTGCCCCCAAATCGATCATTGTGATCGAACCTTTTACCGGCACATTGTCAAAACTGCCTGCAATACTATTGGGCAGTCCTACAAGTTGAAAAAAAAAGGAAGTGATAGCCAATACATAACAAATTTTTTCCTTCATTTTATACAAAGTCTCCTTTTCTTGATTGTAAAAAATCATATTGCCCATATTCATAGTTATTCTTGATTGATCAGCAAACGGTTTTCTTTTTTCATTTGTTCAATAAACTGCTCCGGCGAGAGTTTGAGGTATGTATTCATTTCTTCTTTAACTTTTTCCTCCTCTTCCTGTTTTTTTACAGCCGTTATATCTTCTTTATATTTTGACTCGATTTCGGTATATTCAGCCATAGGCTGCATGCTGAATGAAAGTATTTCAAATGCGCTTTCCCGACGGTTGATGTTTTTCTTTTTATCCATCCAGATTTTGATCACGCCCAGGGTACCGCCGCCGTTGGTATTCTTGACCATGAGGGTATTTCCGACAGTTTCAGGCTCAAAGTGAGGATAGGTGTAATCATGCCCCACAATTGAAATGTCAATATCAGGAATGTCTTTCACAATTTGACGGCTTGCCTCCCAGCCAAGATGAGACAGCAGAATCACAACATCCGATTTCTTTCTGATATCCGGAAGCTGATCTTTTAAAACGGTTATCGGTTCTGATAAAGACAAATTCTCGGGCAGTTGACTTTCGAAGAGTCTCTGAGCAACAACCCCAATAATCGCAACCCTTACACCCCCTATTTTTTTAATGATATAAGGCGGCCAAATGGACTTATCTTGTTGTGTGTCCATAATATTTGCACTGATAACCGGTATTGCCGAATCTGACAGGAAAATCCTTTGGAATTCACTCATCAAGGCGACCTCTCCATCGGCAATATTCAATGCATCATATTGCATAATAGTAAAGGCATTGTAAATGTGCGCCATCTGAATGGATACATATGGACCGTTGGCTTTTTTTGCGATGCAGTCACCTGCATCCAAAAGCAATACTTGCTTATAGAATTGCCGCAACTGATGTATCCGGGTCGCACGTCTGGCCATACCACCCATTTTTGAACAGCACCCAATAGGTTCAATGTTTCCAAGCCCATCACCTGTATAAAGAATGACTATATCTGGTAGCGCTTCCTCGGCTTTACAGAAACAGGGAAAGAGAGCGACTCCAAAACATAAGGTAATGATGATCGTGTATTTGATTTTTCTCATGAGAGTTAACCGCAGCAAGTTGGGGAATTGTTTTTCTGGCTATATGCCAGGGATATTTTACCATTGCAGGATTCAGCAACTGCGTTTTTGACTTTGGAGATATCTTCTGCTTTCAGACTGAAATCTTTATTTTTATCAATCCCCAGTTCAGTGATAACGACATAATTTTTAAAAGGCACTTCTGCCTGTTCAAGAATTGCTTTGGCGCACCCTACCTGACATCCGTCTATGACTACCATTATATCGATATCTTTTGCAGACTGGACAAATCCACTGAGATGGCCACCGATTCCTGCCAGACAAAACATTCTACCAAAACCTTCACGGGTCAATTGAATCGCAGCCTGATTGGAAAGCTGGCCGACGTTTGAACCGCCGGAACAGGACAAAATCATGATATTACTTCCTGGGACACAGCAGTCTGTGGTCATGACACCTCCTTTTTTTTTATCAATAAATTACCAGATCATCTTTCTATTTGCCAAACCAGAATTTTACATCTTCCTTTTTAGAATTATATTCTTCTGTTTTTTAATCAGGATGCACCATAGCGAGCCAACCCATTATTTTCTGTTTGGGCGGGGACGTTTCCCACCGCTTTGACTTTGACACTGCCATTAATCATAAGTACCGGAGCCGATCACACCATATTTAACTATTTCCCTGATGTCTCTCACATGTTCGATATCCGAACGGATATTCATCTCAGCCACGATATTAATGACATTCTGTTCCAATTGGTTACATCTCGAACATCCCTCACCTATAATCGCAATTTCTGTTTCTTCACTTTCGGTATCAATTGGGTTACCTATAACTCCCTGAAGAATGCTTTCTCATAGGCCGATTTCACACGATCATTGATATAATTTTTTTAACTCAGGCGCTCCAGCAGTGTCATTTTTATTTCATCATCAGTCATGGATTGGTATATAGCAGCCATCTCCTGAAATATCTGCTTCAGTCCTATAATAACTATTCTGTGATTATCCACTTTAATTTTAATGATATCTTCCATAGTCATCCATTTCTTTTCCCCCCTCGCGGGTATAAATACCAGAAAAAAGGGGCCAGACCGTGCATGAACACATAAGCAAGTATGGTTTCCGAAACCGACGCCACCGAATAGGCCAGAATTTTTTTGCCTGTGTACCGAAATATCTAAAAAACGGACGCCTGCTCTCCATATATCGAAATATAGTAATATGAAAAGACCAAAAAAATTATTTCCCACGGATCTCTTCTCTATTGATTCCTGGCAGCCGTTCAATCAGTTGGCTTATTTCTTGATCATCTTCTAACCAGTATTTTAAATTTCCCAGAATATTGGCTGCATATGGATTTTGTGCCCCATTTGTGAGCGAATAGTTGACCCACAGCCCATCCTTGTTGTAACTGATCAATCCTGCGTCTTCCAGTAATTTTAAATGTTTGCTTGCATTTGGCTGGGATGTACTTAGTGCCACCTGGATTTCACAAACACACATCACTTTTTTCTGAAGCATCTTTAATATTTTGACGCGTACGGGATCAGAAACTGCCTTCATGACTTTAATAAATTCTTTCATAATGAATCCTTAGCATAAATCACTATATAACATTTTAGGAATATATATTAACAGAAAAACAGCTTGTCAAGCGCTTTCTAACAAGGGGCATATAGTCAATTTTCAATTTTTCATCTTCCCGAACCGCAGCAAAAATCCTGTTTCTTTTGGTTCAATCGATATCAAGCACTACGACAAAACAATTGAAACAGCCCATACGATGCTTTGACTTAAGAGATAACCAGCCGCCCTTTCTTTAATGTCAGACCCCCAAACTGCCGACGGTAAAAATAAGAAATAAGTGGCAGACTAATAATACATTATGGAATAGATATTTTGTAAATATTGAATTACTTGCCGTACTTTCAGGCAAAGCTCCTGAAAATAATTTCCAGATGACACTGGCAACAGATAAAATCGAATGTTAATTGATGAAATTTTGAATTGGGGTGAATACTT
>JAHIVH010000066.1 GCA_018816735.1 Pseudomonadota bacterium | reverse complement strand
TGGTGCTGCGTGAAGAATTAAAGGTATAAATGACCCATCTTTTGAAATGAGCGTGTATTCATTTGCCGGTATTTTTTTCCCGGAAAACAGCATTTGCATATTGTAATAGAAACGTTCACGCTCATCCGGATGGAAAATATCAGCCAAATGGCCGATTTTTTTCAGCTCATCTTTTGAGTAGCCTGTCATTTCATAGCCGATATTGCTCATGTACTTGAGCTTTCCCCAGGTATCCATTTCATAGACCGGTTGCGGCAGGAAATCCGCAAGTTCCCGAAATCGTTTCTCGCTTTCACGCAATTCTTTTTCAACCCGCTTTCGGTCCTCATTCTCTCTTAATAATTTTTTATTGGCCTCTTTAAGCTCTGCGGTTCTTTCTTCAACCCGTTTTTCAAGCTGACTCCGTATTTCAATCAGTGCCTGTTCGGTCATAACCCTTTCATCAATATTTCTTAAAACCCCTTCCTCATTGTGATAATTGCCATTTTCATCAAAATGCATATGGGAGTTAAGCTCAACCCAATGACAGGAACCATCTTTTGCAATCACCCGGAATCTCAAACCCGTTGTCCATTGCCGAAGGCTTTCTATGGCCTCGATAAAAGAGTTTACCACCTTTTCCTGGTCATCCGGATGAATGAATGTTGAGAAGTCATGTCCCATAAGGTCCTCGGGTGTATACCCGTAGAAGCCCGCAGCAGGAATGTTTATGGAGCTGACACGGCTCATGGCATCAAGAGAATACACCGCATCCGGAATATTTTCGATTAAATCTCTGTATTTTTTTTCAGATTGCCTGAGGGCGTCATTTTCCTGTTCAAGCTCAAGTATCCTGTTTTTCAGATCGCCTGAGGTTTCTTTGCCGGTCATGAGATATATCTTCTCCAACGCTTATGCATCATTGATCATAATAAACGAAAAATTGTACATAGTCATAATGAATGCACACGGATTGACGACGAACGTTTTTATCAATGGTTTCTTATGCATGTCTGCTTTAAATTATTCTGGATTGAAACTCAAAGCGCCACCTTAATACCTTTTACGTGGATGATGCAATCTCTTTTTTACCATTCAACCGTCTTTGCACTATCGAGTCATTATTTGCGCTTAAAAACAAACGCACCATCCCAGTCTTCAGGTGGCGGATTCTCGAAATATTGATCGATCCGGTCTAAATACCCGGTGTAAAGTGTCCTGGCATACATGTGGTTCAACGTTTCAAGTTTGTTATAGGCGTCTTTAAATTTTCTTGAGTGATAATCGCTCAAGGCCTCTTCAAACATGACAATTTCTTTTTTCTTTTCAGGATCAGGACTTCCTTCGCAAACCAGTTCAAATATTTTTGTTGATTCCTTTTTGCCCTTTACTTTCACTAAATCAATCAGTCTGCAGCTAAAAGAATCGCCTATAGCCATCTTTGTGAATTCTGAAATGATAATTTTCGTGCCATACATTTTGTTCAGGCCCTCAAGCCTGGAGGCAAGGTTGACATTATCACCGATCACCGTATAGTCGAACCTCGCATGACTCCCAAAATTCCCCACACTGACCATCCCGGTATTCACGCCGATACCGATATCAATTTTGGGAAATCCCTGTGATTCCCAATGCACCTGGAGTTTTGTTAATGTTTCCATCATTTTCAAAGAGGCTCGGGCCGCATTCCGGGCATGATTTTCATCATCCAGTGGTGCTCCCCAGATCGCCATAATCGCATCGCCGATGAACTTGTCCACCATCCCTTCATATTCCATGACAATGGTACTCATGGCTGTAAGATATTCGTTTAAAAGGATACCCAGCTGATGGGAGTTCATGCTTTCCGATATTGTCGTAAAATCCCGGATATCTGAAAAAAAGATCGTTAGCTCTTTCTGCTCGCCCTTTAATGACAGCTTGTCCGGACGCTTGACAAGGGCATTGACCACATGGGGGGAGACATAATGGCCAAAGGCCTTATGTATAAAATGTTTTTCCCTGCCTTCAAAAAAATAGTTAAAGAGACTTAATATGATAAAAATCAGAAGAAAGGAAACAAAAGGATAAGCCACCCCGATGATCTCATTTCTCAAAAAAAACAGATAATAATTCCCAACGGTTAACGTAATAAGGGTCAGGAGGCCGCCTATGCCCCCATAAACCGGGCCGCAAAATGACAATACAAAAGAGAGAATCAGGCCAAAAACGATAATAATGGTGAGTGTAATGGCATTTTCCGTAAATATGTCATAGAGAAACAGATCGCCTGCCAGAATGTTGTCAATCACGTTCGCATGGATTTCGACCCCTGTGAACTTACTCGAAAACGGGGTTGCCCTTAAATCGAGAAGACCGGCTGCAGATGTGCCGATAATGACATATTTGTCTTTGAGAGCCGCCCTGTTTTTTCCCTGAATCACATCAAGCGCAGATACATACGGAAAAGAAAAGACAGTGCCCCTGTAATTAACGGTCACCTGGCATGTTGCGTCGGTGGGTATGAACCGGTTGGCAAATGAAACACCTATAATATCCTGTTTGAAGGTTTTCTCCTGTTTGGACAAATGAATGGTCACCGTGTCTTCCTGAAGTCCCAGACGAAGCATTTCCAAAGCCAGCGAGGGATAGGCAAGGCCATCCAGTTCCATAAAAAGGGGGACTTTTCTTACGGTGCCTGACTGATCCGGAAACACGTTAAAAAACCCTTCGGTTTCAGCCTGGGCCACATCTTCCACATTGACAATCGCCCGAAACGCCTTCATCAGGGCAATATTCTCATAGCTGTATTCCGGCGGGTCAATTCTGATATTGGCAGATGGAAACGGTTTTTCTGACCGGGTTTTTAATGTATCTGTTTTTTGCTGAAATACATAGCCCAATACTGTCGGGTGTGCCGCCACAGCATTTCCCAATATGATGTCATGATTTAACGCATCCTTATCTTCCAGGGCGGCAAGATCTTCTTCAGATAAGGGACATTTGAGCACAGAACCGAGCCTGGAGATATAGGCGATGGGAGATGTTCGATCTTTTTCTGCAAAAACAATATCAAACCCCAGAACCTTTACACCGCTTTCATGGATGGATGTTACCAGCAGAGCCACGATATCCCTGGGCCATGGCCACTGGCCAAATTCCTTGAGACTTTTTTCATCAATATCGACAATCACCACCTGGCCTGTTGTCGGGACAGGCCCCCGCCACCTGAACATGGCATCTGTGATCTGATTGTCCAGAGAGACAAGCAATGCCGGTTTATTCTGACCAAACGTCTGAAATAATAAAACAGACAGAATAATGATCAGGCAGCCGATTTTGAAAGACGTTGGTCTTAATATCTTTTTTAGCATAGTCCATGCCGGATGTCAGTTTATGGATTGATAGCCTCGACCATCGTCTGATAATACGGCCCATCTTCCCGCCATACATGACAGGTATTTTTCAGGTGGTTTGCCAATACGAATTTTAACTTGTTATCTATGGTGTCAGGCGGATTTTTTGCATAATGGGCATAATACCCTTGAACAGCTTCGGGTCCCATGGCAATTAACAGGGTGGTGAGATGTGCGCATCCGTTTCTCCCCCCCATCATTTCCTTGACTTTGGCGGTAAAGCCTGTCTGAATGGCTATGCCTTTCATCCGGTCATAGCCTCTTATGGTTTCAACACAATGTTCACGAGGGGTCACCGGCATTTCCACTTCGATATCCTGTATGGTAAGTCCAGGCGGCCCCACAAGTATTCTCACAACCATATGGTGAATCACACCCGGCTGTCGGGGCTCTCCTGTTAAAAGGTAAACATCGATAAGCCGGTTGTCTCTTAAAATGCCTTCTACAATCACACAGTTATTTTCTGCTTCATAAGTGGCAAGTGATATGGCACGGGTATGAATGCGATCGCTTTTTTTCTTTTCAAGAAGTCCCATATGAATATCCTTCCTCGGGGTGTAGTTGGTTTCGCTTTTAAATCAGACGCTCTCTCAGTAGCGTTTCACGAATTTTTTAATAGTATAGAAAAATATCTGCATGATCAATTTTTAATTTCATGGTAGTGTTTGGTTAAACAGTTAAATGGTTGAATAGTTAAATGGAAAATGAGTCAAATAATGAAAGGAATGCAACCATTTAACTATTCAACCATTTAACCACTTGACTATTTGACCAATCAACCAGGACGCTAAATGATAACCGGATTATGGATATTTTTCAGCATCGCCGGATGCCTGTTTATTTTAAAAATGGTTTATGCCCTTTCTGTTGCTGTCTCCATTCCTGTGACAGCGGGTGCACTTTATGTGTCCACATCACACGTGAGAGTAATGTCCTTT
This sequence comes from Pseudomonadota bacterium, assembly GCA_018816735.1. GTDB lineage: Bacteria > Desulfobacterota > Desulfobacteria > Desulfobacterales > JAHIVH01 > JAHIVH01. Next base: position 157,231 of record JAHIVH010000066.1, on the reverse strand, counting down.
TTAAACGAGGTGAAGATGGCACCTGGCCAGCTGTTCATCGATATCGGATGTGGCGATGGCAGAGCTCTTAGAAAAGCGTGCAGGTTGTACAATGTAAGGGGTATTGGTTATGAGGTGAATCCCCTGGCGTTTCTCAAAGCAAAATGCCTTTCTCTGGGTCATAAAAATATCCGGATATTCTTTAAAAATTTCTTTAAGGACAAGCTCTCGGATGCAGATGTGATTTTCTGTTATCTTTTCCCGGATGTCATGAAACAGGTATCGAAAAAGCTGAAATCAGAACTGAAACCAGGAACAGTTATTGGTTCATGCAATTTTGAGCTTCCCGGATTTGTGCCTGAAAAAGTTCTCCGGCCAGGAAATTCATTGCACAATGATCCGATTTATATTTATCGTATGTAGCGAACATAAGGACATACTTTAGATAGAGGCAAATATCATGAATAATGTGTTGCTGGAAAACGCAGAATTTAAGATTGAAGTAACATCTTTTGGCACTTGGCGGCGTTACCTTTACCCTACCGGTATGTATTTTTCAGAATTCAAGTCCCGCAAAACCATCTTGGGATTTCCTCTGATTCATTACACAAACGGCAAAAATCCAGAAACCGGAAGACGGATTATCGCAAAAGGCATCATCGCTGTTGGCAGATTGGCCACCGGTGTCTTTGCCATCGGCCATGCATCGCTGGGATTGATTGCCGTAGGCCAACTTGGACTGGGATTTTTGTTTGGGTTCGGTCAGGCCACAATCGGATGTGTGGCTATCGGCCAGCTGGCAATTGGACTGATATTCGGATTCGGTCAGATCGCAACCGGCATCACAGCCATCGGTCAGGTGGCCTTCGGCAAATACGTTCTGGCACAGATCGGATTTGGGGATTTCATGTGGACCCCCAAAATCAAGAACCCCACGGCAATAAACTATTTCAGGTCATTTCTATCATGAAAAAAGATGCGGTTTTCAAACTGATAATCACGCTCATTCTTGTTTTTGCCATGATGATATCCGTCACAGGATTTGTCGATCATTATAGCGAAGATTATACGGGCAAACTGTTCAAACGGGCACTGATCGCATTCGGCATTGCAAGGGGGTTAAATGGTGTCATTTCAGTTGCGCAAGGGACCGAATTATCCCTGCAACCCATGGGCGTAGGATTGAACTTTGCGCCAGGAGAGATTTTAGACCCCATAAATGATCTGATCGAACAGTTCTCTGCAATCATGCTGATGAGTTGCACCGCCATCGGTATCCAAAACCTGATATTAAAAATATGCGCCTGGCCTGTGGTGACCGGCCTTGTTCTGCTGCTGGTCACCAGCTACCTGTTGACGCTCTGGCTGTCTTATCCATTTTGTCAGAAACTTAAAAAAAGCATGTCGCGAATCATGTTTATCTGTCTGTTTCTCCGGTTTTCAGTTCCGGTCATGGCTATTTTAAATGAATGGACATACGACAAATTTTTATCACCTGAGTACAAAAAAGCATCCATGGCACTTGATGAAACCACAGAATCATTGCAGAAAATAAGCAAAGATACCGAAGAATCCATTTCCACACAGGAACGGGACGTGACACTTACAGACCAGGTTAAACATTTCTATGAGAATACGGTATCTACCATCAATTTCAAAGAAAAAATCAACCAATACAAAGCGGCGGCGGCCAATGCCACGGAGAACACGATTCATCTCATCGTGATCTTTCTGGTTCAAACCCTCTTTTTCCCCCTGTTATTTTTATATTGTCTTTATGTCATATTTAAATATGCGTTTTCCATGGAACAGAAAACCACAGATCAAAAAATATTGACATAATCGTTTAATTCGCTCTATTTTTACCGGAAGCCAAATATTTTCGACGTCAACCCTGTCATTACCCGAAAAAGGAGAAAAGCCCCCATGCAGACCCATAAAAATTCCCATCACAGTGTGGATTATTTTGAAGATCTTACTGGTGAAATTACTGTTTCTTTACCCAAAAAAATAGAGGCCATTGGCTCGCGCATAAAAACCATCAGAGAATCAAAAGGGCTTTCCCTTGGCGATATTTCTAATCTGACCGGATTTGGTGTGGATCTGCTCTCAAGCATTGAGTCCGAAGATGTCAAGCCCCCTTTAGGTACGGTTGCAAAGCTTTCCAAGGCATTGGACAGCGCCTTCAGCCGAATCGTTTCCGGAACCGGTGAAAAGCTCTATTCAATCACCCGGAAAAATGAAGAAAAATCAACGATACGTGCGGCCTCTCAAAAAGGGAATAAAGAGATTTACACCTATCACAGTCTTGCCCCTGATGTTAAGGGAAGACACATGGAAGCACTTATCGTTGAATTGAATGAAAACCCTGAAAAAGAGATATCCGTGCATGACGGCGAAGAATTCATCTATGTTCTGGAAGGCGGCGTCATTGGAAAAATCGGTGACGATGAATTTGAATTGAAGCCGGGTGACAGCATCTACTATCTTTCCACCACGCCGCACCTGGTGGCTGCCCAAAAGGGAACAGCCAAAATTCTGGCGGTGATCTACGAATAAGAAACCAGAGACTTGAAACTGAAAACTTGATTTGCTCAGTATTTTTTCATTTCTAAATCAAGTTTCTATTATCCAGTTTCAAGTCTCTAGTAATTGTCCCACTTTTCATGAATCCCCGCCTGAATCGAAGCAATCTGGTCTTCTTTGAGCGCCCTGAAGCGGGACTGGGTATCAAAGTACTCGGTTACCGGTTTTAATTTTGACGGGGTCAGTTTTTTTGAAGGCCCGGTCAGCCGGAACTCGCCATTTTCAATTTCATACAGATCAAAGATACCGGTTTCAACGGCAAGCTTTCCGATCTTCACCGAATATCTCGGATCAAATCCCCATCCGGAGGGGCACGGTGTATGCACATGCATGTATTTTGTTCCGGGCATGCCCATGGCTTTTTTGATTTTATCGTAAAGATCCAAAGGGTATGAAGCGGATGCGGTTGCAATGTAATTAAGGCCATGGGCCGCCATGATCGCAGGCACATTTTTACTTTTCTGCAACTTTCCGATAACCGGCGTGGTGGTGGTCAAGACACCCTGCGGCGTGGTTCCCGAACGTTGCACACCTGTGTTCATGTATGCTTCGTTATCATAGCAGATGTAGAGAAAATCCTCTCCCCGCTCACACGCACCTGAAAGCGCCTGAATACCGATATCACTTGTCCCGCCGTCCCCGGCCCAGGCCACGACCTTTGTGTTTTCCCGGCCCTGTGCTTTTAACGCAGCCACAACGCCCGTGGCAGCCGCTGCGGTGGATGCAAATGTCACATTCAGACAGGGAAGCTGGGTGGCGGCAATGGGGTATAACCCCTGCATCACGGTTAAACAGCTTGGCGGGACCACGAGTATCGTATCCCTTCCAATGGCCTTTAAGCCGATTCGATAGATAATACTCAGTCCGCATCCTGCGCACGCCCGGTTTCCGGGGTGAATCAGTTCATCATCCGGTAGGTTCAGTATTGTTGTAGCCACTAGCTTTATTCCTTCTATAATTTAAGTCCAATCCATTCGGTCTTGATTTCATTTTTTCGTCCGGACTGGATCGATTTCCTGAATGTATCCAAAAGATCCTGTGTCTTGATTTCTCTCCCGCCAATCCCCAGAATATAATTATGCGCGAACGGTCTTTCTTCCACTTGATACAAGGCCGATGTAATGTCCGTAAAAAGAGGGCCCTGATTGCCGTAGCTTATACCCTTTTCAAAAATCACCAGTCCTTTTTTTCCTGAAAACGCATCTATCACTGCCTGATTGGGAAAGGGCCTATATAAACGGACGCCTGCAACGCCCACTTTTTGACCGTCGTTTCTTAATTGGTCCACCACATCCCGCAGCTGATAGGAAAGTGATCCCATGCATACGGCAACATATTCGGCATCCTCGCAAAGATAAGACTCGATAAAGGGTGACCCGCCACGGTTGAAAATCCCTTTAAACCGGTCTTCCACTTCTTTTACCACATCAAGGGAACAGATCAAATCCTGTTGAAGATTGTGCCGGATTTCCATGTATCCAGGCGACATGTTCCCATGGATGTCCGGCCGCACATCGGGTAATGTCACGGTATTCTGGTTCAACGGATGCTCCGGATCGAGTTTGCAGTCACTTGAAAACGAAGGCAGGAAACGGTCAACGTCTTCCTGTTTCGGAATTTCAAACGGCATATATGAATGGGAAAGGAGGTAGCCGTCATAACAGACCATCACCGGGATGCTGACTTTTTCGGCCACCATGAACGCTTTTAAAACCGTGTCCAGAATCTGCTGATGATCGCAGGCATGCATCTGAATCCAGCCGGTATCTCTCTGGGAAATCGAATCCTGATGATCATTCCATACCGTCCACGGTGCGCCGACGCCCCGGTTCACCACGCACATGACGATAGGCAGCCTGGCACCTGAGGCCCAATGCACCTGTTCGCTCATGTATAACAGGCCATTGGCGCTTGTGGCGGTAAATGTTCGCGATCCGGTGCTGGAGGCTGCAATGCAGACAGAAAGCGCACTGTGCTCACTTTCAACCGGAATATACTGGGCGGTCATTTGACCTTTACTGACAAATTCGGACAGTTTTTCCGTCAACGGGGTCTGGGGTGTAATGGGATAGGCGGCAATCACCTGAGTCCGCGCAAGTTTGACACCGGTTGCCGCTGCCACATTTCCTGATTCAATCACATGCATGACAATCACCCCTCCTTATCGGCAAACTGGGTTTCTTCGACCATTTCTATAGCATTCACGGGGCATTCCTCCGCGCAGATTTCGCAACCCTTGCAATATTCGTAATCAATTACAGGTGGAATCGTACGTGTGATCACGCCATCCGGACAATACATCCAACAGGCGAAACAGGCCACCTTTCCTGATTTGGCCGGGATACAAACCGTCAAGTCGATGATCGGCCGTTTTACCCGCCAGGAACCGGTTTTTCCGCCATCTCCGGGGCCGGGTTCGCTGTGGGATTTCATTTTCCCAAAATTGTCCTGTCCCATCTATTTTCCTCCAACAACTGTCTTCGCAAACGTTAACCGGGCGGCTTCCGCATTTTCTTCTGGCTTGATATCCCGGAATTCATCTTTTATTTTTTCTGAAAGAATATCGATACCTATCAGACCGGATGCCTTTGAAAACGCGCCAATGATGCCGGTGTTCACAATACCCCGCTTCAACCCCACACTTTCGGCAATGGAGGTGACATCTGCAGTCGCAACCGTAATATGACCATAGCTGTATTCTTCTGGTGTCTTGGGTGAATTCACGATGATCATCCCCCCCTCTTTCAGCCCATCCAGCGTGCCTTTTTCTTCCAAAAGAAGATAGTCCAGAACAACGACAATATCCGGATTGACGATGGGTGAAAGATCGTAAATCTTTTCCTTGGAAATTTTAAGCGATGTAAGAACCGGTGCACCGCGCCTTTCCGTTCCAAAGGTGGGTATCATGACTGCCCCGTTATACCCGGAAAAAAAAGCGGCATTTGCGACGATTTTGGCAGCGGTGATCGCGCCCTGCCCGCCTCTGCCATGCCATCTGATTTGAATCGTACTCTGTTGCATTTGATTACCGTTTGTTGTCAAATTATTAAAATGTTTCTCCCATATAAACTCTGTTTCCATGTCAAACGCGAAAACAAACATTCAAAATGAAGAAATTTCCGGAAATTGTCAACTGATAAAAATAATCGAATATTGACATGACCAAACTTCAGTAATACTATTACCGGTAATACTTATTACCGGAGGTCAGATTATGAAAGTAACCATTAAAGGACAAGTGACAATCCCACAAAACATACGTGAAAAGCTGGGGATTACCCATTTAACTGAAGTAGATTTCATCGAAGATAAAGGCCGCATTTATCTGGTCAAAAAAAAAGATGCGAAGATTTCAGGCCATAGATTCAGGAATTTAAGAGGCATTGCACAAGTGAAAATGACAACAGACGAAATTATGGCCCTGACAAGAGGAGAAAAATGACAGGTGTTCTGGTGGATTCGAATATCATTCTTGATATTTTTTTAGATGACCCCAAATGGGCAGACTGGTCTGAATCGACACTGGAAAGGTATGCCGAACATTCAACATTGTATATCAATCCTGTCGTTTATACAGAAATATCCATTGGCTTTGAACGTATAGAGGATTTGGAAACTGCTGTTTTAAATGGTGGATTTGAAATGTTGCAACTGTCAAAAGAAGCCTTGTTCCTGGCAGGCAAGGTTTTCCTAAAATATCGAAAAAACAAAGGGGCAAAGCTATCTCCCCTTCCGGATTTCTATATAGGTGCTCAGGCCGCAATTCTTGGCATTGACCTGATCACCAGGGACACAGCCAGATACCGAACCTATTTCCCCACTATAAAATTGATTGCCCCTTAAGCCGTTCCCCTCTTCTCAACTTCTCACCATCCCAACCTCTATTCTTTAACCTCTCCGTGTTTGTGACAATATACGGGTTCGAGCAAATCTCTCAAATTCATAATTTTACTTAATCTTTTAAATGCGGTTACCCTGATTAGACTGATATTAGAGTTGACCAATGTGGTTTAAATAGGTTAAAGTTGACCTACTATTCAACTGAAAGGAGTAAATATGATTATCAACGTATCAAAAGCAAAAACAAACCTTTCCAAACTTATCGATATGGTGTGCCTCGGAGAAAAAGTTATCATTGCCAAAAATAATCTGCCTCTTGTTGAATTGGTGGTCCATTCACCTCAAAAAAAACGCAAACTGGGCCTTCTTTCAGGGCAGATTGATATTCCGGATGATTTCTTGAATGAAGATGAAGACATCAATAAGATGTTTTATGGAGACAACTCTTGAAAATATTGGTTGATACACATATTTTTTTATGGATGCTGTCATACCCCGAAAGGCTAAATGAGAAAAGGCGACAGGAACTGGAATCCCCGGCAAATGAAATTTTTTTAAGTGCGATGAGTATTGCTGAGCTGATGATCAAACAGTTAATCGGAAAAATAAATATTTCATTTGACCCGCTTGATATGGCTCAGAAAATGGGGCTTGAAATTTTAAATTTTTCAGGTGTTGCCGCAATGAAACTTGGCCAATTGCCGCTTCATCATAAAGATCCGTTTGATCGTATGTTGATTGCACAAGCGCTTGAAAATCAACTTTATCTCATGACCGATGATGCAAAGTTTTCACAATACCCATGTAAAATTATTTAACATCTTATTTTTTAAACTGTTTAACCATTTGACCATTCAACCCAATAAACTCAACAAACTCAAGCAACCCAACAAACCCAATGAACCCACTATCCCTTTCCCCCTGCGTTTATAATATACGCACACACATCTTCCACCGCGTTTATCTCCTCTGTCAACGGCTCCCCCTTCAGGTTGCATAGGAATAGCTGTGATTCGTTTGGGATTACGCCGATGACACGGTCCTTGTCAACGTTCTCAAGCATGATATCCCGAACCTCATTTGAAGCCTTATTAAGGATAATGGCATAATCCAGCCCGGCGTCTTTAGAGATGATCGAAATTTTCCTTGCAAGGGCAAAGGATTCATGGGTGGGGTCCACAACGATAAGCAGGTGATCGCATTTTTCATCGATGCCCCGGCCAAAATGCTCGATACCTGCGGTTGTGTCGATAATGGCGATATCGTTTTCATTGAGAATGAGTTTTGAAAGGACCAGCCGTGACAATGCGCCCATGGGGCAGGCACATCCCTCGCCGGATGTGTGGATTTTTCCGATGGAGAGAAGCGTAATCCCGTCCTTTTTCGAAACCCAGTCCTTCCGGATATCGTCTATGGCGACCGGTTCACTGAAAAGTTCAGGCCCTTGAAGGGATAATGGCTGGGGACTCATTTTCTGCTTGAACCCTTTTTTGCCACCCAGTTCGTCCATCAACACCGGATTCGGCGACATGCCGATCATCCGGGAAAGCCCCATATTGGACTCATCCGTATCGATGAGAAGAATATTGAACCCTTTTTTGCTGAGCTTTTTTGCAATCAGTGTGGACAGCGTGCTTTTCCCGCTGCCTCCTTTTCCGGCGATAATTAGTTTCATTTATGTTTCTCCATATTCTATTTTACCAGCAAGAGGCTCCGGCTTCGATACACCGAAGGACGATCCAGCACACGAAAGCCTGTTTCCATGAGCATTTTTTCCGTATCCTGAAAATCCTTTTCCGTCACATGAAAAGCAGGCTCGACGACCAGAAACTTGCCGCCTTCTTTTAAAGCGTGATAGATTTCACGGATAAATGAGACCGGATCACCAATCTCATGAATCATGTAAAAGGCCAGGGCAAAATCAATGGCGTTGTCGTAACCGGTCAACCCCAGCCCCTTTTCCGAACAGACATGGGGTATTAACCGGTCTTTCACACCATATTTTTCCGCCCTTTTCAATAAATACGATATCATCGTGTCCTGAATATCCACACAGATGACTTTCCCGGTGTCGCCTCCCATTTTTGCCATTTCAACACTGAAAAAGCCCATGGCACAACCGATATCAAGCATGGTCATCCCATTTTTTATATAGGGAGACAGAATTTTTTCAGGATTCTGAATCAGCTTTCGTAAAGGGGATGCCAGCACAAAGCCCATCCACCAGGGGCAAGCGCGATGTTTCGCCATTTTTTATCCTTCCTTATGAATTATTTCACGGAAATTCTCATTGAAAATTTTTGCCTTTTCCTTCGTAGATATCGGGAAACGATCAATTTCACGAATGATCGCACCATGGTCATACCCGCCATCTGTATCCTCATAACCAAAAGGGCCATCTGATCCGAAAATGCACCTGGATGGACCAAGTGTTTTCAGTGCTTCATTTCTGACATATTCATCCAGATAGGGACTTGAAAGATCAATCCATACATTTTTTCTTATTTTAATATCATCCCATAGCTCGCGGTAAAAAGGGATTCCTGCATGGGCATAAATAATCTTCAATTCCGGAAACTGATCTGGCAGATACCTGAAATCACCCCGCTCTTTTTTTCCGCCGAGATGAACCAGAAGCGGCAGGCCGCTATCTTCACAATATTTTGCCGTATCCGTAAGTAGACGAATGGGGTACTGATGCCAGAATGGGTGGCATTTCACGCCAATCCATCCGGAAATCTGTCGCCGTTCTTCAATTTCCTTTATCGGATCAAAGCATTTTGGATTGACGAATATCCACCCGTAAAACCGGTCCGGATATTTTTTCATGGCATGCATTACTTCATCATTATCAGGCTTTTCATAAATGGTGTAGGTTGACGTCAGAATTTTAAACTGCCCTCTTCCGGTTACTGTTGAATTATATCCCATGATGCCAAGCGGTCTGAATGAGCCCATCAGTGATTTTCGAATAAGACCGGACAATTTTTCCGCCAGATGATCGACAGCAAACGGGTCTACCAGTGCGGCAATCAGGACGACTTTATCGATGGATGTCTGGTTCATTTTTTCAATTAACGTATCAATGGGTTCCATACGTTCATCCAGATGATAGTGGGCATCGATGATCATCTTTATCTCCTTTCGGATATGGTTTCATGAAAAATAGGATATTCACGAAGATTAGCAGAATTGAACTCAGACTGAATTTATATGGCTCACATTTTTTTTCAAGTGAATTGTTCTTTTTCTTGACATATCCGGGCGAAGCCACTAACTAAACGGTTAGTTCTTAAATTATCAGGCAATACTCATTTTGAGTGCGAAACACTAAATTTACAGATCAAATGAAAAGGAGACGATTATGGTACAGGTCGATGTATTCTGGAGTTTTGCCATAGGCGCAGGATTTGCCGCAAGTGCGTCAAGGCAGCTTGAAACAGAGGAAAAGCCATTTGAAAGCCGGTCATTCATATACACACTATTATGGCTTTCCATATTTTTCGTGCCATCAGGTGCGACACTGTTATGGGGGTTCCCGGCCTGGGAAACCATGCAGGTAGGGACATATGACACCATACCGGCGTGGCTGGTTGCCCTGTTCAGCGGCACCAACGTTACTCAAGGCATCCTGGGTTACTGGATCGCATACCGATTCATCAGAAACGGCAAGACATATGCAGCGAACCTCATGTGGGTGATCGGGTACTTTCTGATGTTTTTCATTCTGATTCACGGATGGGATGGTACCGGCTACCAGCGATTTTTCTATTGCGGGACAAGCTGGTCCGGAGATTTCACCTCATGGGTCAAAGGAACGTTTACGCTTTTTTCACCTGTTGCCTGGCTCGTCAGCCCGGTTGCCATTACGCTTGCCATTATGGGAGTCATCCTCATGCCGTTTCTTTTAAAATGGATGAATATGTTTATCGTTGAAGGAAAAATCATGGAAAAAGAGGGAGACAGGGTATATCCGGTGGTGCCCTTAGGACTCTTGGACTTCCAGCTGGTTGCGTTTGGTGGCGTTGTTGGCGCAGCGATTGTGTCAAGTATTCTGATCCATCTTCTGGGATGGATTCTGGGATTTATCGTATTCAGCCTGATTGCCTATTTTGTTTTTCTGAAAGAAAACGGCATTCTTTACAACATGTTTCACCGGAATGCCTGATAAACACCCCCGGCCATGTTTTCAACATAAAGCGGTCCGGTTCATCTGACCGGATCGCTTTTAATCACTTCGCGAATGCCTGATAGCGAGATATAGCCCGGTTTCCGAACCGGAAAAAAACACTTTCAATTAATTCAAATACATGACATAAAAACACATCCCTTTAAGAATCAAATTTACCGAGGATACAAATGAAAGAAAAACAGGCCAGTAAACGGGATATTGAAAAAACAAAAGAAAAGATTCTCAAATCCGCTGCCTCAGAATTTGCAGAGCATGGCCTGAAAGGTGCCAGAGTTGACGCTATTGCAAATCGGGCAAAAGTCAACAAAGCGATGATTTATTATATATTTGGCAGTAAGGAGGATCTGCATCTCGCTGTGCTGAGACACATGATCGAGACCAAATCAAGGCCTGTCCAGGATAAAATCAGTGACAAATCGATTCAGTCCCATGAGTTCCCCCTGATCATCGATCGGTATTTTGATGATCTGCAGGCATTAAAAGAATATGCCCGAATCTTGCTGGACGATATATCAACAGGCGCAAAGGCGTTACAACGATTAAAGACAAAAGACCCTCAACTTTTCAAAATAACCAATGATGTGTCAGCGCTCCTTAAATATTTCATGGACAAGGGGGATATTTATCCCCTTGATCCGGATATCAGCGTGATGGCGGTTGTCATGCTGATGGTATCCTTTTCATGCATTCAGCCCTATATGCATATTGTGGCACCCAAAGGCTCGGAAGCCCACAAAAACCTGTCTGATCCGGAAAAATGGAAAGAATTCATGCTCCAGTTATTGGCCAGAATTTTTATAGCAGATAAAAAATAATAATCTCATTTTTTTATTTCTTTTATGATTTCATCAAGACGCGTATCTTCATTAATCACATAATGAGGTGATAATTCATCAATTGATTTATCTTCTTTTTGAATCTTTTTTTCATGATGGCTAACGCGCTTATCCTCGGTTTTTTTAATTTCAGCGCCCTTTTGCCTGCTTAAAAATAATGTGGGCGTATGGAAAAGTGCGGCACCGGATTCGTCTTCGGAAGATGGTTTGAAAACAACTGACGGCGGGCTATAATCTTTACGATTATCAAGATAGCTCCTGTATTGATCAATTGAGTACATGCCATCATCTCTGCTTGTCTGGAGCGTGCTCTCAATCTGTGATAAATTGTTATCCCTTATTATTCCTCTAGTGGATTGGGTATTCACCATAATGCTGAGCATCGGGACCCTGAATCCGAAATCCTTTAAAAAATAAAATTCCTGGGTAATCAGCAATTTCAAGGCAACTGCCAGTTGATGACGAATCATTTCCTGGAGTTCGGCTGTTGCGGAATTGCAAATACGATAAATGGCTTCTTCAGGCGTTGATGCATGAAGAGAAGCAATGACAAGATGCCCTGATTCTGCTGCATGAAGGGCCAACGTCATTTCTTCTGCTGTTCGCAATTCACCGACCATCACCACATCCAAATCTTCCCTCATAATGTCAATAAGCCCTTGCTTGTATGATGGGATCTGTATCCCAAGTTCCCGTTGAACAATCAAGGATTTTTTTGAATTAAAGATGTACTCCACCGGGTCTTCCAGCGTCACGATATTGGCGCTGTGATTCCGGTTTATTTCTTCGATGATCGCCGCTATGGTCGTTGTTTTGCCAGAGCCTGAAGCACCGCAAACCAGAATCAGCCCCGGCCCGGGTTTGCAAAAATTTTTAAGCGAAGGATGGAGGTTTACGCCTTCGATACTATGTACTTTTCCGGGCAGCAAACGGATTGAAATGCTGAACCCGGTCATTGCATGAAAAATATGCATTCTCAGGCGGACTTTCTGAACCGTTCGTGATAAATCCACCGAATGACGTGTCAACAGGGTGTCCTTCTGGTATTCATCGAGAAGTTGCCCCACAAGGGCATCCAGCTCTTTATGGGACCATACGAACTGATTATTTGAATGATTAATGCCATGTTGACGAAAAACAGTTTTACTACCGCCACCAATATGGATATCAGAGAATATATTTTCAGCCCCATATTTAATCAGTTGTTCGAATTTTTTCATCATTCCCCCAAGGATATAAAGGATTTATGTTGACAATGTATCCGTATAAGTAGCACAGGAATCGTAAAAGAGCAATCGGATATTTATCTGATAATTTTATATTTTCGAACCACTCTTCCCCGGATTCACCCAATTTCTGTGCGCGAAATTATATTCACCCTGAATGACGGTTATGCCGCAGTCGTGCTTGACAGGTCAATGATGCTTCGGTATATATTCGAGACCTTAAGGCCTTGGAGATACGTTTCTTTAAAAACAGCAAATCTGCCTGGCATATGAAGGCAATCATTTCCAATAACAGTGAAATCGTTTACAATTTTTAAATTAACAAATTTTATGTCTATATACTTTTTCTGATAGCAAGGAACCAATCATGAGCAAAAAGAAAACCATTATTCCGGAAATTGTTTCTGAAAATGAAGACCCCCAACCCGGCGAGGAAGACAACAAGACTTTGGCACTTCCTCAGCAATTTTTACCAGACTCCCTTTACCTGATACCGATTCTTGAAAGACCGTTTTTCCCGGCGCAAGCCCAGCCGATCATGGTCAACAGGGAGCAGTGGGATGAGACGATGAAACTGGTCGGTAAATCCGGTCAGCTGGTCCTTGGACTCTGTTATGTGGAAAAGTCGGAAAGCGGCAAGTTCAATCCAGATGAGTTTCCGGCTGTCGGCTGTGTGGTGCAGCTTCATCATGTGCAGGTGGTGGAAGATAAAATCCAGTTTGTGGCCCAGGGCCTTAAACGATTTAAAATTACAGACTGGATCAGCAAAAACGCCCCTTATCATGCACGCGTGGTATATCCGACGAGTCCCAGGGAAGATGAAGACAGGCTGAAAGCATACTCAATGGCCGTCATCAAGATTATTAAGGAGCTTCTGCCGCTAAACCCCCTTTTCAATGAAGAACTCAAACAATATCTGTCCAGATTTACGCCCAATGAACCCTCCCTTCTGGCTGATTTTTCAGCCACATTGACAACAGCCTCCGGCAAGGATCTTCAGGATATATTGGAAACAATACCCATCTCAAAACGGATGGACAAGGTTCTTGTTCTTTTGAAGAAGGAACTTGAAATCCTGAAGATGCAAAGCGACATCAGCAAGGAAGTCAACCGTCAGGTCAGTGAAAATCAGCGGAAATTTTTCCTGAAAGAACAGTTGAAGATTATTCAGAAAGAACTGGGCCTTTCCAAAGATGATAAAACCGCAGAAATCGATAAATTCAGAGAACGCCTTGAAAAACGGGTCGTTCCCGAACATGTTCAGAAAAAAATTGACGATGAACTTGAAAAAATGTCTGTTCTGGAAACCGGTTCAGCCGAATACGGCGTAACAAGAAATTATCTGGACTGGCTGACAGGATTTCCATGGGGCGTATATTCAAAAGACAAATTCGATCTGGATGAAGCCAGAAAGACCCTTGAAAAAGACCATGACGGCCTTGACGACGTCAAAGACAGAATCATCGAATTTCTGGCCGTTGGCACCTATAAAAAGGAAGTCTCCGGCTCCATCCTCCTCCTTGTGGGTCCTCCAGGCGTGGGTAAAACATCTATCGGACGCTCCATTGCGGAAGCGCTTGACCGCAAATTCTTCCGGTTCAGCCTGGGCGGTATGCGGGATGAGGCAGAGATAAAGGGTCACAGAAGAACCTATATCGGTGCGCTGCCCGGAAAGCTCGTTACGGCCTTGAAGGAAACCGGGGTGGCAAACCCGGTGGTCATGCTGGATGAAATCGATAAAATCGGCGCATCGTATCAGGGTGACCCGGCATCCGCCCTTCTTGAGGTGCTCGATCCGGAACAGAACGATAAATTCCTGGACCACTATTTTGATCTGACCATTGACCTTTCAAAGGTGCTCTTTATCTGTACGGCCAATCAGCTGGATACGATTCCGGCACCGCTTCTGGATCGCATGGATGGCATCCGGCTGTCAGGATATATCACCCAGGAAAAAATCGACATTGCCAAGCATCATCTTTTCCCGCGTCTTTTAAAAAGAAGCGGCCTCAAGCCCAAACAGCTTAAAATAAGCGACACCGCTATCAGGGAAATCATCGATGGATATGCCAGAGAAGCCGGAGTCAGGAATCTTGAAAAACAGCTCCATCGTATTGTGAGGAAAGCCATAGTAAAACTTCTCAAGAAACCCAAACTGATCCAGAGCATCACCCTTAAGAATCTTGAAGAATTCATCGGCAAGCCGATTTTCAGGGAGGATAAAACCATGACCGGTGTGGGTGTGGTCACCGGTCTTGCGTGGACAGCCATGGGAGGGGCGACCCTTCCTGTGGAAGCCACAAAAGTTCATGAAAAAGGCAGGGGGTTTAAGCTCACCGGAAAACTGGGCGAAGTCATGCGTGAATCGGCTGAAATCGCCTACAGCTATATCTCATCCCATATGGGCACCTATCATGGAGATCCGGCTTTCTTTGACGAAGCCTTCATTCACCTTCACGTGCCCGAAGGGGCCACCCCAAAGGATGGTCCCAGCGCAGGGGTTACCATGGCGACCGCGCTTCTATCCCTTGCCACAGGCAAAAAAGTAAACCGGCAGCTTGCCATGACCGGTGAATTGACCCTGACCGGTCACGTGCTTCCGGTCGGCGGCATTCGTGAAAAAGTGATCGCTGCCAGGCGCATGAAAATCATGGAGTTGATTCTCCCGGATGCAAACCAGAGAGACTTTGAAGAACTTCCGGACTATATCAAAAACGGCATCAAGGTCCGTTTTGCAAAAAAATACAGTGATGTTGAAAAAGCAGCCTTTAATTCTTGAAATATATGAAATCGATTCCGATCAAAAAAATAGCGATTGCGACTGCGGGCATTGCCGCATCGCTATTTCTTTTGATGGGTCTGGTGATCGCCCTCCTGCCCACTGTCGTTTCATCTGAATTTGTTAAAAAAACAGTTGAAGAGCAGGCATCAGCAGCACTTGCCACAGATGTTACCATTGAAATATTGAACTGGTCATGGTCCAATGGCATAGTCATTAAAAACATCCGCTTAAAAGATCACCCGGAGTTTTCACCGGGCAACCTTCTGTCACTCGAAAATTTACATCTTCAGTTCTATCTGGCCGATTTGTTAAAAAAGCGTGTTCATGCAGACCTTCTGGTATCAGGCGTTCAAGTCAATGTTATTAAAAATGAAGACGGCATCCTGAATCTCGACCGGCTTTCTTCCGGAAAACCGGCAGAGCCTGATGAAAAACCGCCTGAAACGATCGTGGAAGAAAAAAAAGAGCCTTTTTCCACAATCATTTCCTTGCCGGTTGACGTGACATTGACCGTTTCATTAACAGGTATCGCTGCCCACTATAAGGACCTTCAGGCCAGACAGGCATTTGCGGTTGACAACCTGGCTTTCAGTGTTGAGGTTCCTTGTTTGACGGAAAAACCGATACATGTATCGTTCTTGACCGATCTGTCCATCGATGCCAACCGGTTCCCGGGACAGAAGCTGAATTTTACGGTCAACTACCCGCCATTTAAAAACGGCCAAATGGATTTGAAACAGATGGCCATAGACCTTAATGGGCATTTTCCCGGTATTACGTTAAACGCCTCTGGAAACCCGATTCAGGACAGCCTGAAGGGTGATATCGCGTTAAACCTTGCTGAAATCATCAGCCTGGCCGCACCGTTCCTTCCGCCTGACCTGAAAGACATGGCATTGGCCGGAAACATCCTATTACAGTATACGATCACGTCACCACCATCTTTTGAGATGCTGACCTTCGACACCACGCTGATAGTCCAGGACATGATCGTAAATGGCGGTCCTGTGCCAGGTGGGCCTCTGGGACCGCTATCCATATCCCTGTCACATAAAGGAGACTTCAACCTCAAAGACGGTGCCCTTTTACTCAAAGAGGGGAGAATCGATATTCTTTCAAACAGCCATCTGGCCTATCAGGCAACGATATCCGATCTGAACGGCGGCGATCCGGTGATCGATTTTATTACAGATAAATTTTCATTTGATTTCAAAGAATTATATAATTTTGCTCAACCAGTGCTTCCAGAAGATATCCGGAAAAATCCCCCAGCTGAATTCGATGCACTTTTGCTGAACATTGAAAAAATCGGCTTCAAGGGCAGACTTTCAGAAACGCCTGAAGTGACCTTGACCCACCTGAACCTGACCACCCCTTCCCTGAAGGTCGCGCAGGAACCCACACCGATTGATGTGGCCAATATCTCTCTGACCGTTCCCGGTTTTTCATGTACGCTGAAAGACATGTTTCCGTCATCTCTTGATCTGTCCCTTGGCCTCGCCGTGTCAGATGTCAGGGTCAAAGGCGAGTCACCGGTGAACGTCACCGGCATCAACCTGTCTGACTTGAATGTTTCCGTGAGAAACCTCAACCCATCAAAGACATCCCCCTTGGGCGTCACCGCAGATGTAATCTTAAAAAACCTGTTTTCAATCGATTCGGTAGATGTTCCCAAAACCGCTTCGTTAAGTGCATTCCGCCAGACCAGCGAAATCCATTGTCAGGTGTCTGAAAATCCCCTGGTCAGGCTTTCAGTGGATCATTTCACCACATCCCTGGGCGGCATTGTTGTCGATCTGCCTGAACCAGGCACACTGAAGACAACCGCCGATATTGCGCTCTCGATTCCTGCTATCACGATTCCTGCCATTGATCCGTTTAATATGGATATCCGGAATGCTAAAATCGATGTCTCAATGGATGAGGCACTCACCCTTTCGGTCCAGGCAGAAGCCACCGATATGGCCAAAACCGGCATGAACGTGAATGGTGACCTTGCCCTTGATCTTACCCGGTTATCCAAAAGCCTTTCCCCTGCCTTGTTGAACGGGATCACCCTAAACGGAAAGACCGGGCTCACCTGGCACATGGCAGGCAGACTGTTCACGGATGAGGAGTTAAAAGGCATGACGGAATCCCCCTATGCGCTTAAGGAAAATCTGGCGTTTATCGACAAGGCAACCGTGTCGTTGGCCCTGAAGGATATGGATGTTGAAATGGCCCTGCCTGAAAATCAATCTGTCCGGGTCCGGGAAATTGCGACAGCGTCACCGGTCTCCTATACTTACGAAGGGAAAAAAGGCATAGGCACCTTAACCGGAAAGCTTCTCGTAGGCAGTATCGAAACACTTCCCGGAAATCCGTTTAAAAAACCCATAGCCCTTTCATTTGACATAAATGCCCGGCACGACGGACTTCAAACCGTTCTCTTATCGCAGGGTTTAGCCATCACCCCGCTAAACATCAAAGAGACATTTCATCTCAACCTTTCTTTCCTGGATGCCCTTTTGAAATCCGGGTTAAAGGACCCTGTCGCAGATGTGCTGACCTGGTTGGGCGCTTCGATGGACTTTTCTGTCTCCCCGATGGGCAAAGCAGATTATTCAAGCGTGAACGCCATTTCATCCCTGTCCGGAGACGTGTCTTTTGGAACCACGGTAAACCTCGTTCCCGGAGATGAAATGAATGTCAATCTGGGTTTAAACGTCATGAATTTAAACGCCTCCGAACCCGATCTTTTCGACCTTGAAAACCTCAATACCGATCTCAGGCTGGCGAGGGGCTGGAAGATACGGACGGAAAACAAAACGATTAGAGATATCCTCTCTCCCCTTTCCGTCGAGGTTCTTGATACAGGATCGGATACCCTATCGGCCTCCGGTGGATCATATGCAGTCAGCGAATTTCTGGACACCATTAAAACCCGGCTCAAATCCACTCATACCATTTCCATGTCCCGGTTTCAGCTGGAAGGGGCCCCCATCCCTGTTTCCATCAAAAACGCGGAGCTTGACCTTGAGTTGAATGAAGGTCTTCCCAATCTGCCTTACGTGAGATTCGATCTCTTTGGCGGAACCATCATTACCGCCCTGTCACTTTCAAAAAAGACACCCGATTACTGGCTTGGCTTTGATGTTGCCTTTTCAGGAATCGACACCCGAAAAGTGTTTCCGGAGAAGCAGGGCAGCCGGGAAAACCCGGACACGGAGATGAGCGGTAAAATGACCCTGAAACTGCCGATTGTCCAATCGATGGATGCACTTCTTTCCTCATTGAAGCTGGATGTCTATTTCAGCCATATCGGAAAAAGAGCCCTTGAAAGAATGCTCTATGCCCTTGACCCGACCGAAAGTAATGAGCAGATTGTAACCCAGAGGAACCTGTTGCGAAAAGGCACGCCCAAATGGATCAGGCTCACGATCGATGAAGGCGCCCTTTCCCTTTCCGGCAAAATTGACATATTGGGTGTGGAAGAAGATATTCCGGCCTTAAAAAGGATAAATATCGCCAACCTGTCTGAAATAAAACAATATGAACGGGAACTAAAGGCACTTTCGCCTGTGATTGATATATTAAACAAACTGTCTTCCTCGGTGATCGATGTCACCCGGCCTGAGGATATTCAATTTTTGAATTAAGAGGATGATCCCCATGAAACGCTGCTATTTTTGTTTGGTTATGTTGTTTGTCTTGTCCGGCTGTACCCTTTTTGAAGTCAAGGTCAATGTGGTCAGCGAGCGGACGTCTCTTGAAAATCAGGTTTTGGGATCGTACCATTCCCTGGATCAGGACATGCTCCTGTTGTCCTCGGTGAGAGGCATCGATCCCAAAGGCAGAATCAAAACCCCACCGCCCAAAAGCCAGGACAAGAAGGATGTGATCGCGGCCATGCAGGTGATCGATTTTTATGATGACGACATAAAAACTTTTAAACAATTAGGATGGTTAGGAGAAAACAATCAAGGTTTTCTTGAACAATTCCCCATGGATAAAACCGCCGTGAAAGAAGAACTAAAAGCGTCAGCGGAAAGGTATAAGGAAGGAGAATTCAAGGAAATCGCCTCAAACGTCAATCAATCGAGACAGATTGTCATGCAGCGGGTGATCGACATGAATGAAAATCTCACCCAGAACGATATGCCGGAAATCGAAAAAATCTTCGGCAAGCTAAACGCTGAAAACGCCGGCAAGGGCGAAAAAATTCAAAATCCGGAAGGCACATGGCAAACAAAATGAACCTCATCCGTCAAATGGCCTCAAAGGGCATAAATACGTTTCTGATCTTAAGCCTTATACTTACGGCCCACGTATCCCTGGCTGAGACAACAGTTACCCATCCGGTCATCTATCCGGCGCAGGTCACCTATGAAACCGAACCGGTATTGAGCATGGCCATCTCGTCAGACGGGAAATGGATCGTTTACACGTCCGGCCCGGAAACGGTTTCCGACCTGTGGCTTGCGGCAACCGATCCGGCTGAAAGTATCCTGCCCCGGCAGCTGACCTTTGATCCTTTTTCAGAATCCTTTCCGTCGTTTTCAACAGACGGTAACCTGATTGCCTATGTGGGCACCACCCATGATGTCAAAGGGGATATTTATCTTCTCGACATCACAGACACCCAAAAAAGGCCTGTCCGGATCACCGGAAGAGATACCAAGGACGGTGCCCCTGTTTTTTCGCCAGATAGCAGGAAGCTCTATTTTCATCAATCGGGCGGTTACGATGACACGGAATACCGCATTGTTTATATCGATCTTGGCCGCATCAAAAAAGAGATGAAAAATGAAGATACCCGCTCCGTTAACGCGGAAGTGGTGGATACAGGCATTTTGGGTGCATTTCCCGCCATATCCCCAAAAGGCGACCAGATCGCCTATGTGTCGTATCAGACATCAACCTCAGGCAACATTCTTGTGTCTGATCTTTTGCATCAAAAAGTATCGGATATCACCAAAGGGGATACGCCTGCCCTTTTTCCTTCCTGGTCAACAGACGGCAAATCCCTTTTTTACACGACATTTCCTGCCGATACGGACAAAGACGGTGCGATCACCCTTAAAGACAAAGCGGTTATCGTAAAAACCGACCCGGAAACCGGTTTCTCGTATCTGGTAACCCCCTATACCTATTCAGCCATCAAACCCCAGGCCACGGAATCAAAGATGTTCTTTTTATCCGACAAGAGCGGATCGAACAACTGCTGGTCCCAACCCATTGACGGCCAGATCACCTTGGCGGAAACACCTGAAGACCAGCTCAAAATGGCCAACGATATGGAAAACCGGGTACCCTATTCACCGACCCTCTCGCTCCTTTCCTATTACAGCGTGCTTGAGCGTTTTCCCGATGCGAAAAATGAAAGTGCCCGGGCCGCATTGGCCATAGGAAACATCTACCGGTCCCAGAGGATGATGACGCCTGCCTTCGACGCCTATGCCCATGGGGTTGCCGTCTATCCCGATGTTCAGCCGGAGGCGTCCCTTTCTGCGCTCATGAAAGAATCGGTCCGCACCGAAATCCAGATTGGCCGTGAAACCGGGAGCAAAGAAAAAACATCCCTGATCAAAACCAGTGTATCCGTGATGGAAGCCCTGGCAAAAGACGCCTCCCCCATTGTTCAGGGTAAAGTGGCCATCGAACAGGCAAAACTGATGATGCTGTCCCAGGATATTCCCTATATCCAGGCGATCGCAAAGCTTGACCACGCCATCGCCATAACATCCGCACCCCAAACCATTATCGCAGAAGCCATGCTCGAAAAGGGAAATATTTACAGCCGGATTGGAGAAAGGGATCAGATCCTTCAGGTTTACCTGAAAATCATCAAAACCTATCCGGACGAAAAACCATATGCGGATATGGCGGTTGAAAATGCCATCGATCTTTACACTGCCAACCTATCCGGATCGGATCTCAGCGAAAACATCCTTTTCCTGAGAACACTCGCCGAAGACAATGTAAAGTCGAGCCCGCTTCTGACCAAGGGGGCGTTAAACCGCATCGGCGACCTGTATTACCATGCCGGAGATCTTGAAAAAGCCAAGGATACCTACACCGAGGTTTTGACCCGTTTCCCGGGGCTGACCTCCCAAACCGCAGCCGCAAGGCTCTCTTTGGCTGAAATCCTTTACCGGGAAGAACGGTTCAGACGAGCCCTGGATCTTTACGAAAAGGAACTTTCCGTTCGGCCTTTTGACGACCGCATCTACCAGCTGGCCCGGGCAGGATACATTAAAAAATCGATATCTGCCGGTGAATATCTCTTTCGCATCGGCGAAATCCAGCCGGCTGCCAAAACATTCAAAGAACTCATCGACTATGACGCGGGAATCGTGGAAGCCCACAGGGGATATATCAAATGCGCCTATGCCAGCGGGAATATTGAAAAGGTGATCGCATCCTATGATGCGGACGTGAAAAAATTCCCGGATGATCCGGTTTACCTTTATTCAGCCGGGTTATCGCTTACCTATCGAAACACAAAACCAGATCTCTTAAAAGCCAGAGGCCTGATCAAACAGGCCCTGAAACGAAACGGCCAGATTGAATATTTTCACCAGACCCTGGGGTATATCGATGAAGTCCGCGAAACAGCCTATGGAGACAAAAACACCCTTGAGAACGCCCTTATTTCTTACAAAAAAGCCTATTTTCTGAATAATCACCAGGAAAACCCGGACAATGCCGCCAATCTGCTTTTAAACATGGGAAACGCCAGCTTCAATCTGGAGCGTTATCAGCAGGCCTGGCCGTTTTATGCCAAACGGCTCGCCATGGGAAAACCGTTCGATAACATTGAAACGGAAATTCAGTTTTACCTGAAGCTGGGTCAGTCCGCCTACTATGTCGGTAAAAACAAGGAAGCTGCAGACGCATTTCATACAGCGCTTGACCTGATCGATGCCAGGCTCTCCAAAGACCATATCAGCGACATATTTGCGGAAAAATTCGACAAACTCTACCGCTTCGGCATGGATACGGTGATCACACCGGCCCTTACAATGCCCACACTTGAAAAAAAGGCAACCCCCCTTTTCAATCGCATGGCCGGCCTGAACACGTCCCTTTTTCAATGTCTGCAAGCCCCGGCATCCCCAACGGATGATTCCTGGAAGGCATTCCTGAACGCCATAATCGCCGTTAAAAAAGACCAGGAACAGGTTGCAAAAGACTTAACCAGTCTCTTCAAGGAAATGAAAGACACCACGGATTCGGGCATCTCTCTTACGGTCGCGGATGTGTCTGACACCTTTGCCTCGTTTCTCATCCAACTGGAAGACATGATCAAATTCCCGGACAGGTACATTACCCTTAAAACGGAAATTTTGAACCGGCTTGCCCTCGCCCTGCAGGAAGATGGCAACCATAAAGACGCGTTTGACCTATTTGAAACCGTATACGGGCTCAATAAAAAACTCGGGCTTGATACCAATCTTTCCGTGACCCGGAGAAATGTGGCCTATAACAAATATCTTTTTGCCGGTTCTCTTTCAGGGGACCCTCGGACAGCCATGCTGAAAAGCGCGGCAGACGATTTCAAATCCGCCATCGCGCTCGTTGACCAATATGGCGTGCCCGCAGAAAAAACCGGAAAAAAAGGAGGTGTGTTTTCGATCAAGACGGGCGTGGCTGTGAATGATGCAAGCGCCACCCAAGCGGCGTTCGGTTTTTCAGCCCCGCAGGAAAAAAGGCTTGCAGAAGCCTTTTTAACCCGCATCCATATGGAACTGGGTGAACTTGAACCGGCAGTCACCGAAATAGAAAAGCAGTTGAAAAACTATCCACCGGATCAGGAAATTAGCGCGAACGACATTCACGGCGTATCCCTTCTGTACCACAACGCAGGCCTCCTCGCCGCAGCCCGGGAAGAATTCACTGATGCCAGTTCTTATTTCAAGACGGCATCCCGACTCTGCCTTGCCATGGCAACGCCGGTCAGCTCCGCCATCAATATCGCCAATATGGCCAGGACAATCAATATCCTGGACAAAACTGAGGCAGACCCGGCCAGGCGCGCCATGGACACCGAAGACGTGTTCCGCATGGACAAAGACGCCTCAAAACTGGTTTCAAACAACATCGACTACCTCGATCCGGTAATGATAGCCGGCTGGCATAACCGGATGGGGGTTTACATCATGCCTGTGCCGATAGGACGGCCGGAAACTGCCGATGAAACCATTACCCGGATGATTCATTTAAAAACAGCCGCCATCCACTTTCTTGCCGGCATAGACATTCTTGAAAAAAAGGCCGCCATCCAGGATAGAAAAGAGCTTGCCCTGGCCGCAAGCCTGTATCTCAACATGGCCGAACCGGCCCGGCTTCTTGGCGAAACGGAAAAATCAGCTGAATACCTTAAAAAGGCGCTCATTGCTGCGAATTTTGGCATGCTTCCCCAGCTTGAATGGCGTGCGCTTGCAGGACAAAACGCACTTGAGGAGGCATTTAAAACCCTTCAGGAGGTGACCTTTATAGATGCCGGTTGCGGACCATCTGAGATCATCAATGCGTTTTCCGGCATGGCAGCCAATCGGGTTCAGGACGGACAGATTGAAGACGGATTCAACCTGGCTGAAAAAATCGCAGAGATTGAACGGTTCAACCGCACCGCATTTATCCTAAACGCCATTTCCCCCATTCAGAAAAAGCTGATTCTTACCACCTATGGCAGGCTGTTGACCATCAAGGATTTCGAAAGACAAATTTCAGAAGCGGAAGGCGAAGAAAAAATTCTGTTGACCGAAGAGCTCAAGCGGGAACGAACGCTCTTTTCAGACAAGGCCGGAAAAGACCTTGAAAACATGCCGGACGTCATCAAAAGCCTCAACCGGCGAGACGATCAGGAGAACCTCATTATCCTGTTGGGGCTTCTCCTCCATGCAGACATGATGGCAGACCAGATGATCAAGACCGCCGGGCTTAACCTGCCTGACATCCTGAAAAAAAACAATGACCTGAAAAACGGATTCACCAAAAACGGTTTAAAGGCCCTCTCAAACGACCGGGCCCTTATTATCTCAAAATACCGTGAATTTCTAAACGCATGTGCATTAAAACGACAGAAAGGTGTATTCACCGACTATTTGACCCTCTGTATGCCGGAACCCTTTGAAGCCATTGACATCATGGAATATCTTACGGAAAACGGCGGCCTTCTCAGGCTATTCAAAACCCACATACCTGACAAACCCTATATTGCCTTTACGCTGAGCACGGATGAAGTGACGGGCAAATTCGTGGACAGCCTGGCATCTTTCACCTGCCCGGACAATATCGCCTACATTGCAAGTGAAGATTTAAGCCGTCTGCCCACAACCGGCAACCCGGCCTTTGCCCTCAGCGGCACCCACCTGTTGAAAAGCATCACCAATCGAAAACCGTTTAAGAAAAATATCCTCTCCCTGCCTCAGCCTCCTTTTGTTTCTCCTGAAACGGGTTTTGTATGGATAAAAAATGACGAATCCGATAAAGGCGCCCAGACGCTTCTTTTGACAGACAAGGTCATGCATACGCTTTCCATGCCGGTCCGTGAAGGCGATATTCCGTTCGAAATGATGGCTGTCTCCTCACCGGAAGGGTCTGTGATCAATCTTCCCCTTAAACTTGCCGATATGCCCGATCTATCCCTTGCCATGCTCACCAAAGAGACAGACAGGGACACCGCGTATCTGATCGGCCATATGTTCGTCATTTTTGGATGCCCCACAGTCATCCTCTCTGAAAAAACCATGCCGGAGGAGTCGTTTTTAACCTCGTTCTTAAACACGTATAAAGAGACATCCGCCATAGATGCCCTTTCAAAAGCAAATGAAAACGAAACGGCCAAAGGGCTATCAAAAAATTGGCGACTCCTTGGTTACCGAGGGATGACCACAGAAGAGACCGTAACTTTTGCCAGAGAAAAATTCGAAGCCTATATCAAGGACGGCCGACAATTTTTCAGCGATGGGAAATTCGCAGATGCCCGCATCCAGTTTGAAAATGCCATATCGATTGCAAGAGAAGTGGATGCATACAACGCGTATCTCCCCGCACTTGTCACCTTTGCACGGGAGAGTTCCTGGCAGGAAGGGGATATTGTCAAGGCAGAAACCTTCGCCCGCGAACTCGTATCCCTCATTTCCGCATCCAAACCGGACTCCGAAGAGCATGCAGATGCGCTTTTGCGGCATGGGCTCATCCTATCCAGGCTCGAAAAATATGATGAAGCCATTCCCCTGATGGACGAGGCATTGGAAATCATTTCCAATCTTGAAATCGACGACAAGAGAAGAGAAGTGCTCACCAATCTGGCGATTGTACTGGAGGATGCCAGCCAGTATTCAACCGCCTTAGACCGGTTTCAATCTGCGGCCATGCTCTCTGAAACCATGGGGAAAAAGGAACTTTTGGCAGACCAGTATGACAATATCGGAAGAATATACGATCTCAGGCTTTCAAACTACCCCAAGGCCATCTCCTACTACGAGAAGGCGCTTGATATCCGAAACGAGACCAAAGACCGCAAAAAAACCGCCGAGGCCCTCCTGAATATCGGCCGGTGCCAGCGACTGACCGGCAATTTCAAGGAAGCCGATACCCTTTATGACAAAGGATATGCGCTTGTGAAAGACGATCCTTCACTCACGGAAATTCAGGCAAAAATCATCATCGAAAAAGCCAACAACGCCTGGTTCCAGGCCAGGTATCAGGAAGCATTCACATTTCAACGGGATGCCTACAGAATTTCAAGGGAAAACAACCTGCCCCTTATGGAAATCATTTCCTTAAACACCGAAGGCCTCATCTGGTGGACTCTGGGAGAAAACGAAAAAGCGCTCGCATCCCTCAACACGGCCCTTCAGGCAGCCAAAAACTTCAAAAAGCGGGAAGATGAGATCGCCACCACCTTAAACAACATCGGCCTGGTATTAAGAGAAACGGGCGAGCTGAAGGATGCCCTGGATACCTTTGACAAGGCGCTTGAAATCGATACGCGCATTCAGTCCCGCTGGGCCATTGCCTATGACTTGAGAAACAAGGGGTTGACCCTGTTAAAGATGAAGAAACCGGCAGACGCCGTGCCTTTTTTTGAACAAGCCTTAAGTGAATCCATGGCCATCGGTAACAAGATCAATGCGGCCAAGGCCCTTTTAGGGCTTGCAGAAGCGCTTTCCGATACCGGAAAAATTGAAAAGGCCCTTACAACCTATGAGCAGGCATTTGATCTTTCATCGGCGATGGCCATCAAGGAGACCATGTGGCGGGCGCTTTATGGTCTTGCCAGGCTGAAGCTCATGATAGGTTCTGAAGAGAACGCCAAAGATGCCGAGAAACGACTCTATCAGGCCATCGACATCATCGAAGGCATGCGGGCGGATATCCGCATCGACCAATTAAAGGACAGCTTTATCGAAAACAAACTTTCCGTCTATGAGACCCTTATCAAACACCTGGCCGACACCGGAAAGGAAATTGAAGCCCTTGACGTGGCCGAGCGGTCCCGGGCAAGAAACTTTATCGATCTTCTGGGCAATCAGCGGCTCAATCTCAGCAATGCCCTGGATCAGAAACTCTACGACAGGCAGACGCTCCTTAAAAACCGCATCGAAACCCAGGAGCGGATGATGGCAGGAACGGATAACCCGGAGGACAAAAAATACTATCAGGATACCCTGGATCAGCTGAACAGGGATTATGAAAACCTGATGCTGGAGATTCGCGTTCAAAATCCCCAGCTGGCATCGCTGGTGTCTGTTGAACCGCTCAAGGCGGAAAAAATCCTTTCCCTCATAGATCCCGGCGTATGTCTTCTCTCCTATTATCTGCTGCCTGATGAAGTGTTCTGCTGGATCATGTCGCCTCAAAAAAACCTTTCCCAATCAATCCGGCTTGTCCGGGTTTCAGCGGGCAAAACCGAACTGGGCCGGGATATTTTCAGCTACAGGCGAACCATCCAGAATCTGGAGCCTTTTTCCGAGGAGTCCATCAAACTCTATGGGATTCTGATGGCACCGGTGTTGGACACCATTAAAAAAATGGGCATCAAACCCAAATATCTGGGGATTATTCCCCATGGACCGATTCACTACCTGTCGTTTGCCACCCTTTTCAACGGCGAATCTTTTTTGATTGAAGAGTATCCTCTCTTTTATCTGCCGAGCGGAAGCGTATTGCAGTTTACAAAAGCAAGGCGAAAGAACGATAAAAATACCGAAGTGCTTGCGATAGGAAACCCGGATCTGGGAAACCCCGCCCTTGATCTTCCTTTTTCAGAGCACGAAGTGGAAACCATCCGGTGGAATTTTCCGAAAATTACCATTCTCACGCGGGACAACGCAAAAGAAAGCTGGGTCGATGAAAACATCCATCGTTTCGGCATTATCCATATTGCCTCCCACGGCGAATTCGATCCGGTGAATCCGCTCTTTTCCGCCATCAAGCTGGCAAAAGACAAAACCTATGACGGCAATCTGGAGGCCAGTGAAATTTTCAGCCTTGATATCCGGGCCGATCTGGTTATTTTAAGTGCATGTCAGACCGGGCTCGGCAAAATCACCAAGGGCGATGATGTGATCGGGCTGAACCGGTCCTTTTTCTTCGCCGGTACCCATGCGGTCATTTCAAGTCTGTGGCGGGTCAGTGATATTTCGACCGCCATACTTGTCAAACAGTTCTATCGCATGTATGTTGACAAAAACAAGGCAGACAGCCTGAGACTGGCTATTTTGCACGTGAAACAGAGTTACCCGCATCCGGGATATTGGGGTGCGTTTAATTTGGTGGGTGATTACCAATAAAACCCTTTTTAAGGTTGATTGGTAAATTGGTTGAATAGTTAAATGGTTGAATAATGGAGATAAACAATGAAACGACTTTCCTATTTTTTTCCCATTCTCATCGTAACGCTGATGCTTCAGAACATTTGCCTGTCCGCAGACAACGTGGTGTGGGTGTCCTCTACCAACGCAAGCCTCAAGGCCGATCAGAGTGCGTCGTCACAAACGATTGCCGATCTTTCGGTGGGAGACGAACTGGCGGTTATCAGCATTGACAAAAAATGGTACAAGGTGAAAACCAAATCCGGCAAGGAAGGCTTTATATACCGGGGAAAAATCTCAGATACCAAACCCGAGACCATGGCTTCTCAAGGAAAAAGCGGGGGTGGGGCCGGCGGACTTCTGGGGGATCTGACCGGAAGCGGCATAACCGCCAATTCAGCCGATTCGTCCCGGAGTATCAGAGGCCTTTCACCTGAAGCACAGGAATATGCACAGCAGACCGGCAAACCCCAGGAATTCAGGGATGCGCTTGATTCCGTTCTGGAGCTGAAAACAGATGACAAGGAAATCGAACAGTTTCTTGTTGACGGAAAAATTGGTGAATACGCAGAATAAAAACATCCCATGCCATAATGGAGGTATCGATATGAAAAAACATCAGGAGTTAAAAAAGACAGACAAACCGGCCACGCGCCGTCATTTTATCAAATACTTGGGAACGCTTGGACTTCTTGCCGCAAGCCCGGCATTTGCAAAGAACCTGTTCAACATGCTTGATCCGGAAGGAAAAAACAAGGATCTTCAGAAAGCCAAAAACCTTCTGGGGGGGGCCGGAGACCTTCTGGCAAGCCAGAAGGACATCGACTACGAATCCGAATTTGCCATCGGAGAAAGCCTGGCCCTGGAAGGCTTTCAGCGTTATGGTCTTCCGGTGAAGGACAAGGAACTCCAGAAATACATGAGCCTGATCGGCAGATCGGTTGCCAGAAATTCTTCCCGGCCGGATATTCCGTATTATTTTGTGGCCGTCAATTCTCCGCTCTACAATGCCTTTGCCTGCCCGGGTGGCATCATTTTCATCAGCAGCACCCTCATCAAATCAATGAAAAACGAGGCGGAACTGGCCTGTGTCATTGCCCATGAAATATCCCATGTGACCCACAAGCACGCATTGAACACCATCAAACGCGCCAAAATGTTTGAAGGTATGGGAAAAATCTCCCAGGCCACCATGAAAGGAAAAGACAGTAAAAAATTCCAGAACGTCATTGGCGGCCTCCAGGATGTACTGTTCGAAAAAGGCCTTGATAAGAATATGGAATTTGAAGCGGACCTCTCCGGTCTTGACCTGGCTTACAAGGCCGGATACAACCCGAAAGAATTTGTGCGTGTTCTTAATATGCTGAAGGAGAATGAAAAAAACGCGGAAAAAAAAGGGTCCTGGTATTCCACGCATCCGCCTCTCCCGGAACGGATCAAAAAATGCCAGGACAAACTGAAAAGTTTTCCTGATGCCGGTACGCTCGCTGTGCTGGAAGGCCGGTTCAGCAAATACCAGAAAAGATTATAAGCAGAAGGAAACGTGCAATGCCTTTGACACTCATTGTGGCCATGACGACAAACAGGGTTATCGGAGATAACAACCAAATCCCCTGGCACATCCCTGAGGAACTAAAGCTCTTTAAAAAAATAACCATGGGCCACCCCATCCTCATGGGCCGGAAGACCTTTGAATCGATCGGCCGGCCGCTTCCGGGGAGGACCAATATCGTCATTACCCGAGACCCAAGCTACACGGCCAAAGGGTGCGACATTTATCAGGCCATCGATGCGGCAATAAACGCCCATCCGGACGAGACTATTTTTATCATCGGTGGTGCGGAAATTTTCAACCAGACGATTGCTAACGCTGATGACATCTATCTCACCCTGATAAAAAAAGAGATATCAGGGAACCGGTTTTTTCCCGAATTCGACGAAAGCCTTTATGACGTTATAGAGCGGCAGGCGTTTGATGGCGAGCTTCCCTATGAACTGATTCATTACAGGAAGCGCGTCGATGGACACTGAATCGGCCATCAACATGCAGCCGATTGGGATCATCCATTCCTGTTTCAGAGAAAAATTCGGCATCCCCAGGCAACCGGGCCTTTCCGCCGAAGCACGCGGCACCCTTGAACTGTTTCCGCCCTATAACGATATCAATTCAGTCAAAGAACTCGACGCGTTCAGCCATATCTGGATACTATTCATTTTCCACGGCAGTGAACCTGGCAAATGGCGGCCCATGGTAAGGCCCCCCAGACTGGGCGGAAACACGCGCGTGGGCGTTTTTGCGTCAAGATCATGTTTCAGGCCAAACCCGATAGGCATGTCTGCCGTTGAACTTGAACGCATCTCCAAAGAAAAGGCAACGGTTTTCCTCCATCTGAAAGGGATTGATTTTCTGGATAAAACGCCTGTCATTGATATCAAACCCTATGTTCCCTATTCTGACAGGATAAAAACGGCCACAGACGGTTATGCGGATTTTCCGCCACCGGATAAACTGACAGTCAGTTTCTCGGATCAGGCAAAAAAAACATGTGAAACAATTGAAAAGGATAGACTTCCGTTTCTACAAAAGCTGATTACCGAAGTCCTGGGAAACGATCCCAGGCCCGGCTATTATTCTTCCCAAAATGCCGAGAACGAATTCGGCATGACTCTCTATGACCTGAATATTAGATGGCAGGTCACAGGCGATGAAGCCATCGTTGAGTCTATCGAATAAGATGCTTCTTACCATCAAGCAGAGAAATGGCCTTTATAAGCTATGGCTTTTATTATTAAATTCGCTGATGCATGATAGGTCATTTCGTTTACGTTTACCCCAGTGAAAATATCTTGTACCCATTGATTGAGTCGGTTATACTTGCCTGTAATCTGAATCGATCGAAATCAAGTATTCTAACGTCTTATTCAACCATAAGAACCTGTTCATGAAAAAAATTTCTTCTGTAATCGCAACTATCCTTTTCGGCATGATCTTTCTCATCCTGTTTGGTTTTCGAACCGGATTTTTTGACAGGAAAAAGGAAAATATCGCGGTCGCTGATAGCAAGGTATCCCCCAAAGATGTCTGGATGGGCATTTTTCAGAACAGCCAGAAAATCGGTTATACCCACCGAATGCTCATGCCTTCCGAGAATGGGTACTCCCTGTCCGAATCCACCTACATGAAGATCAACACCATGGGGATGGTTCAGGAAATTTTTGTGGAAACAGGGGGCCGTCTCAACAAGAACTTTTCATTGGCATCATTTAATTTTTCTTTAAAATCGAGCCTGTTTCAATTTATCGCCTATGGCAGCGTCAAGGATAAAACCCTTATCCTGTTTATAAATGGCAAACGAACCGATATTCCCCTTGATGAGGATATCCATCTTTCATCAGGGCTTGTTGAGGCGGCCTGGGGAGAGGGGCTAAAACCCGGTGACTCAAAAACTATAGAGATCTTTGATCCGTCAACCATGAGCAAACGGCCGGTCAAAATAACCGTCATGGGTGATGAAAAAATAAAAATTATGGGAGACCGCATCCCTGCCACAAAAATCGGGATTGAATTCATGGGAACAAAGCAGTTAGCATGGATGGATGATAATGGAGACATCGCAAGAGAAGAAGGCCTTTTGGGAATATCCCTTGAACGGACGACAAAAGAAAACGCCATGGCCGGTCTTTCGGAAGATCCAAAGGATGATTTTACGAAAATGGTATCGATTCTGCCGGACAGGGAGATCCGAAATCCTTTAAACCTTGAAATGATCCGTTTGAGGCTGTCAGGCATAGAGAATGAGATGGAACTGAACGGCGGCAGGCAGGTTTATCAAAACGGCGTGTTGACCATTACAAAGGAAACGCCTGATTTTGAAAAGCCAGACAAAGACATAAACCTTGTGCCTTATCTGTCTCCGGCGCCGTTTATCCAGTCCGATCACCCGGATATCCAGAAAATGGCCATGGAGATCACGAAAGGCAATCCTTCCGATTTTAACAAAGCATTGCAGATCCTGAAATGGATGGACAAAAATATTGAGAAAAGACCGGTGGTCTCCATTCCGGATGCCCTGGATACGTTGAAAAACAAAGTCGGAGACTGTAATGAACATGCGGTTCTCCTGACTGCTCTTGCGAGAGCAGCAGGTATCCCCGCAGATATTGAGTCTGGCGTGGTTTATTTGAAAGGCCGCTTTTATTACCATGCCTGGAACATCGTCTATTTAAACAATAAATGGATCACCATAGATGCAGCATTAAACCAGTTCCCTGCGGATGTCACCCATATCAGGTTTGTAAAAGGCGGCGTTGACAAACAAGTCGATCTTGTATCGATCATAGGGAAAATGAAAATAGCCGTATTAGAGGATGCTCAATGATCGTACTTGAAAAGCTCTCAAAAATTTATGGCAGAACAAAGGCCGTGACCGATATTGACCTGACCGTTAAAAAAGGGGAAATATTCGGTTTTATCGGCCCGAACGGTGCAGGAAAAACCACGACCATTAAAATGATGAGCGGCCTTTTGCTGCCCACCAAAGGGCGTGTCAGAATAAACGGTGTGGACATGGCAAAAGAGCCGGAAAAAGCGAAAAAACATATTGGCCTTATTCCGGATCGGCCCTACTTATATGAAAAACTGACCGGCATGGAATTTATGGCCTTTACGGCAGAGCTTTATGAAACCGGCATGAATCATTTCCATGAACGGGCAACCGATCTTCTGAAAAGATTTTCCATTCTGGATCACTCAAACGACATGATAGAGTCCTATTCCCATGGCATGAAACAGCGTCTCATCATGGCATCCGCTCTTTTTCATAAGCCCCCACTGCTGATTGTGGACGAACCCATGGTGGGGCTTGACCCCAAAGGCATCCGGATGGTGAGAAGCCTTTTCAGAGGCCTTGCCGAACAGGGAACGACGATTTTCATGTCTACCCATACACTGAATCTTGCAGAAGACGTATGCGATAGGATCGGCATCATCAATGACGGCAGACTGATAGCCACCGGAACGATCCCTGAACTGAAACATGCGGCAAAAATGGGCGAAGGCAATCTTGAAGCCCTATTTTTTCAACTTACGGAAGAAATCACACACCTATGAACAATGTCTTGTTACTGATCAAACCCAGGCTGCTGTCATTCAGAAATGCAGGCCTTTCGGAAAAAGGGAAGAAAAAGTTGGCCTTCCTCATGGTCATTGGTGCATTGTTCTGGGCGGCCATTATCATCGTCTCATACAGGGTGCTTTCATATTTCAGGAATGCGGAAGGTGTGGGGGATATTCTCGCCTACAAACTGCTTTCCATGATTCTGATCACTTTCTTTTCACTTCTTGTGTTCAGCTCGATATTGACATCGCTTTCAAAACTGTATCTGAGTAAAGACCTGGCGCTTGTGCATTCTCTTCCGGTACAACGGAGCACCGTATTTCTTGCCAGATGGATCGAATGCACGGTTGACAGTTCCTGGATGGTGCTGACCTATGCGATCCCCGTCTTCATTGTCTACGGAAAAGTCTACCATGCAAACGCTTTTTACTATCTGAATATCTTCCTGACCCTTTTTCCGCTGTGCATTATTGCATCCGGTTTGAGTGTTCTGGCCGTTCTCCTGACGGTTGTGATCCTTCCGGCCACGCGTATCAGAAGTATTTTTGTCTTTCTGGGCCTGATCATTATGATCATGCTTTACATCACATTTCGGATGGCCAGGCCTGAACGGTTGGTAAACCCGGAAGCCTTCACCTCTGCCATGATATATCTGAAGAATTTAAGCACGCCCTCTTCTCCTTTCCTTCCCAGCACATGGTGTTTTGACAGCCTTAAGCATGCCCTGACCGGAAACATCGGCACAGCCCTTTTTCATGCGGCCATCTCCTGGAGTTTTGCGCTATTCATCATTTTTTTTAATCTGACTGTGGCTCAGGCATACTATTTCAAAGGATATTCGAAATCCCAGGGCGCCACATCAAAACCGATCAAAAAAAGAATTGCCCTTTTGGATACGGTTCTGAAACCGTTTCCCGGACCGTCAAAAGCATTTATAAAAAAAGAAATCAAAACCTTTTTAAGAGACCAGACCCAATGGTCCCAGATTTTTCTGATTCTGGCTCTGGTGGTGATTTACGTATATAATTACTCGGTTCTTCCCCTTGAAAAGTCCCCCATACAAACCGTTCTTCTTCAAAACATTCTCTCGTTTCTCAATATGGCCCTGGCTGCTTTTGTACTGACGTCGATCACCGCACGATTTACATTTCCTTCCATCAGCGCCGAGGGAAGCGCGTTCTGGATTGTCAAAACCAGTCCCATCTCCATTAAAAATTTCTTATGGATCAAATTTTTTATTTACTTGGTACCGCTATTAATCTTATCTGAAATCCTCATTGTCGCGACCAACATTATCCTGCAGGTTGACCCGTTGATGATGTGGCTCTCTTCGATTACGCTTTTTTTTATGACACCGGGTGTGGTGTCTCTGGGTATCGGTTTTGGCGCGGCATATCCGGATTTTGGCGCTGAAAATCATGTGCAGGCAGTTACCAGTTTTGGTGGCCTTTTGTTCATGATTGTATCAGCAGCATTCATCGGTGCGGTGATTATCCTGGAGGCAGGACCGGTATACACGGTTTTAATGTCAAGAATGCATAACACCGAACTCCGTATGGTCCAGTCCATATGGTTCAGCATTTCATTTCTGACAGCTTTTGCCATTTGTGTGGCCGCCCTTTTCATCCCCATGAAATTCGGCGAAAAAAAGCTTCGCCAAATGCAGGAAAATTAAAAAAGGTTGATCCTTGACAGGTCTGATCGATTCTGTAATAAAAATAGAATCATACTGAACGGTATTCTTTCAACCGTTTTCTTTACAAAAGTGTATTTGAAAATCATTTAAATCAATTATCCGTAACGGATCACTATAATCTGAATATTTTAGTTGTTTTCCCCCCCAACCCAACGTTAAGGAGGCATCATGAAAAAAATCATTATGTTTGTTTCAGCAATGGCAATTTGTTTTCTGACTGACACCCCCTCATTTGCCAAACAATTTGTAACCATCGGTACAGGAGGCGTAACCGGCGTTTATTATCCCACCGGAGGCGCTATCAGCAGAATGGTCAACAACAAATCATCGGAATACAATATTAAAGCCACTGTAGAGTCCACAGGCGGGTCTGTTTATAATATCAATGCCGTCTTGAGTGGCGATCTGGATTTCGGTGTGGCCCAATCCGATCGTCAATATCAGGCAATGATGGGAGAGGCGGAATGGGCAGACGCAGGTCCTCAGAAAGATTTAAGATCCGTATTCTCCATCCACCCGGAATCGATCACGCTTGTCGCTTCGGTGAAAAGTGGGATCAAAACCCCCTATGACCTAAAAGGGAAAATAGTGAATATCGGAAACCCTGGTTCCGGACAGATACAGAACTCGCTTGACGTACTATCCGCTTTCGGGATGACGATAGACGATATCAAAGCGGAACAGGTCAAAGCCGTAGAAGCGCCAGGACTTCTTCAGGATGAAAAAATAGATGCGTTCTTTTATACGGTAGGACACCCCAACAGCAACATCAAAGAAGCGACCGCAGGAAGAATTAAAGTCGATATCATCCCTATCAAAGGCGAAGGTGTGGACAAACTGCTTGATAAGTACTCCTATTATGCGACGTCGATCATTCCGGGCAATGCCTACCCCACCAAAGCAACTGAGGGTGATGTGGAGAGCATTGGCGTAAAGGCCACACTTGTCACGTCCAAAAAAGTCAAAGATGATATTGTCTATGCGATCACCAAAGAAGTATTTGATAACTTCGAAGAATTTAAAACACTCCACCCTGCATATGAAATTCTGACCAAGGAAAGCATGTTAAAAGGCCTATCCGCACCTATTCATAAAGGTTCATTAAAATACTATAAAGAAGCAGGGCTTGTGAAATATATCAATCCGAAATTGTTGAAATAGCAGGTTCTCTGCCACCGGGAATATAAAGTTGTTTTTTCTTTATATTCCCTCCTGACCATGGTTATTATTTTATGGATTCACATATAAAAGAACATACCATTGATGAATACATCAAAGTGGAATCCGGAGGCATCCGTGATCTGGGCAGATTTGAAACCATTTTCGTTGCCATTATTGCGGTTTCCTGGGCTGTTTTTCAGATGGCCCTTGCCGGATTTCTGGTTCTGGACAGCACAAAAACACGTGCGATTCATTTGGCCTTCAGCATGGTGCTTTTGTATCTCCTTGAGCCCTGTCTGAAGAAACCGGCCAAGCACCTCGGATTTCTTTCTGCCCGGGATCGAATTCCGGTAATCGATTATTGTCTTTCCGTTATCGGCGTATTATCCGCACTCTATATTGCCATTGATTATGAAGGGATTGCCATGCGCGCGGGTATTCCCATCATGCGGGATCTTGTCGCTGGCGGACTGGTTGTTATTCTGCTCCTTGAAGCAGCCAGGCGAAAAATAGGACCTGCACTCTCGATCATTGCCCTTATATTTACAGCCTATGCGTTTTTAGGGCCGCATATGCCGGACGTGTTCGCATTCAAGGGCGTGTCATTGCGAAAATACATCAGCAATATCGTCCTTTCCACAGAAGGCATATACGGCATCCCTTTGGGCGTTTCCACATCCATTGTCTATCTGTTTGTGCTGTTGGGTGCTATTCTTGATAAAGCAGGGGCTGGAAAATTTTTTACCGATCTGTCCCTCTCGGTATTGGGAAAGTATAAGGGGGGGGCTGCAAAAGCAGCCGTTGTGTCAAGTGGGGCAACAGGCCTTATATCCGGCTCAAGTATCGCCAATATTGTGACCACAGGGCCGTTTACCATCCCTCTTATGAAAAAAATCGGATATCCGGCAAAAAAAGCGGCCGCCATTGAAGTGGCGGCAAGTACAGACGGCCAGCTCATGCCACCCATTATGGGCGCGGCAGCATTCATCATCGCGGAA
Source organism: Pseudomonadota bacterium (assembly GCA_018816735.1). GTDB lineage: Bacteria > Desulfobacterota > Desulfobacteria > Desulfobacterales > JAHIVH01 > JAHIVH01. The sequence continues at coordinate 120,012 of JAHIVH010000066.1, read as the reverse complement.
TATGTAAACATTCCCTATATTGAAGTTGTAAAGGCCGCCGCCATTCCGGCATTTGTGTCCTATTTCGGCCTTTTCTGCATCAGCCATCTTGAAGCATCCAAATTGGGCATCAAAGGGCTTCCCAAAGCGGATCTGCCGGTTTTTTCACACACACTCAAAAAAGGGATTCACTATCTTGTCCCCATAAGCCTTCTTCTATATGAACTTGTCGTGTTGAGGCACTCTCCTGAACTTGCCGCATACCGGGCAATCCTGCTCCTCTTCGTGATCATTTTTTTTCAGGAAATAAAAAATTCGCTCTTAAATGGCGGTCAGATTACTTCCGGACTTAAAAATGCCTTTCAAATTATCCTGGGCGGTCTCATTAAAGGTTCAAAAAACATGATTCCAGTGGGGCTTGCCTGTGCGGCTGCGGGAATCATTGTCGGTGTCGTCAATATGGGTATTGGCGGCATGATTTCTCAAATTGTTGAAACGCTCTCCATGGGAAATATATTCCTTCTGCTTTTAATCACAGCTATCGCAAGTCTTTTGATTGGCATGGGGCTTCCCACAACAGCCACTTATATTGTCATGGCATCGTTAACCGCACCGATTATCGTTCACGTCGGGGCAAATTACGGTTATGCAATCCCCATCATTGCCGCCCATCTTTTCTGCTTTTATTTCGGTATTCTGGCAGATGACACACCGCCTGTGGGGCTCGCCGCATATGCGGCTTCCGCGATCGCCAATTCCGACCCCGTTGCTACGGGCATTCAGGGTTTTTTATATGATATAAGAACATCTGTAATTGCATTCCTGTTTGTATTTAATCCGGAACTGCTTTTATTTAACATCAATTCGTGGTCTCAGGGATTCCTGATATTTGGCATGGCACTGATTGCCATGGCGGCATTTGAAAATTTTGCGCAAGGGTGGTGTCTTACGAAAAATAAACTCTATGAAATCCCGTTTTTCCTTTCCGCATCCTTTATCCTGTTTCATCCCGGTGCGGTAGCCGCATTCCTCCACGTGGATCAATCCCTGAAATACCTGATGGTTTTCCCGGGTACGTTGATTTACGGCATGGTTATCCTGAGCCAACGCATCAGGCAGAAAAAAAGATTAACCCCTTCACATGGATGAATAGGATTCAATTTTTCCGAGATCAATAAAATCAAGCCCCAGTTTTTTTAAGGTTGATTTTGTGGGAACGCCGTTCTCATCCCAGCCTCTCAGCTTGTAGTAGACGGGCAGCATTTTATCCAGTTGAACGACGGAATCCTTGTTTCCCTTTAAAAGCGGTTCATCTGTAAATCGTTTGGCAAGTTTGTCATCCTTTTTGGTAATGCCTTCTCTTAAGTTAAACAACTTCTCCATATTATATCCTCTGGCACCTGCTCTCAAAAACCGGCCAAAATTCATTTTCATGCCGGTTGCCTGTTTAAGTGCCTTGGAATGAGGCAGCATGGGGAGATGAATGGGCAAAAGAAAAGGAGGCAGACGATACATCCCGGAAATAAGCGGCCATGAGTAGGTCAGTATTTTCGTGACAATTGACGATAAAATTTTACTATCAGGCACTCTGAACGCCTGCTTGGGAACAAATGTCCAGGACGTAAACAGACAATTTCCCGCGGCACTGATCACAGCCAGAAGATCCTGATCCAGTGCCACCCAGGAGGGCTTGGACCGGTAGTGAAACGGGTTCAGATTAACAGGTCCGGATACTTCAAAGTAGACCATGTAACCGCCATCCAGATGGCACGCGCCTCTTGTTGCCGTGGCATAGCCGAGGCCGTGACCCACAGAGGCCCGGGGCTCATAGGCAGACAGCTCCAGTCCTTTTGAATGGGGAGCAAAATCTTCGCCACCGTATTTTTCAGAGAGAAATCTTACGCCCTTTGACAGGTCGTCCCCAATTCCCTGGCGGGAGGCGATCAATTGAAAAATATCCGAGATGTTATCCTTCTTCCCGAATTCAATACCATTATCCCATAACCCCTTTTCATTCAGCTCTGCTGCAAATCCCAAAATCGTACCGGTCGAAATGGTGTCCATGCCCAGCAGGTCAAGCTCATAATTCCACCGGATAATGGCATCCATATCATTGATGAGCATATTTGAACCTAGCAGGCAGAGAATTTCATATTCAGGGCCTTTGATCTCTTCGCCATCAAGCATGACAACACGGCCACACCGGATAGTGCAGGACTGACATCCGGAATTTTTAACAAGATATTCATCCGTCAACCGGTGCCCACTGATCATGTGGGCGTCTTCATAACTCCCCCTTGAAAAGTTTTTGGTCGGAAGCGCATTTCGCTTTGAAAGCACATTTAAAAAGAAAGATGTGCCGTATTTGGGCGCCTGCACGCCGGTGGCCGGATGGTCCTTCAGCAGGGCCACCCATTTCTTGACGGTCTCCTTAAAATTATCCTTGTCGTGCAGTTCGATTTTTTGGGTGCCATAGGCAAAAACGGCTTTTAAATTTTTTGAACCCATGACAGCCCCCATTCCCGTTCTGCCATGACTTCTCTCCTGGCAGACGACGGATGCGAACTTCACCAGATTTTCCCCGGCCACACCAATGGTCAGCTTGCCGCCCCTGTCTCCCATTTTTTCCTGTGTAACACGGGTATCCAGGCCCCAGAGATGATCGGCATTTTTTATTTCAACCTTGTCATCCAGTATCTCCAGATACACCTTTTGTTCGGATTTTCCCCGGATGATAATGCCATCCCAGCCGGTCCTTTTTAAAAAAATACCAAAATTCCCCCCGCTGTTTGAATGGCCGATCGCACCGGTCAAAGGACTCCTCGCGGAAATATCATATCGGCTGGATGAAGGTGCGCCTGTGCCTGTCAGGGGAGATGTCATAATGATCAGAATATTATCCGGAGACAAAGGGTCGACCTCTTTTTCAAGCTCGTCCCATAAAATTTTTGTGCTCAGATATCTGCCTCCGATAAACAACTCCCGATCCCTGTCAGATACCGGGTACTCACCTATGGTTCCTTTTGTCAGATCCACATCGAGCATCTTTCCCATATATCCCTTGAATTTACTTGCCATGATATCCCCTCCCTTTTTTTATCCGAATCATTTTCAATTCAGGTTCCAACGAAAATGCATTCGTTTAAATGCCACATCAACCCGCGCTCTTTTGCCATTTCAGGAACCATTTAAAATCGTATTAAGTTTCGTACAGACAAATAATATGGCCGCCACCTCTTCTGCATCAAATCCGTCCATGTTTTTCATGATGCTCGATACGGCATGGGTTTCAATCTGACCCACCATTCTTTCGCCATGCCTGCTCAACCTGGCAAATACATTTCTTTTGTCCGACTGATATCGTTTCTTTAAGATCAGGCCCTTTTCCACCAGCTGATCCACAAGCCGTGTGGCGGAAAATATTTTCATTTCCATTTCTTCAGCGATTTTACCGATCGTGACCGGCCCTTCTCTTTTAAGAAATTTCAAAAGATAAATCTGCTGCAGGGTCAGCCCGAATTCAAGAACTTCAAGCCGTTCAAATTTATAAACCGATCTCAGGGCGGAAAAGAGGATATCCTTGAATTCGTCAGGTGTTACACTGGTGAATGATTTCTGATCCATATTTTTTTCATAGCTGAACCATTCAGGAATTGCAAATATTATTTGCATATTGCAACTAAATTAGAAATTAATATAATACAAATTTTCAAATATTTATAGCGTATATCCTATTTATTTAGCAAATAATTTCAATAGTTATCCTCCAGGCAAACCACAGCCCGTGAACAGGTAACGCTGCAATCAGAAACCAATCCTTTTTTCAGGAATTATTTCGATATTGTGCAATCTGTCTGGACACAGCCACAAGGGAACCTGTCTCATCCCAGACCTGACCATCTTCCTCAAGAAGCCCGCAGGTGATAAAACGTGTTCGGAAAATACACTTCAGCCACTTGCTTTGCGGCATATTCCGTATGTTAACGGAAAGTTCTATGGTGGGTACCCAGGCAACCATTCCCTGAGAGGCAAATACAGGCGGTGGAAATGCATCTGCCATCAGGAGAATGGAAAGAATATCATAAGGCCTGTCTTCCCTGAATCTTATCCAGCCTTTATGTTCGGATTTTTCAACCAGAGTCCCGGTCATCCAGCCCGCACAACAGGGATCCAGGCGCATATCGACACGTTCAAGCAGGGTAAAATCAGGTAACACAGGTAGTTGAAAGCATTCCTCCGGAGGGGCGATTTCAGGGGGCGTATCCTCATATCTGTCAAATACACATTCAATACTCTCTTTTGAAAATGTACCAAGCGCTCTGATTTTTTCCTCGCCATCCTGAAACAGGATGGCATGAAACCGTTCAAACTGTTTAGACGATGCAATCTTTTCAACAGATACAAACGCTTCACCAGGATGGCATTTGGCCATGAAATTGGCTGTAATGATCGGGCTTGATTTTTTATCACTCACGCGCATCATGGCATTTGCCAAAATGGCCATCAGATACCCGCCATTGGGGACCTGGTTGATTGACCAGTGAGGGGATATATCAACGTTGAATGTATTATCGCTGTTTAACTGAACGGATATGCCGGTATCGAATGGATGCATGGTGTCTTCCTGTATTTCCTTGAAAAAATTGAATACGCTTTCCCTGAATATAAATGATTTCGATTTTTTTATATGCTTCAGGCAAAATTCAGGCCAGAAACTGTTTGGATGATAACGGATTTTTTTTAAATAAAGACATAGCCCCTATCTCTGATTCCTGAAACACATAAATGCCAAAATATTGTCGGAATTGTTTAGAATCTGATGCGGTTCACTTCTGTCAAACTCTGCGAAATCACCAGGTTGGGCAGCTTCCTTGCCATCACCGGATTTGATTTCACCTGTTCCGGTCATGATCACAATTCTTTCCTTGTCATCATGGACATGTAACGGTGTAAAGCCACCTGGTAAAATTTCAACCCGGACGGTATCCTCGGATATCAGTTTCACCATCATCTTTGAAGCCCCCTCAATGCCCAATAGTGAAGCATCAAGGCCTTCTATTTCCGGACAATAGATATGTTTCATTTTTTTCCTCCGTTTTGACGTCACTCCTTATAGTCTGGACATCATGTCCAGGCAATGAGAATGTGAAACAATTCTGTCTCACCATCCAACCTGACCGCACATGGCATTCCCATTGAAGGCCCCTCATTCCATAGCAGGAGTCTGTTCAATTTGAAATTGCAAATGCCCTGTCCAGGCAAAATTAGGGTTGATAATATTCGGTAACATGATTAATCTCACGATCGGACACTCAATTTTCAGGAAACCTTCAATCCTGGCACACAAATTGATAGTAAAGTTGCAGTGAATTTCTGATATTTCTTGATACCCATTTTACCTAAAGGAGGAATGAAAATGACAAGCTGGAAATGCACGAACTGCGGTTATGTGATGAAGGCTGAAAAGCCGCCAGAAAAATGCCCATCCTGCAAGGCCACATGTGAATTTGTTGACAATACCTGCTACACCCCTGAATGCAGTGACAAAGGTGTAGATGACCGAATCAAATAGGTTTTGAATATGTATGTACTAGGCCTTCAGGGAAGTCCGCGAAAAAATGGAAATACAGATTACCTCTTGTCTCTTTTTCTGAATGAAGCGGAAAAAAAAGGCGCGGATGTTGAGAAAATTTTTGTTTCCGGTCTGAATGTGACACCTTGTCTGGGATGCGTCCACTGTGAAGAAAAGGGCGGATGCATCCTCAGGGACAAAACAATGATCGGGGATATGTACCCCAAAATCCGGCGGGCTGATCTTATTGTCATGGCAACGCCGGTTTATTTTTATGCGATGACGGCCCAGCTGAAGCTGCTTATTGACCGGTGCCAGATGTTCTGGTCCCGGAAATACAGATTCAGGGTCAATGACCCGGGTAACAAAACCAAAAAAGGGTTTCTTTTATCAGTGGCTGCATCAGGCGGAAAAGAACTGTTCAAGGGAATTGAGCTTTGTGCGGACTATTTTTTTGATGCTGTGGGAGCCGGTTATGCCGGAAAGCTGGTCTATCGCGGGATTGAAAAAAGAGGCGATATCAAGGCCCGTCCTCATGTTTTTGAGGATATTCGGGAAAAGGTGGACTCACTTGTCAATCCCTTATTGGCCCGGAAAAAAATTTTGTTTGTTGACAGGGACAATGGCATCCGAAGCAGAATGGCAGAGGCATTTGCCAAGTATCATTCTGGAGAAAAAATAGATGCGCAGAGCTGTGGCTTAACGGTTGAAGCCTCTCAAATCAAAGTGCTTGAATCCGTGATGGCTGAAAAAAAACTTGATGTGGCCTATCATTTGCCCCTGAGTTTTGAGGACGCCCTATCAGAAACAAAACCGGATAGTGTCATTTTGATGGGAAAAGACACCCACATCAGATCATCGAACCTTCAAGATACACCCTTCTTAAACTGGGAACTGCCTGATCCGTCAGGCATGGATGAGGATGGTATCCGTCAGTTACGGGATGATATTGAATCAAAAATTCTTTCATTAAAAACCTGAACTCATGCCTTCACAAATTCTTCCAGCCCGTGTTGCAGGCGATCAAGCAGTGTATCAAACCGTCCGTTTGAAGCGAATATTTTGGGCATGGTCAGTACGATTTCCTGAAAAAAGCCGTTTTCCTCATTACCATGACTGGCAAGCCCGATAAAGCAAGGAAGCGGTTCTGCATAAGGCGTGATCGGGAAAAAGCTGGTGGCTTTAAACCCCCCGCCCTGAAAAGGCCCCATTTGAACATATCCCATATTGCTGAGATAGGCGGTAATATTATAAAGCCCTTTTTTATGCCTTTTATCCATCAGCTTGTAATATTCCCGCTTCATCAACCACATGGGAACATATCGAAACAGGTCTTCTCCTCTGTAAAGCTTTAAATCTTCCTTCTCCTGAAGCTGTCTCAGGATTTCCTTTTCAACATCATCCGGTGTCGTATCCGGGCGAACCTCAAGAACAACCCCGCATGTCAGATTGGCTGTGGACTTGAGTTTGCGGTCATGAAGCCTCATATCGGCGGGTATGCCGAATCTCACAACACCATTTGCATGCTTCCAGGCTTCTTTTGCAAGCAATATGCATAGCTGAGGCAGTATTTTGGGATATTTTCCGGTCAGTTGCACCCGCTTCCACACCACACCGGGTTCATTACCTATCACTCTTCCGGTTGGGGGAATATGTTCATCCGGATATTTTTTCCGGAATCCCATGTTGAATCGTTTGGCGACCTGATACTCGGTAAGCGTTGATAGAGAGCCTGAAAGCGGTTTTCCGTTCAAGGCACGAAAAATATCCTTCATCCAGTACAATTGCCCCCGGCCATCCGCAGTTGCGTGAAGACTTCTGAACAGTACCCGCGGCCTTTTGCCATGAATCAAAACGACTTCGGCGGTTGGACCTTTACGCGCATCCAGGCAGTCATACAGGAAAGATCCGCCTTCAGGACCGAATCCGCCCCAGGCGCTTCCGTCCACTTCCCGCACAGGGGGTGCGTTTCCGCTATCCACCCACTTTGAAAACCCCAGAACACCTGTTAAGGCCACCCGCATGCCGGGATTTGCAGCTGATGCCTCATCAACCGCCTTCTGCCATCTGCCTTTGTCAAGCTCGCCTTCTCCCTCAAGGACATACTGATTTACAAAAGGCGGACATATGGCATCCGCCATCAGGAAAGTTCTCTCATTTGTGGTCAATTGTCTTGTATAGATTTTTTGCATATTTAATAAAAATTTGATTTCGGGGTTGGCTGTACCTGCCTGATCGCTACAATGCGCTGTAACCGCCATCGACTTTGAGGGTTGTTCCGGTAACCCATTTTGCGGCATCAGATAAAAGATATCCACATGCGTTTGCCACATCAAAAGGATCACCCAACCCCAGAGGATGGGCATTTATAATTGCCTGCTGCGCTTTTTCCGGAAGGCTCTTGAACAACTTCTCAGCCATCCGGGTTCCCTTGACATGTCCGGGGAGAATGCAGTTCACGCGAATCTTTCGCGAAACCAATTCCATAGCCATGGCCCTTGCCCCTGACACAAGCGCCCCTTTGCTGCTGCAATAGCCCACAAGCCCGCTTTGCCCGGCATCGGCCATGATGGACGAAATGAATACAAACGATCCGCCATCTTCTGCCATATACTTGTTTTTTGAAATGGTTTTGGCATAGTCAAACCCGCCAATCACATTCACCGAAAACAATTTCTCATAGTGAGCAGGCTTCATCATGTTGAGCGGCATGGTCAGTTCAATACCGGCAGAATGAACCATCCCATGAAGCTTACCCGCTGATTCAACAGCCATCCTGACGCATTCATCTGTTTTGTCGAATGCGGTCACGTCATGATTGATCGACACATGAGCCCCTTTTTCAAGCATGGCTTTTGTGCCTTCAAGCGCTTCCTGATTTCGTCCAACCAGAATAACGGTTGCGCCCAATCTGCTGGCAGTGATGGCGCATGCCTGCCCAATGCCCGATGACGCACCGGTTATCAGAACATTTTTTCCTTTCAGGGAAAACGGGTGACCCATATTTAAACCTCAATCATACCCAATACATGACAATTTTTAATGGTGAGAATGGCGGTTGCCCAGGAGAGTCCGATGCCAAACCCCGACAGGACCAGGTTCTTTGTTCCGGTTTCGATTTCCGTGCCAATCTCCGATACAAGCGTCACAGGAATGGTCAGGCATGTGGTGTTGCCGAACTTCCCCAATGAATAGGGAACTTTCTCAAGAGGAAACTTGAGCTTTTTGGTCAGGTGGTCTGTGATGAATTTATTGGCCTGATGATAGACCAGATAATCGATATCTGAAATATCCGTGTTTGAAAATTCCAGCAGCTTTTTAATATCAGCCGGGACCTGTTTAATCGTAAAATTAAATATCGCCCCGCCATCCATGGTCAGATGCTCTTCATTTCGAATGCTGCCGTCCTCATGGGTAACGTTTGCAAGTGTTTCAGGCGTGCTGGGATGCCTGAAACCGCCTGCTTTTATTTGAAGCGCATTTGCGCCAGATCCATCTGAGTTCAGGGAAAAAAAGGATTTTCCGGCATCTTTCTTTTTTTCCACGATCGTTGCGGTTCCCCCATCGCCAAACAAGATACCGGTTGTTTTATCCAGTGAAGAAACATATTTCGACGGTGTATCGCCGACGAGAAGCAAAACACGACAGATATGGGCTTGCGTTGCATAGGCATAGGCCATGGAAAGGCCATAGACATATCCGGAACATCCGAGATTGACATCAAAGGCAGCTGTCTCTTTTTTAAGCCCCAGACGGTGCTGGATAAGCGGTGCCGTCGCTGGCACCTTAAAATCCGGAGACTGGGTCACAAAAATAACCACATCAATCGTGTCCCTGTCAATTCCCATGCTGTCCATCAATCGGGATGCGGCCTGGCAGCACAGATCAGATGCGCATGTGCTGGCGTCGGCAATTCTTCTTTCAACTATGCCCGTGGTCTTGATCGTTTTCTCAAGCAATGGCCCTGAAAAAGGTTCGCTTAAGGAACGGTTGTCAATTCGTTTCCGGGGCACACAGGCTGATATTCCCGTGATTGCGATACCGTCATAAGATAAAAGTGCCATAAAATAGTATCCGTCCATTAAAATGAAAATCGTAAATTACTTCTCAAACTTGTCCATCCCGATCAGTTTCATGATATCTTTTATTGTTGAGACCTTTTCAAAAGCGTCCGCTTCAATGACCATGTCAAAATTTTCATCAATCAAGGCGATAATCCCCATAAGGGCCAGTGAATTAAATTCCATCATGTCCCGCAATACCGTATCTTCTGTGAGCTCCGAATCTTCAATCTCCATGATTTCCTTAAGTTCACTTAAAAATTCTTCCTTTTTCATCTGGTCAAACCTCCGTTTTTCGTTTCTTTTTAAACTATATCTGAATAACAGTTCCGCCCCATGAATACCCCACACCAAATCCTGCAATCAATACCCTTTCCCCTTTTTTAACAATTCCCTGATCCATACAATCCTTCAGGGCAATAGGAATGGTTGCGGATACGGTATTCCCGGTATCCCTCATATTGATATAGAATATATCTTTGGGTATTTTAAGTTTTCTTCTGAGATAATCAAGCATATATTTGTTTGCCTGATGAAACACCACATAATCAATCTGGTCCATGGTGAGCTTGTTTTTCAAAAGGATGTTTTTCTGGAGCTTTGGAATGGTTTCAATCGTAAAATTAAATATCTCAGGCCCGTTCATGTACAAATGGTTATCCGTGCGGATGCACCCGTTCTGGTCTTCTTTTTCTTCGGCATCGGGCTGGAATCTGTTTTTTAGCCCTCCGTTCGGGACAATCAGATTGGCATACCCTTTCCCGTTGGTCCCCAGGGCAAAATCAAAAATCTGCGGCATATCCGATTTCCCAACCAGTGTTGCTGCCGCGCCGTCACCAAAAATAATCCGGTTTCCCCGGTCACCCGGATGAATATGCTTGGAGTAGGTTTCAGATGTGACCAAAAGAACGTTTTCAGTGGTGCCGGATTGAATGATACTCTTTGCCACCATCAGACCATAGATATATCCGGAACATCCCAGATTCATATCAAAGGCCCCGATGTCTGTCCGCAAATGCAATCGATCCTGCAGAATACAGGCGCTCGCGGGCAGAAAATAATCCGGACTCTGTGTGCAGAGAATGATAAAATCAACAGATGCCTTATCCACCCTTTCAAACAGTTTTAATGAGGCTTTCACAGCCATGTCGAGAGCAGTCTCACCCTCAGCGGCAATGCGTCTTTCTTTTATACCGACCTTATCCTCAATTTTTTCAGAATTCCATCCAGGGAATGCGCTTTCAATATCATGATTGTCAAGTATGGTTTCCGGCAGATAATATTCAATCGCTTTTATGGCAGCCCCTATCAAATTCTGCTCCTGTCCTGTTGGGTTACGAGATGTCTAAGCATTTGTTTTTTTGGAAAAGTATTTAAAATGAAGCAACATGTCAAGGTAATTGTCCTCTTCTATCCAGATCCAATCTCATTCCTTTTTAGGCGGCGCCGGAACCAGGCCTGCCATAATATCCTCTGTGACCTTTTCAATCCGGCCATTTGAGGCAAGCACTTTTGGCATGCTGGTCGTAAAAACAAGACGATCACCTGTGCTGGCCATACCCAGGAAAAAAGGGATATGATCATATCCCGGAGGAATGGCCCAATAATATTCTGCCTGGAACCCCCCTCCGGAAAATAAGTGCATGGGTGGCATTCTCCCCATATTTGAAATAACACCGGAGTTTCTGTAAAGGCCCCTGTTGTGATATACAGGACCCATTTTTTTCCACCTGTTCTGTATGATCCAGAAAGGCACATGACTCAACAGGGTATCGCCTCTGTCAATCATGCATTCCCTGTTTTCTTCAAGCTGTTTTTTGATGATTTGGGAGATGGACTCCGGTGTGGATTCTTTTGTAACCTCAAAGTGAATCAGCATCGTTAGATTCCCTGTTGAACGTATGCCTTTCATATGACGGCGCAGATCCACCGGTACGGAAAACCGTACCTTTCCGTCACGATGTTTCCAGGCTTCCCTTGCAGAAAGAACGGCTGCCTGCCCTATGAGCATGTGAAATTTACCTTTGCGGCTGGTCCGATAATAGGCTACCCCTTTTTCATTTCCCTGGGCTTTTCCCGTAGGAGTCAAATTGTCAAATGGGAACGGGGTCCTGTATTCTTTTTGCATGGCACGGGCAACCTCCAGGTCTGTAACAGCGGATTCTGAACCTAAAAGAGGTTCACCCCGCAACGCCCTGAAAACATCTTCCGCCCATACCAATGTTCCCATCCCGTCCATGGTCGAATGGTGGGTTCTGAAAACCACACGTAAAGGATTCCCACGAAGCAGCACCACTTCGCAGGTCGGCCCCTTTTTCACATCAAAGGTTGTTTTGAAGTGTGGCGGCATGCCATTGGGTGTATGGCTGGCCCAGTCAGCCCCATCAAGTTCAATAACGGATGGCGTTTGCCCCGAATCCTCCCAGTAGGCCCCACCCAAGACCCCCTTTAAAACAAGCCGGGAACCTGGATTTGCCTCGGAAGCCGCTCTGACGGCTTCTTTCCATTTGGGCAAATCAAGCACGCCCGACCCGTCAAAAAAAAACTGATTTAATACAGGTGGGCAAACCTTGTCCCCCGCAATATACAATCTTTCGTAGAAGGATAATTTTCGTGTGTATTTTTTTTTCATGGCATCCTGTTTCTCTAAAGTTTGTTGTTTTTGGTTATTCAACGCTGCTTTTCAACAAAAATATCCGTCAAAACGCCTGATTGAATTCATTCAGGCCGGTCCGACTCCAGATGCGATTCGCTGAAGCAAATTATCGATACGCCCTTCTGAGGCCAGCACTTCAGGCATGGTCATGACAAACTCCACATGGTTTTGGGTTCCGTTTAGCGTCAAAAAAAAAGGAAGAAATCCCATTCCAGGCGGAACAAAGAAAAATGCGTCTGAGGCAAACCCGCCTCCGGAAAATTTTTCAAGAGGCAAACGCCCCAGATTTGATATATAGCCTGTAAAAGGATATCGGCCCTTGCGGTTATGGTATCTGATCTGCAACTTAAAAAAAATTTTCAGCAAAAATAATGGCACAAAGTGTATCAATTTATCCCCTAAAGACCAGCCGCCATCCAACTTTTTTTCAAGCCGATCGGAGATTTCAAATTCAACATCATCAACGGTCATCTCCGGAGTCAGGTCAATAAATAAAACATATGTCAGATTATGCGTCGCCCTTAGGCCTTTCCTTCTGGGTCTCAGGTCAAAAGGGACGCCGATCCTGACGTTACCCTCTGCGCCCTTCCAGGCCTCTTTGGCAGACTGTATCATGACCTGAGGCAAAAGGTTGTGAATGTGCCCAACGATTCTCTTTCTTCTCCATACAAACCCTGCGCCATGACCGTTTGGCGGGCCTGATCCCGGAATAAACCGTATAGGGATTTTTTGTTTCGAAACCGGTGCCGAATTTACAAGATCATTTTCAACAACCGTAGACCCGGAACCACGTATTGATCTCCCATTCAGCGCATTGAAAATATCCGCCACCCAGGTGATTGTTCCCATACCATCCATTACACCATGATGGGTTCTGAAAACAACCCGAAGCGGATCACCCCGGACAATCAGAACCTCGCATGCCGGTCCCCTAATCGGGCAAAGTTTGTCCATGAGAAACTGGGCACCCTCGCCGCTCTGACCATCCCAGCCATAACCATCGACCTCTCTGACCTGCGGCATCATTCGAGATTCAACCCAACGGCATGAGTTTAAAGACCCCTTTAAAATATATCTGCTGCCTGGATTTTTTTCTGACGCTTCCCGGACCGCATCCTTCCATTTATTGAGATCAATTTCACCTGTACCCTCCATCACCATCTGGTTGCAGAACGGCGGGCATATGTCGGAGGCGGCAACAAAAAACCGTGATGCAGATGACATGGGTATAGTGGATCGTATACTCATTTTAAAAATTATTTTCTTATTTTAAGGAATCGTATGTGACGTTTTTTGGGAATATTACATATTATCAGGTAAAATCAAAGCTAATTTTATTTTAAAAGAGATAAAAAAACATGTTTATAAAAACATACAAACACTGTTCATGATTACGGAAAGCGTGACAATACAATTGACAAACTCAAAAACGGTTGTTATATAACACTCGTTATTTAACAACGTTGACCTAAGAACAGCGAAAAAAAACTGATCATCTGTTCCCCATTCGATGGCAGCCTGGCAGGACAGGATCAGGAAAGAAGAGAGAAAGGCTTTTATAACATGCCCCCGAAAACCAAATTCTGCGACCAGGATATTATTGGTGCGGCTTTCAGCATATTGCGAAAAAGTGGCTGGAAAACCGTTTCAGCCAGAACCATAGCATCCGAACTGAATTCATCGACAACCCCTATTTACACTTATCTCACGTCTATGAAAAATCTTGAAGAAATCATGCTCGAAAAAACGATGAACCTGATTGAACAATACACCAAACGGAAAATAACGGCCAATCCGCTGATCAATATCGGTACCGGAATCATTTTATTCGCCAGGCAGGAAAGAGAACTGTATCGGTTTATCAATAGTGAAAACCATATGGCCTTCCGGTTTGATTCAGGAATTCTTGTCCCGAAATCAGAACTCGATACGGTTATGGCATACCCGCTTTTCAAAAATCTCTCGGCCAGACAGATCAGGCAATTTTTATTCACCAGCTGGATATTTATCCATGGCCTGGCGGACCTGATCAACAAATCATTTGATGTGTATGTCAAAAAACTGACCAATGAGACGGAAATCGCAGACTACCTGGCCCAAGCCTTCAACAGTTTGTGGAATGGGATGAAGTTTATCAAGCCGAACGAAGAATTTTCCGCACTACCCGAAGCCATTAAAATGGGAAAGTCCTTGAAATAACTTATAAAGGGAACAAACACATGCGCACATTTTTTGAACTTGTTTTAAAATGGCCTAAAACAGTCCTCCTTCTTCTTTTGACAACAACCGTTTTTATGGCAAACGGCATCACGAAACTGGAATTTGACAATTCCATTGAAGCTTTCTTGCCCACCCATGACCCGACATATCAATTCTACAGCAAATGCAAGGAAATCTATGGTGATACCAACAAATTCATTATTATGGCTGTCTCACACCCCGATCTGTTCAGCCTGGATGCATTTTCCCTGATGGACGATCTCATCAAGGATATTGAGGAGTATAAGGAATACAATCCGGAAAAAGAGCTGACACGAATTGAAAAATTTGATCATAGTACAAAAAATGACAGCATCCCGGTTGCAACCCTTATAAATAACTTTAATGATGATGCTGTTTTTCAGCGGTCAATCCTTAGAAAGCTGAAAATAACAAAAGTAACGGAACATATCCTTTCACAAAAAGAGATAAAAAAATTAAGAAAGAAACTGATATACTCCCGTACACTTAAAGAGCAGGAGCTTGTGGACGCCATTATCTCCCCGCTAACCATGAGAGACATTTCCGGCAAGGAAGATACCCTTGAAACCTATTCCCTTATCGAAAAAGATTCCAAAGGGAACAGAATCCTTCCCCGGACAAAAGAAGAATTTCTGGATTTCCGAAACAAACTCACAAGGAATCCGGCTTTCCTGAAGGGAATATATACGGTTGATCCTGAGACGGGCGAGATTACCGATTTTGGCATGATTATCAAATTCACCAGCATGAAAAATCAGGACCCGATTGCAAGGGAAATAGCCGCTATCATCAAAAATTTTAAAGGCCTTGATATCATTGCGCTGGGCGTGCCCATCGGTGTTATTCAGTTTACCGACTATATGCAACAGGACCTGTTTTTCTTTCTTCCGATAGTCCTGGTTGTTGTGGCCATAATATTCTTTTTCAATTTCAGATCACTAAGAGGTGTCATACTCCCCCTTTTCACCGTAAACATGGCCCAAATATGGATTCTGGGCCTGATGGGTTACCTGGGATACAAAATCACCCCCGTAGGCATTTCATTGCCACCACTCATGTGTGCTGTTGGGAGCTCCTATGCCATTCATATCCTGAACCAGTATTATACGGATTTTGACATGATATCTGAAAAAGGGCTGATTAACGGGCTGAAATTATCCATGTCTCATATCTCCCTCACTGTGCTTCTGGCAGCGTTAACCACCTTTGTTGCGTTTATGACCCTCGCCCCGACCGGTATTATTGCCATAAGCGAATGGGGCATTTTTTCTGCAACAGGCGTATTTTTTGCGCTTCTGATTGCGGCGACATTCATTCCCGCATCACTGGCACTGATGAAACATAAACGGCCTGCCGCTCTCTTAAAGAAAAACAAAATGCTCAGGATTACGATCATTGACCGGGTTATCTCGTTTATGGCCCGATTGGCCACCCATCACAACAAAGCGGTTCTTTTCGTTGTAGCTGTTCTGGCAATCATATCAATAGCAGGTCTGTTTCGCATTCAGGTGGAATCGGATTTCATGCAGTATTTCAAGGAAAATGATCCGATAAGAATCAATAAAAAAATTATCCGGGAAAAATTTGTGGGAGACACCGGGTTTAACATCCTGATTGATTCCGGAAAGGAAAACGGTGTAAAAGATGCATCTTTCCTTCAAACGGTCGAAAAAACAAGAATGTGGCTTACTTCGGATAAAAATCCTCAACTCAATATCGGCAGAACTGACGCATTTAGTGATTTTATCAAAACCATGCACTTTGCCATGAACAAGGATGATATCGCTTACTACAAGATACCGGAAAACACCATGGACATTCTGGATTATCTTGAGCTGTTTGACGGCGAAGACAAAAACTCGGACGGGAGAATTGACAATTTTGAAGCCTATGTGGATCCGCAGTTCAAAACATGCAATATTGTCACGAGGATGACGGAAAAAGAAGGGAAAAAAACCTTCGGCACCACACGTGTTGCAAAGATCGTAGATCAAATCCAACAGTATCTTGACGTTAATCTGCCGGCACCATACACTTATAAAATAACCGGTTTTCTGCTCATAGATATCATTATGTCCAGGTATATCGTTAACGGCCAGATGCAGAGCCTTTTCCTCTCCCTGATCGTTATTGGCATTATTGTGGCGCTTCTTTTCAATAATGTCAAAGCAGGACTTCTGGCCCTTATTCCCATGAGTGCGGCTGTTCTGTTCAACTTTGGCATCATGGGGTGGCTGGGCATCAATCTCGATATGGTCACATCGGTGATTGCCGCCATCACCGTGGGTATCGGTGTGGATGATACCATACATTTTCTGAACACATTTAAATTTTACCGGGAATCCGGCCTGAATATCAACGACACGATTACAAAGACACTGGAAGTCTCTGGCAAAGCCATTATTTACACTTCTCTTGCCCTGATATTCGGGTTTATCGTCCTCACCGTATCCAATTTCAAACCGATCATTCTTTTTGGCGTACTTATGGCCTTGACCATGATGGCGACAACGGTGGGAGCGCTGTTGATTCTGCCTTCCGTTATTAATTTAACGCAGGTCAATCTTGAAAAATCGGAAGCATGGTACTGGAAATATCTCAACCTGGGCAAGGTGTTTGGCTTGGAAAGATTGGAGCCAAGCAGCTGAGGATCTTGACAACAATGATTTTCCGAAGTAAGACTGGATCACACGGCAATCACAAGATAAGGAACTCCATGGCTGAAAAAATTTATATTACCAGTGACAATAAAGCGGCCATCAAATGCCCGAGCTGTGGCAAAACAAAAGTAATGGATGCCACCAAATACACGGAAATGAAAACAGCTGTTAAAGGAAACATCAAATGTCCCTGCGGCCACGCGTTCTCTTTCATTTTGGAACGCCGCAAATTTTACCGGAAATCCACACGGCTTTCCGGAAGGTATAAAGTGATCGCCCCCCCATCCCGAAAAACCATCGGCACCATGATTGTAAATGACATTTCCAAGTCAGGCATACAGATAAAACCGGCCATTCAGGCAGATCTGGAAAAAGGAGACAAGCTTCTTTTGGAATTCAAGCTTGACGACAAGCATCAAACACCGATCTCCATCGAAGCGGTTGTGATGACATCATTTTCAGGCAGTGTAGGCTTAAGATTCTGTTCGAACGATGTGTCTGATCCAAACATCAAAGCGATCGGATTTTATCTTTTTTAATAAAACCTGAGACCGGTTGATCAATATTTCCCGACAGCATTCAGGATAAGTGTAATCGGCCTGTCTTCTTCACTTTTTCCCGTAAAGCGGATCGGACCGGGGCTTCTGTATTCATCATCACCTGGCGAGGCCGCAAGCCATTTTTCCCTCAGTGCCTTAACCACCCTGAATGCATTTGACTCCAGATCGACAAGGCTTTTCTCTATGACAAGCGTCATCTTCCCTTTTCTTTCTTCAAGACGCATCAAGGGAGCGATGGGAATTCCTATAGGCTCCCACCGGGAAAAATCCTGTTCCAGATTTTTGATTGCAGCCATTTGGCCTGTTGCGCCATTTACCACCAGGCTGAAAACGGTCTGCCCAAGGTTATACGTATAATCACAATCAAACCGGGTGGGATCACTTCCCCGGCCGTCATAGCCGAAAAAGTGCGTCTGGGTTTTAAGCTTGGGAACGGATTTGCTATAAATATGTTCGATCGCAGAAGGCAGTTCCTCTTCTGTTTCCAGTTTTCCGCTTTTGGTGAATTCCAGCTTCAGGGTTTTCATGGACATGATACTCTTTTTTATCAGAAGATATTCACCATCCCCATAATTCTGAAACATGACAGGGCCATAAAAATCAGGATCCAGGCCATCACGCTCGAGGATACTTCTGAAATACCCCCTTTCAATGCCTATGGTATAACGCCCTTTCTCCTTGAGAATACTCAGATAGTCCTTGACCATCTGCATGATGACCTGGTCTGTCTCCACTTGTGAAAACTGAAAATTACCGTGGCTGTCCCTTTCAAGGAGAAGTCCTTTCTGAAAAAATTCGGGCATATCGTTAAACAGTTCGTCATCATGGGCATTCCACAATGCAGGCGACAAGTCAGGGCGTATCCCTCTTACGAGGCGTCTCAAATATTCCAGCTTGCTTTCAAGTGTGGGGAACGTGGTATGAAAATCCTTGTCATGGGTATTGTTGAAATCAGCGATAACAGTATTCAGTTTGGTGATGATGAGCTGGATCTCATTGATATATTCAAGAACCCCTTCCGGTATGACAATGACCCCATAATTTTTACCAACTGCAGCCCGTCTCGTAATGGCTTCACAAATCAGACGGGACAGATGCCTTAAGGTCATGCCATAGGCTGTATAATCTGTAGTTCCTTCTTTACGCGCTTTCTCAAGCCGTGCTTCATCCACATAATCTGCCAGATCTTCACCGATCAGGGTCATGTTCGCATGGGTCTGAAGTGCGACTTCCAGCGCAAGGTGACTGGCAACACGCCCCATCACTTTGCAGATATGCCAGTATTTGACATCAGAGTTGCTGTCAATACAAAGACCGCCGATATTTCTGGCAAAAGACCGCGCAGCAGTATGAAATCCAAAGGACATGGCACAAAGGTTTTTGCCTTCACTGTCCTGTACCTGTATATCGCCGTCAATGGTTTTGGGCACGCCGATGACCTGGATGCCATCTTTATAAAGTTCCTGTGCCAGAAATGCAGCATTGGTGTTTGAATCATCACCGCCAACAACGACAAGAGCTTTCAGTTTCAACTTTTTACAGGTTTCTCTGGAGAGCCGGACCTTTTTTGCCGTATCAATTTTCGTTCGGCCCGTTTTGATCATTGAAAACCCGCCCAGGTTTCTGTAGGCATCCACCAGGGATTCCGTAATCTCGACGAACTGGCTTTCAACAATGCCATCCGGTCCCAGAAGAAACCCGAATATCCTATTTTTTGGATTGGCGTTCTTTGCTGCATCAAAAAGACCGGCAATGACATTATGGCCGCCAGGCGCAGGGCCGCCGGAGAATACGATACCGATCCTTAATTCACGGGTAAACCGGTCAAGGCTTGCCTGATCCGGCTCATCCATTCCTGAAATGAGCTGAACCTTATTATGGATAATATGGGGCAATTTTTCCTGAGCTTCAAGATCCTTGAAAAATTTGTATTCATCGGTTTCATTCAAAACAGTACATCGGCTCGTAAATGCTTCACACTTGGGTGGAGAATATGTGCGTCGTTCAGCCTCTTCCGGACTGACCCTGTCAATTATCTGTTTGATTTCAGGATTGTTTAACAGGACTTCCATACTTAGCTGCTTTTTCGATACCATCTATCCTCCTGAGAAATTGGTGCCTACGTCAATTAAGATCCGATTGAAATACCAATTGAAAATTTGCTCTGCCAAGAGCAAACCCTAATCGCACCCGGTATATCATAATTTAAAGTTGTATCAAAAGGAAATTCACAGGATTTGGTATAAAATAGTCATTTTAGCCTATATTTCAGGGTATTTTGGAAGTTTTCATGTCCCCCACCGGCTGTTATTTGCATATTCATGAATATATATCTACATTGATGATTGGGTGCATGATTGTGTGTCTCCTTATTCCACAGTAAACACCATATGAAACGGTATGGCCTTGAAGTCAAGAACAACATAGGACAACATGCATATAATCAGAAAAATGCTGTAAAACGGGTGGAAGCCATCCATCAATGTGGGAAGCGCAATAAAAACGAGCCAAATGAGTTTATAGCCCAACTGCAGCATCAGGACGGGAACGAATTTTACGGGTGATCTTAAGCCCAGAAAAGAAAGAATACCAAACATAAACCAGACACTTCCTACCACGCCGTAGAAATAAGGGTCCTGTTTGGGAATTCCCAGAATGGCATTGAATACATCCGGAATAAAGATCAGCACAAGTCCTGTACTGATTAATGTCACGACATTGTACTTGTACAGAATAATCAACCATTTCATTTTTGTATCACTGTTTTCCATCATCGTGCTCCTTTGTGTTTGTTTATGTGGTTGTTCATGAACTTCCGTTTGATTTTCACTTTTATCAGCCTGAAGAGTATTGAAAAGAAGGGCGGGTTCTGGTCGAGTAGGGCATGGGTGGCATGTTCTGCAGCCCGATTGAACCCGTTCTTATCAATTTTTGATATTACGTCTGTTAATATCATGGATACAGTGCCAGGATTCTTTGTTTCGATTTTATTGATAAAATTTATTGATCCGTTGATCGCGCTTGAAAAAACCGTTGCAGGCATCGGGCCTTTGACAAAGTCAAATACGTTGGATTCAAATTCAGGCATGTCAGCGATCACGCCTTCAATCATTTTTTTGAAATTAACAAGAGAATGTTTCGCTGTTTCAGTATCCATCTCTGTCAGGATTTTCTCCACATACTCTTTTAAAAGCCGGGGGGGAATTTTTTCAATCAGCTGAATGCCGATCTCATCAATGGCATTGATATACCAATTAACCACAACCGGCAGTGCCGCCAAAACTGAAAACGGAACATCCATATCCTGCCACAGAACAGACTGCACGAATGCGGCCCCGTTTTGGGGATCAATCGCGTTTAAACATTCCCGCAAGATATCCTTCAGAAATCCCGTTTTAAGGACTTCCTGTGTGATGCTGGTTTTCGATTTTGCTTCATCATCCATATCCTTGTCATCATCTGTCAAACGGTCTTTCTTGCCGCCTGTTGAAAACATTTCACCCTTTTCAGGACGGATTGTATCCGTTTTTCCGGAAATTGATTTCTCAAGGACAACAGAAAGTTCATCAAACAACCGGGAAGCATTCTGTTTGATCCGCCCTATCGTATCCATATCGATATTATCGGCGATCTCCTCCATATATCCATTTAAAAGCGCCTGTGGAAATTTTTCATTGACCTGGACAAGCACTTCATCGCCAAACAGAATCAGGGCATTGGCAAGAGAGGGAATGGCCGCCACAAATGCCATCGTGACTTCCATATCCTCCCACAGAATCGTTCTGGCCAGCCTTTTTGAGGAATCCGGGTCGATATTATTAAGGACTGTCCGAATACTGCTTTTGAAAACCGGTTTTTTCAAAAGCTGCCCCAGAATTCTGTCTACAGCATCAATCACACCTTTATCTGCATTGGAAGACATACCATCCTCTCTCCCTATAGGGTTTCACAATTAAAAAAATACCTGGCTGCTTCTGCCTGGCATAATTGTTTTCCGCCCAGCCAGAGCTGTATCATTTTTACATCCCGATAATGTTTTTCCACATCCATTATTCTGTCACTGCCATATACGCCCATGACATCCATGGCCTTGCCGATATTTTCTACTGTTCTGTCGGACACAAAGTCCTTGATGTTTCGTGCTTTTGCAATGGTCTCTTCCGAACTGAGCGGATTTCCGAACGGTTTTTCACGACTGTCTATCATTCTCACCAGTTCATAGGAAAGAATTCTTGAAATATCAATATCGCCGGCTATCCTTCCGATCACGCCCGCTATAGCATCATTTTCCTTGAGCGGCTTGTTTGCATAAGTATTTCCCGAAACAAAATCATATAGAATTTCATAGACATTGATCATCGCTCCCATGGCGAATCCGACACTTCCCAACAAACCAAAAGAAATAAGCTGTTTGAATACGTCCGCATCCTTTCCAGGTCCATGAATACGATACCAGGAAGGCACGCGAACATTGTCAAACCAGATTTCTCCGTTTTTATCTGCAGCCATGCCCGCTTTATGATACGGTTCACTCTGAGTGACACCTTTGAAATGGGCAGGCACCATCATGTATGCAAAATCATCCGGATCACTTGAGCCCGGGTTTGTGGTACAGGGCACACCAAACAGATTGGCAGTCCCTCCTGAATTGGTCGGCCAGAGTTTATGCCCGTTGATCACCCAGACATCCCCTTCAAGTCTGGCCGTGGTTCTGAGAGTTCTGCCTTTCAGAAGCCCCATATTTTCGATATCAGCCCCCCCTTGCGGTTCAGTCATCGCCTGACAGCAGATACATAATTTGTCCGTATCGCAAAACATGGGGGCAATTTCTTTTGCAAGACGCCTGTTGATGTTGGGCTTTACCAGAAAGGTGGTCAGCGACCAGAGAGAGGCGAGATTTGCTAAAGATAGGGCACTGTCGCCACGTGCCATCTCTTCACACAGGGCATAGGTGAGTGCTGCGAGAGAATCCGATTCTCCCAGTCCCCAACCACCGAACGCCTTCGGGAAAAGGCATTTCTGAATACCCAGGCCGACACACAACTTTTCCATTGCAGGTTCGATAAACCTGTGTTCTTTCCAGTCCTCGTCATATTCTCTCCTGTAAGGCATCACCTCTTCTTCAACCCAATTTCTGATAACTGCTCGAAACGGTTTTTCCATGGGTGATATCCGGTCCAACGGCCTTGAAAATTCATCAAATGATTTCATTGTCTCCTCCCTTTTATATCATCAGCCGGTCTGTCTTAAATGATAAAAGACATCGCATGTCAAATGGTCTGACTATCAAAAATACATTTTGCCACATCGAGCTTCGTGGGCACCTCTCCCCCTGGTCCGCAAAGACAGCTCTGGATCGTTTTCACATCGCGCCACATTTTTTCAACACCGCCCTCTGTGGCATATCCTTCGGAGGCCATCAGTTCCATGGTTCTGTTGATCGCCCTGATAGCGCTTTCCTGAACTCTACGTCCAAGCATCTGTGATACACTGAAGATCAATGGACTGCTGCTATTTCCCCACTCACCGGGATTTGCAAAACTGTTTGCGAGATTGTGTGTCAGTAGCCAGGCTATTGCGATCTCCTCATACACGTCCGCAAGAACGGCCGCACATAACGGGTTGTCTTTAAGAAGGTTTTTTCCCTTTATGATTCTTTTTCCGGACCACGCACTGACGATCTCAAGGATTCCCATGCAAGCCCCCACACTGACACCTGCAAGAAGTAAATTCAGCCAGGCATATAGTTCATAGGCCGCCCGATTCCTTGTGATGACATTCTCCTTTGGGAGCTGTACATTTTCAAAATCGATATCCGCATTATCACATCCATCCAGGCCTGTTTTCCTGATTGTTTCATGCCGCGTGATTCCTGCCGAGTCACCCGGTACCAGCGCGACACAGGGTTGTTCATTTGCATCCGAACAAATGACACAAAAAAGAGCTGCATCCGCACCACATCCGATGGGCCTTAAATCCCTTCCTGAAAGCATACATTTTTCATCAGCCGTTTGAATACGCGCCCTGACGGATCGGCCTTCAAAAAGCGGATCATCGATGCCTTTTTTTCCAAAACCGGGAAGTATGAGGGAAACGGTCTTGAGGGTCTTGCTGCAAAATAAAGGCGCCAGTTTTCCGCACAATTCCGGATTCATGACCGGCTCAATGGCAAAGATAGAAAACACGGTATACTCCAGGGCATGAACAAATCCGATACCCGCATCTGCCCGGCTGATTTCCTTTAAAATGGAAATCAACAAAGGCGCATCTGTAAGCCTGTTAAATCCGAACCCTCCAGAATCCTCAGGCAGCATCAGACCCTGGCATCCGATATCAAAGGCCAGTTTTTTTCGCGCCTCGGAAAACAGTTTTTTATAGTCTTCCTGATAATCTATGCGTTTTGCAATAACCTCTTTATTCGCCCACTGGCGTACAGAAGCTGCAATTTCTTTGGTTTCGGTGCTTACCCAGGATTTTGGATAAACAAACAACTGATTGATGTCCTTTTTCATGTGCCCTCCGGAAGATTCAAAACCCATCATTTTGTTAAAACGATTGTTATATGTCTACAGTATATTGTTAACAAACGATTGTCAATTATTTTTTCAGAGGACACTTTTACCCCACCCGCTGAATTGACATTTCAGCACCACATGGTATTGGGGGACATATGTACATGTATTATTTGTCTTTAAGTGACGGGCAACTGATATCCGGTATTCAAACGAATCAAAGGAATAGATGTGAATTGTGAATTAAAACAGGTGATATTGAGTATGTAAAAAAAATATAAAGATCATGTTTTCATTGATGCAAGGCATTAAAATTCGAAGCTGAACCCATCTTCCCGAAAAACAGCATTGCAGACGGTGACGACCTGGGCATCGTATAATTTGCCACTGTGTGCCGCTATTTCGGCAAGGGCTGCATCCAGCCCAAGGGCCGGTCGATAGGGGCGGAAAGAACTTTGGGCTTCGGTTACGTCTGCCACGGCAAGTATTCTTGCCTCGAGCATGATGGCATCACCTTTAAGCCCCTGAGGATAGCCGGACCCGTCCATCCGCTCATGATGCTGGAAGACGATGTCGGCAACCGGCAGGGGAAAAGGAATGGTTTTTAGCAAATCATATCCGATTTTCGGGTGGACCTTCAACAGTTCCTTCTCGGTTTCCAGGAGATCACCCGGACGATTGATCACAGCGATAGGAATTCGAATTTTTCCGATATCGTGCAAAATGCCCGCAAGTTCGATGGCACGGACCGTGTCAGGCGGCAAAGCCATTCGCTTTGCAATGGCGATTGACAACGCAGCCACGCGTTGTTGATGACCGGCGGTATAAGGATCTCTGATCTCAGCCATCAGCGTGATGACGGAAATCGCTGCCTGCAGCATCTCTTGAAGTTCAGCAGTCCTCTGGGCCACGGTTTCTGAAAGAATCGCATTTTGGGCGACCAGTTTCTCCTGGGAGGACTTCAATGCCAGATGAGTCCGTACGCGGGCACGAACTTCCTCAGCGATGAACGGTTTGGTGATATAATCAACAGCACCGATTTCAAACCCCCTGGTTTTCCGCTCAATGTCATCCAGGGCAGTGATAAAAATAACGGGAATCTTTTGAAATGCAGGTTCCGCTTTCAGACGCTCGCATACCTCAAATCCGTTCATTTCCGGCATCATGATATCTAGAAGTATCAAATCAGGCATTTCCCGGCGAACATAATTCAATGCTTTTTGTCCGCTTTTGGCGATCCCCAAACGATAATCCCGTTCGAGGGTATGGACCAGAACATCGAGATTGGTCGGGCTGTCATCAACAATCAATACCAATGGACTATCCGTCATTACCTGAGTTCCCTCCTTTTTTCCTGCCGGGCATCGCTGTGAACCATCCCCATGACAAGTGCCGCAGCCTCTTCATAATCATAATTTTCAATCAATTGTTCAAGCTTGTGGAATGTACCCCTGTCCATCATGGTTTCCAGTTCCTTTAGTACTTCCCGGCTCATTTGCGGATCTGACCGTTCCAGGGCCTCGATCAATCGTTCAAGAACAGGTACCGGTAATTTCACATTATCAAGATAAGGTTGTGTCCCGGATAATGGTCCATCGACATCTGTTTCAGGAGCGGTCAATTGCTCAATCGATTTCAACGCTGTATTCAGGGCCGCACACAAACGATCGCACAAAGCCTGAATCTCAGAGGCCTGAGGGTGATTATCCAATCTTTTTTCCAGGTCCCCTGCTGCAGACATCACCGCAACAGCCCCGATATTTGCGGCCCCGCCTTTTAAGGTATGCGCCAGAAAGGTCAGTCGTTCATTATCATTTTCTGCCAGGGCAGCGTTGATTTCTTTTTCCGCGTTTTGATGATTTGTAAAAAATCCTTTTAATATTTTCAGATAGACAAATGGTTCCAGCTGGGTAGCGACAAGACTTTCCCGAATACGGATACCGTCTACCTCATCTGGCAAGGCTATCTCTTTTTCGACTGGATGGCGATCATTTTCAGAGGTCATGGGAGAAAAAACCGGTCGTCTGTTTTTCAAAAGCCGCCACAACAACTGAAACAAGCGCAACTGACGAACCGGCTTTGAAATATAGCCATCCATTCCGGCCTGGATGCATTTTTTTTCATCCCCATGCATGGCATGCGCCGTCATGGCAATAATCGGAAGCGCATGCATCCGGGGATCCTTTCGAATCTGTTTGGTGGCCTCATAGCCATTCATCTCAGGCATTTGAATATCCATCAGCACCGCATCATACGCCTGGGCATGAACCTTTTCCAGGGCCACTCGCCCGTTCTCAGCCGTATCTGCCGAAATACCTGCACTTTCAAGGATAGCTACGGCAATCTCACTATTGGTTGGATTGTCTTCCACAACCAGGATTCGAAAACCCTGCAGCCGTTTTTTATATACAGTTGCATCTGTATCAATCGACTCTGAAACCAAACGATGGGTTTCACCCTTCTTTCCAAAGACATCCATAATGGCGTTGTACAAAGTGGACGGATAAACCGGTTTGGTTAAAAAGCAGCAGATACCAATTTTTTCGGCAGCTTCCCGTTCCGCATCTTTTCCAAATGCTGTCATCATGATCACAGGGATATCGACCCGACAATTGGATTTGATTTGCCGGGCGGTTTCAAATCCATCCATTTCCGGCATTCGCCAATCGACGATGGCCAGGCCGATCGGCCGGTCACATTGGATACTCTTCTTGAATTTTTCAACGGCCTCCGCACCTGAGGCAGCCGTTTCCGTTTCAAAATTAAAAGACGCCAGCATCCGGCTGACTAGCAGCACACTCTCATGGCAATCGTCCACAACCAGAACCCTGAGGCGCCGCATCTCATCCGGCGGATCGAATTTTCTTACGGCATCCAGTGGCTGACGCTCTATTTTTACCGTAAAATAAAATGTGCTGCCATGGCCAACCGCACTTTCCACCCAAATTCGTCCGGACATCATCTCCACCAGACGCTTGCAAATACTCAATCCCAGTCCCGTCCCCTCATAACGCCTTGTATCAGATGCATCCGCCTGGGTAAACGGCTGGAACAGACGCTCCATATAGGGTGCAGGAATGCCAACCCCAGTATCTTTTACCTGAAATTGCAGCGTTACAAAAGCATCTGAAGCGTCCGCCATTTTAACGGAAATTAAAATAAACCCGCTATTTTCAGTAAATTTGACCGAATTGCCCACCAGATTGGTCAGAATCTGCTGCAACCGCATGGGGTCTCCGACCAATGCGCGAACGGTCTCCGGATGGATGTCCACTAAAAGTTCAATGCCTTTTTCCGATGCACTGTTAAAAAACAGATTCACGACCCGGTCAAGGACTTCGTCCAGCATGAATGGCTTGTTATCAATGCTCATTTTGCCGGCCTCGATTTTTGAAAAATCAAGGATATCGTTTATCAGGCCCAGAAGGGAATGGGCACTGGTGTGAATAATTTTCAGATAACGTTTGATTTTGGGCGGCAGATCTTCATTCATCACCAGTTCGGCGGCGGCGATCACGCCGTTCATCGGCGTCCGGATTTCATGGCTCATGTTGGCCAGAAATTCACTTTTGGCACGCGTGGCGGCTTCGGCGATTTCCTTGGCCTGTTTCAAAGCTTCGTCAATCTTTCGGCGCTCTGCCATCTCATCTTTCAACCGTTCATGGGAATCCCGAATCTTGCCATTCAGCCGAAAAATAACAACTGCCACCACAATTGAACCGATACAGGCCAAAGCCACCGCCAATAACCAACGCCAATAGCTCCGGATGACATCCCGTGCTGAAATTTTCCCCAAATCCTGGTACGGCCCCACTTTCAAAAACCGGAGACATTCGTGAACCGGCTGATAGTTCAAGGGAATCGTCCAGCCTGCACAGCTCGCAGCCAGGGCCGCAGGCGAATCCGGTTTCATCTGAAGAAGGGCGACGGTCACTTTTTCTGCCAGATCATCCGGCGTGGATTGCAGTTTGGCCATGGGCCATTCCGGATAAAGACGCGTTGAACAGAGAAACGGCAGGGAGGCATTTACAGAAATGCTTTTGCCTTGTCCGAGAACTGTAAAATCATCCAACCGGATTTTACCTTCGGACGCCATCTGCTCCAGAATATCGGTCCGGACGCTTCCCGCATCGACCTGTCCGCTTGATACAGCATTCACGACATCTTCATGGGTGAGGCCAAAACGCAGCTCGGAAAAATCACGATACGGATCAATGCCCCGCTCTTTAAACTCGCGCCAGACAATCCGCCAGCCCCCCAATGAAAATGCATTGGCCGCCATAAATCGCTTTCCCCTTAAATCTGCCCAGCCAACGATATCCGTGCGGTGTTTCTGCCAAAAAATCACGCCGCCATACGTCTTGCAAACACCCATGGAACACCGATTTTTCAATGTGGCAATCCGGTTGGCACCATACCACCGCTCCAGTTCGACATAAAACGACGGATTTGCCAGAATGAAATCCACAGAGCCACTTTTAACCGCTTCATAAATCCGGTCATATGCCAACGGAACGATCTCAAATGCCAATCCATCAATCTGCCCCTCCAGATATTCAGCCGTTGGCTGCCATTGGTCCATACACGCATCGACACCCATCTTGGCGAGCACACCTATCTTCACAACAGCCTCATCCGCAGCATTTAACGGGTATATCCCAAAAACAGACATCCATAAAATGACGATGGGAATAATCTGCTTCATTTTCTCAAACCGCCTTTTATAATGTTTGGCGAAAACCATTCCGACGTCCCTGAATTGAAATTATGCGTTTATCCAAAAACAGTTAATAATGGATACCGATCGACCTGAAGTGGCAAAAACAATGCCAGCGTTTAAATAATAAAATAGCAATGATATTAAACGGCTATAGATAGTCACACATACCGGAGGCCATTTACGTTGTCAATTTTTTTGGCGGTTTGTCAAGATTGGGGTTTGGAATCTATTCCCCTGACAATGTATCATGATAAGCACGGATATCCTCTGACACGATTTTATGACGATTCGCTGTGCCCATATGCGCCCACCAGAACAGTTCATCCGATGCCCAATGATACTCGCCATTGTTTGAAAGTCCGGTTTCAAGACTAATTTGGTACCAGTTGGCAGCTTCGGGGAAATTTCCCTTCATTCGTTCGAAGAAACCGATGTAATAGGCGAATTCACAAAGCTGCTTAGAATTCCTGATAAAATTCAGCAGTTCAGGCTGCGACAAGCTGCCCAATATGTAGCGGCCTATGGCATGGTAGTAGTCAGATGAGTTCTCATTGTAATGATCTGCGAATTCGGGGAGATATTCTTCAGGTTTACCGTTTGCCTGCCAGGCCATCAATTTCATAAGCCACATGAATTCTCGGTATGGTTGTTGATAGCCATTCGGTTCCTTAAGGCCGGATAAAAGAAGATCAAACAGACCTTCCTTGAATAATATCATAGATAAGGGACCATTCAATTGGGGTGAAAAATATGGCGTCAATACTTTTCTGGCTTGATCTTCCCCTTTCCAGTTCCGGACAATTTTATATACGTTTACCGTATTTTCAAATTTCTGCATCGGATTGGCCGGTTCTAATGTTGTCATTACCTTGTAGGCAATTTCAGGACGTTTTTCTTTTTCAAATCGAAAAGCCAGCGCACGCCTTTCCCATACCCCTGCCCCTTTTGCCACGAGAGGCACCAACGCCTGCATAATTTTTTCTACAGTCTCCGAGGCAAATACCTTCATAAAATCATTAAAATACCACCGGGAGAATTGATCGTTTAATTTACGCCCTTTTGCAATATAGTCCGCAGCCTCGTCATACGCCCCACACCGCCACATGAATGCGGCATTACCCGACAATATATGATTTGTTGTCGGGTATCTATCAAAAGCCTTTTTATAAATTTTCTTTGCATCTTCAAGACGACCTAACGCTTCATATGTTTTCGCAAGAATCATCATAAAGCCGCCCTGATAAGAATCTACCTCATCTGAAAGAACCGCCAGCGCTGCATCCGGTTTTTCAATATCCAGATACCGGCTTGCCAGTTCTGCTTTGAATGTCGTTGTAGTCAAATCCTTCCGACCAAATTTGTCGATCCATTCCTTTAGTACGCTTATGGATTCATCGTATCGGTTCAGCTCCTTTAACATTCTGGATTTTTGTTTCCACAGATCATGTCTTGATGGGGCCAATTTGATGGCCTTGTCGTAGCACGCCATGGCATTGTATCTTGAAACGATATCTCCCTGTTTGGCATAGTAGTCTCCTGCCTCTTCGAGAAAAGGGAAATTATAAGAAAATTTTTTCAATGCGTCTTCAACAGGTTTAGGCGAACCTGTCACCTGTGAAAGTGAATGATAATTTAAAAACTCAAACGGATCTTTCTTCAAGGCACGAGAATATAATGTCTCGGCCCTATCAAATTGATAAATCCATTGACACACATTCCCCATGCATGACAAGGTCCCAGGGTGGCTATCCAGCTTTTTTAAAACATACGGAGCCAATCTCAATTTCGTCTGGTGGTTGTCTACACAAAGGAATGCTTTCCAAGCAAGCAAAAAATTGATTTCAGGGAGACGGACTATCTTCTCGCAAATCGTCTCTGCCTGACTGATGTCCCCAAGCCCATTTAGTAACTGTGCCTTCATCAACATGGTCAAGGGAAAAGTATCGTTCCCTTCAGATATGGCTTGAACGTAATTCTCCGCATTCTCCATCTGACTCAATCGGTTAAACAGCATATGAAATCTTAGATACGCTGCGCCGGAATAGAGCGCTCTGTATACGGATTTGACTCTTTCCACATCAATAAATAAGGCATACTTTTCGTTACCTCTAAAAGGCTGCCAGGCTGAAACCAGATTTTCAAATTGTAGAAACGATATGCCGCTGCCTGTTGACGGATCACCTGCAAAAGCTTTGGCCCGTTCCATCCAGGCATCACGACTTGTAAAGGTTTCAGGAGATACATTCTGTTCCATGTGTGCCAGAATATCCATAGGATAAAGTATGGTCAGTATCTGGGCTATCCTCAAATCTGCGGAATAGATCGCTTCCACAGCTGCGGGATGATGATCGGAAAAACGGGTTAACACATCCTTTGCTATGTCTTCAGCCTCCCGATACAAACCGCCTTCACGGTAAAGCCGCGTTAGAAAATAATAGGAAAGCACCCGTGACCCCTCACCCTGAAGGGCATTCAGCGCAGTAAAATCTTTTCTCATATAAGCGTCAACTATTTCATCTGTAGGTTCCTTGGATTCAGATGCACTATTTTTAAGCAATGCCTCAGCATAAGCCGTATATCCCATAATCATGGCAATAAACGCTTCTTCACGGACAGAAGAAATCCCCAGATCAATATGCCTGGCAAGCGCTAAAAATCCCAGCGCATATGAAGTAAAATCTCTGGCATATTTCATCAGATCAGGATACAAAGACATATACAACAATGCATAGCCGCGTGCTGCAGCAAGAAGCAATCTTGAGTCAGAACCTTCTTTCTGCCACAGCCTTTCCAACTCGGATAGGCCTTCTACAATAGGAAGTGAATCAACCATATGAAATTGATTCATAATAGCCTTGTATTGACCCATCCAGTATGTCCCTCTTTGCGAAGGAATTAAACCATACGATTTTTTTCCATCTATAATGTCAAATAATTGATCCAGCGCCTTAAGCGCGCCTTCAAAACCTGTATCTGAGGATAATTGAATGGTTGCAAGGACATTTCCCTTTTTAATGACAGGAATCAAGGCTGTCTCACCATCATAACGGATATCACCGATACCCAAGTGTGTTTTTTCCTCAGGCAAATTATGATATTTCCTGTAAAGATCGATAACGATCCTGAAAGTTTTGATCAATTCGACATCAGGTTTAACTGTATAACGATCAAGATACGCTTGATAGACGTCCTTTGATTCAGCTTTGAGCATAACATTCTCATTAACCTTATTTTCTATCACACCCTTTATGCCACCTATCAAGTGATACACCCAATAAGCCACTTGGCCGGGTGCCACCAAATAAGCGATCAGCAAAATCGAGGCGAAAGAAACCAATAGTATTGTCAAAGGACGGTTTTTTTTTGAAGGTGCCTGCTCAAAAACAAAGTCACAATAACTGCATCCAGTTGTGTCTTTTTCCAGTAGAGGACGGTCGCATCTTGGGCATTTTTTCATATTAGCTATTTTTTCTCATTTTTTATGGTTACCGTTTTCTTCCAATTGTTTATCATGTAATTTCGATAAAAACAGTAAGGCTAAAACTGCACCTAAAAAAGCCAAAGCCATATCAGACTGGGTATCCCAAATGTAACCTTGTGTGCCTAAAAATGCCTCTGCAGATTCTCCTGTGAATATGGCCACCCACCACTCAATGAATATGTGTAATGGCCACCGATCATCAAAATGACACAATGGATTAGAATCAATGTATATGAAAGGCTTGTGAGACGAAACTTCCTGTAGGTACCAGCGAGCACAATACCCACAACCAGAGCGGGAACGACCTCGAGAAACCAGGTAAAATAATCCTTCGGATTGATACCTGACCAAATCAAAACAATAAAATAAGTTAAAATCCAAAGACTCTGAATCATTTATTTCCCATAATTTGATGGAGATAAATTTACCGTATCGCTATCATTCGCCATATCCACGCTCGCCTGCTATTATTTCTGTCAGCCTGCCATTCTCGAAAACCAGCGTCTTGATGAAACGGTTTTCTCCGAAATTGTAAATCCATTTGGATATAGAGATGGTGTATTTCAGGAATTCCTTTTCACTGACTTTATAAAGTCTTTCTTCTGTCATATCGGTCTGATAATCCGGATTGCCCCAGAAAATGAGGACCTCCGGCTTTGACATGCGAAGGTGCAGCTTGTTATCGTCATTTGCAAAACTGCCGATATCCTTTTCCAGACAGCCGTAGGATAATGATTTTATCTCGACCAGTTTGTCATTTTCAAAAATCAGTTCCTTCATAAAAGTATTCGGACCCCGGTTATACAACCAGAGTTCCCTTTTGATGTGCGACTTTACCCATTCATTGGGATTCAATTCTTTTATCACGTCAAGTTCGGATGCATCCACCCATTTCGGCTTTTCACATTTCATTAGAACATCGTATGCCGCATCCCCGACAGACACGATATTCTTCCCGCAATTCAGAGTGCTTTCAGCGTAACAGTAGCTGAAAAAGACCAAATGTATCGCTGTTAACAAAGGAATCAAAATTTTTCGCTTCATGGCAGTTACCTTTTATAAGTTAATGGCGTCACACCTGCCCTCATCATCCGTGAAACCACAAGATGATGAAACGGGCGTATCAGGTTGAAGTAAACCGATCCTGTCCAATGGATGTATTTGACGGATGTGAATACATGAAACCGTGAACAGTTTTTGCTCTGCTTTTCAACCACTACCCCGAAGTAAGCCTTTAAATGCCTGTCTTCCGGTGTTTCTGAAACCCAATATGTCTCCTCCTTTGCATCTCTTACAATAAAAAATGAGGCGTTTTCCCCTGGCGTAAAGGATAAATCTTCCGGTGTGATTAAAGGCAATATCTCAGGTTTCTCATGTTTGACCAGATCCAGGAGCTTTACAAGGACTTCCCGGATCCGATACAGGGTGACGATCCACCAGGGGTAATAGGAAAGCATACCGGATATGAATTGTCTTAAACCAACACTTCCCTGGATTGTTTTGATATCAAAATGGTCAACATCTTGAAAATAGATTTCTAATTCGTTGTATTTCTTTACCTGATTCATATTTCAACCCGCATCTGTCATCTGAAAAAGCATTCCAGAATAATACCTTCCCTTGGTTTATTCTTCATATAGGCAACGGTAATCTCTGCGCCAACGTCAAGCTTGTAATGTACCCGTCATTTTTAATAATACTCAAACCATATCCCAAGAATTGTTCAAATACCCGATAATGAATAGTTTTTCTTCTATCCATTGAATAGCATGCTCATTTTAAGAGTAAACATTTGGTCTTGTATCACGTAAATTATCTTTTGCTTGATGCATTAAAGACAAACAATATTAAATATGTATTCAATCAATTGACTTATGACAAGCAAAAAAAATGATATTTATGCGGGGGCTTTTATTTATTACGCCTTAACTTCCTGCTTATTAATCCGTTCATCGAGAATTCCTGTCGACTCTCATAAGAATTTGACTGCAACAGCCCAATGGGTTATCAGCGCACCTGAACTTTAGTGCATAAATAGCAGCGGATTTTCACCATGTTTTTTAGTTAAAAATATGTTGAAAATTTCCTCGGCTCTATTTTTTCTGAGTGACAGGATTAAGCACTACCCTTTTATCAAGAAATCCAGATCACATTATATAAATGACAAAATCACTGAATTCATGAAAAATACATTTAGCCGTTGACGACAACACTGGAACGTAGTAATAACATTTTTAAAATACAAAAACATTGTTAACCGTAACAATGAATATCTCTTTACGAATTGATTGATTGAAGTTGAGCATATAAACGACTAAGGAGAGAGAATGAAATTAAATATCAATCGTTTAGGTTTTTTTAGTTTTTTAATTGCACATTGGGACGCCATACATAATGATGGAAATATACAAAATGATTTTTCAAGAGTCAGAGCGTTTCCAGAGAATTTTCTAAAATCATTTTTCAATCAGGTTCTGTTCAGAACCCTTGATTTAACAATTGTTTTTTTATTATTGATTCCCGCCATATGTATTATGGGATTTTATTATGTTCTATATTTAATATTTAACAGGGGAAATGGTTCTTTTATATACAGCGGAAAACGTCTCGGAAAAAATAAAAAACTGTTTAATATATATAAAATTCGAACACTTAAATTATGTGCTGAAAAACAATTTAAGACGGATGTTTTATGTTCCGGGAGCGGACTTGAGTTAAAATTCGGCAAATTCTTGCGATCCACGCGCCTGGACGAATTGCCACAATTATTTAATATTTTCAAGGGCGATCTTGCTTTTGTCGGTCCCCGCCCCGAAAGACCAGCTTTGTATAAAAAACAATGTAAAAACATACCGGGTTATGACTTGCGATTTTCAGTTAGACCCGGTTTGATAGGCCCCTCTCAGGTATTAACACCCCATTCAACGCCAAAACGGATAAGAGCTTTTATCGATAACCAATATATTACTAAGGATAATAATCTATTTAATCAGCTATCCTTTTTTATTTGGGTGTTTCTGAAATTAAGCCTGAATTTAGTGAAAGAAGTGTGTGAAATTGGTTCGGACCATGTATCTATCCTTTCTAAAAGAGGAATTGACTCAAATAAAAGGAAGCTAAAAAGGATCAAAAATAAAAATGCGGTCATATATTGTTCCGATGAATGTTTTGAAAAGTTGGATTGCGAATATTTTGAAATCGTCGATATGAACAACGAGGCGATCCATTTTTTAACAGAACGTGATCTATCTGTCGATGAAGAATTAAATTTTGTTATTGAAGTCAATGTGAATAGGAAAAATAAGAAAATTAAGAAAAGTTCTAAGTGTAAAGCGGTTGTGTATAAAAAAAATAATGGCCGCTTGGAAAACAGCAAAAATTCTTTTGTGGCATTTTATGAACCGATCTCATCTATAAACCAATATATAATGGATCAGTATATTCTTAGCCTGAGTATCGCTAAAATAAATCAATGAATAAAACAACAAATTTTTTCATTGTAAGGTAATGTTGATGGTGGTGTATGAAATTTTTAAATTGTAATATGAATCCGGAGAGTAGTTGAACATGATGAGCGCACATGAATTAATTGTTGAATCCTTTAGCACTATAGTAAAAAACTCGACAATATCTTTTATTTCAGGGAGTTCAGGAGAAGGTACAACAACAGCCGTTGTTGCAACTGCCAAAGCATTGTCCAATGTATATTCCGCTAAGGTTCTGGTCGTAGACGCAAATTTTAACCATCAATCATTAAACAGGTTATTCAACGTATCGGAATCTCCTGGATTAAAAGATATTATGGCGGATCCGGGCATTTCTCTTGATCGTATTATCCATCGTACAAATGATGGATTTGATATTGTTTGTGGCGGCTGGCCCAAAAGTCTTGGTTTTAAAAGTGTAAATTTCAACAATTTTAATGTCATTTTGGAGCATTTTAAGGCGCAATATGATTTTGTTTTGATTGACATGTGTCCCATCAATCACTTTCCTATTTTGGATACCGTTATTTCATTGGTTGATGGAGTTATAATGGTTCTCGCTTGTGAAAGTACCCGGTGGGAAGTCGCTCAAAATATAAAAGAAAGGCTTGTATCTGCAGATGTTAAAATTCGGGGTGTCATACTGAGCAAACGGAGATTTTATATTCCCCAATGGCTTTATCAATATATTTAAGTGTTCAAAATTTATTTATAAACCGCAAGACATATTTTATTGTGGAGTAATACTATGGGCTCACGTTATCTAACAGCAATTGTTTTCTGGCTTGCCACCATTTCCGTACTGTCATGTTCAGGTGGAATCCGTTCAGGCAAGGAAGTACAAATTCAACTTGAGAAGCTTGGAGAGTCTTCAGCAAGTTATGATTATTTGCCGCATTACAAACTGATGCCTGGTGATATTATAGATCTTTCTTATTATAAAAATGAAAAAGCGGACTATCAATTTGAATTATATCCGCTGAATGTGATTGAAGTAAAATTCCCCAATGCGCCGGAACTGGATCAGGTTCAGCGCATTCGGTCGGACGGGAAGATATCCTTACCTTATATTGGAGAAGTCTTGGCGGCTGGTCTTGAACCGTCCAGGCTAGAAGAAACTTTAAAAAATAAATATGCCGCTGTACTATTTGAACCGGAGTTATATATTATTGTTAAAGAAAATAATGGAAAAGTTGAAGAATTAAAAGATGCCATTCGATCGACATCTAATGGTGCAAGTAAACTTATTACCGTCCGCAGCGATGGATACATTTCCCTACCATTCGTTGGTGATCTTTTGGTGGCAGGGAAAACAATTCCAGAGGTCAGAGAAGAAGCAAACCGTGCTTATTATTCAATAACGGAAGATATAAATGTAGATCTTTTATTACACAAATCGGTTGGCGCCCAAATTTGTGTTTTAGGAGCTGTCAAGCAATCTGGTTTCTATGGAATAACACGTCCCATATCAATACTTGAAGCCGTTGCAAGTGCTGGTGGGTTCAGAGATGATGCATATACATCCACGATTCTTGCCATCAGAAAAGAAGGCGACAAAATCCTCTGCCGGTCCATTAATGCCGAAGCAGTGATTCAAGCAAAACCAGACGCATTATTGGCGATATTGTTACCAAATGACATCGTGTATGTGCCAAGAAGAAAATTAGCGAAAGCATCTGATGTCGCCCAATATATCGGAAATATCATATTTTTCCGTGGCGCGTCAGTGGGGTTAGATTATAATTTGGAAAATATCAGTTTTTAGAAAACTTTATATTATTGAATTCTCTTGTCGGCATAGGTGATATTTAAACATGCAAAAAACAGATAATATATTAAGACAACTCAGCATAATCTTTTTTGCAAATAAAAGATTAATATTTTTTACAACGTCGGTATTAAGCATTTTAACACTAGTCGTCGCTTTTTTTTATCCGCCTGTCTATAATATTGAAGGCTCAATTCTTATCAAATCAAAGAAGGTTCAGGTTCCTTTTGAAAGTTCAAATGAAACAAAAGTGACAAGAGTTATTCTGCCTCCAACAAAAGAAGATGTTATTCTTGAAACGCGAGTTATTACAAATTTAGATTTGATTGAAACCTCAATAACAGATTTGATAGAAAGGGGGGAGCTTGTAATCAATGAATCATTTTCTCCTATCGATTATATTAAAAATAAAATTATAAAGCCGGTGAAACAGCGTCTTTTCCATTCCGTTGAAGCGAGGGAGTTAACAGAAGTTGAAAAAATGGCGTTGGATATTTCTGAAAATTTAAATATTAACATTGTGCCGGGTTCCAACATTATTGATGTTTTGCTTCAATCAAATGATGCTGATCAAGGAACATTAATATTAAATTCAATGTTTGATAATTATTTGCTGTTCAGGTTAGACCTTTTCACAAGCAAAGGGACAAATGATTTTTTTCTTGAGCAAATGAATATTTATAAAGATAAACTTGATGAGTTTGAACAGCAAAAACTCAATCTCCTGGATGAATTGAAGGTTGTTGATGTTGACAATGATGTCATGATCAATATCAATCTTGTTGACTCAATCACTAAAGAAATGGACAAGCTTGATGATGAATATATTGAAAAAGGGAGAGCCGTCCAATACTTGGATATATTATTGATGCGGTTTTTAAAAAACGACGTCAATATATATCAGCCCTTTCCATATAAATTCGAAAATCAGGATATTAGAGAATTTAATGAGCAATTAAATGTTCTGAGGTTTGATTACCTGAAAAAAACAAAAATATATAAGAAGGATACCCCCACTATCAGAATTCTTGAAGACCAGATTAAAAAGTTATCGGAAAAACAGTTATTTCTGATTAAAAGTACTATAAGAGAAAAGAAATATGAGCTGGAAACGATCAAGGGAAGTATAGAAAACAAGCAAAATAAGCTTGATCTTTTACTTGTGGAAATAAAAAAGGCAAAGGCTGTTGATTCAA
This sequence comes from Pseudomonadota bacterium, assembly GCA_018816735.1. Classification (GTDB taxonomy): domain Bacteria; phylum Desulfobacterota; class Desulfobacteria; order Desulfobacterales; family JAHIVH01; genus JAHIVH01. The sequence goes on along the minus strand of JAHIVH010000066.1, from coordinate 81,121 downwards.
AGTTAAACCGTTTACTTTATGATATTAAACTTTATCAGGACAATTACAAAATATTTTTCAGCAAATATGAAGAGTCAAGAATCGAACAGAAATCACAAATCACGCAAATGTCTAATGTTCAGATTTTAAGTAAAGCAGGTGTGCCCGATAAACCTTATTTCCCAAGAAAACCCCTGGTGATCCCTATTGGCATCATTACCGGATTTCTGCTAGGATTATCTATTGGATTCATCAAAGAGTTTTTTGATCATTCATTCAAAACCCCTGAGCAGGTAGAACAATATCTCGAATTGCCAGTTATCGGATCCATTGAATTTAAAGACAGTTGATGATCAAATAAATATCTGTAAAACAAATGGATAAAATGACCAACTTGATTTGTGCTCATATCTATACAAAAAATTATTTTACTATCAATTGGCGTCAATGAAAATATTTATTTTAACTCTATGGAATAGTTAATTGGAGGCACGTTTGCTTTTTTTGTCATATATTGCTTTTTTCTTGTCATTAGGTGGAATACTTACAGTATCTATAATAAATCCGATGTATCTGTCGATGTTGTGGTTGGTAAAGAGAAAAAAAAAAATAGTATCTTTATCCGACAAACCGATTGTTAGCTTGATTATTGTTGTTCATAATGGCGAAGATTTAATTGCGGAAAAAATCAAAAATTCGCAATCGTTGATATATAATCCCGATAAATTGGAAATAATTATTTATTCAGATGGGTCCACAGATAAAACCCAAAAAAATATCACTCCGTTTTTAAGTAAACAGGTTAAGCTGTTTTCTTCCAGACACCACATCGGAAAATTTGAAGGCATTAACCGGGCCGTAAGAGAAAGTAAGGGGGACATCCTTGTATTTACGGATGCGGACGCCATTCTTGACTGTCATGCATTAACAGAGCTCTTAAAGCATTTCTCAGATTCCGGTGTTGGCGGCGTTTGCGGGTTTCGTGTGATTACAGAAAAAGACAAATCCCTTGCAGATGCCCAGATAAGTTATATTTCTATGGATACGATGATTAAACGGCTTGAAAGCAGAATTGGTAGTATTTCATCTAATGACGGTAAATTATATGCAATAAGAAGAGAGCTTTTTGTTGAAATTCCACCGGCGGTTACTGATGATCTGTATGAAGCGTTAAATGTGGTTTTCCAGCATAAACGATTTATTTTTGAATCTTCTGCGAAAGTTGCTGTTCGGCTTCCATCAAGAACAGTTGAGCATGAAATATTGAGAAGGAGAAGAATTGTATCCCGCAGTTTAATGGGCATTTTTAAAATGCGGGTATTATTAAATCCTTTTAAATATGGTATGTATTCTCTCGAATTGTTAATAAACAAGGTGATTCGGCGGCTTTTACCCATATTATTAATAATGTTACTGTTCAGCAATCTTTTATTGATAGATCGTAGCATGTTTTATGCATTATTTTTTGCAGCACAAATACTTTTTTATTTATGGGGGGCAAGCTACCCTTTATATTTTGAAAAAAAAAAGAGCGACAATATTCTAGGGAAAATATCTTCAAAATTATTTTATTTTTGTGTTGGAAACTATGGAATGTTTATGGGGATTATGGATTTTATCCAAAATAAACAACCGGTGAAGTGGACACCAGTCAAAACGGATCTGAATACTTAAAGGCCCTTTTTGTATCAAGGCCTGGAATTATGGAAAACGATGATATGCAAATAGAATTAATTGATCAGATTGACCGATTGGAAGAAATAAGGCCTTTTTGGAAAAAACTGATATCCCGATCGACTTTAAAAGATATTTATTGTCTGCCGGAATTTTTTTTTCCATGGTGGCAAGTCTTTGGTCATGGGAAAGAAATTTATTTTATTTGCTTTTGGAATGGAAAAGAACTTTCAGGATTGATTCCCCTTTACCGGGTAAAAAAAGTGGGGGTTAAAATATTATATCTTGCAGGCGAATCAAGAATAGATTTTATTTTCCAGGAAGGTTATGAAAAGAGGATCCTATCGATTTTCTCAGACTGGTTATACCGGCAAAGAGATTGGGATTTGTTGGTATTGAGAGCGTTTAGTCTGTTTACGGATAATGCCTTATATTTGAAACAGATTTTTAATAAAAATAAAATACTATTTTATAAGGACAAAAAATCATTTTTTATAAACCTTTATGATTTCAAAGATTACGATGATTATCTTAAAACAACACTCAGTAAACATCGATTGAGAAATCTCATACGTGTATCAACTAGAATACGTGAAAAGGAGAATGTAGAAACCAATATATACAAAACAGTAACACCTGAATTGATTGATGAAATTGAAAATCTTGATTCGAAAATGAGCCTTCGGGGATTGGGTGATGACAGTTTTTTTTCTGATTCAAGGAATACAGAATTTCTAAAGTTACTTGTCAGTGAAGAGACGTTCAAAAAAAATACCCTCCTTTTTTCATACAGGGTAGATGGTTATATTGTTGCCTTTTTGCTGGTATTTACATTAGAGAATAAAGCATATTTTTATCAGATGTCATATCATAAGGATTTTAACAAGTATGGCGTCGGCATACAAGCCCTGACGATGGGTATAAAGTATTCTTTCGAAAATAGTTTTTCTGAATGTGATTTTATGCTGGGAGACCAGGAATATAAAAAAAAATTTGGGCAGTCTGTTCGTAAGACAACGCGTTTAATAGTCTATCAGAATGGTTTTTTGTCATTTCTGATATATTTTTACCACAAGAAGATTAAACCGTTACGGGCAAAATTTAAAAATAATCAATATTTAAAAAAGATAATCCCAAAAGAATTAAGAAAAAAAATTGATATTTAATATTTTTTTCGGGTTTGTATCGGACAGAATGAATAATTTCATTAATAAAATCGTAAATAAGATAATAAAGATATTTTATAGAGAAGTGGTTCTTGAAATTGCATATTTATCTTTAGAGAATGATTTGAATTATACTTCTGGTGAAAGTTGTAAAATTCGAATGATAGAAAAAAAGGATTTCCCCGCATTGGCCGAACGGTTTGGGACCTTTAAAATTGAAAAATTTACACAATGGATCAATAACTCATATGGATATATGATTATCAACCAGGGGAAAATCGCCGGATATTGCTGGGCATCACCAAACTTAAGTTATAAAGAAGGTATCGAACCCTTTGTTTTTGACGTAAACCCCAAAAAGGGGAATATTTATCTTTTTGATGCGTATATACATCCGGATAGCAGAAGAACTCAAGTGATCAGTATTTTTGCGCCATACCTGATTAATGATTTAAAAGAACGGGGCTATAAGAAATGTTTTTATTTTTACAATAAAAATAATGTATTGATGAAAGAGCATGTTACGCCGATGTTGGGGTTTAAATCCAATGAAAAAATAGTGTATAGAAGATTTTTTGTATTCATAGTTAAAGATATGAAGGCATTAAGCAGGTATTGTGTTTCAGAAGATTAGATGAGGATTAAACGGTCTGGGCATTGAAATAAATCTATAATTTTACCATGGGGCGTATTGTAATCTTATGCACATGAAAAATCATGAAATATTTTATGCAGTTAGTTATCAAGGACTGTATGGTTCGGTATTGATCTTTTGATGGTGACGTGACGAACAGATGGAAGGAAACCGAAAATAATGAAGGATCTAAAATGGCCATTTGCAGCATTTTGGTTCCTTTTAATTGGAATCAGCGGAGCCTTTTTAATTACACCTTATTATTATCTGGCACCGATAGTTTCCATAACTCTTGTCGCTGGGCTATTACTTTTTCAAAAGCCGGTATACGGGCTATTGGTTATTATTTGCCTGGTACCGTTTGAAGATATCTTTAATCAATTTTCGTCTTTTACTGGGTCAAAGTTTATAGGGCTTGCCTTAATAGGGGTCGTTTTTATAAAACTTGTTCTACGTGCCTACCCGGCATCATTAATGAGAACTCGGCTTTGGGGGCCCATATTTTTATTATTGTGTTTCTATATATTAAGCGCTTTTAACTCTCCTTATTCGGTTTTGGCGCTAAAGCCGATCAAGCAGCTTATGACGGCAATAATACTTTTTACCGTGACGCTTATTATGGAAAAAGACATTGACTTAATTCATATTATTACTGCCATTTTAATAAGCATCGCATTAAGCGCCATATTTACATCGGCACTACCTTCTTCCGACCCAACCGACCGAGTAACCGGTTTGCTTGCCGATCCGAATTATTTTGCGTTACTTCTATGTTCAGCTTTTCCATTATCCGTGTATATGCTTAAAGTCGAGAATAGAACAATTTATAAATACTTCTGGTTCTCTATCATAATCGTGATTGTTATATCCCTTGTTAAAACATATTCCCGCTCGGGTCTTGTGGTTTTGGGTCTTACCATCGGGATGATGGCAATATACTATCGGGATATTTTAAAAGCATTCAGTCCAAGATATTTAGGATTGATTATCGCTGCAATCATTATTTCCCTCAGTACTATTTCCATCCTTATTCCTGATAGCTATGTTGAAAGAATAAAGTCGTTAGGCGCATTAGCAGGGGGGATATCCAATGTTGAGGATCGATCTCTCGGCAGAAGAACCGCTTATCTTAATGTTGGAATGACTGTGGTGAAGAATCACCCGTTTCTCGGGAACGGTCCTGGAAGTTTCCCTGAAAACTTTGCGAAATCTGAGTATGCCAGAGCATTGGCATTTAAAACACAGGGTGCGGATGGTGATTTATATCGGATGGCGCATAATACGTATCTGGAAATTCTTTCTGAAGTTGGCGCACTGGGTTTTCTATCATTTATTTTTCTGATGCTGATGGCGAACAGGAATTTTAAACGTGCCCGTATTAACTATCTTAGAAACGATAACACCATGAAAGCAGATCTTGTAATGCATTTATGGTTTTCTTTTATTGCCATTGCTTTTTTTCTGCTTTTTTTAAGTAGCATTAAAAATAAATATTTATGGATTTTATTGGCAGTTTCTCAGATTGTATTGAATCGATCCGTAAAACAAAAGGAATTGCGTTGATAGATATAAAAAGCATCTATTGGAGATGTATCCGGGAATAATTAATTCTATCGGGATGATAACTTTATGGATTCATCCGAATAATAATAAGGGTATCTAATGAAAATAGATTTTTCTGTAATCATTCCTGCATTGAATGAAGTCGAAAATATAGGGAAATGTATTGAGGCTATCAGGCGCAATGAATGTAAAGATGTGTCCATCGAAATCATTGTTGTCGACCATGGTTCAGATGATGGTACGGTTGAAATCGCGAGAGAACTTGCAGATATCCTCATTGAAAATTCAGCAGAAAACATGAAAAGCATTTCTGATCTTAGAAACATGGGGGCAGAAAAATCATCTGGAAATATTCTCGCTTTCCTTGATGCAGATATGGTTGTTCCTGTTAATTGGATTGTAACGGCGGTCTCCTATTTCAACGATGGGTATAAAGGGGCAATTGGATTTGTCGAACATGTTCCGGAATCCGCAGGCTGGGTGGGTAAGACCTGGGGCAGCCGTTTTATATTAAGGCGCGGACGGAAAATGGATGTGGATTTTCTTCCGGGTAAAAACATATTAATAAACCGTCATGTGTTTAATTTGGTGGGAGGATTCGATTCTCAATTAGCGACTGCTGAAGATAAAGCATTTACATTCAAGGTTATTCAAAATGGGTTCCGAGTGATGTCCGTGCCGGATATCAACCTGATACATCTCGGGTATGAAAAAAATTTATGGGAATTTATAAAAAAGGAATTCTGGAGACAGGGAAATACCATTAAATTTGCTCAAACGAATAACTATTCTTTAAGATCCTTGAAAAACCCAATAGTCAGTCTATGGCATATGGTTGTTTTTTTATTTTTTCTTGTATCAATGGGGATTCAGAGCCCAATATTTGTTTTATGGGCTTTTGTTTTATGGGTGACCCCATCTGCCTTGATTGTTTTGTTTACCGTAGAAAAGAAACACCCGTTCAAACTGATTTTTCTTTTTTATTTATTAACTTTTTTCCGGTGGAATATTTCCGGTACTGCCTTTTTTTATCAATTATCCAAAAATTATTATCAAGACCGTTTACCGGTATTGAAATAAAACCTATATCCTCATCATGGGTTGCCGACAATCTGGATATTAAAAATTGTTTCAGGATTCAAATTCAATTCAAAATAAATAGCAGGGTTGATGGTTTTAAACGGAAGCAGGGTTTCAACCTCCTCTATATGTTTATCTAAACTGTAACACGTGATAGTGATATGAGACGCATTGTCAAATAAACTCTGTGGCAATGAAAGGGCGAAATTTGCTTTATGCGATCGTGGAAATTTATTTACGCCAAAAATAAAAATTTTAGAATGCATCTTGTCAGTTGTTGCAACCAGATCAAGTTCAACAGAATCATGTTTGGTGTAAAGCACTTCTGATAAAATTGATTTGTTAATAAACGACGTGGCATGGCCAACGGGTTTTAGAATGAAATTGCCATTTGAATATCTTACAAGACCTTTGTTATACTTTCCATCATCGGCTAGTTTAAACCAGTTCAGCATGTGAAGCTTCCCTGTTGACGCACTTTGAGATACAACAGACGCCCACCATAATGCAGCAAAAAAAGTTTCCTGCTCATAGGGACTTAAAGACATACCGCTTGAGATATTGGTTTGCGATATAATCAAATCCCGATTTTTTTGAGATGATAAAGGGTATTTTAAACTCAGATCGGAAACGGATTCAATTGATGTGTTGTACCATTCGGTGGCAATAAGATCGCGCTTTAACCACAAATGCCAAGAAATAGAATCTATCGAGTCAGGATATTTTTTTAATAATCGTTCCGTCCATTCAAATCCTGTTCTTTTTTTTGAATCTTCCCTTGTCGGCCCATTTGTCATTAATGAGGATTCTGGTGATGCAATTTTTATATGGGCGTTATTGTCTTTGTTTACTCTTTGGACGGTCCTTGAAAGAATTTTAAAATGGTTTTCAAAGGTTTCATAATCCGGATAATTCAGGTTGGGCTCATCGGCAAATGCAATATAGGGGATTTCAATATCATGTTTTGATTTATGATGCGCCAAATACCTTTCAAGAAAGGATTCTGCAAGATGGATATTTTCAATGACATTTCGTCTTTCTGTTTTTGCGAGAATTGATACATACTGGTCAATGTTGAATTTCTTTTTGTAAAGCGATAAAAAGGGGATGTCATAATTGAGGTCGTCGGTTAATATATTTTCGAAAAAATAGATATTGCCAGACTGGAGGTTTAGTTTTTCGATCACTTGATGGGTATTTGGGGGAGGAGATGCAAAGGGCAGAGTGCTTCCGATTTTAGGGGATGTGCCAATACGTTCGTCTTTTATTTCAACGTCGGATTCCCCGGGCTTTAGATCCGGATAAAATAAGTGATCCGGGTTTTGTGCAAACAGATTGGGGATATCGTCAAGCCAGAAACCGACTTTTCCACTGCCGATGCAAGTCAGTTGCCAGATGGTGGGTTCGGGTTGTGCGGGAATAGTTATGGCATCATAGGTTGAATATTCCGTTTGTGAATACCGGGTAAGGTTGAGGATTATCGGCAGGATCCGGTCAGTTCTCAATGGTTGAAGTTTTATCTTATTGATGCCGCCGTGGTATTTGCCGCAGAATTGAAAGGAACGGTTAGACGGCACCTGAAAGTAGAGTATTTGCCCTCGGGGTATTGAGGATGAAAAGTGTATTTTTGACGGTTCAAAGACACTATGAAGTGATTTGTCAATATGGATAGAATAGTATCTGAAGCTGAATCCGGGAATTTCAATTCTGTAGTCACCGTCCCCCATATTTAAATAGAACGGCACCATTCCCTTGGTCTGAAATGCTGGGATATTTTGCCTTAGCAGTAAATCACCTTTCGGGGATTGGAAATAGATAATTTCCTCATGGGAATCCGTTAGCCAGGCAGGAGACCATTCAAGTACGGCTTTATTGCTGCTTGATCGTGTGTCTTGCCTGATATAAACAACGCCATCTCTGATATTCGACCAGGTATAGCCTTGGGCCTCAGCATAGGCAGCTTTATCAAAAATAAATGTAGAACTGCTTATGATTAAAAAGGCCCAATAAATTTGCATTCTCCTTATTTTTTGTATGTGTATTTTATTTTTCATTTTTTAATCTTGATAGAATTTTGGTTAGTAGTTGGTGAAGGGTTATAAAATCATTTTTATTAATGAGTAATGTCTGAAGAGGAGGGATGCCGGTCAACCGTGTATACAACATCTGTAATATAATCGCGCAGAATGAATAGGCAATACTTGAACTGATGGCAGCGCCTTCAATTCCGAATTTGGGTATAAAAATCATATTCAGAAGAATATTCATCAAAACACCTGTCCCGGAAATCAAAGATAGTGTTCCGGGCATGTTTTTGCCTAATAAATCCAGACGTAAAATGGTACAGTGGCAAAGTGCCAGTATGCCGGGGAGTAAATACAATAAAGAAGAAAAGGCCGGCAAATAATCTTTGCCAAAAAGAAGGAGGATAAGAAGTTTCCCGGAAAGCGCCATAACTATGGTTATTATCAGCATAAAACTGTTGAGCATTCTTAATACCGTTGGCGTCACTTTTTTTTGGTCCATATTATCGGCGCCCATTAAAAATGATAACAATGGAATTGCGATTGCCTCCGGAATGGTTAAGATCAGCTCTGCAGCGGCTGTCGCCATTGCATAATACCCAAGTGCTTTTGCACCGAGGAGACTGCTGATTAACAGGAAATCGATTCTTAGGAGCATTTTTTGAAAAAGGGTTTCAAAATGGCTTCTTATACCAAAGTTTAATATTTTTTTTTGAGCAGAAAAAGTGAATTTCAGTGGAAATATAGTGTCCTTCTTTAACCAGATTATTCCCATCAAGCAGATAAAAACAAGGTTGATAAACCAGGAGAAAACGGCGGCATCAAGGCTGTCCAGCTTGAATACCAACCAGAGAAGAAGGAAAAGAAGCAGCGACATACTGGATTCCAGTAATCGTAACATGTTCATAATGCCGATAAATGAACGGGCCATCAGATAACTGGTATTTATTATTTTAAATAAAAAAAACGGAATGACAATGGCTATCACAATTGAATAATTTACGAAAATGGCTTCATTATCACGAATGATCCAGTCCATTTTCATTAAAAAAAAGGCTATGATGGATAGTATCGAGCCTGCCACTAAACAAAAAACAAGGATGCTTCCGACAATGGATTTGATGTCCGCATCTTTTTGTGACGTGTAATATTCAATAGATGTACTATACCCCAGGTTTCCGGCTGTGCAGATGAGTTCGGGTAATGCACATATCAAGGAGAACACGCCTCGATACGTGGGTCCCAGAACTCTTGCCAGTATTGCATTTCGCACCAGGCGGATGATAATCATAAATATTTTCGTTGCGAAGCTTTGAGTGACATAATGAATATATTGTTTGATATTTATTTTGTGTGTTTGAGTGGACGTTGTTGGCATATTATTTTATTTTTTAACGGATATTAATCTCGCATCTAAACGGACTGTACTAATCGGACCTATTTATAAATATTTCAAACCTTAGCTTTAAATAGCTTAAATTGAAATAGTTTTTTAGAGTCAGCAATATGGGGTAATATATTTATTCGCGGCAATTCGAACAGAGATGAATCGTTCATAAAGGTTATACTACCGGGATTTACAGCAACGGCCCCCTTATAACCCGCTTTTTTTGTCAGGTTAATAATATCATTATTGTATGATCCGTTTGGGTAAGAAAATACCGGAGCGGTATTAATGGACCGGTTGTCAATATCCTTTTTTGACATGTTAATTTCATTTTCAGCTTCAGTTAATGATAATTCCGGCAGGATGTAATGGTTTATGGTATGTGCACCAAAATCAATTCCTGAATTTGACATTTCACCTATTTGTTCCCAGTTCATCGTTCTGGATAGATGAGAAATGTGCATTGATGTTGTGCATTGTTTTGAAAGTTGCTCTAACAGATGAGGACTTTTTGTTTTTAATGTATGGATTACGCCATTGATAATGCGGCTTGCCCGGTAAAGGTTAGATTCACCTGCAAGTAATTTTAACTGGGAAGCATTCAGATCAAATTCTTGAAAACAGTCTTTCATTAGGGTTAATTTTTCAGGGTGGGAACAGAGATTCAACAAACTTTCCCCAATTCCTTCAAAGAAAAAATGACGGTCCGTTCCTATATACCCTGTTGCAATAAATATGGTTGCTTTGACATGGTATCTTTTCAATATCGGAAAAGCAAAGTAGTAGTTATCCTCCCACCCATCATCAAATGTCAAGATTGCATAACGCTCTTTCTTTGACCATGTGTGCTGTTTTTTCATGTCAAAAAAATCATTAAATGAGATTATTTTATATTGTTTTTTGAGATATCTTATATTTTCTTCAAAACTTTCGGCGGAGACGATGATATTTGCCTGGGAATTTCCAGATGCAAACTGCTTCTTAGGAAGAACCCTATGATACATTAATATAATGACCTCGCCCATATGCAAATGCTTATAGAAACCGGCTATTGATAATGTCGAGGATAGAATTTTTTTAACATTTTGTTTTATGATTTTGAAATAAAATTCATCTGTTTTCATGTTCTTTTTGTATAAAAAGATCCTTCATGTGTCGAGGTTTAATTTCTTTTACTAAATCACTATTGTTCAAAAACGGATTGGGAAATGGGCTACAAAACATAATTCTGAACGGCATTCCAGGGGTTTTCGTACCTGGGATCAATTTGTATCAATGTTATTTTGCCAACGGGCACAGGCCAAGATCCTGAAAGAAATTTATCGTGGTTTGTCATGTTGGATGGAAAAGCTTCGTCATATTGGAATAGGCTGCAGTCCCCGAAAAGTCTACGCTATCATATGCGAATAAGGTTAGGCCATGGGAATTTAAGAGATTATATATCCTGACTTTTCCCTCTGTAAATGTGAACCTCTGCTTTTTCAAGGGTAATCAGCCCTTCTGTTACGACAGGTTCAATATCAGAAAGAAATTGTTGTATTTTTTCATATGTATCCACGATTTCAACCACAATGGGCAAATCCATGGACAGCCGCAATATTTTTGAGGTGTGAATACGGCTGTTTGCCCCAAATCCCATTAAACCGCGAAGGACGGTCGCACCCGCCATACCTTTTTCTTTTGCTTTAAGTACAATCCATTCGTACAATGGTTTTCCATCGTATTTATCACTTTCTCCGATAAATATTCGGAGCAGTTTACCTTCAGGTGGAAGATTCATCGGTTTCATCTCCATATAGCGGTTACTGTGAATCGGCCAAGAAGGACAGCCGCAAGCCCCAGGATGATATGAATCAATATGTTTATTAAAGCCAATACCAGCCTCTGGTCCTGTATCAGATTCATGGTTTCGTTACTGAATGTGGAGTAAGTCGTAAACGAACCTAAAAAGCCGACCATCAATAACAAACGCATTTCAGCTGTTATTCCGGCCTGGGACTCAACCAGATATGACAGAAGCCCAATCAGATAACAGCCGATCATATTAACTGATAGTGTACCATGAGGGAAGGAAACGCTTTTCGTCAGGTTTTGGACCAATCCACTGATTAAATATCTTGAAATCGCTCCTCCAAATCCGCCTAAACCAACCCACAATACCTTAAACATGTATAACTCCTATCTTCGTGGACACAATACAAGGAAGAAGACGATCTGAATCTGTCGGGAGCAGATGGCAGAACCGACGGATAAATACAACAAGAACCATAACTTGCATTTAAAAAACCGAATGAAATTTTAACACGGTTATAATCATTTGCTAACATAGCACCTTTAAGGTCTTGTTCAACGGTATCAATTACTCACCCAGCGGTTTCCGGGAAGCATCTTGCTACAGTTTGAGTGACGAAACACAATATTAACCTTTTTTTTGGTAAGCGATCTTCCATTCATGGCAGGAACAGCATCCCGGAAACCTCTCCCCCCCAGTAAACTCAAGTAACCCAATGAACCCAAGCAACCTACTTAACCACCACCCTGTTCCGTCCTGCCTTCTTGGCCTCATACATGGCCATATCCATTCTGTCAAACAGGGTATTGATCTCTGAATCTTCTGGAGAGACCTGGGTTAAACCGATACTGACCGTAATTTTAATGATTTCTTCCCGATGGACAAATTCGATATTTTCTATGGCTTTTCTCAACTTTTCAGCCACTTCATTAGCCCCTTTGAGTTCTGTTTCAGGCAACAGGGCGATAAATTCCTCTCCGCCGAAGCGGGCAAGGACATCATTTTCTCTTAAAACGCGACCGGCCCTTAAAATAATCTCCTTCAGGCATTTGTCGCCCACAGTGTGTCCATATTTGTCGTTGATAATCTTGAAATGATCCACGTCAAACAAGAGGACGGAAAAGGTGCGTTGGTATCTCAGGTATCGGTGCAGCTCGTTGTGCATGCTTTTCTCGTAGGCACGTCTGTTGTATGCCCCTGTGAGCGGATCTTTCAGAAGTTCCTGTTCAAGAACTTTTGCCCTGTTTTGAGCGGTGATGACTTCCTGTTTTAACTGGTTTAACGTCTGCACAAGATCTTCTACCTGTTTTTCGGCATTTTTCTCCCTGACCTTGTCCTGACTGGATTTGTCTTTGATGGCCACCATAATGGCATGAAGTTTGTCAACAACCGCATCCCTCAACTCCTCCAGCGTTTTGCTGAATTCCACATGATTTTTGAGATCATCCATGTGGCTGGCAAGGTCTCTTCCAAACTCGGCATTGGCATTTCTCGTATCCGCCACATATTGTCTGGAATCTGAAAAATAGCTTTCAACAGCAGACAGGCGATTGATCACATCGGCTATAAGCTTTGCGGCTTTTTCTCTTTCCGTGCAGACACGCTCGATATATTCCTGAATGAGGCTTAAGATATCCCGTCTTAAGGTTTCAAATTCATCGATATTTTCAGCATCCCGGATCTTTTTACCGATACGCTCAAGCCGTTTCAGATAATCCTCTCCCAGTTCCAGGCCAAGTTCATTAATAATTTCCTGAAACGTTTCCCGAAACAGATTCAAATAGGTGATCTCCAACTGTTTTTTGGAGCCTTCCGGACTGTCGGTCTGAAGAAATTTGGGCAGGGGAAAACGGGATTTTGATTTTTCCGGGTCTTTGGCCTGGGCTGTTTCTCCCATTCCCATGGCCGATTTTTTCATCTGCTGAAATGAATCCTTCAATACATCGATGCGTACCCCTTTTTTGATCATTTTTTTAAATTCGTTGATGGAATCATTTAATTCTTTATTGTCTTCAGATTTCACCATTTCGGTCAGTGTCAGAAGGGTCCGGTTATAGAATGTCGACGCATCGGCATTTACTGTTTCAACCTCGTCCAGCTGGCGGATCAACTTGTCCTTTTGAGAACGGATTTTCTCAAGCTGTTTTTCATACTCCTCCATTCTCTGCGTTTCCTTGAGTTTGATTTCCTGCAATTTCTTTTTACTCTGTTCAAACTCACCGAAAATATCCTGAACGTTCTTTTTGGTCTGCAAAGCATCGAAAAGAGCCTCGGATGTCAGTTTTTCACCTTTTGCGCCAAGCTCTTTCAAGGTTTCGAGAATAATATTTGAAAATTCATTGAGTCTGTTAATGGATCTTCTCCTCGTTTATGATCGTTTCATTAAATGTGTTGCAAAGGGAAGAGGCCCCATGTCCCATCCCTTAAACGTCAAGAGCAGTTATAGCAAAAAAATGAAAACATTTTAATATGTTATGACAAATCTGCCATTTTGGATAAAATGGTTATCAAACATATACCTGACCACCATCGCTGATGTCAATAAAAGATAAACCGGATAACAGGGGAACGTTTTTGAAAGGAAAAATGGAAAGGGAGGTTTGTTGCCTCCCCTTTCCTCTAAACAATCATACTCTCAGGCAGCAGCCTGGGTTTCTTTACTCAAAATTTCAAGGGTTATGGCATCCACCGGGCAGTCGGCCTCACAGAAACCACAACTGACACAGGCTTTCGGGTCTTCCAGAAATGGATATTCCCGAGGGTCCTTTTTAACAATTGAAGATGACAACGAAATACATCCCACAGGGCAGGTATCCACACATGTTCTGCAGGACGCGCAGAGCCCAGCGTTAAAAACAGGTTTTTTCCAGTCTTTCCGTTTCACCCGCTGACAGAGAATACCAAAACCATCCTCCACCGCCTCATTGGCGCAGATTCTGCCGCAGGTGCCGCACTCGATACAGAATTCCTTATTAATCACATGAACCTGTTCTTTTTCACCTGTAATCGCACCTGCCGGGCAGAGTGTTCTGCAGGCACCGCATCCAATGCATTCATCTATTATTGAGTAGGCCATAATTTTCCTCCATGATTTAGATTTGAAAATCCGTTCAAACGGGAGCTGATTTCATTTTAATTACGGATTGGTGAATTCAGCCATACGCTCAGGAGTGGGTTTCCCTGTTTCAGGATTCCAGCCAAACTCGCTCCAATAGGCACTTCTAACGGGCTCAAGGTCAACGGTTCTTCCCTTGTTTGCCCCTTCTGTCTGGAACGGTTTTCCCAGTACACGGTCTGACACCGTGATATTTTTAGGTTCAATACCGTGTTTGACATTGAATGACTGCTTGATGGTCTGTATATTTTCACCCATGGCAAGGTATTCCTCAGGCGTCTTGTTCCATCCGGTGGCGGCATTCAGCCAGTCAAACAGACGAACGCGCTTGGCACCAATGAACATGCCGAATTTACACCCGCCTGCGGAATTCACCACGCTCATGAATTTGCTGTTTGTGGCTCCCATCACAGCCTTCTCGTTATCTGTCTTGTATTTGGCCCCTTTCATATAAAGCGGAAGGACCTTGGGAAGTTTTTTGGCCACTTTCCAGAGCTGAAACATCTCATAGTAAAGACCTGCCCCTAAGGTATGCCTGCCGGGTGTGGGTTCCGCGGTATAGTGGAGGGCAAAACCCGGATCATTCCTTGCGTCATGCATGGGCAGTTCCTGACCGCCTGCGTGAATGGCATATTGTTCGGCGCCTTTTCCGATCTTTTCCGCAGCCTTTTTCACACCGTCGGCCAGAAGATCACCTATTCCTTCCCGCTTGATCATTTTTTCAATCAATTGGGTAATGGCTTTTGAATTTCCCCATTTCAATTCCAGGCCGTCTGTATCTTTTTTCGTAAGAATACCGTTTTCATAGCATTCAATTGCGAATGCTGCAGCAGCCCCTGCGGAAATCGTATCCATGCCTGCCCGGTTTAAGATTTCATTCAGGTAAAAAATACTGTCTGCATCCTTGTTCATGCAGAGCCCGCCAAGCGCAAGCACGGTTTCATATTCAGGCTTGTGCGTTTCCTTGTATTTGCCTTTCATGGAACAAATACCACCACACCCCAGCGGACATGAATAACAGTGATATTTGACTTTTTCCCGTTTTAAAATTTTTCCCGGATGCGTGGAGTATGATTTTGAAAACCCCCAGTCCTTGCTGCTTCCCATCCAGTTCTTGATCGGTGAATCTCCCATTTCAGGAGACAGCTGATTCATGGACACGGTTCCCCACTTTCTCAGCATCATTTTATAAAGCATGCCATCCTGGGCCATGGCATTGGGAAGCGCCCTCATGAGGATGCCAGCCATACCGGGCATCAGATTGGGAAGCGGCACCTGAAATTTTACAAACTTATTGGCAAGTTTACTCAGGTGCTTCATTTCAGCCTTGTCGTGAACCTGAATGCGCTTTTTGCCGTTTAACACGATGGCTTTGAGCTTTTTCGATCCCATGACGGCGCCAATGCCGGATCGCCCGGCCATTCTTCCCTTATCTGTGGAAACCCCAGAGATCAGGGACAACTTTTCACCCGCTTCACCGATACAGGCCACACGGGTCTTTTTGGAACCTGAGGCAGCAATCAGCATCTCTTCCGCCTCAACCGCATCCTTTCCCCAATATTCCGAAGCATCTCTCAACTCTTTGGTATGATGGTCAATATAAAGGTAAACTGGTTTTTTACTGATGCCACTGAAAAAAATACCGTCATATCCGCATCGTTTGATGGCCGGAGACAAACTTCCGCCACAGTTTGCGTCTCCCCAGGAGCCGGTGAGCGGTGATTTTGCCGCCACCATCCACCGCCCGGTGAAAAAACTGCCGGTCCCGGTCAAAAGCCCTGGAAGAAAACCGATAATATTATCCGGCCCAAGCGGATCAGCATTTGCAGGTATTTTGTTATAAAGGAGATAGGCCGCAAGACCCATTCCACCGATGTACTTCTGATAAACTTCATCAGGGATGGTTTCTTCCTTAAGCTCGCCTTTGCTTAAATCCACAAACAAAACCTTACCCATATATCCTTTGCCCATCTGTTCCTCCTTTATCTTTGATAAAACAGTTAAACAGCCAAACAGTTAAACAGTTTATTAGGTCATCAGTCAAATAGGATGATATACCCGCCGCTCCAGGAATAATCTGCTGCAACTCCAATCCGCCCCAAACCAATTAACCATTCAACTATTCAACAAACCCAAGTAACCCAACGAACCCAATGAACCCAAGGACGCTAAGCATTCTTCTTTACAAGGTTCCGGTTGAGCGGTCTGCCGTCCCAGGAAGCTTCGAGCACCAGCATGCTGTCGTCATAATCGATCTCTTCAGGGTTATAAAATTTGGTTCCATCTCCTATTGAAATCCTGGCAATGGCGTCAAAGTGACTTTTCTTGACCATCTGTTCGCCATCTCTGTTCAAAATCTCGCTTAAAAATCTGGCATGACGTCCGCCTGTGGCATCATGCAAATCCTGATTCAATTGTCTTATGTATTCAATGGTTTTTTCAGCCCGCTTGTTTTCAGGTGTATCTGCATAAACTTCCGGACCGGCAAGGGGAAAGAGAAGTTCTGCGATGAACGGATTGACCAGATGGTAGTTGTATTCAAGCCCATAGGGAAGAAATATGGACATGCATGTGCCATGGGGCACCCCACATACCCCCCCCACAGAATGCCCCAGCGTATGGACAATGCCAACGGTAGAATTTGAAAAGGCCATTCCGGCAAGCGTGGCAGCCTTGGCCAAGAGAAGCCGTCCTTCCTGATCATCCGGTTTCCTGATAACGTTTAACAGATTCTTGCTGATCAATGAGATGGCAGAAAGCGCATGCGCATCACTCAACGGGTTTTTCTGAAGACAGATATAGCTCTCCACCGCGTGGGTCATGGCATCCATGGCCGTTGCCGCCGTGAAAAAAGCCGGGAGCGTCAGCGTCATTCTGGAATCGATAATGGCGATGTCCGGCAGGAGAAACCGGGAGCCGAACAGTATTTTGATAAAATTGTCATGATCTGCAATGACTGCGGCCATGGTCAGCTCAGACCCGGTGCCTGCGGTTGTGGGTATGGCAATAAACGGTTTTAAGGGGCGCTTCAGTTTATTGGCGCCTGCAAATTCCATCAGGTTGTCCGCGTCTTCGGAAACCAGAATGTTGAGCCCTTTGGCGGTATCCAGCACAGAGCCGCCGCCAACGGCAATGATGGCATCACAATTGTTTTTTCTGTATACGTCGGAAAGGCGGCTTACCACCTTCAGATCCGAGTCCGGTGGGACATCGTCGTCAATGGCGCCGATCTGGACATTATCTTTGATGGCGTCTTCCACGATCCCGATCAGACCTGCAGCCGTAACCCCTTTATCTGCAAGGATCAACGGTCTTTTTGCATTCAATGCTTTTAAAAAACCGGGAATTTTTTCAAGCACATGATGCCCGGAGGCGATTTGAACCGGGGATAAGAATTCGCAGTATTCAGGTAAATACATGGTGCACTCCTTATATATACCGGTATTGAACCGGTTTTTTTCTTTTCAGGCCATCAGATATCTGAAACCGGCCTGCCTTCACGTGCATGGTTTAAAATCGACAAACACCCTTTGCTGTCAATTCCCTCATCATTTTGCGACATGCGTTCTATCATTTCAGAAAATTGATTTTCTGAAATACCGGCGCCGGCAAGAGTCCTTGGAATATAACCATCTGTCAGATGGAACAGTTTGTCCTGTATATCCCTTAAAATGCCCATTGCGCTCTTACCCCTTTCATTTTCAGGGGTTCGGGAATAGACATCCGGACCGGCAAGGGCAAGAAGAAGTTTTTCTGTCTGGTAACCCTCTTTTAGCATGGCGTATTCAAGACCGTAGGGCAAAAGGAGTCCTGCGAGTATGCCGGAAGACAACTGACAATATTCGCTCAAAGCCTCCGAAAGGCGCATAACAATGCCTGCTGGCTGGCAGAATGAAATAAAGCCGCCAATGACAGACGCTGTAACCAGCGCCATTTTTCCTTTTTCCGTATCATTCATGATCAAATAATCTTTAAACCCCTTTTTACTATCTGCATTCTCAATCACAGGAATCAGATTTTCACAAATGGTCTGAATGGCCAGATAGGCATAGGGATCAATAAAGTAATCGGTATCCGGCAAGGTATAGGCAAATGACGAGGAAGAAAGCGCTCTCATGGCTGCATCGATAATGACGCCAACGGTTTCCTGTTGTACAATCCTGGGGTCGATGGCCAGATAATCGGGGATCAGATAGCGGGACGTGAATGAAAAATTGTCTATACAGGCAGATCCGTTTGCCATGAGACCGGTCGCCGATGCCTCAGGAACCACAAAAAAGGGGTTGAGTGGTTTGGTAATTTTATCCTCCCCCTGGCATGTCTTCAAATCACCGGGCTCTCCGGATACAACGATATTCAACACTTTCGCAAGGTTCATCACCGAACCGCTGCCCACTGCGATCAGGGCATCATGCCCGTTTTTAATATAGATGTCGCTTAATTCCCTGATTGTGGAAAGTGTGGGGGATTCAGGCACCCCGTCATAAATGCCCGCCACCATTTCCGAATCATCAAAGGCCTGTTTAACCGGATCAATCAACCCGTTTATCACGGCTTTATTGCTGAAAAGAATCAGTGGTTTTCTGGCGTTGTAAACACGAAGCTCTGCCGGGAGCGTTTCAAGGGCCAGTTTCCCGCAGCAGAACTTGATCGGACATAAAAAATCAGAATAATCTGTTCGACTCATAAGTAACCTCTTTAAAAATTAGCTGACTAAACACCTATTCCCGCTCTCAAATAAATCTTTACCCGTCCCGAAAGTTTGCGTATCAGTGACCATGCCGGATATCTCTTGACTGCAAGCTTTGCGATGATTTTGGGAAGAAGATAAACTTCAACCGCGTCAAACACCCTTACAAAAGCGGCAGCATAAGGAATTTCCCCATCCAGATAAAGACGATTCCTCATAAAAGAGATTGCCGTGCTTTCCTGAAATGTAAAAAGCTGCATGGCATTTTCAATGTTGTGCACAATCATTCTCAAATCGATTTTTTTATCTTTGGTGCTGCTGCCGAGATACTGGACCTTGCCGTCTTCGGTTTTGCCCACAACCAAGGCCGGGCCATAAGGCAGCACTTCGAGCGCCACGTTAAAATTATTTGGAATTGAATCGAATTCCTTTTTTACTTCATCATCCACTTTGGCGGCTATTTTTATCGCTCTTCCGGTAAACCACATGAAGACATAAAGATAAAGCCATTTTAAAATCTTCCGTTTTGGTCTGTACGTCTTGTATTCCCCCATTTTTTAAATCCTTAACCCTTTTTAAATTGATTTAGATTAACCCAACAGGTTTGTGATGGTTGCCACCGTGATTAATACCATGGAATTAGTTTAAGATTCTTATGATGTCAACAACATCTCCCAAAAAGTTTTGTTTCAAAAACCGGCGTTTGCAACCGGACGTTCCGCATCCATCCGTAATTTCTGTTTATGATGACAATGGATGCCAATGCAAACCCAAAATAACCCAAACGTTCCTGAACTAACCGTTTCTGCGAATGGTTAATACGGTAATTTCCTGCACAGGTCCCAGCCTCACCGGAGGTCCCCAGAAGCCAGTGCCCTGCGAGGTATATATCCACATGCCTTTGTAGTGATAAAGTCCTTTGGAAAAGGGCTGAACATATTTAATTAAAAGGTTCCATGGAAAAAACTGACCGCCATGGGTGTGTCCGGAAAGCTGAAGGTCGTACCCCATTTCTGCGGCCTTGAATGCAGCACCGGGTTGATGGGACAAAAGAATGTAAAAGTCAGCGCCATTTGCCTCAGGAAAAGAAAATGTGCGCCCCCCAACACGTCGCCGGATCATCGAGATATCCGGAATGCCGGCAATCATCAACCGGGCGCCATCCTTTTCAATGATTGTCTTCTCATTATCGAGAACCGTGATACCGATGGTTTCAAGAAACTGATCCCAGGCTTTTGCACCAAAATAGTATTCATGGTTGCCGTTTACAAAACACACTGGTGACTTGATATTTTTGAGCACCTGGGCGTCATGCCCCAGTTTTTTAACTGATCCGTCCACCAGATCGCCTGTGATGACCGTCATATCAGGATGAATCTCATTCACCTGATGAACAATTTTCTCAAGCGCATTTTGCCCTGTCATCACATCCAGGTGAATATCGCTCAACTGGACAATTCTGAATCCGTCAAGACCGGCCGGAAGATCATCGATTAAAATAGTGACCGGTTTTATCTGAGGTGTGCGGAATGCCTGAAACACACCGATACCGAACAATAAGGCGGAGGTCACCACAATGAGGCCATTTGAAATCCGGAAAAGATATCTGAAAGAACCGGTCTGGCCAGCAAAGATTGTCTCTTTCCCTGCAAATGCCATTTTTCCGGTCACGCTTGCAATCATGTTGAACCCTACAAGGAGCGCATCCCTGAAAATGGCAAACACCAGCAAAAAAGAAAAGAATCCGGTCACCAGAAATGACAGGGCCAGCAAACGGTCAAACCAGGCTTCCATGTGCAAGGCTTTTAAGGCAAATAGAACGGAAGGAAAAAAAACCGGGAGCATCACCAGAAACCAGAAAAATGGCTTCCAGGGTGGCGAAAGGTTCGATGTTCCCACAAGCCGCCAGCCGATGAAAAATGTGCCGCCTGCCAGAATCAGTGTTGTAACTGTAATCAGCATGGTGATATGCAATTCTTTGGCATTCATAAAAATTAAATAATTTGATAACTATCGAAATATATACAAAAAAAATTTTACCTGTCAATACCCAGCAATTGAATCACTTCCAACAGGGTTGATCGATTGGCTCTTGCCACGAGAAATTTCCCCCGTCTTTCCGTTGTAATCAAATCAGCGTTGCTCAGTTCCTTTAGATGATGAGAGATAGTCGGCGCCCCAATATTCAGGGCACCTATAATATCTGTAATGAGACACTCCTCACCCGGCTCAAAGTTGGATTCCTGATTTCCTGCAATTTCAAGATATAGCTCCAGGCGATTCGGGTGCGACAGTGCCTTGAATATTTTA
This sequence comes from Pseudomonadota bacterium, assembly GCA_018816735.1. Taxonomy (GTDB): domain Bacteria; phylum Desulfobacterota; class Desulfobacteria; order Desulfobacterales; family JAHIVH01; genus JAHIVH01. Next base: position 59,707 of record JAHIVH010000066.1, on the reverse strand, counting down.
GCTGCTTTTGTTGTGTTCATCATGGTTAATCTCACATTTTTATAATTGTCAAAATGTTAAATCGGGAACGGCTTTTTGTCAATACCTCATCCAGATACTGTTCAATGTCCTGCAGAATCAAATCATCAAACCGGAAAACCTTGACAAATATGGATAAATATATCATGACTTCATTCTTTTTAATATACCCGAAAATAAAAGGTATGATTGTGATATTACAAGAACGGTGTTTTTTGATTTTGGAGGTTTTACCGAATGGTTTCAGGTTTATCAGCCCTAACGGGCTTTTTTTATGGACAGAATTCCATAAATAAAATCGTGATTTGCTGTGTTTTTGGTGTTTTCCTGTCTTCCGTCAATTCAGAGGCTAACTGGGTATGGAATGCCACACCAGATATCCCCGCATACGATAACAGATGGCAACGGTTTGAATCTTTGTGGGCAGCGCATTGGGAAGGGGAAAATATCGATGCCATGCTTGACCTCATCGCCCAATTGGAAACCGATTATCCTGACAAAATTGATCCTGTATTGTGGATGGGCAAACTTTCTGCATTAAAAGGGAAATACCTGAAAAAAGAAGGGGCACACTATTTCAAGCAGGCGGAAAGCTATGCACAAAAAGCCTACCAGATTGACCCGGAGAATATTATCGCATTTAAAATACTTTTAGATGTCCTGCCCTATATCGGTGATAAAGACTATGCCCTATCCGCGCATGGTGACTGGATCAAACGTGCGGCACCGCTTCAAACCGGATATGTGGTCCCCCCCATGACTGGAAATAAAGATTGGGAAGAAGCCATATCATTATGGAATGATCGGGCAGGTGAAAAATTTGATGAGATTACCCAGAAAGGGCTTGATGCGATTACAAAATTCAATGATCTGGCAGAAAAAAACCCAAGGGATATTCTGGCAAATTCCTGGGCCTGCCGGGTCAATTATGACACAGGCCAATATTATACCTCTGTCGGTAAACACGAAAAAAAGGGATTTGCCTACTACCACGACTCTTTAAAGTACGGTAACCGGGCGATTGCACTGAATCAATATTTTTTACCTGCAAGATACTGGTCAACCCTGAGCCAGGCAAGACTGATCCAGGAGAAAAGCATCCTGACAAAGGCCAGATATGTCAACTACATGATGGCAAATGGCCTTTTTGGATTGAGAGAAGACAGTCTGTATAATTATTATGGTCATGCCCTGGCCCTGGCCACCATTATTACCAATGGTGGTTGGGCCGCTGAAAAAGGGATCAGCCTCGCCGGTGTAGAAATAGAGAGTCTGATCAATCAACTGTGGTTGGCCCATCTGGTTTATCCCACCAAGCTCTATGCGCTGTATGGCCTTGCGGATCTCTATTTTTACGTGGGAGAAGAGAACAAGTCCCAGGAAGTGCTTGATATGATTTTTTCCAGCGATATGGACCAGGACCAGTCGCTAAAACTTGAAAACAGAGGCGTGATTCGATTTTCCAGAAAAATTCAGGAAAAAATAAATTTGAAAAAATAACGAACTTATGTATGGACATATCATTAACCTTGAGGAGGCGTTTTTTAGACTAAAAAGTCCATCTAACATAGGGAGAGAATATGAAGACCCCATTACGAAACGTGGTTGCTGTTCTAATATTGATTGGTTTCCTTTATGGTTGCTCGTCATCAAGAACCATGGTTATGCCTGTTCGGCATATCCTTCCTGACGTTCATGCGGACACGGATACCTTTGTGGCGGGTATTGCTGAAACAGGTATCACCCCGCCACCTGGCATGCCTTTAGCCGGATATTCAAAACTTGCCGTTAAAAGTGAAGGCGTCCGGACCAAATTGATGGCCCGGGCCATTTACCTCAAAACGCCTGACAGCCCCTCGGTTGCACTGGTTCAGTGTGACCTTCTGTCTGGCTCCCTCGTCCTTCATCACAAGGTGGCAGAACGGATTGCAAAAAAAACAGATATCGATTCAGGCGGCCTCCTCATCTGTGGCACCCACACCCATTCAGGCCCGGGCAACTTTTTTGCCAACACGTTTTATAACAACATGGCCGCAAACAAACCCGGATTTGATGACCAGTACTTTGAATTTCTCGCAGACCAGATCGCAAAAGCGGTGATTTTATCCTATGAAAACAAGCGTCCGGCCAAACTGGCCACTGGCACCACAACGATTACCGGTGTCAGTATCAACCGATGCCTTGAGGCCTACCTGAGAAACCCTGAAGCAAAAAATCTTCAAAAGAAACCGGATGCCCTTGATGCCACGAACCCTTATCTTCACATGATCCGGATCGATTTAAAGGATACGGACGGCACATTCAGGCCGGCAGGCGCATTTATCAATTTTTCCATGCACAACAATACCAGCCCCAAAGAACTGGGGTCCATCTGCAACGGCGACATATTGGGCTATGTTTCACGCCAAATGTCCGGAAACATTAAAAACACATACCATCCTTCATGGAAGCCTCTATGTGCCACGGCTAACTACACGCATGGAGACTCCAATCCCAATCATGATCAGGAACGCGTAGAGACATTTTCTGATTTAAAAAAAATAAGCAATGTCATCACGGAAAAGGCCTTCTCTCTCTTTCAATCGCTTGATGACAAACTCACCGATTCACCCATGATCGGGTACCGGGCAAAGGAGATCGACGTATTCAGCGATAATACCATAGATGGTATATCCATTGCCAAACGTCCGGTGGTGGGCATGCCCACAATAGGCGGCGCCCAGGGACGCGGTCGCCAAACCATTGCAAGCCATATTCCTTTTTTTGCTCCCGGTTATCCCCGGCTCGTATTTACAGGCGGAGAACACGGGCACAAGCGTCATGCAGGCGGGCCGTTCCAGTCGCTCATTCTCCCCAAAGATACATTTCCGCATCATCTTTTTCTTCAGGCGATCAGGATTCACGATACCGTTCTTCTCCCCCTTCCCTTTGAGGTAACCTATACGCTGGGGATGCGTATGGCAGAAGACGCCCAACAAAAAAGCAAGAAAGCGGGCATGACAGGTGTCAACCGGTTTATCGTCACCAGTGTCTCAAATGGCTACTGGGGGTATGCAACCACACCGGAAGAATATTCAATCCAGTATTATGAGGGAGGCAGCACACTTTTCGGTCCCCATACCGGCCCTTTTCTCTCGGCACACGTATCTCTTTTAATGGAAGAAATGGCTTTAAAAGGAAGTGGTGGCGCGTTTCCGGAACCCTACGATATCCCACTTGAAGCGATGAGATTTTATCAAAAAGATGTGACGCCAAATGGTGAGCGATCCATTCTAAAAGCACCGGAATTCCATTTACAGCGTGAACCGGAAGAACCTTTCTGGCTTGTCAAATGGGTTGATATTCCCAAAGGTGGTATTGATCTTCACCGTGGGCTTGTTCGTATTGAGACAAGCCCGGATCAAAAATCCTGGAAGCCGCTCACCCAAAACGGCATTCCTGTGGATGATGACGGAGGGGATATCGCCATCCGGTGCACAGACGAACGAAAAAAAACCCACATGGCGGATTATGAGGCCAGATGGTATTCACCGAAAATCGAAGATACGGCATTTTATCGTTTTGTGATTCTTCCGCGAGGAAAATTTGATACCCTATACTCAAATGCGTTTCATTAGACGGTTCAGGAAGGATTGACTGCCCGTCAATCCTTCCCGAACAGATTGCACCTTGTTAAAAATCAAGGATGATTTTCAATTCGTCCATCATCTCGTCAAACGTCATGATTTCCTGTTCTTCCATGACATCCGGCGACATGTAAAGTTCACCTGTGTCAAAAACAATTCTTTTATCCGCACCTTTTTCAGGATTCCAGGGAGACCAGTAAAAAAGATCGTTATCTCCTGAATTGGGATTTCCTGTTTTGGCAAACTGGGAGTAATAGGTCATCATGGTATGGGATAGTTCTTCACACCCCTCCCTGTTGGCATCACTCCAGGCAAACCGTGTCAGGCATCCGGGTTCGGAAATGAAATTATTGAATACAAAATGCAGATCCATGGCATGTGCTGCGCCAAGAAGAAGATCAAACGGTTCCGGTTCCTCATCCCAGGCAAATTTATAGACATAAATATCCTGCTGATGTTTGGCAAACGCCCTTGCAGACGTATCCACACCAAAGCCCTGAAACATCATCTTGCCGAGATAGTTTGCAGGCTCATAAATGGACATAAATGGCATGAACAACGGGAAAATCAAGTCTTCCACATTAAATTCAACATTATTGGGATCGACTTCCTGGGTCAAATCCCATAAGTCAACCGGATCAGCTAAAATGAGCGGCAGAAAAAGCTTCATTTCATCAATGGTATTCCCCAGAAGCATCGGCACCTGGTTGTAATCACCGGATTGCAGGCATTGAAGAAGGTTTTTGGGGATCACATACCCATCCTCATAAACACCCATGGATGCGATGATACCGAGTCCGCCATCGATCGGCAATGCAGAGGGGCCTGCCAGATAAGGCGGCATCAGTTCTACAAGAGATTTGGATCTTAAGTATTCTGAAATCCATTCATCTCCCTTTTCCCTGATCACCTTTCCGGCAACAACCATATTTTTGGCGTAGCCATCCTGAACGAGAAGTCTTGAAATAATCATTTCACCACGATTATCGGCAATCTGTTTCGGCATGGACAACGGGAACCCGCTGATGGGAATGGCTTTGTGAAACAGATTTTTGGCAAGCGGGGAGGCGATCATCGAGTAGGTGTTGATTCCCCCTGCAGACTGCCCGCTCAATGTCACGTTGTCCGGGTCCCCGCCAAATGCCGCGATATTTCCCCTGATCCATTCAAGGGCTTTTAGGATATCGAGGGTGCCGTAGTTACCTGAATCGTCCAGGGGATCTCCGGTTTTAAGGGCTGGGTGGCGGAACCATCCCAGGTGCGATAACCGATAATTGATGCTGACAAAAATCATATCCGAACCGGTTGCAAAATTGGCCCCGTCATAAATGGACAGATCGGACCGGCCCAGAAAATTCGCGCCGCCGTGAATGAATACATATACCGGAAGGACTTCATCGGATTGGGGGCGCCAGATATTCAGGTACAGGCAGTCTTCTTTTCCAACCACTTTGCCATGATAGGTTTCTCTTCCTGTTTCGGATAAAACATTGCCGTACTGGGCACAATAATCGCAGAATGCTGTTGCATCCCTTTCGCCCCAGGGTTCGGGATCACGTGGGGCTTTCCACCGGAGGTCTCCCACAGGAGGTTTTGCATAAGGGATACCCCGCCAGGACCAGCAGGTATCTTCCTTTACGGAAATGCCTTTCAATGATCCGTACTTTGTATCCACTTCGGCCCGGCTCATCCAGTTATAGGGAGCGTCTCCCGCATATCCCTGGTCAAATCCGCTTTGATCGCTTTCCTTGTCGGATTTGGAAACCCCTCTTACCCTGTAATAATAATATTTCCCGGACTCGACGGCATTATCTTCAAATGAATTCCCCCCGACATTTTCGCCAACGATCAAATACCCTGTGTTAATTGATTCGGAACGGTACACCAGGTAAGATTCATTGGCAGATGAGACATCTTTCCCATCTTCTGTAACATCCCAGGTAACCACAATTTTGTCTTCATATTCACCGTCGGTTGCAGAGATGGCATTCGGCGTGACAGGAAGTTTTTTACACCCCATAGCCACCAAACCGAACACGATCGAAAACACCAACACATACCCCAAATTGAATAAATAGCGTTGCCTCATTTTCAACACCCTCCCCTTTTTTTGTTTAAGCTCCGTGAATTTTTATAAATCTGGCTCCAATTATTCTATTTTCGACAGTCGACTTTTATAACCACATCAATTCAGGAGCCGATCATCCACATTGACAGAGCAATTTCATTCTGTCTGATATGACAACCTGATTTCAATTCTATGTTTAAAACCCCATACAATGTTCGTTAAACAATTTTGTGTTTAAAAGCAACACTTAATTATGAGATTTATGATGGAGACTTGTGTTTATTTACCACAAAGATTACAGAGGACACGGAGCATGCCGCTCAATTTTTTCTCTGTGTCCTCTGTGTTCAGAGGTGTGCTTATTATGGCACTATATTTACACCGAAGGTCACTAAGGTTCCAGGAGGATTTTCAACTCTGCCATAATCTCATCAAATGACATGATTTCCTGCGCTTCCAGCACATCCGGCGACATGTAAAGTTCTCCTGTATCAAGCACAATTCGCTTGTCAGCGCCTTTTTCAGAATTCCATGGGGTCCAATCCAAAAGATCATTGTTCCCTGAATTGGGATCGCCGGTTTTGGCAAACTGAGAGTAATAGGTCATCATGATATGGGACAACGCTTCTCGCCCGTCCTTGTTGGCATCACTCCAGGCGAATCTTGACGCGCATCCCTGCTCTGAAATAAAATTCCCAAAAAGAAAATGCAGGTCTATGGCGTGTTCTGCACCAAAAAGAATATTGAGGGGTTCGGGCTCCTCATCCCAGGCAAATTTATATGTATAAATATCATCCTGGTGTTTGGCAAGTGCCCGAGCAATCGTATCCACGCAGAATCCCTGAAACAGCATTTTTCCAAGATAATTGGACGGCTCAAAAAGGGGCAAGAGTGGCATCAGTATGGGAAAAAACAATTCCGCCACATTGAATTCCACATCGTTGGGATCAACGTCCTGAATCATATCCCATAAGTTATGCGGATCCGCCATAAAGAGCGGCAAAAACAGTTTCAATTCATCGGTGGTATTTCCGAGAAGTATCGGTACCTGATTATAGTCACCAGACTGAAAGCATTGAACCACATTTTCAGGAACCACAACCCCATCTTCATAGGCACCCATCGACGACAGCATGGCCAAACCGCCATCCAATGACATGGCCGTTGGCCCTGCCATATATGCAGGCAACAGTTCTTCAACGGTCTTGGACCTTAGATATTCGCGAATCCATTCATATCCTTTTTCCTGAATCACTTTTCCTGCAACAAACATATTTTTGGCATACCCATCCTGTACAAGAAGCCTTGAAATGATCATCTCCCCCCTGTACTGTCCGACGGCTTTTGGAATGGACAAAGGCAACCCACTGATCGAGAGGGCTTTTTGAAACAAGTTTTCGGCAAGAGGGGATGCCATCATCGAATACACCTGAATCCCCCCTGCAGACTGCCCGCTCAGCGTGACATTGTCCGGGTCGCCACCAAAGGCGGCAGCGTTTTCCCGGATCCATTCAAGGGCTTTTAGCACATCAAGCGTGCCGTAATTTCCAGAGTCATCCAACGGGTCACCGGTTTCCAGAGAAGGATGGGACAGCCAGCCCAGGTGTGTCAGTCTATAATTGATCGAAATAAAAATCATATCTGTACGGGTTGTAAAGTTTACCCCGTCATATATTGGCAAATCGGATCTGCCCAGAACATTTGCCCCACCGTGAACAAACACAAATACGGGAAGGATTTCGTCTGATTGAGGACGCCAGATGTTCAAATAGAGGCAGTCTTCTTTTCCTACCACTTTGCCATAAAAGGTATCTCTTCCTGTTTCAGAAAGAATGTTGCCGTATTGCGCACAATAATCACAGAATTCGGTTGCGTCCCGTTCTCCCCAGGGTTCGGGATCGCGCGGCGCTTTCCAGCGGAGTTCGCCTACCGGCGGTTTGGCATAGGGTATGCCCAGCCATGCCCAGCACGTATCCTCTTTGACCGATTTTCCGTTTAATCGGCCGTATTTTGTATCTACGTCCGCCTGGTTCATCCAGTTAAACGGGGCATCCCCTGCATATCCCTGATCAAACACGCTTAAGTCGCTTTCTTTGCGTGATCTGGAAACCCCTTTTATTCTGTAATAGTAATATTCTCCGGAATCAACCGAATGATCTTCAAATGTATTGCCTTCCACATGGTCAGCAATCACCTGGTATCCTGAATGAATGCGATCCGACCGGTAAACCATATGGAATTTATTGGCAGTCAAATTTTTTCCTTCTTCTGCAACATCCCAGGTAATCACAATTTTATCATTGTATTCGCCGTCTGTCGCGACGACGGCCCCTGGTGTTACCGGCAATTTCTTGCATCCCATAATCATCATACTGACAATCAGAAAAAGCACTATCACTTGCGTAAAACGAAATAAAAAATGGTGTCTCATTTGAAATGCCCTCCCCTTATTTGACTATAAGGATAGCCAGTCATTAAAGATTGAGTCCAATCGCGAAGAAAATTTATTTGCGATACTATAGGTCCACTCAAAAATGTGAATTTATTTTTGGGTGGGCTCTATGTAAAAAAGATTGATGAATGGACGTTAATTAATATATTTTTTAAAAGCAATAAAAAATTACGAAAAACCCCTCATAATACAAACATTGATTCGAATTTATAAACATTTCGATACCTTAAATATTTAAATCATTGAAAACCTTTATTTTGGGGTTCATTCAAACAAAGCGGTGAAAAACGTCTTGAAATTGCCGGGGGATAAGGTATTTAGAAGCGACGGTTTCGTTTAAACCCATACACGGAGAATATAGAAATGAATCAGGATGTCCTTCTTTATCATGTGAAAGATCATATCGCGACATTGACCATCAACAGGGAAGCCAACCGAAACTCAATCAACAGTGAGGTGATCTCGCTGTTCAACCGGTTTCTTGATGAGGCTGAAAACGATCATACGGTCAGGGCTATCCTGATAACCGGAAGCGGTGACAAGGCATTCTGCTCAGGAGCTGATCTGGGTGATCTGAAATCCGGCCGGAACGACAGTGGCGGGAACCCGATTTCCGGTTATGCGAATTTGCTGAAACGCATCTCAAAATATCCGAAACCCACGGTTGCCAGAATAAACGGGTATTGCCTGGCCGGCGGCATGGGATTCATGCTTTCCTGCGATATTGTTGTCGCCAGGAATGATGCCAGATTCGGCACACCTGAGGTCAACGTGGGGCTGTTTCCCATGATGATCGGCGCGTTGATCTTCAGAAACGCCTCAAGAAAAAAAGCCATGGAAATGATCCTTCTGGGGGAAAAACTCTCCGCGCAGGACGCCCGTGATATGGGACTGATCACGCGAGCAGTTCCTCCTCAGGATCTCGATGCCGAAGTTGACAACATCCTTCAGAATTTAAAAGAGAAAAGCCCCATTGGCATGAAGATAGGAAAAGAAGCCTTCTTCCATATGGCAGACATGCCTCTTGAAAAAGCCCTGGATTATCTTTCTGAAAAACTCATGGATGTGGCATCCACAGAAGATGCAGTGGAAGGGCTCACGGCATTTCTCGAAAAACGAAAACCCGAATTCAAGGGGAAATAAAAAATATTTTTTTAACACTTCTGATTGACGCGTTATCCTGTTTCACGAAGCGATCTTAAAAACAGTCCAAGACCGCCGACCGTAAGAACCAGTAGGTAATAAGGTCAAATGCGCTCATGTGATGAAACGTGAAGCGGATGGATGCGATAACGCCAAACACCAATGCCACCAGGGCCGCACCTGTAAGAAACCAGCCGACAATACTTTTGGCATTGTAAAATATCATGCCGATACCGATCATGAATGGGAACATGATCATGCCGCTTGTAATGGGGAATCCGCCGCCATAAGCCGAAAAACCATACAGTCTTGTTCCAAGACCAAAAGTGGATGTCACCGAAATAGAGTTAAGCAATAGATACCCGCCGCCGATCATCATGGCAAGCCCGATTAAAAATTGACCGATGCCGCCATTTGTCCCGCCTGCTCCTTTCATCGGTGTCCCCTTTATTTGTTTTGATATTTCGTGAAGTTGATGTATCGTTATAAATAATAGCTGTTTTCAAGTTCCTATTTCATTGTATAATAGTCAACAAAAAAAAGGAAAAGCCATGAAGTCAACCGTAATGGAAAATATGGAAAATACCGTTAGGCAGCATGGCTGTGCCATCGCATTAAAAGAAAAAAGTGACGGCCGGTGGCAGGAAACAACCTGGAATGAGTACTATAGGCAGGTAAGAATGACTGCCCGTGGGTTTATGGCCGCGGGACTTGAAAGAGGACGCGGCGTATGCATTCTGGGCGAGAACAGCAAAAAGTGGTTTATCAGTAATCTGGGTGGTATATTTGCCGGCGGGATACCAACGGGTATTTATTCAACCAACAGTCCCGAGCAGTGCCAGCATGTAGCCGGGAACAGCAGAGCAAACATTATCGTTGTCGAAAACAAAACCCAACTGGCAAAGATCAAACATATCAAACAAAACCTGCCTGATCTGAAGGCTATTTTCTTGATGAAAGGTCAGGATCATGATGAAGACGTATACGCATGGGAAGACTTGCAGGTGTTGGGTGAAAAAATTTCCGAAGAAGAATTAAACAGGCAAATTCAGGCGCAACATCCGGATGATTGCTGCACACTCATCTATACGTCCGGCACAACAGGAAACCCCAAGGGGGTCATGATAAGCCATGACAATATCACCTGGACATCAAGCCAGTTGATAAAAACCATTAATGGAAATCATACAGATCAGATTATAAGTTACTTACCACTCAGCCATATTGCCGAACAGGTGATCAGTCTTCACGCGCCAGTCATCATGGCTGCAACCACGTGGTTTGCAGAGAGCATGGAACTTCTGGGTGAGAATATAAAGGAGGTTCGTCCAACGATTTTTGTAGGTGTTCCGCGCGTGTGGGAAAAAATTCAAACAAAAATAGTGGCTGCAGGATCACAAAATTCATGGTTGAAAAAAAGGATTGCGGTTCTGGCCAGAAAACAAGGGCTGAAAGCAGGATACGCCATTCAGGATGGCAAGCCAAAACCCTTACTCTACACTTTTTTCGACAAACTGGTTTTCTCAAAAGTCAAAGAAAAACTGGGGCTTGACAGATGCCGTTTATTTGTTTCCACGGCAGCACCCGTTTCTATAGATACGCTCGAATTTTTCATCGGTTTGGGCCTCCCTGTTACAGAAGTGTATGGGATGAGTGAGTGCACCGGTCCTGCTGTTGTATCACTTCCTGAACCTTTTAAATATAGAATTGGATGGGCTGGCCCGGCACTTTCAGGAACCGAACTCTCACTCACGGATGATGGAGAAATACTCATTCGGGGCCGGCATGTATGCAAAGGGTACTTAGGCAATGACGATGCCACAAAAAAGACGATTGATACAGATGGATGGCTGCATTCCGGAGATGTTGGCAAAATGGATGATAACGGTTTTTTAAAAGTCATTGATAGAAAAAAAGAGTTGATCATTACATCCGGTGGAGAGAATATTTCTCCCCAGGTTCTCGAAGGAATGTTAAAGGCGATTCCCGTTATCAGTCAGGTTGTGGTCATCGGTGACAGGCGAAAGTACCTCACCGCATTGATCACCCTTGATAATGAAAAAATTGAAAAAGAAGCCAAAACTGCCGGAAGTCCCGCTCAAAATGCCGAATCTGCAGCGAAGTGCGAAAAATTTAACACTTACATCCGGAACCAGATCAACGAAGTCAATAAAGCCCTGGCAAGAGTTCAGACAATCAAAAAATTTATCATTCTACCTGAAAATTTTTCAATTGAAGGCGGAGAGTTAACCCATACAATGAAAATCAAAAGAAAAATCATTCATGAAAAATATGAGAAACAGATTGACAGCATGTATGCTTAATTTTTATTTTATGCAGACCTTTCTGACCTGGAGTAAATCGCAAAATCCTGAAAAAACCTTTTCAATACCATCCTGTTTCAGTGTGGTCATGCCATCTGCTATCGCCTGCGCTCTTATTTTTTCAACAGGAGCCCTGGATTGTATCAGTGACTTGATGGCATCTGTTCCCACAAGCAGTTCATGCAATCCCATTCTTCCGCTATAACCCGTCCGGTTACACTTTTCACAGCCGATCGGCCGATAAAGGGTCAGGTCATCGGTATAGGAAACGGAAAAATTTTTCTCAAAAACCGAAATACCGTACTCTCTCACCAGCTCATCATACTCCTGTTTTGTGGGGTGATAACTGCTCTTGCATTTTGGACACAATGTCCGCACCAGCCTCTGAGCCAGTATGCCTAAAACAGCATCGGCAAAATTGAAGGGATCCATTCCCATATCAAGAAGCCTTGTAATACTCTCGGATGCGCTGTTGGTATGGATGGTCGACAGCACCAGATGACCGGTCAAGGATGCTTCGATACCAATAGCCGTCGTCTCTGGATCTCTCATTTCACCCACCATGATCACATCCGGGTCTGCCCTCAAAAATGCCCGCATGGCATTTGCAAAGGTAAAACCGATTTTGGGGTTTACCTGAACTTGCCTTAAACCATCCTGTGTAATTTCAACCGGATCTTCGGCAGTCCATATTTTGGTGTCATCTTTATTGATATACCCCAGTGCGGAATGAAGGGTTGTCGTTTTTCCGGAGCCTGTCGGACCACACACAAAAATAATCCCATAAGGCTGTGAGATGACATTTAGAAAGTTGATATAATTTTTCTGGGAAAATCCGATTTTATCCAAAGGAATCGGTTTTCCGGCAGAAAGAATTCTCAGAACCACATCCTCCAGCCCTCCCTGTGTAGGAAGGGTCGCCACACGCAATTCGATGTCTTCCGGCCCGAATTTTTTAAATTTGATCTTTCCGTCCTGAGGTTTCCGTCGTTCGGCGATATCGAGATCCGACATGATTTTAATACGGGCAATCACCGACTCACGATATTCAACAGGTATTGACATAAATGTCGTACAGGAACCATCCACCCTGAACCTTACCCTGGATTCCCTGTGTCCTGAATAGGGCTCGATATGAATATCCGAAGCTCCTCTCTCATACCCCTCAAGGATAAGCCGGTTGACCAGTTTGACAACCTCACTGCTCTCTTCTGTGACCAGCGTCTCCAATTCTTCATTCGGTATCGCAATGCCTTCTGCTGTTAAATATCTCTGATCTGCCTCCGGGTTCGTAAACATATCGATGAACTTGTAAATGTCTTCGCGAAGTGCTACTTTGAAAACAATATGCCTGCCTTTATAAAGCAGATTGATCTGATCAATTTTAAACAGATTTTGAGGGTTATCTATCGCGATGACCACACCGTTTTCGCCTTCTTTTCTTAAAGGCACCCAGATATTGCGGCGAATATAATCCGGGCGGATTTTTTGCATCAGCTCAATGGGTTTGACAATGTTTTTATCGAATTCAACAAAATCAACGCCGTAATATTTACTGAGCGCTTTGCCGATGTCATTTTTGGAAATATTGAACTCATTTATCAATATATCCTCAACAGGCTCATTTTTGTCTCTTGCGATGCTGCTCGCTCTTTTGAGATCCTTCTGGGTCAGGAAATGATTTTCAAGAAGATAGCCAAAACGGTTTGTTTTTCCTTTGGCTGTCATGGTTTTATGAATGTGAAAGGCATTTCCCAGAATATCTACCAGACGCTCTACTTTTTCCTTATCGTCCTCTGAAAAGGGAATCCCTTTGGTATGGTTAATCAGCTGAACAGCGCCCAGCAAAAATCTCTTGAAAATGATGGGTGTGGCCAGGACCTGTCTGGTCCTGAAAGCCATCTTTTTATCCCAGCTGCTGTCAAAGTGAAGTCCTTCATCTATGGCGTTCAATTCCATTTCATCATACACGTCTGCAATACTTATCAGCTTTTTTTGCATGACTGCAAAACCGACGATGCTCTGATTGGAGACCGGAACACGAATTTCATCAACTTCTCCGGCAGACATAAATTGGGACACCAATTCCTTGTTGATGCCATCTACCGTGTAGATGGTCATCCGCTCTGCTTTAAATAACTTGGTCAAATCGTCTTTAAGATCGATCAGAATTTCGTTCAAATTGGTCGCACCGAATATTCTGTCTGCGATTTCAGACATTTGTGGACAATTTTTTCTTTCACCGTAAAAAATTTCTTTCTTGAACTGTTCAGTGCCTGTATACATTTTTTCAGTCTCCTTCATGCAAACAAAATATGAGTAGCCGGTAATCCGGACTTATAAGGATGTGGGGAAAATGAACAGGCAGGTGCGCAGGGGAATTGAGGACTGATTCTTCGAACCATAGCTGCCGTATCCAATTATTCCGAAGCGGTTTTTTGCAACGAGCATGCCAAAACAGCTATATGCTCATATTCCACTTAATATTCGGTATGTTAAAATTATGCTTGGATAAAGCCCCAGCATGTCTATCAAAGGATAACCCTACGTTGTTGCACAGAAAGTTACAGGTTTTCATGACATCCTGTATGAATGGATGTGTTGGTTATCAGCAATCATCAAACATGATTTCATCGTTCATTTTAGAATGCACCACCCTGTGTTTCCCTGAGCGTCTTTATATAAACAAATTATCCAGACTGTTTTGATAATTGTCGCACCCGGAGGGGGACAGGTTGTGCTTTTTAAAGTAACCGTTCCGGACGTACTGACACTTCCTATGCCTCTCAGCGCTGAAAAAAACTTTTTCGATGAATCGCCCATGATACCTCTCCTATTTTATAATAGTTTATATATAATAAATAAATGAAACGTATATGGTGTGCTCTTTTACATCATCCGGATAATATTCCTCGTGTTTTGTCACAGAAAAATGGTTCACTGAAAACTTGTATTGATAAAAGCCGTCAATGGCAAAATGTGCGGCTGATAATCCCACACCCAGGCTTCCGCCATAGGCATCCACAGGACTCCCTTTATCGGGAATCGGATCATAAAAAACACCCAGCCTTAACGGATAGGTCAGGGACTTGGCAGGCTTCACGATAAGATACTCCATCCCTGCACGAACCTGTCTGGTCGCATCCACATGAGCCGTATTTTTTTCAAGGCCGGTGACAGCAGAATACTCGATATCATTTTCATCAATATAAATATATTTATTCCAGTTGGTTTGATAGATATCGACGGATATTTTAAAGATATCATTCAATTTATAATAAGCGCCAACACCAAATGAAACGGGCATTTTCAATTGTTTATCTGTTTCATATGTCTCTTCATCAAATGGTTCTCCCATGACAAATGTCGCTGTTTTGGCTTTGATGTCCGCCGTAAAAGGCGATTTAACAACTGCGCCAATGCCAAAGACTTCCGATGGTTGCCACAAAAAACCCGTATTGATATTGAAACCTTTAAAACGATGGGTTACCTTGATGAGAAATTCAAAACTGCCACTAAAGGAATATTCTTCTTTCAACTGATTGCTGCCACCAAACCTGTCCCAGAAATTAAAAGTGATGCCCCACTTTAGTTCTGGTGTGATCTGGAGGCTATATGCTATCCCCAGGGGCGCCAGATTGCCGGAGGCTTTACGTTTAACTGTGTCCATATCATCGGAAAATTCACCGTCTGATGAATAATCATACAAACGTTGATAATTCAGGGAGACAACCATATTTCTGCAGAATATGGAAAATGGGAGAACCACGCTTAAATAGTTCAGGTCAGTCAAAGATACGTTTGAATCTTCCAGAGTGCCATAGCCCTTTATGGAATCAAAAGAATCATTCCGCCTGACATAGCTGCCCACTACTGACAACTCCGGCCGCTTCAGCTGCACCAGGCCTGCCGGGTTCCATGAGGCAGCGGTTGCATCATCGGCAATTGCAATGAAGGCACCGCCCATGCCAAGCGCCCTGGCACCGGACCCCACAGGATTCGGTGCGCTTGTGTATAAAATATTCGGGTTCGCTTCCGCTGATGCGACACAAAAGAGAAAGAGTCCCAAACAGTTGATCAAAAGCCATATATTATATCTTGCTTTCATTGTCGTCCGCCAGTTCAGGCGCAAATCCAAACAGAAAGGGCCAGAATTTAATCTTGGTCTTTAAGAAGACACCACGTATATTTTTTCTGTTTATAAAAAAAGGTTTATTTTTTCGCGCACTTTTAAATTGTTAAAATGAAAACCCCCATGATCCGGATGAAATGATTCGTTCGTTATCACAAACATTGGCTTGAATGCAAGGGATTTCATGGCAATAGCGTCCTGAACCCCAAAGCGGGGTATAGCCTGTCCAATATTCGTCATGCCTGTGTCCGCGAAAAAATTTTGGGTATATATCAGTATTCAGATACAGGGCAGGTCAGAAAACCTGCCCCTGAAGTATAAATCCCGTTCCGCAAAAAAATTCAAGCGAACGGTATTGATACGGGCCATGTGCTTCTGTTCATATGCCATTCATATGACAAAGGCCATATGAACCATCAAGATTCTGGTAGATAATATAATTCCTGAATCTGTAAGACCAGAGGATATCATCCGGAAGACAATCATCCGGGACTTTTTTTTGTATGGTCTGGCATTGCCCTGCTGTCTTCTTATAATATCTCCGATACTGCGCAAGGGATCGCCCGAACGAAATCCGTTTTGTTTTGGGATCGGCGTCCCCTTCTTCATTGTAAATAACACACACCGGTTCTCCGATTTCTTTTTCATGAAGCTCTTTTACGGCACAAAATATCAAGAATTTATTTGAATTTTCGATAATCGTAAACGTTTCTTCATCAAGCTCCAGATGTGTATCAATCCCTTTGATTAAGCCAAATAAATTCTCATTAAACCTAAAAATTTCATCCTTAATCCGATTTTCAAGCATTGCTTTCATTTTTTTCCTCTTGTTATATGCGCTTTAAAACCATCACCCCTTGTGTTTTAAAAGTGTAACGATATTATCAATTATTTTTTCAGGTATCTCTTTTCTGTTCTTGAGTTTAAAACTGTCCTGCAAAAGATTTTCTCCACTTTTTGTGGACAGAAGGTTTAAATCCATATCCATGCCTGATGATGATTCATCTGCCTTAAGTTTTATAATATAGTCTGCTGGCAGCATATTGAGTGTGAATGTTTTGTCAGAAGGAAGAGCAAACGCCAGGTTGGCTTCTTCAAGAAGTGTATTCAACTCCTGACGTTCCACAAACCTGACATCCGGAAATTTCTGCCGGATGTCCTTTTTAATCGTTGAGGCGACCATCCCGGCAATTGGATTAATGGGATTATAGACCAGTGCAACGGTTAATGCATAAGCCTTTACGACCCTATCTGTCTGGGATTCGACGTTATTTTTATTGTATTTGATGATATTTTCAATCAGGTCGTCATTTCTTTCTTTTTCCCTGTAAAGCCATTCTTTATTGAATTTCAAAACATCCAGGTCAAACCTTTTATTGAGAAAAGAAAAACCCCAGATCCCGCTGGATACGATCACGGCTATCGTCATGAACATGACGATAAACTGGCTGTTAGTCTTTTTTCCGGCAAGTTTTAAACCGGCCTGGTCTTTTTCTGAAAACGTGCCGCGAAAATTACTCTGGATTTCTGCATCAACGGCAGCAGGGGTCATCTTTTCGTGGATGAATGTATTGGTTTCATTAACGGTATCAAAAACCTTGTACCGCGGATCACCGTACAAAAGGTAACCGGCCCATCCCACGTAATCGTTTGAGTATCTGCTTTTAATTTCTATTCGTGCAAGACGAACCGATTCTCCGATTGATTTACCGGAAAAAAGCTGATTATAAAACTCACAGGCAAATCGTGTGCTTGGCGTGTCCATGATTTCCCAGGCAGTGCCGACATAATACTTCACACCTGCCCTTAAAAAAGCATTTACAATACCAAAAGAATCATGCCCCTGCTTCCACTCATCTGTCCGGGCAGAAAGGCACGCATTTGAAAATACGATGGCTGGCATTTTCGAACTGCCTGCCATTTTGTCGATGGTCTGAGGACTGAAATAGCCGTCTGAAAGCTTCCATCCGCTTTGGGAAGCGTGGTGCGCATCATATTCCGCATGACCCGCAAAATGAACGATATCTGAATTTTTTATTTTAGAACTTATCTTTTCCGGTGTCACATTTGACGAATCAAGAGATGCGTTTATCAGTGTTTCATCGTCCGGATTAAGCGTATCTGCTATTTTAAGGATAAGCTCACCCTCTTTATCTGCACTGGACAGGTCTTTACCTGGATTGGCAAGGATCCACATGTTTATGGGATAGGAAATATGCTTCGTCTTGATATCGGTAATGTCCTGGCGCGTTCTTACCACACGCCCCAAATTAAACCGTTCACAAAGGAACAGTCCTTTCAGGCATATCAGTTCCCATGGAATCTGAACCATCTTGTCGTCCATCCGGATAATAAGCGAAGATGCATCGGAACGGTCAATGGTTTCTTTTATTTTGGATGTCAGCAGCTCATCACACAACATCTCTCCCATTTTTTTCAGGCTGTCCCCTGCCCTGCAATTGATATCTTGTTTGCCACTTGCAGAGCCTAAAAAATTCATGGTTTCCCGGCATAATTCTTCGATATGAGAGAGTTTTTCCATGGAAAGCTCTTTAACCTCATATAGATCAATACAGGGGTCAAGGTCTGAATCCAGACGCTCGCTTATGCCGATTTTTAATGTATCGCCTTCACGGGCAGCTTCAAGATAGAGTGTTTTCTCCATTTTCGAGACCTCTTTGATTAATATCGAAGTGATATATGCCTTTTTTGATTTGTTTATGAACGGCAACGAGCTGGTAAGTGCCAAACGGGAAATCTTCAAATGACGCATGTCCTTCTTTCAACAATCGTGAAACCTGCCCGTCGTCACTCACCAGATGAAACCGTATATTTTTAATACCGGCATTGTTATTCATCCGGATATGAATATTGAACCTGTCATTATACTTTTCAAACAGGATGGCTGTTTTTACATCACTGAAATCCTTTTCTGTATGTATATATTCTATCTTTGGCTTATCCGGGGATTTTGAAGCATTTCTGGCGTAGCCATAAACCAAAGGCAAATCAGGCCCAAATTCCTCTCGCCATTTAATAAGTTTCCGGTAAAGCAATTTTCGGCTGAACAAAGGTTTTCTGGTTTTTTTCTTGATTTTATTCACAATACGTCTAACTTCTTTTTCAGGAAGAGGGCTCCAGTTATCGATCTCACTGTCACTTAAGACAAGCAGAGCGGAGTTCACCCTTTCAAAGCAATTGCTGCATGTTTGAAGATGGGCAATCAACCTTGTCTTTTCTTCTTTTGAAATATTTCCACTAATGATATCTGACAATATTTCAATGTCAACGCATGATACTTCCATAGCATCTCCTACTTACAGGTATAGCCTTTCTTCAACCTTTTTAATGAGTTTCCGTCTGGCCCTGTCCTTTACTGTCTGGGTTGTCTTTTTACTCTTTCCTAATTTCTCTGAAACTTCTTCCAGA
Source organism: Pseudomonadota bacterium (assembly GCA_018816735.1). Lineage (GTDB taxonomy): Bacteria > Desulfobacterota > Desulfobacteria > Desulfobacterales > JAHIVH01 > JAHIVH01. Next base: position 40,515 of record JAHIVH010000066.1, on the reverse strand, counting down.
GAAAGCTGTTCACAATAGAACATTCTTAAAATCATTCTATCATTTGGCAGCATTTTTTCGATTGTGTCTATAACAATGCCAAGCTTTTCCTTTACATCGTAATTTTGATCCGCATTATATTTCAATAGGTGAAAGACATCATCGATCATTACCCTTTCATTGCTTCTTGAAATGGAATGGGGATCTTTTTTTCTTATCTCATCAATGGTTGTCTGGTTTGCGATTAGCTTAATCCATCCGGGCAGACTGAGTTTGTCCGGATCAAATTGTTTCAGTTTCCTGCAATTATCTAAAAACAAGCGCATAAACACTTCCATGCACACATCTTCAACATCCTCAGGAATAATTGGAATACAGGCAAGCATAAAAGTTTTACGAACAATTGCCTTGACCAGATTGCCATATTCCCGTACAAGCCCGTCCATTTTATTCATAACAAGGCATTCATGAAGAATGGTTTTTTCTTTGTCACGATTCAGGCTCATTTATTTATGACCTTGTCCCCCGTCTCAACATGAGCGGAAGATTTTCCCATATCAATCGTTTTGTCACAGCCCATTTTAAATATACCCTTAATATTCGGGTGACACTCTTTTGAAATACAGGTGTCAATATCATTCAGGCCATTTTGATCACTATATACAAAAAGAGGCCACCCTTCCGCAATCCTGCCATTGTCGAAGGAAACGCGAATTGTCCGGCCGGAAATCCGATCAATGCATCCTTTAACAACCGGAAGGGCCATGTGAAGCTTCTCGGACAATTGGACAGCCATCATTTTCAGGTCATCGATTTCGTTTCCCGTACAAAATACATCTTTTGAAATAATTTCCTCAAAAGAAGAAAGATCGATCAGGCGAACCGTCACGTCTGTCCCGTTTTTGTCAACACAGCTATTTCCGATCAGCAACGCATCAGGAAGTGCCGCGCGGGTCTGATTTCCGGTTGGACCCAGAAGTAGTCTATCATCTGATCTTGCCGTCTTCAAGAGGTCTATCTGATCAAGAGAAACAAGCTGAAACCGCTTTCTACTTAAAATCTCCTGTTCGATACTTTTTCGGAAAATGTCACTGCTTGACTGATCCATGAATCTTGAATATCCGCTGAATACAGGTGTCTTTCCGAACAACCAGTTGATCAGGTCGCTTTTATATTTTTTCACACGTTCATCAAGGGGATAAATTTTTATTGCAAAGCGATTTTCAAGTTTCAATATCTCCGGAATCTTTCGAAGAATCGTGATTTCTTTTGTATAAACATTGCCGGAGATATCTTCTGCGGAAATGGCAAATCTGTTTTCCCCTTCTTTGACCGATATGGATTTATTAAATGAAATCACATGGCCTGATATGTGGACAGACTTGTTTCCTTCCGAAAGGGCATTCCCGACATTCCGGCCATCTATCAACAGATCAATTTTCTTTATTTTGGAAGGACTTCTGATCTCGCCTTTTAAATTGATATTTCTTTTATAAACGATACATTCATCGGTTATATGATTCAGTACAATCTGTACCTGCGGATGCGGATTCATCAATCCGGAAGGACTGTCTGTTGCTGAAAGGCTGTTACTCGCCAGCAAAACATCATATAAGGGGCACAGGATATGTGTTGTCTTATCCTGTACCAGGGCGAGTTCCGTCTTATTCCCAAGATCATCTGATGCGGCAAGAACGACCGGTTCAAAATCACTATTTATCACAACAGAAAAAGAGCCCCGTTCCAGGGTGTCAACTTTTTCCGTTTGATTGACTTTAAAAGACGTGACCTCCGACTGATCCGTCACATAACCTGTGATTTTCAAACCAGGAACAAAATGTGTAATGACGATTGTGGGGCCGGATCTGTCAATCTCAATCTGAATCGTTTTTTTCGTCTGTCCGCCCATCAAATTCTTCGCCATAATATCCAAATCATTTTTTCCTTCAGGAAGATACACTGTTTTTTTAAATGGAATATGTTTACCGGATGATTCGATCAGGTTTTGCCCACCTGCGGCAAAAATAGCCGACACATAGCATTCATCCATTACAAACCCGGTAATTTCAGCATATTCTTCATTTGTCCGCTTTGGATACACCAGACTGATTTCAGGTGCTGAAATCTCTTTTTTTTCCAGAAGCATTCTTTTTATCCTCACCTGATCAAGAAAATAACCTGCTTTTGCAGAAGGTGCATGATGCATGGAAAGAATCAATTCGTCTTCTGAAAGCGTGTATTCTCCCAGGAAAAAATAAATAATCCCCTTTTCACGATGGGGGAAATAATCAATAAAATGCATGCCATAGGTGTTTATCCATCGTTGATCATGGGGTTTTATTTTTATCGCCGTATCAATATCCGAAAGTGCATCTTGATAATATTCCCCGTCTTTATATGAAAGACCTCTCTCATAATAATCAAACCAGTGATCGGTAAAATTACCTGAAACCACACCATATTTTTTTCCATCTTTTATATAGACCGGTCCGTGATTCACCGCACAGGAGGAAAAGCAGAAAAGGAATATTGAATATATGATAATTGTCCCGATTAGTCTATATGCCATATCTTGTAATCCGATGAGTTATACAGGATGCTTATATCTTCATACAAACCATACGTAAATTATTTTTTTTTGCGACAGCAGATATGAAAAAAATTGACCTGTCTGGGTAAAACCCGATAGCGGGTTTTACCCAAATCCTGTTGACAGAATTATTTATGCCGTGATGTACAGCGTGTTCCACGTCCAGTCCGTTCGGGTATCCCCACCGTCATTCAGAATCGTTCTGTCATGAACGGCCAGTCTCACAACGTAAGGCCCTTCCGGTTTAGAGGTGATATCCCATTCACCCAGTACATTGCTCACGACGGGCGTATAATTACCGGCTGCAGGATAAGCGATCCCGGAACCGGTGAGTTCTGTCTGGGTTGGTCCAGCCCAATGCAATACAAAGGCCCAGAAATAATCATCCGAAGCCGTGCCTTGAATGTCGACGGAAGTGATTTCGCTTTTGCTCAAGGTGTTTCCCGGAGCAGGGAATGTGATTTGCGCTGGAGGCGTTATGATCGTATTGTGGAGAAACACGGTCCGGTTATCATGGTATTCATTTCCGTCCTGATCCCATACAACCAATATCGCCGTGTAGGTCCCTTCCAGACTCGACGTATTCCATTTGTAAACAGGGCCGTCCCAAACCTTGTTCGTTCCCTGGGCAATCATGGTAAAACCGGATGGATCAGGGGAACTGGGGCCAAGGCCGGTCAGACGGGAGTCTCCGGAATCGATAAACCCTTCAGCATAATACAGCTTCCACTTATCGACTTTTGCCCCCCAGATTCTTCCGCTGATGGTTGTATTGCCGCCAAACGGCCTGCCATTTATCCCAAGATATGACGCAAGTCCTGACGCATTGATATCGGAAATATCCACCGGCCCGACCCTGTTGATATTCACCGTCACATAATCAATTTCAATGGCATATTCTTTGCCTTTGTGTGTGCAATATGGGAGACAAATGTGTGCACTTCCCAATACATTCTCGTCGACTTCCGTTTCATGGATGACAACGCCTGATGCATTCTTTACCTTGATAAGCACATCCGGATACTGCTCTCCTGTCCAGGTGGCCTCACGTTCAAATACCATGCCGTCAAACCAGACACTGAATTTACCGGTTGTATCCGTGATGCCCTCTCCCAAAGGATCATAATAAGGGCCGCCGGAAATACTCGTGTCCACATCCCAAAGCTCCACGGTCAACCCCTGAAGCGGCTCCCCGCTCATCTTGTCCGTGATGACGCCCTTGAGATGCCATTCCGCAGGCGGAATCATGCAAATTACAATATCTCCCAGGTCAAGGATGCCATCTGTCATGATATCCGCAATATCCTTTACAGCCACAATCCTGTTATCCCTGACCAGCTTGATACTCTTGGGCGTAACCACACACTCAAAATCAAGCATGCCTTTTTTGTCTGTAACTGTATCTGAAATAAAAACACCATTGTTATCATACACCTTGACTTTTATCTCAGGTACGGGTGTCCCTCTGCTGTCAATGATCTTGCCTTTGATTCTGTATTGTTCTGCCATATTGACCTCTTTTCTTCTCATTAATTAAATTTTGATCTCTTCTTGTTACGAAATAACTTCCTGGGGACTTCTAAAAGATATCCGATTGACTATCGCCTTGTTCCCGTAGCTACTTAAAATGACGATCTACAAAGCCATACGTACAAACCGGATTTTTGCGACATGGCAAAATCAAGAATCTTTCATACAATGAAATTACAAAATGACAAGGCAGTTTGAATGCTTTTTCATACGAAGGAATATACATTCATCAGAACAAATTGTTGTCATGTGCCTTAAACAATACCTGCAGCTTACCCATGGCACCAAACTTGCTATAACTATTCAAACACTATCCGGTTCAGGTGAAAAATTGATCTATATGGAGGCAAAGCGAAAAATAATGAAAAATCTGATTCCATTTTTTTTTATATGTTTATTAGCCCTTTTCTCTTGCAACAGCTCAACCTCAGACCCGACTGACACGCTGCCCCCCCCGGAGGACACCGATTCTGAAAATATCAATCCTGATGATACAGCCCAAATCGTTTCAGGCGAATGGGATGCAGGCGATTTTACATATGTATATGATGTCGGCCCCGGATATGAGTATGAAGACCCATCGGAAATTCCCTGGGAAGACCTCTTGCCCGCCACCCTGGTTCGCATCCATTTCCGTACGGAACCCTACCGTGCCAAATGGGTGATTACAACACATGCCTCAGAGGATGCGCCGCTGGTAGTCACTGGTGTGGCAGAAAATGGGAATCTCCCGGTAATAAGCGGTGAAAACGCCATTACCCGTCAGGAGCTATACTATTTGAATGAAGTCAGGTCCGTAGTCAAGATCGGCAATTACACCGGCGACTCTGACAATGAACGCCCGGCGCACGTCATTGTCGAAAATCTGGATATCAGAAGCGGAAGACCTGACTACTCATTTACCGATCGCTACGGAGAGTCCCAGACATATAGCCAGAATGCAGCCGCCGTTCACATCGAGGAAGGCGATCAGATTACGATTAAAAACTGCATCCTGCATGACAGCGGCAATGGCCTGTTCACGTCTCACCTGACCACAGATATCCTGATCCGCAGCAACTATATCTATGACAATGGCATCGAAGGCCGCTATTATGAGCACAACACCTACACGGAAAGTTTTGGCATCACCTATGAGTTCAATCATTTTGGACCACTTAGAACCGGTTGCGGCGGGAATAACCTAAAAGACCGGTCAGCAGGCACGATCATCCGGTACAACTGGATCGAAGGCGGCAATCGGCAGCTTGACCTTGTAGAAACCGATTACGAAAGTTTTTCCAGTGATGCGTCCTATGACCGGACCTTTGTATACGGCAATATACTTTTCGAATCCGGAGATGACGGCAATAGCCAGATGATCCACTATGGGGGCGATGGCAGTAATCAGGACATGTATCGGCGAGGCGTACTCTACCTCTACCACAATACAATTGTCTCCGAAAGAACCGGTAATACGACACTCATCCGCCTTTCAACAGATGATGTGACCGCAGATATCCGTAACAACATCGTCTACACATCAGCAAGCGCAGGCCATCTGGCGCTCACCAACGGTCAGGGGATTTTATATCTCACCAGCAACTGGATTACAGAAGGCTATCGGAATTCTTTCGAGTCCACATCAGCAGACATCAAGACATCTATCAATAATATTACCGGAACCCGGCCGGGTTTTACCGATGCGAATACCGGAGATTTTACCCTTGCAACGGGTTCTGACTGTATATCGGGCGCAGGCAACGTGGCATCCGGCGCCTCCGGCCACCCGGTCCTTAAACAGTATATCAGGCATCAGGCAGGCGAAGACCGGCCCGATTACGGGGATGCGACAGATATAGGCGCGTTTTCAGCCTTAATTCAAAAACTGCTTCAGCCGTATCTCTTTTTATACTAAACAATACGGTAGAAATAATCTTTTCCGACAGGATAACCGGAAAACGATTGCAGATGACACGACACAAAGTGCAAAAACGCCATTCCGTGCGCCGACTGATATAAAATCTGTATGGATTACCGACAGATTGTAAAAAATGCTGGCAGACTGTTTAAAAAATATGGGCGACATATAACATAAGTATCAATTTAATTGTAATAATTTAAAATAGTTAAATAATAAATAAGTGGTCCATTCCCTTGGCATACAGGTTGCTGTCCTGTATAGGAAATAAACATGACAATATTTCCCATAACGGAAAGGAGACTGCTTATGAACTGGAAAGATGACTACAAACATAAACGGGTTACGGCTGAAGGTGCGGCATCCGCAATTCGATCCGGGGACAACATCATGGTTTCCGGTGCAAACAGTGCGCCGCCGGACATTATCACAGCATTATGCAAAAGATATAAAGAGCTTGAAAATGTCACCATATGGTCAGGTCTCCTGATGTACCCGTTTGATTTTTTGAAAAAAGAGTATAAGGGGCATATTAATTATGTGACCATATTTTATGGTCCTGTTGAACGGATGTTTGCAAACGAGGGGAATACGGAAAACTGTTCATTTCATTTTTCAAATACAGACAAAGCATCTCTGGGTATCGCCCATTTTAACGCGATCATGTGTGAAGTTTCGCCTCCTGACGATAAGGGATTTATGAGTTTTGGCCCTTCCGGAACGCTTCATAACAGCCTGATGTGCGAGATATCGGATAAGGTAATCGTCCAGGTTAACGAAGAGACACCTTATGTGTATGGATTCGAAAACGTCATTCATGTCAGTGATGTGGATTATATTGTTGAGGCGAATCATCGAATACCTGAAATGCCGGAAATCCCGATTACTGAAAGAGAAAAGAAAATCGGTTCGATGATTGCCGAACGTATACCGGACAGGGCGACAATTCAAATCGGCATTGGCGGGATTTCAAATGCGGTCGGGCATTTTCTGGACTCGAAAAAAGATTTAGGCGTTCACACGGAACTGCTGACAAATTCAATGGTCGAATTGGCGAAAAAAGGGGTTATTACGAATAAGGCCAAAAATTTTCATCACGGTAAAATGCTCATCGGTGGAATTTGCATCGGATCAAAAGATACCTATGAATTTATCGATAGAAATCCGATGATGGAATTTTGTCCTGTTTATTATGCCAACAACCGGCAGAATATAGCCAAAAATGACAATTTTATTTCCATAAATAATGCATTGACTGTGGATTTAACAGGGCAAGTGGCTTCAGAATCCATTGGATTCAGCATGTACAGCGGGACTGGCGGGCAAGCAGACTTTTTAAGGGGAGCAACCCAATCCAGGGGAGGAAAATCTTTTATCACCCTGAAGTCTTCGTCAAATCAAAAAGATGGGTCGATTCGTTCCCGTATTGTATCAAGCTTTCTTCCAGGCACCGCAATTACAACCATCCGGGCGGATGTCATGTATATTGTGACTGAATATGGCATTGCTGATCTCTGGCAAAAAACCACCTCCCAGCGTGTCAATGCGATGATATCGATTGCCCACCCGGAGTGCCGCGATCAACTGAGAAGAGAAGCAAAAACGTTCGGATTATTATAAGCCTTACTCTGAGTAAAAACCTGAAACACGGCCACCTGAATTCCTTGCAGGACAAAAACCGACAGCGAGTCAGGTGGCTGTCCCACCTAAAAAAGAGATTCCCTCTGATTTACTTTCGAATTTGGGCCAAGTGTTTCCATCTATTTTAATCTTCCCCTCGGGAATTCAGGAAAATTTCCTTGAATCCTTCCAAGTACTGATATACCAATAGATGCTGTTTCGAAACAACAATTATGTATAGAGAGACTGACATGAAAAAACTGATAGTCCTACCTTTCTTAATTTGCCTGATCACATCCTGTGCGTCTATCCCCAGACAAGCCCCGGACCTGATCAAAGACCAGTTCAGGGCTGAAAATCGTCTGATGAAAAAAAACCTGGATCTGGCCTTACGCGAAAACGAAGTCTTAAAAACCGAAAACCTGCAATACAAGTCCAAAGTGAATCAACTGAATAAGACGGTTTCAAAATTTAAAGCCGATCTTGAGTCCCTAAATAACAAATACAATGAAGACATGATCCGGATGAATGAAGATTATGAAACCATTTGCGCGAATCTGACAGCGCTTGAAGAACAAAGTGACGCAAAAATCGAGGAATTGACCAGGCTCAATTCAGGACTTGAGAAAAAACTTTCTGATGACGTGGCAAGGCTCAATGGACAGTTGGATAAACAGCAGCTATCGTTCACTGCTGAGCGGAAGTTGTTAAAAGCCGGGTATGAATCAAAAATGCTGGAACTGGAAAACCAGTTATCACTGTCAAAACAGGAATCAGATAAAAAAGACGCCGCCATCGCATCGATGACGGCTGATCTCAAAGAAGCCCAGGCACGGATAGTCGATATGGAAAAAACCGTCAAAGAACAAAATGAAATGATAAAAAAGGGGGAGAAAGAACGCCAGGAATTGACGCAGTCCAGTCAGGATCTACAGAAAATCACAGAAGAAAAACGGACAATGATTGACGAATCGAACCCCAAAACAGGCACCATACAACCACCAGCGCAACAAAAAAACAATGAATAAAAAAACGATTTCCGCGTTTTACAAAGACCACTTTTTTTATTTTTTTTGGAAAACCATCATATTGATATTGTTTTGGGTGCTGGCCAGCACACTGACACCGGCTTCCGCAGCGGCAGATGACAATTTCGTCAACCTCCTTCTGACCGCCAATCTGAACGGAAGATTTAGCGCCTCCGCCGCAAACCAGGACAAGGAAGACCCCATGCTGATCATGGCCCAATCCCTGATCAATGCAAAGAAAGACAGGCCGGTTGACCTGTTTGTTGATCTCGGAAATGCATTTTATCCAGGACTCCTGTCACGGTTTTCATACGGCTCCATCATGATGGATTTTCTTGATTATTTTAATTGCGCCGCAACCCTTGTGTCATCCCAGGACTTGAACATCGGCATCAGTAATCTTGAGTTCCTGAGTAAGGAAAAGCAAACGCGGCTGCTGTCTGCCAACATTGAAAAACAGCGCAATCCGGTATTTTTGCCCTATTTCATTCAACCCATTAAAGGTAAAAATTTCGCGTTTATCGGCATTTCATCGGAAAAGGGATTTTTTGATATCGCGGAAAAAAAACTTCTAAAAATCACGCTCAAAGATTTTGACACAATCTTGAAAAATATCCTGGCGCAATTGGAAAAAATAGATACCGATTACATTGTATTGCTTTCAGGACGACCCTATTCCGACAATTTCGCTATGATGGAAAAATTCAAAGAGATATCACTGTGTATCAGCGGCGGGGATGCCACGGGTGAACTCTATTCGGTCAAAGCCGAACGGATCGATATCGGTGAAGGCCGATCCCTGATTACGCTGACAAACCCTGATGGCTTCTATTCACTGACACTTTCCGCAGAGGAAAGCCTCACCGTCAATACCTTGAAATTCAATTCAACCGCATATTTACCCACAAACGAAAAAAAATATCTTGAATTTGCAAACAGGCTGAGCATCTGGAAGGAAAGATTTGTTCAGGAAGGGGAAAATGAAATCGTAAAGGATGTCTGCTGCGGTGTGGTTGTGGATGATGCCCGGGTGACGGCGCTTCTCCGTCACAGGTTCAGGGCAGAGGTCGCCATATTGGAAGAAAATTCCATATCACCCGGAAAAATTTCAGGAAGGGTTAACTATTCAAATATTCTCAGGATGGTGGACAATGAATTCCCCATATTCACTTTCAAAATCTCGGGAAGCGAACTCAAACAGGTCTTTCAACAACAGAAAAATTTCGTCTTTTCCGGAACAGATGGGGACACCATCCAGGGGTATTCCATAGAGAATAAAAGAGAATATCTGATATGTTCTCCCCAGTCCGTATATGATCGTCTGGTAAAACAATTCAACAGGGATATCACATACAAAAATTCGTGGCGAACCATTTCAGACGAGATAAAGGAGGACCTTAAGGGAGAACGGGTGATGAGTTATGGCGATTATGGCTATCTGGATAACCGGTACAGAATGCTGGTCGATATATCATTGTCGAACTTTTACAACCGCTCCAATGTTTCCCGGGACGCGGATATCGATACACCACCAGGCAAACCGGTTGAAACATATGAGAAATGGGGTTTGGATGACAAAATCAATTTCACCATATACAACCAGTATCATAAATTCGTGATCACTCCCTATATTTTCTATATACGCCAGGATGACAATTACTTTCAGAACCTTTTAAGGGGCACGTTGTTTTATACATATAATCTTTATCCGGTTGTTAAACCCTATCACAAATCCCAGGTGGATACGGTTCTCAAAGTGGTAGATGGCCTCAGGCCGCTGCTTTTCAGGGAAACCTTAGGGGCTTTATTTGAGACAGAACATATCACCGGGAAAGCAGGCATTGGTTTTGAAAAACAGGCCCACGACCCGCAAGAGGATCTATTCCTGGGTATTGAAACCATTGTTGCGGCAAAATATGAGTTTCTCGACAACCTCAAATATTCATTTGACCTGGATACCTTCTATTCGAATTTCAGCAAGCACCAGATTCGTACAGAAATTACCAATTCGCTTTCGTTCAAACTGAATTCCTTTATGGCTTTTTCAACAAAATACAAGTGGTTCTATTTTAATTCCCTGGACTATGATGAAAAATACAAGGATTCGCAGATTCTTTTGTCCCTGGATCTGGTGACCGATTTTAAAAGATTTTAAAAAATTCCATGACTTTTTTTAGACTTGAAATAATTCACCGAGGTTTGATATTGACAATTTCCATAAGCTCCTCATAAATAGAACCTATGGCAACGCTTATCATCAACTCCAGTGCTGAAAAATCTTTAAACCGTCATCACCCATGGATTTTTTCGAATGCAATCAAAAAAATCAAAGGAGCTCCGGAAAGCGGTGAAACAGTGGGTGTCCAAACCTCAAAAGGTCATTTTTTAGGATATGGCTCGTTTTCTCCTCAATCGAAAATCAAGGCCAGAATGTGGACATTTGACCCGGAGGAACTGATCACACCTGTTTTTTTCCGGAAAAAACTGAAACTGGCGCTTGAGAAAAGAAAACACCTGATGTTTTTGCAAGGATCGGCCTTCAGGGTCGTCAATGCGGAATCTGACGGGTTGCCCGGGCTGATCATTGACAAATACAATGACTATTTGGTGTGTCAGTTTCTCTCCTGCGGTGCGGAGTTCTGGAAAGCGGATATTGTGGCCTGCCTGATTGAATTATTTCCCATAGCAGGTATTTACGAGCGTTCAGACAACGATGGCCGGGAAAAGGAAGGATTAAGTCAACAAACCGGCGGGCTATGGGGAAAAGAACCACCGGACCTGATTGAAATAAAGGAGCATGATATCTCATTCTGGGTGAATATCAAAACCGGGCATAAGACCGGATTTTATCTGGATCAGAGAGAAAACCGGGAACTGCTTTCAACGTATGCAAAAGAAAAAAAAGTATTGAACTGTTTCTCCTATACTGGCGGATTCAGTTTGTGGGCATTAAAAGGAGGGGCTGCAAGCGTCACCAGTATTGATATTTCAGAAGAGGCCATCACCCTGCTTCAAAAAAACGCGAGCCTGAACAACATGCCCCCTGAGAGAATAACCGTCCGCTGTGAGGATGTGTTTCATACCTTAAGAAAATTCAGGGACGCTGCTGACCAGTTTGATCTGATTATTCTCGATCCCCCCAAATTTGCGGCTTCCGGCCAGTCCGTACAAAAAGCCGCCCGGGGTTACAAGGACATCAATCTTCTGGCCATAAAGCTGCTCACACCTGGCGGATACCTGTTTACCTTCTCCTGTTCCGGCCACATCACCCCTCCCCTTTTTCAAAAAATTGTTTCTGATGCGGCAATTGATGCCGGCAGGGACGCGCAGATCGTAAAGCAACTTCACCAGGCAGATGATCATCCGGTAGCCTTGAATTTTCCGGAAGGGCTTTATCTCAAGGGATTGCTCATCAGGGTTTTCTGACAGGAAATTGTATTTGGAAAGACCCTGAAAAAAATTGACTTTAAATCCACAAATCAAGTATGAATCTACAAAATAACAGATTGAAAAGGGAGTGACGAAAATGAAACCATCTGACATTGATCCCCGTTTACCGGTTATGCAGAATATTGATCTCAAAGATAAAATCGTTCTTGTCCGTGTGGACCATAATGTGGTGAAAAAAGGAAAAATCAAAGACCCTTATCGAATCGATGCCACCATAGGCACCCTTTTTAATATTATCGACAAAGGGGGGCGGCCCATATTGATGACCCATGTGGGGCGGCCCCGGGACAAAAAAACCGGTCAGATCAATATAGACGCAGGCACTTCTGTAAAACCTGTTGTGCACTACCTTGAACGAAAACTCCACATCAAGATCGCGGTTCCCGACATCCCTGCTTCCGGTGATCAGGGTATCGCCGTCTTGGGCAAACCTGTCCAGGCAGCTATCGATGATCTCAAGAACGGACGCGTCTCCGCCATCTATCTTCCCAATACAAGATGGTTCCAGGGTGAAGAAAAAAAAGGGGATGCACGGGAGGAATTTGCAAGACAGTTATCTGAAGTGGCAGATGTCTATATCAATGATGCCTTTGGATCCTGGCAGCCACACGCATCCACATTTGACATCAACAACCATTTGCCGGGGTATGCCGGTCTTCTCATGCAAAAAGAAATTGTAAGCCTGAAAAAAGTGATGGACCCGGAACGTCCTTTTGTGGGGATTGTGGCCGGCTCCAAATATGACACTAAAATCGGGCCGGTATCGTCCCTTTATAAAAAGGCCGATCACCTGATTTTAGGCGGGGTGATTTACAACACCTATTTGTGCGCAAAGTATGGCATCAACGTAAAAGGCGTCGAAGCTTCTGACATTTCTCTTGCAAAGGAACTGGTCGCGCTGGATAAAGACAGAGGTAAAATTGTCGAGCTTCCCTTTGTGGTGGAATCCGATATGCTTGACCAGCGTATTGAAGGCAATTACCGCAAGCTGGACACCCGGAAGTTTAAAAAAGGGGATACATTCAGCTATTTTCTGGACATTGACCCCTCTTCGTTTGATCTGCCTGAAATCAGGGATATCCTCCTTTCGGCCAGAACCATTTTCCTGAATGCTGTCATGGGCTTCACGCCGAATTTCCATGAGGGAAGCGAGGCATTCTACCGGCTGATATGCGAAAACAAAACCGCCACCAAACTGTTTGGCGGCGGAGACACCCTTCAGGAATTCAAGGTGCTGAACCCCGGTCTTTACCTGAAGGCGCTGGATGATGAATCCTTCTATTTTTTCACGGGCGGCGGCGCTGTATTAAAAGCCATTGAAGAAGGCACACCTTATGGTCTGGATGGCGTAAAGGCCCTTCTTGACAATAAAAAAAGCTAACCATTCGTCTCTCTCAAATAGGAGGTATTTCCTATGACCGACCTGCAGATCAACCAGACTGACCCATGGAAGCGGCTGGAAAAAGAGGCTGACCGATTTCAGCAACCCACCCTTCACCTGAAAGCACTTTTAAGCGATCACAACCGGTTTGATCTGTTTTCAAAGAAAAGTGCGGGTATTTTTTTCGACTACTCAAGGCAACGGGTAGATGAAAATACCATGGCGCTTTTGTTTGAGCTGGCAAAAAAAGCCAGGATCATGGAAAAATTCAATGACATGATGAACGGCAAAAAGGTCAATGTCACCGAGAACCGTGCCGCGCTTCATACAGCCACAAGAAATCTTTCCGGAAAGCCGATTCATGTGGATGGCCAGGACGTCATGCCTGAACTTGAACGGGTCAAGGAAGATCTCCGGTCATTTTCAGAAAAAATCCATCAGGGGAAGATCAAAGGGTCAACCGGCAGGCCCTTCAGCCATGCGGTTGTGATAGGCATTGGCGGCTCCTATCTGGGCACTGAATTTGTGGCCACAGCCCTGTCTTCTTTTGCCGATAAAAATATCCGGATTCACTTTTTGTCCAATGTGGATTTTCATAATTTTGATGCGATCAAAAGAAAAATCGATCCATTGGAAACCTTGTTTATCAGCATTTCAAAAAGCAACACCACGGCAGAAACCCTGGCCAACGAAAAACAGGCCTGGGAATATTTAAAAAATGCCGGGCTGGACCCGTCCAAACATTTTGTTTCGGTCACCGGTAAAGACAGTCCGCCAAGCGCGATTGTCAAGAAATCGCTCCAGACCTTCCATATGTTCGACTATATCGGAGGCAGGTACTCGGTGTCGTCAGCCGTAGGAGGCCTCCCCTTAAGCCTTTTCCTCGGTTTTGACCGGTTCTGCGCGTTTCTTGAAGGGGCTTCCGAAATGGATACCCATGCAAGAACCGCTTCCATTGAAAACAATCTTCCATTGATTGCAGCCCTGATTGACACCTGGAACAATAATTTTCTGAAGTATACGGCTCTTGGCATTATTCCCTATGCATCCCCTTTAAGCAAGCTGGCGCCCCATATCCAGCAGCTTTACATGGAAAGCAACGGCAAATCGGTGACAACAGAAGGAAAAACCCTGAATATCCGATCCGGCTGGATCGTTTTCGGAGAACCCGGTACCAATGCCCAGCACTCTTTTTTTCAGCTGGCCCACCAGGGAATGGCCTTTCCCATTGATTTTATCGGTGTTATTCATCCCCAGTATGAAGAGACCCACTGTCTTTCCAAAGGGGTCACCAACCACCAGGAACTCTGGGCCAATCTGATCTCACAGCCCCAGGCCCTGGCCATGGGAAAAGCTGATGCTGATCCGACAAAATCGTTTTCCGGCAATCGCCCGTCATCCACACTTGTTTTAAACGATCTCTCACCTGAAAATGTGGGAAAGCTTCTCTCATTTTATGAGGCACGAACGCTATTCCAGGCGTTTCTCTGGGATATCAATCCGTTTGACCAGTTTGGTGTGGAACTGGGCAAAGTACTTGCCGGTAACATTCGAAAACAAATGGCTAAAAAGAATGAAAACAACGCACATCAATTGAATACCAATAACCCAATCAGCGACTTTTATCTGAATGCCTTGTTTTCAGGAAATATCTAATCTTCAAAAATATAAGGTGGTCCCCATGCCCAAAACCAAAATCGTATGCACCATCGGCCCGTCGAGTGATTCAAAGGAAATGATCGAAAAACTGATTCAGGCGGGCATGAATGTGGCCCGGCTCAATTTCTCCCACGGCACCCATGAGGAGCATCGCCTGAAAATTGAAATGATACGGGAAATTTCAAAAAAATTGAATGCACATGTGGCCATCCTGCAGGATCTTTGCGGACCCAAAATACGGGTGGGCTGTATCCGGGACCCAGGCATCAAGCTCGAGCCCGGCCAGACCCTGATATTGACCAGCACCCCCATGGAAGGCCTTGGAAACCGGGCATGCGTTTCCTACGAAAAACTCCCTCAGGAAGTCAAACCCGGCGATGTTGTCATGCTTGCTGACGGGTTAATGGAAATGGTGGTTGAAAAAACCACTGACACGGAAGTTCACTGCAATGTGATTACAGGCGGCATACTCACATCCAACAAGGGAATCAACCTGCCGAGCGGGACGATCTCTGCGCCTTCCATTACCGAGAAAGACAAGAAAGACTTGGCATTTGGTCTGGACTTGGACATAGATTATGTGGCGCTCTCTTTTGTAAGAAGTGCAAAGGACATCAATGAAGTGAAAAATATTATTCGGAATGCAGACAAGGACACTCCGGTAATTGCCAAAATAGAAAAGCATGAGGCGCTTAAAAATATCGATGATATCATCCGGTCAGCAGATGGTATTATGGTGGCCAGAGGTGATCTGGGTGTTGAAATTCCGCTGGAAACCGTTCCCAATATTCAGAAAATGCTTATACGGAAAACAAACAATGAAGGCAAACCCGTGATTGTCGCAACCCAGATGCTGCGGTCCATGTGCGAATCCCCCCGTCCTACGCGGGCAGAGGCAAATGACGTTGCAAATGCCGTGCTGGATGGTACGGACGCCGTCATGCTGTCAGAAGAAACCGCCAGTGGAAGATATCCGGTAAAAGCCGTTGAATTCATGGCTAAAATTGCTGAAAGCGCCGAACAGAATTATCCGCATTTAAAATTTCTTGACATAAAACCGGACAGTGATATCTCGGCATCCGTTGCCTATGCGGCCTGCGACCTTGCAGACCATTTGAAGGTTTCCGCCATTGTGGCATCCACCCAGTCCGGGTTTACGGCAAAGCTCATCTCAAGTTTCCGGCCAAAAGCCAGCATCATTGCCCTGTCACCGGATATTAAAGCCGTTAGACGTCTGGCGCTCTATTGGGGATGTGTGCCGGTTCATGTGGATCTGCTAAAAGGCACGGATGACATGTTCGAAAAAGGAGCCAATTCAGCACTGACCGTTGGCCATGTGGCAAAGGGAGATCTGGTGATCGTCACAGCAGGCCACCCGGTTGAAGTGGCAGGCACCACAAACATGATCAAGGTTGTTGAAGTCTGATGAAAGAAAAAAGATGCGAATGGGCGGAAAATGACAAGCTGTATATGGATTATCATGATACGGAATGGGGGGTTCCCCTGCATGATGACAGAAAACTCTTTGAGTTTCTCATTCTCGAAGGTGCCCAGGCAGGCTTGAGCTGGATTACCATATTAAGAAAACGGGACAATTTCAGAAAGGCCTTTGATCAGTTTGACCCACATAAAATCATTCTCTATGATGAAAAAAAAATTAACACGCTCATGAATGATGCAGGTATTATCAGAAACAGGCTTAAAATCCATGCTGCCATCAAAAATGCATCTGCCTTTCTGGATATCGTAAACATGTTCGGCAGTTTTGATGCCTATATCTGGCAGTTCACAGACGGTGTCCCCATAACGAATTCCTGGACACACATTTCAGAAATACCTCCGGAGACCGACGTGTCGGTTGCCATGAGCAAGGACTTGAAAAAACGCGGATTCACATTTGTCGGCCCCACCATATGCTATGCGTTCATGCAGGCCATCGGCATGGTGAATGACCATGTGGTCACCTGCTTCAGATACAGGGAACTTCAGACCTGAAACGAGGAACTTGAGACTGGAGGGAATAAGTGACCACATGCACGGCAACCTGCAATTTAAAAAACATCGGCTTTATTTCAACCCGCATTGCCGGAACAGATGGTGTCTCCCTTGAAATGGTGGAAACCAATTATCAAATTGCCACCCATTATTACTCTTATGATGTTCTCAGGCGAAAGCTCGTCAATCTGCTGCCGGATTGTGAGAAGTGCGTGCATCATCAGTTTGACTAACGAAAGAACTATACTATGAAACTACTCCATGTCATCGGAAGAAAAAACAACGGTAAAACCAAACTGGTTGTCGATATTATCAAAGAACTCACCGAAAGAGGACTCGACATCGGCTCTATCAAGCATAGCAGCCATGACCATGAACTGGACAAACCCGGAAAAGACTCATTTCTTCACCGGGAAGCGGGAGCATCGCCTTCCACGGTCATCACACCCACACTGACCGCCATATTTATTCCCCGGCGCGGAGATGATGAACCGTTAAAGATTCTCTCTCCCCTTTATGAAAATAAAGATCTGGTTGTTGTGGAAGGATATCTGGAAGGCCCCGGTAAAAAAATAGAAGTGTGGCGGAACCATTCAGGAGAACCGCCGATCGCTCCGGAGCGAAATGACATAAAGGCCATTGTGACAGATGATCCCATTGACATTGATTGTCCGGTCTGGCCCAGAGAAGATATAAAAACCCTTTGCGATCACATTTTAAAACTCATGGAAATCAAATAGGTCTTTGTCCAGCAGCCGGGATGGCTTGATATTTTTCATGGATTTAAGCAGGATTGCTTCCAGGCCGGGATAAGTCGATTCAAGACCTTTAAGAAGTGTTTTCATCTTCTGGCGCTGGGCCTTATCCTGAGATTCGCATGGATCACATGTCATGACAGGGATGCCGGCAGCCTCTTTATAGGCGATTATTTTTTCTTCTTCTACATAACACATGGGCCGTATCACCACATTATGTCCATCGTTTGAAACAAGCTTGGGTGGCATGGCAGCGATGCGGCCGGAAAAAAACATGTTCATAAGCAGGGTTTCATTCAGATCATCCCTGTGATGGCCCAGGGCAATTTTGGTATATCCGTTTTTTCTGGCATAGGTATAGAGAACACCTCTTCTCAATCGTGAACAAATACGACAAAGGGATTTTCCGGGCCGGGTTTTCTGAAGGGCTACATTGAAAACATCATCTTCTATCATTTTAATGAAAAACCCCCTGCCGGTCATCCAGGCCAGATACTGTTCGGCATCAAACCAGGGCTGTTTTTGATTGACAAGCAGTGCATCTACCGTAAATCTGAATTTTGCCCGCTTCCGGATTTCCTCAAGATGAATGAGCATGGTGGCGGAGTCTTTTCCACCGGAGACAGCGGCAAGCACACGATCCCCCTCTTCAATCATGTGAAAGTCGGACATGGCTCTGACCATGGTCTTCCTGATTTTTTCAGACAGTCTTTCAAGTGCCTTGTCTGGCAAGGAGGATTTGGGATCTGACGCCTCTGCTATCATACCTTTGACAACCTCCTAAAAAAAAACCGGGGAAGAATACGCGTCTCCCCGGCTTTTTGTTGTTTGAATATTCTTAACAGCTGGTTACTAAAGAAGACTTCCCAGGTATCCGAAAGATTCACCGATATTGTTTAATGGTTTAATTTCGTCAAGGCTCGTGATCCGGCCCCAGTTTTCCTTGATTTCTTCCGCTGAGATTTCCCTGCTGCCATCTCCGATGGTTGCGCCCTTGGCACAAACGATCTCTGCCCGGCTAAACCATCCTGCAGCACAGTTGAAAATCATTTTTGTATCCTGATTGGCTTCTGAACAGAGATAAACAACCAACGGCATAATGAAGTCCGGTTTCAGTTTGTTGAACATTTCAGGCGGCAGAATGTCTTCGGTTAACCGGGACGCTGCCACAGGTGCAATGGTATTGCATTTGACGTTGTATTTTGCGCCTTCGATGGCGACATTGTTCATGAGGCCGACAACACCCATTTTGGCTGCACAATAATTGGCCTGGCCAAAATTCCCATAGAGACCGGCACCGGATGTGGTATTGACAATTCGGCCATAACCGTTTTGCTTCATAATGGCAAAGGCAGGTTTGGTGACACAGAAAGCCCCTTTCAAATGGACGGCAACCACGAGATCCCATTCAGCCTCTTCCATTTTCAGAAGGCTTTTATCTCTTAAAATACCGGCATTGTTGATCAGGATATCCAACTTTCCAAAAGTGTCCACAGCAGTGTTTACGATATTTTGTCCACCATCCATTGTGGCCACGCTATCATAATTGGCAATGGCTTCGCCACCGTTCTTCTTGATCTCATTCACTACAAGATCTGCAGCAGACGTGCTGGCACCTGATCCGTCACGGGCGCCGCCCAGATCGTTTACAACCACTTTTGCTCCCCGTTTTGCAAGTTCAAGTGCATACGTTTTACCAAGACCTGCTCCTGCACCTGTAACAATTGCCACTCTGCCATCAAATCGGATATCTGACATGATCTTTCTCCTTATTTGAAATTTGATTATTGATATAGCTTAAAAGGCCATTTCTTAAAATTGCGTCTTGTGTTTTTTAAAAGAGAATCCCATCACAGTTGCATGAGTTTCGCAACAATAAATTTCATGATTTCATTGGTTCCTGCAAAAATCGAGGTAATCCTGAAATCACGCCACGCCTGGACCATCGGATTCTGTTCGACCATCCCGAAATCTTCCATCATTTCCAGGCATCGGCCGGATACGCGGTTGGCCAGGTCGGTTGTCCAGTATTTGGCCATGGACGTTTCGGTCTTGATATCTGCCTTTTCCATATGGTCGGCGATCAGTTTTTGAATAAACGTTTCAGCGATTCGCACATCTGTTTCCATTTCAACAAGGGCAAACTGAACGGCTTGATATTTGGAAAGGGGTTTACCTGAAGCATCTTTGGTTGTCTTAAAATATTCTACGGCACCGTCAATAACCTGTCTTGCCCCGTAGACCGCACCCATGGCACAAACGAGCCTCTCCTGCTGAAGCTTTCCCATGAGCATGAGAAATCCATAGCCTTTTTCACCCAGGAGGTTGGCCTTTGGAATCCTGCAGTCATTGAAAAAAAGTTCCGCCGTATCCTGGCTGTGCCAGCCCATTTTATCCAGGTGCCGTCCCCTGGTAAACCCGGGCGTGCCATCTTCAACAACATACAGGCTCATGGCCTGATACGGGTTTTCAACGGCCGGGTCCTTTGCCGCAACAATGACGGCATCACAGTGAATCCCGTTTGATATAAATGTTTTGGAACCGGAAATAATGATCTCATCACCATCTTCCACAGCAGTTGTTGTGAGAGATGAAAGGTCACTTCCTGCATCCGGTTCTGTCATGGCCACAGCCGCCACGATATCTCCGGACACACATCCCGGAAGAAACCTTTTTTTAAGTTCTTCCGATCCATATTCGTCAATATAAGGCACGACCACATCGCTGTGAAGAGACATGGCAAGGCCGGTCTGAAATGTTTTTGTCATTTCCTCACAGACAATGGCAGAGTATATAAAATCACCACCGATGCCACCGTATTCCTTTGAAACGCTGGTGCACAGAAAACCGGCTTTACCTGCTTTCTTCCAGGCTTCCTTGGGGATAATATGATCCGTCTCCCATTTTGCAGCATAGGGTGTCACTTCTTTTGCAAAATAGTCCTGAAGCCTTTTTCTGAATTCATGGTGTTCTTCAGTATAATTTAAAATATTCATGATATGTTTCTCCCTTGTATAAACCGATAAGGCTATTTGATACGTCCGATAACGGCTTCGGCGATAATATCCTTCTGAACCCTGTTGTTGCCTTCCCTGATCTGGCAAACCTTGGCATCACGATAAAAATGTTCGACTTCATATTCGGTCATATACCCATAACCGCCATGAAGCTGCAGTGCCTCATCCGTTACTTCCATAGCCACTTTTGTGGCTGTGAGTTTGGCCATGGATGCCATCTTCGGGTCAATATTACCTTGATCAAACTGGCTTGCCGCCTCATAGGTGATCAATCTTGCAAGCTCGATCCGGGTTGCCATATCTGCTATTTTATGCTGGGTCACCTGGAATTTGACAATCGGCCGGTTGAATTGTTCTCTTCCCTTGACGTACACAAGCGCCCTGTCAAGAGCGCCTTCGGCCGTTCCCAGGGCTTGAGCCGCAACCAGAATTCTGCTTTCTACAAAAAATTTCTGGAGATTGGCGTAGCCCTTCCCTTCTTCACCAATCAGATTTGATATCGGTACAGTTACATTTCTCAGCAAAAGACCGGTTGTCGCCATCTGATTCACACCGAGTTTTCTGCCAACGTCTTCAGCAGTCAGCCCATCTCTGTCTGCCTCAACCAGAATCAGACTCATACCGCCTGTTTCCGGTTCACAAGCTGAATCTGTTTTACAGAGAACCACATAGAATCCGGCCAGCCCCCCATTTACGACAAACGATTTGTCACCGTTAATGATAAAGTGGCCGCCTTCCTTTCTGGCCGTGGTTTTAATCCTTGTGATATCCGTCCCCTGATCCGGTTCGGTGAACGCCCCTCCGGAAAGTATTTTGCCTTCTGCCACTTTGGGTAGGAATTTCTGCTTCAGGTCATCACTGCCAAATCGAAGCAGGCATTCGGAAGCGTATCCTGCCGTGGAAAGGGTGATGCCGATGCTGGAATCCTTTCTGCAGAGTTCCTCCGCGACAATGACATTATCAAACACACCCATGCCTGAACCACTTAACGCTTCAGGAAAATGGATACCGATAAATCCCAGCTCGGCAGCCTTTTCCCAGATATCTTTCGGGTATTCCCGGCTTTTGTCAATTTCAATGATGTGTTCCTTGTCGAACTCACCTTTTGAAAAATCCCTTACTGCCTTCTGGATTTGTTTCTGTGATTTGTTTAATGCAAGCATAATTGTCTCCCATAGCCTTTATACAGGTAAAACATTTTGATCATCAGAACATCGATTATCTTAAGCCGGAATATCACCATATTCAAAAATTCCGTTGGTAATAACCGTTTCGCCAGTCTCACAATTGACCGTCTGCCATACGGCTTTTCCGTCTTCGGTTTTCCAGATACTCGTTTTTATAGGCACTCCCGGATAAAGCGGCTTTGAAAAACGGCATGCCATTCGTCTGGCTTTTTCAGGTTCCCCGGGGATTAAGTGATGAATCAATGCCCGGCATGCAAACCCGAACGTGCACAGGCCATGCATAATCGGCCTCTCAAAGCCTGCCATTTTTGCAAATGCTTCATCCACATGAATGTCAAAAAGATCGCCTGAGAGCCTGTAAAGAAGCGGCTGATTGACGTCAGGTGTCTCTTCCATGACAAAATCGGGTTCCCGTTCCGGAAACACAAATGTCACTTTGGGTGCGTTTTCACCGCCAAACCCGCCGTCAAACCGTGAAAATACAGACAAAATACTGGTAAAAAGTTTTTCTCCATTTGAATGGAAGGTATCACTCTCCCCGATGACCAGCGCCCCTTTTCCTTCTCCCTTATCATAATATTTTGTGATGGCGCCTTCTGTGGTCAGGCTGCCTTTTGTGGGAATCGGCTTATGAAAAATAAGTTCCTGTTCTCCATGAAGGATACCTGCCAGATTCATTCCTGAGTTCAGGCCAATATAGGTAAGGAATTCAAAAATAGATGCTATGGAAAAAGAAGGAATCACTTTAAGTTTTCTTTCCCAGCAGTATTCGATATCAGAAAATCCTGCGCCAACACCAAGCGCATAGATTGCGACATCTCTCCAGACATAATCTTTGGTAATCGGGCCAATTTTTTTACCCAATGCATCCATATTTAACGCCATCTTTTGCCTCCTTTGTCTTAGGTTCACTCCAGAATTTAATTGCCGAACACCATCAGCAACTCTCAATATAATTCAGCCTGTTCCTTGGGGTACAGAATAAGCATACCTCCATACGTATACGCCACCTGTGTCTTGGGGTTGTTATGGACTCAGCTCTGGCAGATGATGATGTTTGTTCTGTTGAATCAGCTATCGGTCGACAGGTCTTTATTTTGCCGGTTATCCTGAATAAACGCCGGAATAAGAATAAACCGAAGCGTTTCCTTCACAACCTCCCTGTATTCCTGATTGTCAGCCCCTAACATTTGCCGGATATGTTTTTCGCCGGCAATAAAACTGAAAAGTGATAAAATAACAGCCATCACTTTCATTTTGACCTGCAGACTGACATTCGACTTATGCGGCACAAGTCCCATGGAAAACGCGATATCGGTAATTGCATCGGCGATATCAAGCTTTACACTCTTGTCTGGTTGTGACAATGCATCACTGTTATAATGGGACAGCACAAGGCTGGTCGATTCAGGATAATCAAAATAAAAATCGCAGCACATATTAATTGCAATTTCAAGGCGTGTTGAAAGTGGTTTTCCCTTGATAATCGTTTCAATTTCAACCAACAGATTGCGAAGATCCTCTTTTATGCAGATCATGACCGCTTCATACAAATCCGCTTTTTCACCCCAATGGTAATAAAGCGTTGAGATGTCGATTCCCACATCCTTTGCAATCATTCTCGTTGTTGTGCCTTGGTAGCCGTTCTGTCCAAACAGCCGCGTGGCTGACTCGAGAATCCGGCCTTTCATTGATGCGGGGTCTTTTCTGGCTTTTTCAAGCGGTGAGGCCATGCCTATCTTCCTTATTCCATTACAATATATTGGGTGCCTATATGAGAATATTTTGTCACTCAGGCACGCGTTAAGACCTTGAAATTAAATAAACAAACACCTCCCAAAACCATATTCTGCCAAATTATACAATAAAAAAATCCAACCACAGCCAATAATCCAACAAACGATGTATTCCAACATATGCTTACATCATGTGATGGACAAAATTAAATGAAATATTTTATCTTGTCAAGAAAATCCATTTCAAAGGAAATTTTACAGGATGGTCAAATTTAATTTGGTGTTATATCAAGCAGATAAAAATATGAAGCGAAAATATAAGGATAACCTGATGGCATGGATTGCGTAAAGCAGCCGGAACCTGTCATTTTTTCACGGCTCTCATCAGGTTCCGGCCGGCATGCCTGAATTTTAAGCATTCACGGTGATTTTTCGTGGTGTTGCCTTTTCAACCTTGGGCAGCGTCAACCGAAGCACACCGTCTTCAAGTTTTGCCTCGATCCTGCTCTGGTCAATCACTTCAGAAAGTGTAAATTGTCTGAGATAATGCCCCACTTCATATTCAACCACGATATCATCTTCATTTTGAGGCTTTGCTGCATTCACATCACCCATAATTGTCAATGTATCATCACGTAGATCGATGTTCAGATCAGATGTTTTTACGCCGGGAAGATCGGCCAGCATAACGATCTCATGTTCATTTTCAAAAATATCGACTTCGGGTGCGAATATGGGACCAGGTTTGATCTGTTCGCCAGGCGTGGCAATTTCTTTCTTGTCTTTTGCTTTTATTTCTTTAGATTCGGCCATGTTCAATCCCTCCTTTATTCCTGAAAATTTATTTTACAGTTACCTGTCTGGGTTTGGCTTTCTCAGCCTTGGGCAGGGTGATTGTCAGAATTCCGTTTTCCATTTTTGCCTCTACATGTTCAGGATCAATTTCATTTGACAGGCTGATCATTCTTGAAAACTTTCCTGCCTCCCGTTCACGCCTGTGGTATTTTGCACTTCCATTTTCTTCCGGAATATGTCTTTCACCAGATATGGACATTGAATTGCCGGTTGCCTGAATATCCAGCTCATTTGCCTTTACACCCGGCAGTTCGGCTCTTACAAAATACGCATCCTTGTTCTCGGAAAGATTGATCAGGGGGAAAACGCCGGTTCTCTGCAAATCGCCTGAACCCATAAATCTGCCATTCAACACATCCAATTGACGTCTCAGCCTGTCAAAATCCTCCATCTGGCGTCTCAGGCTGACATCCGGGAAATCAAACATTCTTCTTATCATCATGGCTGTTCCTCCTTTATTTAGGTTTGCGTGGTGTATCCGCTGTTGAATACCTCGTCTTTCTTTTGGATAAAATTTAATATTTATTGTAAAGTTGTCAACATGCATTTTTAGATTTTTTTAAATAAATTTTCATAAAGAAATTTCACATTTCAGGCGCGTGAACTGTAATGAATAAAATTAATAATCAATTGATATACTTTACTTTTATCTATAGATATGAGAGCCATTCCCCCATCTTTCACCATGTTAAAAACTCTTGAAATAATTTTCATATTCATTATAATATTACCCATTGGAAACAACACCCTTGAAAAGGACGATCACATGCCAGACCGGACAATCAAAAACGATGAGCAAGGTGCGGTGACCCAAACAGTGGATAAGGCATTTATTGAAAAATCCGTTCAATTCATCAACGATAAAGCCAATGAAACGCTTTACCAGGGCGCTATTGAGATCGGAAGCTATCTGCTGAAACATTTTTTTGATGACAATATCGTGCTTGCCACTTCCAAAAACCCCAGAAAACCGAAAAGCTTCAAAGTATTGTGCAAGAACAAAAATCTGGCGGTTCCCTACACCACCCTGACTATCATGGTAAGAGTCGCTGCCCAGGAACTTTTTTTTAACGAGAACAATGTTGATACCGGGAAATTATCTTATACCCACAAGTCAGATCTGGTCAGGCTGGAAAATACTTCTGAAAAGCTCGAAATTGCAAGACTGTGCATTGAGAATAATCTGTCTACCCGCGAGCTTTCTCATTTGGTCAGCAATAAACGGCAGAAGAGACTTGAAAAAAGAAAAAGCCAAAAGGATGACACGCCTTTTACCAATATCGCCACCATTGAGCAGTTACTGAATAAAACAATAAAATCTGAATTGGTTACGGATTTGTCAAAACTTCGGGGCATGCATCAGAAAACCAGGGAGGATCTGAAAGACAAGACAGCACGCCTGATAGAAAGCATGCTTAAGACAACAAAAGAATGTAAAAGACTGATCAAAAATCTTGAACGTGTCGAAAAAGAAAAAACATCTTTCTGAACGAAGAATTCCGGAGAGGATTGTTCAAGAGGAAGGCATCAGGATACAGGCCTTCCTCTTTTTTAATAAATGTATTCCTAATTTTAAAAAATAATGGGGGTTACCCGATGCGTCACTTATGATGTTTTAAGTTCGCGTTTGCAGTTTCGATAGGTCGTTTAAGGCTGTATCTGAAATTCATTGCCTGCGGGTCAGGTGATGATCTGAATACGAACCAGCCTTTTTTTCGGAAAGACTCCAGGCGGGATACATGTTTGGTTACGTCCAGTCCGTCTATAGCGATATCCTTTGATTCAAAATTGTTGGTGTCCAGCATAAAATCCTCCTTTTCCTGCATAGTGATACATTCAATCCTTCTCTCTTTTTTCACCTCTCTGGTTATTATTAATTGATAAAAAATATCTTCCTGGCGCATTCCACAGAAAATAGTGAGAGAAACAACTTGAAACCCAATCGGGATCTTTTTTATTTCATTAAACTAACAATATTTTCAAATTTGTCAAGTTTTGATATGCTTTTTTTCAATCCTATTGTTTTTTGAGGCAATTTTAAATAATTCAGTAAAATAAAAATGAAAAAATTGACATATACGGTGGTTTTGAACCCAAACAGGTGAACGGCAAAACCGATTTTTGAAACATCGACCACGCCCATATTTACCCGGGAAAGGCGATTAAGCGTTTAGCTGATGCCTTGATAATCGGGATTTAGCGGACAACTTTCATTGATGCAGTTGGGACAGCCGGTCATATAAAGGTGAACCATCCAGAACAGCAGAAACACACTCCCAAAAACGATGCCGTTAATTGTCATTTTCCCGTGCACCATAATCCCCACAGGGAGGCCAATTCTGAGCCCATAGGAAGCGGTTGCGCAGATCAGTCCTGAAAATCCCATGTTTTCAGGGCTTTTTTTAAAAAAATAATGAACACAGCTTCCCTCCAATGGCACAGGACACGCTTTTCCGTAATATACGCACGTCCTGCAGGCGCCCCAGTAAATCACCAGATAGGAAAGCGCCCACAATACCAGATAAAACAGCGCGCCCGTCCACCCGATGGCCAAACTGAGCCCAAAACCGTGAAAAAACAGGAAGGCAAGCAGGACACCTGTCGCCCATTTTTTAGAAAACGGATAGTTTGAAAATTTATTTTTTCGTTTTGCCCGGATCATCATTTTCTGTGCCTCACGGTTTCCAGAAGCGTTTCCTTTGATGTGTGTTTCGGGGCAAATCCCAGCTCTTCTTTCGCCTTTGTGTTACTGGCGATGAAAGGATATCTGGCATAGTCCAGATATCCGCTGTTCACTTCAACGCCTGGCGCCCGGATTCGCCACAACAACTCAAGCAAAGGATATAGGACAAACGCCGGAATGGGAATCAGTTTCGTACCGATGATTCTTGCAATCTCCTCTGCAGTAAGGATGCCGTCACCCGCAATATTGAAAATACCGGGGATTCGTTTGTCTAAAGCGAGTATACATGCATCCACAAAATCATTTTCGTGAACCAGCTGGACAGCCGGATTAAAGCCCTTGACCGATACCGTAACCGGCAGGAACAGCATTCTCGACACATAATTGTCCACGCTGGGGCCAAATACCGTGCAAGGCCTTAAAATGGTAATCGGCATCTCCGGATTCGCACTCGCGAAATCCTGAATCATGGTATCGACCTGCCGCTTGTAGTATCCGTAGGGATAGCGTTCATTTCCACGTAGTGGATGGGTTTCAAAAAGCGCCAAAGGGTTATCTTCGTGAGCACCATATGCAAGCGTACTGCTAATTGCGACCACGTATTCTGACTGAACTTCAAAAGCGCTTTTTAAAACATTCCGGGTTCCGTTGTAATCAATATCATGCATTTTTTTCAAATCATGGATCGGTTTCACGACAAAGGCGAGATGACAAACCGTATCAATGTGATGATCAGACAAACACGTTTTCAAATCACCGGACCGGATGTCCATTTTAACAAACGTCAATTTGCTTGAAAGCACCCGGGGCGGGACAATATCAATGCCCAAAATCGTTTCGACATCATCACGGGCCGATAATGTATTTACAAGCCTCATCCCCAGATACCCGGACACACCGGTAATACAGATATGCTTCATATCTCCCCCGCCTTGTTGGTCAAATTAATTTTAATGTTCAGGAAACATCCACCAACCCTGAAATCCGGTTGATGGCATCATCCACAAATGCCTGATTGTCTACCCTCAGTTCAATGGCACCCTTCTTACATACAGACACACATCGGCCACACCCCCTGCAATCTTCACCAATAACCGCTTTTTCCCCATCAAGGTGAATGGCATCCACAAAGCAGATATCTTTTGTGCAGGTGCCGCACCCCACGCACTTTTCTGTAACCCGGACAGACACGCCAGGCATGCGATTCACTTTTGAACTGATGCTTGGGTTGATCACCGGAAGCACCTTCCACAAACAACAACAGGGGCAGCAATTGCAGATGGTCAACAGTTTTTCACCCGGCTTGATATTCAGCCATACGGTATCCAGCTTGTTTCTTCCGATCAGATGCACAAGCCCCGCCTCCCGGCATCGGGTCACATGATCCAGTGCCTCCTGTTCACTTACAAGGCGACCGAACCTGGGATTGATATCTTTGGCCGCCTCCCCAAGAAACATACATCCCAGGTTAATGGGATAATCCTTACAGTCCGATGAATCCCTGCAAATGCAAAAATCCATGATCCATCGGTATTTTGCCTTTTTGATAAAATGGATCAGCACATCTGAAGGAACAACCAAATCCTCTTTCTGGGGAAGAGACTGATTGATGGGAACGGTATTATCTTTTGGCAGATAAATGATGTCATCGTCTTCAAACAGCGCATACTCCATCAGGCGCCCGATTCCCCGGATATGGGACAACCTTGACCAGAAAAACCGCTGGGAAAATGTTTTATTGATGATATGTTTAATGAAATACGGTCCAGCCATTTTATTCTCCTTGTCACAACATTAATCAGATATCAGCACAGCCATGCTATCAATATACTTGCTATCCTCATTTTCCAGCTTCGTAACCATGGGCTGATTATGCCTTTTTTTCATCTCACCGAATATACCCCGTTTCTTATGCAGGGATCTGGCAAAACCGATGGCTTCCTGAAACAGTTCCGCCTCATCCGCACAGGCCTTTAAAATGGCCTGACATGCCTCAAGTTCCTTTGCCCCTGCCCGTTTGCCTGTCAACAGAAGCTCCTGAAATTTTTGCACAGGAATGGCTTTTTGACAAAACGCCAGTTGTCCTGGCATGAAGGGAATGCCCAAATCAATTTCCGGAAAACAAAAATACCCTTTGTCCGCCTTCATGAACCTGAAATCACAGGCGCAGGAAAGAATCGCACCAGACCCGAACGCATGACCGTTTATTGCTGCAATGACGGGCAGAGGATAGAGAAGAATTTTCTTGAACATGTCATCTATCCGGAGCATGAACCGTTTCAAAAGCGCCACATCATTTTCCGCAATAAGGGTACCCAGCCAGTTCATGTCCAGGCCTATTGACCAGTTTTTCTTGTTCCCCGAGGTTATGACAACAGCTGTCATGTCCTTGTCTTCAAGAATGGCGTCAAGCACGTCAAACATCCCATCAACAAAATCGATATTCATCGTATTGTCATCTTTCTGCATCACAACAATCGCGACCGCACCATCCCTTCTCCAGTCAATCGGGCTCATCAATCCTCCTTCAGTGTGTATGTATTTTTGATTACCATCTGAAATGCGTCAAAGCCTAAGCAATTTTCTGCACATGGGTCAAGGTGAAAATATAAATTGTTTCGGGAACGGTTGCCATCTCAGTCCATTTTTTTTGCCAATACTTTTTTTTCACACAGATAACATAAACGCATCAGTTTGAGATCTTCATAAACGACAGAACCGTTCAAGGCAGAATAAACCGGTGAAAGAAACTCGTATCCTATCCTGTCAAATGCCTCCAGAACGGCCTTTTTCTGATCGGATGGCAGTGTAGGCAACTGTAATATATCTTCGGACAGGAGGGGATTCCCTTCCAGAAAAAACTTGAACAAATGATCCAGCACGGTGATCTGCTTAATTTTAAACATCGCCATAATGTCCGATATAGACGTCCCTCTGTTGGCCATCTCTCCGATGACCTGATGCCGAAGGCGCTTTGTCCCGTTTACGGGTCGAATGGCATTTCGGACACTGGGCAGGGGTTTTTCCTCAATGTTGGTGTTGCGGCAATATTCCTGAATCACAGTTAAAAAGGTCTGGCCATATTTATCGAGCTTAACGCTACCCACACCGCTAATGGTAAGCAGACGTTCCGCTGACTGGGGAAAAACAGTGGCCATTTCCACCAGGGTTTTGTCGGAAAAGATCACGTAGGGCGGGACATTGGCTTTTGTTGCCAGTGTCTTTCGTTTGCTTCTTAACAGATCAAACAGTTCCTGATCATACGCCGTATCGACGGTTTCTTCTTCCGCTTTAAAACGTTCACCCGTATCTTCTGCAAGAATTTTTCCATATACAGACATTTCTCCTTTAAACACGTCCCACGCTTTTTTTGTAATCTTTATGCTGCCGTATTCCATGTCCTGAACCATAAGCCCTTTATGAAGAAACTGATGGGCAAGATGTTGCCATTGTTTTCGGGTATAGTCCTTCCCAATCCCATACGTGGAGAGGTGGTGATGATTAAACCGGAGTATCTTTTTTGCCTCAGAACCTCGAAGCACGTCTATGATGTGCTGGATACCGAAGGTTTCTCCGGTTCGTTTCACACAGGATAAAAATTTTTGCGCTTCAATGGTGATATCGTGTTGCGGCTTTTTTTCTTCAAGGCAATTATCGCACATGCCGCAGTTTTCAATCTCAATGTCTTCTCCAAAATAGTGAAGCAATATCCGCCGCCTGCATGTATCGGTTTCTGTATACCGGACCAGGGCGTTCAAATGATTGATCGCCATGCGTTTTTCTTTTTCATTTTTATCGTTAATGAAATACTTGATCTTTCGGATATCCCCATAGGAAAAGAGAAGCAGGCAAAGGGATTTGAGTCCGTCACGCCCTGCCCTGCCGATCTCCTGATAGTAGCTTTCTATATTTTTCGGAAGATCATAATGAATCACAAACCGGACATTGGGTTTGTTGATACCCATGCCAAATGCTATGGTCGCCACAATAATCTGCACATCATCCTTGATGAAACGCTCCTGGTTTTCCATGCGCTCCGCATCAGGCAGTCCGGCATGATACGGTCTTACGGAAAACCCCCTGTCAGACAGAACCGCGCTCAGGTCGTCCACCTGATTTCGTGAAAAACAGTAGATAATCCCGGACTGGCCTTGATATTTTTCAATGACGCTAAGCGTTTGCGACAGTGGGTTCTCCTTCTGCACAACATGGATAAGCAGGTTTTCCCTGTTAAAGCTGCCGATAAAGGCTGAAGAGGATTCAAACCCCAGACTCTTCTGGATATCCTCCCGGACGCGGGGTGTGGCTGTCGCAGTCAGTGCGACACAAACGGCATTCGGAAAACAGGCTCGCACAGATACCAGCTTCCGGTATTCAGGCCGGAAATCGTGCCCCCATTCGGAAATGCAATGGGCCTCATCAATGGTCAGACAATCCACCTGTTCAGTGGAGAGCATGCCTGTAATCGAATCTTTTAAAAGGGTTTCCGGAGCCATGTAAACCAGTTTCGCTTTTTTCTGTTTGATCAGAGATACGTTTTTCCGAAACTGATCCGGCGATATGGAACTGTTTAAAGATACGGCTAAAACGCCTGTTTCCATGAGTTGTTCCACCTGGTCTTTCATCAGGGATATCAATGGAGATACCACAATGGTCAGGCCTTTGAAAACAAGTGCCGGAATCTGATAGCAGATGGATTTACCACCGCCCGTAGGCATGATCACCAACGCATCCTTCTTATCAAGGATATGGTGGATAACGTCTTCCTGAAGGGGCCGGAAGGAGTCGTACCCGAATGTTTCCTTAAGAATTTGTTTAGGCAGATTTTTCATGAATACCATCCCCCTATCATATCGTGACCAAAACGCAACCCTGAAAACAATTTCAAAAAGACTTGCCGTGTTATCCTAAATCTGCTTGACATAAAAACGGAATTCCCCTAAACAAGAATGAATATTCATTCTATGAAACACGGTGAACATGAGCAAGACTGACAAACGGAACGATATCTTAAACGCAGCCATGACGCTTTTTGCTGAACAAGGCTTTCATGGCGCCCCCATGGCTCAAATCTCGGAACGTGCAGGCGTGGGTGCAGGCACAATCTACCGCTATTTCAAAAACAGAGATGTTCTGATCATGGAAATCCACACGACCCTGTTTGATAAATTCACGAATCATCTCAAGGAAAGATATCCTCATGGCCGGCCTGTCCGGGAATGTTTTTTCCATATCGGAAAAGGTATCATCGATTATTTTATCAAGCAGCCCCTGGAATTCAGGTATAACGAACAATTTCATCATTCCCCGTATGGCCTGGAGGTCAGAAGAAACAAACTGACCAACACAACAGGGGAACATGATATCGTTCTGGAGCTTTACGAAAAAGGCATGGAATATCAAGTAATTAAGCCAATCCCCATGGCCCTGTTTTTTGATCTGGCCATTGCGCCGATCTTTTGGGCAGTCAGAGATCATCACCAGGGTTTTATTAAAATTGATAATGCCCTTTCCGAAACAATCGTTTCCTCCTGCTGGGACAGCATACGGATATAGGAAAAGGAATGAACATTCATTCTTTATGATATTACAATGTCAGACAAAACCATCATAATGCAGACTTTTTAAAAAAGGTGTTACATGAAAAAAAATCAAAGCGTCGGGATCATCGCCTCCATTGGAATCATCATATCCATGGTTTTGGCACTTTCTGCCTGCAGTAAACCGGGAGAGAATGAATCCTCCCGCCAAGGCGCAAATCAGGCAGTCGAAGTATCGGTTATGGAGATAAAACCGGAACATGTGACTATCGCCACCGAACTTTCCGGACGGGTCTCTGCCTTTCTTGTGGCTGAGGTCAGGCCCCAGGTGGGTGGTATCATTCAAAAAATGCTTTTCACTGAAGGGTCCGAAGTCAATGAAGGCGATGTGCTCTACCAGATCGACCCGGCTCTTTTCAAAGCCGCATACGATAGTGCAAAAGCGTCTTTAGCCCGTGCGGAATCGATTTTGCCGCCAGCTCGCTCCAAGGCCGAAAGATATAAGGAGCTGGCCATGGCCAATGCCATAAGCCAGCAGGAATATGATGATGCAGATGCAGCAGCCAAAAAGGCAGAGGCCGATATACTCTCAGCCAAAGCTGAAATGGAAAAAGCACAGATCAACCTCGAATACACCAGTGTCAAAGCACCGATATCCGGACGAATCGGGAAATCCTCGGTCACCACAGGCGCCCTGGTTACGGCGTTTCAGGCTGTTGCCCTGTCCACTATTCAGAAACTCGACCCGGTTTATGTGGACGTGACCCAGTCCAGCAGCAGCATGCTTCATCTGAAAAAAAGCATGGAAAAGGGATTGATCAAAAAAGATGCTGACAATCAGGCCAGAGTCAAAATGCTTCTGGAAGACGGTACCCCTTACTCACAGGAAGGTGTCCTGAAATTTTCAGATGTTACGGTGGACCCTGGAACCGGTTCTGTGATTCTCCGATCTGTTTTTCCGAATCCTGAACTGACCCTCTTGCCCGGAATGTTTGTCCGTGCACTGGTAGAGGAAGGCGTAAACGAAAACGCCATTCTTGTTCCCCAGCGTTGCGTGACCCGGAACGCCAAAGGCATAGCCGTTGCCATGATTGTGGATACCTCGGATATGGCCCAGACCAGAGAGCTTCAGATCGACCGTGCGGTCGGTAACAGCTGGCTGGTGAGCGACGGCCTGACTGAAGGAGACAAGGTCATCGTGGAAGGTCTTCAAAAAATCCGTCCTGGCAGCCCGGTCAAAACAATGCTTTTCGGAGCAGAAGAACGTGCAGCTGAAAGAAACAGTGGGACATCCCATACGCAATCACCATCCGGAGCTGAAAAGTAGAGGAGAAGCATTATGTCTCATTTTTTTATCAACCGGCCCATCTTTGCATGGGTAATCGCAATCATCATCATGCTTGCCGGTTTGCTGGCCATCAAAAATCTCCCGGTTGCCCAGTATCCGGCCATTGCACCACCTGAAATCACCATCACGGCCAGGTATCCCGGTGCATCTGCGCGAACTCTCGAAAATACGGTCACACAGATCATCGAGCAGAAGATGAACGGCATCGATCATCTGAATTATATTTCTTCCACTAGCGATTCGTCAGGCTCGTCGTCAATTACACTGACGTTTGACGCAGGAACCGACCCTAACATCGCCCAGGTTCAGGTTCAGAACAAATTGCAGCTGGCAATGCCCCTTTTGCCGCAAGTGGTCCAGCAACAGGGCATTCAGGTTGCGAAATCCACAAGAAACTTTCTGATGGTCGTCGGATTTGTTTCTGAAGACGGCAGTATGAACAGGTATGATCTCTGTGATTATGTGGCCGCCAACATTCAGGATATCGTAAGCCGCCTTCCGGGTGTGGGAGAGGTGTTGTTGTTCGGTTCTCCATATGCCATGCGCATCTGGATTGATCCGATAAAACTGAAAAGTTTCAATCTCACCCCATTTGATGTGAAATCCGCTATCCGTATCCAGAACATTCAGGTTTCTGCAGGTCAACTGGGAGGAACACCTGCTGTCGAAGGCCAGCAACTGAATGCCACGATCACCTCCCAAACCCTCTTAAGGACACCCGAAGAATTCGGAAAAATTCTCCTTAAAATAAATCCGGATGGTTCAACCGTTCACCTGGAGGATGTGTCACGAATAGAGCTTGGCAGTGAAAACTATGAAACCATGGCCCGATTCAACAGAAACCCTGCCGCAGGTATTGCCATCAAGCTTGCATCCAATGCCAATGCGCTTGAAACTGCAGATACGATTAAATCCAAACTCGATGCACTGTCTGAGTTCTTCCCCACGGGTATGAAGACGGTTTTTGCATATGACACAACCCCCTTCATTAGAATTTCCATCGAGGAAGTTATCAAAACTCTTGGGGAAGCCATCTTACTGGTTTTTCTCGTCATGTATCTGTTCCTTCAGAGTTTCAGGGCCACGCTCATTCCTACCATTGCGGTACCTGTTGTGCTTCTGGGAACGTTTGCCGTTCTTGAAGCCTTTGGATTTTCCATCAATACGCTTACCATGTTTGCCATGGTCCTTGCCATCGGTCTTCTGGTGGATGATGCGATCGTCGTTGTTGAAAATGTGGAGCGTATCATGTCAGAAGAGGGACTCCCCCCAAAAGAAGCCACAAGAAAATCAATGGATCAGATTACGGGAGCACTCATCGGAATCGCGTTGGTCTTATCGGCTGTGTTTGTTCCCATGGCATTTTTTGGCGGTTCCACCGGAGTGATCTACCGCCAGTTCTCAATCACCATTGTTTCTGCAATGGTTTTATCCGTTATCGTGGCACTGATTTTGACTCCGGCGCTATGTGCCACCATGCTCAGACCGGTTGATAAAGGGCACACCATTTCGGAAAAGGCCTGGTTTTCATTTTTTTTCAAACGCTTCAACCGATGGTTTGACAAGAGCAACATTCTCTATCAGTCTGCAGTCAAACGGATACTTTTTTCCTCCAAACGGTATATGGTCATTTACCTGTTAATTTTAGCGGGAATGGCGTATCTCTTCTTAAGAATGCCCACCTCCTTTCTGCCGGATGAAGATCAGGGTATGTTGTTTTCCATGATCCAGCTTCCTGTGGGCGCCACCCAGGAACGGACAATAAAAGTTCTGGAACAGGTGGAAGACCATTTCCTTGATGAGCAGCATGAAGCTGTAAAATCCCTTTTTACGGTTGCCGGTTTCAGCTTTGCCGGCCGCGGTCAGAACACCGGGATCGCATTTGTCCAGCTAAGAGACTGGGATGAAAGAAAAAGGCCTGATCTCAAAGTCAAAGCAGTTGCAGGAAAAGCCATGGGAGCCCTCTCCCGGGTAAAAGATGCCATGATTTTCGCTTTTCCGCCGCCAGCGGTCATGGAGCTGGGGCATGCCACAGGATTTGACTTTCAACTTCAGGATAGAGCAGGTCTGGGACACGAAAAACTGATCGAAGCCAGAAACCAGCTTCTTGGCATGGCCTCACAGAACCCTCTGGTCATGGCTGTCCGGCCCAATGGTCAGGACGACACTCCCGAATACAAACTCGATATCGATTTTCAAAAAGCAGGGGCTTTAGGCGTGTCCATCACGGACATCAATGATACGTTAACAAGCGCCTGGGGCGGCTCCTATATCAATGATTTTGTCGACAAGGGGCGTGTGAAAAAAGTTTATGTAATGGCAGATGCGCCGTTCAGAATGAATCCTGATGACATGAGCGCCTGGCATGTGCGGAACAACAGAGAAGAAATGGTCCCCTTCTCCGCCTTTACATCCGCTCACTGGACCTATGGGTCTCCTCGTCTCGAAAGATTCAACGGCATGCCTTCACGTGAAATTACCGGGCAAGCCGCACCGGGAAGAAGTTCCGGTGAGGCCATGAAAGTCATGGAAGATATGGCAGCGAATCTGCCGCCAGGCATCGGTTATGAGTGGACAGGTATTTCATACCAGGAAAAAATGTCCGGTTCACAGGCTCCCGCTCTTTATGCTATTTCACTTTTGGTTGTCTTCCTCTGCCTGGCCGCACTTTATGAAAGCTGGGCCATTCCTTTTTCGGTCATGCTCGTCGTCCCCTTGGGAATTATCGGTGCGCTCACTGCTGCGACCTTCAGGGGGCTGTCCAATGATGTCTATTTTCAGGTCGGTCTTTTGACGACGATTGGCCTTTCCGCCAAAAATGCCATTCTGATAGTGGAATTCGCCAAGGCGCAAATGGAAAAAAATGTTCCACTGATTACGGCCACACTGGAGGCTGTCAGAAGGCGCTTAAGACCCATCCTTATGACATCACTGGCTTTTATCCTGGGCGTGCTTCCCCTGGCAACCTCAACAGGCGCAGGCTCAGGAAGCCAGAACGCCATCGGGACAGGCGTGATGGGCGGAATGTTTTCAGCAACCTTCCTGGCTATTTTCTTTGTCCCGCTGTTTTTTGTGATTGTAAGACAAATTTTTAAGGCAAAAAAGCCTGATCATCATGAATAAATTCCCTGTTTTTCGTGGAGGAACGATTCCAATGAACAAAAATGGTTTGATATGCGTTATCCTGCTTTTGGCCCTGCCCCTGACCGGTCCGGGATGCAGTCTTGCTCCGGAATACAAACACCCTGAGCTGCCCGTGGCTGACGTCTGGCCTGAAGGAGAGGCCTATAAGAACAATAACGCCGGAAAAGATGAAAAAACCGCCGCCAGCATTCCGTGGAAGGCATTTTTTATAAATGACCAGCTTCAAAACGTCCTTGAACTGGCTCTCTCCAATAACAGGGACCTTCGCGCAGCCTGTCTGAATATTGAAAAAATGCAGGCGCTTTACCGAATCCAGCGATCGGAACAAATGCCCGGTTTAAATGCCCTGGCATCTGAAAGCGCCCAGAGAATACCGGAGAGCCTGTCTTCCACAGGTGATTCCATGATTGCGCGTCAGTATAATCTGAACGTGGGTATCAGCTCATATGAGCTTGATTTCTTTGGACGGATTCAAAGTCTGAAGGCCAAGGCACTTGAACAGTTTTTAGCTACCGAACAGGCCAGGGTAAGCACCCAGATCAGTCTGGTATCGGAAGTGGCAGGAACCTGGTTGACACTTGCGGCAGACAGGGAAAAACTCAAGCTCGCCAATGACACCTGGCAATCCCAGCAGGCGTCATATGATATGATCAAACAAAGGTTCAATGTGGGGGCCTCCTCGGAACTGGACCTCCGCCAGGCTCAGACCCGGATGGAAGCGGCAAGACTGGATATTGCGCGCTTCACGGGCAAGGTGGCCCAGGATGAGAATGCCCTTTCACTTCTTTTGGGCTGCCCGGTTTCCAAAGAATTCCTGCCGGATGATCTTAAAATCATCGACAGTGAGAACCGCACGATAAGAAAACTGACCCCTGACATGCCTTCCTCGATACTGTTGAACCGACCGGATGTCATGGCCGCAGAGAATCAGCTCAAAGCGGTAAACGCCAATATCGGTGCTGCCCGGGCAGCGTTCTTTCCCCGTATTACCCTCACCGGAACCTATGGTACCGCAAGTGATGAACTGAAGACTCTGTTTGATGACGCTCCGGCATGGAGTTTTATGCCACAAATCACGATACCCATTTTCAATGCAGGCCGAAACAGGGCCAATCTCAAAGCTGCTGAAATCGAACGTGATATTGCCGTAGCCAATTATGAAAAAACCATCCAGACCGCCTTCAGGGAAGTGGCCGATGCCCTGGCGCAAAGCGGAACAGTGGATGACCAGATCGAAGCCCAACAAGCCCTTCTTGAGGCAACAGATGAAAGTTATCGGCTTTCCGATATGCGATACAAAAAGGGGATAGACAGTTACCTCACTGTCCTCGATGCCCAGCGTTCATTATACAGTGCCCAGCAAGCCATGATTGATGCAAGACTTCTCAGACTCGTAAACCGTGTGATCATGTATAGGGTGCTTGGCGGAGGAGGCGTTTCCGGGGAATAAATTTAATACCGGACGCGAAGATCAATGGGTGCAAAAAATTACGGTGAGTAGTAAAGCATTTCCGGAAAAAATTAAGGCAAGCCTTAATTTCATGTAAACAGCTACTTCCGGATCAAGCGTTTTGTTTGTGGAAAACCGGGCACAGATGGAAAAGCTGAAACCGCACCTGCATGAACTTCCGGATTTAAAATGGCTGATCTGCTGGGATGATGAACTGGATGAAGAAAATAGCATCAGCCTTGAAGCGCTTGAAAACAGAGGGGCAGAAACCCTTGCTGCATCTCCCGGTGTCATCGGTGATGTTGAAAATAAAATCCAGCCGGACGATATCGCAATTATCATCTACACCTCCGGTACGACCGGACCTCCCAAAGGCGCGTGCCTCAGCCATAAAAACGTACTGGCGCAGGTGACGCTAACCGGCCAATTGATTACAGATGATCAGTTGGGTAACATCATGATGTTCTTCCTTCCGCTTGCCCATGTGGGGGAACGTGTTTCCGGTCAGTTCATGCGTATTCAGCGGGGGATAACGGCTGCATATGTGGACGACATCACCCGGATTCTGGACGATCTGGAAGGATACGGGCAGACCGAGACGTCATGCTTCTGCACCCTGTGTTCACCGGACGCCTATCGTTTCGGTTCGGTGGGCCGCACCTTGCCGGGTGTGGAACTGAAAAC
The DNA here is from genome assembly GCA_018816735.1 of Pseudomonadota bacterium. Classification (GTDB taxonomy): domain Bacteria; phylum Desulfobacterota; class Desulfobacteria; order Desulfobacterales; family JAHIVH01; genus JAHIVH01. The sequence goes on along the minus strand of JAHIVH010000066.1, from coordinate 984 downwards.
TGCTGATGAACCATCCAATGATTGAACTGGCCATGGTACATGACGACAGGAGAAAATATCTGACAGCGCTGATTTCTTTGTCTGTGGATCATGTGAGCGTATGGGCGAAAAAAAACGGTTGCGGCGATCTGTCATTCGAGCAGATAACGAGCCGCGAGGATTTGAAAAATGACATTCAAAACCATGTGGATCAAACCAACAGCAGGCTGGCCCGTTTTGAGACGATCAAAAAATTCATCATAACGCCTCATCCGTTTCAGGTGGAGACCGGCGAACTTACGCCTACCCTGAAGGTGCGGCGTTCAGTTGTGGAACAAAAATACAGGGAGTTGCTTGACAGCCTTTATGAGTGAGTCATTAAAAGGGAATCCAAGTCAGTATAACCGGGGACGAGTTATATTCCTTTCAAACAACTGATGATGAAGGCAAGTATAGCTTCAATGTCGATCATTACGGCCAGTTCACCATAAGGCCCTTTTTGCCTTCTGACAAACAGAGTGGTTACAATTACAAACCTGACAGTCAATCCATTGAACTGAACGATCAGAATCCGGATGACAGCGGCGTTGATTATGAATCTGATATCCCATATCGGCACAAAAAATATAGGCGGTAAAATAACGATAACACCCGACAGATAATATTTGATTTGAACCGTCAAATATTATATTGTGCGGGTCATTTAAAAACCTGTAGGAGAGATGCCGGAGCGGCTGAACGGGGCGGTCTCGAAAACCGTTGTATCTTTCAGGGTACCCAGGGTTCGAATCCCTGTCTCTCCGCAGAAAAACTTAGTACACAGTTGCATAAATACGATGACGTATTATTGTTGCTTTAATTACTAACATCTGGCATAATAAACTTCTTAAAATAGGAGGTCATTATGCCGAGAAAAAGCCCATATAATGTTTTATTGACTGTTGATGAAAAAAAACAATTACAAGATGCCGCACGAAAATATACGTCCCCGTATTGCGATGTCAT
>JAHIVH010000005.1 GCA_018816735.1 Pseudomonadota bacterium | reverse complement strand
GCAGGAGGTCAGGATGAAGATCACGGCATCGGTTTCTATCTGGATAATAGCCATCCTATGCTTCTATGGCACAGCAAGCGCGGGAAGCGTATTGATCGCAAACAACTCGGTTACGGAAACATCCCTTTCAAAAGAAGATATCAACCTCATATTCCTGGGAAAAAAAACAAAATGGGGAAATGGCCAGAAAATCAATGTGGCTGTCCTGAAACAAGGGGATGCCCATGACTCTTTTCTGAACACATACATCAATAAAACACCGGCCAAATATTCGTCTTTCTGGAAAATCGCCATTGTTTCAGGCACTGGTTTTCCCCCCAAATTTTTTCAAAATGAGGCTGACCTTGTTGAATACGTCACTGAAAAGGAAGGGGCCATCGGTTATATTTCTCCGGAAACGAATCATGAGAATACCAGGGTTCTTGAGGTTAAATAATGTCTGAAAAACTGCGCATCAAATGGGAACTTTTTATTGTTTTATTCATTTTCCTCGGAGGGTTTATCATGGGCGGTTGTTCCGGAAAGCGGCCATCGGATATCGGCATGTCAAACAACAGGCTTCACCCCTGTCCCGAAACCCCCAATTGCGTTTCCAGTTACGCTGCAGACCGGAAAGCATCCATCCACCCGCTTCAGTATACCGGCGACCGGATTCAGGCCAAAAACCGGTTGAAGCAAATCATCCTGAAAGAACCCCGGGCAACCCTCATTACAGAAACAGACGACTATCTGCATATTGAATTCAAATCCCTGATATTCAGGTTTGTGGATGATGTGGAATTTTACTTTCCGGATAATGAATCCATTGTCCATGTCCGGTCTGCATCCCGGGTGGGTTATTCAGACCTGGGGATCAATAAAAAACGTATCGAACATATCCGGCAACGTTTTGAAAAATAAGCCGGATTGTACAAAAACATCCCTACACAATCGGTGAAAAGTCTGCCAAGGCCTGTTGATGGCAATTTTTTTCCGCAGCTCAGGCTGTCCGATCCTGTATTTGCCGTCTGGTGGCAAAAGACGTGAATAATCCATTGTATCAATTCAAAATGATATGCTATAGTTTTCGCCATCGTAATTGATCCATCCAAATATTTTTAATATGTTCTGATTTTATCTGGGTTCAATGACCTTAATATGATACCCGTCCAACACACAAGTACCTGGGATAAACCAGATGAAGGGAACGAAAATATGCCAAAGCCGACATATAAGCTGATATTCAAGGGTCAACTGCTTGCCAATGCGAACAAAACAGATTGCATCGAAAGTCTGGCCCGGCTGTTTAAAAAAAATCTCTCTGATATTGAGTCGCGCCTTTTCAGTGGCGACGATGTTATGATAAAAAAAACAGACGATCAGGCTGTTGTGGATCGCTATATAAAAGCGTTTCATGACGCTGGTGCCGTATTGCTGGTTGAACAGGCGGAAAATGAATCCGGCACCGCAGACAAAATAAAATCGCAAGCGCCCCCAGCCGACCCGTCAACACCGATTCTTAAACCGCCATCAAAGGAAAGAAGCCCCAAACAGGGACGCTATGTTCTTAAGACCGACACAAAAAAACCATCCGAACGAGCCGGCAGGAGGAAAAAAATTCCCTGGTTGATCACAGGAACCCTTATCCTGATGCTCATTGTTCTCACCCTGAGTGGCGGGTATTTCTGGTTTCAGCAGCATATTTTAAAAACAGACATCCCTCAGGCAGTGATCGATGCCGAGAACGCCCTGGCCACAAAAAACCTGGTCGCACTGGGGCATGGGCATATCGCAAAAGCCATCGAGCTGGAAGCATTGGTCTTTGACGAACCTGATGACAAGGCAATGGTAAACCCGGACAGTGATTCTCTTGTGGACAGGCTGGTTTCAGCAGGAATCGACCCCAGGGAATCGGTCAAACAGCTTCTCTTTTCACTCCATTTCAACGGCACGCCTGTCGAAGCGTTAAATGGCTATTACAGCCTGATCCTTCTGGGCCATTTTAAACCTGGCCGAATCAGGACATTCATGGAACGGGAATATGAGACAGAACCGTCTTCAACCAATAACCAGATTATCCTGTTTACCAAACAGAATACGGATACCTGCGAATATTCACCTAAAATGGCCATTTATACGGATTCATCCAGAGTCGTCATTACATTTCCGGCCGCTATGGATCACTTGCTGGAAAGGCTCGATAATAAGGCACCCGCAGAAATCCCCCTTGATTCGTTTCGTGAATACCGGAAAAATATGCTGGCCAGCGCCGGCATTTTCGCACCCCAGCATGCAGACAAGGCCGCAACCGGTCTGGCAGGCATGTTTCTCGGTCAACTGAAAGAAGAAATCGGACCGGTTCAGTCCGGTTTTTTGGGTATCATGCCCCAGCTTTTCCCTACCGGTATTATGATAGACATGATCGTCAACAGCAACGATCCTGCCTGGGCAATCTCACAATCCGGAAAACTCCGGGGCCTCATTGACCGGTCCAGGCAAAATATCCCGCCAAATATGCCTTCAGTTCTGGATTTATACGACCATCTCCGTATTCTTGGCGAAAAAGGGGCCGTTAACATCCAGTTGCTTGTCAATAGTAAATTGCTTGAAAATATAGGAGAAGTCGCCGGAGAATTCATAGGATCCATTTTTTCGGAATCATTCATGCCAGCGATCCAGGAAGCAGCACCGGTAGCTGAGGAAAAAACTGCAGAATCGCCCACGCCTTTTTTCGACACATACAGTATAGGGGATCTGAAGCCATTCGGGAATATCGAAGACATGAATTTCAAACCCGACTGGACCGGGGGCCCCTTTGGTCTCTTCATTGAAAAGGTGGCGTATAAAGACGCCAGGGAAATTGAAATAACCCTTCAGGCAGAAGCACGCCAGATTGAGAATATCGGTAAAGATACGGAAAGAATCCGTCTTGCGGTTTCATCTGTCAAAGATGCGGAAGGGAATGAATTGCTGAAAGAAGAAACCTGCGGGAAGGATCGAAATGACCTGCCGGTTTATTTTACCAGCCTCTTTCCGGGTTCCTGGTATAAAGACGGAAATTTTGTCTCATACAGAAAAGCAAACGCTGAAAAAAAGATCCGCCTGAAAGAAGGGGCAACTATTTCTCAAGTCTCCCAGCTGAATGGATCCATGTTTCTGGATTTGCCGATCCGCACGGAAAGAATTCTTGTCAAGGCTCCTCTCGCCAATCAGATCGTTCAGGATGATCATGTGCGGATACGATTTAAAGAAAGCCGGCCCGGCCAGCTGGCCTATGACATCAGCGGCAAGAAAAATCATATTCTGGCCATAAGGGCGCTGAATCAGGATCAGAAAGTTCTTTCCTCATCCGGCGAATTTTCCATAGACCGGTTCTTCGGTCCGGGAAAGACCGTTACTACAGATTATCAAGGCAATATCTTGTATGCGGAAGTGATTCTGGTCAAAGAGTCCATAAAAAAGGAATTTCCATTTACGCTGAAGACCATCCTGCCTGTTCAGGAAAAAGCCTTTGGCCCCTATATCTTTATGCCCCTGGACACATTAACGCTCAAAGCGTTTGACGATAAATACGCCCTGCTCACGCCACCTGCAATCAGCGAACAGGAACACTGGGGAGGCAAACTGGAAAGTGAAACGAACATCGGCCCTTTCAACCTTAAACTGTTCGGGTTAACGGTCAACCCATACTGGGGAACCCGAGGACTTATCAAAATCAACAGTCCTGTGATTCCTTCCCTGAACGACAATCTGTCTGCCATGACCTTTTCGCTTGATGAGTTCCTTCTGCCAAACGGCGAGACTTTGCCGATAACAGCCAAAGGCGCCATCGAGCTTTCCCATGAAGGCGGTTCCATCATGGATGGCGTTTTCAAACCTGATCCGGAAAAAAATTATATCAAAGGCCAGAAGGATTTTGAATGTGATTACAAGGGAGACCGGCCTCAAGCCATAAAAGGCAAACTGACCTTAAGGCTGCCGGTCACCCTGTCCCAGGTCACTCTGGCGTCCCTGTCCCTTGGCGACCAGATCACAGAAAACGGGTATCGGATCACCGTAACCGGCATCGGCCGGGGAAGCATCGATCTCGCCATAACAGGTGATCCGGCACGTATCATCGCCTTCCATATGTTTGATGAAAATAATGGCGGGATTCAGACGAACATTTACGAACTCAAAGAATCGGAAAACGGTTTGCAGGCCCATCTGACATTCAGTGGCAAGCCTTCCCAGATCATCATGCCTATCGCCACCCAGATCGAAATGAGGGAGATGCCGTTTCAATTGGAACTGTAATCATTCATGGGACGACAGGGTAATTGCAATGAACGTCCGTGCTTCGTATAGTCTGTGACCGTACTTTGAAATAGAAAAAAAGGAGGTTTGGCGTGGTAAAGGCTTTCTCAAATTTTAACGGCCTGGAAAAGTTTTTCCTGGCATGCGCCATCATTGGCGGGTTCTTTGTTTTTCTTAAACTCGTTCTGCAATTTATTGGCGGCGATACGCACACGGATGGGGGTGGGGTTCACAGCGATATCAAAATGGATGCCCAGCATGTGGATTCTGACGTGAGTTTTCGCCTGCTCTCCCTGCATGGACTCTCCGCTTTTTTTATGATGTTCGGTTTGGTCGGACTCGCCTTTTACCGGCAGAGTCAGGTGGGTGTGATCATCGCCATTATCGGGGCCGTGGTTGCAGGAATGATCTCGGTATGGGTCATCGGCAAACTCTTCCAGGGAGCTGCACGCCTGCAGTCAAGCGGTACGCTTAAAACAGCTGACGCCGTGGGCAGCACAGGAACAGTGTACCTCACCATTCCCAAAGGGGGAACAGGGCGGGTCAGCCTGAATTTTCAAAACCGTCTTCGTGAATTCGATGCTTCTGAAAAAAACGGGGCTGAGTTGCCCACCGGTACACCGGTCCGTGTCGTTCAGGTAAACGCTAATATTCTTGTCGTGGAAATCATTCACTGAAAAAAGGAGTCGTCATGTTCGATTTTTGGATTCTTCCCATTGCCGCGTTTCTCATTCTGGTTGTATCAACCATCACCTTCCTTGCTTCCCGATATAAACGTTGCCCATCGGATAAAATACTGGTGGTCTACGGCAAAGTAGGCGCAGGGCAATCGGCCAATTGTATTCATGGCGGCGGCGCCCTTATCTGGCCGCTGATTCAGGATTATGCCTACATCAGCCTGACGCCGATGACCATCAGCATCCCGTTGCAGAAGGCCCTTTCATTACAGAATATCCGCATCAACGTCCCTTCTACTTTCACGGTGGGCATCAGTACCGAGCCCGAGGTCATGACCTCTGCTGCAGAACGTTTGCTCCATCTTTCGCAAAATGAAATTGAGGAAATGGCAAAAGAAATCATCTTTGGCCAGTTGCGCCTCACCGTAGCCTCGTTAACCATTGAGCAGATCAATCAGGACCGTGAGAGCTTTCTGGAATCGGTCCGTAAAAATGTCTCTCCGGAGCTGAACAAAATTGGCCTGTTCCTGATCAACGTCAACATTACCGATATTACAGACGAGTCCGGGTACATCGATTCTATCGGCAAGAAAGCCGCCTCTGAGGCAATTAACCAAGCCAAGGTGGATGTGGCCGAACAGGAAAAGCTGGGTGCCATTGGTGAGGCCGAGGCTACCAAAGTGAAAGAAATCCGGGTAGCCGAAAATGTCGCCGAGTCACAAAAGGGCAAAAAAAAGGCTGAGGCTGATCAGCGTATCTTTGTTCAGCAACAGGAGGCGGAAGCCACAATAGGCGAGGCTGCCGCCAACCGGGATAAGGAAATCAAAGTGGCTGAAAACATCGCTGAGTCGGCAAAGGGCCAGAAAAAGGCTGAAGCAGATCGGCGTATAGTTGTAGAACAACAGGAAGCGCAAGCCGTGCATGGTGAAAACCTCGCCAAGGCGGATATTGCCGCAGCCAATGCTGAACTGGCCGTAAAACAGGCATCTGCCTTGCAACGGGGCGAGGTCGCCCGGCGCGAGGCAGAGGTTGAAATTCAAAAAGCCCAATATAAGGCGGAGCAAGAAAGGCTTACTGCCGAAGAAGTGGTTCAACAGGAAATTGATAAGAGAAAAATTGAGATTGCAGCCGAAGCCGAGGCGGAGAAAACCCGCCGTGAGGCAAAAGGTCAGGCCGATGCCATCCTCTTAAAATATCAGGCCGAAGCTGAAGGCATACGCCAGGTGCTTGAAAGCAAGGCTGCCGGATATCTTAATCTGGTCAAAGGATGCAATGGCGATGCAAAAGCAGCAGCAACCCTGCTCATGACGGAAAAAATTGAACAAATTGTAAAACTTCAGGTAGAGGCGATTCGAAACATCAAAATCGACAAAGTCACGGTCTGGGATTCTGCCGGAAATGGCAAAGACGGAACGGCCACCTCAAACTTTCTTGCCGGGTTGATTAAAAGCCTGCCGCCACTGCATGACGTGGCGGCTATGGCTGGGATTGAACTTCCCAAATACCTTGGCGAAATTTCAACAGAAAAGGCAGCTCTGAAAGTACCTCAGGAAAAAATGGACCCAGGCAAAAAAATTTAGCTTTTTGCATTATCAGCGATCAGCCATATAGAGTAGAAGCAAAAAATAACAATCATTATTTTAATACGGAGGGGCTTTAAATGGGTATGATGAAAGAGTTTACGTGATTTGCTCAAGAAGCGGGCCTAATACCTTTTTCCGAACGATACCGTATAGCAGGACCTATTCAGCCGCCGACAGAAAGCCGCGCGGCTGATAATCACTTGTGAGAGAAAAATCTTTTTCTGACATGAATACCGCTCTCATCTAATTCACAATAATTTTAAACGTTTATAAATCTAATTGACACTGAACGATGACACAAGCGGAAATTCCCTTGACGACGGGCCAATAAACACCTGATAGATGATTTTTTCCGTAGTCCATGCCATGGCATCCACATCATAATATGCCAGATCTTTTGCAGCAACGTCTAGAGTAACGGTGCGGGTTTCACCCGGGGCAAGATAGATTTTATCAAACCCTTTAAGATCGCGCACCGCCCGGTCAACGGCAGAGCCTTCATAGCCTATGTACAATTGGGCGATTTCTTCACCGCCTCTATCGCCCGTGTTTTTGATATCAAAACTCAGTTCAATGGTATCCTCCTCAGAGATGACCGAATCACTCAAAACAAGATTGCTGTATTCAAAATGGGTGTAACTCAGGCCATAGCCAAAAGGAAACAGCGGATCAAGATCGTATTTATCAAAATACCGGTATCCGTGATAATATCCATATGCTACCTCCGGTAAACCGGAGCCGATGTCGAATAGCTGATCAGGAGATTCGGGAAATGTGACCGGCAGTTTGCCGGAAGGATTGGCATCGCCATACAGCACCTCAGCAATGGCATTCCCGCCTTCAATGCCAGGATACCATGCCATCAGCACACCTTCCACATTGTCGATCCACCCGTCCATGGTAACCGCGCTTCCTGCCTCGACAACCACGATCACCCGGTCATTGACCGACGCCACAGCATGGATTATTTTTTGATCAGGCGCCGATAACCCCAAATCGGTCCTGTCTCCACCCAGTTCCAGTTTATTGTCTATCCATTCGCCTTCATCAAACGGCGTCAATGAGGCAATAACGACCACGGCATCGCATGTCTTTGCATATAATTTTGCGAGTAAGGAAGATGTGCCGGCATATCTTATGACCTTCACAGGGCCGGCATGATTTTTTATTCCGGCAAGCGGCGTAACCGATCCTGTGGGATAAATAAAACTGCTTCCCAAATCACCAAGGCTTGCGATACTTGCCTGCACCCCGAATACGCCGATTTTTGTTATTTCATTCCGGTTCAACGGCAATGCATGGTTACTGTTTTTAAGAAGGACCATTCCTTTTCTGGCAGCGTCAAGGGCGATTTCCCGGTGCTCCGGGCACTTGATGATTTCAGGATCACGAACCGGCGGGTCATTATCGAACAGGCCAAAGCTGAACTTTTTTCTCAATATTCTTGAAACCGAATCATCAATAACTGCCATAGGCACATCACCCCGTTCAACTGCATCCATCAGCTTTTTCCCGTAATACACGGCATTGGGCATTTCAATGTCAAGGCCATTATTGGCTGAATCCACCGTGCTGTTCGTGCCATAAACCCAGTCAGATGCCACAAAGCCGTCAAATCCCCACTCCCCTTTTAGAATATCCCTGAGGAGGTGTTCGTTTTCCCCCATATACTGGCCGTTGACCCTGTTATAGGCGCTCATGATGGACGCCACATGTGCTTTTTCCACTGCTGCCTTGAAATGGGGCAGATACACTTCCCGAAGCGTTCTTTCATCAACAATGACATTGATATTGAAACGGTCTGTCTCGATGTTGTTAAGGGCAAAATGCTTGACCTGCGACATCACACGGGTCTGGAGGCCATTTATGGCCGGGACCACCAGTTCACCGAGATGGAATGCATCTTCACCGTAACTTTCCTGGGAGCGGCCACCTCCGGGATGCCGGACTATATTGATTGAAGGCCCAAGAACGACATTTGTCCCGACAGCCTCTGCCTCTTTGGCGATGGCTTCATTCACACGGAATTCGAGTTCCCGGTCCCAGGACGCCCCGCGTGCCATGGATACAGGAAATGGCGTTGTCAGGGATATGGCCCCCTTGGATGAACCTGAGGAAAAAAGCGGCGGAATTTCCAGTCGATGATTTGTATATCCGGCGGTTGGTCTTATAAAGGAAAGGATGGCTTCAATAATGTTGCATCCATAAGGCATGCTCATCTGGTTGATTTTTTCCTTAAGCGTCATTCTCCCCAATAGATCCGTTACGCGCACGTCAACTGGCCGGGAAGGATCCTTATAGACAGTGTATTCAGCGATATCATCTCCGGCAACCGATTCATACGGCATGAAAACAGAACATAGTACCAGTTGAATCAACGACATATAAATCACTTTAACCACTTTTTTCATGATTATTTCCCCTTATGATTAATTCATATTCACAGAAATCAGGTTTTCCGGAGTTATAGCCTTACGTTATCCTTGAAGCGAATAGGAATACGTCGCAATTTTTGCTTTTGATGGTTCAAATATTGCTTTTATTATTTTAATAATGACATTTCAGTAAGGAGAATTTTCAAAGGGAAGTCAAAAAGACTCATTCGGCCAACACCACCCGGTTCCGTCCGTGCTTTTTCCCTTCGTAGAGCGCCTGATCGGCCTTTTTCAGGTAATGGTCTATCTCCTTTTTGGGGTCATCGAACATACTGACACCCATGGTCATGGTGATGGATAAATCTTGGCCGTTGAAGCTGAAATTCCATTTTTCAATCTGATTCCGGATCTTTTCTGCAACGTTCAGTGCGCCTTTTCCGGCTGTGTCCGGAAACAGAAAAAGGAATTCCTCACCTCCCCAGCGGGCCATCTGATCCTGCTCCCTCAGCATGCCGGAAAGGAGTCTTGAAAGTTCCATCAGAAGAGCGTCGCCGCAATCATGGCCGTAATTGTCGTTGAACAGTTTGAAATGGTCGATGTCTCCCAGGACCAGTGCGAACGGTGAGGACGTTCTTCGGGTCCGGGCCAGTTCATGCCTGATTTTATCCATCATATACCTGCGGTTGGGAAGACCGGTCAACGGATCTGTATGGGCCATGACCTTGATTTTCTCATAGGCTGCCTGGAGTTCGGCCGTTCGTTCTTCAACCCGTTTTTCCAGTTCCACATTGAATTTGCGCATCCTGGATTCGGCGTTTCTCACCTCTTCGAACAGCTGGGCGTTTTCCAGAGATATGGTTGCCTGGGAAAAGAGAAGATCAAGCATGTTCAGGCGATCGGTCGTAAACATATGGGAAGCCAGATTGTTTTCCAGATAAATGATCCCTTTAAGTTTGCCTGCACTGATCATGGGGGCGGCCATAAGGGATTTGACCTTGTTTTTCAGGATATAGGGATCTGTTACAAAATCGCCTTCCTTTGATGCATGAGAGAGAACCACCACATTTCCGGTACGCGCCACATAATTGACCACGGACACGGACAGGTCATCGCTCTCTTCAACCGGTAGGGAGGCAAGAACCCCGGCATCCTTCCGGTCCAGACTTCTCCATGCTTCGATAAAAAGCCCCTGCTCCCGGACAAGAATGAGAAAGCCTTTTCTTGCCCCGGCATTTTCAATGGAAATCTTCATGATGGTGGACAGAAGTTTTTCGAGGACGATTTCTCCGGACAAGGCCTGGGCCGTTTTCATAACGGTCGAAAGATCGAGGTTTTCCTCCTTTCCAATGAAGCGGGATTCGTCTGCAGAAGAACCGGGGTCAGGCCACCAGTCCTTCAAAAATTGTCCCAGCGGACCGGATTTCAATCGACGGCTCAAGGCCTTTAAATCCGACGTCCGATAGAGTCTTGATGTTTCAATCGCAAATGCCCGGGCGAGAATGGGCTGGTTCCGGTCCAGGTAAAAACAGGCGGCCCGCTCACAGGCCATGGCCTGCAGATAAACCGATGGCAGGGTGCCAAACGACGGGATCGCCTGCCCGTAATATGTCATGGCATCCGTGTCCCGTCCGCAGACCCATGCTCTTTCCGCCTTGATCAGGTAAAACCATGGCTGGTGCTTTCCCGGTTCCAGATCAGCATAGGCACGGAGCTGTTTCATTCGTTTGTCTACGTATCTGAGCAGCCGTTTCTTTTCTCTGCCCAAAAGGCCGTGGCACAGGGCGAGGCAGGTTAACATATCAAAATAGCTGAAAAAAACCGAAACAAATATGGGTTTTGCCATGGGAATAATCTGATGGGCTTTCCGGGTGTATTCCGCAATTTCATCATAGCGGCCGACCTGGTAAAGCGCGATGATTTTAAGCGTATAAAAATAGAAGAGACCTGAAAAATTATTTTTTTCCTTCCAGTCCCTGATCACCTGCTGTTCGTTGAAATGGGGGCCATTGAACAATTGGGGGTTATCCCGGTCTTCGTTGAAATTGAAAACGAACTGCAGAATCATTTTGTGAAGCTGAATCATGAACAGATGATTTGTTTTTTCAGTGATTTTTGTCCGGCCCAAAACCCAGGCCATGAATTCACCATAATGGGGGGCCATGATGAGAGAAATGAAATCCCCATAGGCGAGGCTGATGCCGGTAAATAAAAGATCTCCGGATTCACGGCAAAGGGCGTAAGTGGCTTCGATCGCGCTCTTGCAGGCGGGAAGATTTTCTTTCCAGTGGCGGATATAGAGGTTGTAGACCAAATGCGTCTTGTGTTTCATCATCTGCCCTTCAGGCAACTCGTTTAAACGGATAGCCAGGTCTCCGCATTGAATGGCTGTTTTCCTGTCACCGATCATGCTGATCATCAGCCCGCCGAAGGCGCAAAAGGCCATGGCCGATGAAAAATTCCGCCCATGGGCCAGGGTCAGACGAACCAGTTTCAGAACAAGAAAAGCAAACAATTTGGCGTCTACGGGCGCAGCCGGGAGAACCATCATCAGCATAAGCCTTGCCAGGGCCAGATGCCGGTTATCCGTCATGGCAGGCAATTTTTCCACCTGGGGAATCGTCATCCGCGACAACCCCCATTTCACACGGATCAATTCCAGAAGCACATCCATATTTCCGGGATTTTTTGGAAAAGGAAAGCCCAGTTGTTTCAACAATGTAATGCCTTTATCCAGCCCCTTCCTGAAATCCTGAACATGAAAACATGCCCGAATACTTGATTCATAAACCCGGACCTGATCGAGACCGGTTTGGGCGTTTCGGATTACCGTATCAGAGGCCCAGGTCATCACGTCATATTCCTGGTTCACACAGGCGACCTCGGCGATTTCATTGTAAACCGAAAGGGTGTGAAGATAGTTGTTGCGCCAGTCACCGGGTGATAGAAGGTCAGCCGAAGTTTTCAGGTAATGGAGGGCCGGAATATAAGCCGCAGATTGCTTGGCTTTCAGCCCGGAGGCGAGATTCAGATTTGAAAGTGTCTGTTTTTCATCAGGATCTTTTATAAGATTCCGGGCCAGATTCAACTGGTCGGTAATGTACATCATCTGATTCTCATAATCCGGCGTTATGGCGGATCTGGCCAGGAGGATTTTCCCGATACGATAATGATAATAAGCTCTTTCCGATTCGTGAATCAGGGAATAGGCTGCCTCGTGAATCCGGTCATGGTTGTAGAAAAAAAGGTTATTCACAATTTTAAGATACCCCTGGTCAATGGCGGACTTCAGGCTTGAAAAAACCTGGTCAAGGGATTGCGTCATCACGTCCGCTAAAGTTTCAAGATCAAAGCGGTTACCGATACATGCGCAGATTTTGAGAATTTCCTGGGTTTGCTCCGGGAGTTTCGATATTTTCTCCGCCATCAGGTCAACCACGTTTTCCGTGACCCTCATGGCCTTTATATCCTCATCGTTCCATTGAAATCCCCGGGAAGGATCAAGCCAGATTTTTCCCCCGTCATAAAGCGTCTTTAAAAACTGATTGATGAAAAAGGGATTTCCTGCGGTTTTGCCGAAAATCTGTGATCCCAGGGACCAGGCCTTTTTTTTGCTGCACTTCAGAAAATCAGACACCAGATCAACCACGTCCTGTTCCATCAGGGGGGTTAACCTGATCTCATGGGCAGGCGACCTTTTTTGTTCCATGTCACGGATCATCTCATGAACGGGGTGTCCCTCCTGAACTTCCCTGTCCCGATATGAAAAAATGAAAAGCACGTGGCGAATATCCGGATTTGAAATCAGGTTTTTCAAAAAGTTCAGGCTTGCAAAATCCGCCCATTGAAGATCATCCAGAAAAAAGACAAAGGGATGCTGCCGCGTGGCAAAAAGAGATACAAACAGGGAAAGGGTATGAATGAACCGGTTCCGGGCCTCTTCAGGTTCTGCCGGCACCGGCTCCGGCTGTTTGCCGGTGATGTGGTCGAGATCAGGAAAAATATCATTCATCAAGGTGCAATTGGCCCCCAGGGTGGTCAGAAGTTTTTCCTTCCATGCGAGTATCTCATTATCCTCTTCCCTTAAAATCTGACTAATGAGTCCGATCAGCGCTTGAAAAATGGCACTGTAAGGCGAGTCCTTTTTGTAGGGCTCGTATTTTCCGAACAGAAAATACCCCCGTTTGGCCACAATCGGTTTGTGGATTTCATGAATCAGTGCTGACTTCCCGACGCCGGCATCACCGGTCACAAAAATGGTCCGTTTTTCTCCCAGGCAGGCCCGGTCAAAATTGTCCAGGAGCAAACGGAGTTCGTTTGCACGTCCATAGAGCCTCTGGGGAATGATAAATGAATCGGCAATATCTTTCTGCCCCAGTTCAAAATCATCCACCTGGCCTGTTTCAATCCACTTTGCAAGGCAGATTTCCAGATCGGCTTTCAGGCCGTGGGCATTCTGATAACGTTCTTCCGGTGCTTTTTCAAGAAGCTTCATGATCACAGCGCCTACTGGTTCAGGAAGTTCAGGCCTGATCAAACAGGGAGTATAAGGAACGATGGCGAGGTGACAGTAAATCAGCTCCAGGGGGTCTCTGGAACGAAAAGGAACCACACCGGTTGCCAGTTCAAACAGGGTGACGCCCAAAGAATACAGGTCTGTCCGGTAGTCCACACTCCTGTTCATCCGTCCGGTCTGCTCCGGAGACCGGTAAAGAAGGGATAAAAGAATACCCTCATCCTGGTAACGGTCGGTTTTTTTCCCGGTAATCAACGTGTTCACGCCGAAATCTGTGAGTTTGACCTTGCTGCCCCGGGGTTGAACAAGAATGTTGTTCGGTTTGATCCCGCCATGAAAAAGTCCGTTCTGGTGAAGAAATCCCAAAGTGGCGGCAAGGTGTATGGCGATGCGGAGAAATGTTTCCACATTCACCTGGGCATGTTGAATCATCCGCGAAAGCGGCTCTCCCTGAGTATCCTCATGAATCAGAAAGACGCCGGATTCCTCCGCAACAAGGTCAATGACTTTCAGGATACCTTCGTGGTCAAGGCTTTTAAGGGCTTCATATTCCTTAAAAAACCGGGCTTTGTCCGCAGCGCCCGGGGTTCCCCAGCCCAGGTGTTTCATCAGAAAAAACCGGCCGGTTTTCTTGTCCCTGACCCTGGCCAATCGGTTACGGTCCGATGCGGAAACACGCTCGATTTCAGTATAGGTGTCTTTGATCATGCGCTGCCTTTAAAAATCATATGCTTTTCTCATCGAATCAATTTAGACAGACTTTGCCGACGACAGGCTCTGATTTTATCGGCAATCTGCTCAAACCGGCCCAGGGCAAACTCAAAAAAATGGTCCCAGCCGTCGCAAAGCCAGCTTTTATTATCAGATTGATGGTTATTGTAAATACGATGTTTTAAACAATCCCCATTACATAAATACAGATAGGAACACTTTTTACAAGCATTGTTAACATCAGATTTTTGCGCACCAAAATTACGATAGACGTCAGAGGTCAATAGATCCTGCCAGGAATCCGACATGATATTCCCCATTCTGTATTGCGGCCGGACAAAAAAGTCGCAGGGATAGACATCACCGTTATGCTCAACAACCAGGTATTGGCAACAGGTATCACTCATGGCGCAAATGTCTGTATTATTATCAACTATTTTTGACAGTATGGAATCAAAATTACGGATTGAAACTGAAAAAATGTCATGCGCCTGCCACTTTTCAAATATCTGGCAGATAAAACGGCCCCACTCTTCACCTGTAATGGCAAAATCACATAATGCACCATTTTTATCAAATTCGACACAAGGAATATATTGCTGGTAACAGAAGCCCTGTTTAACCAGGTAGTCATATATTACACCAGCAGCATGGACATTGGCCTGGGTAACCAGAACCAGAATATTGAACTGGGCTGAATTTTTTTTAAGGTGTTCAAGCCCTTTCAGGACGAGTTGATGAGAGGGTTGATTGTGCCTGTTCCGGCGGTACTGATTATGAATCCATGCCGGTCCATCCAGGCTGCATCCCAAAAGGAATTGATATTTCCGAAAAAACCGGCTTGATTTCGCATTGATCAGCGTGGCATTCGTTTGCACACCATTGGCAACACGAGCCCCTTTTCTTCCATACTGCGACTGAAATCCGATAATCTTTTTATAAAACTCAAGCCCCATCAATAAAGGCTCGCCGCCCTGCCAGGTAAAGATATACGTCTCCTGATCGGTCTGCATGTATGTCCGGATAACGTGCTCCAAAACAACATCCGGCATACGATGCACCTGGGTTGACGGAAAATAAAGGCGGTGTTTGTCTTTATAAAAACAATATGTGCACGACAGATTGCAATTGCTTGAGGCAGGTTTCAGTAGTAGCGGATACGACGGCATTTATTGTATCATTGCTTTATGGGTTTCCCATAACTGCATTAACTGGGCTTCATCTAAAAGCGGGTCATCTGTATCGATTCGCCATTGCAGGAGTTGTTCTGTCAATTGGCTTTGTATAGAGGCATATTCAGGCTGATCGATCAGATTGTCGAATTCATACGGGTCATCCTCAAGATCATATAACTCCATGGCGACGCCATTTTCCAGCTCGGGCAAGAGATTATGAATAAGCTTGTATCGCTCATTACGTATCGCCCGTTTCGGGCTGAACTCCTGAGGTGCATGCGCGGTAAATTCAGTACAAATCGTTTCCCGCCATACTGGTTTTTTCCCTTGCAGAATTTCTATCAGAGATCGCCCGGGAGTATCCAGTTTATAATTGATATTTGTGCCGCTTATTACTGTTGGCAGGAGATCTATTGTTGAAACAAAATCGTCACTGGCCATTCCACTTGATGTGCATCCTGGCCATTTTATAATAAACGGGATTTGAACACCCGCCTCAAGACACGTCGCTTTTGCACGAGGAAACGGCGGGCCATTGTCGCTGATAAAAATAATGGCCGTAGTCTCAAAAAGCCCCGATTTTTCAAGTTCTTCAAGAAGCAGGCCGATTCCGGTGTCAATCCGGTTTACACAGTTGTAATAGGATGCCACATTCTGCAAATCCGGTTGGGGTCCGGGGGGCTGGAATGGAAGCGCTTCCACATCCTGCGATGAAAGGACATCAGGCGGAATCCCTCCTTCTTGATCAATAAAGGGCAAATGGGGGTCAATGTAGTTTACCATAAGAAAAAAAGGCAAACGGCTGGACCTGCTTTTCCTGAAAAAAGAACCTGCAAGCTCTGCCACTTTTGTCACATCCCGTGTATCTTTCATATCTCCGGTATCCGGCGTAATGATCTGGTTCGGTGCACTGTAATCCGAAACAGCCCCCCAATCAAACTTAAAAATGTCTTTTGGGGCTATGACATGTAATTTACCTATAATACCGGTAGTATACCCAGCTTTCTTCAGGATGGCAGGCATCGTCGGAAACGAGCTATGCATTGCATAACCCAGATGAGCCAAACCAATCTGTCCATTTTGATGAGGATAAAGACCTGTTAAAATACTGCTTCGGGAAGGACTGCACGAAGAATGCGTCACAAATGCATTTTGAAAACAAACCCCCTCTTCAGCCAGCTTGTCCAGGTTAGGTGTTGTCGCAATTGAATCGCCATAACACCCGGTTTGCAGCCCCAAATCATCGGATACAATAAGCAAAATGTTGGTTTGATTTGATTCTGACTTTTGTGTCGAACAGCTGTAAAACGGTGCAGTGATTAATCCCGCAGCACCAACAAGTGTTTGCTGACAAAATCTGCGCCGGCCAAGATTGACTTTTTCATGTTCTTGAATAGGGTTGGATATTGAATTCATTTATTTTTGATTATGCTACTCATATAGAAGGCGGACGCTAAATGCGGTTCAATTCAGCATGGAAATATATTGGAGGGTTAAAAGGATGTCAAGGACGAATTTAACACGTTCATACCTGATCAGCGGCTTCGCAATGACATCCATTGGCTTCGGAATGCTATTCGGTCTTTTTTTCAACCACCTGAGACATGATATGTTCAGACAGCGCTGTTATGGTCAGGCTCGGGTTTACACCAAGATTGGCCGGGACAACAGACCCGTCTGCCACATAAAGATTCGGGTAAATACCCGATGTAATGGCGATCTGATCGTTCCAGTCAATGGTTTTGTCTCTTGATTTTACCGCAAGAAGGGCCTCAGAGTTTGTGCGAACATGATTCCCTATCTGATCCGACAGTTTGGGCAGTAATCCTTCCTCCTTGCATTTCATCAACAGTTTCACCGAGCCCAGGACACCCCCGCTGAAAACAACACCACGGGCACGAAACGATTTTTCGGGGTGACGTATTCCAGTAGCCTTTTGGGTGAGTACTTCATATCCCCCATTTAAAGGGCGAACCCCGGTTACCTCGGTTTCCGGAATGATTTCAGCCCCCAGTTCCTGCGCCAGATGCAAATAATTTTTATCCAGTGTATTTTTAGCGCCAACCGGGCAGCCCACCATGCAAGCGCCGCAGAAAGTGCAACCCGTTCGTTCCGGCCCTCTGCCACCAAAGTATGGATCAGGAACGGTTTTATCCGGTAGTCCAAAAAAAATGCCCACATCATTTTTATGAAAGGTGTCTTTTTGACGTAATTCACGCCCGACCTCCTGGAGGTATTTATCGGCAATGCCGACCTGGGGACTGGGGTTTGCCCCCAACATTTTTTGGGCGGTTTCATAATGGGGTAACAATTTGGACTTCCAGTCACCAGGCCCCCATTCGGGCTGGCTAAAAACGTCATCCGGCGGAATCAGCAGTTGATTCGCATAAACCAGACTGCCTCCCCCCACCCCCCCGCCGTGGAAAATCAGAACATGCTTGAGCTGGGTCAACATCTGATATCCGTAACAGCCAAGCTGCGGCAACCACAAATATTTCTTTAAATTCCAGTTTGTTTTGGGGAAATCTTCCTTCTGCCACCACTTGCCTTTTTCCAATAACCCCACTTTGTAACCTTTTTCAGACAAACGCAAGGCGGATACGCTGCCGCCAAAACCCGATCCTATGACGATATAATCATAGTCGAACTTTTTGGATTCTGTCATGATTCATCTCTCCTGTCTTTTTTTTATTGAGCACCTGTTTGAAGAATACCGAAGGTTTAGCAAATCACATGCCAAAACATGTATTTTGTTAAGATATTGATTTTATAGTGTATTTTTTTTAAAAATTGGAGAGTTTCCAATATAAGACTCATTATAGTGCCACTATTGGCATTATAGGATTGGGATATACCATCTAACTATTTAATATTACTTCAATTTAAATATATTGCCACATATGGCACTATTTATGCCGAACAAGGTCATGTTTCTTCATTTTACGGTAGAAAGTTCTTAGGGGAAGCCCCATCAGGGATGCGGCTTTTTTCCGGTTCCATCGATGCTGTTCCAGGATCGAAATAAATATTTTTTTTTCAAAATCATCCATGACTGTCTGATAATCCGTAGAACCCGATTCTGAAACCGTTCTGGGCAAGCTTTTTGGGGAAGACGTTTCCAGATCATCCGGATTCATCAGATCAAGTTGGTTCAATGTAAAATAGCGATGAATGACATTCTGTAATTCACGAACATTGCCCGGCCAGTCATGCTTGAGCATGGCTTCCAGCATGGCACCGGTCAGTGGTGGATTTTTACGGATTTTTGCTTGATGTATCTTAAAAAAATGCTCAATTAAAAGGGGGATGTCTTCTTTCCTTTTCCGTAAAGGCGGCAGGTCTATCGGAATAATATGAATTCGATAGTAGAAATCCTCCCGCATCAGTCCTTTTGTTACAAATTCCTTCAAATTGCGATTCGTTGCAGCAATGATACGAAAATTCAGCCGTTTATTCTGTTGGGAGCCAATTGGCGTAAACCCGCCCCCTTCAATAGCCCGTAATAATTTAACCTGGATATTCAAATCAATTTCACCCAATTCATCCAGGAAAAGTGTGCCGCCATCTGCAAGGTCCAAAAATCCTTTTTTGTCTGTATACGCACCTGTAAAAGCGCCTTTCCGATATCCGAAAAACTCACTTTCCAAAAGATTTTCCGGAATCGCACCACAGTTTACCGGCACAAAACGGCCAGACTTACGGTCACTCATTTTATGAATGGCCCTGGCGATCAGTTCTTTTCCTGTGCCGGTCTCTCCGTAAATAATCACATTGGCATCGCTTGCCGATGCTTTCAATATCAGTTCATATACGTTTTGCATCGCATGGCTTTTTCCTATGATATCGCCGAACCTGTAACGGTCTTTTATATGGGACCGTAGACGGATGTTTTCCTCCCGCAAATACGCTTCACGGGCTTCCAGGGCTTCGGTTTGATGTTTTCGTTCGGTAATATCAGTAACAATGCCTTCTATCAGGTGAAGCTGCCCTTTCTTATCACAAACAGGCCGTGCATGCAGGGATACCCATATCCTACGCCCATCCTTTCGCCGGAATTGAATCTCAAAATTGGAAACAATCTGGTTCTTCTTCAGTAAATTGATAAACGTCTGACGTATTTCATTCATTGTGTATACTTCTGTACCGACATCCTGAACCTGCGCAATCATTTCAGCCACAGAATCATATCCGAGCATGACAGCCATTGCAGGATTCGCGCTTACAAAACGCCCCTTTGGTGTGGTCTGAAAAATGCCCTCTACCGCATTTTCAAAAATAGCGCGATATTTCTCTTCGCTTTGCCTGAGTGCTTCTTCTGTTTTTTTACGTCCAGTCAGATCTATTCCCATTCCCAGCAGATATTTTTTGCCATGCACATCCATCCGGAGCCCGGTAAAATAATTTTGATTATAATCATATAAGATTCCTTATTGATGACCTCCCGACTGGGATTTTCATTCTGCAAGATACGCAGGCCTTTGATAGGCGCGATAACAGGCCCGGTCAGAAGCATCAATGGATTCTGCAGACCTTTGTTAAAAATAATGTGTTAAAGCAATTCTTTTCGTTGTGGCCCGGCCCTTGCCATCCCTTGGACTGCAGGGTTATAACTCACACCCTGACCGGAACCCAGATCTCCTCTGTCGCGTTTGGATCAACAGGACTATACCTTTCTGGCAGTACTTCAAAGTGTTCTCGGCTATCAAGAATATATAAAGATTGTGGTAACCACTGTCCAAAAATGTACTGCATCGTTTCAGCTGCAGCACTCGCAGGGCCGCAGTGAATGAACACAGCATACTTTCCCCCTTGCAACAAATATGTCTCCATTTTGGGGGGGACTTCTGCAAAAGATGATACTTCCACTGTTGCCCACTTTTCAAACAGAGCATCCGGAGAAAAATTCCAGTTTTCACCATATTTTTGCATGGAAATAAAGTCAGCGGTCAACCTGTTTTTTACCTCGGCCCGCCTTGGCATGAACTGTTGCCAGAGCTCTCTTGTTTTATTATTTGACAGGGACATTCCCATGTGAATGCCAACTAACTTTTTTGGTTTTAATATTTCAATTCTCGGTTCCATGCTGTCTGTTCTTTTGGGCTATAACGATAAATTCACCAGTCACAACGGCCTTATAAATTCAGCATTCAAAAAAGCCGCCGGCCATAGTGATGTGCGTGAAATACGTTGTTCCGTATTCATATTATTTCATATAGTATTTCGATAACACTCTGTACACAAGGAACACATGTTTTTATCAGAAGATCATTTTCCTTAAAATATAACTGGCCTTCCCTCGTTGTCAGTTCACAGCCATTCAACAATTGTCGGCAAATATAAGTTCCGTGTCTTTCTGTGAACTTATCCATGAGGATTTGTGTTTTTTTGTAGCACAGTTCCATGGCTGCGCGTTCTTCTTTTTCGCCTCTCCCATGTTTTGACCCTATCACGAGAATTCCACCAGAAATGGCGCCACAGACTTCTTCTTTTCGTCCCATACCCGCTCCAAAACCAGTTGCTATTTTATACTATTTATTACCATCATTTTCTATATTTTCAAGATGTTAATTTGGTGCGACCCTGATGGCATGCAGGTTCCCCGACTGATTGGCAGGTGGCGGATCGCTTTTTCAGGTGATTTTCCGTCATACTGCCGACTGAAGAATCAGAGCCACTGTATTCTCCACAGTTCATGCATAAAATTGTGATTACAACAACTAATGTTGATAGAGCGATTCGATGCATGATGTGTTCGTTTATGGCAATGTAAAAAAAAATTTGCCCTTCTTTTGGGTTTACGACGAAATCGGATTGAATGACTATAAATTGGTTTCATCTGACTATTACTCATAAACCAAGATTCAGCGGTAGACTTGGCCCCTATATTTTTTCCCATTTTCAAGTTATGTTTCCGCCATTTTTCCCCAGAGGGTGCCCGTCCATGCCAAATGGGCCCTCATATAAATTTTCACTTTTTTCTCCGACCTCTACGTTAGCTCCCGAAACCTAAAATAGATTAATTCGTGTGGATGCCGGGAAATTAGGATTTTTGATTTTTAGGGGTTTTGAAAGTCCGAAATGAAAACACCTAATTCAGAACATTTCAGGCTCAACAGAAAAAAACATTAAAGATTGACATATCATTATTCAATTGGCATAGTTCCTGGTTTATTGTCATAAATGACACAGGGAAGCAAATGAAAAAAATTTACCTTTTAGCAACAGATATCTCATCAATGCCAAATATTTGCACTGCGATAGACCTCTTCTCGACTGCAAATATTCTTTGTAATATGCAGTCACCTGGAACGCCTCCCATGTTTGAATTGAAAATTGTTGCTCCAGACAAAATTTCCGGAACATATTGCAATGGTCTGGATGTCAGTATAAATAATGGTTTAAAACCCTTTGAAAAAGCCGACATCGTCATTGCCGCAGGGTTTATTTACCGGAATATAGCTGAACTGGTTGAAAAAGTTCAAAACTCAGAGAAAAGTGTGAATTGGCTGCGGCGGCAGTATGAAAGTGAAGCCATTGTCTGTGCCGCTTGCAGCGGAACGGTCCTTTTGGCCGAGGCCAAACTCCTTGACAATATCACAACAACAACAAGCTGGTGGCTGGATGATTTTTATCGAAAACATTATCCGAAAGTAAAACTAAATATCGATCAGATGCTTGTTGAACATAACCGTATTATTACTGCAGGAGCAGCCACATCCTTCTTTAACCTGATCCATGCAATCATAAAAAAGACAGCAGGAAGTCAATTGGCACTGACCTATTCAAAAATGATGCTTATCGATGTAAATAAGCGTTCCCAGGCCCAGTATGCAATGCACAATCCTGTATTTGACCATTCGGATAACATGATTGCAAATGTCCAGCTTTATCTGAATAAACATTTTCAAAACAAGATCGATATAAAAAAAATGGCCAGTCATCACGCGGTGAGTTATCGCACGTTTATCAGGCGGTTTGCTAAAGCGACAGGAGTATCCCCGACCAAATATCTCCAAAGAATCAAAATTGAAGCAGCAAAAAGTCTTCTCGAAACATCCGATTTAAACATGGACAGCATCATGGAACGTGTTGGCTACTCAGACCCGGCTTCTTTCAGCCAACTCTTTAAAAAAATTACACAACTGACACCGACCGCCTACAGAAAGAAGTTCCTGCAATAGGAGTAACGCTATATTTGTACAAAATCGATAATCGCTTCCCCCCTGTGTCAGGATAGTTGTCGCCTCGAATGAAAGAGGCATGAGTTCAGTCTCGTCCCCAGGTGGTCAGGAGCCATAAAAGCTCCAGGCCGCCTGGGGACGGGACTGAACGGCGAGTATATGCTGCAATCAACCCACT
>JAHIVH010000065.1 GCA_018816735.1 Pseudomonadota bacterium | reverse complement strand
GGCAAACTGGCAATCGTCGGCATCGGAGAAGTGCCGACGCGAATCATGCCCGAGAGGACCCGGTGGGACATACTCTATGATGTATGTACAGAAGCGATCAGAGATTCGGGATTGGATAAAAACGATATAGAGGGAGTCATTAACGTTGCACCTCAGGCCCAGGCCAAACTATCAGCCGAACTGTCATTCGGCAAGCTGCCGGAAGAATTGGGATTAAAAGGATGTAAAGATAACTGTGTCTGCAATGCAGGCGGAGCGAGCACGAGTAACTGTTTAAGGCTTGCGGAGCAATATATCACCTCCGGCATTGCCAGGGCGGTGCTGATTCCACATGTTACCGTTCATTCCACGGTAAAACCCGAAGAACTGATTAATTTTTTCGCCAAAGCCGGTGTCGACATGCAGTGGGAGTATCCGTTCGGCACCACCTATAATATCCTGATGGGAATGATGGCCAACCGGTACATGCACGAAACCGGTGCCAAACCGGAGCACATGGCGTCTGTGGTCACCGCCCTTCGAAGCTGGTCATCCAGAGATCCCAATTCTTTTTTCTATCAGAAAGATGTGCCCAGTCCTGAAAAGGTCTTTTCATCATCCTTGCTGAATACCCCACTTCATAAACGGGAAAGCAATATCCTATGTGATGGGGGCAGCGCCATGGTGGTGGTTTCAGCAGAAGATGCCAAAAAAATGAACAAACCGGCTGCCTATAAACTGGGAGAATCGGTACGGTATTTCAGTGGTACGCCCATATTACGCGATTTTCACAAGGTTGCAGAAGGCCTCATGCTAACCGGTATGGAGTCGATGGCGGAAGCGGGCGTTACCAAAGAAGATATCGACCTTTGGAATATCTACATGGCCTACCCCATGAACCACCCGGTCATGGCGGAAGCCCTGGGCGTAGCCCCCATCGGTGAAGGCGCCAAATACTTTTACGACGGCAGAATGTCTTTTGGCGGTGATATTCCCTGGTCCACCATAGGCGATGCGCCCGGACGCGGCCACACAGGCTCAGGCGTCAGCACGGCCATGTATGTGGAAACCGCACGCCAATTAATGGGTAAAGCAGGTGAAAGACAGGTTAAAAATTGTAAGTTTGTTTATCAGAATACAGCAGGCGGTTCCGGGTTTAACAATATCGGCACGGTCTGGGGGAGGGAAATATAATGGATATTCCGGAAAATATTAATTTTGATATGTCTCGGCCATTGCCGGAGACACAGCCCTGGTCAAAGAAATTCTGGGAAGGGGCGAAAGAAGGAAAGCTTCTTGTTCAACATTGCAAGGATTGCGACACGAATATTTTTTACCCGCGGAAAATTTGTCCAGAATGCTGGTCCAAAAACCTGGACTGGATTGAAGCCAGCGGAAAAGCAAGCGTTTACATGTTCTCAACCGCCTACGATATGGTGGAGCCCCGGTTCTGGGAAGATATCCCATATACAATCGCCTATGTGGACCTTGAAGAAGGTGTTCGATTGATGACCCGGATCGTCGATTGCAAACCCGAGGACATCAAAATCGATATGAAAGTGGAAGTCGTCTTTCGCAAACTGAATGATGATTTTTATCTCCCTTATTTCAGACCGGTTGGAAAATAACAGGGGGGTATGCGTATGAATGATTATGGAACCATCATAACCAAAATTAACGGTCCCGTCTGCACCATCACCATGAATCGTCCGGATAAATATAACGCCATCAACCGGCAGATGGCAGCAGAACTTCTGGATGCGTTTCGTAAAATACGAGATGTTCCGGAAGTAGGCGTCGTTGTTTTCGAAGGTGCAGGAAAAGCATTTTGCACCGGCGGGGATCTTTCCATTTTTCCTTCCCTTGCCGTGCATGAAAATTCTTTGAACTGGCTTGCCCATGAAGGCCTGGATATCAGCCGGGCCATGTCCAGTTGCGGAAAAGTCATTATCGGTAAAATCGATGGTCATTGCCTGGCAGGCGGTCTTGAACTGGCGCTTGCTTGCGACCTTCTGTATGCCAAGGAATCTGCCAAAATCGGTACCACGGAGATCAATATGGGTATACTCCCCGGATGGGGGGGGACCGCCCGAATCGTGGAAGCATACCGGTCTTCAGGGCAAGGGAAATCATCTACAGCGGCCGGAAAGATTATACGGCCCGTCAGGTGTATGACATGGGTTTGCTGACGAATGTTTTTCCGGATGACGAATTTGAGGAGAAGTTTCAGGCGGTCGTGGCCAACATCAGTACGAAGAAACCGATCGCCCTCCGCATGGCCAAAGAAGTCATGGCCAAATCAGAAGAGTGCGGAAGCTTGGAGACAGCGCTGGCTATGGAGCGTAACGCCATCCAGTGGCTGATCTATTCACCGGATATCCAGGCAATCATGGATGAATTCCGAAAAGACCCATATCAGTTGACAAGCATTCAGAAAGAAATGAACAAGGCATCAGATGCCAAATAAGGAGTGATTTATATGGATTTTGATTTAACCAAAGAACAGAAAATGATTCAGAAAGAGATGCAACACTTCTGCAAAAAGGAATTGAACAAAGACTATGTCCGATGGATGGACGAGAATGTAGATTTCCCACCGGATGAGCTCTGGCAGAAGTTCGTTGACATCGGGATGTTCCAGTCCAATATCCCTAAAGAATATGGTGGCGAAAGCATGAGCATGGTGGACGGCATGGTTGCTTTTGAAGAGATCTGCAAGGCCTCCATGTCTGTGGCCTTGGCCATCGGAACCACCGTGGGGTTTGGCACCCGGTTCATCAACGAACTGGGGACCAAAGCGCAGAAGGAAACCTATCTTCCTCTTCTGAGTGAAGGAAAATTGAAGATGTGTATGGCTCTGACGGAACCCTCCGGGGGAACAGATATTTTGGGTTCAGTCAAGACCGAGGCAATTGAAAAAAACGACCGCTTTGTGGTGAATGGTGAGAAGGTCTTCATCACCGCCGCCCATGTGTCTGATTACATGATCACCATGTGCCGGACGGAAAAAGACAAAAAGCCGTCCCAATCCCTTTCCGTCCTCATGATTCCGTCCAAATCCAAAGGCATCACCATTACGAAAGTTCCCAAGATCAGCTGTCACCACTGCGATTCGGTGGGCATCACGTTCAGTAATGTGGAAGTGCCAAAAGAAAACCTTCTGGGTACCAGGGGAAACGGCTGGTACGAGAGTTTGGTCGTTTTGAATCCCGAGAGGATTGGCTGTGCCATGATGGGCGTGGGTCTCATGGCTGCCGCCTATGAAGATGCCTTCTTGTATGCCAAACAACGGCATGCGTTTAGCGGTCCCATCAGCCGGTTCCAGATCCTTCAGCACTATATGGCGGACATGTATATCAATCTGGAGAACTCGCGGAACCTGACCTACAAGTCAGCCTGGCTCTGTGATCAGGGAAAGCCATACCACATGGAAGCCACCATGGCCAAACTGGTCGCCTCCGAAGGCGCCCTTCATGCCGGTCGGTTCGGCGCGGAGATTCTGGGCGGTTACGGCATCTGTTCCGAATACCCCATGCAGCGGTATTTGAGGGATGCTTACCAACTTCAGTTTTCACCGATTTCCAATGAAATGAGTAAAAATATGATGATGCAGTACCAGGGGTTGCCCAAATCCTGGGCTTAGAGGGAGATGACACAAGGCCGATCATTACCGTACGGCTTAAACCAGAGACGAGTTTAATCTTAACAAAAACATTTTCACAAAAAAGGAGTCTAACATGTCTAAAGCTTCAAAAGATCTTGACATCAGTCCCATTTTCCAGCCGATCACAATCAACAAACTGGAAATTAAAAATCGAATTGCAATGTCACCGATGAATTGTAATTTCACGGACCCGGACCATTATATGAGCCGTCAGCAGATGGCCTACTATGCGGCCAGAGCTAAAGGCGGAACCGGATTGATCATCACCGAGGCCCAGGCGGTTTCGGAACACCCCATTGCCGATACATACAGGAAGTACAATAACCCCTTTCTCACCAACTACAAATATGTCCCCACACAGTCCAATTTTGTGGAACATGTCAAAAGTTTTGGGGCGAAAATTTTTGCA
Organism: Pseudomonadota bacterium; assembly: GCA_018816735.1. Lineage (GTDB taxonomy): Bacteria > Desulfobacterota > Desulfobacteria > Desulfobacterales > JAHIVH01 > JAHIVH01. The sequence continues at coordinate 3,841 of JAHIVH010000065.1, read as the reverse complement.
CAACTGTTTACGGGACCGGGCCGACAGGGTAGCAACGATCTTGGCGCTGCGGGTATCGTTGCCGCTTCCGCCATACCTTGGGAATCGCAGATCGAAAAGATGATCAATGGTGTAACCGATGACGTTATAAAAGCCGGTGCCCGCCTGGCAGGATATCATGGTGACATACCCCCTTTATCTGATTTTGATAAATTTTTGGAATTTGCACAAAAAATCCCCATGCTACATCTGGTAGGGCAAACGCCAAGAGAAATCACTAAAGAGGAAATCAACATACTCGTAAAAGATATGGGTACGGGAGCTAAAGTTGCTAAATTGTGCGGCTACGACGGGGTAGAAGTTCATGCCTGCCACGGTTATCTCGTGCATACCTTTTTGTCTGAGCGGTCTAACCAGCGAAAAGATGAATATGGCGGCAGCTTTGAAAACAGGATCCGGTTTATGCTGGAATTGATTCGATCAGCCAGGCGAGCGGTCGGCCCTGACTATCCGGTGGGTGTTCGTTTCAGCGCCGCCGAAGATCTACCCGGCGGGTATACCGCAGAGACAGCGGCTAAAATGGCCAAACGATGTCAAGAAGAGGGCGCTGATTTTATTAACCTTTCCCATGGTTCCTATGAAGCCATGAGTGATTTTCTACCCAACACGGAAGGCCAGGTGATTGATAAAGCAGCCATTATAAAAGCGGCGGTAACGATTCCGGTGATGTGTCCTTCGGTTCACAATCCGGAAAATGTCGTGGATGTATTGAAAAACGGCAAGGCCGATATTGTACAGCAGGGCCGACAGCAGATTTGCGATCCGGACTGGGTCAACAAAGTCATGAACCGTCGGTTTGATGATATTATCAAATGCACGCGTTGCAATAGGGGATGCATTTTACGGTTTGTCGCCATGCTTCCGGTTCGCTGCGTTCGCAATCCAAGAACCGGACAAGAGGAGTTTATTGATGAATACATGAAACGGCCGATTCTTCCCATCAAACAGAAAGTGTGGCATGAAGTCCAGGAACTGACGGAAAAAAATCCATCGGAAATTTGGGAATACACCGAAGAGGAGATGATTAAAGCCGTTACAGTTGAATAATTACGCGCAATAAAGTGAGGCTATGTGATGACAAACGAAGTTAACATAAATGATAAAGACTCCTTCAAAAAAAAAGCAGAATCAGTGACGACTGACTTAAAACGTCCCCCCACCGAAAAAGATGACTATTTTAAAATCGACCCGGAACCCCATTTAATCGGCGATGGTTCAGCATACAGCTATTTTCCGGGATACCAGATGTGGTGGAAAGCGATTGCAAACATTTCACGCCCTCTGTTTCTGGGAACACCCGAAGACGGGTATGACGGGCTGGAGGATTGGGAGGTAGAAAAAAACGGGGATCCGGATATTCTGTTGCGGGCAATGGACAAGTACGGTGTGGATATTGCCTGTCTTCTCCCGGAATCCTGCATGGACACATGCGGTAACAGCGGACGGTTCTGCACGAACGGTGAAATGGGAAAAATTGTCGAATCCAATCCGGATCGTTTCATGTATCAGCCGAATATGTCGCCCATCAAGCACCGGGGAGTTAAAAACGCCATTTGGGAAATGGAGTACTGGGCCAAAGAAAAAGGGGCGAAGATATTCAAATATCTCTGCACCGAAGACACCTATATCAATGATCCCGACCTGTGGCCCTTTTACAAAAAAGCCGAAGAATTGGGGATTGTCCTGGATATCCATACCGGTATGTCCTGGTGTCCGCCACAGGCCAGCAAATATGCCAATCCGATATTTCTGGACGATGTATGCCGCGACTTTCCGGAGCTTAAGATTATCGCCTTTCATATGGGCTATCCCTTTTGTGATCAACTCAACATGGTTGCCATGGGGCATCCGAATCTTTATGTCTGCCTGAGTCTTCTTGTGCCCTGGGCGGTGACTGCTCCCAGAAAATTTGCCAAAATAATCGGGGAAGCGTTGCGATGGGTCGGGCCGGATAAAATTATCTGGGGAACCGACTATGCCGGTTATCCTGTTCAAATTCGGGCGGCAACGCTTGGATTTCGTGATTTTCAAATCCCCGATGATCTTCAGAAAGGATACGGCTATCCGGCCATCACGGAAGAAGACCGGGTTAAAATATTCAGCGGCAACCTGGGACGGCTGCTGGGGATCGATACAACTAAACGGAGAGTCAATACCTCCATTTCTTGAGAATGATTATAGGGATCATATGTGAACCGCGAAAACCGAGTATCGCCTGAATGAAGAATTGTAGGTTGGTATGACCTGAATGATGCATGCATAACGTTTGCCGCAGATTCAAGGTACAGCGTCTGAAGTATTTAATGCGCTTTATGGAAAAAAATGTGGCAAATGCTATTTTCATGCAGAGAGATAAAAGGAAAAACGTCATGAAAAGATTAATCAATTTATTTGTCTTGGCAGTATTTGGCATGAGTTTGACATATGGTTCTTCCGGGTTATGCGAAACAGAAGTCAAATACACCTGGAAAATAGCCACGTTGGCGCCGGATGGCGTGGGCTGGGCAGTGTATGTTAAAAATGAACTTTTCCAAGAACTCGCTAAACGGACCCATGGCGACTTCCAAATAGATGTTTATTGGGGGGGGACCATGGGGGACGATGAAGACTGCATCTCAAAAATAAGAATCGGTCAGCTGGATGGTGCGGGATTGTCAGGTGGCAGTGTTCTGATGGTCTGCCCGGAAATGTCTGTGTTGACCCTGCCTTATCTGTTCAATGACTATGATGAGGTTGACTTCATCAGAAGTAAAATGAGAGACAAGTTTTCTAAGCTCTGCGAAAAAAATGGATATAAAATGTTGATTTGGGGGGATCAGGATTTTGACCAGATGTATTCGACAAAAGTAGAAATAAGAACCGTAGAGGACTTTAGAAAATGTAAAACGTTGAGCCTCTCCGGATCAATTGAGATCGCCATTTTTCAAGCCTTTGGCGCCAGCCCCATTCCAATCTCCATACCGGACACGGTTCCCAACGTCAGATCAGATGTGGGCGATCTGGTGATCGCGCCTTCCATAATTTGGGTGGGCACCCAACTCTATACCGTCACTAAATACGTGATACCTGCAAAAATCCGTTATATGCCTGTTCTCGTTGCCGTTAAACTGGAGTCTTGGAATCAACTCCCTGAAAATTATAGAACAGAGATTGATCAGGTAATTATAAAAGAAAAAAAGGAAATAGAATTTAACCAGTTTGTCAGAAAGACGAATACACAGTGCTATGATGCCATGATCAAATATGGCGTCAAAGAAATCCAGTTGCCTGAGTCAGAAATTTCAAAAATGAAAGACCTGACAAGACCGATCTGGGATAAATTGGCAGGAAAAGAATTCCCCAGAGAAACCCTGGATGAAATTTTAAGTCTCTTGGCAAAATACCGGTCCTCAAAATGAAGAAACTTACAGATATTTTGGAAATGGTGGATGGCCATATCGCCAGCATGGAGAAATGGCTGATTTGTATAAGCGTGATTACCATGATCAGTATTGCATTCGGTCAGGTCGTACTTAGAAACACTTTGTAATATGATCACGATGTTCCGTAGCCTTCTCCAGATAAAAAACGTTAATTTTAACAAAGACTTAATGGTTGAATGATGATTGAAGGAATGATTACGCTGGTATTTGTCTTATTGGTTTTATTTGGCGTGTCCATTGGTACACCTTTGTTTTCAATCATCGGCGGGCTTGGGCTGTATTTTTTTTCAAGTATACACACATCCACAAATGTGATCATTATCGAAATCGGAAGAGTGGCTAACCTCCCCGGCATTATCGCCATTCCGTTGTTTACGTTT